>JANYHD010000029.1 GCA_025359205.1 Gammaproteobacteria bacterium
TGTAAGGTCTCAGGACTTCGCTGACATTCCGGCAGAGGCTTTTCTGGCCAAGAGCCGCTCGTATGGCGTCTGCCCATCAAGGGCTCCGTGAGGCCGATGGTAATTGTAATAGTCCTCCCATTCTTTGAGCTTATCGTTGAACAAGTGGACGTCGTCGCCAATGCTGTCCTTGTCGAGCAGCTGGTAAAATTCTTGCTCATCAACGCGGTGTGAGCGTTCGACCTTGCCGTTCAGGCGGGGTGTTTTGGGCCGGATGTAGACGTGGCGGATGTCCTGCCCCTCCAAGTGCCAGTGGAAGTTGGACTGGAACTCGGCGCCGTTGTCTGTCTGGATTACCAGGACTCTGAAGGGAAGCCGTCGGATGACCTCGTCCACGAAGCTAATCGCTGACTTCTGGTTGCAGACGTCGTAGATCTTGAGCACACGGATGCGCGTGCAGTCGTCGATCGCTGTGAACTGATACAGGCGCTTTCTAGATCCGGCGATGCGTTCCAGGAATTTAACGTCGATTTGCAGGCGGTGTCCTGGCTGTGGCTTCTCGTATCGATGCCAGGGACGGCCTGTCGGCTGACGCTTGTGATTGGCCGGTAACCGGCCCATCCCGTAGCGGATCAGGATACGATGGGCTGTGGAGCGCGCCACGTGGATCTCGTGGAAGCGATGCAGGTAGCTCGCGATCCGACCAGCCCCAAATTTATATCTCTCGCGCAAATACAGGATCTTGGAGATCACCACGCGGGAAGTGGCTCTGGGAAAGTGTAGAGGAGCTCGGGGGCGATCGCACAGGCCAGCCTCACCGTGACTCTTGTACCTTGCTTTCCATTTATAGAAGGTTTGGCGAGAGAGACCATAGTGCCGACACGTGTGAGCAACCCCGCGTGGCACCTCATCGGCTTGACGCAGCACCCTCAAACGCCAGGCCACCAATCGGTTCTGTTCGTTCTTGTTCATGGGCTCCTCCTGGGATGGGAACGGAGCCAGAATGTCACCTTAGTTCTGGGACTTCACATTCAAGCAGCGGCGAAAACCCCTCGGTACCCGCAAGTCAATCGCGCAATTGCTGCGGAGTTGGCAATCGGCGCTTGTGGATCAGCGTCAACACGAAGACATCCTTGCCCCGAACCAGGTAAATGAGCCGCCATGAATGAACGGGCACCTCGCGGATCTTCGCATCACCGAGTTCCGGAACGATTCGTCCAACGCGCGGAGTGGCGGTCAGTTGCGACGCGCGATCCAGGAACTCCAGCACGACCGGTTTGGCGTTGAGAGGCGAGTCCTTGCGGATGTACTCGTGGATCGCTTTCAGGTCGGCCCGGGCGCGTGCAGACCAGCGGAGCACGGGTTCTACCAGGTCTCGATCTCGCGGGCGAGTTCTTCGGCGGAGGAAGTATTGCCGGCGTCGACGTCTTTCAGGCCCCGCTGCACCTTGTCGAGCACGTAGAGCCGATAGACGATCTCGTCGAGCGGCACGTCATCGGGTAGCTGTTCGATAGCCTGTATCGCGTCCTGTTTGGCGGTGTGTGCGTGCATCGTGGATTCAACTATCCACCATTCCGGTGAGACCATCAACAGGGCGCGCGGCGGCGCCAGAGAACGTAGCGAAAACGTAGCGTTTCTTGCGCTTCCATGCGCTTTCATGCCACCGTAGCGTGAGGGCGGGCCTGCTATGTGGTTGAAAACAAAAGCCTAGCTATTCATCCTTGCCACTTCGAGCCAGGTGGTCGGCGGTTCGAAGGTCCTACCGGTCACATGGGTAACGGATTATTCGGACGGAGTACTCTGTAACCCAGGCGCTCAAACGGGCAGAGGTTAACGAGAACGGCCATGGCGACACACCACCAACCGCTGGGCGGCAACCAGATGCCGCGCTTTGCAGGCCCCGCGACCATGATGCGCCTGCCGCAATTTGCATCCGCCGCCGGGCTCGATGCCTGTTTTGTCGGCGTGCCGCTCGACATCGGCACTTCGCTCCGCGCCGGTGCCCGCTTCGGACCGCGCGACATCCGCCAGAACTCGGTGCTGATCCGTCCCTATCTCATGGCGACGCGCGCGCGGCCCTTTGACTCGCTGCAGGTGGCCGATATCGGCGACGTCGCGATCAACACCTTCAACCTGGAAAAGTCCATCCCGATCATCGAACGGGCCTACGACGAGATTCTTGGTCACGGCTGCGTGCCGCTCACGATGGGCGGCGATCACACCATCGTGCTGCCGATCCTGCGTGCGATGTACCGCAAGCACGGCCCCGTCGGCCTGGTGCACGTCGACGCGCACGCCGACGTCAACGACGAGATGTTCGGTGAACGCATCGCCCACGGCACCCCGTTCCGGCGCGCGGTCGAGGAAGGACTGCTGGACTGCAAACGCGCGGTGCAGATCGGGTTGCGCGCCACCGGCTATGGGCCGGACGATTTTGACTGGACGCGGCGGCAGGGCATGCGTGTCGTGCAGGCCGAGGAATGCTGGCATCGCTCGCTGGTGCCGCTGATGACCGAGGTGCGCGCGCAGCTCGGCAAGGGCCCGGTGTATATGAGCTTCGACATTGATGGACTCGATCCGGCTTTTGCGCCGGGAACCGGCACGCCGGAGATCGGCGGATTGACGACCATCCAGGGCATGGAGATCATCCGCGGCTGCACCGGCCTCGACCTGGTCGGCTGTGACCTGGTCGAAGTCTCGCCACCCTACGATCCCTTCGGTACCACTTCACTCCTGGCGGCCAACCTGCTCTACGAGATGCTGTGCGCGCTGCCGGGCGTGAAGCGCGGAGTCGGTTGACGGACAGTGGGCACTGCTGACGGTATTGGGACCACGGCCGTCGCACTGGAGCCATACGCCGGCCGCCTTCGGGCATAGTCTAGTGTCGCGGCAAGGAAGCGGGTTTTGGGCGAGCGCTACATTCGCCGGGCCGCGGCGGCGACAGGCGGTTATCTCCATGAACCTCAGCGTCTTCGAAATCTTCAAGATCGGGATCGGTCCGTCGAGTTCGCACACCATGGGCCCGATGAACGCGGCCCGCGCCTTCGTCGAGTCACTGCAGTCGCAGCGGCTGCTCGCGCGCACCGCAAGCCTGACCGCCGAGCTGTTCGGGTCGCTGGCGCTGACCGGGCGCGGGCACTGCACGGACCGCGCGATTCTGCTTGGCCTCGAGGGCATGCGGCCGGAATCGATCGATTCCACCAGGGTCGAGCCAACTGTCGAGCGTATCCGCAGTGCGAAGCAGCTGCGACTGGGCGGCGAACGGGAAATTGTGTTCGACGAGGCACGGCACCTGCTATTCCATCACGACCAGGTGCTGCCGGGTCACTCGAACGGCATGCGTTTCACGGCCCAGGATGCCGCGGGCGTGACGCTGCTGCGCGAGGAGTACTACAGCATCGGCGGCGGCTTCATCATCAAGGAAGGCGAGGCCGCGGGCGCCGGAACGCAGCGCGCGCAGGCGCCCTACGAATTCGACTCGGCCGCCGAGCTGCTCGAGCACGGCAAGAAGCATGGCCTGGAAATTCATGAGCTGATGATGACGCGCGAGCGTACCTGGCGCAGCGACGCCGAAATCCGCCAGGGCCTGCTCGAGTTATGGCGCGTGATGCGCGAGTGCGTGCAGCGCGGCTTCCATGCGCAGGGGTTGCTGCCCGGCGTGCTCAAGGTGCGCCGGCGCGCGCCGAAGCTGTACCGGCAGCTCGAATCCGGTGATGCGAGTGACCCGATGCACGCGATGGACTGGGTCAATGCCTTTGCGCTGGCGGTCAATGAAGAAAACGCCGCGGGCGGACAGATGGTCACAGCGCCGACCAACGGCGCGGCCGGCATCGTTCCGGCGGTGTTGCATTACTATCAGCGCTTCGAGTCTGGCGCGGACGAGGATGGCGTGATCCGCTTCCTGCTCTCCGCGGCCGCGATCGGCATGCTCTATAAGAAGAATGCCTCGATTTCAGGCGCCGAGATGGGTTGCCAGGGCGAGGTGGGGGTGGCCTGCTCGATGGCGGCGGCGGGACTGGTATCGGCGCTGCACGGCACCAATGAGCAGATCGAAAATGCTGCGGAAATCGGCATGGAGCACAACCTCGGCCTGACCTGCGATCCGGTCGCCGGGCTTGTGCAGATTCCCTGCATCGAACGAAATGCGATGGGCTCGCTCAAGGCAATCAGCGCGGCGCGGCTGGCGCTCCATGGCGACGGTTCGCACAAGGTCTCGCTCGACCAGGTCATCAACACCATGCGCCAGACCGGCCACGACATGGGCACGATCTACAAGGAAACCTCGCAGGGCGGCCTCGCGGTCAACGTTCCGGAGTGCTGATCAGGCGGCGTTCTCCCAGTCGAGGATGACTTTGCCGCTTTGGCCGGACGCCATGACTTCGAAGCCTTCCTGAAAGCGGCCGATCGGCAGGCGGTGGGTGATCACCGGGCCGATATCCAGCCCGGACTGCAGCATGGCCGACATCTTGTACCAGGTCTCGAACATCTCGCGGCCGTATACGCCTTTGAGCATCAGGCCCTTGAAGATCACCTCGTCCCACTTGATGCCGGTTTCGGCCGGCATGATTCCCAGCAGCGCCACGCTGCCGCCGTGATGCATGGTCTGCAGCATCTGGCGGAATGCGGCCGGCGCGCCGCTCATCTCGAGCCCGACATCGAAGCCCTCTTCCATGCCGAGTTGCGCCATCGCGTCCTCGAGTTTCTCGCTGCGCACGTCGATCGCCAGTGACGCGCCCATCCTGCGCGCGAGCGCGAGGCGGTAAGGGTTGACGTCGGTGATGACGACGTGGCGCGCACCGACGTGGCGCGCGATCGCCACCGCCATGACGCCGATCGGACCCGCGCCCGAGATCAGCACGTCTTCACCCACGACATTGAATGACAGCGCCGTGTGCGTGGCATTGCCGAGCGGGTCGAGGATCGAGGCAATCTCGTCGCTAATGACTGGCGGCAGCTTGAATACGTTTGAGGCTGGCAGCGACATGAATTCCGCGAAGCAGCCCGGCCGGTTGACGCCGACGCCAACCGTGTTGCGGCACAGGTGGCGGCGGCCGGCGCGGCAGTTGCGGCAGAAGCCGCAGGTCACATGGCCTTCGCCCGAGACGCGATCACCGAGCTTGAGCCCGCGCACCTCGCTGCCCATCTCGACGATTTCGCCGCAGTACTCGTGCCCGACCGCCATTGGCACCTTGATAGTGCGCTGCGCCCACTCGTCCCAGTGGTAGATGTGCATATCGGTGCCGCAGATCGCGGTCTTCTTCATGCGGATCAGCACATCGTTGTGGCCGATGGAGGGCTTGGCCACTTCCGCCATCCAGATGCCGGGTTCCGCCTGCGCCTTGACCAGTGCCTTCATGATTTTTCGCCCAGGATGCCAAATTCGCGGCCTGCCGTCGTGAATGCGGCGACCGCCTGATCGAGATGCGCACGGGAATGTGCCGCCGTGAGCTGCGTGCGGATGCGCGCCTTGCCCACGGGCACCACCGGGAACGAGAAGCCGATGACGTAGACGCCGAGCTCGAGCAGCCGGTTGGCCATGCGCGTGGCGAGCGCAGCGTCGCCGAGCATGACCGGCACGATCGGATGCTCGCCCGGCACCAGTGTGAAGCCGGCCGCCTGCATCTGCGCACGGAAATGGCTGGCGTTCCCGGCCAGTTGGCGGCGCAGCGCGTCGCCGGACTCAATCAGGTCGAGCACGGCCAGCGTGGTCGCGGCCACCACCGGCGCAATGGAATTCGAGAACAGGTAGGGGCGCGAGCGCTGACGCAACCACTCGATCAGGGTGCGCGGGCCCGCGATGTAGCCGCCGGAGGCGCCGCCGAGCGCCTTGCCGAGCGTGCCGGTGAGCAGGTCGACGCGGCTCATCACCCCCGCCAGCTCGTGCGTGCCGCGCCCGTGCGCGCCGATGAACCCGGTTGCATGCGAGTCGTCCACGGCGAGGATCGCGCGGTAGCGCTCCGCCAGCGCGCTAATCTCTCCCAGCGGCGCGAAGGTGCCGTCCATCGAAAATACGCCGTCGGTGATGATGAGCCGCGTGCGGGCATCGTGCGACTCGACCAGGCGCGCCTCGAGCTCGCCGAGGTCGCGGTTGGCGTAACGCAGGCGCCGCGCCTTGCACAGGCGGATCCCATCGATGATTGAGGCGTGGTTGAGCGCATCCGAGATCACGGCGTCCTGCTCGTCGAGCAGCGTTTCGAACAGTCCACCGTTGGCGTCGAAGCACGAGGAATAAAGGATCGTGGACTCGGTGCCCAGGAAGGCCGACAGGCGCGCCTCCAGTTCGGCGTGAATGCCCTGCGTGCCACAGATGAAGCGCACCGAGGCACAGCCATAGCCGTAACGATCTAGCGCCGCGTGCGCGGCGGCGATGACCGCCGGGTGACTGGCGAGGCCGAGGTAGTTGTTCGCGCACAGGTTTATAACCTCGCGTCCCCCAACGCGGATCACGGCGCCCTGCGGCGAGTCGAGCAGCCGTTCAGCCTTGTAGGTGCCTGCCGCGCGGAGTCCCTCGAGCTGCGAGTGGAGCTGCGTGGTCAGGGCATCGATGGCGCGCTGGGAATGCGGCAAGTTTGTCTGCTGCCAGGTGAAACGGTACGGTATCCTGCCCTGCAATCACAGTGCCGGCAACTGATGAGTCCCAGCAACCCATGACCAGGCCCGTCGGCGCTCGCTGGCTCAACCGCACGGTCGTCGGCATCGGGCTCGCTTCGCTGTTCAGCGACTGGTCGCACGAGATCGCATCCACGCTGCTGCCCGCGTTCCTGGCGAGCTTCGGCGCCGCCGCCGCCTGGCTCGGCATGATCGAAGGCTGTGCGGACGGCGCGGCGAGCTTCACCAAGATGGCCTCCGGCTACTACACCGACCGATTGGCACGGCGCAAACCCATCGCAGTCGCGGGCTACGTGGTGACCGCTCTGGGGACGGCGGCCATCGCCCTGACGACCAGTGCATGGCAGGTGCTGCTCGCGCGGTCTGCGGCCTGGCTCGGGCGCGGCGTGCGCACACCGGTCCGCAAGGCGCTGCTCGCGGCCGCGGTGACACGCGAGACCTACGGCCGCGCCTTCGGCTTCGAGCGCATGATGGACACCTGCGGCGCCATCGTCGGCCCGCTCACCGCGGTATTGCTACTGCAGGCGCTGCGGCACGACTACGCGCGGATCTTCGCATTGACGCTTATCCCTGGTTTGGCGGCGGCGCTGCTGATGGCCTTTGCGGTGCAGGAACGGCGGCGCACGGCCGTTTCACACCTCGGCTTTGCGCTGAGCCTGCGCGCGCTGCCGGCGCCCTTCCGCGCGCTGCTGCTGGCCGTGGGACTGTTCGGACTCGGTGATTTCGCCCATACCATGCTGATCCTGCTGGCGGTGCAAAAACTCCTGCCGGTACTTGGCGCGGCGCGCGCTGCCACGCTCGCGACTGCGCTCTACGTCCTGCACAACGTGCTCTACGCTGCATTTGCGATGGTTGGCGGCATGCTGGCTGATCGCGTGAACAAGGCCACGCTGCTCGCCGGCGCCTACTTTCTCGCCGCCGCGATGGCGCTCGGCATCGTGTTCCTGCCGCTGAACCTGTGGACGCTGGGAGCGATCTTCATAGTAGGCGGCATCTATGTCGCGCTCGAGGAGACGCTGGAAGACTCGTTGTGCGCGCAGCTGGTCGGCGACAGGCAGCACGGCGTGGCCTTCGGTACCCTGGCGACGGTCAACGGCATCGGCGACCTGGTTTCGAGCGTGGTGGTCGGCACGCTGTGGACGCTGTACGGCACGAGCACGGCTTTCGCCTACAGCGCCGTGCTGTTTGTCGCGGGCGGCCTGCTGGTGCTGCGGCTGGCCCCCGTTGCAGACGAAGGTGGACATGCGCGCGCGCAGTGACACAATGGCGCCTGTGAAGTATCAGTCACTCATGCTGCCGCTCCTGATCGTCGCCGGCGGCGTCACGCTGGCCCATGCGGAGGCCAGCGACACCAGCCCCGCGCCTGCGGCCGTGCCCCAGCCCGCCGTTGCACCTGAAGCGGCGGCGCCTGCAGCGGCGCCGGCGCCAACGAATGTCGATAGCAGCGACATCACCGAGATCGTGATCCAGGCGCCCGAACCACGCTACGTGGCTCCGACCCGCCGCGACCAGATCGGCCGCATCTGGGCGCCGGTGTTCATCAACGGCAAAGGCCCGTTCCGCCTGGTGCTCGATTCGGGCGCCAGCCGCTCCGGCGTCACCGCCAAAGTGGCCGCGGCGCTGGGCATCAAGCCGGATGATTCGCACCCGGTCAGGTTGCGCGCAGTTACCGGTAGCGCGACCGTGGCGACGATTCATGTGGATTCACTCCAGGTCGGCGATCTGCTGGTCAATGATTCGAGGTTGCCGATCCTGGCCGATGCGCTCGGCGGTGCCGACGGGATACTCGGCAACGAAGGGCTGGCCGACCAGCGGGTGTATATCGATTTTCGCCACGACTTGATCATCATCTCCCGCTCGCACGGCCGGCCGGCTGCGGCAGGCTTCATGACCGTGCCGTTTACGCTCGAGCGCGGGCGCTTGCTGGTAACGGACGTGCAGCTGGGGTGGGTGCATGCCAAGGCCATCATCGACACCGGTGGCCAGATCACGGTCGCCAACATGGCGCTGCGCGATGCGCTGATACGCCGCAATAGCAAGGAACATTTCTCGGTCGATCAGATCGAGGGCGTCACCAATGACATCCAGGATGGCGAAGGCCGCCGCGCGCCGCCGATCAGGTTCGGGCCGATCCAGATTCAAAGTAAGCGCATGACCTTCGCGGACATGCGCATCTTTGAATACTGGAAGATGACCAAGGAACCGTCCGTCCTGATCGGTATGGACGCGCTCGGCCTGCTCGACACGCTCATCATCGACTACCGCCGGCATGAACTCATGCTGCGGATGCGCGACGACTCCTGACGCGCGGCGCGACGGCGGCGTGAGCCGGGCTGGAACCGGCCCCGCTTAATTGGCGACGACGACCCCGTCTACCACCTGCACCGCGGCGCCGACCGCCAGCGTCGGCTCGTTTGCCTGGCTCACGGTGGTTTCCGTGCCGTTGTCGAGCCGCACCTTGATGTCGTAGTGCGTAGTGGCGCGGACTTTCTTTTCGATCTTGTTGCCCAGCAGCGCGCCGCCGGCAGCGCCGGCAATCTTGGCGAGTGTCTTGCCGTTGCCACCACCAATCTGGTTGCCGACCACGAGTCCTGCCAGTCCACCAGCGACGGCGCCGATGGCCGTGCCCTTGCCTTCTTCCTTCACGGGCGTGATGGACTCGATGACGCCGCAGTTACTGCACACCGTCATGGGCCTCCGCGGCGGCGCCGGTGTTGCGCTGGCGGTCGTGCCGGAACCAGAGTTGCTGGTCGAGGCGCGGTGCGCCTTGTGAACGGCTTTCTTCGGTGCAGGCGCCGGCGCTGGCGCAGGCGCCGGGGTAGGAGTCGCCTCGGGTGCGGGAGCAGCTGCGGGCGCGGCTGCGGGCGTGGCCGCGGCGGCGGGTGCGGCTGCTGAATTCGGAGCTGCTTCCGGCGTGGCGGGCGCCGGCGCCTGGCTGCAGGCCGCAAGGGCGGTCAGAACACCGGTGACACATGCCAGCCGTGCAAGTCTGGTGGTCGCGAAATTCAGGTTGTTCATGTTGACTGACTCGATTGCCGCGGGATTGGCTGCGCAATCTACCGCAATCGCGCGCGGACGCAAGATGCGCCGGCACGCCTGTCGCCAGTTGCAGACGCATTTGCGATCATCCGTTCGATGAATCGCCCGCGCTGGCCGCACCACCGACACCTGTCCCTAAACCTGGTGCGCGTCGATTTATGGCGTAGCGGCCGGCGCATACTGCACGAGCTGTCGTGGCGTATCCGCGCGGGACAGAACTGGGTACTCCAGGGTGCCAACGGCGCCGGCAAGACCCAGCTGCTGAAACTCATTGCCGGTGACGTGTGGCCGCAGCCGCGGCCGTGCACGCAGCGCCTTTATCTTTGGTGCGGTGAGCGCAGCGCCGAACCCCAAGGCGTCAAGGAGGAAATCGCTTACCTTGGTGCCGAGCGGCAGGATCGCTACGAGCACTACCGCTGGAATTACCGGGTCACTGCGATCGTCGGCACCGGCCTCGCGCGCAGCGACGTGCCCTTGCGCACACTGACGGCGGTTGAGCGGATGCGGGTCACGCGGCTGCTGCGGCGCCTGGGAATCGACACGTTGGCGGAGCGAAGATTCCTGGCGCTTTCGCAGGGTGAGCGCCGCCTGGTGCTGCTGGCGCGCGCACTGGCGTCGAAGCCCGCACTGCTACTGCTCGATGAGCCGCTCAATGGGCTCGATGCCGCAAACCGCGTGCGCGTGCTGGCGGTGCTGGCGAGTCTTGGGCGTTCCGGGCCGCCGTGGATCTACGCCACGCACAGGCTTGAGGAAGCACCCGCCGGCGCGACGCACCTGGCATCACTGCGCAACGGGCGCCTGCGCACCGGGCGCTGGCGGCGCGGCGCGACGCCGCGCGCCGCGCTGCGGCGCCCCGGCGATGCATCGGCCAGGCAGGCCGGCCGCGCGCCACGAGCGCGGACGGCGTTGCTCGGACTGCAAAACGCTACGGTCTGGCGTGGCGGAGCGGCCGCGCTGCGTCAGGTGTCGCTGCAGATCTGCGCAGGTGATGGCTGGGTCGTGCATGGCGCCAACGGCAGCGGCAAATCGACGCTGCTGGCTACGCTGTACGGTGATCACGGGGTGGCCAACGCGGGCGAGACCCTGCGGCCGGGGCATTCGCCGGGCCTGCCGCTGCATGAATTCCAGCGGCGCATCGGACGGGTTTCGCCGGAGTTGCAGGCCGCGCTGCCCAGGGCGCTGACGGCGCAGGAGTGCGTGGTCGCCGGGCTCCGTGGCGCCTATGGGCTCGACGGCGCGCCGCGGGCGGCCGAGCGCCGCGCCGCGGCGGCCGCACTCCGCAGGGCTGGAGCGCTGCGCCAGGCCCGGCGCGCCTGCGGCGATTTGTCGTACGGCCAGGCGCGCCGCGTGCTGTTTGCGCGCGCGCTGGCGGCGCACCCTGATATCTTGCTCCTCGACGAACCCTACACCGGTCTCGACGCACCGACACGCACGCGGTTGCGCGCGCTGGTTGATAGACTTTGCGCCATGGGACAAACCATCGTGATCGCCACCCACCACGTGGACGACTGGCCCCGCCGGGTCACGCACGAGCTGGAGTTGGACGCAGGCCGCGTCATTTACTGCGGGGCCGTGCGGCGGCAGGGCGCATCCCGGGGGCGGAGAAGCTAGTGGGTCGCCGGGGCTACTGGTGGCTGCTCGCGCTGGCTACGCTGCTGGCGGCCGCTGGCGCGTGGCGGTGGCATCGCTCCATTGCTGTTGACGCAGGCACCATGGCGGCCGGGACGGTGGCAGTCGATGGCGGCGATGGCGGTGGCTTGCCACGTGCCGATGCTGCCGCGGAAGGTTTCGAGCGCCAGCCGCTGGAGCTGGCGCGGGCCTGGGCCACCGCGAAGCACGCACGCGCACTGCTGATTACGCGCCACGGCCACCTGGTGAGTGAGCAGTACGACGGCATCGACGCTGACAGCCTGGTGGACGGGGGCGAATTGGCTGACACGCTGGTGCAACTGGCCGCCGCCATCGCGGTTGCGCAGAACGGGCAGGTCGCGCCGCCAACGGCACCGGCGGATCCAGCACAACTTGCTGCCGCGATTGCCAGGGCGAGCGGTCGCAGCTATGCGCAGTTCCTGGCGCGCAACATCTGGCAACCGCTCAATGCGGCGCCGGCTCAATGGTCGGCAGCGAGCATGCGCGCCCGCAGCAGCGACTGGCTGCGCATCGCGGACCTGCTGCTGTACGACGGTCGTTTTGAAGGCACGCAAGTCGTGCCTGCAGGCTGGGTGCAGCGGCTTGCGCGCCCTGCGGCTGCCGTGGGTGCTGAGCCCTTCGCGGACCCAAGCATGTACCGCCTGCGCGGTCTGGGCGCCACGCGCCTGTGGCTGTCGCCACATTTCGAGCTGGCCATACTGTGCGTGGCGGATGCTGGCGAGGCGCCGGCGCTCGCCGCCGACGAAACGCGTTTGCCCAACATGGTGATCCGCGCGTTGCGTGATCGTCCGGGCGTAAGCGGCACGGGTCTCAATGACCTGGTGCCGGGTCATTGACGGGCCTTTGGCGGGGGAGAGGGCATGATCCATGCGTTCGAGGGCAAGTGGCTGCACACCGTCAGCGATAACTACTACATTGCCGCCGGCGCACAACTGATCGGGGATGTGCGGCTGGGCGAGGGCGCCAGCGTCTGGTTCAACGCGGTGCTGCGCGCCGACGACGAGCGCATCGAGATCGGCGACGGTAGCAATGTGCAGGACGCCACCGTGATCCATTGCGACGTTGGCATGCCGACGCTGGTGGGCCGCAACGTGACGATCGGGCATCGCGTGCTGCTGCACGGTTGTTCGATCGGTGACGAATCGCTCATCGGCAACGGCGCGATCGTGCTCGACGGTGCGCGGATCGGCAGCCGCTGCCTGGTCGGCGCGGGCGCGTTGATCACCCCCGGCAAGGAGATCCCGGACGGTAGCGTGGTGCTGGGCGCCCCCGCGCGCGTAGTCCGTCCCACCGGCGCGCGCGAGCTGGCCATGATCGAACAGGGTGCGCGTTCATACCAGGAGCGCATTCGGCGCTATCAGCGGGAGATGGTCAATGACCGATAGTGGCAGTGAGCAGAGCAGTGCGGGCGCGCGCAGCGAACTGCTGGGAAAACTGCGGATTGACGCAGCAGCGCGCGACGCGCCCGCTGCTGGTGCGGGCGCCTGGCGGCGCTGGCCGGTGCTGGCTGCACTGGTGGTGGTGGCGCTGGCGCTGATCGGCTTCGCTTGGTGGAAACTCAGGGGCCAGACCTACACGGTGGAGCTCGCCACGGCGGTGGCGCCGAGCAGCGCGCAGGGACCGGCCGCGATCCTGCAGGCGAGCGGCTATGTGACCGCGCGGCGCCAGGCCACGGTCTCGGCGCAGATCACCGGTACGCTGAAGGAAGTTCTGATCGAGGAAGGCGAACACGTGCGGGTCGGGCAGGTGCTGGCGCGGCTCGACGATTCGGCGCTGCAGGCGAGCGTCGCGCAGTCGCGCGCGCTGCTCGCCGCAGCCGAAGCGCTGGCGCTGCAGATCGAAGCGCAGCTCGCGCAGGCGCGCCGCGACGCGCAGCGCGACCAGGACCTGATCGAACGCCAGCTGGTCTCAAAGCAGTCGCTGGAGGCGGCAATGACGCAGCAGGCGACGCTGGAGGCGCAACTGCAGGTGCAGCAGCGGCAGATCACGGTAGCGGAGGCGGCGCTGCGCGGCGCGCAGGTGCAGCTCGCCTATTGTACGGTGCGCGCCCCGTTCGCCGGTGTAATCGTCGCCAAGGCCGCGCAGGCCGGCGAGATCATCTCGCCCATCTCGGCCGGCGGCGGCTTTACGCGCACTGGAGTCGGCACCATCGTCGACATGGATTCGCTCGAGATTGAGGTCGATGTGAACGAGGCCTACATCAATCGCGTGCAGGCGGGGCAGCGTACGCAGGCGCTGCTCGACGCGTATCCGGATTGGAATATCCCCGCGCACGTCGTGGCCATCATTCCGACTGCGGATCGTAACAAAGCGACCGTCAAGGTGCGGGTCGGGCTCGACCAGAAGGATCCACGCATTCTTCCCGACATGGGCGTTCGAGTATCCTTCCTCGAGCCGCAGCAGAACCGTGGCGCGCCAGCGCTCGCTGTCGCCGGTGTGCTGGTGCCGGCCAGCGCGGTGGTCAGCGCTGGCGAAGGCGCCGTTGGCAGTGTAGTTTACGCGGTCGAAAACGGGCATGCGCACTCCCGCCCGGTCACGCCGGGACAGGTCTATGGCGACCTGCGTTCGGTGGCTGGCATCGAGGCGGGAATCAAGGTGGTGCGCGCGCCGCCCGCGGGGCTGGTCGACGGCGCGCGGGTCACGTCAGCCGGGGACAGGTGAAAGTCATGAATACGCTGGTCCATCTGCAGAATGTCAGCAAGACCTACACGCGTGGCGTGCAGAAGGTCGAGGTGCTGCATGGCATCAACCTCGATATCGCGGCCGGCGATTTCGTCGCCCTGATGGGGCCATCCGGCTCCGGCAAGACTACGCTTTTGAACCTGATCGGCGGTCTGGATGCTCCCAGCGGCGGGAGCATCGACGTGGGTGGCGAGCGCATCGACCAGCTGTCCGAGAACGCGCTGGCGAAATGGCGTTCGGCCCATGTCGGGTTCGTGTTCCAGTTCTACAACCTGCTCGCGACCCTCTCGGCGCGCCGCAACGTGGAACTGCCGCTGCTGCTCACGCGTCTGTCGGGCGCGCAACGGCGCGCGCGCGCCGACATCGCGCTGCAGCTCGTGGGGCTGGCTGACCGGGCTGCCCACAAGCCGGGCGAACTATCGGGCGGACAGCAGCAACGCGTGGCAATCGCGCGCGCCATCGTTTCCGATCCGGCGCTGCTGGTGTGCGACGAACCCACCGGCGATCTCGACCGCCAGTCGGCGGCTGAGGTGCTGACCCTGCTGCAGCAGCTGAATCGTGATCACGGCAAGACCGTCATCATTGTGACGCATGATCCGAAGGCGGCGGAATTCGCGCGCCACACCGTCTACCTCGACAAGGGCGCGCTGGCCGATGCCGGCGTGCGTCCGGCCGCGTGAAGTACTTACAGTTGGTTTGGGCAGCGCTGCTACGCCGCAAGATGCGGACGCTGTTTACGCTGCTGTCCGTGGTCGCGGCCTTCCTGCTGTTCGGACTGCTTGATTCGGTGCGTGGCGCCTTTGCGGGCGCGGGCAGCAGCGTCAACGGCCTGAACCGGCTGGTGACGATCTCCAAGATCACTTTCACGATGCAGCTGCCCAAGAGCCTGCTGGAGCGCTACCGGGCGGTGCCGGGCGTGGCCGATGTGACCTATGCCAACTGGTTCGGCGGTATTTACCAGGATCCGAAGAATTTCTTCGCCAACGAGGCCGTGTCGCCGAATTTCATTGATGCCTATCCCGAATGGCGGCTGAGCGCCGCACAGCGCGCTGCCTTTCGCAATACTCGCACCGGCGCTGTGGTGGGCGCAAGGCTCGCGCAGCAGTTTCACTGGAAGATCGGCGATCGCATTCCGCTCCAAGGCACGATCTTTCCGCAGAAAGACGGCAACAACACCTGGACCTTCGATCTGGTCGGCATCTACACCGTGGCAGACCCGAAGCAGAAGGCGCAGGAAAACGCGCTGCTGTTCAACTGGGATTACTTTGACGAGGCGCGCGCCTTCGGCAACGGTAGTGTGGGCTGGTACGTGGTCAGGGTGGCCGATCCCGCGCGCGCCGATGCGATCGCGCAGGCGATCGATGCGATATCCGTCAATTCCGACCATGAGACGAAGACGCAAAGCGAGCGCGCCTTCCAGCTTGCCTTCGTCAGCCAGTTCGGCGACATCGGCCTGATTGTCGGCGCCATCATGGCCGCCGTGTTCTTTACGCTGGTGCTGCTGACCGGAAATACCATGGCGCAGGCCGTGCGCGAGCGCATACCGGAGCTGGCGATACTCAAGACTATTGGTTTTACCAGTGGCAGCGTGCTGGGGTTGCTGCTGGCCGAGGCGGTGCTGTTGCTGGTATGCGGCGGCGTGATCGGCTTGTTGCTGGCGGGCAGCGTTGCGGCCGGGCTCGAGGCGGCTGCCGGATTCGTATTCCCGCCGATCGTCTCGTCGTTGGCCGTCTGGGCCCGCTCGCTCGGGCTGATGCTGCTGATCGGCGTCGTGGTCGGAGCGCTGCCGGCCTACCGCGGTTTGCGCCTGCGCGTCGTCGACGCGCTGGCCGGGCGGTAAATCAATATGGCGAAGCGCCGCAGCAGGTGGATCGCGCTGGTCGGATGGTTGGGCCTGTGGGCCCTGCTGATTCTTGCGCTGCTGCTGCTGATGGCGGTGCCTGGCTGGCTGCTGCCGCTGCTGATGGTGCCGCTGGTGATCTGGCTGCTGGCCACGCGCGTTGGCCGGCAAGCCTGGTCGGCGACCGAAGTGGCCATTTCAACCATCCCGCAACGCCTGGGTTCCTCATCAGTCGTGGTCGTGGGCATTGCCGGCGTGGTCGGCGTGCTGGTTGCGCTGCTGGCCATGGCCGCCGGGTTCGCGGCTACCTTGCGCCAGAGTGGTAGCGAGGACACGGCGATCGTGCTGCGCGCTGGCGCGCAGACGGAACTCAATTCCGTGATCGACCACGATACCGTGGCGCTGATCGCGCAATTGCCCATGGTGCGCCATACGGCGGCCGGGCAACCGATCGCTTCGAGCGAGCTGGTGGTCGTGGCGGCACTGCCCAAGCGCAGCACCGGGCTCGATGCCAACGTCGAAGTGCGCGGCGTGAGTGAGCGCGCGTGGGAGTTGCGGCCGAAGCTGCGCCTGGTAGCCGGACGCAAGTTCAGCCCTGGCCTGCGTGAGCTGATCGTTGGTAAGCGCGCGCGCGAACAGTTTGCTGGCGTCGCGATTGGTTCCACGCTCAAGCTCAATGGCGAGCCCTGGCAGGTCGTGGGTGAGTTCGAGTCCGGCGACGCCGCGGAATCGGACCTGTGGGGCGATGTCGAGGTCGTAGGCCCCACGTACCGGCGCGGTAGCAGTTCGACTTCTGTCACGGTGCAGCTGACCGACGCCAGCGCCTTCGAAGCCTTCAAGGCCGCGCTGGCCACTGATCCGCGCGTCAAGGTCGACGTCAAGACCACGCGTGCCTATTTCAGTGACCAGTCGGCGCAGTTGACGAAACTGATTGATGTGCTCGGCACGTCCATCGGCCTGATCATGGCCATCGGGGCCGTATTCGGCGCCCTCAACAGCATGTACGCCGCCGTGGCTGCGCGCACGCGCGAGATCGCGACGCTTCGCGCCGTCGGCTTTCGCGCGCTGCCGGTGGTGGTTTCGGTCATGCTCGAGACCATGCTGCTGGCGACGCTCGGCGGCGCCGTCGGCGCGGCTATTGCCTGGTTGCTGTTCAACAACTACACGGCGTCCACGCTGGGCGCGAATTTCACGCAGATCGTTTTTGCCTTCCAGGTCACGCCCGAACTGCTATGGCGCGGCCTGAAGTGGGCGCTGGCGATCGGGCTGCTGGGCGGCCTGTTTCCTGCGCTGCGCGCGGCGCGCATGTCCGTGACCGAGGGATTGCGGGAGCTGTAGCGCACGCGGGTCGATCGCGGCGGCCAGTGCGGCGGTCGGTCAGGAAAATCCGATGCTGGCCTCGAATGCGATCGCGGCGCTGCCCTCGATCTGTACGCTGCTGATGGCGGTACCAGCGCGGTGCATGAGCACGTTCACGGCGCCGGGCCGGCCCAGATGATGTCCCTGTCTGCCAGTGAATCCCATCCGTTCCTGGCGTTGCGGCACGAACCCGAGCGAGTGCAGGTGCATGGCGAGCAACGCGTGAGCATTGCCGCTGACCGGGTCCTCGTCGATGCCGATGGCGGGGCAGAACATGCGCGCCTCGGTATCACAATCCGGAACGGCGGGCGAGCGCGTGTAGATGAAAAAGCCGGGCGGGCAGCCATCAGCTGAAAGCGCAGCCAGCCGTGCCAGGTCCGGATGGAGTCGCGCCAGGATGGCGCCGTCGCGCACGGCAATCAGGGCGCGCGCGCCACGCTCGCCCGCGATGATGGCGGGACAAAGCGGGTCGAGATCAGCTGCTACGAGGCCGAGCGCTGCGAGCAGCGCATCGATTTTGGTGCCTGCGAACGGCCCCTGCAGCGGCGGCGGCGGCTGGCTGAAGAAATATCGCGGGCCCTGCGCACCCTCGAGGCGACCAGTCGCGAAGATGCCGTTGCGCTGTTTCTGCCGGTGGCAGGGCGGCAGTCCCAGCGCGGCGCGCACCGCCTGCACGGCGATGGTTGCATGGCCAACGAAGGCCGTCTCGGCGCGCGGCGTGAAGAAACGTACGCGCAGATCGTGGTCTGGTGCGTCGGCGGGTAGTACGAAGGCGGTGTCGCCGCCGCGCAGCTCACGGGAGATGGCCTGCAGTTCCTGCTCTTCAAGCCGCTCTGCGTCGAGTACCACGCTGGCGGGGTTGCCGGCGAATACCTGCGAGGTGAAGGCATCAACCTGGAATATGCGGACGCGCCGGGTCATCGTGGGTGTGCTTGGTGATGGGAAACGCATGGTAACCCGGCGCAACCGCCGCGCCGCGGGCGATGTGCGGCTTGCAATGCAGGTGCAAGCCTAGGATAGTTTGCGCTGCAAACCTTGGGGTGGTCCTGAATGGGGCCTGAGATGCCGGCGCTACCGGCGAACCCGTTGAACCTGATCCGGTTAGTACCGGCGTAGGGAGCAGGTCCTTGAATCAGCTAATTGGTTTTATTGCTGCAATTGCAGCCGCTGCCTCCATGTCACCGGTCGTCCTCGCGGCGCCCGCGCCGCTTGCTGCCGCCGCGACCGCGGACCCGCTCGAGGAGATCGTCATCAGCGCGGGCCTGCGCGCCATGCGGCTGCGCGAGCTGCCGCAGAGCGTCACGGTGCTCGATCGCGCCAGCCTGCAGAGCGCCGGTGTGCAGCACCTCGAGGACGTGCTCGGCCTGGTGCCGGGCCTAAGCTGGGCTTCGGGCACCTCGCGGCCTCGTTATTTCCAGCTGCGCGGCATCGGCGAGACCGAGCAGTACCAGGGCGCACCCAATCCATCGGTCGGCTTCCTGATCGACGACATCGATTTTTCCGGCGTGGGCATGCCCGCGACCCTGTACGACCTCGACCGCGTCGAAGTGTTGCGCGGGCCCGACAGCACGGTCTATGGCGCCAATGCGCTCGCGGGGCTGATCAGCCTGCGCAGCCGCGACCCGGGCAGGGCCTTCGAAGCTGGCAGCGAAGTAACCGTGGGTGACTACGGAACCGCGGCACTTGGATTCGCGGCTGGCGATGGCCGCGCTGACGGTACCGCGGGCTGGCGTGTGGCCGCACAACGTTTCCGGAGCGATGGCTTCAGGCGCAACGCCTACCTCGGCCGCAACGATACCAACGGCTATGACGAGAGCACCGTGCGCGGCAAGCTGGTGTGGGACCCCTTCCCGGGGACGCATGCCGCGCTGACGCTGCTGTACGCGGATCTCGTCAATGGCTACGACGCCTGGTCGGTCGACAACTCGCGCGTCACGCAGTCGAACCAGCCCGGTCTCGATGCGCAGCGCTCGAGCGGCGCCGCGCTACGTGTGAGGCATGCTACTGGCGCGGGCGAGTGGCTGAGCATCAGCAGCGCCGCAGTCTCGCACATCGACTATTCCTTCGATGGCGACTGGGGCAACGACACCTTCTGGGGCGTCAACGCGCCCTATGATTATTTCGAACAGCACCTGCGCACGCGCCGCACGCTGGCGCAGGACCTGCGCTACATCGGCGACGACACGCAGCGTCTGTTTGGCCGGCTGCGTCCCGTGGTGGGCGTGTACGTGCTGCGGCTGCGCGAGACTGATGCGCAGCTCGACACCTGGAATGATCAATACTACGTGCCCGGTCAGAGCCTGCTGTACAGCGATTACCAGGCGATCAACCTCGCGCTCTACGGCTCGCTCGAAATGCGCGCCGGCCGGCACGGCACCCTCACGCTGGGCATGCGCTACGAGCAGCGTCGCGCGGACTATGCCGACAGCTCCGACCTGCCGTTTCCGCGCTCGCTCGATCGCATGCCGGGTGGCAATCTCTCGTGGCTGTGGGATGCAGATGCGACACGCCAGTACTACGCGACCGTGTCGCGCGGCTACAAGGCGGGCGGATTCAACATTGGCGCCGACATCGATCCCTCGCAGCGGCACTTCCGTGCCGAGTCGCTGTGGAACGCGGAGCTCGGCCTGCGCCGGCATAGCCGCGATGGCGCGCTGGCCTTGCAGGCCGACGTGTACGCGATGCGCCGCAGCGCCATGCAGGTGTACAGCTCGCGGCAGCTCTATCCGAACAATCCGGTGAGCTATGTGTTCCTCACCACCAACGCCGCACACGGCGACAACATCGGTGTGGAAAGCGAGCTGCAGTGGCGACCGGCGGCGCGCTGGACGCTGTCGGCGGGCCTGGCGCTGCAGAGCACGCGCTACCTGGGCTACGTCTCCACGGACGGCGGCAGCGCACTCGACCTGCGCGGCCGCGCCCAGGCCTACGCGCCCTCCTGGCAGTGCAATCTTGCTGCGAGCTACACGCATCCCAGCGGTGGTTTTGCGCGCCTCGACCTGCAGGCGCAGGACGGCTACTACTTCAGCGCCAGCCACGATCAGCGCGCGGCGCAGCGCACGCTCGTCAACCTGCGCGTGGGCTGGAAGCGGCGGGGCTGGACCGCGAGCCTGTGGGCGCGCAACCTGTTCGACTCCCACTACGCCGTACAAGGGTTCTATTTTGGCGACGAGCCGCCCGTTTTTTCGACCCGACTGTACCTGCAGAACGGCGACCCGCGGCAATTGGGCGCAACCGTGAGCTACGCACTTGGCGCTCCTTAGCGAAGCCCTGGGCGCGCTGCGCGCCAACGGGCTCGAGGCCGTGGCCGTCGCCACCGGCCTCGCCTACGTGCTGCTGATCCTGTGCCGCAATCGCCTGGGCTGGGTGGCCGGCGCCATCAGTTCGACAATCTACGTGCTCATCGCCGCGCGCTCGCGGCTGCCAATGCAGTCCGTCCTGAATGCCTACTATGTTGTGATGGCCGTGTATGGCTGGATCAGCTGGACGCGCAACGCCGAGGAGCAGGGCGGGCGCATCTTCCGCTGGCCGCTGCGCCGTCACCTGCTGGCGGTCATGCTCATACTGGCCGTGAGCGCGTTGAGCGCGCGCCTGCTGGCGACACTCACCCAGGACGATTGGCCGCTGCTGGATGCGGTGACGACCTGGACGAGTTTCCTCGCCACCTGGCTGGTCGCGCGTTCGGTGCTTGAGAACTGGTGCTACTGGATTGCTGCCGACCTGATCATGGTGTTCCTGTACCTGCGGCAGGGCCATGCGCCTACGGCCGGACTGTTCGCCAGCTATATCGTCGTGGCGAGCCTGGGCTTGCGCTCCTGGCTGCGGCGTTACCGCCAGCAACAACCGTGAACGCGGCGGCGGAGCTGGTGCCACCGGCCGCGGCGCTGGCGCTCGTGCCCGGCCTCGAATCTGGTGCCGCGCCGATCCGTCTTGAGCGCCTCGTTGGCGGCAGCGTCAACGACAGCTGGCGTGTCGATACTTCGCAAGGCCGGTTCGTGCTGCGCGTTGATGGTCCGGTCGGGCAGCGGCCCGGCGTCGAACGCGCGCGTGAGCGCAGGATCCATGAGCTCGCGGCACGCGCCGGGCTGGCGCCGCCTGCGCTGTTGTGGGCGCATGCCGTGGGCGCGCAGGTGCGCGAGTTCCTGGAAGGCCGCGTCTGGCAGGAACACGACATGCTGCAGCCGGATCAGCTGCAACGCCTGGGCGCGCGCCTCGCGCAGCTGCACGCCATTGAGCCGCCGGGCGAAGTGGCGCCATTCGATCCGGGCGCCTATGCGCAGCAATACCTGCAGCTGATCGACACCGCGGTCACCGTGGCCGCGGATGAGCGCGCACGCGCGAGCGCGATTGCGATTGCGAACGGCGCCGCCGCCGCGGTGCGCGCCGCGGCCGCACGGGTTGCCGGCCACGGCGTGCGGCCGGCGATCATCCACGGTGACCTGACGCACGCGAACGTGCTCGATGGCCGGCAGCTGTGGCTGCTGGACTGGGAGTACGCGCAGCGCGCTGATCCGGTCTATGACGTGGCCTGCGTGCTGGCATATTGCCCCGCGGCAAAGCCGCAGGCGCCGCAGCTGCTGGCCGCAGCGGGCCTGGCCGGGGAGGGCCCGCGCGGCCGCCTGGCGGATGCCATTCTCGTCTACGAGGGCCTGACCCGGCTGTGGCACCTGGCGCGAGGCACTGGCGTCCACGTCGGCTGATCGGCAAACTAGCGCGCCCCGAACAGTCCCGTGGAGTGGTTCATGCCGATGCTGCGTGTCGTCAATCGTGATGGAGTCGAATTGCAGGTCCAGGCGCCGGATGCGGGCGTGCTGATGGAGCCGTTGCGCGACATGGACGATGGCGTTACGGCGATCTGCGGCGGCATGTGCTCGTGCGCGACCTGCCATGTGTACGTGGACGAAACCTGGGTGCCGAAGCTCCCCAAGCCCATGTCCGACGAGACCGACATGATCAGGGACCTCGTGTCCTACCGCCCGGCCACCTCACGGCTCTCGTGCCAGATTCCATTGAGCGCAGCGCTCGAGGGTCTGCGCGTCACGATCGCGCCGGACGAATAGGACGCGCGCAGGCATGCAATCCAAACTGTTCATGGCCCTACTGATGCTCGCGGCGCTGGTGGCCGTGGTGCGCGTGTATGTGACGGTGCGCCGCCTGCGCCAGAACCGGTCCGAGGACTGGGACGAGCGCCTGGTCAAGAACCTGCGCACGCAGGGCGGCGACCCGTTCAATCCCTGCGAAGTGGATTTCTTCTTCGACCTGCCGGACCAGGGCGCCTGCGAACAGGTGGCGGCCCTGCTCGGGGCGCGTGGTTACAGCGTTGATTTCCGCCGTGTCGATCCCGAGCGGGGCGATCGTTATACGCTGCACGCGCTCAAGTCGCAGCGCGTCTCGGTGCCTGGCATGCAGGAGACGACGCGGGAATTCGCGGCGCTGGCCGCGCAGCACAGCGGCCGCTACGACGGCTGGGCCACGGCAGGCATTACGCGTGCCGCTGCGCGCCGCGACGACAGCGGCGCCGGCAAGCGACGCTAGGCGCGCTTCTCGGTCTGGCGGCGCACGGCTTCAGCCGCCGCCTTCACCGCCTCCGCGTCGCCCAGGTAGCGGCTGGAGCGCGCGCCGAGCTTTGCATCCAGCTCGTACAACAGCGGGATCCCGGTGGGAATGTTCAGCTCGACAATGGCGTCTTCCGACAGCCCGTCGAGCATCTTCACCAGCGCGCGCAGGCTGTTGCCGTGAGCGACGATCATGACGTCACGGTCGGCGCGCAGCTGCGGCGCGATGCGCTGCTCCCAGCAGGGCAGCACGCGCGCGAGCGTGTCCTTGAGCGACTCGGTCGAAGGCAGTTGCTGCGCTGGCACCTGCGCGTAGCGCCGGTCGAAGCGCGGATGACGCGGGTCGTCCGCACCCAGCGGGGGCGGCGGTGTGTCATAGCTGCGCCGCCAGACCTGCACCTGCGCGGCGCCGTATTGCGCCACGGTCTGCGCCTTGTCGAGGCCCTGCAGCGCGCCGTAGTGGCGTTCGTTGAGGCGCCAGTCGCGTTCGACCTGGAGCCACAGCAGGTCGAGCTCCTCGAGGATCAGCCATTCCGTGCGGATCGCGCGCTTGAGTACCGAGGTGTACACCATCTGCGGCACCAGCCCGGCGCGCGCAATTTCGCGTCCGGCCGCACGGGCTTCTTCCACGCCCTGGGGCGAGAGATCGACGTCGGTCCAGCCAGTGAACAGGTTCTCGAGATTCCACGTGCTCTGGCCGTGACGCACGAGCAGCAATTTTCCGGACACGATTACTCCTGCTGTGAAAGATTGCGCAGCGCCTCGGCGCCGGCCATCAGCGCCGCCAAGTCAGGTGCGGCGCTGGCGCGCAGTTCGCGCAGCGTCTGGAACCACTGCTGGCCGGGCGCGCCGAGCCGCTCGATCCAGCGCGCGCGCGCGGCGCCATCGCCGGAGCGCTCGCGTAGCGCGCGTCGCGCCAGTTCCCGCTGGCCGTCGAGGCAGGCCGTATACAGCCGCTCGCGCGCCACGGCCTGCCAGCTGCCGGAAGTGCGCAGCAGGCGGATGGCTTCGGCCAGCCAGTCGATGCCGAGCGCGGCCGCCGTCGCGAAATATTGCGTGGCAACCGCGGCGAGCGGGCGACGCAGCTCGTTCGCGATTGCCGCCAGGTCAGGGGTCGCGCGCATGGAGGAAAGCGCCGCTAGGCGCGCTGCCAGCGCGGCCGGCAGTCGTGCGGCTTGCTGTTGGGCGTACAGATCCTGGTAGCGCGCGCCGGCAATGCCGGGCAGCACCGCCGGCAGCAATCGCTCCATTTCATGAAAGGCTGGCGTCAAGCGCGCGACTTCGACGCCGATGTCGACATGGCGACCGGTAGTGCGCGCCAACAGCAGGCGGCGCGTGAGCTGCTCGACATAGTCGCGCGTTGCCAGCAGCGCCTCATATTGCGCCTCCGCCGGCACGCGGTTGTCGAGCGCCTCGATGGCCACCCACAGCCCGCGCAGGCCCGCGCTGTCGCGCGCCACGGTGTACGCGCGGGCGACTGCGGCGGTGTCGGCGCCGGTCTGCGAAGCCATGCGCGTCACGAAACCCGGATCCATGCGGTTGAGGATGCTGTTGGTGGTCGCAGTCGCGATCAGTTCGCTGCGCAAGCGATGATGGGCGATGCGCTGCGCGAAGCGGCGGCGCCACCGCTGTGGGAAATAGCGCTCGAGCTCGCCGGCGAGATAGGGATCGTCGGCAACATCGGCCTCGGTCAGCGCATGGTTGAGCGCGATCTTGCCGTAGGCGAGCAGCACCGCGAGTTCCGGCCGTGTCAGGCCGCGCCCGCGCACGATGCGTTCCTCGATCTCGGTGTCGCTGGGGAGGAATTCCAGGGCCCGGTTGAGCTCGCCCTCGCGCTCGAGCAGCCGCAACAACTGCTGGTGATCGCCGAGATCGGCAGCGCTGCGCCGCTCGAGCAGGCTGATCGCCTGGCTCTGCAGGTAATTGTTGCGCAGCACCTGTTCAGCGACTTCGTCGGTGACGCTGGCCAGCAACGCGCGGCGGCGCGCCCCCGTGGGCGCCGGGCCGCCGAACTTGCCCGCCAGCATGATCTTGAGGTTCACCTCGATGTCGGAGGTATTGACGCCGGCCGAGTTGTCGACGAAGTCGGTGTTGATGCGGCCGCCGGACTGCGCGTATTCGATGCGGCCGCGTTGTGAGCAGCCCAGATTGCCGCCTTCGCCCAGCACGCGCGCGCGCAACTCGGCGCCATTGACGCGCACTGCGTCGTTGGCGCGATCGCCGATTTCGCCATGGCTCTCATCGCTGGCCTTGACGTAGGTGCCGATGCCGCCATTCCATAAAAGGTCGATACGGAGCCGGAGGATGGCCCGCACCACATCCTGCGGAGCGGCGCGCTCGTGCTCGAGCCCCAACAGGGAGCGCGCCTGCGGCGTGAGTGCCACGCTCTTTTGTGAGCGGTCGAGAATCACACCGCCCGCGGACAGGCAGCCCTGATCGTAGTTGGCCCAGCTCGAGCGCGGCAGGCGGAACAGGCGCGCACGCTCGCGCAGGCTCCGCCGCGCGTCGGGCTCAGGGTCAATGAAGATGTGCCGGTGATCGAAGGCCGCCACCAGGCGGATGTGCGGCGAGAGCAGCATGCCATTGCCGAACACGTCGCCCGACATGTCGCCGATGCCGGCGGCGGTGAAGGGCTTGCGCATGATGTCGAGGCCGAGTTCGCGGAAATGCCGCTTGACGCATTCCCAGGCGCCACGTGCCGTGATGCCCATCTTTTTATGGTCGTAGCCAGCCGAGCCGCCCGAAGCGAATGCGTCGCCGAGCCAGAAGCCGTACTCGGCCGAAATCGCGTTGGCGACATCGGAGTAGCTGGCTGTGCCTTTATCAGCCGCGACCACCAGGTATGGGTCGTCGCCGTCGCGGCGGCGCACCTGCGGTGGCGGCACGACTGCGCCGTCGACGATGTTGTCGGTCACATCCAGCAGGCAGCGTATGTAGGACTGGTAGCACTCGAGCACTTCGCGCGCTCGCTCGTCGGGCGGCGCGCCGGCACGCAGCCGGCGGGCGACGAAGCCGCCCTTGGCGCCGACCGGTACGATGAGCGTGTTCTTGACGTGCTGCGCCTTCATCAGGCCCAGCACTTCAGTGCGGAAATCCTCCGGGCGTTCGGACCAGCGGATGCCGCCGCGCGCGATCAGGCCGCGGCGCATGTGCACGCCCTCGACGCGCGTGCCGTGCACGAAGATCTCAAAATCCGGGCGCGGCTCGGGCAGCCCGGGGATCGCGCGCGGCTGCAGCTTGAAGGCCAGCGGCCGCCCGGCGTCGCCGCCGCGGAAGTAATTGCTGCGGAGCGTGGCGAGCACCAGCGCCATGAAGCTGCGCAGGATGCGATCGTCGTCCGGATTGCGCACCTCGCTGATGGCGTGGTGCAGCCGGCGCTCGATGGCGGCGGCATCGCGCTGCGCGCGCCGGTCGGTGGTGGCCGGATCGAGGCGCCGTTCGAACAGGCGCCACAGGTCGCGGGCGATGTGCCCGTGCGCGTGCAGCACGCGTTCCATGTAGGCCTGGCTGAACGGCAACCCGGTCTGCAGCAGGTAGCGACAGCAGGCGCGCAGCATGCGCGTCTGCGGCACCGTCAGCCCGGCACTGACGATGAGCCGGTGGAAACCGTCGCTGTCGAGCTCGCCGGCCAGCACGCCGGTGTATGCGATGTTGAGCTGCGTCTCGAGTGCCTGGCCGTCGGCCGCGTGCAGTCCGGGCGCCTCGAGTTCGAAATCCTGGATCCAGGCCACGCCGCCATTGTGCGGGCGGATTTCATAGGGCCGCTCGGCAATGATGCGCAGGCCGAAACTCTCCAGGATCGGCAGCGCCTCGGAGATGGGCAGCGGTTCGCCGTGGCGGAGCAGGCGCAGATGGGCGCGCGTGTGCTCGGCGCTGGGCGGCAGGTGCAGGCGCAGGTGTCCGGCGCCGGCGGCCTGCGCGCCGTCCAGATCGGCCATGTCCTGCACGGCCTGCGCGGGCTTCACGTCCTGCTTGTAGGCCGCCGGGAAGGCGTGCGCAAAGCGCCGATCAAGCGCGGCGGCAGTGGCCTCGTCGTGGCGACGCAGCAGCGCCGCGTGTACCCGCTCGCGCCAGGTGACCAGCGCGGCGTCCAGCTCGCGCTCGAGCGCGCGCCGCCTGACCGTGGGCTCGGCATCGCCCGTGACGCGCACGGTCACGTGCAGCTGCGCGAGCGGCGCGTCGCCGACGGCGAGCGAGGAATCGAGCTGGCCGCCGCCGAGCGCCTGCTTGAGCACGGCCGCGATGCGCTGCAGGGCATCGCTGTCCAGCCGTTCGCGCCCGAGGTACACCAGACATGACCAGAAGTGCCGCAGCTTGTCACGGCGCATCACCAGGCACACGCCGCGCGCGCGCTCATGCAGCGCCAGCACTGCGCGCGCGCAGCGGCGCAGGTCGGTGGCGGAAGCCTGGAACAGTTCGTCGCGCGGCAGGTTCTCGAGGATGCTGACCAGCCGCTTGCCGTCGTGGCTCGAGGGACGGAACGGGAAGGAACCGATGACCCGCGCCACCTTCGCGCGCAGCAGCGGTACGCTGCGCGGATCGGCGTGATAGGTGTTTGAAGTCCACAGGCCGCGGAACTGCGCTTCGCCGCGCAATTTGCCGCGCGCGTCGTATTCCTTGATGGCGACGACGTCGAGATAACCGGGCCGGTGCACGGTGGAGCGATGGTTCGACTTGGTGACTACCAGCAGCTCGTGTGCTGCCTGGAGCGGTGCCAGCGCCGGCGGCGGCATGTTACGCACGATGCCGAGTTCGGTGCCGGCGATCGGTAGCAGTCGCGCGCCGCCCGGCGTGCGCCGCACCCGGCTGCGGCGAAAGCCGAGGAAAGTGAAGTGGTTTTCCTCCATGTACTCGAGCAGCGCGGCGCTCTCGCGGACGACGGCAGACGGAAATGGCGGCGGACGATCGCGTAGTTGCGTGCAGATGGCCCTGGCAGCCTGGCGCATCGCCGGCCAGTCGGCGCAGGCGTGGCGCACGTCCGCCAGCGCCATGCGCAGTCGGCCCTGCAGCGCTTCGGCTTCCTGTGCGCCGGAAATGCGATCGATGCGCAGGTACTGCCAGGACTCGTTGACCGGCGCGTGGGCGCCGTGGCGCTCACCGAAGCGCAGCAGCCGGCCGCCCGCGCCGCGCACCGCGCCCAAGATTGGATGCGCGATGAGCTGGACGCTGTGACCTGTTTCGCTCAGCGCGAGGTTCAGCGTATCGACGAGGAAGGGCATGTCGTCGGCGATCAGCTCGACGACCGAATAGGTGTGCCCGTGGCCACCCAGCAGCGGCGGGCTGCTCACGCGCACCAGCATTTGCCCGGGCGCGCGGCGCGCACCTAAGCGCAGCTGCGCCGCGGCCGCGTCGCGCAATGTCACGGCGCCGGCTGAGCGCCAGTCGCCCGGTGGGAGGCTGGTGCGCCAGGCGCGCAGCAGGCGCGCCTCGAGTAGCCGCTGACGCGGGCCGCGCGCTTGCGCTTTCTTCATGCTGCCCGGTCCCCCATGTGCGAATCGTACCATTACCGGCGGCGCGCCGATCAGTGCGCGCCCGACGGCTGCACGTCCCTGCAATGCGCGCGCGCCAGGTAGGACTCGCTCTGCATCTCGACCAGGCGGCTGGCCGTGCGGCGGAATTCGAATGCCAGGCGTTCGCCGCAGTACAGGCCCGCGGGGGCGGCCGCCGCGGCCACGACCAGCTTCACGCCCCGGTCATAGAATTCATCGACGAGGCTGATCAGCCGCCGGGCTGGATCGTCCTGCGACCCGTCGAGCACCGGTATGTCGGAAAGAAACACCGTGTGGAAGCTGTCCGCCAGCAAGGCGTAGTCCGCCGTGCTGCGCGTGCCGCCACACAGCGTCGCGAAACTGAACCAGACCACGCCGCCGGCGCGGCGTTGCGCGGTGACGTGGCGGCCACCGAGGTCGAGGTGACGCGAGGACTCGCCATGCGCGCCGGCCAGTTCCGCGTACAGCGCTGCGAGCCGCGCGGCGGTCGCCGGATCGCCACGGTCGAGATAGATCGGCGCCTGGCGCAACTGCCGCAGGCGGTAGTCGGTGCCGGCGTCGACCTCGAGCAGGTCGAGGTGTTGCTCGAGCAGCGTGATCGCTGGCAGGAAGCGTGCGCGTTGCAGGCCGTCGCGATACAGGCCCGCGGGCGGCACGTTCGAGGTGAACACCAGCGTGACGCCTTCGCGCAGCATGGCCTCGAACAGCGTGCCCAGCAACATGGCGTCGGCAATATCGTCGACCTGCAGTTCGTCGATGCACCACACGCTGGCGCGTCGCGCCATGCGCCGCGCCACGATCAGCAGCGGTGACTCGTGGCCGCGAATCACTGCCAGCGCAGCATGTATTTCGCGCATGAGCTGGTGGAAGTGCTGGCGCCGGCGCGGGCTGCCGCCCAGTGAATCGTAGCAGAGGTCCATCAGCCAGGTCTTGCCGCGACCGACTCCGCCCCACAGGTACACGCCCCGCGGCGCGTCGTCGGCGCCGCGCGGCCACAGGCGCCGGCGGAGCCGCCCGAGCAGGCCGAGCCGCGCTTGCCGCGCCATGAGCTCGGTGCGCAGCCGCTCCAGGCGCGCCACCGCTGCGAGCTGCGCGGGATCGCTGTGCCAGCCGCGCTCGCGCAGCTCGCGTTCGTACAGCCTCGCAAGGCCACTGGCGCCGCGCTCGCGCATCTTCACTACAGGTTCTGGTAGTTGGGACCGGACCCGCCCTCGGGCGTGGTCCAGGTGATGAGCTGGTACGGATCCTTGATGTCGCAGGCCTTGCAGTGCACGCAATTGGCGGCGTTGATTTGCAGCCGGCGCGTGCCATCTTCGGCGGTCAGGATTTCATAAACCGCGGCCGGGCAGAAACGCGTGCAGGGGTTGCCGTATTCGCGCGCGCAGCGATCGGCGCAAATGCTGGTGTCGGCGACGTGCAGGTGCACGGGCTGGTTTTCCTCGTGCGCGGTCGAGGCCAGGTAGACGGCCGCGGTCCGATCGCGCGGCGGCAGAGTGCGCTCCGGCCAGTCGGCGCGGGGCACGGCCGGCGCGCCCGGTGGATCCAGCTTCCGCAGCGTCTGGTCATTGGCGGTGTGGCGCAGCGTCCAGGGCGTGCGGCCGCCGAGCGCCGTTTCCAGCGCCGCATTCGCCAGGCCCAGCCACAGCCCGCGTTTGAAACCGGGCTTGATGTTGCGCACCGCCTGCAGCGAGCGGCCGCCGGGCGAGGCGCGCCACGCGGCATCGTAGCCGGCCGGCACGGCATGCGCGTGCAGGTGCTCGGCGGCCAGCATCCCCGAGCGCATCGCCTGGTGGATGCCCTTGATGCGCGCTGCGTCGAGCGTGCCGGCCGCGTCGCCGATCAGCAGCGCGCCCGGCATTTCCATACAGGGGAGCGCTTGGGCGCCGCCCGCGGCGATGGCGCGCGCGCCGTAGGCGAGCAGTTCGGCGCCCTCGAGCAGCGCACGTAGCGTGCGATGGTTCTTGAGCTGCTGGAAAGCCTCGAAGGGCCGGAACTGCGGGTCGCGATAATCGAGGCCAACCACCAGCCCGACATAGACGCGATCCTGGTCGAGGTGATAGATGAAGCCGCCGCCGAAAGTGTCGCGCGGCATCGGCCAGCCAATGGTGTGTTGCACCAGGCCGGCGCTGGCTCGCCCCGCTGGTAATTGCCACAATTCCTTGAAGCCGAGCGCGAAGGTGGGCGGTGAGCGATCGGCGTCCAGTTTGTAGCGTGCAATGAGTTGCTTGCTGATGCTGCCGCGGCAACCTTCCGCGAACACCGTGACTGGGGCATGGATCTCGGCGCCGAGCGTGTAGTGCGGTCCGGCGCTGCCATCGCGCGCGCGTCCCATGTCACCCAGCTGCACGCCGCGGACTGCGCCGGCTTCGTTGTACAGGGCCTCGCTCGCGGCGAAGCCAGTAAAGATGTCGACGCCGGCGGCCTCGGCTTTTGCACCCAGCCATGGGACGAGCTGCGAGATCGAGACGATGAAATTTCCATGATTGCGCTGCTGCGGCGGCGTTGGCATGCGGTAGCTGCCACGCGCGGTCAGGAAGCGGAACTCGTCGCGCTGCACCGGCACGCAGGTCGGCGGCGGCGCGGCGCGCCAGTCGGGCACCAGCGCGTCGAGCGCCACCGGGTCGAGCACGGCCCCCGAGAGTGAATGGGCTCCCAGGCTCGCCGCTTTCTCGACCACGCACACGGAACGCTCTGGATTCAATTGCCGCAGCCGCAGCGCGCAGGCGAGGCCCGCAGGTCCGGCGCCGACGATCGCCATGTCGTAGTCCATCACGTCACGCTCGCTCGCGCCCGCGCTCATGCCTTCACTCCCGCTGCGTCAATTTCGCCAGTGGCCGCAAGGATGGCGGCGCGCGCTGCGTCGCGCAAGGCCGCGGCACCGTCCGGGTGATTCGGCTCGGGGACCAGTATCCCGAGACCGGTAACGGATATCAGCCCGGGCCTGGGCAGGATGCTGCCTGGGGCCAGGCAGTGGCGCGTGCCCAGGATCGCCAGCGGCGCTATCGGGGCGCCGGCGCGTTCCGCCGCAGCAAAGGCGCCGGTGTGGAAGCGCAGTAGCCCGGGCTCGTGCAGGAAGGTGCCTTCGGGGAAGAAGGCCAGCGAGCTGCCACGCGCGGCACTGCGGATGACGCGCAAGGCATCGCGCGAACCACCGGATTGGTTGCCGCGCGTCACGAACTGCACGCTGATCCGCCGCAGCAGGAACCCGGCCAGCGGCACTGCGGCCATTTCACGCTTGATAACGAAATCAAAGCGCGGCGGCAGCGCGGCTGCCAGCACTACGCCATCGAGATAGCTGCAGTGGTTGGCGACGACGATGCAGGGGTCGGGGAGCGGCACAGGCCAGCGCACGCGCACCGGCATGCCCATCAGCGTCAGCGAGAGTCGGGCGCTCCAGCGGATCAGGCGCCGGCGGCCGGCGAGGGTGGGGATGAACGCCAGCAGTGGGAGCGAGAGCAGGGCGAGCAGCAGGAAGGCCGCGGCGGCGTAGAGGCCATAAATGAACCTGATTGGCAGCAACAAGGCGTCCACCGTGGTGCGCTGCGGCGAGGCGGTCGGCGTCACGGTTTTTGCTGCTTCAATCGCTGTTTTGTGTGATCCAGGTCACCCTATGTTAACCGTTGGCGTGGTTGTGAGTCCCATCACACCGTCCGGTGGGGCCCCCTTTGCATACTGCGGACCTGAGGCAATCCGCCAGCGCACCAGGAATGGCATTGAGCAGACACGCAACTGTGACCGCCGAGCCGGCCCCCGAAATTGTCGATCCGATCATCGGGCGCTTCCTCGATGCGGTATGGATGGAGCGCGGGCTCTCGCCGAATACGCTGGCCGCGTACCGCGCCGACCTGATCGCGCTGTCGCGTTGGCTCGCCCAGCGCAATATCGTACTGGCGCGCACCGGGCGCGCCGACGTGCTGGCCTTCATCGCTGCGCGCGCGGCCGGCGGTTCACGGCCGCGCTCGACCGCGCGCCAGCTCTCTTCTTTTCGCCGTTTCTTCCGCTACCTGATGCGCGAGGGCGTGGTGCGCGAGGATCCGACCGCGCAGATTGCCATGCCGCGCATTGGTCGCTCGCTGCCGAAGTCACTGACCGAGGCCGAGGTCGAATCGCTCCTGATGGCGCCGACTGTCAGTGATCCGCTCGGCAACCGCGACCGCACCATGCTGGAAGTGCTCTACGCCACTGGACTCCGTGTCTCCGAGCTGGTCAGCCTGCGCGTCGACAACGTGAACATGAACCAGGGCGTTCTGCGCGTACTGGGCAAGGGTAACCGCGAGCGGCTCATTCCGTTGGGCGAGGAAGCCGTGCGCTGGCTCGGCGCCTTCGTCGGCAGCCCGCGCGCCGAGATCCTGCTCGACCGCAGCACCGACTACCTGTTTCCGACTCGCCGCGGCGATCGCATGACGCGGCAGGCCTTCTGGCACATCATCAAGCGCTACGCCCGCAAGGCGAGCGTCAATAACGACCTTTCGCCGCATACGCTCCGTCACGCCTTCGCGACCCACCTACTGAACCACGGCGCCGACCTGCGCGTGGTGCAGATGCTGCTCGGCCACAGTGACCTGTCGACCACGCAGATCTACACGCATGTGGCGCGCGAACGCATGAAGGAACTGCACGCCGAGCATCATCCGCGGGGCTGACCCCGGCCGCGGCTAAGCCAGCGCCTAAGCCTGCGGCGGCCTGTACCGCGCTCTGTTAAACTCAGGGGTCTATGAAATCAACCAATAGTCTGCGCTGGTGCCTGGCGGCCGTGTTGAGCGGCGCGGCATTGGCGTTGCGCGCGGCGAGCGCACCCGCGCCATCGGCACCGCCAACCGCTCCCGCCGCCGCCGCCGCCGTGATGACGCCGCTCGAGGCCGAGCTGGCCGCAGTGGCCTCACACTTGCCCGGCGCGCATCCCGGTGACCTGCGCACCACCCCGATCCCGGGCATCTATGAATTTCGCCAGGGCGCCGAGCTGGTGTACGTGACGGCGGACGGCCGCTATGGCTTCGCTGGCGACCTGTACCGGCTCGCCGACCGCAGCAATCTCAGCGACGCGCGGCGGCGTGAACTGCGCCTGGACCTGATCCGCGCGGTGCCCGAATCGTCGATGGTGGTGTTCGCGCCGCCGCAGACCCGGTACACGATCACGGTCTTCACCGATGTCGATTGCACCTACTGCCGCGCGTTGCACAAGCAGATTGCCGAGTACAACCGCCTCGGCGTGAAGGTGCGCTACCTGTTCTTCCCGCGCAGCGGACCGAACACCGAGAGCTGGTCGAAGGCGGAGCAGGTCTGGTGCTCGGCCGACCGCCAGGCGGCCCTGACGCAGGCGAAGCTCGGCGTCGCGCTGAAATCCGCGGTGTGCAAGCCCAATCCCGTCGCCGAGCAGTACGCGCTCGGGCGCGCAATCGGTCTCACTGGCACTCCAGGCATCGTCACGGAATCAGGCGATCTGCTGCCGGGCTACGCGCCGCCCGACGAGTTGGTGCAGGAACTGCAGCGGGACAAGATCCAGGGCAAGCCGCCGGGCTAGGGCGCCGGGTACAGGGCCCGAGGCGCAGCTCAGCGCTCCAGCATACCGAGCTTGTCGGGCTTGCCGTCCCATTCCTTGGCGTCGGCCGGCGGCGTGCCGCGCTCGGAAATGACCGGCCACTGCTTGGCGAGCTCGGCATTCAGCGCCGTGAATTTTTCCTGGCCGGCGGGCAGCTCTTCCTCGGAATAGATCGCCTCGGCCGGACATTCCGGCTCACACAGCGTGCAATCGATGCATTCATCCGGGTCGATGACCAGGAAGTTCGGGCCGACGTGAAAGCAATCCACGGGGCAGACTTCCACGCAATCCATGTATTTGCACTTGATGCAGTTTTCGGTGACGACGAAGGTCATTGAGGCTCCGGATCAAACGGGGCGCGGCTCGGCGCAGCGGGGAACGCGCTATTGTGCCAAAGGTCCCCGCCAGCGCAAGCGGCGGATGCGCCAGCGCATTCGGCGGGCGGGCGGGCCTACCGATCAGTGCGCCCGGCGCTCTATATCGTGAAAATGGATGTGCTCGACCTGCTCCCGCCGGTCAGCGAGGTAGCGCTCGAGGGCGAAGTGGATGCTGGCAAAGGCGATGTCATCCCAGGGAATTTCGCTCTCCTGGAACAGGGCCGTTTCCAGGCTTTCGGCGCCAGAGGCGTGCTGGGCATTGCGCATGCGGGCGCGGAACATCACGTGCACCTGGGCCGCGTGCAGCACGTTGACCACGCTGAGCAGCGTGCCCACTTCGACCTCGGCCAGGGCCTCCTCCTGGGTCTCGCGCGCCGCTGCGGCATGCATCGATTCGCCGATCTCGAGGAAGCCCGCGGGCGCGGTCCAGTAGCCGCGGCGCGGTTCAATCGCGCGCCGGCACAGCAGGATGCGTCCCTCCCACGCGGGCACGCAGCCGACCACGACGCGGGGATTCTCGTAGTGCACCGTGCCGCAGCTATCGCACACGGCGCGCGGCAATTGGTCGCCTTCCGGGACCCGCCGGCTCACGGCGTGCCCGCAGTTGCTGCAGAACCTGATCGTTGACATGGTGGCCTGTAATCGGGGGATTCGGGTATCGTACCCGAATTGCCCACGGCCTCGTGGCGGAACTGGTAGACGCAGTCGACTCAAAATCGACCGGGCTTGCCCATCTCGGTTCGACTCCGAGCGAGGCCACCAATCTCCAAAGATGCGCCGCAGCGATTTCGATTACGCCTTGCCAGCCGAGTTGATCGCGCAGACGCCGCTCGCGCGGCGCTCGGCCAGCCGCCTGCTGCTGCTCGATGGCGCCAGCGGCGGCCTCGCCGACCGCGAAATCACCGCGTTGCCGGAACTGCTGGCCCCAGGCGACCTGCTCGTGTTCAACGACACGCGCGTGCTGCCAGCGCGGCTGGCCGCGCGGCGCGCCTCCGGCGGGCGCGTGGAGATCTTCCTCGAGCGCGCCCTGGACGGTCATGCCGCCCTGGTGCAGACGCGTGCCAGCAATCCGCTGCGCGAGGGCGAGGTGCTTGGCTGCGAAGGCGGGCCGGTGCGGCTTGCCCGCCGTCACGATGATCTGTGGGAGGTGGAGCTGCCCGAACCCGCCGCGGCTTTCTTCGAACGCTGGGGTTCTGTGCCGCTGCCCCCGTACATAACCCGCACGCCCGACGCGCAGGACCGCGAACGCTACCAGAGCCTGTTCGCGCGCGTACCCGGCGCCGTGGCGGCGCCCACCGCCAGCCTGCATTTCGATGTGGCGCTGCTCGCGGCGCTGGCCGCACGTGGCATCGCCCGCGCCCAGCTCACGCTCCATGTCGGTGCCGGCACTTTTCATCCGGTGCGCAGCGAGTTACTCGAAGAGCACCGCATGCATGCCGAGTGGTACGAAGTGCCAGCGGTAACGGCGGCGGCCATCGCCGGCGTGCGCGCCGCGGGCGGCCGCATCGTCGCGGTGGGGACCACCGTGGCGCGTGCGCTCGAGGCCGCCGCGGCCGAGAGTGGCAGCGTGCGCGCCGGGCATGGCGAAACGCGCCTGTTCATCACGCCGGGCTACGGATTCAGGGCGATCGACGGATTGTTGACGAACTTTCACCTGCCGGGCTCGACGCTGCTGATGCTGGTGGCAGCGTTCGCCGGGCGCGAGGCGGTGCTGGAGGCCTACCAGCACGCCATCGCGCAGCGCTACCGCTTCTTCAGCTATGGTGACGCGATGCTGGTCTGGCCCGCCGCTGGTGTACGCGCATGAAGCTGCGTTTTGAGCTGCTGCACACGGACGGCGCCGCGCGCTGTGCGCGAGTGCACCTGCCGCACGGTGTCGTCGATACGCCGGTTTTCATGCCGGTCGGCACCTACGGCACAGTCAAGGCGATGGCGCCCGAGGAACTCGAGTCGCTGGGCGCACAGATCGTGCTTGGTAATACCTTTCACCTCGCGCTGCGTCCGGGCGCGGACATTGTCGCGCTACATCGCGACGGGCTGCACGGCTTCATGGGCTGGGAACGGCCGATCCTCACCGATTCCGGCGGCTTCCAGGTGTTCAGCCTCGCCACGCTCCGCCAGATCAGCGAGCAGGGCGTGCGCTTCCGCTCGCCCGTGGACGGTGCGGAAGTGCACATGAGCCCCGAGGATTCGATGGACGTGCAGCGTGTGCTGCGCTCCGATATCGCCATGGCCTTTGATGACTGCACGGCCTACCCGGCGACCGAGGCGCGGGCGCGCGAGTCGATGGAGCGCTCGATGCGCTGGGCCGAGCGCGGCCATGCGCACTACTACCGCGACGCGCCGCCAGGCCACCTGTTCGGCATCGTGCAGGGCGGCATGCACCTGCCGCTGCGAACGGCGTCGCTCGAATCACTCCTGAAGCTGGACTGGCAGGGACTCGCGCTCGGCGGCCTGGCGGTCGGCGAGCCTGAGGAAGAGCGGCTGAAGGTGCTCGAGCACACTCTGCCCATGATGCCCGCCGATCGGCCGCGCTACCTGATGGGCGTGGGCTATCCGCAGGACATCGTCGCTGCCGTGGCGCGCGGCGTCGACATGTTCGATTGCGTGATGCCGACGCGCCATGCCCGCAATGGGCACCTGTTCACCAGCGAGGGCATCGTCAACATCCGCAACGCGCGCTACCAGCGCGACACCGGGCCGCTCGACCCGGTATGTTCCTGCAATACCTGCCGCCGCTACTCGCGCGCCTACCTGCGGCACCTGGACCGCTGCGATGAGATCCTCGGCGTGCGCCTCGGCACCGTGCACAACCTGCATTTCTACCTGGAGCTGATGCGCCAGATCAGGGCCGCCATCGCTGCCGGGAGCTTTGCGGCGCTGGCCACCCGGATTATGGCGATTCCGCGGCGGAGCGCGCCGCCTATGGCATAATGCCGCCCTTTTTCGCACCCGGGCTGGCACCGGGTGCCCCGACAACCGAAGCCAACAACCTGAAGGTCTGCCCATGGATTCCCTGATTTCACCGGCCTACGCACAGGCAGCGGGTGCGCCCGCCGGAGCCGGCTACGGCCAGATCCTCATCCTGGTCGTGTTCGTTGCGATCTTCTACTTCATGCTGATCCGGCCGCAGCAGAAGCGCCAGAAGGAGCTGCAGGCAATGCTCTCCAAGCTGGCGAATGGCGACGAGGTCGTCACCAGCGGCGGCATACTCGGCCGGATCACCGATGTGGGTGAAAGCTTCGTCACGCTCGAAGTGGCCGACGGCGTGCGCATCCGCGTGCAGCGCGCCCAGATCTCGCAGCTCATGCCCAAGGGCACGCTGAAGGGCGCCTGAGTCATGCTGGAATTCCCGCGCTGGAAGTACGTGCTGGTCGGGCTGGTCCTGCTGCTGGCGCTGGTGTTCGCGCTGCCGAATTTCTTCGGCACCGACCCGGCGCTGCAGGTGGCCCGCAAGAACCGCCTGCCCATGGACGATTTCGCGCGCCAGTCGGTCGAGCAGGTGCTGGCCGGCCATGCCGCCCCGTTTCGCGGTTCTTACATCGATGACGGCAAGCTGATCGTGCGCTTTGCCAGCGTTACCGACCAGCTCAAGGCGCGCGACGCGGTCAACGAGAACATGGCGGCCGACTATGTTTCCGCGCTGACCACGGCTTCGCGCGCACCGGCGGCGCTGCGCAAATTCGGCCTGCGGCCCATGCCGCTGGGCCTGGACCTGCGTGGTGGCCTGTACCTGCTCTACCAGGTCGACGTGAATGGCGCGGTGGCGCAGCTGCTCGAAAGCGACGACCAGGGGTTCCGCCGCACGCTCGCCAGCGCCAACCTTCCATTCACCGACATCACCACGTATACCGGCAGCAAGAGCAACATTCCGAACGCGCTGCGCGTGATCCTGCCCTCGGGCGCCGACGTTGGCGCGGTGCGCGATGCGCTGCGCAAGGCGAACTCCACACTGACCTTCAGCGTCGGCAGCGGCGGCACGGGGCCCACTGTCGAGATGGAGATGACGCAGGCGCAGGTGCAGGAGCGCCAGGACTACGCGCTGCAGAAGAACATCACCACGCTCCGCAACCGCGTCAACGAGCTGGGCGTGTCCGAGCCGATCGTGACGCAGCAGGGCATCGATCGCATTAACGTGCAGCTGCCAGGCGTGCAGAACTCGGCCGAGGTCAAGGACATCCTCGGCAAGGTGGCCACGCTCGAGTTCAGGCTCGAGGATTCGCAGAACAGCGCCATCGAAGCCAAGCAGCGCGGCCGCGCGCCGCTCGGCTCAAAGCTCTACGACATGGAGGGGCGTCCGATACTGCTCAAGCGCGAGCTGATCGCCACGGGCGACCAGCTGACCAACGCCACCTCGAGCGCCGGCAGTGAGGGCCCGGAGGTCAACGTCACGCTTAATGGCCCGGGCGGCGACTCGATGCTGCGCAACACGCGCCTGAACGTGAAGAAGCGCATGGCCGTGGTGTACATCGAAAAGAGCCGCGAGACCCACACGGTCGACGGGCAGAAGACCACGCGCGATGTCACGACTGAGAAGATCATCAGCCTGGCGACCATCCAGTCGGTGCTGAGCAACCAGTTCAGGATCACGGGGCTCACCGCGGTCGAGGCGCGCGAACTGGCGCTGCTGATGCGTTCGGGCTCGCTGTCGGCGCCGATCTTCGCGGTCGAGGAGCGCACCATCGGCCCGAGCCTGGGCGCCGAGAACATCCGCATGGGCGTGCAGGCGCTGGTGATAGGCATGCTGGCGGTGTTCGCGTTCATGGCGCTGTACTACCAGCGCTTCGGCTGGGTGGCGAATCTGGTACTGCTCGCCAACGTGGTGCTGCTCACGGCCCTGCTATCGATGATCCGTGAGACCCTTTCCCTTCCCGGCATCGCCGGCATCATCCTCACGGTCGGCATCGCCGTGGACGCCAACGTGCTGATCTACGAGCGCATCCGCGAGGAACTGCGCAACGGCGTGTCGCCGCAGACGGCGATCCGCGCCGGCTTCGAGAAGGCCTTCTCGGCGATCCTCGATTCGAACGTCACGGCGGCGATTGCCGGTATCGTGCTGTGGGTAATCGGGCGCGGCGCGATCCGAGTCTTCGCGGTGGTTCTGACTTTCGGCATTGCCACTTCGATGTTCACCTCGCTCATGGGAAGCAGGGCGTTGATCACCCTCATGTACGGTGGGCGCCGCAAGATCGATCGCCTGTCGATTGGTTAAAGGAGAGCCAGGTGGAATTTTTCCGGAAAGCCACGAACTTTCCCTTCATGTCGACCCGCAAGCTCTGGTACGGGCTGTCGGTGGCGCTGATGGTGATCTCCATCGGGTCGCTCATCGTGCGGGGACTCAATCTCGCTGTCGATTTCACCGGCGGCGTGCAAGTGCAGGCGGGCTTCACCAATGCCGTAAATGTCGACGCATTGCGCACCGGCCTTGAGGGCGCGGGTTTCCGCGAACCGCAGGTGCAGATTCTCGGTTCCTCGCGCGAGGCAGCGATCCGTCTGCCGCCGCAGACCGGGCAGACGGGCGATGTGATCCGCGCGCGCGTCGATGGGGTGCTACATGCAATCGATCCGAAGGCCGAGGTCACCAGCCTCGACGTGGTGGGCTCACAGGTGGGTGATGAACTCAAGAGCGGGGCGTTCAAGGCACTGATGGCGACGCTCGGCCTGATCTTCATCTACATCGCCTTGCGCTTCCACACCTGGCGCCTGTCGCTGGGTGCAATCCTTGCGGTATTGCATGACCCGATTCTGGTGCTGGGCGCCTTCTCGCTGTGGCAGACGTCCTTCGACCTGCCGGTGGTATCGGGGATGCTCGCGGTCATTGGCTATTCGCTCAACGATACGGTGGTGGTATTCGATCGTATCCGCGAGCGTTTCGAAGGCAGCCGCCGGCTCGAGCCGGTCGCGGTACTCGACCAGTCGATCAACCAGACCCTCTCGCGCACGATCATGACCAAGGTGGTCACGCTGATCGTGGTCGTGGCGCTGTACGTACTGGGCGGCCCGGCACTCAAGGGTTTCTCGGAAGCGCTGATCATCGGCATTCTCGCCGGTACCTACTCGTCGATCTACATCTCGAGCGCCATCGCGCTCGATTGCGGCTTGAAGGCCGAGCACCTGCTGGCGACCGCCATCAAGAAACCGGTGGACGACCTGCCCTGAACATGCTCGCCGATCCGGCCACCTGGGTGGCCTTCGCAACGCTCTCGGTGCTCGAGGTCGTGCTCGGCATCGACAACGTGATTTTCCTCGCGATCCTGGTCGGGCGGCTCCCGCCGCAGCGCCAGCCGCGCGCGCGCATCGTCGGCCTCGCCCTCGCGATGCTGACGCGCATGGCGCTGCTGTTCTCGATCGTTTGGCTGACGCGCCTGACCCAGCCCTGGTTCGCGCTGCTCGGGCAGCAGATCTCGGGTCGCGACCTGATCCTCGCTGGCGGCGGCCTGTTCCTGCTGGCCAAGAGCGTGCTTGAGATCCATCACACGCTGGAGGGTGCCGGCAGCGCGCGCGGCGCGCGCGCCGCGGTCAACTTCGTGGCCATCGTGGTGCAGATCGCGCTGATCGACATCGTGTTCTCGCTCGATTCGGTGTTCACCGCCGTCGGGTTGGCGCGCCCCGACCAGGTGCCGGTGATGGCTGCGGCCATCGTCATGTCGATCATCGTGATGATGTGGCTGTCGGGGCCAATCGCCGCTTTCGTCGAGACGCACCCTACGATCAAGATACTCGCGCTGGCCTTCCTGATACTGGTGGGCGTGGCACTGCTCGCCGAGGGCATGGATTTCCACATCCCCAAGGGCTACCTGTATTTCGCGATGGCTTTCTCGGTGCTGGTCGAGATGATCAACATCCGGTTGCGCAAGCTTCTCGACGCCCGGCGCGTGCGCCGCGGCTGACTTAAGGGCCTGCGCGCGCCGCTGCAAGCTGCCGCAAGGGTTCGCCGCGCAGGCGGTAGATGCACCATTCGTCCATGGCCACGGCGCCCAGTCCCAGGTAGAAATCGATCGCCAGCCGGTTCCACTTCAGAGCCGACCATTCGAGCCGTGCGCAGCCGCGCTCGACGGCCAGCCGCGCCAGCTGCTGCAGCAGCGCCTTGCCCACGCCGCGCGCGCGGAACGCGGGATCGACGTACAGGTCTTCCAGGTAGATCCCGGGCTGCGCCAGGAAGGTCGAGTAGTTGTGGAAGTACAGCGCGAAGCCCGCGCTCTGGCCGTCGCAATCCGCCAGCATCACTTCGGCGTAGCGCCGCTCGCCGAACAAGGTTGCGAGCAACGCCGCCTCGGTGGCGACCACTTCGGATTGCAGCCGCTCGTATTCGCCCAGCGCGCGTATGAAGCGCAGGATTTGCGGCGTGTCGGCGGGGACGGCGGCGCGGAGCGTAACCATGCCCTGCATTGTAGGGCTAGCCAGGCGCGGGTACCTGCGGCGCTGGCGCGGGCGGAGCTGGCGTCGCGACCGCTGGTGTCGGTGGGGCCGCGGCTGCCGGCGCCGCACGCTTTGGCTTGCGGGGCGGCGGGCCGTCGCTGGCCACGAGGCTGGTGAAGGCGCAGCGCCCGCTATCGCGCGTGTACACCTCACTCCAGCGGTCGAGTTCACCAGCCGCGCCGAACTTGAAGCGCAGGGCCTCGTGAAACGGCAGCCCGAAGCAGGGCGCGAAGAACCGCGCGTAGTACCACTTGTGATCGCGCGACAGGATCCACAGGCCGCGGTCGCCATCGGCCGCCCAGTCCTCGATGCCGTGGCGATCAGCGAAGGGGATGGTGACGTTCTGGGACGGCGTGAGCTTGTCCGTGCCGGCGAAGGCCGCCGCAGCGAGTGCCGTGGCGACCAGCGCCGCGGCGGCTACGGCAAACGGGTGGGCGGTCGGTAGTCGCAGGCGCGTCGGGTGCATGGCGAATTCCTCTCGGGTATTCAGGAACCTAAAGGGCTTCGACCGCTGCGCCGCCCGCGAGTTTCACTTCCGGGGCGGGTGTGCGTGCTCGCGCAGCTTGCTGTGATGGCGGCTGTAGAGGAAATAGACCACCAGGCCCACCGCGGTCCAGCCCACCAGCCGGTACCAGGTTCCGGGGCCGAGGCGTGCGGCCATGGTGCCGCAAAACAAAACGCCGCCCAGGGCGTTGAACCAGATCCACTTCACGCGGAACGGCCGATGCAGCGTCGGTCGCGTGTAGCGCAGCACCAGCACTCCGATGCACACCATCATGAAGGCGATCAGCGTGCCGATCGAGACCAGCTCGGCGAGCAAGTCGATGGGGAGGAGCCCCGCCATGATCGCGCCGACGCTACCGACCAGCGCGGTGGCGACATAGGGCGTGCGGAAGCGCGGATGCACCTTGCCCAGCCCCAGCGGCAGCAGGCCGTCGCGCGACATCGCCAACAGTATGCGCGCCTGGCCCAGGATCATCACCAGGATCACCGAAGTGAGTCCGGCGAGCGCGCCGAAGCTCACGAAGATGCTCAGCCAGCGCAGCTGCGGGTGCGCCTCCATCGCCGCGGCCACCGGTGCCGCGTCGTTGAGCTGCTGGTAGGGCATCAGCCCGGTGAGCGTGCCGGCCATCAGGATATAAAGCAGCGTGCAGATCGCCAGGCCCATCAGCAGGCCGAAGGGCATGTCGCGCTGCGGGTTGCGCGCTTCCTGCGCCGCCGTCGACACGGAGTCGAAGCCGACGTAGGCGAAGAAGATCACGCCCGAGGCGCGCAGGATGCCCGACCAGCCGAACTGCCCGGCCAGACCGGTGTTGGGCGGGATAAAGGGATGCCAGTTCGCGACGTTGATGTGGCTGGCGCCGAAGCCGATGACCGCGATGATCACCGTGACCTTGATCACCACGACGATGGTGTTGACGAAGGCCGACTGCGAGATGCCGATGTAGCAGATGGTGGCAGCCAGGAGCGCGATGAACACCGCCGGCAGATTCAGCAGCGATCCGGTGGCGACGATATGCACGGTGTCGGGGCTGGCGAACGGCGCAGCCGTCAACGCGGCCGGCAGGAAGTCCATGTGGAAGTGATCGAAGATCTTCATGAAGTAGCGCGCCCAGCCGACCGCCACGGTGCCGACTGCGAACAGGTACTCGAGCAGCAGGTTCCAGCCGACAAACCAGGCGGCGAACTCGCCGAGCGTCGCGTAGCTGTAGGTGTAGGCGCTGCCGGCAAGCGGCACCATCGAGGCGAATTCGGCGTAGCACAGCCCGGCAAAGAAGCTGCCAATGCCGGCGATGATGAACGACAGCACAATCGCAGGGCCAGCGTGCTGCGCCGCCTCAAGGCCAGTGAGCACGAAGATGCCAGTGCCGATGGTGCAGCCGACGCCCAGCAGCGTGAGCTGCCAGGGCCCGAGCGCGCGCTTGAGCTGCGAGTCGCGGTGCTCGGCGTCGATATGCTCGAACGACTTGGTTGCGAGCAGTTGCTTGATCATGTGGCGTCACTCCCTGAACCGCTGGCCGCGGCGCTGCCGCCGGACTTTACACCGACTGCGGGCGCGCCGACGAGCGGGGCAAAGGCCGCCAGCAGCGCGGCATGGATACGCGGTGTGCCGGCGCAGACGTCGTCGCCATGCTGGTAAGGCTCGCCGTTGATGCGGCTGATGAGGCCGCCGGCCTCGGTGATCAGCAGCGCTCCGGCGGCGGTATCCCAGGGCTTGAGCCCCAGTTCCCAGAAGCCATCGACACGCCCCGCGGCGACATAGGCAAGGTCCAACGCAGCAGAGCCGGGGCGGCGCACTCCTGCCACCTGCGGCATGACGATCCGCAGCATCTCGAGGTAGGTGTCGAGATCGGCGTTGGCGCGAAACGGGAAGCCGGTGGCCAGCAGCGCTCCCTCGAGCCCACGCCGCTTGCTGACGCGGATGCGGCGGCTGTCAAGCTGCGCGCCGACGCCGCGCGTGGCGGTGAACAGCTCCTGGCGCAGCACGTCGTACACGGTGGCGACCTCGAGCCGGCCGCGCACTTCGCAGGCGATCGAGACCGCGTAGACCGGAAAGCCGTGCAGGAAATTGGTGGTGCCGTCGAGCGGGTCGATGATCCAGCGGGTTTCGTTGTCGCCGCTGGCGCCGCTTTCCTCGGCCAGCACCGCGTGCGCCGGGTAGTGGTGGCGGATGATGCCGATGATTTCCTGCTCGGCGGCCCGGTCGACCTCGGTGACGTAGTCGTGCCGGTCCTTGGCGTGGATTTCGATGCTCTCGAGCTTGGGCAGGCTGCGCGCGATCACTTCCCCGGCGCGCCGTGCAGCCCGCACGGCGATATTCAGCAATGGATGCATAGTCAACTAGAATAGCAGCCTTATGACGGCACTGCCGATCCGCATCGTCCTCGTCGACACCTCGCATTCCGGCAATATCGGTGCCGCGGCGCGCGCCATGAAGAACATGGAGCTGACCGAACTGGCGTTGGTGCGGCCGCGGCAGTTTCCGCACCCGGACGCGCTGGCGCGTGCATCCGGCGCCGACGATGTGCTGGCCAGCGCGCGCGTATCCGGCACGCTGACTGAGGCGCTCGCGGGCTGTGGCCTGGTGCTGGCCGCAACGTCGCGCGCGCGCGATCACTACCACCGCGTGCTCGACGTGCGCGAAGCCGCGGCTCGCGCCGTGGCCGAGTGCGTGAATTCACCGGTGGCCATCGTGTTCGGCGGCGAACACAGCGGTCTCAGCAACGAGGATCTGGCGCCCGCGCATGCGCTGCTGCGCATCCCGACCGGCGCCGAGTACGCCTCGCTCAATCTGGCGATGGCGGTGCAGGTGGTCGCCTACGAGATCCTGCGCGCCCGCGGCGGCGTCGCTGCTGGTGCGACGGAGCGCGAGCAGCCGTTGGCCGATCCGCCGGCGATGGCGCGGCTCTACGCACACCTGGAGGCGGTGCTCGAGGAGATCGATTTCCGCGATCGCACCCAGCAGGGCACCAACCTGATGAATCGCTTCCGCCGCTTCCTGCAACGCGCGGAACTCGACACCAATGAAGTGAACATCCTGCGCGGCCTGCTCACCGCCGTGCAGCAGCGCCGCCGGCGTGCGGGTGTATCGGTGCCGCCCGCATGAGCAAGACCCGTCCGGTTTACCTCGACTACGCCGCCACCACGCCGATCGACGCGCGTGTCGCCGAGCGCATGGCCGAATGCCTGACGGCCGAGGGCACGTTCGGCAACCCGGCCTCGACGCACGCCTACGGGCGCGCGGCGCGGGCGCGCGTCGAGGCGGCGCGCACGCAGGTCGCCGCGCTGATCGGCGCGCGCACCAGCGACGTGATCTTCACCTCCGGTGCGACCGAGGCGAACAACCTCGCGATCCTGGGACTGGCGCGCGGCGCACGTGCGGCGCGCGGGGCGCAGGCGGTGCACGTGATCACGGCGCGCACCGAGCACAAGGCGGTGCTCGACCCGTGCCGGCAACTCGAGCGCGAGGGCTTTGCTGTCACCTTCCTGACGCCAGTCGAAGAAGGCCGCGTCATGCCCGAGCAGCTGCGCGCTGCGCTCCGTCCCGAGACCGTGCTGGTTTCGCTGATGCATGCCAACAACGAGACCGGCGCGATCCAGGATGTCGCGGCCTTCGGCGCGCTGTGCCGGGCGCACGGTGCGGCGCTGCACGTGGATGCGGCGCAGTCGGCCGGCAAGCTGCCAATCGACGTGCAGGCGATGGGCATCGACCTGCTCTCATTTACGGCCCACAAGCTGTACGGACCCAAGGGCGTTGGTGCGCTGTACGTGCAGCAGGGGCGGCGCGTGGCCCTGCAACCGCTCATGTACGGCGGCGGCCACGAGCGCGGCCTGCGCTCGGGCACGCTGGCCGTGCACCAGATCGTCGGCTTCGGTGCGGCCTGCGAGCTCGCCTTGCAGCTCATGGGCGCCGAGGCCACGCGCCAGGCGGCATTGCGCGCGCGCCTGTGGGCTGGCGTTGGCGCGCTCCCGGGCGCGCTCCTCAACAGCCCGACCGTGCATGCGCTCCCTGGCGTGCTCAATGTGTCCTTCGCCGGTATCGAGGGCGAGAGCCTGCTGTTTGGATTGACCGAACTGGCCCTGGCGAGCGGCTCGGCCTGCAATTCAGACAGTGAGGAGCCCTCCTACGTGCTGCGCGCGATTGGGCGTGATCGCGAAACCGCCCAAAGCGCCTTGCGCTTCAGCCTGGGGCGCGGTACCCGCAGCGAGGACATCGACATCGCCATTGCCGCGGTGCAGCGCGAGGTGCTGCGCCTGCGATTGCTCGCTACGGACGCCACCGCGGCCGGTGGGGCCGCATTGGCTGGCGCGGCCAGCGGCGAGGCGGGCACCCGCGAGCAGGGCACTTGGGTCCGGTTTATGTTGAAAGCAGCCAACGGCAGGATAGCCAGCGCCAGCTATCAGGCCTATGGCTGCCCGCAGACCCTGGCGGTCTGCGAGTGGCTCGCAGGCCAGCTCCCGGGGTGCCCTTGGGCCGATCCGGGGGTGGGCGGGGCGCTGGACTGGGTCGAGGCCATGCAATTGCCGGCCGATCGCCTGACGCGGCTCCTGATCATCGAGGATGCCCTGCGCGCGGCGTTAGCCGCCGCACAGCGCCAGGTCGCCCCGGGGTAGTACAATGGCGGTCGCAGGAATACCTATCCCATGAGCATCTCACTGACAGCTTCCGCGGCCGATCGGGTCCGCAGCCACCTGGCCAGCCGGGGGCGCGGTCTCGGGTTGCGGCTTGGGATCAAGACCACCGGCTGCTCCGGGTTCAGCTATGTCATCGACTATGCCGATGCGGCGGCCCCGAACGACCTCGTGTTCGAGGACCAGGGGGTCAAGGTGTTCGTCGATCCCGCGAGTTTCCCCATGCTCGATGGCACGCAGGTCGATTTCGTCCGCAAGGGGCTGAACGAGGCCTTCCAGTTCGCCAACCCGAACGTCAAGGCTGAATGCGGCTGCGGCGAGAGCTTCACGGTCTAAAAAACCTTTTCCTTCCGGGACTTCCGCCGGCTACGTGATTGCTGGACGAGGCCCTGAACGGCTAAACTTGCCGGCCCTTTTCACATGGCCTGTCCTCCAGGAGTAAGCTGATGGCGCTCGAGCGCACCCTGTCGATTGTCAAACCCGACGGCGTAGCCCGCAACCTGATCGGCGACGTCTACCACCGCTTCGAGCTTGCCGGACTGCGCATCGTCGCGGCCCGCATGTTGCACCTGTCGACCGCGCAGGCCGAGGCCTTCTACGAAGTGCACCGCGAGCGCCCGTTCTACCAGGACCTGGTGCGCTACATGAGCTCGGGTCCGGTGATCGCGCAGGTGCTCGAGGGCGACAACGCCATCGCGCGTAACCGCGACATCATGGGCGCCACTGATCCGAAGAAAGCTGCGCCTGGCACCATCCGCGCCGATCTCGCGCAGAGCATCGAGGCCAATGTCGTGCACGGTTCCGACGCGAGCGAGACCGCGGCGCGCGAGATCAGCTTCTTCTTCAGCGGCACGGAAATCTGCCCCCGCCCTTAAAGGTGCTTGCCAGCTTGGACACGCGCGTCAATCTGCTCGGACTCCCGCCATCGGAACTGGAATCCTGGGTGCAGGCGGTGGGCTCGCGCCCGTTCCGCGCGCGCCAGCTGCAGCATTGGCTGTACAAGCGCGGCGTGGCGGAATTCGATGCCATGACGGACCTGGCGAAGGATTTCCGCGCCCAGCTCGCCGCGCAGGCGCAAGTCAGGTTGCCCGAGATCGTACTGGCGCGCCAGTCGGCCGACGGCACGCGCAAGTGGCTGCTGCGCGCGGATGCGTCGCAGGCCTTCGAGATGGTGTTTATTCCCGAGACTGACCGGGGCACGCTGTGCATTTCATCGCAGGTGGGCTGCGTGCTTGATTGCACCTTCTGCTCGACCGCGCGGCAGGGCTTCAACCGCAATCTCACCACCGCCGAGATCGTCGGCCAGGTGTGGCTCGCCAACCGCGAGCTCGGCTTCGAGCCCGGCGGCGAACGGCTTGTGACCAACGTTGTGTTCATGGGCATGGGCGAACCGCTCGCGAATTTCCGCAACGTGGTGCCCGCAACGCAGATCCTGCTGCACGATTCCTGCTTCGACCTGTCGCGGCGGCGCGTGACGCTGTCGACCGCCGGGCTCGTGCCACAGATCTACAAGCTCGCGGAAGTGAGTAATGTCGCGCTGGCCGTCTCGCTGCATGCCGCCGACGATGCGCTGCGTGACACGCTGGTGCCGATCAACCGGGTGCACCCGATCGCCGAGCTGCTCGAGGCCTGCTGGCATTACCTCGACGAGCAGAATGGACGCAGCGTAACCTTCGAATACGTGATGCTCGATGGCATCAATGATTCGCCGGCACAGGCGCGTGCGCTGGCGCAGCTGCTGGCAGACCGGCCAGCCAAGGTCAACATGATTCCATTCAACCCCTTCCCCGGCACCCAGTACCGGCGTTCCAGCGACGCGGCCATCTGGCAATTCCGCGATGAATTGCTCAAGCGCGGCGTGATGGCGACAGTGCGCCGCACGCGCGGCGAGGACATCGACGCCGCCTGCGGGCAACTGGTCGGCCGCGTGCAGGACCGCACCACGGCCCGCATCGGCGCGCGGGTGCGGGCGTGAACGCCTTGCGCGCCGTGGTGCGCGCCGTGGCGCTGCTGTGCGCAAGCGCGTGGCTTTGCGGCTGCGCCAGCACCGAAGGTGGTGAGGGAAGCGCGGCCACTGCCGCCGCCGCCAACCTGCAGCTCGGTTCCGCCTATCTGCAGCAGGGCAACCTGCCGATCGCCAAGGACAAGCTCGAGCGCGCCGTCAAGCAGGCGCCGCGTGATCCGGCGGTGCACGGCCTGCTGGCGATGCTTTACCAGCGCCTGGGCGACGACAAGCGCGCCGAGAGTGAATATCGCGCCGCGCTGTCGCTGGCGCCGCGTGATCCGGAGCAGCTCAACAACTATGCCGTGTTCCTGTGCGGCGTGGGCCGGGTGGATGAAGGCGTGAACCGCTTCCAGCAGGCGGCGCGCAACCGGCTGTACAGCACGCCCTGGGCGGCCGATACGAATGCGGGCGTGTGCCTGCGCGGTGCGAAGCGCGACGCCGAGGCGGAGCCGCTGTTCGTGCATGCATTGCAAGTTCGGGCCGACTATGCCGAGGCGGCGGTGCAACTCGCCGACTTGCGGCTCAACCACGACCGTGCGGCCGAGGGCTATCGCGGCATCAGCGATTTTCTCAAGGCCAACCCGGCGAACCCTGAACTGCTGCTGCTCGGATGGCGCGCGGCGCGCGCGCAGCAGGACGGGGTCGCTGCGGCGCAGATGGCCTGGCGACTGCAGACCGATTTCCCCGACAGCGAGCAGGCGCATTCGGTCGCGGCGCTGATCGGCACCAAGAAATAGTCGATGGCCAACGCGGCAGCCAACGAGCCCGATACCGCCGGCGCCCGCCTGGCGGGCGCGAGACTGCGCGCCGGGCTCACGCTCGAACAGGTCGCCGAAAAACTCCGGCTCGATCGCAGCACGGTGGTGGCGCTGGAGGCCGACGATCATCGCGCCATCGGCGCCGCGGTGTTCGTGCGCGGGTTCCTGCGCCGTTATGCCGCGCTGGTCGGTGAGCCGGCGGCTGAGATCGAAGCCTTGTATGCACGGCGTCCGGATGCGGAACTTCGACCTGACCTTTCGAAGACGGGCATGCATCGCATCGAAGCGGCCGCGCACGGCTCCAGGCTCGGCCTCGTGCCCGCTGTGATTGCAGCAGTGGTGCTGAGCATCGTCGGCGCCGTCTGGTGGGCCATGCGCACCAAGCCTCAGCCCTATACGGTGGTCAGCGAGGAGCACACGCAGACCTTACCCGCGGCGCCCGCCGCCGCAGTTCCGGCACCCGCCGCTGGTGCGGCGGCCTCGCCGGCGGCGACTGCGGTAGGCGCCGATGCGCAATCGGCGCTGCTACCGCGACGGCACCTGCAGCTGCAGTTCAACGGCGAATGCTGGGTCGAGCTCTACGACGCACGCGGCTACCGCCTGTTCTTCGGCTTCGGTCACGCCGGCACCACGCAGGATCTGGCGGGCATCCCGCCGTTTCGCTTCGTGCTCGGCAATGCCGCGGCAGTCGCCGTGAGTTTCGAGGGCGCGCCCGTCGGCATGCCTGAGACGCCCCCCGGCGCGCGCGTGCGCTTCCTGGTCAATGGCAATGGCGTCGTGGCGGGTGTGCATTGAGCCCGCAGTTGCAGGCGGTGCGCGGCATGAACGACGTGCTGCCCGCCGAAATTGGCGCCTGGCAGCATCTCGAGCGGGTGCTGGGCGGCCTGCTGCACGACTACGGTTATGAAGAGCTGCGCGTGCCTGTGGTCGAGCACACCGAGCTGTTCAAACGCTCGATTGGCGAATACACCGACATCGTCGAGAAGGAGATGTACACCTTCGAGGACTCCGGCGGCGACAGCCTGACGCTGCGGCCGGAAGCCACCGCGGGCATCGCGCGCGCGGCGATTTCCAACGGGCTGCTGCGCGGCGCGCGGCTGAAGCTGTGGACCGCCGGGCCGATGTTCCGCCACGAGCGGCCGCAGGCCGGCCGCTTTCGCCAGTTCCACCAGTTCAGCGTCGAAGCCATCGGCTTCCCCGGGCCGGACGTAGACGCCGAGCTGATCGCGCTGGGCGCGCGGCTGTGGCAGCGACTCGGTGTCACGCGCGTGCGCCTGGTGCTCAACTCGCTCGGCACCAGTGCGGCGCGCGCGCAGTATCGGGGCGCGCTGCAGACCTATTTCCAGGCGCACGAAGCGGCGCTCGATGCCGACAGCCGCCGGCGCCTGCAGGGCAATCCGCTGCGCATCCTTGACAGCAAAAATCCCGCGCTGCGCGCGTTGATCGAGGGCGCGCCGGTGCTGACCGACTACCTTGACGAGGAGTCGCGCCAGCATTTTGCAGCGCTCCGAACGATGCTCGATGGGCTTGGGGTGACCTACACGATCAACCCGCGCCTGGTGCGCGGACTCGACTATTATTCGCGCACGGTGTTCGAGTGGATCAGCGATGCGCTGGGCGCACAGGACGCGGTCTGTTCGGGCGGGCGCTACGATGGCTTGATCAGTCAGCTCGGGGGCGAGGCGACGCCAGCGGTCGGTTTCGCGCTCGGCATTGAACGCGTGGTCGAGCTGATCCGCCAGGCCGGCACGGCCGGGCAGTCACGGCCACCGGCGGTCTACGTGATCGCCAACGGCGCGCTCGCCGAGCCGCGGGCCCTGCAACTGGCCGAGCAGCTGCGCGAGGCGCTGCCGGGGCAGGGCGTGCAGATGAACCTCGGTGGGGGCAGTTTCAAGACCCAATTTCGCCGCGCCGACCGCAGTGGGGCCTGCCTGGCGCTCATACTGGGCGACGCCGAGCTCGATCGTGGCATGGTGGCATTGAAACCATTGCGCCGTGAGGCTGGTCAGAGCGAATGCCCGTTGCCGGATTTGCCGGCGCGGGTCCAGAAGATGCTGCAGGAGGAATCGTGGACGAGTACATGAACGAGCAGGAGCAGTGGGAGTTCGTACGCACCTGGGTGCGCCAGAACGGCCCGTGGGTGGTGGCTGGCGTGGCGCTCGCGGCCGCGGGGCTGTGGGGCTGGAAGACCTGGCAGGCGCACAAGGAAACCGGGCTCTTGGCCGCCAACAGCCAATACGAACAGCTCGTCACGGCTTTCGGGAAGAATGACCGAGCGACCGTCGTGACACTCGCCGACAAATTAGTCGCCGAACATCCGCGTACAGGCTACGCCGAGCAGGCGCAGCTGGCCGCGGTGCGCATGGAAGTGGAGAACGGCGAACTGCCGGCTGCCCTGGCGCGCCTGCAGCGGGTCGCTGCCGGGACCTCCGATGCGGAACTGGCGCTGGTCGTGCGGCTGCGCATCGCGCGCCTGCAGATCGAGCAACACCAGGCCGACGCCGCGCTGGCCACGCTGGCGGCGGGCGAGGCGGGCGCCTTCGCCGGCCGCTACGCCGAAGTGCGTGGTGACGCCTTGCTGTCCAAGGGCGATCGCGCCGGCGCGCTGAAGGCCTATCGTGAAGCGCAGGCGGCGCAGGCCGCGCAGGCTGCCGGCTCGTCCGGCGACGACCTGCTGACGCTCAAGATCAACGAACTGACGCGCTCCTAGGAATCCCATGACCCGACGCATTGTGACCCTGGCGGCCGCGGCGCTCGCGCTGACGACGCTCGTGGCTTGTTCGTCCTCGTCCACGAAGAAGAAAAATACGGACAAGCCAACGGCGCTGGTGAATATCACCGCCCGGTTCCAACCGGTGCGCGTGTGGAGCACGACGCTGGGCAAATCCGAACCCAAGCTGCGGCTGGGCCTCGCCCCGGAAATCGACGCCAACCGCGTGTACGGGGCAGGTCCACACGGCGAAGTGGTGGCGCTCGATCTCGCCACGGGGCGTCGCGTGTGGGAGAAGCAGCTCAAGTTGGCCCTGTCGGGCGGCCCCGGAGCCGGCAACGGCCTGGTGCTGGTTTGCAGCAGCGGCGGCACCGTAGTGGCCCTGAATGCCGCCGACGGTGCAGAGCGCTGGCGCACTGAACTGAATTCCGAGCTGCTCGCCGCGCCGGTGATCACCTCCGACCTGGCGGTCGTGCGCACGGTCGACGGCAAGCTCTACGGCCTGGAAGCAGCCGACGGCAAGCAGCGCTGGGTCACCGACCAGCAGGTGCCGCGCCTCACGCTGCGCGGCACCAGCCGGCCCGTGGTCTCCGGTGAGCTGGTTTATTCAGGTTTCGACAACGGCCGCCTGATGGCGGTCACGCTGGCCGGAGGCACGACCGCCTGGGACATCGCCGTCGGTCAACCGCGTGGCAGCAGCGAGCTGCAGCGCCTCATCGACGTCGATTCACCGGCGTCCCTCGATGGCGACGACATCTTCGCCGTGGCCTTCCAGGGCCACGCTGTGCGCCTGGCCCGCGACAGCGGCCGCGAGATCTGGGCGCACGAGATTTCCAGCTACCGCGGGCTCGCGGCTGATTCGCTCGGCGTCTACGTTTCGACGGCCGACGGCCACGTAGTGAGGCTCGATCGCGCCAGCGGCGCGGAACGCTGGCGGCAGAAGGCGCTGGAGCGCCGCTCGCTGACGGCGCCGGCGCTGCAGGGCAACAGCGTCGTGGTGGCCGATTACCAGGGCATTATCCACTGGCTCAGCATGGACGACGGTGCGTTCCTCGCGCGCGCCAAAGCCAGCGCGCGCATCACCAGCGCGCCGCAGGTCGCGGGTGACCTGGTGGTGGTGCAGACCGACAAGGGGGCGATCGAAGCGTGGCGAGCGCCCGCGAAGTGATCCCGCACCATGCTTCCCGTGGTGGCAATTGTCGGCCGGCCGAATGTCGGCAAGTCGACGCTCTTTAATGCGCTGACGCGCACGCGCGACGCCATCGTCGCCGACATTCCGGGAGTCACGCGCGACCGCCAGTACGGCTACGCGCGCATCGGCGCCATACCCTGCGTGCTCATCGATACCGGGGGACTGGTCGACAAGCCCAGCGGCATCGAAGCGCAGATGCGCACGCAGACCGAGAAGGCGGTTGCCGAGAGCGATCGCATCATTTTCCTGGCCGACGCCCGCGCTGGCCTCACCGCCCAGGATCGCTATGTTGCCGATGAGCTGCGGCGCTCGGGCAAAGCAGTCACGGTGGCGATCAACAAGGCCGAGGGCCTGGACGCGGACATGGTGGCGGCGGATTTCCAGGTGCTCGGCATGGGCGCGCCGCACCCGATCGCGGCGGCGCACGGCCAGGGTTGCCGTGAGCTCATCGACGCCGTGCTCGAGGGCATGGCTGCGGGCACCGCGCCGCAGGATGACACCAGTGCGATTCGTGTCGCCATCATCGGCCGGCCAAACGTGGGCAAATCGACCCTGGTCAACCGCCTGCTCGGCGAAGAGCGCGTGATCGCCAGCGACCAGCCGGGCACCACCCGCGATTCGATCATGGTGCCGTTCCAGCGCGACGGGCGCGATTTCCTGCTAGTGGACACCGCCGGCGTGCGCCGCCGCTCAAAGGTGGAAGATGCCATCGAACGCGTCAGCGTGGCGCGCACGCTGCAGGCGATCGCCGAGGCACACGCCGTGGTCATGGTGCTCGACGCGCACGACAACATCGGCGAACAGGACGCGAGCGTGCTCGGCCAGGCGCTCGAGCGCGGCCGCGTACTGCTGATCGCGATCAACAAATGGGACGGGATTCCCACCGACCAGCGCGACGAGATCCGCCGCCAGCTCTCGCTCAAGCTCGACTTCGTGCCCTATGCACCGCACCATTTCATCTCGGCACGCCATGGCACCGGCGTCGGCGAACTGGCGCGTGACCTGGTGCGCGGCTTCGACGCGGCGATGCGCGCCATGTCCACGCCGCAACTCACCAAGGTGCTGGAGAAAGCAATCGAGGCGCACCAGCCGCCGCTGGTGAAGGGACGGCGCATCAAGCTGCGCTACGCCCACCAGGGCGGGCGCAACCCGCCCCGCATCATCATCCACGGCAACCAGACGGTGTCGGTGCCCGAGTCGTACCGCCGCTACCTGGCCAACGTCTACCGCGAGGCCTTCGATCTGTACGCCACGCCTGTGGCCGTCGATTTCCGCACCGACGCCAATCCCTATGACCGTCTCAGGGCCGGGAAGCGCCGCCCGCGGGCCGCAGGAACAATGCCGGGTCGACGAAAGCGCGGTTGAGCGCCACGGCGAAGTGCAGGTGCGGACCGGTCACGCGGCCGGTGGCCCCGACCGCGCCGATGATCTCGCCAGCCGCCACGTGCTGGCCGGATTGCACCTCGATCTTCGAGAGATGGCAGTACATGGTGATGAGCCCTGCGCCATGGTCGATCAGCACCGTGTTGCCGTTGAAGAAGTAGGCGCCCGTGTCGGCGATCACGCCCGCCGCTGCCGCGTGCACCGGCGTGCCGGTGCTCGCGGCGATGTCCATGCCGCTGTGCGGATCGCGCGCGGCACCATTGAAAAAACGCCGCAGGCCAAAGGAGCTCGAGCGCGCCCCGTTGACCGGCGCTGCCAGGCGCAGCGTCGCAGGCGTCGTGTCCGAGAACGCGGCCACCGCGGCGTGGATCCGCTCGTGCTCCGCGGCGACGCGCGCCAGATCAGTGGCCGACAGATCCACCTGGGCCGGCGCCACGCGGAGCCGCTGCGTGCGGTAGTGCGCCGCGCGCACCACGAACGCGAGCGTCGCCGACGCCTGCCCCGGACGCTCGATGCGGATTTCGGCCGGGCCCGGTTGCTGCGACAGTGGCAGCCCGACGATCGCCAGCCATTCGCCTGCGCCGTGCTTGCCCGATGGCAGGAGCATGACCGGCGCATCGCCAAACCAGGCTTGCGGTGCAGCGGAACTTCCTGGCCTTGCCGTGACGTGCAGCACGACGACGCCGCCGGGCACCGCACGGGTGCGTGGCAAGCTCGGAGCCGCCGCGGCGTCCGCTGCCAACGCCGCGAGCAGCAGGCACGTGAGCGCCCGGCTCATGCGCGCTTGCCGGTCACGCGCGCGATGAGCACGCCGTCGGTCAGGCGCGCCTCGATGTCGGAGCCGATGCGCAGTTCGTCACTACTGCGTACTAGTGCGCCGTTGTCAGCTCGGGTGACGATGGCGAAGCCGCGCTCGAGCGTGGCCAGCGGGCTCACCGCGTGCAGTGCGCGCGCGGCCAGCTCGACGCGGGCGAACGCGGCGGTCGCCGTGCGGGTCCAGGCCGCATGCAGTCGCGTGCCGAGCGGCGTGAGCGGGGCCATGGCCGTGCGCAGCTGGGCCTCGAGCGAGCGGCGCAGGCGCAATTCCAGTTCGTCGAGGCGCTGCGCGTGCTGCGACAGCCGCGCGCCCGGGTGCGCACGCTGCAGGCGCTCCCGGCGCGTACGCAGCTGCGCGGCGTCGTCCGTGAGCTTGCGCCGCATGGCGCCGGCAAAGCGCTGTGCCAGGAGCGCGAGCCGCTGCAGCCATTGGCGCCGGTCGGGCACCACGAGCTGCGCGGCCGCGGTCGGCGTCGGCGCGCGCACGTCGGCCGCGAAGTCAGCGATCGTGACGTCGGTCTCGTGGCCGATGCCCGCGACCACCGGCAGGGTGCAGCGGGCGATGGCGCGCGCGACGCGCTCGTCGTTGAATGCCCACAGGTCTTCGAGCGAGCCGCCGCCACGCGCCAGGATCAGCACCTGGCACTCAGCCCGCTCGCTGGCCAGGTCGAGGGCTGCGGCGATGGCGGGCGCGGCTGCCGCGCCCTGCACCGGCACTGGGTAGATGATCACCGCAGCGGCGGGGAAACGCTGCGCCAGCACGTGCAAAATGTCGCGGATCGCGGCCCCGCTGGGCGAAGTGATCACGCCCACGCGGGCCGGAGCGGCCGGCAAGGGGCGCTTGCGCTCAGCAGCGAACAGGCCTTCGGCGCTGAGGCGCGCGCGCAGTTCTTCGAAGGCCCGCTGCAGCGCGCCGGCCCCGGCGTCCTCGAGGTGTTCGACCAGCAGCTGGTAGTCGCCGCGCGGCTCGTACAGGCTGACGCGGCCGCGCGCCAGCACCAGTTGTCCGTCGCGCGGCGTGAAACGCGCCAGCAGGTTCCGTTGCCGGAACATGGCGCAGCGCAGTTGTGCGTCGCGGTCTTTGAGCGAGAAATACCAGTGTCCCGAAGCAGGCCGGGAGAAATTGGACACCTCGGCCTGCACCCAGACCGCGCCCAGGCCCGCCTCGAGCAGCAGCCGCGCCTCGCGGTTGAGGCGCGCCACGCTGTATATGTCGCGTCCGCCAGCTGCCGCTGGCTCCCGCGTGCCCGACTCGTGCATGGCCTATTCTAGCCCGGCCCTGCCCCGGGCGAGCGGTTCTGGTTTACCGCGCCGTCCCCGGTGCGTACAATGGCGCGCTTCTTTTTGGGACGCCACGCTATGCGAATTCTCGAAGAAGCACTCACCTTTGACGATGTGCTGCTGGTGCCTGCGCGCTCCGACGTGCTGCCGCGCGAGGTCGATCTTTCGACCCAGCTCACGCGCGGCATCCGCATCGGCCTGCCACTGCTGTCGGCCGCCATGGACACCGTCACCGAGGCGCGCCTCGCCATCACCATGGCGCAGGAAGGTGGCATGGGCGTTATCCACAAGAACATGCCCATCGACGCGCAGGCGCGCCAGGTGGGGCACGTCAAGAAATTCGAGAGCGGCGTGATCGCCGATCCAATTACGGTGTCTCCGGATGCCACGATACGCGAGGTTATTGAGCTCACCCGCGCGCGCGGCATCTCCGGCGTGCCGGTGGTCAGCGGCGCGAAGGTGGTCGGTATCGTGACGCACCGCGACCTGCGCTTCGAACGCAAGCTCGATGCGCCGGTGTCCACCGTCATGACGCCGAAGGAACGGCTCGTGACCGTGCGCGAGGGCGCGCCCAAGGACGAGGTGCAGCGCCTGTTGCACAAGCACCGCATCGAGAAAGTGCTCGTGGTCGGGGTCGACGACGAGCTGCGCGGCATGATCACGGTGAAAGACTTCCAGAAGGCCACGGAATTCCCGCGCGCCAGCAAGGACAGCACCGGCCGGCTGCGGGTCGGCGCGGCGGTCGGCACCAGCCCCGATACGGTTGATCGCGTGGCGGCGCTGCGCGACGCCGGCGTCGACCTCATCGTGGTCGACACCTCGCACGGCCACTCGCGTGGCGTGCTCGACATGGTTGCGAAGCTCAAGGCGCGCTGGGGCGACCTGCAGGTCGTCGCAGGCAACATCGTCACGCGCGAGGCCGCGCTCGACCTGGTGGGCGTGGGCGCCGATTGCGTCAAGGTAGGCATCGGGCCCGGCTCGATCTGCACCACGCGCGTGGTCGCGGGCGTCGGCGTGCCGCAGATCAGCGCGGTCTCGAACGTCGCCGAGGCGTTGGCCGCGAAGGGCGTGCCGCTGATCGCCGATGGCGGCATCCGCTATTCGGGCGACCTGGCGAAGGCGATCGCTGCAGGCGCGCACGCGGTCATGATCGGCGGGCTGTTCGCCGGCACCGAGGAATCGCCCGGCGAAGTCGAGCTCTACCAGGGCGCGTCCTACAAGTCCTATCGCGGCATGGGCTCACTGGGCGCAATGGGCGAGAAGCACGGCTCGGCCGATCGTTATTTCCAGGACACCAGCAGCGAACTCGAGAAGCTCGTGCCCGAGGGCGTCGAGGGCCGTGTGCCCTACAAGGGAAGCCTGGTGTCGATTCTTTACCAGCTGGCCGGCGGCCTGCGCGCCGCCATGGGCTACACGGGGAGCAATGACATCGAGCAGATGCGCACCCGCCCGGTGTTCGTGCGCATCACCAACGCCGGCGTGCGCGAGAGCCACGTGCACGACGTGTCCATCACCAAGGAGGCGCCCAATTATCGCGTCTCCTGACAGCAGCGCCCACCGCGATATCCACGCCGACCGCGTCCTGATCGTCGACTTCGGCTCGCAATACACGCAGCTCATCGCCCGGCGCGTCCGCGAACTGGGCGTCTACTGCGAAATTCATCCCTGGGACATGTCCGACGCCGCCGTGCGGGCCTTCGAGGCGCACGGCGTCATACTCTCCGGCGGCCCCGAGTCCGTCACCGTCGCGGGGGCGCCGTCGGCGCCGCGCGCCGTGTTTGAACTCGGCGTGCCGGTGCTGGGCATCTGCTATGGCATGCACACCATGGCGGCGCAGCTCGGCGGCCAGGTGGTGCCCGGGGAGATCCGCGAATTCGGCTACGCCGAGATCCGTGCCCGTGGCCACTCCGCGCTGTTACGCGACATTGAGGATCGCGTCAATGCCGAGGGCCACGGCCTGCTCGATGTGTGGATGAGTCATGGCGATTGCGTGGCCGCGCTGCCGCCGGGCTTCAAGCTGATCGCCGCGACCAGCGACGTGCCAGTCGCTGGCATGGCCGACGAGTCACGCCGCTTCTACGCGCTTCAGTTCCATCCCGAAGTCACGCACACCACGCAGGGCACGCGCATCTACGCGCGTTTCCTGCACGAGATCTGCGGTTGCGCCAACTCCTGGACCGCGGGCAACATCATCGAGGATGCGATCGCGCGCGTGCGCGCGCGGGTCGGCAATGGCAAGGTGCTGCTGGGTCTGTCGGGCGGCGTGGATTCTGCCGTGGTGGCGGCGCTCCTGCACAAGGCGATCGGCCCGCAGCTCAGCTGCGTGTTCGTCGACCACGGCCTGCTGCGCCACCACGAGGGCGACGCCGTGATGGACGTGTTTGCCAAGAACCTCGGCGTGCGCGTGATCCGCGTCAATGCCGGCGAGCGTTATTTCGCGGCGCTGCGCGGCGTCACCGACCCTGAGGCCAAGCGCAAGATCATCGGCCGCCTGTTCGTCGAGATCTTCGATGAAGAGGCGACGAAGCTCAGCGGCGTCGAGTTCCTGGCGCAGGGAACCATCTATCCGGACGTGATCGAGTCGGCCGGTGTCGGCGGCAAGGCGCACGTCATCAAGAGCCACCACAATGTCGGCGGGCTGCCGGCACACATGAAGCTCAAGCTGGTCGAGCCGCTCCGTGAACTGTTCAAAGACGAAGTGCGGCGCATTGGCGTGGAGCTCGGCCTGCCTGCGGAGATGGTGCAGCGCCATCCGTTCCCCGGTCCAGGCTTGGGAGTCCGAATATTGGGCGAGGTGACGGCCGCGGCGGCCGAGACCTTGCGCCTTGCCGATCACATCTTCATCGAGGAACTGCGCCGCGCCGGCTGGTACGAGCGCACCAGCCAGGCATTCGCGGTGTTCCTGCCGGTGCGCAGTGTCGGCGTGGCGGGCGACGGCCGGCGCTACGATCCGGTGATCGCGCTGCGTGCGGTCGAGACGATTGATTTCATGACCGCACGCTGGGCGCGCCTGCCCTATGAGCTGCTGGACGTGTGCGCGCGCCGCATCGTCAATGAGGTGCCCGGTATCTCGCGGGTCGTGTACGACATCTCCGGCAAGCCGCCCGCGACGATCGAGTGGGAGTGAGGGGCCGGCCACCGACGAACACCAGTTCGCCTTCCACCTCCGGTGCCAGATCCACCCGCGTGCCGATGATCGCCTCGTCCCCGAGCTTGATAGGCGTGTCCTTGCCGCGCTTCGACAGAACCACGCCCGATTTCGATTCGTCCAGCTCCTTCGCCATGAATTTCACCGGCTGAACGTAACTCTGTTCGCCGGTCGGCTTCAGTCCGTTGCGCTCGAACTGCGCGGTCACATACTCAACCGCTTTCCTGTGCCCGGGCGATCCGGGATCACGTCCCCGTAGATCGTCCGAAGCGAGGAAGGAAACGCATCACCACCATCGTATCCCGTCAAAAGCGGTGGCGGCGCACAGCGACAGCGCGGCGCACAACATTACAGCGGCATATTTCATTTGCCGGAATACTGCATGATCGCCTGTGACAGCAGATTCAGCTGCTCCGGCGACCCCGTAATGGCCCCCTCCGGCGGCTTGCGGTAGTACAGCATCCTGCGGTAAAGGCCGTCCGCCAAATTCGCATTGATGCCCCAGCCGGCCAGATAGCTGAGCTTCAGATCGTCATCAGTAGTGAGCGGCGCGCCGTCGGTCCACTTCTTCAGATCCACCGCCGCGCCCGACCACATGGAAAGCAGGTCGATCACCGAAGTGATGCCTACATCGCGCAGCGACCGCCGCACCGGCTCCATGTCGGGCTGCGCATAGCGCGCTTCCACCGCGTCCAGATCGATCTTCAGCGGCTCCAGCTGGCCCATGAACACCGTGTCGTAACCCAGGCCGTCGCGGTTGTTTGCCCACACCGTTCCGTACGGGAAGGCATCGAAGAACGTCGCCAGTTCGCTGCGGAACGTAATCTCATCGGTCTCATACAGCGGCACATACAGGGTGAAGTAGCCGCCGGGGTTGAGATGCCGCTTCACCGCCTCGAAGTACTCACGGGAATACAGCGCCGCCGTACCTTTGATGAACACGTCGAGCGGATCGGATGCGATAATGTCGAACTTCTCGGTCGACGTCATCAGGTAGTGCCGCGCGTCGTCGAAAGTCACCATGGTCTTCGGGTTCAGATAGACGCGGTAGTTCTGGTCGCCGAAGAACTTGGTCGACGCCGGCGGAATCTCCGGCTCAATCTCGCAGACGCGGATTTTCTCGATATTCGGATACCGCGTAAACGTGCCCGCCGAAACGCCCGCACCGAATCCGATTCCCAGCACGCTCTTTGCTTTCGGGTGCAGCAGCCCTGGCAGATGTCCCAACATGCGCTGCAGCTTCATATCGAAGATCTCCGTGGTGGCCTCCACATGCCCGTTGACGTTCACAAAGATGGTGCCGTTGTTCCATTTCGTGATCGCCACCGACGAATTCCGCCCTTCGCGAAGGTACAGAATTTCCGATTGTCCTTGATTCGTCTTCATCTGCCGGCCATAGGCAATTAGATCGCCCGGAACCGGCTTCACCGCCAGCGCCAGCGTGAGCGCTGCGGCTGACACCGCCAGCCCGGCGATTTTCGCCGATCCGCTGCGTGCCGTGGCCACCAGCGCAATCGCGCCGCTTGCGACCGCGGTAATCAGCATCACCCGCTCCGACATCTGCGCTCCGATTCCGGGCAGCAGAATCAGGCTCACAAGCAGCGCGCCCACGATTCCGCCCAGCGTGTTCGCCGCATAAACGGCGCCCGCGGTCTGCCCCGAATCCTCGCGTTCTCCGGCCACCGCGGCGCACGCCAGCGGGAAGCTCGCTCCCCACAGCAGCGTCCCCGGCAGAATCGCGACAATCACCCGTTGCAGGTCCAGCAGGTACATATGCCACGGATCGGTCGTCTGCAGAACATCGTCGCTCCAGAACGGCAGAACCTGGTTGATGAACGCCGAGGTCCAGACGATGGCCAGCGCCAGCAGCACTTGACACCATCCCAGCGCCGTCACCGCCCGCACGCGCTTCAGCAGCCAGCTGCCGCCCGCGCTTCCGATCGCAAGACCCGCAAGGAACACCGCCAGAATGATGGCGAACACATAAACCGTACCCAGCAGCAGATAGCCGAGCAGGCGTGTCCACACCACTTCGGCGCCCAGCGCCGTAGCCCCCGACAAGGCGATGGTCAGATACACAATTCTCGCGGAGCGATCCGCCGGAGCCGCGCTCGCTGCAGCCAACGGCCCTTCCTGGGAATCGTCTGGCGCCATGCGCGGCGCCACAACCCACGCCAGCGCCGCAACCGCCAGATTGATCGCCACAGCGGCCAGGGTCGCGGTGGTCATACTGAAATTCCGCAACAGGTAGAAGCCCGCCAGCAGGCAACCGACCACCGCTCCCACCGTGTTGCCGCCGTACAGGTAGCCCCACCATGCCACGCCCGAAGGTGTGCCTTTGATCCAGCGCACAATCGCCGGCAGCGAAGCGCCCATCAAAATCGTGGGAGGCAACAGACACCCTCCCGCCAGAAAGCCGCGCATCAGCATGCCGTCCAGCCCGCTCCCCGCCGCCGAGACGTACACGCGGTTCAGCAGCGGCAGCGTTATCAGCGTGAGCAGCGCAAACACCGCGATCCCGGCCTCAAGACCGGCATACACCCGCAGGGGATGCTGCGTCCAGCGGCGGCGCGGTAACCACAGGCTCCCTATACAGAGGCCGCCCATATAGGTCGCGAGCAAAATCCCCATCGAAATCGATGTGGAGCCGATGGCCAGCTGCAGCAGCTGGTACCACACCACTTCATAAATTAGAGCCGCGCAGCCCGAAGCGGCGAACAGCAGCAGAAGGATGAAATACAGCGGGGTGCGTGACGAACTGGGCTGGTCCAAATGTTTCTCCGAAGACTGCAGCGTAGCACGGGCCCGCTACTTGATGGCTATGGTTGTAGCCGCGGTAACAACCGCTCCGGGCTCGGTGGAGGGCACGCTCGACATCAGCGCGACAGTCGGCACCGCGCTTCCCGAGGGAACCGTCGTCGGAATCCGCACGTTGATCTGCCACAGGCCCACCAGCGTCGGCGTCAGGCCTGAAAACAGCACGTTTTCCGACGGTATCCCCACCGCTGTTCCGTTGGCGGTGGAGGCGATCAGAATCCGGGGTAGCTCGGTCTGGTACTGCTCCGGGGCCGTACGCTCCAGGTGCGAGGGAATCTTCGCGATGACCTGCGGCTTCTCGACGCTGGCGATGATCTTAAGCGTGCCGCCGCAGCGGGCGCAGTTCTCGATCTGGATGCCGAACACGCGCTTCAGCCGCCGCGCCCAGCTCATCGCCACGTGCCGCGGTGTCGGCGGCTGGCCCGGGATCGCGGGCGGCGGCTTTGCTCACGCGAAAGGGCCTGGCACGGACAGGTGGTTTGAGTTTCCTATCCGCCGTCAAGCGCTGCCTTGGCGCGGGATGCTGGCCTCATCCGCCCTGTGATGGACCGGGTCTTCCCGTTCGAATCAATCAATGAGGCCATGGCATACGTCGAAGGAGGGCGTGCAAAAGACATGGTTGTCGTCAGGGTGAGATAGTAAAGTCGAAAGGGTCTTCGCCTACTCTTCGATCTCATTCGGCCTGCTAAACGTGTTGTCGTACATTCGGACGGACATTCGAGTTGCTGGTTCGTTGAAAATCATTGTAGACAGTAAGTTACGACGCCAGGAGATTATCGAGTGGGAGTGATTCTTGGCCTTTCGCCCTCTATTGCCCTCAAGCAAATCGATCTGACGGTAAAAATGGGTTCTGGTGCAGCGGCGGGCATGCGCCCACTATTCTGGCTCTTCTTAGGAGCCCACAATGACCCGACCCCCAGCCCGTGACGCCATGTACCGTGGCCGTGTCTTTGACGCGGAGATCATCGAGCCGTGCATGCGCTGGTACATCACCTACCGGCTGAGCTATCGGGATCTCGTGGCCATGATGGCCGAGCGGGGCGTGTAGGTGTCGCACACAACAATTCTGCGCTGGGTGATTCGGTACGTAGCGGAGTTCGAGAAGCGGTGGCACCGCTTCGCGCGCCGTATCGGCTCGTCTTGGAGGGTCGGTGAGATTTACGTCTGTATTCGTGGCACGTGGCACTATCTCTATCGCGCCGTCGATAGGCAGGGCATGACCGTGGACTTCCTGCTCCGGCCGGATCGAGGCGTCGCCGCCGCGCAAGCCTTCTTCAGGAAGGCCCTGACCACCAATCCGACTCGGTGGCCGAGAAAGGTGACCCGGGACGGCCATGTGCCGAGTCATTGCGCGGTGCGGCTCCTGCGGCGGGAGAATCCAAAGTGGAAATACGTGGAAGTGCGCTGCAGCAAGTACCTCAACAACATCGTTGCGCAGGACCATCGAGCCATCAAGCGACGCTGCGCGTCGATGACGGGGTTCAAGTCATTCGCTAACGCTTCGGTCACGATCTCGGGGATCGACCTGGCTCATCGGATTCACAAGCGGCAGTTCTCGCTCGGGCCTGGCCGCCGTCCGCGGCATTGGTCCCTCAAGCAGCAATGGGAGCGGGCTCTGGCGTAACTCACCCCGGGACACAACCCGGGATTGGTTGGTCTTCGCGTCCGCGGATGCACCAGAACCCTATTTGTATTCGGTCCTCGCGGTCTCCAGCCTCTGCTTGAGATCGGACAGCAGGCGCTTGAATTCCGGATTACTGTGGAGCGGCTGCAGCAGTGGGTCGTTTGCGAACCACGGAAAGCAGGGAAATCCGCTGTCTGCCGCTTTCCGGAGCCAGGTGAGCGCCCGCGCCGATTGCCCGAGCTGGGCATACGCGACTCCCAAGGAATAGGCGACGTGATGGTCCATGTACGCGGCCGCCAGGGTTTGAGCCAGCAGTGAATTCGCCTGCTCTCGGTCGCCGCTGGCGGCCGTAAAACTCGCGAGCGTCGCTCTCGATCTCTGCTCGGCTTGCGCGCTGCCGCGTAGCGATCGCAGAATCTCTTCTGCTTCGCGGTGATCGCCGGTGTAGTAGAGCGTCTGCGCGTAGTACCAATCGCTGACCGTGGGACCGCTCAATGCGCGGGCCTGCTCCAGCCACTTCTTTGCGTCACCAAATCTGCCCCCGACGAGCGCCGCGGTTCCGCGCAGCCGGAACGGCTCCAGGCGGTTGACGGGATCGATGTCCAGGCCCGCTGCGACTTCGTTCTCGATGAGCTCCACCAATCCCAGGTGATAGAAGGCCCGTGCGAGATCGTAGTGCGGCCGCGCAAGGCTCGAATTCAGTGCCAGCGCCTGCCGGCTCTCGCTGATCGTTCGCGGCCAGTCAAAATCGGCTTGGCCATAAACGGCCGCGAGCGCCTCGTGTACTTCGGCGAGCTCGGGGTCCATTTGCAGGGCGAGGGCGGCCTCGCGCTGCGCCCGCTCGCGCCACATCACGACCTCATCCGCTGCAGCAAAGCGCAGCTGCATCTGGGCGCTGGCGGACGCAAGTCCGGCGTGGGCCAGGACGTAACTCTGATCCACCTTGAGTGCGGCATCAAACGACGCGATGGCCGTGAGGGTTCCCTCCTTCGTGAAACGCAGGAGCTCGGATCGACCCTTCAAGTACGACTCGTAGGCCTGCGGGTTGGACGTGTATCGTCGATCGAGGCGCGCCCGCTCGGCGGGAGTGACGGGAATCTTCAGCGTGCCCGCAACCTCCACCGCCACCGCATCTTCCAGAGTCAGCAGATGTTCGCGCGGCAGGTCGTAGTGCTGAGCCCAAAGCGAAACCATGTCAGCGCCACGGACCAGCTGCAGCGTGACCCGGATGTTGTCGCCGGTTTCCTGCAACGTGCCGGTAAGCAGGTAGTCCGCTTCGAGCAGGTGAGCGAGTTCTGGCAAAGGGTGCGCGGCTGGATTCGCATGAATGACCGCGCCCGTGGGTCGAACGCGGATCTCTCCGGCACGGGCCAGGCGCGCCGTGATCGCATCAGGGATTCCGACGGCAAGATAGCCGATGTCCTTTGGTCGATTGAGTACTTCGAAGGGCAGAACCGCGAGCGTCGCCCGTGGCGATGGCGTGCTTCGCTGTGCTTCACTTTCCCGCCGTGTGAGGTATGAGAGGCTCAAGCCGATCGCCGCCAGCGCGGCGGCAAGCAGCAGCCATCCGAGGACTCGTGAACGACCGCGCGCGCTGGTTGCGATCGGGCTAGTCGGTGGGGGGGCGCGGTCCGAAGCCTGTGCCGATGCCGGCGCCGCACCGTCATCGAGGCGAACCTCGGCGATGAAGCGATAGCCGCGCTTCGGAATGGTCTCAATGAACCGGGGGTTGTCGGCATCGTCCCCGAGTGCCAGGCGAATCTGCTTGATGCAGTGATTGAGTCCCTGCTCAAAGTCGACGAACGTTCCGGGTCCCCAGACCCGCTCACAGAGTTCCTGTCGGGTCACCAGTTGCCCGGCGTGCGTAGACAAGCAGATAAGGATCTTGAGCGGTTGCGGCGGCAACCTGATGAGCGCGCCGCTCTTACGCAGCTGCTCCTCTCTGATGTTGAGCTCGAAGGTCGCGAAGCGGACCCATGGGCTGTCAGGTGTTGCGCTCATGGTCGCCTGCTACGGCGAATGATCGCCGCTCAGCTCGCCGCGAAAGCTGCCGGAATCCAACCACTTGCGTGTCCACAAAAATATCCCGGAACGCTCCGTTCGCATCCATTGCCGGTCGGGAACCGCGCGCCTACGGTCGGTCGCGAGTTTCGTGCATTACCAGGAACAGGAGACCGATTATGAATACTCCCTACGCGCTATTAAAGCACGGTCTGGCCGCGGCCGGGGTCGCGCTGGCGGCGGCCGTTACTTGCAGCAGCTCGGCGCAAGCGCAAGCGGTACCCACGATCTTTCAGGCCACTCTGCAAGAGCCCAGGCAACTCACCCCCGAAATCAGCACTGAAGATCTGCTGAAGATTCTGGCGAGCAGCAGTGAACCGGTCCTCGACGTCCGATCACGACTCGAATATGCGATCGCGCATATTCCCGGAGCGCTCAACATACCTGAGCAGGAAGTCGCCCAGATCGTCGCGCAATACCCGGATCCGACAACGCAGATGACTCTGACCTGCAACGGTCCCTTCTGCGGCAAGAGCAAGCGGACCTCGGAGCAACTCGTCTTTGCGGGTTACATCAACGTGAAGCGGTATCAGCTCGGCATGCCGATCTGGCGTGCGCTCGGCAACACCGTGCAAACCGACCTCGCTGGATTCATCTATATCTTCAAAGCGGATCACACGGCGGTCTTCGTGGATGCGAGAACGCCGCAGGAATTTCAGTCCAAGACCATCCGCTGCGCCGTAAACATTTTGGCCGGCGAGGCGACGGTGGCGAACGATGACGGCCGCCTGCCCAACTGGGACAAAGGGACGCGGGTCGTTGTGTTCGCCAATACCCCGGCAGATGCCAGGAAAGTCGCGGCTGAGATTGCGAAGAAAGCTTATTGGAACAGCAGCTATTTCGGCGGCACTTTCACGGACCTCTGGCATGCGCGTCTGCTGGAACGCGAATCCGAATGGCGTTGCCCGGGTCCGCAGTGACAAGAGGACATATGAACAGATATCCCGACGGCTAAATGAAAGTATGACGGCGGCTGTTTGCAAGTCACCGTCATACGTGCTCAAAAGGAAGAGCTTGTTCAGAAAGATGCCGGCCTTCGTTCGTCCCGGAGGCATTGACCGAGTAGGGTCTGTCGCCACCTATCGTCAACTATCGGCGCCAAGCAAAATGGTGTGACGGTGTATCTGACGGTAAAATTGGTGCGCGCCGACACGAAGTCATTTGCTTTCAAATGCTTGCAAGTGCCGGCAACGATTGAGTGGGAGTGAATTAGTCCTGTCGGGATCTATCGGCGTCTATCGCCATGAGCGGCTAAGTCGCTGGCAACAATCGAAAAGCGGGAAAATTGTCCGAAAGAGCTTTCGCTGTTTATCGTTTGTTGTCGCCACCAAGCGAAACGCAGGGTAATTCTGACGGCCATAGTTCTAAGTCCCGGCCGGCCACTCATTCTTGGCGTCAACTGTGCATGCGGCATCGCAAAACCTCTGAAGGTCTGGGCGCTTCGTGACCCAGACCTTTCGAGTTATAAGGTTCCTGGCCACAGGGGGCGGTTCAATCCGGATGCGGACCCTCCTTCTTGTTCTCCAGGACCTTGCCGGTAGCAGCGTCCACGCCCACTTCGTAAGTCGATGAGCTAATCTTGATATCGAAGGAGTAGCGCAGTCCGCTACCACCGCGCTCCCGCTCGAGCTCTTCGTCGGTGATGGTGCCTGGCCGTGCCCGCAGCGCGATTTCACGAGCCTGCGTCAGACTGACTTTCGCCTGGGCCGCGAGTTCTTCACCCTTATATGCGAGGGCTGATTGAGAAAGCGCCACGATCGCGACGGCCGAGCCTAGTAAGGTGAGATGCCGAGATTTGTTCATTTCCATGCTCTCCATGTCTTCCTGCATTGAAACGTGTCCGGTTCAGCGAGCTGCCGCCGGACTCTCCCCGACCTTCGAGGTCATTGCTGAGACAGATGGGGATAGAATTACCCAATGCAAGTGCTGCAGACCAGTCCTAAAGACTGAGCTACAGGAATTTGCCGGATGGAACCGCCGCAGCCCGTACGACATCCGGCTTCGTGATGCAAGATGTGAAGAGCCTTTCGCCATCAATCGGCGTCTATCGCGCTCAAGCAGCATTTAGTGTCGGTAGATCTGACGGCAAATTTGGGTAACTCGAATGCAGATGGACGGTCTTTTCAACGGCTTGAAAACGTCGGAGACGATTGAGTGAGAGTGAATCATGACCCTTCGCCACCTATCGCGCACTATCGCGAATCAAAACTAACGTCCTGTTTCCAAACGTTTTTCCTCTCGCCATCTATCGCTGACTATCGCTGACTATCGCGGGCCAGCGGCAAATTCTGACGGTATTACTGGGTTTTGGTGCATTGCCGGTCTGGCCTAGAATTCGCGCCCCTTTTGAGAGGAGGCGCCGATGACAATTCGCATTTCACGCGACCCGATTTATCGGCGGCGTCGCTTTTCGGCTGAAACCATTGAGCTCTGCGTTCGCTGGTACATCACGTATCGACTTAGCTATCGCGACCTAGCCGCAATGATGGCCGAGCGCGCGATTGCTGTCTCCCACACTACGGTTATGCGCTGGGTGCTGCGGTACGTGCCCGAATACGAGCACCGGTGGGCGCGCTTTGCACGGCCGCCGGGTTCGTCCTGGCGAATGAACGAGACCGCCGTACCTGTTCGCGGCGGCCGGCACTACCTTTACCGTGCGGTGGACAAGGGTGGGAAGTCCGTCGCGTCTTTACTTTGCAATGATCGCAACATGGAATCTGCACAAGCATTTTTCCGTTCGGCCGTCGCCCAGGTTGGGGTACCTTGGCCCGACAAGATCAATCTCGACGGGAATAAGGCCACCCACCGAGGCTTGCGTCTGCTCACCAAGGAGGATTGCCGCTGGCGGGCCGTAGAAATACGTGCACGCCGCTACCTGAATAATGTGGTTGAGCAGGATCATCGGGCGATCAAACAGCGATGCGCTTCGATGCGAGGACTCAAGTCTTTTCGCTCGGCGGCGATTACTCTGGCCGGAATCGAGCTGGCACATCGCATCCGCAAAGGGCAGCACTCGCTGCCGATTACGCGGCAGGGACATCGGTCCTCGCTCAAGGAGATGTGGGACTCCGCACTGGGTCAGGTGAACGAGCAGGTTCTATACGACAACGGCTGTTTTCCGTTAATGCACCAGATCTCAAGGGCAACGCGAGGAGGCGCGGAAGAAGTACTTATGCCCCTGATTCGCCCGGTCCGCTTCCCGAGGAAGGTCTCGTTCGGTCGTAACTTGTATCTCCTCGTCACGCCGAAGGGCGGGCGGTTCTGGCGGTTTTGTTATCGACATGGTGGAAAGCGGAAGACGCTTGCGCTTGGAATATACCCAGATGTGCCTATGGCTCGCGCGCGGTCGCGACACCAGGCTGCTCGCCAGTTGCTTGCGGCGGGTGTCGATCCTTCCCTCAAACGGCATGAGCTACGACGTGACGGCAAGTTGGCGGACTAGGTGCGGCGCAGCTTTACGCTGTAGGTGCTACGGGTGAAGTCCGTGCTTCTCGAAAGGTAGCCCGACTACAGGTAACGGGTAGCTGACCGCGCCACCTCCCTTGTGTAAAAACTTTTCCTGCAAGACCCAGAAATACAGATTCACAAGAGAGTCGCCCCGCGGGCCGTCGGGTGCGATTTTCAATCCCGTAGCCGCCACACCACCGGGCCGGTTCTTTATAAAGAGATTCTGCACCGACAGGAAAATCGCACGCGCGTACTTATCATTGCCGGCTACCATCGCCGTTGTAACTCCTGTTACAAGATCGGCAAGTTGAAGGTGACGCAGTAGATGAGAGGGAGTTGTCAGGACATTAAGAAGGACCCGGTCGGGAAGGACGTAGTCGGTACCCTTTTGGATGCGCTCAACAAAATTTGTGAGAAACTCGGCCTCCTGGTCCTTGCCGCCTCCTGGTTTGTCGGCGACGATGATGGCGCTTGAACCTCGGCCCTCTAGATTCATACTGACGCGTTCGAAAAGATAATCAACACAACGCTCGAAAGCCGCTTGGTCCTTTTCAGTCGTGCGAGCGGTATCCCAGCAAACGACAACCGCTCTAGCATTATGAGCCGCCGCAGCTTCGAGGATTTGGCGGTAACAGTCCTCCCGATCTCCCTCATGAAGGTTTTCGTAAATCCATGAGCCTCTTTTGGGTGACCATTTGAATTCTTCTTTCTCGGGAACTCCGAATCTGTTGCCGATTGCGTCGATTGCGGTAGACAGCGATCTAAGCTGCGCTTCCTCGATTAGCACTCCGCCGACGCTGATAACTGGTCCCATGCTTTCTCGGGCGCAGCTGCGTTGAACGGAATCATCTGCAAAGAAAATCTCCATCCTTTAACTCTCTTCGTTCATGGCTTTTAGCTATCGGCTATTCTCCGCTCTGTTGGCGTAGAATCGCAGAGCCGCTTCCTCAAAATTCCCGACAAGAAAGTCCGCGATCGGTTGCGTATACCAGTTGAATGCCGTGCTAACGCGGTAGCGCATCGTCACTCGAAGTTCTGTGCCCGCGTTCACTTTGTGCAACGCATATTCGGTATCGATCACATCGAAATACTGTCCGCCAATCCTCACATGGTCGTCGAGTGCGCCTGGGGGAAACGAGTCGTTCGTAAACCGATACATCCAACGAACACGTCGGTTTGGTTGCCAGTCGGCCGCTATCTGATCGAACTGGATGCCTTTCCCCATCGTGATGTGACGCACTGGAGTGCCGTCGGCTAGTTCCGTAACCGCGGATGATGGGAAGGGGACACCTATGCGATACATCCATGCCGTGCCAATCTCATCGGGCCGGATGTCTCTGGCGACTGTGAGGTGGGTCCAGACCTTCTCGGGGCTCGCAGAGACGATGCAGACTCTTTCGACCGACCGTACGTCTTGAGGGAGCGGAAGATTCTGCTCAAGACCTCCTAACAGCAGCGGTAAGGCAGCGAAGCTGAAAATGGCGGGCCGCGGCCACTTTGTCCAACGACACACGGTGCCCATCAAAATACCTCCGAGGCCGCCTACGAGGCCAAATAGCGGCACCGCGAGAACAGCACAGATGAGCCCCTCCACTCGGATCACCATCGTGCCGATTACAAATAGTGCATTGGCGGCAGCGGCGGCGAAGAAATAGTAGGACCAGCTCCGGCGCCCCGTACGCTCCGCCATGTAGACGGTTACTGCGCCGACCAGAATCGGCACCAACAGAACAAATGAGGACATCATGGCGTGATACGGTTCGCCAGGCGTACCAGAGAAAAAGAGACGCAAAGCGACGCCGACGAGGGCACCGCAAATCAGGGGCACGGTCCAGCCAAATTGGACGATCCAGAAGCGGTGAGGCTCCGGGGTGTCAGGCGATGAAGCCATGAGCGTCTACTCCTGGTCGTAAAGGGGCCTCAGTGGTCGATATCAATTTGCTCTGTCTCACCAGCTTTACATCGGTCAGCTCAGGCCGGTAGGGCAGGTGTGATGGCAATCGCAGATTCATGACCAGTCCGAGACGCCGAAGTCCCAGGAGAACCCACCAGCCAGGATCCCATTCACCCGGTGCGATCCCGAGTCGCGCTGATCCTGGAAATGCGTGATGGTTGTTGTGCCAACACTCGCCCATGGTCAGAAGCGACGTAAATCGAACGTTGCGGCCCTGCACCGCGACACCTCGAACCTCACGGTGAATTGCGCCGTGGTTATGTGCCAGATGACCAACCAGCCAATGACCGAACACGCCGGCAGTCACGCGAGCGCAGACCGCCCACCACACGAATCCCCAACCGCCAGCGGCGTAAAGTAGAAAGGCCACGGGCACCTGCTGCGCCATCCACGTACGCTCAAGAAACTGGTAGAAGCGATCTTTGGCGATTCTTGGCTCAATGCGGATGACGGGCGGGTGGAGCAGCACCAACTCGCAATTCAGCTGCCACCATGCATCCACCCAGGCCGATCGGCCGTGTTTCAGGTAGTCGTGGCAACTGGGTAATCGCTGCGCGTAGTCGCGCAGCTCGTGTTGACGGAGAAGACCGATCGGGCCCGCGAGTCCGACCTGCACTCCGAGGTACACAAAAGAGTATTCGAGCCACTTAGGACACTGGTAGCTATCGTGGACGAGCTTTCGGTGGCTGCCCAGAGAGTGGCCGAATAGGAGCACGGCCGCGGTCGCGAGCAGGAATGCGGCAAAGGCGGACCATGTAAAAGTGACCGCGCCGCCGACAATGGCACCTGTCAGCATGCCGAGAAACCAAACGGACTTGACGGGCGCGTACCGCACAGTGCCGACGCACACCGAATCTAGACTTATCGCGGCGACACGGTGCTGATCGAGACTTGCGGCGACGCCTTCCACAGTAAATCCAGGCTACTCGGTCGCGCGTCGGCGCTTTGCCAGGGCGCGCGATTCGCGCTTGAGCGGGCCAGCTACGGGGCAGATTTCGAATGCATAACCGGTCAGCGTGCTGACGAGGCTACTCGGATTCAGCCGATACAGGACTCGTTGTCCCTTTCGCTCGCTGGCGACCAAACCCGCGTTCTCGAGCACGGTTAGATGTCGCGACATGGACGGTGCTGTCATCTGAAAGCGCGCTGCGAGTTCGGATGTGGTTAGCTCCGTCTTAGAGAGGTACGCTAGAATTTCCCTGCGAGAGCGGGATGCGAGAGCTTCAAAAATCTTGTCGACTGACATATCCGTATAATATTAGCGAATGTGCTAATCGTCAAATATACTAATGTTCGGTTGGGTACGGGTGCGTCGTGGCCACGCTAGGAGACGCATGCCTTCACATCTGATATTGCGACGCAGCAAATCCACCGAGCCGATTGCCGTGCAATAGGTGAGTTGGAGATGCTTGCTGAGTCCAATAGTTCTCATATAATGCGAACTATGGCGCATGCTACGCACCCAAGTCTTCCAGCTATGCGCTCGCTGCTAGCCAGTGTTGCTGCTAGTGCGAGGCCGCTAGTGGACGTTGCCACAGCAGCAGGAGTGCTCGGCTGGGATCGAAGGCGTACGGCGAAGCAACTAGCTCGCTGGTCCACTCAAGGTTTCTTGCGGCGCGTCCGTCGGGGCACCTACGCAGTTGTGCCCACAGGCGCAATGACACAGGAGCAGGTCATCGCGGATCCGTGGGTGCTTATCCCTGCTACGTTTCGCCAAGCTTACATCGGTGGTTGGAGCGCGGCGCAACACTGGGATCTCACTGAGCAAATATTTCAGACTCTTCTCGTTTGTACTTCCGATCGGGTTCGGCGGACACAGCTGATCGTAGCCGGCACGATGTTGCGCGCGCGGCATGTTCCAGAAAGCTGGATATTTGCGACCAAAGTAGAGTGGCGCGAGGGTGCCCGCGTACTCGTTTCGGATGTCCACAAGACAATTTTGGATCTGTGCGCGGACCCAGCGCTCGGCGGCGGCATTCAGCACGTCATGCATTGTCTGCGCTCTTACCTCGCGCGCGACGATTGCAGCACCGCCCGGCTCCTCGAGTATGCAAGGCAACTGGCGCTTCCAACTGCGTTCAAGCGTTTAGGTTTTTTATGCGAGGCTGCCCACGGTCCTATCGAAGTTATCGAGGAGTGCAGGCGCTCGGTGACCGCGGGACTGGCTGCGCTTGATCCGGCGCTCAATTCCCCGAAGATTTCCAAGCGCTGGCAACTTCGTTTACCCGCAGGATGGGAGAGAGTGCTCAGCGATGATTGATCGGAATGAGCTGCTGGCTATCGCCAACGCGACTGGTCTTACGGGCCCTGTTGTCGAAAAGGACTACATTCTCGGTTGGCTCTTGCGCGGTATCGCGACGCACGCAGAGTTCCGAGAGCGATGGCTATTCAAGGGTGGGACCTGCCTGAAGAAATGCTATTTTGAGACCTACAGATTTTCGGAAGATCTCGATTTCACGTTGCTACGATCGGAGCATATTGATGCTGAGTTCTTGCAAGCGGCGTTCGGCGAAGTTGTAGCGCAAATCTACGATGAGGCGGGGATCGAGATGCCCGCCGATAGTGTCCGATTTGATATTTACGACAATCCCCGCGGCAACTCTTCCTGTCAGGGGCGGATTTACTATCGCAGTCGATTCCAGACGGGCAACAATATGCCGGCCGTCAAGCTCGATCTCACCGCCGATGAGGCGTTCTTGGATGGTGGAGTCTGGCGGCCCGTCAGCCATCCGTATTCTGATGACCCTGGAGGCGGTATCGAGGCGTATTGCTACTCCTACGAGGAACTATTCGCCGAGAAACTAAGGGCATTGGGTGAGCGTACCCGTGCTCGCGACCTGTACGACGTCGTCCATCTCCATCGGAATGGGCAGTACTCCCCGGCGCCCCAGCGTGTGCTTGAGTTGCTCGCGCGCAAGTGCGAGTTCAAGCGCATTCCTATCATCACGCTTGAAGTGGTGTCTGCGGCCCGGGAATCGGTTGTCGGCACTTGGGAGGGAATGCTTCGGCATCAACTACCGCAGCTTCCGCCCTTTGAGTCGTTCTGGAGCGCGCTTCCGGCAGTATTCGAGTGGCTCAATTCCCGCCGACCTGTCGAACATCTGGCCTCTGTGCAAATTGCCGCAGGTAGTGAAGTGTTGCGGCCGCGTTTCGGTGGGCTCGTCCAGGTCGGTGGTCGAGCGTCGGTTCTCGAACTTATCCGCTTTGCGGCCCAGAGCCGCCAACTCGTTGAACTGGGGTATACCAATGAGCAGGGCGTCCAGCGCACACCGACGATTGAGCCGTACTCGCTGAGACGCAGCCGCGCTGGTGCCGTGTCGCTTGCAGCTCACGACATTGAAGCGGGTCACATCAAGTACTATCGCGTGGATCGGATTCGAGGCGCCCGCGTACTGGAGCGCACGTTCGCGCCACGCCACGCAATTGAGCTCAGTCCTGCGTCTGCGCCGGTTGCGGCTCCAATGCAACGTGCGCCGGGATATAGGCGGGCGCATCCCCAAGCGACCCGGTCGAGAGCGGCAGCACGCCGGACGAAGTACATAGTGCAATGCCACCACTGTAACCGGCGGTTTCCCAGGGCGACACGTACGGTCACTTTAAAGCCCCATTTGACTCGTGATGGTTATCGGTGCTCTGGTCGTCGCGGAACGATAGTGGAGGTGCGATGAGGCAGCGTGACGGTCGCCGAAATGACTCGTCATCTATCGGCATCGATCGCCACAAAGCGAAACTCGCTGACGGTATTTCGGACGGTATTGTGAGCAGTGTTGTTATTAAGTTTAAATTGCATCAACGAGTTACGAAGTCAGGAGATTATTGAGTGGGAGTGAAGGGGCCGAGCGTAGATTGTGGCCCGTAACCCGTTGTTTGACTGCGGTTTGTGCTATTTTCGTGAAATGGACAAAAAGATTACGCGGTACCACAGCCTGAAGGAAATGAAGGCGGACGAGTATCGTTCCTGGCAACGCCTTCCGGGAAGCGAGCGGATTCGCGCTGTAATGGATCTCAACCTTGAGCTTTACGCGTTGAAGGGACAGACCGCGGATGCACCAAGACTTCAAAGAACTGTTGTCCGCGTTCAACGCCGGCCAAGTTAAATATCTGATTGTCGGCGCGTATGCGGTTTCGTTTCACGCGCAGCCTCGTGCGACCAAAGATCTGGATATCCTGATTGGCGCAGACACTGAAAACAGTAAAGCGGTGTATGCCGCGCTCGCGAAGTTCGGAGCGCCGATAGCAGGACTAAGTGCCAAGGATTTCACCGACCCCAATAATTTCTTCCGCATGGGTACGCCGCCGGTGATGGTAGACATCATGCCCAAGATTAGTGGCATTGAATTTGTGGAAGCATGGAAACGGCGAGTAGAAGTTCGAATAGATGATTATTTGTCCGTACCATTTATCTCGCGGGAGGACCTGCTGGTTGCAAAGCTCTCGGCAGGTCGACCACAGGATTTGATTGACGTCGATGCGTTGCGTGAAAGCAGCCAGGGCCAAGAGATTGAACGGCAGCAAGATCCAGCTCCATCCGTCAAGAGCGCTCGAAACGAGATTGATGAGATCAAGAAAGCAGGGCGAGAAAATTGGTTAAGGATGCGAGAGCAGAAAGGATCGTCGCCGGCTCTTGAGGAGCTTCGAGCGCAGGGCCGCGAAGACTGGTTGAAGTCGCGGCAACAACGCACCACAGAGAGTTCGGGGGATCCTCAGGTGCGCTCCGCCGAGAGGGGTCAAGATGCAGAGCCCAAGGATCTACCCGGGAGCGGGGACAAGGGACTAGACGACGATCTGAAGCAGTAGCTCCCTCGCCGCGCCGCAGAAACTTTCTACGTACGGTACAAAGTCGAATCTCTTCGAGCAGCTCCAGCTGCCTCCATCAGGATCGTCCGGCATCTATAGCGTGCTATCGGCACCGAGCAAAAATATGTGGCCGCTCATCTGACGAGACTTTAGAATAATTATTGTGACGGTATCGCGGACGGTATTGTGAGCAGTGCGCCGCTGAAACGTTCCTTGCATCAACGAGATACAACACCAGGAGACTATTGAGTGGGAGTGACTTGGAATCTGCCGGTGACTGCTTGAGTCGCTGAGCGCAGCCGTGAAGTTGTACTCCGCACCGTTGAGCATGTTTGGCGCCAAGGTGGAAATTGCGGCGCGCGAGAAGCGCCTTGATTTCGAATTGCAGATGGTGCCCTTCAGTCAGCAGCAGGGCTACAGTCCCAGGCACCCGGAAGTGCTGCGCATCAATCCCAAGCGGCAGGTGCCCGTGTGGGTTGATGACGACGTCGAGCTGTACGATTCGACCCAGATCTGCGAATACCTCGAAGATCGTTGGCCAGCGCCGCGATTGTGGCCAGCCGGAGCGGCGGAACGTGCCCGCGCGCGCCAGCTGGAGCATGCATCGGACGAAGTATTCTTCCCCCATGTGATCCGCCTCATGGGGCTGCGTGCGAACCCAGATCCCGTCGATGCGCCCGAATGGATCCAGGCCTGCACCAGGATCCGCGCTTACTATGACCAGATGGAGCGGGTGCTCGATGGCAGCCGGTTCATCGCGGGGGACGAATACAGTTTCGCCGACATCGCGTTCTACATGGCGCAGTTCTTCGCGGCGCGGCATACCGTGCCGGTGACGGACGCGCACGGCAATCTACGCCTCTGGCGCGCGCGGGTTGCCGCGCGGCCCGCCGTGCGGCCGGTGATCGACGCGATGGCTGGCTACTTGCGCAGCATCGACTATCCGGTGCCCGACTACGACTAGCGGCGTACGCCGTGCTCAAGCAGGATTTCATCGAATGTTCATCGTGGCTTCAAATTCGGACCGGGGCTGTGGCGATGCCCTCCATGTTGGGGACCGTCTTTCCGCCCGAATCGCGACGCGGTTCCGGGTGGCCCTGTCTGGGCGCTGGTAGAATTTGGACGGTGTGAAACCCGGGAGTCCTGCCATGAGCCGCATCCAGACCGTGTTCGCCACGCTGTCCCTGGCCACTTTCGCGATCGTCGGTGCCTCCGCCCGTGCGGCGGAACCGACCAATCCGCCGAGCGCTGCCCAGCCGGCTGCGCCTGCCGTGGACGGCACCAAGATCACCAAGTCCCGCTCCAACATCCAGAATAACCGTCAGGCCATGCCGCACACGAAGCCCTCCGACGCAGCGGCCGGGGCCCAGCAGTCGGTTGTGAAGACAAAGACCAAGTCCAATCAGTCTAACGACTGAGACCGCAAACTTGATCGCCGCTGCGATCGGCGCGTGGGCGTCTTCCTACTCCAGATCGCGCTGAATGACCTCGACCTGACACCCGATTTGGTCCGAGGCAGACTTGGAGTCCGCGGTCGCGCCCGTGCTGAGCGCAGATGGGCTGTTGACGCTCACGGATCTGTCCTATTGACGGCCTGCCGTTGCTGTTCTCTGTCAGCCAACAGATCGACGAAAGCGCGGACCTTCGCCGGACGAAAGCGCGCCGCGGGAAATACTGCATGGATGCCGCCGGAAGGCAAACGCCATTGCGGCAGGACCTGGATGAGGCGCCCCGCGGCCAGCTCATCTGCAATCGAAAAATCCGGCAGCACGGACAGCCCCGCGCCCTGGCACACCGCTTCGCGCACGGCGAGCGTGGCATCGAGAAAAATAGTGGCCTGCACTTGCACGACCCGGCGCTCGATGTCGTTCAGCGAGAAGTTCCACCGCAGGTGGTCCCGCAGAGCGGTATTGGCGACAAACGGTAGCTTGGTAATGTTTTCCGGATGGGTGAGCCGCGCCAACTGCGGCGCCATGGTCGGTGAGGCAACGAGCAATTGCCGGAAGGAGCCGATTTTCCGCGCCTGCAGGCTGGTCTCGGCCAGCCAGCCGACACGAATCGCCAGTTCGATATGGCCGGACATGATGTCCAGGGTCTGATCACTCAGGACCGCATCGACTTTGCATGCGGGATAGCGTTGAGTAAACGCGGCGATGGCCGGCACGACGACGCCGACGCCGTAGTCGAAGGGAGCAGTGAGCCGCAGCATGCCGGACGGCTCCGCCGAAGCGCCGGCCAGTTCGTCGAAGGCGCCTTCGGCCTCGCGCAGGATCACGGCGCAGCGTAGGTAGAAGGCCTGACCCGCTTCGGTCGTCTGCACCTTGCGCGTGGTGCGAACCAGGAGCGAAACCCGGAACTCGCGCTCCAACCGCGCAACCTGTTGGCTCACCACGGCCTTGGTGATGCCCAGGCGCTCCGCTGCCGCAGTGAAGGTGCCAGTCTCCACCACGGCTACGAAGTAAGCCAAGCGTCGCAGATTCCCAAGTCCTCTAAGGCTGCTGTCGTCTTTATTGTATGTATGTACCATACAGTTCGTTTATCAGGTATGTATTTTAGAGTCAATAGATAGTGCCTATGATTGGCGGCATCAATTGAAGAGCCCTATGCACAAGATCCTGTACTACCTGTTCGACCCGCTGTGTGGCTGGTGCTATGGCGCTACGTCGGCCGTTTCCGGATTGCGGGAAGTTCCTGGCGTCAGCATCGAGTTGCTGCCAACCGGGCTGTTCTCTGGCGAGGGTGCGAGGCCGATGGATGATGGTTTCGCGACGTTTGCCTGGTCTAACGACCAGCGCATCGAACGCCTGACGGGGCAACGTTTCACCGAGCGCTACCGGCAGCGGGTACTCGGCGATCGCCAGCAGCTCCTCGACAGCGGTCCCGCCACCGTGGCACTCACCGCGGTGTCGTTGACAGCACCGGCCAAAGAGCTGGAAGCCCTCAAGGCCGTTCAGCGTGCGCGCTATGTGGACGGCAGGGACGTCACGTCGTTGGCAACGCTGGTGAGTCTTCTGAAAGCGCTCGATCTCAAAGACGCCGCCGCGAGGCTCGCGCATCCCGATGCGGATCTGCTCGGCGCGAATCGCGCCGGTATCGGCCGCGCTGAGGCGCTGATGCAGAAGTTCGGCGCTCGCGGCGTGCCTGCTTTGATTGTCGAATCCGGCGCGAAGGGCCGGGTGCTGGATCACGCTGCGGCCTATTCAAACCCACATGCATTGATCAGTCAGTTGCAAGCGGCCTGAGTTGTGCCCGAGCCCATCGTCGAGCCGGCCCGCGTAACTCCCTTTCATTTGACTCTGCAGAAGGAACACCCCGTGACAACGCGAAGAGACGTGATCAAAACTGTAGCCGCCGCGAGTGTCGCGACGGCCATCCTCGGAGGAAGAAACGCCATGGCTGCAAATACCCAACTGGTCTGGAAGCATTTCCCCGCTGGCGAACATGGATTTTACCGTGCGCCGGTACTGATTTCCGGTGCACGCGAGGCCGTTCTGATTGATGGTGGCTTTACGCTTCCCGACGGCAAGGCGCTCGCCCAGGCCATCAAGGCCAGCGGCAAAAAGCTCACGACCGTCTACATCAGCCAGAGCGATCCTGACTACTACTTCAGTCTGGCGCCCATCAAGGCGGCGTTTCCCGAAGCCAGGGTGATTGCCACTTCGGCCACGATTGCGGCTATCAAGGGCAACGTCGAAAAGAAGCTGGCGACCTGGGGCCCTCAGCTCAAGGAAAACGGTCCGCAGACCCTGGCCGACATCGTGATGCCCGAAGCCTTCGACGGCCGGACCCTCACTCTGGAAGGCCACACCATCGAGATCGCCGATGCCGATGGTCTTGCCAACCGCCGTTACGTCTGGGTGCCTTCGCTCAGTGCCATCTTCGGTGGCGTGCTTGTGTTCTCCGGCGTTCACGTGTGGACCGCTGATACGCAAGGCGCCGAGGCTCGCGCCGCATGGGTGAAAAACCTCGACGCCATGGCAGCGCGCAGGCCCGCCGTGGTGGTCCCCGGCCACATGGAGCCCAGTGCTACGACAGACGTATCGGCGATCCGCTACACCCGTGACTACCTCGTGGCGTTCGAGGTAGAGCTGGCGAAGACCGCGGACAGCACGGCCCTCATTGCAGCCATGACCAAGCGCTATCCGGACGCCGGCATGGGCGTTGCCTTGCAGATCGGGGCCAAGGTCGCCAAGGGCGAGATGAAGTGGGGATGAGGGCGATGACGACGAACATCGACATTGTTCGTGCCCATTACGCCGCGTCGGCGCAGGGGAACATCGAAGAGATGATGGCCCAGGTATCGGCGCAGGTGCGCTGGACTGAGATGGCGGGCTTTCCCTGCGCTGGCACGTGGGTCGGGCCGCAAGCGGTTGTCGACAACGTCTTTGCCGTTCTGACCAGGGACTGGATTGGCTACCACTTTGAAATGGAAAGCCTCATTGACGGCGGCGATCAGGTCGTCGGGGTGGGGACCTACCACGGCACCTACCGGGTCACAGGGAAGGAAATGCAGGCCCGAGTGGCCCACGTCTGGAAGTTGCAGGACGGAAAGATCGTGGCCTTCGAACAATTCACCGACACGCTGTCCGTCAATCAAGCGATGACCAACGCCAAATAGGACTTGCGGCGCGTTCCGTCCAATTGTCGGCAGGGCGACGGGAGCCAGATGGATGCAGTTCCGCCACCAGCATGGCTGTCTTGATTTTCCGCCCGGGCCAAGTTGCCAACCCGGGGCGGACGCGCCGAAATCGCCCGTCCGCCCCCTTATTCGAGCGCCCTACAGCAGATGCTTCTTCAGCTCCTCGGAGGCCTGCAGCAGTGCCGAGCGCGTGCCAGGCACCTGGCTCAGGGCATTGAGCAGACCAAAGTCGTGGATCATGCCGTTGTACCGGGTAACCGTTACATCCACGCCGGCGGCATCCAGCTTGCGCGCGTAAGCCTCGCCCTCGTCTCTAAGGACGTCCTTTTCGGCTGTCTGAACCAGGGCAGGCGGCAGGCCCCGGAGTTGCTCAGTCGTCGCCAGCAGCGGGGAGGCATAAATTTCCTGGCGCTCCCTGGGATCGGTCGTGTAATTGTCCCAGAACCACTTCATCATGTTGCGAGTCAGGAAGTGGCCTTCGGCGAACTCGTCGTAGGACGCGTTCTCGAAGTTCGCGTCCGTCACGGGCCAAAACAGCACCTGGAACCGAATGGCCGGCGTGCCCTTGTTCTTGGCCATGAGCGCGACCACCGCCGCCATATTGCCGCCGACGCTGTTGCCGGCCACCGCCAGGCGCTTGCCGTCCACCTTGATCTCGGCGCCATGCTCGGCCACCCACAGGGTCGCCTCATACGCTTCGTTGATGGCGACCGGGTAGTGCGCCTCGGGCGATGGCGTGTAGTTGACGAACACGGCCGCTGCACCCGAGCCGACCACCAGGTCCCGCACCAGGCGCTCGTGAGTCGCGAAGTCGCCCAATACCCAGCCGCCGCCGTGGAAAAACATGAACACCGGCAGAATTCCGTTCGCGCCGGCAGGTCGCACGATGGTGAGCTTGACGGCATGGCCGGCGGCGTTGATGGTCTTCTGCGCGATGTCGACCTTGAGCGACTCGAGCGGCGCGCCAGACTGTGCGCCGACGAGCACGGCCCGTGCATCGGCAGGCGATAGTTGCTCGAGCGGCTTGCCGCCGCCGGCGGCTAGCGCATTGAGGAAGCCCTGGACATGGCGTTCGACACCGGGGCTGCCAGCGGCCAGGGTGACCTGAGCGGCGCAGGCGAGTAAAGATGCAGCGAGGACTTTGGCATAGCGATTCATGATGTATGGATTCCTTCGGAGTTGGTGAGAGTAAGAACCGTTGCGGATCAGGCCAGTGTCAGGCGCACGTCGATGTTGTTGCGCGTCGCGTTCGAGTACGGGCAAACGATGTGCGCCTTGTCGACCAGGGCCCGGGCTGCTGCGGGTGCCATGCCGGGCAGCGAGATCTTCAGTTCGACCTCGATCCCAAAGCCATTTGGAATCGCGCCGATGCCCACGATGCCCTCGATCGAGAGGTCAGGCGGCAGGGCGAATTTGTCGCGCGCGGCAACGAACTTCATCGCTCCCAGGAAACAGGCGCTGTAGCCTGCTGCGAAGAGTTGTTCCGGGTTGGCGCCTTCGCCACCGGCACCGCCGAGTTCCCTGGGTGTGGTGAGCTTCAGATCCAGCTTGCTTTCGGACACGACGGCACGCCCGTCGCGGCCGCCGGTGGCTCTGGCATGGGCACGGTAGAGAACCTTTTCAATTGACATGGTGAGACTCCAATGAAGTGGACAATGGGAATGCGGCAAATCGCAGATTCGGTTGCTGCGCAGCGCCGCCTGATAGTGAACGATTAGATCGTGAACGATATATATGGCCTGAATAATTACGCATTGGTTTGCTTTTCCGGATCTAGGCGTTTTTGAGCAATCTTGCCCGCAGCAGGAGCAGGTGATCCCGGATCGAAGCCAGCTCAACCGGCGTGCACCCGCTCGCACAGAACACGCCGTCGGGCACGGCGGCAGCGCGGCGTTTCATCTCGAGCCCCTGCGCCGTGAGGCTGACAATCACCTGGCGTTCATCGTCCCTGGCGCGCTTGCGACGCAGCAAACCCAACGCCTCCATGCGCTTGAGCAGCGGCGTCAGCGTCGCTGAGTCCAGGAAGAGCCTCTCGCCGATCTCGGACACCATCAGCCCATCGCGCTCCCACAACACCAGCAACACCAGGTATTGCGGATAGGTCACGCCCAATTCGCGCAGCAGCCTGCGATACACCTTGTTCATCGCTGCCATGGTGGAGTACAGGGCGAAGCACAACTGCTCGCCGAGCAGCAGCGAGGTGCCCAGCTTGCGACGAGCGGAGGCTTGTTTCGGGTTCATGGCGAAACTATACATCGTGAACGATCTAATAGCAAGCGGCAGTAGTCCGCGCGGTCATTGAGCCGCGTCGGCAGGGTGGTCGACGACTTGCACCTTCCACCGGATCATGTATGAGAACCACCATATGAAGAGGGCCTCCCCCAGCGCCAAGGACGTCACGCATGAGCTAGCTCAGGCCCGTCCACGAAATGGGGCAACGTCACCGGCATTCCTGCCAGCCGATCGCGGGAAGTGGGTCTCCAGACCGACCTTGAATATTGAATGGAGATCGCTCATTATGCAAGGTATGTTGAAACGGCCTCAACTCTTAGCCAGGCTGCGCGCAGGCCTAAGGATGGGTCGGTCCGTGGCATTACTGGGTCCCCGGCAGTGCGGCAAGACTACACTCGCGCGGCAGCTGGCAGGGGGGTCGCAGAGTACTTATTTCGATCTGGAAAATCCGATCGATCGGGCGCGGCTGTCCGAGCCCATGACGGCGCTCGAATCATTGCGCGGGCTGATCGTGATCGATGAGGTGCAGCGGCATCCCGATCTGTTTCCGATTCTCAGGGTACTGTTGGATCGCAAGCCGGTTCGGGCGCGATTTCTCATCCTGGGTAGCGCCGCTCCGGAGCTGCTGCGGCAGAGTTCCGAAACGCTGGCGGGCCGGCTCGCAATCGTCGAGATGGGCGGCTTTACGCTTGAGGAGTTTGAGAGCCCGGAACTTCATCGTTTATGGCTGCGCGGCGGTTTTCCGCGGTCGTTTCTGGCACGTTCGGAAGCTGCCAGCACCGCCTGGCGGGAAGATTTCATTCGCACTTTCCTCGAGCGCGACTTGGCTCAGCTCGGAGTGCGAGTGCCCTCGGGAACTATGCGCAGATTCTGGACGATGACAGCACACTACTCGGGCGATATCTGGAACAGCTCGGAGATTGGGCGGTCCCTGGGCGAGGCCCATACCACCGTCAAGCGCCATCTTGACGCACTATCTGGTGCGCTCGTCGTGCGCGTGCTCGAGCCTTGGTACGTCAATGTCGGCAAGCGGTTGGTGAAATCTCCAAAGGTTTACATTCGGGACTCAGGACTGTTGCATACGTTGCTTGGAATCGGCGAGCGCCGACAACTCGAGGGGCATCCTGTAGTCGGCGGATCATGGGAGGGGTTCGTCATCGAGCAGCTACTGGCTCATTTGCCCAAAGCCAACGCCTACTACTGGCGAACGCAGGCCGGGGCGGAGCTCGATCTGCTGCTGTTTCTGAAAGGGCGGCGTATTGGAATTGAGATAAAACGCGCTGATGCACCGACGATGACTCCATCGATGGTTTCGGCGCTCAAGGACTTGGAACTACATCGATTGATGGTGGTTTATCCGGGCGCGGCGCGCTATACGCTCCATTCTAAGGTCGAAGTCATGTCGCTGGCGCAGTGCGTGGCCGAGCTGGGTTGACCAGACGCAGGATTCTATGGCGAGAATAGATGCAATGTGCCTGGATCTCGGAGACGCCTGTCTGAAGAATTTCAGAAGACACTAATCGTCTAACGGACGGCTGGTTGCGGATGTGCCGACCTGGCTGGCCAGATGACCGGAAACCAGTCCTCACGCAAACGTTGCCCCGCCACCATGCCATGCCCCGGATAAGGAGGGGATGTGCGCCCTGGCCGCTTCGCATAGCGCACGTCGTCGCCCACCCACCGCAATGACAATACGCGCCGCCGGGTCGAAGCATCGTTGCCGCGCGCGCCGTGTACGGTCCGGAAATCGAAGAGGACTGCATCACCGGGTTGCATCTGCCATTCGAGCACCTGCAGTGTGGGGTCGCGATCCGGATCGGGCACGGTGCGGTAATCCTCGCCCTGCGTGTAGAAATCGCTGGAGTCCAGCCAGCGCGTGGGCCGGACCTGGCGTTCCCACCGATGTGAGCAGGCGATCAGCCGTAGCGTTGCGGTCTTGACCGGGTCGATTGGGATCCAAAAGCTGATGGTCTGCTGCCCTTCAAGAAAATAATACGGAAGATCGCTGTGCCATGGCGTGGGCTTTTGCGTGCCTGGTTCCTTGACGAGCACGTGTTCATGGAAGAACTGTGCGGATTCCGAACCCATGAAGCGCGCGGCCAGTTGCGCCGCTGGTGACTCATGAATCGTGCGCGCGAATTCCGGGATGCGCTGCCAGTTGCAATAGTCGTCGAAGAATCCGCCGCTCTGGCCGGCCCCGACCAGGTTCGAGGCGAGCGGGCCCGGCTCGCGCATATCGCGGTCGATGCCGGCGGCGATGACGTCAACCCAATCCGCGAAAACCCCGCGGAGACATGCCGCGCCAGTGAGGTGGAAAGATTCGAGAGCGTCTGAGATTGCTGCGGTCCTCATGGCGGGCATCGACTCCTCCTGCGGCAGTACCGGAACTATCCACCGATGTTAATCGTGCGTAAAATAATAAAAATGACGATTCTTAATAGGATTTACTGATGAACATCACCCTCCGGCAGTTGCGTTACGCAGTCGCAGCCGCACGCTCGGGTAAGCTGTCGGTGGCTGCCGCTGAGTTGCACGTGTCGCAGCCGTCTCTATCAGCGGCGATCGACAGCCTTGAGTCCCAGTTCGGTCAGCAGCTATTCGTGCGTCGCCGGGGCGCCGGTGCGGCGCTCACGCCATTCGGCCGCGCCGTGACCGAGCAGGCGCGTCGGGTCCTGCACGAGACCCGTCAGTTGGAAAGCCTCGGCCAGGCAAATGGCGAGGTTTCCGGCGAATTCGTGCTTGGCTGCTTCGATGAGCTGGCACCTTACTGCGCGGCGGCCCTGCTGCGTCGGCTTCAGGTGCGACACCCGAAACTGCGCGTGGTGGTGCGTGAGGAGGGCTTCGCGCCGCTGCGCCGGCTGCTGGCCGAAGGATCCATAAATCTTGCACTCACCTACGATCTCGATGCCGATTCGGCCACGGACATGACGGTGATGAAAGAAGTGCGGCCCCACGCGCTGCTCGCAGCCAGCCACGCACTGGCGGGCAGGTCGGCAGTGTCCCTCGCGGAACTTGCCGGGTTTCCTCTGGTGCTCAGCGACCAGGTGGCGAGTTGGCAACACATCGTTGAGCTATTCAAACTTCAGGGCCTCACACCAGCGGTGTACGCCAGAACGCGAACTTTCGAGATGCAGCGCAGCCTGGTCGCGAACGGATTCGGCGTCGCCCTGGTATATGCCGAGCCGTACGGTCATGACAGCTACGACGGGCTGAAGCTATGTCGCCGGCCTGTCAAGGATACGCTGCCGGCACAGCGCATTGTCCTCGCGCGGGACGCCAGATATCCGGCGACCGCGGCAAACGACGCAGTGACCGAGATTGCGAGGCAATGGTTTGCTCGTGGATCCGAGCGCCTGATTCGTACCCAAGCGAGAGCGGCGCAAAAGCATTCCGATACCGGGCGACGCGCGCGGCCAGGGAAATGACCGCGTTGCGGGCAGCGGGCGGCCTTTGATCCTGGTCTTCGCCACCTATCGCCGCCAAGCAACTTCAATTGACGGTGAAACTGTCGCTATTGCGGATTCGTCATAGTGACAGTACGAGTCTGATGCCGGCTTCGACGCTGCGCAGTATTTCAGGCGAGGTGCGACCAACGTGCGCTGTCAGGAGTCGCTTGTCCAGAGTGATAAGTTGCGAGACGTTGACGACCGACTCGCGCGTGAGCCCGCTCGCCTTGCGACTCAGTCGAATATTTCCCGGTGCCTCTGCGAGACGCATATCCGAGGTAACAACGGCACAGATCGTCGTGCGAATCGCACTTTCATTAAAGTCGTTGGACTGCACGATCATCACTGGACGGCGCAACCCCGGGCCAGCACCGAGCGGCTCCCCGAGCGATGCCCACCAGATCTCGCCCCGGCGCATTACCATTTCTCTTTGGAGAGCAGGCGCGTCTGCAGCTGCTCGATCGCCGGATCAAGCTCCGAATCGGCCGGCTTCTCACCGTAGACCGCGTCGAGTCGTTCGCGGACACCGAGAAATCGTTCGTCTTTGACGTATTCGGCCACGGCGTTTGCGTAGAGCTCGCTGCGCGACCAGCCGCGCCGCTTGGCCAGTCGTTCGGCGTCTTCGAATACCGCGTCCGGAATGGAGATCGCAGTTTTCATAGGCGTAGTATGACCAAGGTTATACCGGCCGCACAAGCCTTGCGATCGGTCATCGACCGCGGAAGGCGTAGCTGCAACGCCGGCAATCGCAGCGCTCGCGGCGGCCGTGCTATGGTTCTGGGTCGACGGCGCGCGTCCCGGCGCGCAATCGCTTGAGGTGCGGACATGACAGTACTGCTACCGACGCTCAAGCCGGTTCGCGGTTTTCTCGACTGGCCGGTGGTGACGGATCCGGCGAAGTGGTCGGCGGACGTCGCGCTCATCGGCGTTCAGCATAGCGAGCCCTATGCGCACGATCCGCGGCCGAATGATCAGGCGCGGGCGCCGGATGCGATCCGCCTGCGTTCAGAGCAGATTTCCTACGGCCGCGAGCAGTGGGATTTCGATCTCGACACGCCGCTTGCGCCGCTGTTGCCGCGCTGCATTGACATGGGCAATGTCGGCTGGAGCAGTGGCAGCTACGATGACTACTCCGCGGCGATCAGTGCCCGCGCCCGCCACCTGTGGAAACAGGGAGCGCAGATCTTCGCGCTTGGCGGCGATCATGGCGTGACGATACCGCTGCTGGACGCGCTGGACGCCGTCGGCGAAACCGTGCATGTGTTTCACATCGATGCGCATCTCGACTGGCGCGCCGAGGTTGGCGGTGTGGCCCGTGGCTATTCGAGCCCACTGCGCTGGGCGAGCGACAAACCCCAGGTCACCGGCATGACGCAGGTCGGCATGCGCCAGACGGGCAGTGCGCGGCGCCCGGAAGTTGAGGCCGCTCGCAGCTACGGTTCGCACATGTTTCCCGCGGAGCAATTACACGAACACGGGTGGGCGCCGGTGCTGGCGACGATACCGAAGGGAAGTGCCGTGTATATAACGATCGACGCAGACGGCATGGATCCTACCGAGATGCCGGCCGTCATGGCGGCCTCGCCCGGCGGGATCCTGTATCGCGAGATTGCCCCGATCCTGCGGCGCATTTCGCGTGAGCACCGTGTGGTGGGCATGGACGTGGTTGAAGTCGCACCCAGCTACGACAGTGCGAACGGCATCACCGCCATCATGGCCGGAAGGCTCATTGTGAACGTGCTCGGTGCTTCGTGGGCTCCGGAAGGCGCTATGCGCAGACGCTGAAGGGTAATCGTCCGGCCCCTGGCGCAGAGCTCACATGGGCCAAGACGGGCAAGCAAGCAGCGCGCTACCCGGTGTAACAATACGGCCTTTGACTTCACAAGTGCCGCGGCCTGTAAGGGCACAAACTGCGATAGACGTTTAGCTCATCCACTTGTCGTGTCTCAGCCTGTTCCGCTCCGACACGCTGGCTAAATCAATCTCGACAGATCGACACCACTGGATCTTGGGTGACTTCGCCTTTCACCAACTGGAGGGATGACTCGTGAGCATCCGAACCAAAGTCATTGTCGGCATGGCCATGGCGGTGTGCGGCATCGCAGGTCTTGCCTTGGCCACACCGCAGGTCGGAATCGTCTTGAATGCGCTCTTTACCGGGGCGATCAACAAGGACGTGCGCAACCATGTGTTTGTGAAGCTTGCCCCCAGCAAGGGCGAGAGTGAGGATAACGTATGGCACGCTGAATTCTCGACCGAAGGGCCATCTAACTTTCAATTTGCGGATGTAACCATTGTCGCGAACGGCGGGCACACCGGGTGGCACACGCATCCGGGAGTGTTGCTGATAACCGTCGCCGCCGGTTCAATCGAGTGGTACGACGCGAACTGCAACCGCACCGTCTACAACGCGGGTGATTCCCTGACGGAGACGGATATGCCCCACTACGTGCGCACCGTGGGCTCGGTCGATGCGCGCTTGATGATCGTCTATGTCATTCCAAAAGGTCTGGCACGTCGGGTCGATATTCCTCTTGCGAATATCCCCGCCTGTGCGCAAGTGGCAGGTATCGCCGACTGATTGACCGCGCGCCCGGGTTAGACCCCGGGCGCCTTGCAATGCGGGAGGCGCGGTGGTTTGACCCACCATCGCCCTTCCTGGGTTCACCGATTGACGCTGGCTGACAGAAGATCGAAGCTTGCGGCAATTCGGCATGGAAGCATCAGATGGTGCCCAGGCGGTCATTCACATTGGTGATTGCAGCAATGGCGGCTACTGCCGTGCTGGCGACAGTGCACTTCAGGTCGCAGCGGCCCGCAGCGGTCGCGGTGGACTTCAGTCGCGACATCCGTCCGATCTTCAATCAAAACTGCGTGGCATGCCATGGTGGTGTGCGCCAGAAGAGCAACGTCTCATTCATCTACCGCGATGAGGCCCTGGGGAAGGGCAGCTCCGGCCGTGCAACCATCGTTCCGGGTAACCCTGAAGCCTCGGAGCTGATTGCCCGCGTCACCTCCTCGGATCCTGAGGTGCGCATGCCCTACCACGCGCCGCCGCTGCAGCCGCAACAAGTTGCGCTGTTGCGGCAGTGGATCAAGGAAGGCGCGAAGTGGACCGATCATTGGGCCTTCGTGGCTCCCAAGGCGCAGCCGCTGCCCGCGGTCCTGAATGCTTCGTGGCCGCGCCAACCCGTGGATCGGTTCGTACTGGCCAAGCTCGAACAGCAGGGACTCCAGCCCTCACCGGAGGCGACACGGGCGGAATTGTTGCGCCGGGTGTCATTCGATCTGACTGGCCTGCCGCCGACGGTGCGGGAGCTGGCGGACTTCCAGTCCGACACGGCGCCGGACGCCTACGAGCGGCAGGTCGATCGCCTGCTCGCGTCGCCGCACTACGGCGAGCGGTGGGCGGCGCTCTGGCTCGATCTGGCCCGCTACGCCGACAGTCGAGGCTACGAGGCGGATCATGACCGTCCGGTCTGGCCCTATCGCGACTGGGTGGTTGACGCCCTCAATCGCAATCTCAGCTACGAGCAGTTTGTCACCACCCAGCTCGCCGGCGACCTGTTGCCGCAGGCCAGCCTCGAGGACCAGATTGCGACGACCTTCCAGCGCCTGACGCCGGTCAACGACGAGGGCGGTACGGACGACGAGGAGTATCGCCTCGTGGCCGTGATGGATCGGGTGGCGACCACATGGTCCGTGCTCAACGGGCTCACCATCAACTGCGTGCAATGTCACTCGCACCCTTACGATCCGATCCGTCACGCGGAGTACTACAAGTTCCTGGGCTTCTACAACACCTCGCGCGACTCCGACCTGAGCGACGACTATCCGACGCTGCCAGTGCCGAAAGATGCCGCGCGGCGCAGCGAAATCGCTGGCCTCGTCGCGCGGCGCGCGGAGCTGTTGCGCACGTTGGTCGCCGCCGGGCGTTCTCTCGAGGACCAGGCGCAGTGGCGTCCATTGCCCATAGCCACAGGAAGGGTGAGCGAGGTGCCGGCGCTCGAGCGGAGCCTGCGCGCCTTCGAGCTGGCCAAGCTCCAGCGGGCAATTCCGAACCCGGACTGGCAGCCGAAGCCCAAGGAACTGGACAAGTTCTACAAGGATTCGATTGCGGGGCTCCGTGCGGATCTGGCGCAAGCCCGGGCCCAGCCACTGGTCGTGCCGCTGACCGGTGACGGTAACGGTGGCCTGCGCTCCAGCGGCACCATTCCGCTGCGCTCGGTGTTGCAGGTGCAAGCCGCAGCCCCGCCCTGGCCCATCGCTGCGTTGCGCATCGAGGCGCCGGCCGAAAGACCCGCCCTGGCCAGCCACACGCCTGAAGATGGATTCATAGTCGATCGGATCGGCCTGTGGATCGTGGCGCCGGATGGCCGCGAGCAGCAGGTTGCGATCCGCTGCTTCCTGCCGGATGCCGAGGACAACCTACACACGGCAACCAAGCCGCCATACCCGATCAGCGAACCCTTGGATGCGCAGCTGGACGCGAGCGGCTTTACCGCCAATCCCAAGCTGTTCCGCGCACGCTGGGTCGTCGCGGTGCTCGCGCAGCCGCTGACAATGCCCGCTGGCAGCCACCTCAAGCTCGACTTCCTGCACACCACGGGCATCGATTTTCGGCCTGCGCCCCTGCGGTGGGTCAGGCTCTATGCCAGCGCCGATTCAACGTGGAACACGCCTGCTACGCAACAGCAGCTGGCAGCGCAGCTTGATGAACTGGTCAAGCTCGAACAGCGGCTGAAGCAGGTACCCAGCGTCGCTCTTCCGGTCATGGCCGAACAGGCTTCCTTCGAGCAACGCCATACACTGGAATTCGAGCGCGGCAATTTCCTGAATAAGATTGGACCCGCGCTGCAGCCCGACATCCCGGCCGTATTCCCAAAGCTGCCGGCAGGCGCGCCGCGCAATCGGCTGACGATGGCCCAATGGTTCTTCTCCTCAGATCAACCGCTCACGGCCCGAGTGGCGGTGAATCGGTATTGGGAGCAGTTGTTCGGCACTGGCCTGGTCGAAACACTCGAGGATTTTGGCAGCGCCGGCCAGGCTCCAAGTCACCCGGAGCTGCTCGACTGGCTGGCGCTTCATTTTCAGCATGACCTGCATTGGGACATGAAGGACCTGCTGCGCGAGCTGGTAACCAGCGCAACCTATCGGCAGAGCGCGCGGGCGGCGCCCGCGCTGGTGGCGAAAGACCCGCGCAATCGTCTGTTGGCGCACGGCCCACAACAACGGCTGAGCGCGGAGATGGTGCGCGACCAGGCGCTGGTGGCAAGCGGTCTGTTCAATCCGGCACTGGGTGGACCGCCGGTGAAGCCACCGCAACCAGCCGGCGTGTGGATGAGCGTCTACGATGATCGCGTATGGAAAGACGCCACCGGCCCGGATCGTTACCGGCGGGCGATTTACACTTATCTGCGGCGAACCGCGCTGTATCCGAGTTTCGTCACCTTCGATGCTGCGGATCACGTGGTGAGCCTGCCGCGCCGCATCGTGACGAATACGCCACTGCAGGCGTTGGTCACACTGAATGACCCGGTATACCAGGAGGCCAGTCAGGCATTGGCGCGACGAATGCTTGCCCTTTCCGATGAGCTGCTGGCCGGGCGCCTGCAGTACGCGGCGCGCTGCGTGCTCTCGCGCGACCTGACAGCAAGTGAACTGGCGACACTGACGGCGTTCTACAGCAAAGTGACGCAGGCATCGGGCGGCACGCCACCCGGCGGCACGCCAGCCGGCGGCAGGCCATCGGGCGAGCAGGCCGCCTACACGGCCCTCGCCGGCGTATTGTTCAATCTCGACGCTGCACTGACGAGGTAATCGCAATGACTGACGACGCTCTCACCACGAATGCGCACCGGCGTCGCTTGCAGGCACAGACACGCCGACATTTTCTGGACACTTGCGCCACCGGACTTGGCGCGATGTTCCTGGGCACAATGGGTGGCCTCACTCCGCGCGTGTTGCGTGCCTCGGCGCGGGAGACCAGCGGCGAGCCGCGGCTGGATTTCACGCGCGATCCGGCGCGGCCGCTCGCGCCATTGCCGCCGCAGTTCGCGCCCAAGGCGCGGCGCGTCATATTTCTGCACATGGCGGGCGCGCCCAGCCAGCTCGAACTGTTCGAACACAAGCCGGTATTGGCGCGTTTCGACGGCAGTGACTGCCCGGCGTCCTTCCTGAAGGGTCGGAGATTTGCATTCATCAGCGGCGTACCCAAGCTCCTGGGCTCGCAATATCCGTTTCACCAGGCCGGCAAGAGCGGGCAGTGGATCTCCGATCGATTGCCTTTCCTGGAGAAGCACATCGACGAGCTGTGCTTCGTTCGCTCGATGCATACCGACCAGTTCAACCATGCGCCGGCACAGCTGCTGGTGCAGACCGGCAATGCGCGCCTGGGCTACGCTTCTTTTGGTTCCTGGGTCACCTACGGCCTGGGCACCGAAAACCAGAACCTGCCGGGCTTCATCGTGCTCGTGTCTGGCGGCAAATCGCCGGACGGCGGCAAGCAATTGTGGGGATCGGGCTTCCTGCCCAGCGTCTACCAGGGCGTGCAATGCCGTTCACAGGGCGAGCCGGTGCTGTACCTGCGCAATCCACCCGGCGTCAGCCGGCCGCTGCGCCGCCAGATGCTGGACGCCATTGATGCGATCAACCGCGATACCTATGCTGAGTTCGGCAATCCGGAAACGCTGACGCGCATCGCGCAGTATGAAATGGCGTTTCGCATGCAGCTGGATGCCAGCGATGCCATGGATATACACAAGGAGCCTGCCGAGGTACAGGCGCGCTATGGTGTTGCCGCCGGCAAGGCCAGTTTCGCCAACAATTGCCTGGTGGCCAGGCGCCTCGCGGAACGTGGAGTACGCTTCATCCAGCTCTACCATTGGGGCTGGGATTCACATGGAGCCGGGGAAGCCGAAGCCTTGAACCTCGGATTCAAGGATCGCTGTCGCGAGGTTGATCAGCCGATGGCCGCGCTGCTGGCCGATCTCAAGGAACGGGGCATGCTTGATGACACGCTGGTGGTGTGGGGCGGGGAATTTGGCCGTACGCCGATGCGTGAAAACCGCGACGGCCAGAAGATGAAATTCATTGGCCGCGACCACAGTCCTTCCGCGTACACGATGTGGATGGCCGGCGGCGGCGTGAGGCCGGGCGTGAGTTATGGCGAAACGGACGACATGGGCTACGAGATCGTGAGGGACCCGGTTGAGATCCGCGATCTGCACGCGACGATGCTGTATCTGTTGGGCTTCGATCACCGCAAACTGAATTATTCCTATCAGGGCCTGGACCAGAAGCTGACCAGCGTCAAGCCAGCCCGGGTGATTGCCGAATTGCTGGCATGAGCGACGGCGCTGGGAGCGATGCTGGTTCCGCGCCGCACCGGCTGTCTGCGCGCGCGTACTTCGCCTGGGTGACGTTGGTGACGATAGTCGTATTTGCATTGTTTGCGCTGCTGCGGCCCAGCCTCGCCAACGCCGTCAAGGAGACGCTCGGGTTGGTGACAGCGCCGCTGCAGGCGCCGCAATCCTTCTATGCCGTGCGCGTGGCGCCCATCCTGGGAGAGCACTGCGCCAACTGCCACGGTGCGCGCCGGCAGAAATCCAAGCTGCGGCTGGACACTCTGGCCGCGATTCTCCGCGGTGGGAAGCACGGTCCGGTCATCAGGCCCGGCGAGATCACCAAGAGTGTGCTGGCGCAGCGCATTTCCCTGCCCCCAGGAAGCGAGCGGGTCATGCCGCCGACCAGCCAGCCAGCGCTTTCGCCGGATGATGCAACCGTCATCAAGCTGTGGATCGGGGCCGGTGCCTCCGGCATCCAACCCGTTACAGATTTCAAGACTGCGCCCAGACCGGTAGCGCATGTGACCATCGCGAAGCCCGATCCGGCAGCGGTCGCGGCTGCGCGCGCGCCCATCGCGAGCGCGCTGCAGGCCTTGCAGGAGCGCTTTCCGGACGTCATTGACTATGAGTCGCGCGGCTCGGCCCGCCTGGAGTTGCGGGCTACGCTGCTTGGCCGCGCTTTTGGCGACCGGGAGCTGGCGGCTTTCGCGCCCGTTCGTGACTACATCGTGTGGGCGGATCTGTCGGGCACTTCGATCGGCGCTCCGTCGGCGAGCGCGATCACTGCGATGAGAAACCTGCGTGTGCTGCGCATGGTGGATGTCAGCGTGGGTCCAGCAATGGCTGCGACCCTGGAGGCAGCACGACAACATGGCATCAGGGTCTATGCGGATCAAGCCAATGCAGAGGCCATCGATGGCCAGCATTGAACCGCAGCGCGCTGGCGCGCCACTGGGTCGCGGGTTAACAGCGCCGGATTTGGTGCGCGTCTGGGACATGCCGATCCGCGTTTTTCACTGGAGTATTGTCGGGCTGGTCTCGCTTTCCTGGGTGAGCGCGGAAAACGGCTACATGAGACTGCATCTCTGGTCCGGCCTCGGCCTGCTCACGCTGGTGGTGTTCCGCATTGCCTGGGGCTTCGTTGGTTCCACCACGGCGCGGTTCTCTGACTTTATTCATGGGCCGGGGCGGGCGCTGGCGTATCTCCGGGCCATGCGCCGCGGCGAGCGGCCAGCGCACACGGGCCATAACCCGGCCGGCGGCTGGATGGTCATGGCGCTGCTGGCGGCGCTGCTGTTGCAGGCGGGCACCGGATTGTTCGCCAATGATGGCGTGCACTTCAACGGACCATTGGCAGCGCGGATCAGCTCTGCGCTATCGGATCGCCTGACCAACCTGCATGGGAATATCTTCAATGTCATCGTGCTGCTGGTATGGATGCACATCGTGGCGGTGATGTTCTATCGGTACGTGCGCGGCGAAAACCTGATCAGGGCGATGATCACGGGCAGCAAGCCGCGGCGCGAGATCCCTGGCAATGCGGACCTGAAGTTCGTGCGTCTCCGCTGGGCGCTGCTGTGTTTAGCGCTGGCGGCGGCGCTGGTGTTCTGGCTTGCCAGATTCTGAAGGGGAGCAAATCATGAAACAGTCCGACCCCAAACTGCTGTCGCGAAGATCACTGTTGTGGTCGGCGCCGCTGGCAATGGCGGGGGCCGCCGCGACAATGGCGTCGCGTACTGCCGCCACAGCGACAACTACGGGTACCGCTGCAGCCGCGGCCAGACTCGCAGGCGAAGTCTGCGAAGCGCCCGAACTGTTGGGGCAGGGCGCGTTTCAATACCACGCCAACCGCCACTGGGGCCTACTGGATCGTCAGCGCTATCCGGTCGCCGATTGCCATGGCGTCTGCGAAGACCGTGCCGGTCGCATCGTGATGCTGACCAACGACACGCACAACAATCTCATCGCCTACACACGGTCGGGCCAGTTTCGCGCTGCCTGGGAGACCCGCTTTCCGGCCGCGCATGGCCTCGACATTGTCGAACACGGGGAGGAAGAGCGCTACTGGATCACGGATCACGACCGGCAGGTCGTATCCGTGTGTACGCCGGACGGGCGGGAACTGCGCGTGACCGGGCCTGACGTCCTGGCGCACAAATACCCGGACCTGGGGCGCTATCACCCAACCAACAGCGCGACCCTGTCGGATGGACAGTTCTACGTGAGCGACGGCTACGGCTCCAGCTTCGTGCATCATTTCGATCCTGACGGCCGATACATGTCGAGCTTTGGCGGCGAGGGCGACGCGCCCGAGCAACTGCGGACACCGCACGCCGTGTGGATCGACGCGCGCTCAGGGAAACCGCTGCTGCTGGTCTGTGACCGATCGCATGACATGCTGAAGTGGTTTTCCCTGTCGGGCGAACTGCTCAGGATAGTGGCGGTACCGGATTTGCAGCCCAGCAATGTGGCGGCCTTTAGCGGCAGCCATAGCGATCACCTGGCGGTCTGCGGCCTCAATGGCATGATCCTGATCCTGGACGGGAGCGATCACGTGGTTTCGTGCGTGGGCGGTGACCCGCCGAAATACGTGGATGGCAAGCTGCAGCCCCTGTCCGCATACAACTACACGTTCATCCATCCGCACGACGTTTACGTGGACAAGGCGCACGCACTCTACGTCGTGCAGTGGGCTTCCAACCAGACCTACCCGATCAAGCTGGAGCTTGCCACGCCGCTACCTCTGTAAGCCAGGTCATGAGCGGCTCACGCACGATGTCCATCTCGGAGTACTTCCAGCGCTCCTCCGAGTAGTTGTTCAGCAGCGCAAGAAGGGCCCGGGCGCTCTCCACATCAGAGCGCAGGCAGGCCAGTGGATCACTGTAAGTATGGAGGCTGAACGCCACCGCGTTTGAGTCCGGCAGGCGGCTCAGTGTCTGTCGTTCGACCCGCATCCACAGCAACTCGCCGGCGCGGGCAGGATCACGGCGCAATGTTTCAACGACCGCGTGCATGGCTGCCGCGTTCGCCGCGTGCGGGTCATCGTGCGGGAAGAACACGGTCGCCAACGGAGTCACTTGCCAGTTGAAGCGCTCGCAGGGATTGGCGGCGTGAACACTGCTGAGCACCTGATTGATCCTCCCGCCCAGCTGGGTTGTGAGTCTGGGCACGGGTTCATGTGCCCAGGCCACATCATGTCCGACCGAGGCGACCAGGCGACCGGAGCTTGAATAGGCGTTCGACGCAGCCGTGATTCGCGGCGCCCCTGCAAGCTCATCCAGCAGCATGAAATCTTCCTCGATCAGGTAGCTTAACTGCAGCAATGGCTCGGTGGATTCGTCAGCCAGGTCGAGCGTCTGGCCGGTGATGAGGGACCTGAGCACCGAGCCGCAGCGTTCGAATGATTTAGGATGGTCCGCTACCAGATGTGCCGTGACCCGCCCGCGCAACTCCCGTTGGGCTGACAGCGAGTCCGGGAGCGTGCGGTAGTAGAAGGATCGGTGGTCATCCAACCGCGCGCGCTTCTGGCGCATCGTATCCGCGTGTTCGGCGCCGATGAGGATCCAGTTTTCCGGCCGGATGCGACGCAAACCGAGTTGGAGGTCGGCGCCGGCCCAGCGATAAGGGCGGTAGCACGGTCCGGCGATGGCGGCGGCGCTGTCAGGCTGCATTGAACCGTACCGTGCTCTTTCGGTGCATGGAACGCGCGTATCGTGCCATGCCCCCGTAGCGGCCGCTATCATGGCGGCATGAGGCGAGACAGCTATGACATCGCGATCGTCGGCGGCGGCGCGATCGGCAGCTCGATCGCATATGCGCTGAGTGTCGAAGCCGGCTTCCGCGGCACGGTGCTGGTCGTGGAGCGTGACCCGAGCTACCAGCGCGCCTCGTCGGCACTCTCGGCCAGCGGCATCCGTCAGCAATTCTCGGCGCCGATCAACATCCGCATCTCACAGTACGGCATCGCATTCTTCCGCCGCGCGAGCGAACTGCTGGCCTGCGGCGATGAACGGCCACCGATCAGGGTCAGTGAAGCCGGCTATCTCGTGCTCGCGCCACCACAAGGGCTGGACGCGCTGCGGAGCAGCCACGCGCTGCAGACCAGTCTCGGGGCCCGCATCGCGTTGCTGTCCCCGCAGGAGCTGCAGTCACGGTTCCCGTGGCTTGCGGTTTGGGACCTGGGCGGCGGCTGCCTCGGTCTCGAGGGCGAGGGCTGGCTCGACGGATATCTGCTGCTGCAGGCCCTGCGCAACAAGGCCCGTGCCGCAGGCGTCGAGTATCTGCAGGATGAAGTCGTCGGTATGAGCAGCTCCGGCGATCGCGTCCGTGCGTTGCAGTTGCGGGGTGGGGCCAGCGTGTCTGTCGGCACCGTGATCAATGCCGCCGGGCCGTACGCGCGCGCAGTCGCGGCAATGGCTGGAGTGTCGCTGCCGGTCGAGGCGCGCAAACGCAGTGTGTTCGTCGTTTCCTGCCCGGAAAGCTTGCCCGGGTGTCCGCTGGTATGTGATGGCTCGGGCGTGTGGTTTCGTCCCGAGGGCGCACAGTACATCTGCGGATGTTCGCCCGACCCGGCGAGTGATCGCGAGGATTTTGGACTGGAGCCTGACCACGCATTCTTTGAACAGTCAGTCTGGCCGGCCCTTGCCGCGCGCGTGCCGGTCTTTGCAGCACTGCGCGTGACTGGCGCATGGGCCGGACACTACGAGTACAACACCTACGACCAGAACGGCATCGTGGGCTTTCATCCGCAAGTGCAGAACTTCGTGCTGGCGAATGGCTTCAGCGGCCACGGCCTGCAACAATCGCCCGCCGTCGGCCGTGCTGTCGCTGAACTCATCGCATACGGAGAATTTCGTACGCTGGATCTGTCGGAACTCGCGTTCGAGCGCATTGCGGCTGGTCGGCCGGTCACGGAATCGGAAATATACTAGGTAAAAACATGAATAATACCAATGATATAGAGTATAATCCTCATCATTATTCTCGCTGCAGTTGCGCGCCTGTCCTGCTGGCAATGCTTCTGGCTGCGGGGCCGGCGGCAGCTGCGGGGTCAACGCTGTCACGCGACGAGCAACGAATTGTCGCCGCAGCCGCGGCGGAGAATGAACGCTCCGTTGCGCTGCTCGAGACGCTGGTCAACATCAACAGCGGCACGATGAATTTTGCGGGCGTCGAGCGCGTGGGCCGCATCATCATGAGCGAACTGGAGCCGCTCGGGTTCAGCGTCCGCTGGAAACCGATGGCCGCTGTGGGGCGCGCCGGACTGGTGATCGCTGAGCATCACGCCGCGGGTCACGGCAAGCGCGTGCTGCTCATCGGACACCTGGATACGGTGTTCGAGCAGGACAGTCCCTTCCAGCACTTCGTGCGTCGCGGCGCGATCGCCGAGGGGCCGGGCGTCAATGACATGAAGGACGGCCTGGTGATCATGATCGGCGCGCTGCGTGCGCTGCGCACGGCGGGCGCGCTCCGCGATGCCGACGTGACAATCGTACTGAGCGGCGACGAGGAAGACGCCGGCACGCCGCACGCGCAAGCGCGCGCCGACATGATCGAGGCGGCCAGCCACGCCGACGCGGCGCTGGAGTTCGAGGCGCTGGCCACGGAAAGCGGCCACGACATGGGCACGATTGCGCGACGCAGCGCCACCAGTTGGATATTGCGCACGTCGGCGCAGTCCGGCCATTCCTCCGGAATCTTTTCGGCGGAAGCGGGTTTCGGCGCGAACTACGAGCTGGTGCGCATCCTCGATGGCTTCCGGCGCGAGTTGCGCGAGCCGAACGCGACCTACAACGTCGGGCTGGTGCTCGGCGGAGCAAGCGCGGCCGTGAATGCGGACGGCGTCACCGGCAGCGCCAGCGGCAAGACCAATGTGATCGCCGCGCAGGGCATTGCGAACGGCGACCTGCGCACGCTCAGCAATGCGCAGACCGAACGCCTGATGGCGCGCATGCGTGCGGTGGTTGCGGACCATCTGCCCGGCACCGATGCCACCCTGGCATTCGAGGAGGGGTATCCCGCGATGGCGCCGACCGAGGGGAATCGTGCCCTGCTGGCGCGGCTCAACGAGATCAATGCCGCACTGGGCCTGGCGCCGATGGCCGAACTGGATCCGCTGCAACGGGGCGCGGGCGATATTTCCTTTGTCGCCGACAAGCTCGATTGCCTGGTCGGCTTTGGCGCGCTGGGGCAGGGCAGCCATGCACCGGGCGAGACGGTGGAACTGGGCAGCTTCGAGCGTCAGCTCATGCGCACCGCGCTGTTGATCGAGCGGCTGACGCGCACGCCACGGATGCCGTGACTCAGCGAAGTAGCGCCGCGACTCAGGCCTGCAACTCGCTCACGCGGTAGCTGGCCGCCGACAACCAGTCGGGGTTGATCTCTACGCCCCAGCCTGGAGCAGCAGGAATGGTGGCCTTGCCGTCGCGGATCGCAAACGGGTCGCCGCGGAACAGGTTCTGCTGCCAGGGGTAGTAGTCCGGGCCTTCAATAGAGAATTCCAGGTACTTGCCGGCATTGGGTATGGCGCCGAGCAGGTGCATGGTGCAAATCGTCACCAGCGACAGGTTGGCGCTGTGCGGCGTGCAGGGCAGGCCGGCTTCGGCGGCCATGCGCGCGACTTCGAGCGTGCGCCACAGCCCGCCCATGTACATCACGTCCGGCTGCACGATGTCGACGGCGCGCAGCTCGATCATGCGCGCCCAGGTGGCAAGGTCCCAGTCCTGCTCGCCACCGGTGACGTCGATGGCGAGCGCCGCGGTGACCGCGCGCGTCTCCTCGAGCTTCCAGTACGGACAGGGCTCTTCGTAGTGTCCGATACCCTCGGCTTCCAGCAGATGCCCGACCTCGATCGCCCGCCGCGGGGAGCAACCGCTGTTGGCATCCACGAGCTTGGCCACGCCGGCGCCGAGTGCGCGCGACACCTTGGGGACGATCTCTTCGGTGCGGCCGGGCCACTCGTCGACATCGCGCCCGCATTCGGCGGCGACGCGCCACTTGAAGGCATCGAACCCGGATTCATCACGCAGCCGCAGGAATCGCGCGGCTTCCGCCTGCGGCGTAATGTCGCGCTTCATCGAGGATGCGTAGGCGCGCAGGGACCTGGGCTTCCCGCCCAGCAACTCGACCACGGGCTTGCCCTCGAGCTTGCCACGCAGGTCCCACAGCGCGGTGTCGAGCCCGGCCAACGCGCGGCAGCGATAGCTTCCCGGAAACTTGTGCTCGCGCCTTTCGACCAGATCGATGAGTGCGGGAATGTCGAGCGCGTCGGCGCCCAGCGTCCAGGGTGCGACCTGGCGGTGAAAAATGGTGGCGGTGATGTCGGCGTGGTAGGTCGATGTCTGGCCCCAGCCCACGGCGCCGCCGTCGGTCGTCACCCGCACGAAGCAGACGAATTCGTTGCTGAAGGTCTCGAGGCGGGCGATCTTGGGCATGCGATAGCCTATATTAGCCGTTTGGATTCCACATGAGTGCAGACACGGATTACATGGCCCTCGCGCTCGAACAGGCGCGCTGCGCCCGTGACGCTGGCGAGGTGCCCGTGGGCGCCGTCTTGGTTCAGGGCGAGCGCGTCATCGCCCGCGGCGCGAACCGCCCGATCAGCGGTTGCGATCCGACCGCGCACGCTGAGCTCGAGGCGCTGCGGGCCGGAGCGCGCGCGCTCGGCAGCTACCGGCTCCTCGACACGGTGCTGTACGTGACGCTCGAACCCTGCCTGATGTGCGCGGCCGCAATCGTGCACGCGCGCGTGCGGCGGGTCGTGTTCGGGGCCTGGGATCCGCGCGCGGGTGCGGCCGGCAGCATGCTCGATGCCTTCGCGCTGCCCGGGCTCAATCATCGCGTCGACGTGTTCGGCGGCGTGCTGCAGGATGAATGCGCGGCGCTGCTAACGGGGTTTTTCGAAGCGCGCCGGCAATAGCGGCATGGGCGCCGCGGCCGGCAGCAGCGGCGCGGCCGGGGCCTGGCCGGTCGGATGGCCATCACCGTACCATTCGAGCACCGCCAGGTAGCCGCGCACCTGCTCGACGAAACGCACCGGTTCCCAGCCGCGCGCATAACCGCGGCGCGCCAGACCGTACCAGCGCTCCTGCGCAAGCCACGGCAGTGCCTGGCTGACATCCGCCCAGGAATCCGGGTTCTTGCCCTGCGTCTGCGCGAGAATGCGCGCGTCCTCGAGATGGCCGAAGCCGACGTTGTACGCCGCCAGCGCCAGCCAGGTGCGGTCGGGCTCGCCGATGCGCGCGGGAATCATCTGCAGCATCTGCGCCAGGTAAGTCGCACCCCCCGTGATGTTCTGCGCCGTGTTGCTGCGATCGGCCACGCCCATGGCCTTGGCTGTGGAAGCCGTTAGCATCATGATGCCGGCCGCGCCGTCGCCGGAGACCGCGTGATCGTCCCAATGCGATTCCTGGTAGCCGACCGCGGCGAGCAAGCGCCAGTCCAGTGATTGGGTATCGGCCGCCTGCGCGAACAACGCCCGCAGATCCGGCAGGCGCTTGGCGATGTCATCCTGGAATCGGCGCGCCTCCTGGTACTCGAAATCGCCGGCCTCGGCATCGGCATCGTTCGCCAGGTGCTGCAGCATGCCGGTCGCATGCCAGTCGGCGATGAAGCGGTTCGCGGCATCGCGCAAGTCCAGTGCCGAACGGCGCACGAGCCACTGCACGGGACGTGGATCGGGCAGCGTGAAGGCCACGGACACGTCCGGATACAGGTGGCGTGCAAACGCGAATTCGCTCCGATCGATGATCGCGTAATCGGCATCGCCCGTGTTCACCCAATCGAGCGGATCGGCTTGTTCGCGTGGCAGTTCCGTCCAGTTGAGGTAGGTCGCACCGCTCCCGCGCAGGCCGCGCAGCAATTCGAGCTGCGGGCTGTCCTGGCGAGCCACGATGCGCGCGCCGTTGAGTCCGGCGATGTTGTGGATTGCGGCCAGGCCGCGCCGCTGCACCACGAGCTGCTGGATGTCACGGTAACTCGCTGTCGCCAGTCCCGCGCGCTTCCAGCTATCGTCCGCAGTCAGTTCAGCGGCGACGATATCGACGCGCCCTTCAGCCAGCATGTCGCGCAGGCTGTCGCGCTCACGCACCGGCACGATGACGAGCTGAACCCCGAGGCTATCGGCGAAGGCGTGCGCCAGGCGGTATTCGAAGCCCTGCGGGCCGTGCGCGCCAAGGTAGTAGCAGGTGGGTTCATTGACGGTCGCGACGCGCAGCTCGCCGTGCGCGTGCACCCTGGCCAGGCCGTTGGGCGCGCCGTCGCACGCGGCCAGTGCCAGGCTGGCAAACAGCAGGAATGGGCCCAGCCCGGTCATTCGTGGAGTCACGGGACACGCTCGCGAACTGGTCGATTCAGTTAGAATAACAGCTCGCCTTTGAGTCCAAGTCAGGAGAGGTACCGAAGTGGTCATAACGGCGCCGACTCGAAATCGGATGGTCGGGTAATTCCGGCACGTGGGTTCGAATCCCACCCTCTCCGCCAGTTTGCAGAGCGCACGCCGCCCTTGACGGGGTGGGATGAGAAACCACGTGCCATGGACAACAGGGTTCGACAGCCCCGCTCCAGCGGGGCTGGGCGGAGGCGCGCCTTGGCGCGCCGACGATCCCGAGCGACAGCGAGGGACGAGCGGCGCAGCCGCGAGCAATCCCACCCTCTCCGCCAACTGTTTTCCATTTTAAACAATAAGTTACTGTAAATAATGGCAGCGCCTTGATCGGCGCGCAATCATGTGTACACTACTCATGTACGAAATTCTGTACGTTTTTATTGTACGCAACTATGAACGTGAAAGTGACTGAATTGCGGCAAAATCTGCCGAGCTACTTGAAGCGCGTGCGACGCGGAGAGCGCATCCGGGTGACATCGCATGGTCAAGTGATTGCGGAACTCGCTCCTCCGACGGCGCTGCCCGAGGAGGCGGACGGTGCGCGCAAGCGATTGCGCGGTAGTCTGCTACGATACGATCAGCCGTTCGAGCCAGTGGTCCCCGCGGAAAGTTGGTCGGCCAATCAGTGATTGTGCTGGACACGCACGCCTTGATCTGGTGGGCAGATTCTGGCTCCAAGTTATCCAAGAAGGCGCGACAAGTCACACGAGCGAAAGGCCGCCGGTGCGAGCTTGTCGCGTCCGCGATCTCGGTTTTCGAAATCGTCACACTTGCAAGGCGTGGTCGAATCGAGTTCAAAACATCGGCGACCGAATGGCTCGCAGATGTGCGGGCATTGCCCGAGCTGAGCATTCATCCGGTCACGGCGGAAATAGCTGAGCGCGCCGGCGGTCTGGGGGATGCATTTTCGGGAGACCCCGCTGATCGCATTATCGCCGCGACAGCCCTGGTACTCGGCGCTGCTCTGATCACGCACGACACGAAGCTGCTCGGCGTGCCTAATCTCGAAACGATTTGGTAGGGTCCGGACTCTTAAAGTCAGAACCTTTCCGGCGCAGTAGGTATATTCGTTTCGTTGGTCTAGTGGGCCGATCGCATCATCGCAGAGTGACCATTCGACGCCACCTTTGTAGTGACGGTAGCTCGCCGCCTAGCGCTGCGCAATCCTGCCGAAACCCACATGCCTCGAACCGTTTAGGCACACCCGTTCACCGCGGCCGGCGAAATCCAATCTAACATCGCCGAATTTGGCGAGGCCCGCGAACGAGTCCTCACGACCCATACCGGGTATTCACCTACGACTGCTTTGTGGGTGGCTATCCCTCCTGCGACAGGCACGTACATGTCGGGAGGAACTACCTTAGAGCCCGGGGATTGCCGAGTCGATCGAATCTGCATCGCAAATGAGGTCAATTTGGGAGTGACGGTGGCTGGCCACGCAGCGCGCGCTCGGCCTCCGCTTGCATGCCGCCAATTCGTGTGTTAAATACTGAACCGGATGGTTCAGTATACCCGGGCCCCCTTGGACACCTCGTTCGCCGCGCTCTCGGACGCCACCCGACGCGGCGTTATAGAACAGCTCGGGCGTGCCGACGCTTCTATCACTGACCTTGCCGAGAAGTTCCACATGACCCTCACGGGCATGAAGAAGCATGTTGGCATCTTGGAGCAGGCGGGGCTCGTCACCACGGAGAAGATCGGGCGTGTGCGGACCTGCAAACTCGGCCTGCGCCGACTTAAGGAAGAGGCGGCATGGATCGAGCGGTACCGCCAGCTCTGGGACACACGCTTCGACGAGCTGGACAAGGTTGTCGAGGAATTGAAACGGAAGGAGAAGGTCGATGGACGCAAGAAGACAGCGTGAGCCCACACCCATGAAGAACCTCACGACGGTGGAACGGAAGTCCGGGCGTGAGCTGGTCACTACGCGAACTTTCAACGGCCCGGCGCGCATCGTGTTCGAGGCGTGGACCAAGCCCGAGCTGTTCAAACGGTGGTGGGCGCCGAAGTCGATGGGCATGTCCCTGCATTCCTGTGAGATGGATGTTCGTGTCGGGGGCAAGTACCGCCTCGAGTTCGAACACGATTCCATGGCGTTCTTCGGCACGTACCTCGAAGTGACACCGCACTCGCGCCTCGTCTGGACCAATGAGGAAGGTGGTGAGGGTGGCCCTGTCACCACGGTGACCTTCGAGGAAAAAGGTGGCAAGACGCTGCTGGTCCTGCACGAACTCTATCCCTCGAAGGAAGCTCTCGACGCTGCCGGCACCGGGGCGGCGGATATGATGGGCGAAACATTCGCGCAACTGGACGAGCTTCTCGTCAACCTGGGCGCGAGCGTGGGATGGTCATGAAGTCGATCGATCTCACGACCTCCTCATCGAATACCTGCGAATGCTGCAACCCGTCGCTCTGCCTCGTCCTGAGCCTAAGCAGGCGGTGGCGGATGGCTGCCATCGGACAGGCAAACGACACCGTCCACCTACCGCGGCGGCAGGTTCCGGGCGTCTCGCACTTCACGAAGTCGGCTTCGCCACCGGGGATAACGTGTGGGCATCGCGGGCCAGAAGCCAGCGGCCGTCGGGTCGTGAATCCGTTCAAGTAGGTCAAGGACCTGATTTCGGGGAAGTGAGTGGCACCGGTGCGGCCGCCAACCCCCGGCGCCGCTACGGCCAGAGAATTGAATGGGAGGGCGGCGCCGCCAGCGCCGCCCTCCGCAAGCAAGCTCTGCGCCAAGCGAGAAAGCTAGTTGGTGCAGCTAGTGTTCGGCGCACCACCAGCGGCTGCAATTGCGCCACTCGTGACCGCCGACGGAGCACTGCAGGCGATGTTGGGCAGTGGGTTGCCCGTCACTTGAGCGTTGCCTGCAAATAGTGCAATTGAAGCGTCATTAACGCTGACACCCGCGCTCCCGTTTCCGGCAATGGAAACCGCACCAGATATACCACCCCCGGCAAACAGTTTGCTGCCAAGCGCCAGATAGATGCCTTCGGCCCCATTGGCTGAGATGTCGGCGGGTGCTTTCACGTTAACGGTCGAGCCGATGTTTGTGTGGATTCCCTGCTGAGTGTTATGCGAAATGACCGTTGGAGTCACGTTGTCTGCTCCAGCTCGAAATGCAATATTTCCGCCGTGATTTAAGAAGGCGCCGTAGAAATTATTCTGCAGGGTGACACCCAAAATGAACATATCACCGCTGTCATTCGTTAATAGTCCGGCCCAGTTGTCGTGCAACGTTCCGCCTTGAACCAATACCTTTGAGAGCGCATAGACCCCGACCCCAGCGCCGTTACTCGCTCCCGAAACCGTATTGTTGATCAATAAGCAATCAGCGCCCCGGTAACAACTGATGGCGTCGGTGCCCCCGGAGTTCAGGCAACTCGATGGACACGTAGCGGTAACCGTGAACCCATTCAGGGTAAAGCCCTTAGAATTGTCCACATCGATCACTTCGCTGGTGCCATTGGATAGATCGGTAATGGAGGCGTTATTGAGAGCAATCATCGTCACTCGGTCCATGTTCTGAACCAGAATATTCTCGTGGCAAGCCCCCGACACCTTAATCGTCGCCGGTCCGTGGGACTCAGAGCTTTGCAGTATCTTAAGCGCAGAGTTAATGGTAGTCAGACCCGCCTTGCCTCCACAATTGACATACAGCGTCGTCGCTTGGGCGACTGATCCGACAAACAGCAGTGAGGTGATTAAGCACAAATGCTTCTTGATATTGGATGACATGATCCCTCCGAGGTTAAGGATTGAATTGCCATGTCGATCGTTGCTTTAGCTCAATGTCACCGAATCATTCCTTCGGTTCTTCAGCGTTCGGCACCAATTTGGCGATTCCAGTAATTTGTACTCCCGATGCTCTAACAGGCCGGTTACCGGAGGCATACATCCGGGATACGGAAGCTGGTTGAAGCATGCCCATCCCGACGGTATCTTGGGTATTCGCCATCCTTCGAACTCAACTGCAGAAGCGGCTGCACTTCTGCATGGAAACAGCAGTTTAGGAGGGGTGTAACCGGCCGTTGCATTGCGCGTTCGGCGTGATTGTCGCAATGCTTTGGCTGGCAGCGATCGAAGCAAACCAGGCCGGGAGTATCGCGAGCGGACGGTGGCCTGTGGTGCAGTACTCGGTTGGGGGTAACGCTGGGGGTACCCCAAAAGACAGTCAGGAATCTTCCTTCGATCCATTGCCGATCTCGGCATTGAAGCTGCGCGCCAGCGACTCGGCAAACAGGTGCGGCAACCGGCCGTCAGGCATTTCGGTGATGCTGCGGAAGCGTTCCGCCGCGGGGCTGCCCGGGTTCTGCGGGGAGGGATCGAGCCGTCGCGTGAATTCGACGAGTGCCGGGCGCAGTGCGCGCATCAGCGCTGCGTCGTGCCGGCTTGCAAACCCGAACAGTTCGCGCAGCCATTGCACGGCGTCGAGCTGGCGCTGGTCGTGGCCGAGCAGCAGCTTTGCCAGCAGTTCTTCCACCGGCAGGTACTGCAGCGCCAGGCGTTCCGGATCGTCGGCGGCTGCGCTCAGTCCTGCATCCTGGCTGATTTCGCGCTGCGTGCGTGCCAGCTCCTTGATGCCCACCAGCGCCTCGCGCAACAGGAGACCCGCCAGGCGCAGCAGCCGATCCTGCGCCTCGGCGGGAAGCTGCCGGCCGTCCATGCCGGCGCCGCGGCAAAAGGTCTCAAGTGCGGTGCTGGCCGTCGCGGGCTCAGCTTTATTTGCAGACTTGCCCGCAGCTTTGCCCGCGGCCTTGCTGCGAGCCACTGTGGCCGCCGCGCCTGTCACCGTGGCTGCGGGAGCATCGGGCACCTGCGCAGTAGGTCGCGGTGCGCGCGTCACGGCCTGCTGTGCATGGTCGAACTGCAACAGCGCGGAATCGGCCACCGGATTACCCCAGGGATCAAAGGCGCGGCGCGCGGCGCTCAGGTCCGCGTCGTTGGTGAGCAGTTCGCTGATGTTGAGCTCGACGCCGATGTCATGTTGAGCGCCGCCGGGCTCTTCCAGCGGCGGGCGCACACTGAATGGCACGATCGCGCTGGGGTCGGCCACGGTACCGTCGTGGTCACGCACGCCGATGCGGTAACCGCCCATGCGCAGGGTATCCCCGGGGCGTAGCGGCTGTGGTCCGAGCCGGCCGACCGGATCGAGTTCGTCGTTGATGAACAAGCCGTTGGTGCTGGTGTCCTCAATGATGAAGTTGCCGTTGCGGTAGCTGATGCGGGCGTGATGGGCCGAGAGGAAGCGCTGTGCGTCCGGCAGTACCCAATCGTTGTCATCGGCCCGGCCTATGGTGCCGCCGGCCTTGTCAAGGATCAGGGTGGCGCGCTCGCCGAGCGCGGCGCTTTGCTCACTTATGACCGTCAGGCGCAATGCCATCTGCCCGATCCTCGGCAAAAAGGGTGTCAACTCAATATAATAGACGGGCAGGGCCCATCCGCGCCCATGCAACCGGATACAGATGGCATCCAATCACATCTTCAAGATTATGTTCGTGAACCAGGGCAAGGTTTACGAGGTGTATGCCCGCAAGGTCAGCCACGGCAGCCTGCTGGGCTTCGTTGAAATCGAGGAACTGGTGTTTGGCGAGCGCTCCAGCGTGGTGCTCGATCCCGGCGAGGAGCGCATCAAAACCGAGTTCGCGGGCGTGAAGCGCAGTTTCCTGCCGGTGCAGTCGGTGGTGCGCATCGACGAGGTGCGCAAGCAGGGCGTCAGCAAGATCGTGGCGTTTGAGGGCAGCAATGTGGCGAGCTTTCCAGGCCCGATTTTCGGCGGCCCGGCCGGTGATTCCGGCCCGAGGAAATAGTTGGTGCTGATCCTTCCCGGCGCGCCGGCCGGTTCAGCGTTCCGGCGCGCGCGCCTCCTGGCACGGGTCCAGCGCATCGATTCGGGCGTGCAAGGCATGCAGGCGCGCTATGTGCATTTCGTCGATTGCGCCGCGGCGCCGGACTCCACGCAGCACGCGCAGCTCGCGCGGCTCCTCGGGCTCGAATCCGTGGCTGCCTATGCCGAGCCGGCGGGCGCGTTGCTGGTGGTGCCGCGTCCCGGGACGATTTCGCCCTGGTCCAGCAAGGCCACGGACATTGCGCAGGTCTGCGGCCTCGGGTTCGTGCGCCGCATCGAGCGCGGCATCCAGTACATCTTCGAGGGCAATCCAGGGGCAGCACCCGCCGCACTCGGAGCGCCGCTCCACGATCGGATGACCGAGGCCGTGCTGCCGGGCGCCGCGGCGGCGAGCGCCCTGTTCAGCTCCGCTACGCCTGCGCCACTGCGGCATATCCGGCTGGCGGGTGGACGCGAAGCGCTGGTTACGGCCAACCGCGAGCTCGCGCTTGCGCTGGCGGACGACGAGATCGACTACCTGCTCGCGACTTTTCAGCGCCTCGGGCGCGACCCGACCGATGTCGAATTGATGATGTTTGCGCAGGCGAATTCCGAGCACTGCCGCCACAAGATCTTCAACGCTGACTTCGTCATCGACGGCGTCGCGCAGCCCCGCTCGCTGTTTGCCATGATCCGCAATACGCACGCGCTGGCACCGGCGGGCGTGCTGTCCGCCTACCGCGACAATGCCGCGGTGCTGGCTGGCCCGGTCGCGACGAAATATTTTCCCGATCCCGTCACTGGCGTTTACCGCGGACACGATGAGCCGGTCGACATCCTAATCAAAGTCGAGACGCACAATCATCCGACCGCGATCGCGCCTTTCCCGGGCGCCGCGACCGGCGCTGGCGGCGAGATCCGCGACGAGGGCGCGACCGGAACCGGCGCCAAGCCCAAGGCGGGGCTGGTGGGCTTTTCGGTATCGCACCTGCGCATCCCGGGACACGAGCAACCCTGGGAGCAGAGCATCGGCTCGCCGGCGCGCATCGCTACGGCGCTCGAGATCATGCTCGAAGGCCCGATCGGCGCGGCGGCGTTCAACAACGAGTTTGGCCGGCCGGGAATCTGTGGGTATTTCCGCAGCTTCGAGTGCCAGCTGCCGGGCGACCCGCCCGGACGCGCGCGCGGCTACCACAAGCCGATCATGATCGCCGGCGGACTCGGCAACGTGCGGCGCATGCACGCCTTGAAGGGCGAGGTGTCGGTGGGCGCGCAGCTCGTGGTGCTGGGCGGTCCCGCGATGCTGATCGGGCTCGGCGGCGGCGCCGCCTCCTCAATGGGGAGCGGTGCCAGCAGCGAAGAGCTCGATTTCGCATCCGTGCAGCGGGGCAATCCGGAGATGCAGCGGCGCGCGCAGGAAGTGATCGACGCCTGCTGGGCGCTCGGCGCCGACAACCCGATCGAACTCATCCACGACGTGGGTGCGGGCGGCCTTGCCAACGCCGTGCCGGAAGCGGTGGCGCACAGCGCGCGCGGCGCACGCATCAATCTGCGCGACGTGCCGAGCGCCGAGCCCGGCATGTCGCCCCTCGAGATCTGGTGCAACGAAGCCCAGGAGCGCTACGTGCTGGCACTGCGGCCCGGCGCGCTGCCGCGTTTCGCCGCGCTTGCCCAACGCGAGCGTTGCCCCTATGCGCTGATCGGCACGACTACTGCCGACGGTGAATTGGTGGTGAGCGACCCGCTGCTGGGGGCTGATGCCGTGCACATGCCGATCGAAGCGTTGCTCGGCAAACCGCCGCACATGCGGCGCGAGGTGCATAGCATCGCGCAGCCAGCGCCCGTCAGCGGTGAATTCGGGGCGGTGAACCTGCGCGAGGCCCTGTATCGCGTGCTGCGTTTGCCGGCGGTGGCCGACAAGACCTTCCTGGTCACCATCGGCGATCGCACCGTTGGCGGCCTGGTCAGCCGCGATCCCTTCGTGGGCCCCTGGCAGGTACCGGTCGCCGACGCCGGCGTCACGACCAGCGACCATTTCCATCACACGGGCGAGGCGATGGCAATGGGCGAGCGCACGCCGGTGGCGCTGCTCGATGCGGCCGCATCGGCGCGCCTGGCCGTTGCCGAGGCGATTACGAATATCCTGTCCGCCGACGTGGCGGCGCTCGCCGACATCCGCCTGTCGGCCAACTGGATGGCGGCCTGTGGGGAACCAGGCGAAGACGCCGCGCTGTACGCGGCGGTGCGCGCCATCGGCGAGGAATTCTGCCCGGCGCTCGGCATTGCGATTCCGGTCGGCAAGGATTCACTGTCGATGCGGACCGCCTGGCAGCAGGATGGCGCTGTGCACTCGGTGGTTGCACCGATGTCACTGATCGTCTCGGCCTTCGCGCCGGTCGGCGACGTGCGCCGCACGCTCACGCCGCTGCTGCGGCTGGATGCCGGGCCTACTTCATTGCTGCTGGTAGACCTGGGAGAGAGCCGCAACCGCCTGGGCGCCTCGGCGCTCGCGCAGGTCTACGGCGCTCAGGGCGGTGTGCCGGCGGACATGAACAATCCTGAACTGTTGTGCCGCTTCGCGCTCGCATTGAGCGCACTGCGCGCGCGCGGGCTCGTGCATGCCTACCACGACCGCTCGGACGGCGGGCTGGCCGTGACGCTGGCCGAGATGGCCTTTGCCAGTCACTGCGGCTTCGAGGTCACGCTTGATCCGGCGCGCGGCACCGCGCTTGCACAGCTGTTCAGCGAGGAATGTGGCGTGGTCCTGCAGGTGTCGACCGCGCAGCTCCACGAAGTCTGGCAGGAGCTGAGCGCGCAAGGCCTGCAGGAATGCAGCCGCGTGATCGGTCGCCCGCTCGCCGAATTGCGTCTGCGCTTCACCGTGGGCGCCGACACACTCGACGAGCCTTGGGTCGAGTTGCGCCGCGCCTGGTCCACGACCTCGTGGCAGATGCGCCGGCTCCGCGACGATCCGGACTGCGCCGACGAAGAGCAGGCTGCTGCACTCGACAGTGCGGCGCCGGGGTTGCGCTGGCAACTGAGCTTCGATTCGCAGCAGGACATCGCTGCGCCTTACATCGGCAACGGCGCCCGACCGCCGGTGGCCGTGCTGCGCGAGCAGGGTGTCAACAGCCAGGTGGAAATGGCAGCGGTGCTCGAGCGTGCGGGCTTTGAACCGCACGACGTGCACATGAGCGACCTGCTGGCGGGTCGGCGCGCGCTGGGCGGCTTTCGCGGGCTGATTGCCTGCGGCGGCTTTTCCTACGGTGACGTGCTCGGCGCGGGCGGCGGCTGGGCGCAGTCAATTCTGTTCCACGAGGCCACGCGTGCCGGGTTCGCCGAGTTCTTTGCACGCGCCGACACGTTCACGCTGGGCGTTTGCAACGGCTGCCAGATGCTGGCGCTACTGCGCGGGCTGATTCCCGGCGCGCAGCACTGGCCGCGCTTTCTGCGCAACCGCAGCGAGCAGTTCGAGGCGCGCCTGAGCCTGGTGGAAATCCTGGCTTCCCCCTCGGTGTTGCTCAATGGGATGCAGGGCTCTGTGCTCCCGATCGCCGTGTCGCACGGCGAGGGGCGTGCTGCCTTTACCACCGACGTGGACCAGCAGCGCTGCGTGGAAGGTGGGTTGATAGCCTGCCGCTTCAGTGACGGCCGCGGCAACGCTGCGCGGCTCTATCCCGCCAACCCGAACGGCACGCCCGCCGGCATCGCCGCGCTCACCACGGCCGACGGCCGCGCCACGGTCATCATGCCGCATCCGGAACGCGTCTACCGCACGGTGCAGAATTCCTGGCACCCGCGCGATGCGGGCGAGGACAGCGGTTGGATGCGCATGTTCCGCAACGCGCGGGTGTGGGTGGGTTAGCGCACCGGCGACTCTAGCGTGGTCGGTTTGCCAGCGCCTGCGCGATGGCCGCCTCGGCCAACGCGTGCATCGCGGCATAGCCTGCGGGGTTCGGGTGCACGCCGTCGTAGGCCAACGTGGACTTGAAACCACCCTTGCCATCGTTGAGCACAGCGTAGTAGTCCACGTAGGTGTAGTGCTCGCGGGCGGCATAGGCGCGGAGCCAGTCGTTCATGGAGGAGACCGAAGCGATGGGCTGCACCTGCGAGTGCCAGCCGTACTGCGCCGCCGGCAGTATCGAGGCGATGATCACCCGCACGCCATGCGCGCGCGCCAGCTCGGCCATGGTCGCGATGTTTCCCTGGATGATGGCGAGCGAGGTGGCGCCGGTGTTGCCGGCGATGTCGTTTGTCCCTGCCAGGATGTGCACGACGGCCGGATGCAGATCGAGCACGTCGGCCCTGAAGCGCAGCAGCATTTGCCCGGTGGTCTGGCCGCTGATGCCGCGATCGAGCCGGTCGTCACGGAACAGTTCCGGATCCAGGCTCTTCCAGCCGTCCGTGATGGAATCGCCCATGAATACCACCCGCGTGGCGGAGGCGGGCGGCAGATGCGAGTTTTCGGCCTGGTAGCGGCACAGCTGTCCCCAGTCGAGGCCCAGCCATTCGTGCATCCAACTCTGGTACGGATCGGCGCTGGCGTTGTGGACGGCGGTCTGCTGCGTAGGCACGCCGAGGCAGGGCTGCTCCGAAACGCCAATGACCGGCGCGCTCGCCTCGCCGAGTGCCATCGGGCTGAGCCATATGCAGGCTGTGACCAGCAATGCGTGCTGACGCATGAATCGGGCTCCTCACCCTGGATGCGTGGCGCTCAGAAATCCAGGCGCCTGCCTCCGATCCAGGTTGCCAGGATATTGTAGCCGTGGTCGGCCATCAGCAGGTCCGCGCGACAGCCCGGCGCCAGTCGGCCGTGGCTCGCGCCGAGTCCAAGGAACCGGGCCGGGTGCTCGCTGGCCATGCGCACGGCGTCGGCAGGTGGCAGCTCCAGCATGGCGATCGCGTTCCTCACCGCCATGCTCATATCGAGCGCAGTGCCAGCCAGCGTCCCCTGCTCGTCGACGCAGTAGCCATCGGCGACACTGATGGTGCGGCCCTGCAGCTGGAAGCTGCGTGCGCTGGTGCCTACCGGCGGCATTGCGTCGGTGACCAGCATGAAGCGATCGCGCCGCCGCGCGCGCAGCGCAATCTTCAGCGTGCGCGGGTCGACATGCCGTCCGTCGACAATCAGGCCGCAGTAGGACTCATCCTCGCCGAGCGCCGCGCCGACCGCGCCAGGTTCGCGTGCAGTCAGCTGCGACATGGCATTGAACAGGTGGGTGTAACCACGCAGACCATGGCGCCGCGCGGTTTCGATCTCGGACGCGGTCGAGTTGGTGTGGCCGGCCGAGAGAATCACGCCCGCGGCAGCGAGCTGGTCGAGTGCCTCCGGCCGGGCGAGCTCGGGCGCCAGCGTCAGCAGGGTCACGCCCCGGCGCAGTGAGCAAAGCAGCGCCACCGCGTCACGATCCAGCTCGAGGAAATGCTCGGCGTTGTGCACGCCCTTGCGCCGCTCGTTCAGGTACGGGCCCTCGATATGGATGCCCAATACACCCGGTACGCCCGCCGCGATAGACTCATCTACGGCCGCGATGGCCGTGGCCACCACCGCAAGATCGTCGCTGATCAGCGTGGGCAGGAAGCCGGTCGTGCCAAAGCGCGCGTGCGCGTGCGCGATAGTCCGTACGCCCTCCATGCTCGGCACATCGTTGAACAGGACGCCGCCACCGCCGTTAACCTGCACGTCGACGAACCCCGGCAGCAGCAGCTGGCCGCCAAGATCGACGATTTCGGCGTCGCGCAGGCTCGCGTCATCGTCGCGCACCACGGCGCCGATGCGACCATCCGTGACCAGGAGCGCGTGATCGGTGACGTAGCCGCTGTCCAAGAGCATCGGGCCATTGACGAACGCCGCGGATTTCATACGGTCTCGGTCACCTTGCGCAGGTGCGGCGGGCGGTCGGGATCCAGGCCACGCAGTCGCGCGAGCGAGGCGAGCAGACGGTACGCGCTCGTTGCCAGCGTGATCGGCGCCAGCGCGGCGGGCACAGGCAGGGTCGGCAGTTCGATCGCGCGCGCGGCGCTCGCACCGGCCAGCAGCACCTCGACCTTGCGGGCGGCCAGCTCTGAGGCAAGCACAGTGAGGCCCGGACGGGTCGCGTCGTCCTGGGCCAGTATGAGCGCCGGAAATCCCGGGCCGAGCAGCGCCAGCGGGCCGTGCCGCACCTCCGCTCCGCTGTAGGCCTCGGCATGCAGTGCACAGGTTTCCTTGCACTTGAGCGCCGTCTCCTGGGCGACGCTGAGGCCTAGGCCGCGGCCGATCACGTAGAGGTGAGCGGCGCCGGCCAGCCGCGGCAGGGCGGCGCTCCAGTCCAGCTGCCAGGCCGCTGCGAGCGCTGCGGGCAAGGCCTGCAGGTCTGAGTGCAGATTGGCGTCTCCGGTCCATTCGGCGGTCAGGTGCGCGATCGCAGTGAGCGAGGCCAGGTAGGATTTGGTCGCCGCGACACTGCGTTCGACGCCGGCCAGCATGGGAATGGCGTAGTCGGCCGCCGCGCTCAGCGGCGCGTGCGCGTCATTGCACAGCGCGATCACCGTGGCGCCGCTCCGGCGTGCCGCCGCCATGGTGGCCAGCAGGTCCGGGCTCTGTCCCGACTGAGAAATGGCGATGAACAGGCAGTCACGCAGATTGAGTTCTGCGCCATAGATGGAGCTGACCGCGGGCGCGGCCGATGCCGTCAGGACCCGGGTGCGAGTCTCGATGAGGTATTTCGCGTAGGTGGCGGCGTGGTCTGAACTGCCGCGCGCACAGGTGACCACGGCCCGCGGCGGGTGCGCGCGCAGCCGCGCGCCGATGGCGGCCATCAGCGGCGCGTTTTCACGCAGCTGGCGGGCCACCACGGTCGGAATCTCGGCGGCCTCGGCCTCCATCAGGCTCACGTTCAGGCGCTCAGCTCGGCCACGAAATCGTACACGTCGCCGCGGTAGTACGACTGCGAGAACTCGATCGCACGGCCATCGCGGAGCGACCCCAGGCGTTCGACCAGCAGCCCGGCCGCGCCTTCTGCGGACTTGAGCAGCTCGGCCTGCTCCGCGTTCAGCAGCACGGCGCGCAGGCGTTGCAGGGCGCGCACCGGACGCTGATTGTTGCGCTCGAGCGCTTCGTAGAGTGAGTCATGCACCGCCTCGAGCGAGGGGAGTGCCGCCGCGACCACGGTTGCAAACTCGATCGCCATGGGGGCGTCGTCGGCATAGCGCAGGCGATGAAAGCGGTAGACGGGCGTGCCGGGGCTCAGGCGCAGCGCCAGCGCTTCCTCGGGCGTCACGGTGCCGGAGGATTTCTTCAGCCAGACGCTGCGCGGCGTGCGGCCGCGGGCGCGCATGTCCTCCGAGAAGGAGGTCAACATCGCGAAATTCTTTTCAACGCGCGCGGAGACGAAATTGCCCGATCCCTGGCGCCGTATCAGCAGGCCGTCGGCGACCAGGCCGTCGAGCGCCTTGCGCACGGTGATACGCGAGACCTTGAAATCGGTCGCCAGGTCACGCTCGGCCGGCAGTGCGTCATCAGGCGAGAGCACGCGATTGTCAATCGCGGTCTTGAGCGCGCGCTGCAGCTGCAGGTATAAGGGGAGGCTGCCGCGTTCGTCGAGCGGGCCTACGGTCTTGGCTAGCGAAGTCATCGGCCGATGCCCCGGATTCTGTGTCGAAGGTGCCCATTTAATACCAAAAAGATACCAGTTACAAGCCCGTATAATCCGGCGAGGTGCGTAAATGCTGTGGGCATGTAGCGAGATCATTGCGGGCAGCAGGTCGTGGTGCCTGCGCTTCGTTGCGGCAACAGGGTATTGGTATTATCTTGGCTTTGTGCGGTCTGTAAGGTGGAATCGGGAATGAATATCCGGAACTCCGCGGCGTTGCTGCTGGCCACCGTGCTGCTGTGGAACCTGGCTGCGCGCGCCACGGCGCACGATTCCCCTGTTGGCCTGCGTTGGGAGCCCGTCCAGGGCAGTACCCAAGCGGCTGTGCCCGAGGGCGGCGCGGCGGCTCAATTCATCCTCACGAATACCGGCGCGCAGGCGCTGCCGGCACAGGGGTGGGCCCTGTACTTCGATTGCGAGGAGGGCGTGGAGACGGGCGCCGTCGCCGGCGGATTCACATTCGATCAGCTTGCTGGCACCTTCTATCGCATGCGCCCGCATGCAGGTTTTTCCGGATTGGCGTCGGGACAAAACGTCACCGTGCCCTTTGTCATGTCGGGCGCCGCGCACAATCCCGCGCAGGCGCCGATCGGGCCTTACTTTGCGCTCGACAATGCGCCCGGTTCAGCGGTGGCAGTGAGCGACTACACGGTGGCTCCGCTAACAGCCGATCCAGGAGCGAGAACGCCGGAGCAGACCTACGAGCGAAATGCGTTGATCACGGCCGTGCCGGCGGACGCCCTGCCGCCCGTGTTGCCCACACCGCAGCGCTACCAGCGCGGCGAGGGCTACCTGCATTGGACTTCAATGCCGGCCGTCATTGCGCCTGCAAGCTTGCGAGCGGAGGCCGCCACGGCGCGAGCGATGCTCGCACCGCACTTTGCAGCAGGCGCTGCACATGCGCGCGGCCAGGCAGGCGCTATCGCAAGCCTGCGGCTGACGGTGGTCCGACTGCCCAGCCAGACTTCTCCAGAAGCCTACGAACTCAGGGTGGATCCGCGGCGCGGCGTCACCGTGCGCGGCAATTCCGCCGCGGGCGTTGCGCGCGGCCTGGAATCGCTGCACCAGCTGCTCCCGATTGCGCCAGGCGTCGCGCAACCCGTGCTCTTGCCTGCGCTGCGGATCGAGGACGCGCCGCGCTTTGCCTACCGGGGCGTGATGCTGGATGTGGCACGCAATTTCCAGTCCAAGGCGGCCGTGCTGCACGTGCTCGATCTGATGGTGCGTTTCAAGCTCAACGTATTCCACTTTCATCTCACTGACGACGAAGGCTGGCGAATTGAGATTCCCGGCCTGCCGGAGTTGACCGCAATTGGCGCGCGACGCGGGCATGTCGGCGCAGTGGTGGACCGCTTGCCGCCCGCCTATGGCTCGGGCCCCGATGTCGACAGTCCCTTTGGCAGTGGCTACTACAGCCGCGCCGACTACATCGCGATCCTGCGTTACGCGGCCGCGCGGCACATCAATGTAATTCCCGAGATCGAAATGCCCGGCCACGCGCGGTCCGCCGTGGTCGCGATGGCCGAGCGCGCGCGCCGCCTGGCCGCACAGGGCCGTGCCGATGCCGACCAATACCTGCTCAACGATCGCGCCGATCATTCGGAATATCAGTCCGCGCAGCGCTACCACGACAACGTGATGAATCCGGCACTTCCGTCCACGTACGCGTTTATCGCGCACGTGGTTGCCGAAGTGGCGGCGATGCACCGCGCGGCCGGCGTCCCGCTGCACGCGCTGCACGTCGGTGGCGATGAACTGCCGGGCGGTGCGTGGGAGCGCTCGCCCGCCTGCGCAGAGTTGAAGCAACGCGAGCATCTGGGTAGCCGCGCCGACGTCTGGGATTATTTCTACGGCAAAGTGGCGCGGCTGCTGCGCAGCCAGGGACTGCGCGCATCCGGTTGGGAAGAACTCGGGACGGTGCGGCAGCAGCTGGCGGGCCGCGAGCAGGTGCTGCCGAATCAGCACTTCCTGGGCCATGGCTTCACGCTCTACGTGTGGCGCAACATCGAGGGTTCGGAAGATCTGGCCTACCGCCTCGCCAACGCCGGCTACGACACGGTGCTGGCGCCAGCGACCCGGTTATACCTCGACATGGCGCCGTACCCAAGCGCAGACGAAGCCGGGCAAACCTGGGCCGCATACGTGGATCTCGATACGGTGTTCGACTACATCCCATACGATGACAACCGCGTGGCGCCGGACAGTCCGGTGCGGCTTGCGGGCATGGAACGCCTGAGCGACGCGGGCAAACGACACGTCCTCGGCATCGAAGCGCCATTGTTCAGCGAAACACTGAATGACGGATCGCGCCTCGATTACATGCTTATGCCGCGGCTGGTGGCGGCCGCAGAGCGCGCCTGGGCGCCCGATCCGGAATGGACATCACAGTCGGACCCTGCGCAAGCTGCGCGGTTGTACGCGCTGGCCTGGTCGGCCTTCGTCAGTAAGCTCGGGCTGGAAGTACTGCCGCGGCTCGATGCCGAAATGCCGGACCTGCACTACCGCCTACCGCCGCCAGGGCTGAAGCGCGTTGGCGGGCACGTGCTCGTCAACGAGCAGATTCCGGGGCTGGAGTTGCACTATACAGTCGATGGCTCGGTGCCCACGAGGCAAAGTCCGATCGTCAGCGGACCGATTGCCGCAGCGGGTGCGGTGCGGGTCGCAGCCTTCGATCACAATGGACGCGCGGGCAGGTCGGCGCAGCTCGATGCCGGCCTTACACCCGCCAGTTAGAGGAACCGCAGTGGCGTCCGAGAACCGCTCGCTCCCCGTCGATGTGCTGCGCGGCCTGACGCTGGCGCTGATGATCGTCGTCAACAATTCGATAGAAAAGGTGTCGTATGGACCATTGCTGCACGCGCCGTGGAATGGCCTCACGCCAACCGACGTGGTATTCCCGACCTTCCTGTTCGTAGTCGGCGTGGCGCTCAGCTATTCCATCGGCAAATATGAAAGCCTCGGCGAGGCCGCTGTGTTGGGCAAGATCGCGCGCCGCACCGTGCTGATTTTCCTGTGCGGCTACCTGGTTGACTGGTTTCCGTTCTTCGCCACCGACGCTGCGGGCCACTTCGCCTGGACGCCGCTGTCCCACACGCGCATTCCCGGCGTGCTGCAGCGGATTGCGCTGTGCTACGGCATTGCGGCCCTGGTCGTTCACTATGGCGGCCGGCGCGCGGCGTTGTTTGTCGGCATCGGGGCGCTGCTCGCCTATTGGTGGGTGTTGTGGAGCTTTGGCGACTACACGCGCGCTGGCAACGCCGTGCTGAAGCTCGATCTGCGGCTGCTGGGCCCGGATCACCTCTACCGCGAAGACGGCTTCACTTTCGACCCCGAGGGAATACTCAGTACCTTGCCGGCATTGTTCAACGTGTTGGCGGGTTACCTGACCGGGCAATTCCTGCGCGCGCCGCGCGGCCTGGATCCGGCCACAGCGCGCCTGCTCGTGGCGGGCGCCGTCGCGATCGCCGTCGCGTTGGCATGGAATACCGTACTGCCCATCAACAAACGGTTGTGGACCAGTTCGTATGCGCTTTGCACCACTGGCATTGACCTGGTCGCATTGGGGGCGCTGACCTGGGTCATCGAGCAGCGCGGCGTGCGCGCGTGGACGCCGTTCTTTGAAATCTTCGGACGCAACACCCTGTTCATCTATTTATTGAGCGAAGTGGGCGAAACCATCCTGGGGCAGGTCCGTATCGGTAATCGCGATTCGGCCAGTTGGCTCTATGAAACGGCCTTGCGTCCCTGGGCCGGTGCCCAGAACGGAGCGCTGCTCTATGCGCTGGCCGTCATGCTCGGTTGCGGGTGCGTGGCCTGGGCGCTGGATCGCCGCCACATCTACATCAGACTATGAGTCAGCCGGATCACATCGATTCGCTGCTGCGGTTGGTTGCACCGCTGGCTGGTTGGGTGCTGTCGCTCGCGGAAGTTCCTGACCCGGTTTTTGCCGGCGCCATGGCTGGCGACGGCGTGGCCATCGACCCGACGGGCAACACCCTGCATGCGCCCTGCGACGGGGTCGTCGTGCTGATGGGGGCTGCCCGGCACGCGCTGACCGTGCGCAGCCGGGCTGGCGACGTGTTGTTGCACGTGGGTATCGATACCGTGCAGCTCGGCGGCGCCGGGTTCACGCTGCGCGTGCGCGACGGTGAAGCCGTGCGCGCCGGCCAGCCCCTGCTCGATTTCGACCTCGATGCAATTGTGCGGCGCGCGCCCAGCGCCATTACGCCCGTGCTGCTCGCCGGCGCGCGGCCAGGTCTCGTCGTGCAGCGCCAGAGCGGGCGGCGCGTCGCAGTCGGCGAATTCCTGTTTGCCATCGCGCCGCCGGCCGTGGATGCCGCTGGCATGGCGGCGCCGCCGGGCGTGCAGCTGAGCGTCGCCTTTCGCGTTCCATTCGATCACGGCCTGCATGCACGGCCCGCGGCGCGTGTTGCCGCCGCGTTGGGCGCTGTCGATGCGCAGGTCATGCTGCGCGCGCGCGGCAGGGAAGCCAACGCCAGAAGTACCGTGGCCATGATGGCACTCGGCGTGGAGCGCGGCGAGATCATCACCGCAATCATCAGCGGGCCTGATGCGGATGCCGCCCTGACTGCACTCGCCGGATTGCTCAATCGCGTTGCTGACGCGCCGCGCGCGCACACACAACCCCAGGTGGAGGTGGCGCAAGCACCACCATCGCCCCCGCTCGCCGGTACACGCCTCGGCGCCGTAGTCGCTGCGCGCGGCCTGGCCGTGGGCCGCGCCGCGCCACTTCAAGACGTCGATCCGCCCGTCAGCGCGCCGTTGGGTGATGCCGATGCGGAGCGCGGCCGGCTGGTGGCGGCAATCGATGCGGTCAGTGAGTTCCTGCGCGGACTTGCCGCCGCAAGCCAAAGCGCACAGCGCGGCGTGCTCGACGCGCATCTCGCGTTGCTGGCGGATCCCACCTTGCGGCAGCAGGCCACGGCGCAGATCGCGCGCGGCGCCAGCGCCGGCGCGGCCTGGCGATCCACGCTGCGCAGCGCGGCCGCGGCGCTCGCGGCACTCGATGATGCGCGCATGGCGGAGCGGCGCGCTGACCTGCTCGACATCGAACGCCAGGTGCTGCGGGTGCTGGGCGGCGCATCCCCCAATTCGTCCGGCGCCCTGCCCGAGCAGGCCATCGTGCTGGCGGCGGAGCTGTTGCCCTCGCAGCTGTTGACGCTGGATGCGAGCCGGCTGGCCGGACTGTGCATGGCAGAGGGCGGCGCGACCTCACACGTGGCCATCCTCGCCGCATCCATGGGATTGCCAATGCTGGTGGCGGCTGGCCGCTCGGTACTGGCAATCAACGCGGGAACTCCGCTGGTGCTCGACGCTGAGGCAGGTCACTTGCTGGTGGATCCGCCCGCTGCCGAGCTCGATGCTACGCGCACACTGATCACGCGGCGCAAGCTTGAACGTGAGCAGGACGAAGCGGTGGCGCAACAAAGCGCACACATGCGCGACGGCACCCGCATTCACGTCTACTGCAATCTCGGCACGGCGGCAGAGGCTGCGCCCGCCGTTGAGGCGGGAGCCGAAGGCTGCGGACTGTTGCGCACGGAGTTCCTGTTCCTCGATCGCCTCGAGGCTCCGGGCGAGGACGAGCAGCTCGCCGAATACCAGGCCATCGCCACGGCGCTGGCGGGCCGCACGCTGACCATCCGCACGCTTGATGCCGGCGGCGACAAGCCCATCGCCTACCTGCCTACGCCGCGCGAGGAAAACCCGGCGCTGGGACTGCGCGGCCTGCGCACGAGCCAGGCGCGCCCCGAACTCCTGACCACGCAGTTGCGCGCGATCCTGCGGGTCACGCCGGCGCGCCAATGCCGCGTGCTACTGCCGATGGTGACGGAGCTGGCGGAGGTGCGTGCGGTGCGCGAACAACTCGTCGCCTTGGCCACCGAGCTCAAGGTACCGGCGCCGGAACTCGGCATCATGATCGAGACGCCCGCATCCGCGCTGCTGGCCGACCAGCTGTGCGCGCACATCGACTTCGTGTCGATCGGCAGCAATGATCTTTCGCAGTACACGCTCGCTATGGACCGCCTGCATCCGACGCTGGCGCCACATCTCGACGCGCTGCACCCCGCCGTGCTGCGGCTCATCCAGCGTGCGGCGGCGGCCGGCAACGCACGCGGCATCGAAGTGGGCGTGTGCGGAGGGTTGGCCTCCGACCCAGCCGCCGTACCGCTGCTGCTCGGTCTCGGTGTGCGCGAGCTCTCGGCGGTGCCGGCGCAGATTCCGCGCATCAAGAGCCTGGCGCGCGGCCTGAGGCTCGCGGACTGCGTGGCGCTCGCCCGCGAGGCCCTCGAGCTCGAAGCGGCCGCAGCGGTGCGAGCGCTGGTTCGTGAATGGAGTGTGCGCAATGCCTAGAACCGTCGAAGGACTGCAACGCCTGGGACGGGCGCTGATGCTGCCGATTGCCGTGCTGCCGGTGGCGAGCATGCTGCTGCGGCTCGGGCAACCAGACCTGCTGAATATTCCCGTGCTGGCTGCGGCCGGCGACGCCATCTTCTCCAATCTCGGCCTCGTGTTCGCGGTGGGTGTCGCGGTCGGCTTTGCACGCGAGAATCACGGCGCGGCTGGACTCGCGGGCCTGGTCGGATTCCTGGTCGCCACGCACGGCGCTGGATCTCTGCTGGCGATTCCAGGCTCTGTTACCGCAGGACTCGCCGGTGCGGCGGCCGACGCGGCCGCTGCAGCCTGGCGCGCACAACAGCTCTCGAAACTCAGCATGCCGGTTGGAATATTGTCGGGCTTGATCGCGGGCTTCGCCTACAACCGCTACAGCGAGATCAAACTGCCTGATTACCTGGCCTTCTTCGGCGGCCGGCGCTTCGTGCCGATCGTCACCGGCTGCTTCGGAATCGTAGTCGCGCTCGCCTTTGGCCTGGCCTGGCCGCTGCTCGCGCGCGGCATGGACGGCCTGAGCCTCGCCGTCGTCGGGGCTGGTTCCTGGGGGCTATTTGCCTATGGCGTGCTGAACCGACTGTTGATCGTCACCGGACTGCACCACATTCTGAACAGCGTCGTATGGTTTGTGCTGGGCGACTACCACGGCATCACCGGTGATATCCATCGCTTCCAGGCCGGTGATCCGACGGCCGGCGCATTCATGAGCGGTTTCTTCCCGGTCATCATGTTCGGCCTGCCAGGCGCCTGCCTGGCGATGTACCGGGCTGCGAGACCCGAGCGGCGGCGGGTAGTGGGCGGGTTGCTGTTGTCAATAACACTCACCTCCTTCCTCACCGGAGTCACTGAGCCGGTTGAGTTCACGTTCATGTTTCTCGCGCCGCTCCTGTTCGCGGTGCACGCCGTGCTCACGGGTCTCGCCATGGTGATCATGCATGTGCTGGGCGTGCATTTGGGTTTTGGCTTTTCGGCGGGCCTGTTTGACTACGTGCTGAATTTTCACCTCGCCACCCGACCGCTGTGGCTGTTGCCAATCGGTGCCGCTTACTTTCTGTTGTACTTCTGGCTGTTCCGATTTGCCATCGCGCGCTTCAACCTTGCGACACCCGGCCGGGAACTTGCGCCCGCCGCGGGTGAGCACGCCTACGCGCGTGCGCCTGCAGCGCGCGGCAGCCGCGCCGCTGGCTTGGTGGAAGCACTCGGTGGTGCCGCCAACCTCAGGTCAGTCGATGCGTGCACAACGCGCCTGCGCCTGAGTGTGGTGGACGGAGCGCGTGTCGACGCCGCCGCGCTCGCGCGGCTCGGCGCCATGGGCGTGGTGCGCCCGGCGCCAACCGCCGTGCAGGTCGTGTTGGGGCCCATCGCCGACCAGGTGGCGGGTGAGATCAGGGCCTACCTGCGTGGCGAGGGGGCGCGGGCTGCCGCGGCCACTGCCACTGCCGATGCTGATACCGATGCTCAAGCAGGCCAGTCAGGCGACGCAGTCGAAGAGTCGACGTCCGTCGACCTGCGCGCGCTGCTCAATGCGCTTGGTGGGGCGGACAACATCACTTCAGTCGCAAGCGCGGCGGGCAGAGTGCTGCTGACCGTGGCGCGAGCGGATTTGCTCGACCACGAATCGCTGGATGCCCTGATCACTCGTGGTGTGGTCATGACAACCACCGGCACCCTCCATCTGCTGTTGGGTGCGCAGGCCTCGTCCGTGGCGGACGGCCTGCGCGCCCCCGCCGCCCCCCGCTGAGCAGCCACACGCGGACCGCAACAGGGCAGGTGCCCCGGTGTTCCCGCGGCCGAGGCGGGCTGCGCGCGGCGCTTGACCTTTCAAATTAGTGGTATTATATTGGCCCTTAACTGGTGTTGGACGGGGGAACGCGTCAACTGCACCGGTCATAAATTGGCTAACCGCAGCTTTTCGCGGAACAGCAATGGGATTGACGTACAGGACAGCTTGAGGAGTCATGGCAATGAATCGGATCACTTTTGCGGTCAAATCAGCCCTCGGGCTCGCGATGCTGGCGCCCCCGGCGCTCGTTTTCGCGCAGACCACGCCGGCTGCGCAATCGAGCGGCCTCGAGGAAGTGGTAGTGACTGGTATTCGCCATTCGTTGCAGGAATCGCTGGCCGCGAAGCGCGCCGCGAACGAGGTGGTGGAGGTAGTCACTGCCGAAGACATCGGCAAGATGCCCGACAAGAACGTTGCCGACTCGCTCACGCGCGTGTCGGGCGTCACCACCAGTTCGGCCAGCGCCAATGAAGGCGGCTTCGACGAAAATGACCGCGTCAGCATGCGCGGCACCAATCCTAGCCTCACGCAGACGCTGATCAACGGACATGGCGTTGCGGCTGGCGACTGGTTCGTGCTGAACCAGGTGCAGCAGGTCGGGCGCAGCGTCAGCTACACGCTGCTGCCGTCCGAGCTCGTGAGCTCCGTGGTCGTGCACAAGAGTTCGCAGGCCTCGCTGGTCGAGGGCGGCGTCGCCGGTTCGATCGACATCGTCACGCGCAAGCCGCTCGACTTCAAGAATCCGCTGACCTTGCAGGGCTCCGCCGGCGTGGTGAGCGCGAATCTGCCTTCGAAGACCGATGGCCAGTACAGTGCGCTGTTCAATTGGAAAAACGACACCGGCAATTTCGGCGTGCTGGTGCAGGGGTTCTGGGAATCGCGGCACCTGCGGCGCGACGGCGTGGAACTGCTGGGCTACGAACAGTTCGCCGCCGGCAGCGCGGTGGCGACGGCGCATCCCGACCTCGCCGGCGTGTACTACCCGGCGCTCATCGGCGCGGCGCTGTTCGAGCAGAAGCGCGAGCGCAAGGGCGGGCTCGTCGACGTCGAATTCAAGCCCAGCGATGACGTGACGATCGACCTTTCGGGCTTCTCCTCGAAACTCGATGCATCGAACTACAACCGCAATTACCTGATGTGGCTCACGCACTTCGTGGCCAAGGGCGCCGGCCAGGGTCCTGACCCGGGGTATGTGGTGACCAACGGTACGCTGACCAAGGCGAACTTCTCGCCGGTCGCCGGCACGTTCTACGGCGTCTACGACCAGATTTCCCGTCCCGACGAGAGTGCGAGCTCGAATTTCATCAACCTGGATGTCAATTGGCGCAGCAGCGACGCGCTGAGCTTCCTCGGGCAGCTCGGCACCTCGAAGGGTGATGGCAAGACACCGACACAGAACGTGTCAGAGACGCTCCCCGGCACCGGCAACGGCGCCGGCTACAGCCTGAACGGCGTGGGTTCGGGGCCGGACTTCAACTTCGGCGCCACCAACAATACGCAGCCCTTTCCTTCCACGGCGACAGCGCTCGACAAGGCTACGCTGCCGTTCGGTTGGATCTTTGGCGCCCAGAACATCGACGTCAAGGACAAGGAGACCTGGGCCAAAATCGACGGCGATTTCAAGGTCAGCGAGGATTCCTGGACCGACTTCAAGTTCGGTCTCCGCTACCAGACGCACGAGCGGTCTTCCGATCACGCCATCGCGCAGGGTCCGACCTGGAGCGGGCCGCCGGGCAACGGTGGTACCGACACCTCGAACTATCCGTCGACCTGGACCAACTACCCGTCTAACTTCAATACTTTCGGCGGCTCGATCCCCACTGGCATCTGGTACTGGTCCCCGGAGCAGCTGGCCACCTACAACGGCCCGGGCATGGCGCAGCGTGACCCCGTGGCGCGCGAGTACTACCAGTTCCTCTTTGACGTGAAGGAAAAGAACACAGCGGCCTACGCGCAGCTCGACTTCAAGGGCTCGAAGTGGGCAGCCAACGTGGGTGTGCGCCTCGTCCGTACGGACGAGCATGCGGTGACCTACACGCAGGTGAGCGCCACCACACCGGGCGCGATCACGACCTCCGCGTTCGGACCCTTCATCGGCATTCCGGTTGATCACAGCTACACCAACGTGCTGAGCAGCGCCAACTTCAAGCTGGATGTACGGCCAGACCTGGTGGCGCGGTTCGCCGTGGCCCAGACCATGACGCGCGCCGACTATTCGGCGCTGGCCGGATTCACCGACCTGTCGCCACCTGGCGTATTGGGCGGCACGGGCACGGGTTCGGGCGGCAATCCGGATCTCAAGCCGATCCTGTCGAACAACGTGGACGCGGGCCTGGAGTGGTATTTCGCCAAGCGCTCGCTGCTGTCAGCCGGCCTGTTCTACATGGATCTGCAGAACTACGTGGGCTTCGGTTCGGAAACCAAAAGCTACCTGACCTTCGACGTGCTGCATCCGAATGGTGCGCAGGTGCCTTACCTCCTGACCGTGCCGGTCAACGCGCAGGGGCGCGTACAGGGCCTTGAGCTGGCCTACCAGCAGGCGCTGACCGACAACTTCGGCGTGGCGGCAAACTACACCTACGCCGACGGCAAGCAGACTTCGCTCGTGAGCAACGGCGACGACCGTCTCGTGGGCACCTCGAAGAGCACTTACAACGTCAGCGGTTACTTCGAGAACACGCACTTCAGTGCGCGCCTGACCTACACCTACCGTTCGGCGTTCTTCAGCGGCCTGGATCGCAACACGGCATTCTCACAGGATGCCATCGGCGGGCTGGCTGCATCGTTCGCCTACACCCTCAACGACAAGCTGTCGTTCACGCTCGACGGACAGAACCTGAACAACCCGATGCTCAAGTACTACGCAGCCAATACTGACCAGCCGCGCGCTTTCTACCGCAACGGCCAGCAGTACTACTTCACCGTCCGCTTCAAGATGTAGCAGCGTGTGGACGCACCGGCCCCGTGGCTGGTGCGTCCACCTGCCGCGGGCCAGTGGAGCGTGCCAGCGGATGGGTGCATGCTAGGCCTGTGACCGCGACGCTCTTCAATTACAGCTACCGACCTCCCGCTGCGGATGCCCGCCAGGCATCCCAAGGCCCACTGCCGTTCCGCCGCATCGTTATCGTGGGCGGCGGGACCGCTGGCTGGATGACAGCCCTGACGCTGGCGCGCTCGCTGCTGCGACGCGGCGTCGAGATAACGCTGCTTGAATCCCCCTCCGTGGGCATCATCGGCGTGGGCGAAGGATCCACGCCCTGGCTGCGCGGCTTCTTCGACGGGTTGGGGATCGAGGAGACCGAGTGGATGCCGGCCTGCCATGCCACCTACAAGTGCGGCATCACTTTCGATGGCTGGTCGACCAAGCCTGGCTTCGAGAGCTACTTTCATCCGTTCGCCTCGATGCTCGACAACCTGACGATGACGCAGTTCATCCACAACGTGGAAACCCGCGTCAGGGGTGTCGATCTCGAAGCGCGGCCGGACCGCTACTTCATCGCGGCGCGCCTGGCGAAGCAGCAGCGGGCGCCGAAGCCGGCGGAAAACTTCCCCTTCGACATCTGGCACGGCTACCACTTCGACGCGGCACTGCTGGGCCAGTTCCTGCAGCAACAGGCGGTGGCGCTCGGCGTGCGCCACGAGCAGCGCCACGTTACGCACGCCAGCGTGGACGAGCGCGGCAACATCACGGCGGTGCACATCCGCGAGGGCGAGTCCATTGCGGCGGACATCTACGTGGACTGCAGCGGGTTTGCCGGTCTGCTGATCGAACAGGCGCTGCACACGCCCTACGTCAGCTTTTCCGGCAATCTCTACAATGATGCGGCGGTGGCCATGCCGACACCGATCGGCGCGGCTATCCCATCGGAAACGGTCTCCACCGCGCTCCGGCACGGTTGGGCCTGGAAGATTCCGCTGACCAGCCGCTACGGCAACGGCTACGTGTACAGCAGCCGTTACTGCTCGGCCGAGCAGGCAGAGTTCGAGTTGCGCGAGCGGCTGGGGTTGCTGGACGCCGACGTGCCAGCTCGGCACCTGAAAATGAAGAGTGGTCGCGTAACACGTCACTGGAACGCAAATTGCGTGGCCATTGGCCTGTCACAAGGATTCATCGAACCGCTCGAGGCCACGGCACTGCTGTTCGTGCAGCAGACGGCTGCGGCGTTCACGGCATGCCTGGATCGCGGCGAGCTGGGCGAGCCGGCACGCGAACGATTCAACCAGCAGGTCAACGAACATTTTGAAGGCACGCGTGACTACATCGTGACCCACTACAAGACCAATACCCGCACTGACACTGATTACTGGCGTGACAACGCCGCGAACCGCGACATCTCCGACTCGCTCAAAAAACTCTACTCGCTGTGGATGGACGGCAAGAGCATCGCGCCAGGGGTACGTGAGCAGCAGATAGGCAAAGGCTATCCTGTATTTTCCTGGTACTCCATCATGGCGGGCATGGGCATCTTCCCCGACGCCGCTACCCTGCGGCCGCCACTCGCAGCCGAGGCACGCTACAGCATGACGGAAATCGATGACCTGCTCGAACGCAGCGCCGCCAACTATCGCGATCACCGCGAAGTGCTCGCCGACATACCGCGGCGACGCAGCGGCGACGCGCTGCAGATCTATTTCTGGTGAGCGCTCAGGTTGCCGTGGCGCCCATGCGGGAATACGCAGGCCGCGACGCCGCCGCGGTGCGCGAGGAAGTCATCGCCTCCGAGCAGCCTGCCGTGCTGCGTGGCTTTGTCAGCGACTGGCCGGCCGTGCGCGCCGGAGCGAAATCCGCGGCGAGCCTGGTGACCTACCTGCGCCGCTTCCAGGGCGGCAGCCCTGTCGATGCGATCATGACACCGCCCGAGGTCGGCGGACGCGTGTTCTACGACTCGGCCATGAGCGGCTTCAACTTCGTGCGCAATCGGCTGCCGTTGGCCACCGTCGCCGAGCAGGTGCTGCGCTACGAAACATTCAAGGATCCGCCGGCGGTGGCCGCGCAGAGCGCGCTGCTGCGCGATTGCCTGCCCGGGTTCACGGATGAGAACCACCTGCCGCTGTTGGCGGCGGACATACTGCCGCGCATCTGGCTGGGCAACGCCATCACCACGCCAACACACCTCGATGAATGGAACAACATCGGTTGCGTGATTGCCGGCCGGCGGCGCTTCACGCTGTTCCCGCCCGAGCAGATCGTGAATCTCTACATCGGCCCGCTGGATTTCGCGCCCACGGGCGCACCGATGAGCCTGGTGCGCCTGCACGCACCGGACTACGAGCGCTTTCCGCGATTCCGGACCGCGTTGGCCGCGGCGCTGACCGCCGAGCTCGGTCCGGGAGATGCGATCTACATTCCGCCGCTGTGGTGGCATCACGTCGAATCGCTGGAGCGCTTCAATGCGCTGGTGAACTACTGGTGGCATGCGCAGGGTGGCGCGCCCGCAGGCGAACTGTCGGGGTTTGATAGCCTGCAGCACGCCATCCTCAACCTGAGGCGGCTCCCGTCGGGCACGCGAGCGGCGTGGCGGTCGCTGTTCGATCATTATGTGTTTGGGCCACGCGAAGACGTTACGGCGCATATTCCGCCCGAGCGGCGTGGAATCCTCGGCGATGTGCCACCGGCCGAGGCGGCGGCGCTGCGCGCCCAGCTGGCGAATCGGCTGAAGAGTTGAATCAGCGCCCCAGGGCGCAGAGCCTGCCCAGAGCGGAGCCGCGCCTCAGCCTGACTGCGTGCTCTTCGGCGAGGCGAGGTTGCGGATCGATTCGTCGGCGAAGAAACGCCGCATCAGCATCGCCTGCTGCAGGCGGCCCTTGCGCACGTAGACCTGGTAGAGCAGGTCCTTGGTGACCTCGAGCAATACGCCGGCCAGCTGGTCGTCGAGCACGGGCAGGCTCGGGTGCGGGTCGTTGTCGCTCCCGAAAATCACGCGCTTGATGTCAATGAAGGTGGGGCTGTCGAGATCCGCCATCGCGCGCACGTCGTTGAGCTGATCGAACACGCGCAGCTTGCCGGCTTCCCCGAGATCGACGAAGGCGGCCTGCATCGCGCGGCGGCACATGCTGGCGAAGGCGTTGTAGCTGGCGCTGGAATAGCAGGCGAGGGCTTCGCGGAACAGCACTTCGACGTCTTCGGGCAGGTACGTGAAACTGAATTTCTCGCGCGGCCGCTCCACCTCGCTGAACTGCGCGCCGAGTTCGACGCGGTTGTTGCCGAACATCTTCACCGGGAAGCGCAGAAAGATCGGCGCGTTGCAGGAATCGCAGCGGTAGACCACCCCCACATGCTTGGGGCGATGCGAGACCAGCTCATCAAAACCGGGCACCGCGATCGGTGTGATGTGCGAGAGCACCTGGCAATGCGGACAGGTCAAAGCCAGGTTGGCTTCCTGTTCATGATGCAGCCGGCCGCCGGCATCGATGTGCGTCGACATATGCGCCTTATATTGACCCCGCGCGGTCTGGACAATCCCCTGGACAGCCGTCGCGGTGGACTTCAGTGTAGCCGAAGGATTGCCGCGTGCCATTGGGTATTATCCCTGACGGCGCGCGGGGTTACATAATCTCGCTCAGGTCGAATCTCAGGCGGCGAGCCAGCGGCGAGCCAGCGGCGAGCCCGCGGCGACCCAGCCGCTAGCCCGTCAGACGTTTGTACTTCACCCGGTGCGGCTGGTCCGCGTCATCGCCACGGCGGCGGCGCAGGTCCTGCACGTAGTCCTGGTAGTTGCCTTCGAACCAGATCACTTCCGAATTCCCCTCGAAGGCGAGGATGTGCGTGGCGATGCGATCGAGGAACCAGCGATCGTGCGAGATCACCACCGCGCAGCCAGGGAAATTCAACAGCGCGTCTTCCAGTGCCCGCAGCGTCTCCACGTCCAGGTCGTTGGTGGGCTCGTCGAGCAGCAGCACGTTGCCACCGCCTCGCAGCACCTTGGCGAGGTGCACGCGATTGCGCTCGCCGCCGGAGAGTTCGCCGATCAGCTGCTGTTGCTGCGCGCCCTTGAAGTTGAAGCGTCCCACGTAGGCGCGCGAGGGTGTCTCGTAGTTGTCGACCTTGATGATGTCCTGGCCGCCGGAAATCTCCGCCCACACGGTCTTCTTGTCATCGAGCGACTGGCGCGACTGGTCGACGTAGGCCAGCTTGACGCTGTCGCCAAGGCGGATCTCGCCGCTGTCGGCTTTCTCCGCGCCGGTGAGCATGCGGAACAGCGTGGTCTTGCCGGCACCGTTCGGGCCGATGATGCCGACGATGCCGCCGGGCGGCAGGTTGAAGGACAGCTTGTCGATCAGCAGCTTGTCACCGTACCCCTTGCTCAGATTCTTCACCTCGATCACGACGTCGCCAAGGCGGGGCCCCGGCGGTATGTAGATCTCGTTGGTCTCGTTGCGTTCCTGGAATTCCTTCGAAGCGAGCTCCTCGTAGCGCGCCAGGCGCGCCTTGCTCTTCGCCTGGCGGGCCTTCGGATTGGTGCGCACCCACTCAAGCTCACGCGCCAGAGTCTTGCGCAGCGCATCCTGCTCGCGCTCTTCGAGCGCCAGGCGCTGGCCCTTCTGCTCCAGCCAGGACGAGTAATTCCCTTCGTAGGGGATGCCGTGGCCGCGGTCGAGCTCGAGAATCCACTCGGCGACGTTGTCGAGGAAGTAGCGGTCGTGCGTCACCGCGATGACGGTGCTTGGATATTCTTCGAGGTAGCGCTCCAGCCAGGCGACCGACTCGGCGTCGAGGTGGTTGGTGGGCTCGTCGAGCAACAGCATGTCCGGCTGCGACAGCAGCAGGCGGCACAGCGCGACGCGGCGCTTCTCGCCGCCCGAGAGCTGGTCGATCTTCGCATCCCAGGGCGGGAGCCGCAGCGCGTCCGCGGCGATCTCGAGCTTGCGCTCGAGTTCCCAGCCGCCGGCGGCGTCGATGGCATCCTGCAGCTTCGACTGCTCCTCGAGGAGCTTGTTCATCTGCTCGTCTTCCATCGGCTCGGCGAAAGCTTCGCTGATCGCGTTGAAACGCTGCAGCTGGTTGAAGACGGCGCCGACGCCCTCCATGACGTTGCCGCGCACGTCCTTGGCCGGATCGAGACCGGGCTCCTGCGTCAGGAATCCGACCTTGATGCCAGATTGCGCGCGCGCCTCGCCGTCGATGCTGGTATCTACGCCGGCCATGATCCGCAGCAGCGTCGATTTGCCCGAACCGTTCAAACCCAGCACGCCGATCTTGGCGCCAGGAAAAAAAGACAGGCTGATGTCCCGGAGTATCGTGCGCTTGGGCGGCACGACCTTGGAGACCCGGTTCATCGTGTAGATGTATTGCGCCATGTGTCCTTGCAGGTGGTCCGGTCAGCCGCGGGAGGGCGCGCATTATCCTTGAGGCCCGTGGCGTATGCCACCGGCGGCGGCGGGCCAAACTGGCGTGGGGCGCGGCTTGGAGCCCGGCGCGGTGCGGGCATGCCCTTATGGTAGGCTGCGCCGCAGGTTTAGAGGGCGACCCCTTGATTCAGCAGGATCCGCGGACCGCAGTGGCCATGAGCGAGCGGCAGGCGCGCTACGGCTTTCCGGGCGGGCATCCCTTCGGTCCAGACCGGCACGGCGCGTTCCTGCGCGAGTTCGACCAGCGCAGGCTCGGTGAGCGCGTCACCCTGCTCGAGCCGGCACAGGCGAGCGTTGAGGACCTGCTGCTGTTTCACACGCCGGCCTACATCGAGTTCGTGCAGCGCAGCTCCGAGCAGGGCGGTGGCTACCTGGACGCGGGCGACACGCCCAGCTTCCGCGGCGTTTACGAGGTGGCCGCCTGCGTCGTGGGCGGGAGCCTGACGGCAGCCGAATGGATCATGGCAGGCGAGCGGCGGCGGGCCTTTGCGCCGATCGCCGGGCTCCATCACGCCGCACGCGACAAGGCGGCCGGCTTTTGCGTGTTCAACGACTGTGGCATCGTCATCGAGGCATTGCGCCGGCGCCACGGACTCAAGCGCATCGCCTACATCGACATCGACGCCCATCACGGCGACGGCGTTTACTACGCCTTCGAGGAGGACCCAGGCGTCATCTTTGCCGACATCCATGAAAGCGGCGAAACGCTCTATCCAGGCACGGGCAGCGAATCCGAAGTCGGGCGCGGCGCGGCCACGGGCACCAAGCTGAACGTGCCGCTGCCCGCGGGTTCGGGCGATGCGCAGTTCCGGCAGGTCTGGCCGCTGGTACTCGAGCACATTGCGCGCCACGATCCGCAGTTTGTAATCCTGCAGTGTGGCGCCGACAGTGTGGCCGGGGATCCGCTCACCAACATGCGCTTCACGCCCGCCGTCCACGCGCAGGCGGCGCGCGACCTGCGTTCGCTCGCCGATCGCCTCGGCCACGGGCGGCTTTTGGCCCTGGGCGGCGGCGGTTACGACCGCGTCAATCTCGCGCAGGCGTGGACGGGTGTCTTGGAGGCGCTCCTGGAACAGTGAGCCGCCCGGACTCGGTTACAATTCCGCTCCTTTTACCCTGCAAGGCCCCAAAGAGCATGTATTCCGCCAGCATGGACATCGCCGGATTCGATCCTGAGCTGCACGCCGCCATCGAAGGCGAGCGCCGCCGCCAGGAAGATCACATCGAGCTGATCGCCTCCGAGAACTACACCAGCCCGCGGGTGCTCGCCGCGCAAGGATCGGTGCTCACCAACAAGTATGCGGAAGGATATCCCGGGCGCCGCTATTACGGCGGCTGCGAGTACGTCGACATCGCCGAGCAGCTCGCGATCGACCGCGCACGCAAGCTGTTCGGCGCCGACTATGCCAACGTGCAGCCGCATTCGGGGTCGCAGGCCAACGCAGCCGTGTATTTCGCGCTGCTGGCGCCGGGCGACACGATCCTCGGCATGAGCCTTGATCATGGCGGCCACCTGACGCACGGCGCCAAGGTGAATTTCTCCGGGAAGTTCTTCAATGCCGTGCAATACGGCGTTGAGGCGCAGACCGGCCTGGTCGACTACGCGCAGGTCGAGCGGCTGGCGCGCGAGCACCGGCCAAAGGTGCTCGTAGCCGGCTTCTCGGCCTATTCGCGCATCCTTGATTTTGCGCGCCTGCGCGCGATCGCCGACAGCGTCGGCGCGCTGCTGTTCGTCGACATGGCGCACGTCGCCGGCCTCGTGGCGGCGGGCCAATACCCGAACCCGGTGCCGATCGCGGATGTGGTCACGACCACCACGCACAAAACGCTGCGCGGCCCGCGCGGCGGATTGATCCTGGCGCGCGCCAACGACGCTATCACCAAGAAGCTCAACTCGATGGTGTTCCCGGGCACGCAGGGCGGCCCGCTGATGCACGTGATCGCCGCCAAGGCCGTGGCGCTGCTCGAGGCGTTGCAGCCGGAATTCAAGAGCTACCAGGTGCAGGTGATCGCCAACGCGCGTGCGATGGCTGCAGCGCTGATGAAGCGGGGACTGAACATCGTATCGGGTGGCACTGACAATCACCTGTTCCTCGTGGATCTCGGGCCGCGCAACTTCACCGGCAAGGACGCCGACGCGGCGCTGGGACGCGCCAACATCACGGTCAACAAGAACGCGGTGCCCAACGACCCGCGGCCGCCGTCAATATCCAGCGGCCTGCGCATCGGCACCGCGGCAGCGACGACCCGCGGCTTCCGCGAGGCGGAGATGCGCAGCATCGCCGACTGGATCGTCGACGTGGTCGAGGCGGAAGGCGCCGAGCCCGTGGTGCAGCGGGTGCGCGTCGGAGTGCTCGAGCTGTGCGGGCGGTTCCCGGTCTACCGCGCGTGAACAGGCCCTAGCAGACGCGCGCGTGCATTGCCCGTTCTGCAATCACGCTGACACTCGCGTGACCGATTCGCGCCTGGCCGGCGACGGTCGGCAGATCCGCCGGCGGCGCGAGTGCCTCGACTGTGGCGAGCGCTTCACGACTTTCGAGGCTGCCGAGCTGCTGCTGCCGCGAGTTGTCAAGAGTGACGGCAGCCGCGAGCCCTTCGATGAGGCCAAGCTCAAGTCCGGCATGGTCAAGTCGCTCGAGAAGCGTCCGGTCGGAAGCGAGGCGATCGAGGACGCCGTGGCCCGCATCTGCCACAAGCTGCGGGTGCTCGGTGAGCGCGAAGTGCCGTCGCGCCAGGTGGGCGAGCTGGTGATGGAGGAGCTGCGCCACCTCGATGAAGTGGCCTATGTGCGCTATGCCTCGGTGTACCGCAGCTTCCAGGACGTGGAGGCCTTCCGCGACACGATCGACGGATTGCGCAAGCAGCGTCGGCGCACGCCGAAGCGCAGCGAGGAGCTCCCGCAGTTGCCGCTGCTGCCGGGGGATACGGACGAGACGGGCAAGGGAAAATGACGCCAGCGTGGCATGCGACGGACGAGCAGCACATGCGCCACGCGCTCGGCTTGGCGGCGCTCGGGTTGCACACTACTGACCCCAATCCGCGCGTGGGCAGCGTGCTGGTGCGCGACGGGCACGTGGTCGGCGAGGGCTGGCACGAGCGCGCCGGCGGCCCGCACGCGGAGGCGCGCGCGCTGCAGTCGGCGGGCGAGGCCGCGCGCGGCGCCACGGCTTACGTTTCGCTGGAGCCTTGCGCGGCGCAGGGGCGCACGCCACCGTGCACCGCGGCGCTGATTGCCGCCGGCGTGCGGCGGGTCGTGTATGCGGCGGATGACCCGAACCCGAAGATGCGCTCAGGCGCGGCGCAGCTGCGCGCAGCAGGCGTCGATGTTGCCGGCGGATTGTTGTCCGCCGAAGCGCGCGCCATGAACGTCGGTTTCTTCAGCCGGCATGAACGGGGCAGGCCGTGGCTGCGCCTCAAGCTTGGGGCCAGCCTCGATGGACGCACGGCGCTTGCCGGCGGCGCGAGCCGCTGGATCACGGGCGAGGCCGCGCGGGCCGACGCGCAGCTCTATCGCGCGCGCAGTTCCGTGATCCTGACGGGCTCTGGCACGGTGCTCGCGGACGATCCATCGCTCAATGTGCGTCTCGAGGGCGCCAGCCGGCAGCCGCTCCGCGCCGTGCTCGACAGCCGCCTGCGCGTGCCGCCGTCCGCCCGCATTTATGGGCTCGCAGGTCAGTCGATGGTGTTCACCTCGTCCGCTGATGTGACATTGGGTGCAGCATTGCGGGAGGCTGGTGTCAGTGTCGAGCGGCTCCCGGCTGCCAGCGGCGCCGGCGTGGACTTGGCAGCACTGTGCGCGCGGCTCGCAGCGCTCGAGGCCAATGAAGTGTGGGTTGAATCAGGGCCGCGCCTGGCGGGCGCGTTGCTCGAGGCGCGCCTGGTCGATGAACTGGTCATCTATATGGCGCCCTGCCTGCTCGGGCCGGATGCGCAGCCACTAGCGGAATTGCCGCCACTGCGCCAACTCAGCGCACGACTGCAGCTGAGCTACCAGTCGGCGCAGTTCATCGGCCCCGACCTGCGTATCATTGCGCGGCCATTGGACCAGGACCATTAGGGGCGCTGCAATGTTCACCGGCATAATTGGTTGCATGGGCGAAGTCAGCGCCGTCGAGCCGCGCGGGGGCGACCTGCGACTGCGCATCGACGCCGCCGGGATCGACGCGGCCCGGCGGCAACTGGGCGACAGTGTCGCGGTGGCGGGCGTGTGCCTTACCGTCGCGGAGCTCACGCCGCGCGGCTTCATCGCTGACGTGTCGCGCGAGACGCTCGCGCACACCACGATCGGCAGCTGGCGCGTCGGGGAACGAATCAACCTTGAGGCGGCGCTGCGCGCTGGCGACGCGCTCGGCGGCCACCTGGTCTCGGGGCATGTCGATGGCCGTGCCGAGCTGCTCGAGCGCAGTGGCGACGCGCGCTCCGAGCGACTGCGTTTTCGCGTGCCGGAAGCGCTGCGGCGCTACGTGGCGCGCAAGGGCTCGGTGGCGCTCGACGGCGTGAGCCTGACCGTCAATGAGGTCGAGGGCGTGGAATTCGGCGTCAACGTAATACCCCATACGCTGCTTGCGACTACGTTGGGCGATTTGCGCCTAGGCGCGCAGCTCAACTTGGAGATCGACCTCATGGCACGCTACGCCGAGCGCCTGCTGGCGCCAAACCAGGAAGCGGGAACCGCATGGAACTGAACAGCACCGAAGAAATACTGGCGGAACTGCGCGCCGGCCGCATGGTCGTGATCATGGACGACGAGGACCGCGAGAACGAGGGCGACCTGCTGATGGCGGCCGAGAAAGTCACCGCCGCCGATATCAACTTCATGGCGCGCTTTGGCCGTGGCCTGATCTGTCTGACGCTGACTCCCGAGCGCTGCGCGCAGCTGCGCCTGCCGCTGATGGTGACAGAGACCAACCGCGAACAGCGCACCAATTTCACCGTGTCGATCGAGGCGGCCGAGGGCGTGACCACCGGCATCTCCGCCTACGATCGGGCGCATACGGTGCGCACCGCGGTGCGTGCCGAGTCGCGTTCCGAGCACCTGCGCCAGCCGGGCCACGTGTTTCCGATCATGGCGCAGCCGGGCGGGGTGCTGACGCGCGCTGGCCATACCGAAGCGGGGTGCGATCTGGCGCGGCTCGCCGGCTTCGAACCAGCCGCGGTGATCGTCGAGATCATGAACGAGGATGGCACGATGGCGCGCCGCCCGCAGCTCGAGCAGTTTGCCCGCGGGCACGGACTGAAGATCGGCAGCATCGCGGACCTGATCCGTTACCGGCTGCGCAACGAACGCTCGGTCGAGCGCATTGCCGAGCAGCAGATCCGCACCGAGCACGGCGAATTCCGCCTGTACGCCTACGAAGACCATGTCAACCGCGACGTACACCTGGCGTTGGTGCGCGGCACGATAGACGCGGCCGCGACGCCCTGCGTGCGCGTGCACCTGGTCGACACGCTGCGCGACGTGCTCGGCGTACAGGATGCGAGCGGCGCCTGGACACTGCGCGCGGCGCTGGCGCGCATCGCGGCCGCGCCCTGCGGCGTGGTGGTGATCCTGCGCCAGGGCGAATCGCCGCGCGAGCTGGCCGATGCCGTGCGCACGCCGGCGCAGCCGGGCGAGCGGCACGAACGCGCGCGCACTCAGAGTGGTCCGGTATTGCGCACCATTGGCGTGGGTGCGCAGATCCTGCAGGACCTGGGTGTGCGGCGCATGCAGGTGCTCTCGGCGCCGAAACACGTGCACGGCCTGGCCGCCTTCGGCCTCGAGATCGTCGGTTACATCGACGACGCCAATTAGCGCGACGTCGGTGAGTAGTACGCCGGTTGGCGAACGAGCCGCCGGCGCCTCCGATATACTGCCCGCATGGGAAAAGCAGCAGCTTCAGCGCCGCTCGGCGCCACCGGACTGCGCGTCGCCGTCGTGGCTGCGCGCTACAACGAGGCGCTGGTCGAGCAGCTCGTGGCCGGTGCGCTGGCGGCCTGGCAGTCCGCGGGCGGCGCGGCCGACGCGCTGCACGTCGAGCGCGTGCCAGGGGCCTTCGAGCTGCCGCTGGCGGCGCAGGCGCTGGCCCGTACGGGCAGCTACGACGCCGTGGTCGCGCTGGGCTGTGTAATCCGCGGCGATACCGCGCATTTTGATTTCGTGGCTGGTGAATGCGCGCGCGGCCTGCAGCAGGTGATGCTCACGACTGGAATGCCGGTGGCATTTGGGGTGCTGACCACCGAGAACCTTGCGCAAGCGCAGGAGCGCGCCGCGCCCGGCGCGCACAACAAGGGCGCCGAAGCGCTGCACACGGCGCTGGCCATGGCGCAGCTGTTGCGGCGTATCTAGCCCGTCGCAGCCATGGCCGGGAATTTCAATCCGCAGACGGCGGCGCGTGCGCTGGCAAGGCGCCTGGCCGTGCAGGCCCTGTACCGCTGGCAGCTCAACGCGGCGCCCTGGCAGGAGCTGATCAATGAATTTGCCACCGACGCCGACATGCCGCGCGCCGATGGCGAGTATTTCCGCACCCTGGTGCGCCAGGCGATCGAGGATCACGAAGCGCTGGATGCGGCACTGGCGCCGTTCCTGGCGCGCGCGCCAGCCATGCTCGATCCGGTCGAGCACGCGGTGCTGCTGGTTGCTGCGGTGGAGCTGCAGCATCAACCGCAGCTGCCGTTTCGCGTCGTGATCGACGAGGCGGTGGGCCTGGCGCGGCGCTTCGGTGCCACCGACGGGCACAAGTTCGTCAACGGCGTGCTCGACCGCGCCGCGCGCGCCTGGCGCGTGGACGAGCGCTGAGCAGGCCAGGCGCGATTGCGCGTGCCCAGTTCCATGGACGAAGCGGCGATCATCGACACTTTCTTCCGCCACCTCGGCGCTGTGCGCACCGACGTGCTGCTGGGCATTGGCGACGACGCGGCACTGCTGCGTGCGCCGGCCGGACTCGAACTGGCCCTGACCACGGATTCGCTGGTGGAACAGGTGCATTTTCTGCCCGGTAGCGCGCCGCGCTCGATCGGCCATCGCGCACTCGCGGTCAACCTCAGCGACCTCGCGGCGATGGGCGCGACGCCGGCCTGGGCGCTGCTCGCGCTGACGCTGCCGGATGCCGATGCCGAATGGCTGGGAGAATTCGCGGTGGGCTTCGGCCGCCTGGCGCGTGAGCACGAAGTCGCACTGGTGGGCGGCAACCTCAGCCGCGGGCCGCTGAATGTCACGGTGCAGCTGGCGGGTTTTGTGCCCGCTGGCAGCGCGCTGCGCCGCAGCGGGGCGCGCGCTGGCGATGAAGTCTGGGTCAGCGGCACGCTGGGCGACGCTGCGCGCGGCCGCACCCTGGCGGTCGCGGACGACGCTGAAGCGCACTGCAGGCTGCTGCGCTCGCGCTTCGATTTCCCCACGCCGCGCGTGGCGCTCGGCCAGGCGCTGCGCGGCGTGGCCACGGCCTGCATAGACCTTTCCGACGGTTTGCGGGCCGACTTGCCGCGGCTGGCGGCCGCCAGCGGTTGCGGCGCCGTGCTTGAGCTCGGCGACCTGCCCGTTTCGGATGCCCTGCGTGCCGCGGCGGGCGAGCTGGCCTGGCAAGCGGCGTTGGCTGGCGGTGAAGACTACGAGCTGTGTTTTACGGCCCCGACGTCGCAGTCGGCGGCCATCGCCGGGCTCGCCAGAGCCTGCGCCGTGCCGCTGACGCGCTGCGGCCGGCTGCGCTCTGCTGAGGGCCTGGAGCTGCGCCTGGCCGGTGACGTGACCCAGTTCTCGCATTCGCCGTTCGGCCATTTCGGGGCTTAAGCTCGCCGCAATCCGCTGCAGCCCCTGAGGGGTTGCGATGCAGGTCACAGACCCACCGGAGGGGGCTCCGTATCCTCGGATCCGCACCCGCAGGCGCTATACCCGGACCTAACCCAAAGATGGCAGTGTCAGCAGCCCCCAGTCCCAAAGTGCGGGCCATACCCGAGCGCATCGGCAAGTACCTCATCATCAACGAGGTGGGGCGCGGCAGCACGGGCACGGTGTACCTCTCGCACGACCCGTACTACGGGCGCGACGTGGCGATCAAGGTCTACACCATGGATATCGCCGGCGACGACGAGCGCGCGCGCGTAACCCGCAAGATGTTCCTGTCCGAGGCCCACATGGTGGGCATGCTGCACCACCCGAACATCCTGCCCATCTACGATGCCGGTGAAGAGAACGGCCACTGCTACATCGTCACCGAGCACGTGCACGGTGCGCGCACGCTGGCGGCCTACTGCCGCCCCGACAACCTGCTGCGCGTCGACGACGTGGTCGAGCTCATGTTCAAGTGCGCCAAGGCACTGCACTACGCGCATTCGCGCGGCGTGATCCACCGCGATATCAAGCCCTCGAACATCATGCTCACGCAGGACAGCGACGTGCGCATCATCGATTTTGGCATTGCGCTGGTGGCCGACTCGGATATCTCGCGCATCGAAGGTATCGCCGGGAGCCCGAGCTACATGTCGCCCGAGCAGGTGCAGAGCCTCGAGCTGACCAATGCTTCGGACCTGTATTCGCTCGGCGCGGTGATGTACGAGCTGCTGACCGGCAACCGGCCGTTCCGCGCCGGCAACCTGGCGAAGCTCCTGCACCAGATCGTTTACGCGACGCCGCCGCCGATCCACACGCTGCGGAGCGATGTGCCCGAGGAGCTCGAGGTGGTGGTCGCCACCGCCATGCAGAAGGATCCGGCGCGCCGCCAGAAGAGCGGCCTTGATCTTGCCGCCGAGCTCACCCGCGTGCACCAGCAGTTGCGCCAGCAGAACTCGCGCATGAACCAGCAGGAGCAGTTCGGGCTGTTGCGCCGCCTGAAATTCTTCCACGAGTTCTCGCACGCCGAGATCGTCGAGGTGATGCGCGCCAGCCACTGGCAGGACTACGCCAGCGGCGAGGAGATCGTCAAGGAAGGCGAGATGGACGACCGCTTCTACATCCTGGTGAGCGGCAACTGCTCGGTGGAGCGCAACGGCACCTCGGTCGGCATGCTCTCGACCGGCGAGTGCTTTGGCGAGACCAGCTACGTGCAGGGCGCCAAGCGCAACGCCACCATCCGCGCGGCGGGCGAGGTCACGGTGATCAAGGTGAGCTCGACGCTGCTCGAGCAGGTGTCGGCCTCCTGCCAGCTGCGCTTCAACCGCGTGTTCCTGCGTGCGCTCATCGGGCGCTTGCAGGGCGTGGAGTTCCGCGTCAGCTAGGCGCTAGCGCGGCCCGCCATCCTTGTGCTTGTCGCGCTCGATCAGCGCGTAGGCCGAGTGATTGTGGATCGACTCGAAATTCTCGCTCTCGACCACGTAGGCGCCGATGCGTGGCTCGGCATCGAGTCGCAGCGCCACGTCGCGCACCATGTCTTCGACGAACTTCGGATTGTCATAGGCGCGTTCGGTCACGTATTTCTCGTCCGGGCGCTTGAGGATCCCGTACAGCTCGCAGGAAGCCTCTGACTCGGCCACGTCGATCAGCTCCTCGATCCACATGTGTTCATGGAGCCGTGCCTTGATGGTGACGTGTGAGCGCTGGTTGTGCGCACCGCGCTCGGAGATTTTCTTCGAGCAGGGGCACAGGCTCGTGACCGGCACCACCACCCGCACCCACAGGGTGGTCTCGCCGTGGCAGCATTCGCCGATCAGCGCGGCCTGGTAGTCCATCAGGCTCTCGACGCCGGAGATCGGCGCGCGCTTGCTGACGAAATACGGGAAGCTCATTTCGATGTGCCCGGCGTCGGCGTCCAGCCGCTGGGTCATGTCCACCAGCATGGTGCGGAAGGAATCGACCGAAATCTCGCGCGCGTGGTGCAGCACCTCGACGAAGCGCGACATGTGCGTGCCCTTGAAGTTGTGCGGCAGGTTCACGTACATGTTGAAGGTCGCGACCGTGTGCTGCTCGCCGTCCGAGCGGTCCTTGACGCGCACCGGATGGCGGATGTCCTTGATGCCGACCCGATCGATGGCGAGGTGCCGGGTGTCGGCGCGGCTCTGCACGTCTTCAACGGCCGCCTTGCTGCGTTCGCGTTCAGCCACGGCGATATCCATGGGTCGTCCTTGCCCGCTCAGGCAGGCCCGGTATGGGCCGCAGCAGCCATTCTGGTGGCGGCGCGACCACTATTCAAGGTGCGGGCCTGCGGCAGCCACCAGCGCTCAACGGTGGCAATCACCGCGGGGGTGTCCAGCCCCGCGTCGGTCAAGCACTGTTCACGGCTGCCGTGCTCGATGAACCGATCGGGCAAGCCGATGGACAAACGAGGGCGACCGAGGCCCGCTGCGTCGAGCAGTTCGCTCACCGCGCTGCCGGCCCCGCCGGCGATCGTGTTTTCCTCGAGCGTCACCCAGGCCAGGTGCTGCGGCACCAGTTCGCGCAGCAGCGCTTCGTCCAGCGGTTTGACGAAACGCATGTTCACGACCGTGGCATCGAGCCGTTCGCCGGCCGCCAGCGCGGCTTCCAGCATGGTGCCAAACGACAGCAGCAGCAGGCCGCCGTTGCCGCGTCGCCGCAGTTGCGCGCGGCCCAGCGGCAGGGCGGTCAGCTGTGCTTCGATGGCAACGCCGGGACCCTGGCCGCGCGGATAGCGCACCACCGCCGGGACAGCGGCGGCGCTCGCGGTGTGGAGCATCTGCCGGCATTCATTCTCATCCGCCGGCGCCATGACCACCAGGTTCGGAATGCAGCGCACGAAGCTGTAGTCGAAGCTGCCGTTGTGGGTCGCACCATCACCGCCGACCACGCCGGCGCGATCGAGCGCAAACACGACCGGGAGATTCTGCAGCGCGACGTCGTGGACCAGCTGGTCGTAGCCGCGCTGCAGGAAAGTGGAATAGATGGCGACCACCGGCTTCATGCCCTCGCAGGCGAGCCCGGCGGCGAAGGTGACGGCGTGCTGCTCGGCGATGGCCACGTCGAAATAACGGTCGGGAAAGCGCTTCGAGTATTCGACCAGGCCGGAACCCTCGCGCATCGCGGGTGTGATCGCCACCAGTCGCGGATCGCGCTCCGCCGCGTCGCACAGCCAGTCGCCGAACACCTGCGAATAGGAGGGCCCGGTGCTCTTCGCCTTGAGGAACTGGCCAGTGAGCGGGTCGAAGGGGCCAGGCCCGTGCCAGGTGATCGGGTCGGCCTCGGCCGGCGCGTAGCCTTTGCCTTTCTGCGTGACCACGTGCAGGAATTGCGGGCCGCGCAGATCGCGCAGATTCCGCAGTGTCCGCACCAGCCCGCGCAGGTCGTGGCCGTCGATGGGGCCGACGTAGTTGAAGCCCATCTCTTCAAATAGCGTTCCCGGCAGCCACATGCCCTTGACGTGTTCCTCGGAGCGGCGCGCGAATTCACGGATGTGCGGCATGCGCCGCAGCACGCGCTTGCCGCCCTCGCGCAGGTGCGCGTAGAAGCGGCCCGACAGCACGCGCGCCAGGTACTTGGAGAGCGCGCCGACGTTTTCCGAGATCGACATATCATTGTCGTTGAGGATCACGAGCAGGTTGGCGGGCAGGCTGCCGGCGTGATTGAGTGCTTCGAAGGCCATGCCGGCGCTGAGCGCACCATCGCCGATCACCGCGACCACGCGCCGCTCCTGGCCCTGCGCGGCGGAAGCCAGCGCCATGCCGAGCGCCGCACTGATCGAGGTGCTCGAGTGGCCGACGCCGAAGGTGTCGTACTCGCTCTCGGCGCGGTTCGGGAACGGCGCCAGCCCGCCATGCTGCTTAATAGTGTGCAACCGCTCGCGCCGTCCGGTCAGCACCTTGTGCGGGTAGGCCTGGTGCCCGACGTCCCACACCAGGCGGTCGTGCGGCGTGTTGAACACGTAGTGCAGGGCGATGGTCAGCTCGACGGTGCCGAGGCCGGCGGCGAAGTGGCCGCCGCGCGTGCTGACCGTCTGAATGAGGAACTCGCGCAGTTCCGCAGCCAGTTCGTTGAGGCGCCGTTCCGGCAGCGCGCGCAGATCCGCGGGCGAGTCGATCGTGCGCAGCAGCGCCTGTTGTTCATTTGGAGGAGGCATGGCTGACAGTCTACTGCACGCGGTCGACCACATAGTACGCGAGCGAACGCAGCGGTCCGGCGGCCGCGCCGAGGCCGGCCAGTGCCGCCAGCGCGCGATCACGGTGCGCGCGCGCCAGTTCGCGCGCGCGCTCCAAGCCGAAGACGCTCGGGTAGTTGGGCTTGCCGCGGGCCGCATCGGCGCCGGCGCGCTTGCCCAGCACGGCGGTGTCGCCGGTGACATCGAGGATGTCGTCCTGGATCTGGAAGGCGAGACCAATCTCGCTGCCATACAGCCGCAGCGCGGTGTGCGTGGCCTCGCTCTGCGCCGGTGCGGCCAGCGCCCCAAGTTCCACGCTGGCGCGGATCAGAGCGCCAGTCTTGCGCCGGTGCATCAGTTCAACGTGGGCGGGATCGCCCGTGCGGCCGACTGCCTCAAGGTCGATCGCCTGGCCGCCCGCCATGCCCGCAAGCCCGATGGCGTCTGCGAGCACGGTCAGCATGCGCACGCGCGTTGTGTCGTCCAGGCCATTGGCATGGCCCGCGAGCACGCCGAAGGCCAGCGCCTGCAACGCATCGCCGGCCAGGATGGCCGTGCCCTCGTCGAAGGCCTTGTGACAGGTGGGACGTCCGCGGCGCAGGTCGTCATCGTCCATCGCCGGCAGGTCGTCGTGGATCAGGCTGTAGGCGTGGATCAGCTCCACGGCCGCGGCCGGCGCATCGAGATCGGCCGGATACGCACCCAGCGCCTCGCCGGTGATGTACACGAGCAGCGGGCGCAGTCGCTTGCCGCCGCCGAGCACGCTGTAGCGCATGGCCTCCTGCAGGCGCGCGGCGGCGGAGTCGGCGCCGCTGAGCGAGTGCTGCAGGGCGCGCTCCACGCGCTCCTGCGCGGCCAGCACGCGCTGCTGAAAGTCAGGGTTTTCCAAGCGGGCAGCTGAGTCGGGCGACTTAAGGGGACGTGGCTTCGCCGGTGGCGGAGGGTTCGAAGTCCTCCAGGGTGGCGCCAGCGGCGCGCTGCGTCAGCACCTGCACACGCTGCTGCGCTGCCTGCAGCGCCGCCTGGCAATCGCGCGTCAACTGCACGCCGCGCTCGAAACGGCGCAACGCCTCGTCCAGCGGCAAGTTGCCCGCTTCCATGCTCGCAACCAGCTCCTCCAGTTCGGCGAGCGCGCCCTCGAAGCCAGCTTCCTTGGGTTTTTTTGACACGGCGATTCGTACCCTATTAGCGATCCTGGTGGGGGTCAACGCGGTTGACGGACCGCAGGTGATCATCGTAAAGTGGAGTTCTCTTAGACTTAGTCTAAATTACCGCACGGGTGAGGAACAGACCATGAATCTCAAGGGTACCAAGACGGAAGAGAACCTGAAGGCCGCCTTCGCCGGTGAATCGCAGGCGAACCGCCGCTACCTGTATTTCGCAGCCAAGGCCGACGTCGAGGGCTATAACGACGTATCAGCCGTGTTCCGCTCGACGGCTGAGGGCGAGACCGGCCACGCCCATGGCCACCTCGAGTACCTGGAGACCGTGGGCGACCCGGCCACGGGCCTGCCGATCGGCGAAACCAAGGCCAACCTGAAGTCGGCGATCGCGGGCGAGACCCACGAGTACTCCGATATGTATCCGGGCATGGCCAAGGCCGCGCGCACCGAGGGCTTCGCGGAAATCGCCGACTGGTTCGAGACGCTGGCCAAGGCCGAGCGCTCGCACGCGAACCGCTTCCAGAAAGCGCTCGACACGCTGTAACGAGCGGTGAGCGGGGAAGGCAATCTCGAGGCGCCGACCCGGCACCCGCTGAACTGGCGCGATCCGTCGTTCTATGACGAACGCGCGCTCGAGCAGGAACTCGAACGCGTGTTCGACATCTGTCACGGCTGCCGGCGCTGCTTCAGCCTGTGCCAGGCCTTTCCGACGCTGTTCGATGCGATTGACGCGTCGCCGAGCGGCGAGCTCGACGGCGTCGACAAGCGTGTCTACTGGAAGGTCGTGGATCACTGTTACCTGTGTGACATGTGCTACATGACCAAGTGTCCATACGTGCCGCCGCACCCGTGGAACCTGGATTTCCCGCACCTGATGCTGCGGGCCAAGGCGGTCAAGTCACGCAAGGGCGAGACTTCGTTCCGCGATCGCATGCTGACCTCGACCGACACGGTCGGGAGCCTGGCCGGCATTCCCGTGGTGGCGCAACTGGTGAACGCCGCCAATTCCAGCAAGCTGGGGCGCAAGCTACTCGACAAGGTGCTGCACGTGCATCCCGAGGCGCCGCTGCCCGATTACCATTCGAGCAGCGCGCGTGCGCGCCTGCGCCGGCAGTTGGGCGCCGCGCCGGTGGCCGCGGCGCCGGTGGCGACGGCCGAGACGACCGGCCGCGTAGTGCTGTTCACCACCTGCTACGGCAACCGCAACGAGCCCGACCTGGCGACGGATCTCGCGGCAGTCTATGCCCACAACGGCATAGGGCTCACGCTGGCGGATCGTGAGCACTGCTGCGGCATGCCCAAGCTCGAACTCGGTGATCTCGACGCGGTCGCGCGCCTCAAGGAGCAGAACATTCCACAGCTCCTGCGGCTGGTCGAGCAGGGCTACGACATCGTGGCGCCGATTCCCTCCTGCGTGCTGATGTTCAAGCAGGAATTGCCACTGATGTTTCCCGAGGACGCCACCGTGCAGCGCGTGCGCGCGCGGATCTTCGACCCCTTCGAGTACCTGCTGCTGCGCCACAAGGCCGGACACCTGCGCACCGATTTCAAGGCGCGGCTCGGGCGCGTCAGCTACCACGTGCCCTGCCACCTGCGCGTGCAGAACATCGGCCTCAAGACCCGTGACGTGCTGAGGCTCGTGCCCGACACGACTGTTGACGTGATCGAGCGCTGCTCGGGCCACGATGGCAGCTACGCGGTCAAGAGCGAGTTCCGCGAGGCCTCGATGAAGATCGCGCGGCCGGTGATCGCCAGGGTGGAAGCGGGCAGCGCCGACTATTACTCGAGCGATTGCCCGATGGCCGGTCACCAGATCCAGAGCGGACTCGCCGACCCGGCGCGCGAGCCCACGCCGCCACTCAAGTTGATGCGCATTGCCTACGGGATCTAGGGCCATGTCACCCAGTCTCACGGCGGCTGACCTGATGCCGCTCGAGCAATATGCCCGCGAACGCGGCGCGATCCGGGCGCGCATGATCGGCTACCGCGCGGCGCGCCGGCTGCAGGTCGGGCCCAACTGCACCTGGAGCTTCGAGGATCGGGAGACCGTGCGCTACCAGATCCAGGAGATGTTGCGCACCGAGCGCATCTTCGAGCCTGCGGGCATTGCCGAAGAACTCGCCGCCTACAATCCGCTGATTCCGGACGGCAGCAATCTCAAGGCGACGCTGCTGATCGAATATCCCGATCCGGCCGAGCGCGCGCGCGCGCTGGCTACGCTTCGCGGCATCGAGCACCGCTGCTGGTTGCAGGTCGCCGGGCACGCGCCGGTGTTTGCGATCGCCGACGAAGATCTGGAACGCAGCAACGAGCAGAAGACTTCGGCCGTGCATTTTCTGCGGTTCGAGTTCACGCCGGGCATGGTCGCATCGCTCCAGGCGGGAGCGGCGCTCGCCGCCGGCGTCGACCTGCCGGCCTACGCCCAGAACGTGGATCCGGTGCCCAGCACGCTGCACGCCACGTTGCTCGCCGATCTGGCCTGAGCCGCATGCGAGCCGGCGCGGTTTGCTAGAATCCGCGCGCCCCGCACTCCGGGCGGGTCAGAACCAGGTGAGTTTGCCCACGTAATGGCTCAGTCGTACAACGCTGCGGATATCGAAGTTCTCTCGGGTCTCGAGCCGGTGCGCCGCCGCCCGGGCATGTACACAGATACCACGCGGCCGAATCACCTGGCCCACGAAGTCATCGACAACAGCGTCGATGAGGCGCTGGCCGGGCATTGCGAGAACATCAGCGTCACCGTGTTCAAGGACGGATCGTTGCAGGTCGAGGACGATGGCCGCGGCATGCCCGTGGACATTCATCCCAAAGAGAAGATCAGCGGCGTCGAGCTGATCCTCACGCGTCTGCATGCGGGTGGCAAATTCAACGATCAGACCTACAAGCACTCCGGTGGTCTGCACGGCGTCGGCGTGTCGGTGGTCAACGCCCTGTCGAAGAATCTGGAATGCTGGGTCCGTCGCAACGGCAAGGAATACAACATCAGCTTTGCCGGTGGACGGCTCAAGTCCAAGCTCGAAGTCGTGGGTGATGTTTCCAAATCCAAATCGGGCACGACGGTGCGGTTCTGGCCCGATCCGCAATATTTCGATACCGACAAGTTTGCGGTGCCGCGGCTCAAGCAGGTGCTGCGCGCCAAGGCAGTGCTGTGTCCGGGTCTGCGGGTCACGTTGCTGAATGAAATCAACGGCGAGAAGGACGATTGGTTCTACACCGGCGGCCTGCATCAATACCTCGCCGAGGAATTGGGCAAGGGGCAGTGGCTGCCGGCCGAAACTTTTTACGGCACGCGTGACATCGACGGCGGCACCGTGGATTGGGCGTTCGCCTGGGTGCTGGAGTCGGCGCAGGCGGTCACCGAAAGCTACGTGAATCTGATTCCCACCATCGAGGGCGGTACGCATGTCAACGGACTGCGCGCCGGCGCCTCGGATGCGGTGCGCGAGTTCTGCGAATTCCGCAATCTCGTGCCGCGCGGCCTGAAGCTGGCGCCGGAAGATGTCTGGGACGGCGTGAGTTTCGTGTTGTCGGTGAAAATGCGCGAACCGCAGTTCGCCGGCCAGACCAAGGAACGGCTGTCCTCACGCGAGGCCGCCGGCATCGTGCAAGGTGTCATCAAGGATGCGTTCGCGTTGTGGCTGAACCAGCATTC
>JANYHD010000031.1 GCA_025359205.1 Gammaproteobacteria bacterium
CCGCCGCGGCCGCCGCGGCCGCCGCGGCCGGCGCGGCGCGCACCGCGGGCGAGCGCTTCGCTGCGGTGCTGGACGACGACTTCAATACGCCCGAGGCCTTCGCCGTGCTGCAGGAACTGGCGCGCGAGATCAACTCCGCCCGCGCCGCAGGCAGAGGCGAGTTGGCGACCGTGCTGGCCGCGGAGCTGCGCCGCCTTGGCGCTGTGCTGGGAGTCCTGCGGGTGGATCCGGAAGCCTGGTTCAGATTGAGTGCGGGCGCGTTCGACGCGCCGCAGGCCACGGCGGCGGCGCTCGATGAGGCGGCTATCGAGGTCCGGATCGCCGCGCGCCTGGCGGCCCGCGAGGCGCGCGATTTCGCGGCGGCGGACCGCATCCGCGACGAACTGGCTGTGGCTGGGGTGCAGCTCGAAGACCAGGGCGGTGGCCGCACGATCTGGCGGCGTGAATAGATGCGCGCGCTCATCTGCGGTGTATCGGGACAGGATGGCGCCTACCTGGCGCGTTTCCTCCTGGCCCGCGGCTACGAGGTCTACGGCACTTCGCGCGACGCGGAGGTGCGCAGCTTCGGTAATCTCGCGCGGCTGGGCATCGCCGGGCAGGTCGCGACGCAGTCCATGGCGAGCAACGATTTCCGCAGCGTGCTGCAGGTGCTCTCGCGCGTCGTTCCGGACGAGATCTATAACCTGGCCGGTCAGAGCTCAGTGGGCCTGTCGTTCGAGCAGCCGGTGGAAACGCTCGAGAGCATCTCGATGGGCACACTCAACCTGCTCGAGGCGATGCGGTTCCTGGGCAAGCCGATGCGGCTGTACAGCGCGGGCTCCGGCGAGTGCTTCGGCGACACCGGCGGCGCGCGCGCAACCGAAGACACGCCGTTCCGGCCGCGCAGTCCCTACGCCGTGGCCAAGGCGACCGCGCACTGGCTGGTCGCCAACTATCGCGAGGCCTATGGACTGCATGCCAGCACCGGCATACTCTTCAATCACGAATCGCCGCTCCGTTCACGCCGCTTCGTGACCCGCAAGATCGTCGCCGCGGCCTGCGCCATTGCCGCCGGCAGCCGCGAGCGACTGACGCTCGGCAACGTGGACATACACCGCGACTGGGGTTGGGCGCCTGAATACGCCGAAGCCATGTGGCTCATGCTGCAGCAGTCGCACGCTGCTGACTTTGTCATCGCCACCGGCCAGGCACACTCGCTGGCCAGTTTTGCGGAAGCGGCGTTCAGGCATTTTAACCTCGACTGGCACGAACATACGGACAGTTCCCCTGGCCTGTTCCGTCCCGCCGATATTGCCTACAGCTGCGGCGATGCGGGCAAGGCGGCCAGCGTGCTGGGTTGGCGGCCGAAGTGGTCGATGCCGCAGGTCGTGCAGGGCATGATCGAGGCGGAGCGCAGCAGTGACACCGCTGCGGCCTGAGATTGCGCCGGCCGGCAGGTAGCGCGCGCAGCTCAAGCCCGTTCAGGTGCTCAGCGCACCCGCGAGTTTCCAGCGCCAACGGCCCATGGCGGCGGCGAAGCCCCGGCTTGGTTGCTGGCTGCCGGGCTGACGCAGGTAGTGATCCTTGGCCAGGGCGTAGGCGCGCACCAGTTCATTCATTCTGCCGCTGTTGCCGGCGTGGATGGTGATGCTGGTCGGGTGCGCGAGAAAATGCGCGAGCGGCGCGGGCAGGTGCGCATAGTTCGCGTAATCGAGCGTGAGTAGCAGGAATAGCAGCAGGTCTTCGCCGACCCCAGAATTGCGGCCGTAGATTCCCTGCGCACCGGGCACTTCCGGCAGCAGCTTCTTCAGGACGTCCCGGCGGCGAAACAGCGCGCAGCCCGGGCTGATCGGGAGCTTTTCCCGCAACAGGTACTGGACCAGCGGCGCCACCGGCCGGATGCCGGGCGGATGGCGCATGAGCATCCTGGTTTCCGGTCCGTTGTGCTGGTGAATACGCGTGCGCGTGTAGACAAAGCCGACATCGTCGCGCAGCAACGGCAGCGTGCGCGCCAGGAACGAGGCGTCGATCCAGTCATCGTCGAAGTTGAGGTGCACGAGCGCGCCGCGCGCGTTCTCGACGCCATCGCGCCAGCAGACGATCGGGCCCTGGTCCTGCTCGCGCCGGATATAGCGAATCGCGTTGCCATAGCGCGCGGCGACGGCGGGCGTGGTGTCGCTGCTGCCATGGTCGCAGACGATGACTTCCGCAGGTACGGTCTGCGCCAACGCGCTGTCGATCGCGCGCGGCAGCAGGGCCGCCCGGTTGAAAGTCGGGATGACGATGGAGATCGTGTCAGTCAACTTGTCCTCGCGGTCCGAGTCTACCGGGCCTGCAGCAGAGTTCGCCATTGCGCGGCGACGGTGGAGAGCCGGAAGCGCGGATCGGGCCCGACCTGCGGTCGCCCGCCTTCGCGCCACAGAGCGATGCGCTCGTAGTAGGGGTCAAAGAGTCCGCAGCGATCGGCCAACTGTGCCGGGCCCCGACGCCAGCGCGGCGGCAGTGCGTGCACCAGCGTTTCGTAGGCGCGCTGCGTGCGCCGCACCGCCAGCAGCTGGTGCGGATCGCCAATCACCTCGGCCGACGCGCCACAGTCGTGGGCGAGTACCGGTGTGCCCAGCGCCTTCGACTCGGCATAGACCAGCCCGAAGGTCTCGGGCAGCACGAAATTCAGCGCCAGGGTGCACAGCGCACCGCGCACCTCCCCGTGGATGCGCGCCTGCGGTTGCGGGCCGAGGTAATGCACGCCATCGCCCGCTCCCTTGCCGCCGCGCTTGTAGGCCGGATTGCCTACTACGAGACGGAGGGCGGGAATGCGCCGCCGTAGCGAGCGGAACGCATCGAGCGTGTAGGCCAGCCCCTTGTTGGGGGAGGAGAAGAAGACGAGCTTGTCCCGATCAACCGCGCGACCATCAGGAACCAGCTCGTCCGCGACCGGGTTGTAGATCGTGTGCGCCCGGACGCGATCGGCGACACGTATGCGCTCGAGCGTGGCCTCGACGCGGCGCCGCTGCGTGTCCGATACGCACACGATCTGCACTTCGAGCTCGCGCAGCAAAGGCGCGGTGGTGGCCAGTCGCCGCGCGCGCTTCGAGCCCGGATTGAGCTGGTCGTGCACCCACAGGTAGAAGCGCGCCTGCGGATAAAGTTCCCGCAGCAGCGGCAAGGCGCGCGATTCGCGCACGACTACTACCCGCTCAATGCCTGCGATGCGCGTCGGCGCTCGATAGTTGCCGGCATCCGCGCTGCGGTTGTGCTGCGAGACCAGCGCGCCGAGTGCGTCGGCGATACGGGTCACGCTCGCCTCCGTGCCGCCGGTGGCCTGCTGCTGCAGGCTGTGCGTGTCGTACGGTTGCCGGCAGAGCGGATCGTAGAAGAGCACCGAAGGCATGGCGAGGTCAGTCACGATGTTTCAGCCCAGCAGCAGATCCGCGAAGCGCGCTTCGAAGTCCAGCAGCGAAGGGCGTTGCGCATAGAGGTCCAGCCGTCGGCGCCGCTCGTATTCGCCGGCGTCACGATCGAGCCGATGGAGCTGTTCGAGCAGCTCCGGCGCGCTCGCATCGACGACGGCGTCACGATTGAACAGCGCCAGGCCAGCACCGTCGTAGATGGGCATGGCCCCGGCCAGCGAGGCCTGCAACGCCTTCTCAGTGACGTAGCCCGGCGCATGGCTGTTCTCGACGCAGATCATGAATTTGTAGCGGGCGATCCAGTCGAGGAAAGCCGTGCCGCGCGGCGCGCGGTAACCGGTGTTGTTGAGCAGTGAGCCGGCGGAGTCCACGCGTTGCCAGGCATTGACCCGCTGGAAGGCCTGTTGGCGTCGCTCCGCCATGCCGCCCACGGTGTTCGATACCACGAAGCAGCAGAAACCCGACTTTGGCACCTGCAACCGCCGCGTCCGCTGTTCGTACAGCGTCGCGAGCGGAGCATCGAAATGCACTGCTTCATAAGGATACTGGATGAAGGGCAGTGGCCCCGGTGGACCCTCGCCCCAGTAGTAATGCGGTGGCGGACACACGCCGATGACCGCCTGATAGCGCCGCAGCGAAAAGTGCGGTGGATAGACCTGCCAGTTTTCGTTGCTGACCAGGACCACCGGCACGCCCTTGGGAAACTTGTGGCGGCGCCAGATGCTGGCCAACATGAGATCGGGCTTTTCCTTCTGGCGCACGATGGCCACGCGGCCCGTGGCGAGGAAGCTGCGCAGCAGGTTGCCCGTCCAGCGTTTGAAATCCCCGTCCCGTTCCTCCGCATAGCAGATCTTGAGCATGGCAGTGCGCCGATTGTAGCAGCCGCACCGCAGCACATTACCTGGGTGGTGCGATATCATCGAGCCCATGAACCACGGGGCCCGCGCCGCGGCGCTGCTTGCATGCCTGTTGTCCGCGCAAGCGCTGGCCGGAGCGAGCGCCTACCTGCCCGTAAATCTCGCGCCCGAACTTGAATCACGCGTCGAGCGCCTGCTGGTGCTGGCGGGCGTGCCGGTCATGACGCGCCCGATCCGCGTCGAGGTGGTGCTCGCAGCGCTCCCGGCCGCGTGCGAGCGTGACAAGCTACTGTGCCGCCAGGTGCGGCGCGGCCTCGCCCCTTACCTCGCCGCTGCGGCGGTGACCCACGCGCACGTGGAGGTGGCCGCCACGGAACGCAATGCGCTGACGCAAGCTGACCAGCACGGCGCGCCGATGGACACGGCCTGGGAGGCCGACGCGAGCGGCATCGCACGCTTTGGCGAGCACGTGCTCCTCGGTGCGGGTGGCGTCGCTTATCAGGGCCGATTCACGCCCACCGGCACGATGTTGAGTCTGGGCGGCGATCGGGCGCAGTTCGACCTGGGATATCGTGATCACTGGTGGTCACCGCTCCGGTTGGGCTCGATGCTCATCGGCACGGAGGCTGCGACCATGCCCTCGGCCACGATCTCCAGCGCCGCGCCACTGACGCGGCTCCACATGCGCTACGAACTGTTCCTGGCCAGCATGTCGTATTCACAGCGCATTGCCTTTCACAATGGCCTGATCGCGGCCCGCCCCGAATTGTTCGGCTTTCATGTCGAGGTCGAACCTGCACCGGGCTGGTCACTGGGCGCAAGCCGCCTGCTGCAGTTTGGCGGCGGGGCTCGCCCGCATTCCTGGCATGACCTGTTGCGCGCGTTCATCAACACCACGCGCTACGAGAACACCACCACGCAGCTCAACATCGACCAGGAATTTGGCAACCAGCAGTTCGCCGTCTCCAGCAGCCTGGTGTTGCCGCTGCGCATGCCCATGTCGCTGTATATGGAATACGCCGCCGAAGACACCTTTCACGCGCAGAACACGCGCTTTGGCAGCAGTGCGATCTCCGCCGGCTTCTACCTGCCCCGGCTGCGCCCGGACCTGCAGCTGCGCTATGAGTTCTCGGAGTGGCAGAGCAACTGGTACGTGCACCATATCTACCTGGACGGCATGAGCAACGACGGCACGGTGCTCGGCCAATGGGGTGCCCAGTGGCGGCAGCAGGGCGACGCGGTGGGGGCGCAGGCGCACGCGCTGGAACTCACCTGGGACCGCCGCGATGGCCGGCAATTCGACCTGCAATACCGCACGGTGCTGAATGCGAGCGGCTCGTACTCCGGTGCCGTGCGCTACCAGCGCGGCCATGAACTGGCGCTGGCGTGGTCGCAACCCTGGCGCAGCTGGCGCCTGGGCGCGAGGGTCGACGGCGGCCGCGATGAATATGGCGATCGTTTCGGACGGCTGGCGGCCGTCGCGAGTTACACGGGCGCGGCAGAAGCTGCGGGCGCGGCCGCGACAGAAAACCAGAGCACAGCCGAAGCCACGGCCCAGAATCCCGACGGCGCGGATGCGAGCGCGGCTGCGGCCGGACGCCGCCAGGTCGAAGGCTTCGTGGACGTGGGCATGTTCACGAGCCATCTCGATTTTGAGCAGGACGCGGGCAAGGTGCCGGCCGTGAAGACCCCGCAGGGCAGCGTGCACCTGGGCGTGGGCGTGCGCCGCGCCTTCGATCGGCACAATGATCTGGGCACGCGCATCGAGTTTGACAACGTCCGCGGCCGGCTCTTCATGGCGTTACGGGCAGTCGACTACCGGCGCCGCATCGGCCCCAACTTCGCGGCGGGGTTTTTCATGGGCGTCGGCCGCTACGCCGGCCCGACTCCGGCTTATGGCTGGTACGGCGGCGCCGGGCTGCAGTGGCGCAACATCGGCAACAAGTGGGATCTGTCGCTCGATGCGCGCATCGGTGATCACATGGTACGCAACAAGGTCCCTGGCGAGCCGGTGATCCTGTGGCCGAACACGTTCTATTCGATCTACGGCGAGTCGCTCTACCTGAGCCGCCGCTTCTAGGCGGCGCGCGTCCAGGCCCTAGCGGCGCTGGTAGGCCTCGAGGGTGTTCTGCATCAGCATCGCGACCGTCATCGGCCCGACACCGCCGGGCACGGGCGTGATCCAGCCCGCGCGCGCCGCAGCCGGACCGTACTCGACATCGCCCACCAGCGTGCCATCGGCGAGGCGGTTGATGCCGACGTCGATGACGATCGCTCCGGGCTTGATCCATTCGCCGCGCACCATGTTGGGTATGCCGACCGCCGCCACCACCAGGTCGGCGCGCGCCACCACGCCGGCGAGATCGCGCGTGCGGCTGTGGCAGATGGTCGTGGTCGCGCCCGCCAGCACCAGCTCGAGCAGCATCGGACGGCCAACGATGTTCGAGGCGCCGACCACGACGGCCTCCATGCCGGCGACCTTTGCACCGATGCTCTCCAGCAGCTTCATCACGCCGTAGGGCGTGCAGGAGCGGAGCGTGGGCTCGCGCTGCGCGAGCCGCCCGAGGTTGTAGGGATGGAAGCCGTCCACGTCTTTGGCGGGATCGATGGCCTCGATCACCGAGCGCGTGCGGATCTGGCTGGGAAGCGGGAGCTGCACCAGGATCCCGTCGATGGCCGTGTCGGCGTTGAGCAGGGAGATGACATCCATCAGCTCGGCTTCGCTGGTGCTGGCCGGCAGATCATGGGCGCTGGAGACCACGCCGGAGTGATCGCAGGAGCGGCGCTTGTTGCGGACATAGACCTGCGAAGCGGCCGAATCGCCCACCATGATTACCGCCAACCCGGGTCGCCGCCGCCCCGCAGCCGCCAGTGCGTCCGTGGCCTTGCGCACGTCCGATTTGATTCGTTCAGCCACGGCCTTGCCGTCGATGATTTTCGCGCTCATGAAACCTGCCCGGGACCGGAATCGCGCTATTGTGGCACGAGTAGGGGTTACGTATGATGCCCGGCCCGTTGGCGGTGGGATAGAATTGGCAGGCGACCCGGGAAGGGATCTGTATCGGGGCATGGCGCAGTCTGGTAGCGCATCTGCTTTGGGAGCAGAGGGTCGCAGGTTCAAATCCTGCTGCCCCGACCATTTCAGAGAGCCGGGCGCCCGTAGCTCAGCTGGATAGAGCACCGGCCTTCTAAGCCGGCGGTCGCAGGTTCGAGTCCTGCCGGGCGCGCCAACGACTTTGGTTTGATGGTGGACGTAGCTCAGCTGGTAGAGTCCCGGATTGTGATTCCGGCTGTCGCGGGTTCGAATCCCGTCGTCCACCCCATTTTCTAAATGGGCCGTTAGCTCAGTTGGTAGAGCAGGAGACTCTTAATCTCTTGGTCGAAGGTTCGACTCCTTCACGGCCCACCATCCATTCCTCTCAGTCGTAGGATCACATCGATTATGGTCCCAATAACCCCCGCCGAAGCGCTGGCTTACTTCAGGCGCTGGGAGTTGGTCAAGGAAATGGAGGTCGCTGAGCTCCGCCGCACCTCCATGGACACCAAGTTCCGCCAGTTATCGGCTTTGATGGCGTCACGTGGACTCTTCGGAGTCGATCGTGATCGCGAGATTGGCGTGCAAGCGGTTCGCGATCAGTGGACACGTCTTTGGCAGGCATTGGGTGGTTGATCGCGTCCCTGCAGCACTGCTGGCTGCTCTCGCCGACTTGGTGAAGTGGCTGGACGCCGCAAAGATGCCGTCCATGATTATCGGTGGAGTCGCGGCTTCCGTTTTGGGTCAGCCGCGTCTGACGCAAGATGTGGATGCCCTCGCAATCCTTCCGGAAGCGGACTGGGCCAATGCCGTATCTGCTGGCGCCGGTCTCGGGATTCTACCGCGCATCGACAACGCGCTCGATTTCGCGCGACGGAGTCGCGTGCTCCTGATGAGACACACCGCATCCGGCATCGACATCGATGTTACGTTTGGCCGACTTTCGTTCGAACAGGCTGCGATCGAAAATAGCGAGATTCACGACATCGGGGGCTTGCGGGTGCGCTTGCCGCGTGTCGAGGATCTAATCATCATGAAGGCCGTTGCCCGCCGGCCGAAGGACTTACTTGACATCGAAGGGCTGCTTGCTGCGCACCCTGCGACAGACCTCGTAACCGTTCGGAAGTGGGTGCGCGAGTTTGCAACCGCCATGAACATGTTGGACATGCTTGATGACTTCGACAAATTGGTGGCACGGAGCAAGCCGGGACACTGATCAATCCTGCGGCATCGCCGGCTCGCCCAGATGGAGCGGCATCGTCACGGTGACCAGGCTCGCGACGCCATTGCGGCTGCCGAGCGTCACTGTGCCACCGGCGGCATCCACCCGTTCGAACAGCTGGATCAACCCCAACCCGTGACCGCCGCTGCGTGGCCGCACATCAGCGCGCGAAAAGCCGACGCCGTCATCGAACACCTCGATGACCACATCTTCCCCGGCGACGGCTCCATGCACGTGCACGCGGGAGCCGTGCGAGTGACGGTAGGCGTTGAAGATCAGTTCACGCACCACCCGGAACAACAGGCGCAAGGTATCGATGGGCACCTCGGTCTTGGGCGCCACCTCGATGAGCACCGGAAAGCGGTAACGCTGTTCGAACTCGCGGCCCACCGACTCCAGCAGTTCGCGCAGATTGGTGGAGTCGAGTTCCATGGGGCTGAGGTCCGCAATGAGTTCGCGCACATGCAGTTGTGCCTCGGCTGAAGCGGCTTCCGCTCCCGCGAGCAATTCGAGCGTCGAGGGTTCGCCCAGGCGCTGGCGGAGCGCGGCCAGCAGGAAGGTCTGTCCGGTCAGGGTTTGCGCGATGCCATCGTGCAAATCCTCGGCCGTGCGTTGGCGCGCCGCATCCTCGGCGTGATCGAGTTCGGTGGCGTACCAGCGCAGCCGCGCGCGATCGCGTTCGAGCGCGGTGAGCAGGCGGCGCTGATTGTGCTCGATGTTGCTGATGAACATGGCCGCGCCGCACACGGCCAGCATGGAAAGTTGCGCGTTGACCATGGGGTTCTGCCAGTCGGCCATGCTGGGCAAGGGCTGGAAAGAGCCGAAACCGTGCGCGGCCACGTAGGCAACCGAAACACCGATGACCGGGACCGTGACGTAGACCGTGCGGCGCGAAAACCGCAGCGCCAGCCATGAAATCGGAAACACCAGCAGCATCATCGAGGGCACGCGCGCCAGTTCCGGCGAGGGCATGAAGCCGCGCCAGCCGAAGATCAGCACGATCATCGCGCCAATCACCGCCGCTTCCCAGCTACTGCCGGGCGCCACTTCCGGGTGGTCGCGGCTCTCGCCGAGGATCAGCGCGATGGCCGGGGCGAACAGTACGATGCCGAGCGCAGCACTGAACATCCAGATGGTCACGTCGATCCCGGCGAGAGCATTGCCGGCGCGACTCGACAGCAACCACTCACCCAGCAGGGCTCCCGGCAGCACGCCGACCAGGATCGCCAGCAGCCACACGGGCGATGCAACCAGCTGCAGCTTTGGGCCGAGCAATATGCGCCGCAGGCCGCGCGCGATCAGCACCGGGCCCACGTCGGTCAGCAGGTGAGCGAGCAGGTACCAGAGTACGGCCCGCAGGCCCAACGCACTGCCGACCAGCAAGTGGCCCGCCAGCGGCACGCACACCAGCTCGACCGCTGCCGCGGCCAGCGCCACGAGCAACCACGAACCGAGCGGCAGCACCAGGAAGGCCAGGAACAAAATCGCATCAGCAGGCCAGATCGGAGCCGGTCCGCCGGCGGTCGGGATCAGCAAGTAGCCGGCGAAGATCAGGACCGGGTAGGCGAGCAGCATCCCGAGCAGAAAGCGCGGGGTCGGTGCAGGCAGCAGTATGGCAGGCGCTTCGGCCCCCGGCACAGCGGCAGCGGCGTGATTCTGCGGTGGCAGCGTCACGCGGCGGTGCCGGCGGCGATCGACGGAATCATGGTTCACCCTAGTGTCACCGCCTGTTTGCTGTATGCCGGGAATTCTCCATCCGGCTATTCCAGTGTGGTGACTCCGTGCTGGATTGCGAACTTGATCAGGCCCGCGAGCTGGTTGACCTGCAGTTTTTGCATAAGCCGGCTGCGGTAGCTGTCGACCGTCTTGGGCGAGAGGTGCAGCAGCTCGCCGATCTTGGCGCTCGAGTAGCCGTCTGCGACCAGCCGCAGCACCTCGCGTTCGCGCCGGCTCAGGCTGTCGAGCGCACTGACGCCCTGCCGCTCGCTGATCCCCTGCGCGACGATCTCGGCCACCTTGCGGCTGAGATACCGCTGGCCGCGATCCACGGCGCGTACCGCGTCGGCGATTTCCGCGCTGGCGGATTCCTTCAGCAGGTAGCCGCGCGCGCCGGCCTCAAGGGCCTGGAATACGTACTGCGCGCCCGAGTGCATGGAGAGCATCACGACCAGCGTGTCGGGCAGTGCGGCGGTGATCTGCCGGGCCGCTTCGATGCCGCTCAGTTCCGGCATCGAGATGTCCAGGATCACAACGCGCGGCTTGGTGTGCAGCACCTTGGCGACCGCCTCGGTGCCGTTGGTGGCGGTGCCAACGATTTCAATCCCGGGATGCGCGCGCAGCAGTGCCACGAGCCCATCGCGCACGATGGCGTGGTCATCCGCCACGAAGACCGAAATGGACATATCCGGCCCCGATCGCAAGATTTCCCTACAGCCTGAACCCGATGCTCCCGGCATCTCCGGGCAGCACCCGCCCATAGAGTAACGGATATCGATTGCTGCAATAGGCAGGTACTGCTCTGTGGTGAACAAGGCGATGAATGCGAAACGTGACGTCTGGCTCGAGGCCGGCGTGGTCTGGGCTGCCCCCGAGGGTGCACTGCCTGACAACGTCCACCAGAACCTGACCCAGCGGGCCGTGGCCATGGCGGCCGGAGCCGGGCCGTGGCGCCTGCTGCTGGACTATCGGCGCGCGAACCTCACCCAGGACGTGCTGGCGCTGAGCCGCCACGCCGAGCTGATGTCCCGGTTGGGGTTGCCGGAGGGCGCTCGTACCGCCATGTTGTGCCGGCAGCGCTCGACCAGCTTCGTGTTCTGGGAACGCGTGCTGCGAGCCCGCGGGCACGAGGTAGCGGTGTTCACGGACGGGGAGGCGGCGCTGAGCTGGCTGCACCGCCCGACCACCGCCGACACCCTGACCCCGGACCTGGGCGAGATGCCGGAGGCGGCTACCGACGTCGACTCCGTGAAGCGCCTGCTGCAGAAATTCACCACCGAACGCCTGGGTGCCTCCCGCAGCCAGGTCACGGCGGAGCTGACGGAGCTGATCGAGTGCCTGTTCGCCCAGGCGGATCACCTGGGCGTAGACCTGTCCCAGGGCACGGAAATCCAGGATCGACGCCAGCGCCGCGGCTTCGACAACGCCGGCTAACCCGTCCTCGCGCCCCTCGGGGGTGCGCCCCGCCGCAGGATCACGCGCGGCAGCCACGGCAGGCGCGCTCGCTCGAGGCGCGCACGCTCCAGCGTGGAATCCGTTCGATAGATCAGCTCCGGATGGGTGACGGTAAAGCGCCGCCGCAGCTCGCCCGCGAATTCCTGCACGGAGAGCCCCAGTTGCAGGTCCTGGGCGGCGCTCACCGGGTCGATCCCCAGCAGCTCGCAGGCGCACTGCACCACCAGGCGCGCGCGCCGTTCGGAGACCGGCACCCGCGCGGGGCGGCTTGGAGCGGTCAAGTGCAGTTCAGGTGCGTCCACGGTGTTCCCCAATGCCATGCCCGGCAGGTCCAGGCAGCACCAGTTAAGCGCCGGCAAGCTGAACCCGCCCTGAATCCTTGGGAAGCGCCGGGCCTACGCTATAATCGGGGGCTGGCCAGACTAGGTCCCCAGGGCGAAAGTGGCGGAACTGGTAGACGCGCTGGCCTTAGGAGCCAGTGGGGCAACCCGTAAGAGTTCGAGTCTCTTCTTTCGCACCAGCTTTATTTCAGGAAAGATCAGCACATGCAGGTTTCTCTCGTATCGACCAATGGCCTCGAGCGCCGGCTCGAAGTGACCGTGCCCGGCGAGCTCGTCGCCAACCGCGTGAACCAGCAGCTCAAGGACCTGGCGCGCACGGCGCGCCTCAAGGGCTTCCGGCCCGGCAAAGTGCCGTTCGCTGTGGTGCGCAAGCAGTACGGGGGCCAGGTGCACTCGGAGGCCGTGACCGACCTGATGCAACGGAGCTTTGCCGAGGCCGTGGCACAGGCGAAGCTGCGCCCGGCCGGCGACCCGCGCATCGAACCGCTGCAGGTTGCGCCCGGTGCCGAGCTGCGCTACGCCGCCGTGTTCGAAGTGCTGCCGGAAATCGCGCTGCAGCCGCTCGAGGCCGTGACGGTCGAGCGCCCGGCCGTGACCGTAACCGAAGTCGATGTCGATGCCATGCTCGAGAGCATGCGCAAGCAGAAGCCGATATTCACCGATGTCGAGCGTCCGGCTGCGGAAACCGACCGTGTGACGATCGCATTCGAAGGACGGATTGAGGGCGAGCTGTTTCCGGGCGGCAAGGGCGAGGACCTGCACGTGGTGCTCGGCGCCGGCACGATACTCGCCGAGCTCGACGCAGCGCTGCGTGGCATGCAGGTAGGCGAGGAAAAAACGGTGCCGGCGCGCTTCCCCGATGACTACGGTGCCCAGGCCGTGGCCGGCAAGGATGCCCTGTTCAGCGTGCGCGTCAAGCAGGTGCAGGTGCAGAGCCTGCCGGAAATCGATGAGGATTTTGTGCGTGGCTTCGGCCTGGCCGAAGGCGGTGTGACGGAATTCCGCGCGCAAGTGCGCGCCACGATGGAACGCGAAGTGGCCGACACCGCGCAACAGCGCGTCCGCGAGCAGTTGCTCGAGGCGCTGTATACACACAATCCGCTCGAGCTGCCCCGGGTGATGATCGACGAGCAGGTGCGCGAACTGCAGGTGCAGATGCTGCGGCGCATGGGCATCCAGAAGATCGAGCAGCTCCCGCCGCGCGAGCCCTACGAAGCGCCGGCGCGCAAGCGCGTCGCGCTCGGGCTGATCATCGGCGAGATCGTGCGCGCCAACGCCATCCGCGTCGACCGCGGCCGCGTCGAGCAGCGCCTGAACGCCGTGGTGGCTTCCTATCCCGATCCGGACAGCGTGCGCCGTCAGTACCTGCAGAGCCGCGAGGCCATGGCGCAGCTCGAGTCGGCTGTTCTGGAAGACCAGGCGCTCGACTGGGTTCAGTCGCGCGTGCAGTTGGTCGATAAACCGGCCAGTTTTGCCGACCTGACCGGCTTTGGCCGACCCACAGACCCGTCTTAATCACGAGGATGACCGCGGATGAATGAGCGTGCCATGGGCTTGGTGCCGATCGTCGTTGAACAGACGGCGCGCGGCGAGCGTTCCTACGATATTTACTCCCGGCTCCTCAAGGAGCGGGTGATCTTCGTGGTCGGTGAGGTCGAGGACCACATGGCCAACCTGGTGGTGGCGCAGCTGCTGTTCCTGGAGTCCGACAACCCGGACAAGGACATTGCGCTGTACATCAACTCGCCGGGCGGCTCGGTGAGCGCGGGGCTTGCGATTTACGACACGATGCAGTTCATCAAGCCGGACGTGAGCACGATCTGCGTCGGGCTCGCAGCCTCCATGGGCGCGGTGCTGCTGGCGGGCGGGGCGGCCGGCAAGCGTCATTCGCTGCCTAATTCCAAGATCATGATCCACCAGCCCTCGGGCGGCTTTCGCGGCCAGGCGAGCGACATCGACATCCAGGCCCGCGAGGTCATGGACACGAAAGAGCGTTTGAACCGCATCCTGGCCAGGCACACGCAGCAGACGGTTGATCGCATCAAGGCCGACAGCGATCGGGACAATTTCATGAGCGCCGAGGCGGCCGTGGCCTACGGCATGATCGACAAGGTGCTTGAAAAGCGCCTCGATGCCCCGCCGGCCCCCAGCCCCGAAAGGCCCGCTTGAGCGTAAAGATCAGGCATAACAAGGCCTTAGATGGAACGCAGTTCTTTGCGCCGACCGGTTTGGCCGTGTTATATAAAGCCCCGAGTGGGTGGATTTTCCTTCGCTGCAGCCTGTCCAAAGGCTCGAGGTAGCTTTAAGTGAGCGATGACCCGCGTAGCCGGACAGACGATGGCAAGCTGCTTTACTGCTCTTTTTGCGGCAAAAGCCAGCATGAGGTGCGTAAGCTCATAGCGGGCCCGTCGGTGTTCGTCTGCGACGAATGCGTCGAACTGTGCAATGACATAATCCGGGAGGAGCTCGAGGACCGCGCCGACAAGGCCCGGGACAAGCTCCCCAAGCCCCACGAGATCAAGAAGGTGCTCGATGACTACGTCATCGGGCAGGAGCGCGCCAAGAAGGTGCTCTCCGTGGCCGTCTATAACCACTACAAGCGGTTGCAGACCCGCGGCGCGACCAAGGGCAAGGATGACGTCGAGCTCGCCAAGAGCAACATCCTGTTGATCGGCCCGACCGGCTGCGGCAAGACGCTGCTGGCTGAGACGCTGGCCAGGCTCCTGAACGTGCCCTTCACCATCGCCGATGCCACCACGCTTACCGAAGCGGGTTACGTCGGCGAGGACGTCGAGAACATCATCCAAAAGCTGTTGCAGAAGTGCGATTACGACGTCGAGAAGGCCCAAACTGGCATCGTCTACATCGACGAAATCGACAAGATCTCGCGCAAAAGCGACAACCCGTCGATCACGCGCGACGTATCGGGCGAGGGAGTGCAACAAGCACTTCTGAAGTTGATTGAAGGAACCATTGCTTCTGTGCCTCCCCAAGGCGGGCGCAAGCACCCGCAGCAGGAATTCCTGCAGGTCGACACCTCGAACATCCTGTTCATCTGCGGTGGCGCCTTTGCCGGGCTTGAGAAGGTCATCCTCAACCGCACGCAGAAGAGCGGCATCGGCTTCACTTCCGAAGTGCGCAGCGCCAACCAGAGGCCGCACGGCTCCGACCTGTTCCACGAGGTCGAGCCCGAGGACCTGATCAAATTCGGCCTGATCCCCGAGTTCGTCGGCCGCCTGCCCGTGGTCGCCACGCTCGATGAGCTGGATGAGGCGGCGCTGATGACCATCCTCACCGAGCCGCGCAATGCGCTCACCAAGCAGTACCGCAAGCTCTTCGACATGGAAGGCTCGGAACTCGAGTTCCGCGACGAGGCGCTGCGCGCCGTGGCCCGCCGGGCCATGCAGCGCAAGACCGGCGCGCGCGGCCTGCGCACGATCCTCGAGAACGTGCTGCTCGACACCATGTACGAGCTGCCCTCGCTGCGCAATGTGGCCAAGGTCGTGGTCGACGAGTCCGTGATCGAGGGCACCACCAAGCCCTACATCGTCCACCGCACCGAAGAGGGGCGGCTGGCACCCGTCGAGGAGCCGCGCCGGGCCGGCGGCATTGGCCACGCCTGAGCGCTCGCTTGCGCTTTAGTTACGCACCGGGCCGCCGTTGAATTCACCAGCGCGTGCCCCCATAGCCCTGACAGGAGCCGCCCTCGACCGAGCGCCGCGTACAATTTAAGGACCCACCGTGAACCAGGAACCTGAATCCACCTCGCTCGTCCCCGCCCAGCGCATCCCGGTCCTGCCGCTGCGCGACGTGGTCGTGTACCCACACATGGTGATCCCACTGTTCGTGGGTCGCGAGAAGTCGATCCTGGCGCTGGATGCCGCCATGCGCGCTGACAAGCGCATCATGCTGGTGGCGCAGAAGCAGGCCGACGTCGACGATCCCAAGCTCGAGGACCTGCACGGCTTCGGCACGGTCGCGACCATCCTGCAGCTGCTCAAGCTCCCGGACGGCACCGTCAAGGTGCTGGTGGAGGGCGTCGATCGCGCGCGCGTGCTGCAGATCGGGCTCGGCGTAGCCCCGGCTGCCACGGCCGGCGCGGCCGCGGGCGAGGCTGCCGCCAACTACTACGCCGCCGTGATCGCGGTGGAACAGGATTCCGACCAGTACGACGAGCGCGAGATGGACGTGCTCGTGCGCTCGGTGGTCTCGCAGTTCGAGCAGTACGTCAAGCTCAACAAGAAGGTGCCGCCCGAAGTGCTGACCGCGCTGGCGGGCATCGAGCAGCCGGGGCGCCTGGCCGACACGGTCGCGGCGCACATGGCGCTCAAGCTCTCTGAAAAACAGAAGGTGCTGGAGATCCTCGACGTGCGCAAGCGCCTCGAGCACGTGCTGGTCGCCATCGAAGGCGAGATGGACGTGCTGCAGATCGAGAAGCGCATCCGCGGCCGCGTCAAGTCGCAGATGGAGAAAAGCCAGCGCGAGTACTACCTGAATGAGCAGATGAAGGCCATCCAGAAAGAACTCGGCGACATGGAAGACGGCACCAACGAGATCGGCGAGCTCGAGCAGAAGGTCGCGAAGGCGGGCATGAGCAAGGAGGCCCGCGACAAGGCCACTGCCGAGATCAACAAGCTCAAGATGATGTCACCGATGTCGGCTGAAGCCACCGTGGTGCGCAACTACGTCGACTGGTTGGTCAAGGTGCCGTGGAAGAAGCGCACGCGCCTGCACAAGGACATCGCCAACGCGCAGAAGGTCCTCGATGTGGACCACTATGGGCTGGATAAGGTCAAGGAGCGCATCGTCGAGTACCTCGCGGTGTTGCAGCGGGTCGAGAAGATCAAGGGGCCGATCCTGTGCCTCGTGGGTCCCCCAGGCGTCGGCAAGACCTCGCTCGGGCAGAGCATGGCGCGCGCCACCAACCGCAAGTTCGTGCGTATGTCGCTCGGCGGCGTGCGTGACGAGGCCGAGATCCGCGGCCACCGGCGCACCTACATCGGTTCGATGCCCGGCAAGATCGTGCAGAACATGGCCAAGGCCGGCGTGCACAATCCGCTGTTCCTGCTCGATGAGATCGACAAGATGGCGATGGATTTCCGCGGCGATCCGTCCTCGGCGCTGCTCGAAGTGCTCGACCCCGAGCAGAACGCGAGCTTCTCCGATCATTACCTCGAGGTCGATTTCGACCTGTCCGAAGTGATGTTCGTGTGCACGGCCAATTCGATGAACATCCCGGCCCCGCTCCTCGATCGCATGGAAGTTATCCGGCTGCCCGGCTACACCGAGGATGAGAAGCTTAACATCGGGCGGCGCTACCTGGTGCCCAAACAGGTCAAGCAGAATGGGCTCAAGGCCGGGGAACTCAAGATCTCCGATCCGGCTCTGCTCGACATCGTGCGCTACTACACGCGCGAGGCGGGTGTGCGCAACCTCGAGCGCGAAGTTGCGAAGATCAGCCGCAAGGCGGTCAAGCAGCTGCTGCTCGACCAGGACAAATCCGCTGACAAGGGCGTGGCGGTCACGCCGCGCAACCTGGACAAGTTCCTGGGCGTGCGCCGCTTCCGCTACGGCAAGGCCGAGGACCAGAACCGCGTCGGCCAGGTTACCGGCCTCGCGTGGACGGAAATGGGCGGCGAGCTGCTGACGATCGAAGCGGCGGTGGTGCCAGGCAAGGGCAAGCTCCAGCACACCGGCCAGCTCGGCGAGGTCATGCAGGAATCCATCCAGGCGGCGATGTCGGTGGTGCGCTCGCGCGCCGACGTGCTCGGGCTCGAGCCCGATTTCTACCAGAAGAACGACGTTCACCTGCACATGCCCGAGGGCGCCACGCCCAAGGACGGCCCGAGCGCCGGCATCGGCATGTGCACCGCGCTGGTCTCGGCCTTGACGCGCATCCCGGTGCGCTCCGATGTCGCCATGACCGGCGAGATCACGCTGCGCGGCGAAGTGCTGCCGATCGGCGGGCTCAAGGAAAAGCTCCTGGCGGCGCAGCGCGGCGGTATCGCCGTGGTGATGATCCCCGAGGAAAACCGCAAGGACCTGGTCGAGATCCCCGATAACATCAAGGGCAAGCTCGACATCCGCCCGGTGCGCTGGATCGACGAGGTGCTGGAAATCGCGCTCACGGCGCGTCCGGCGCCGCGTGTGCTGGTTGCCTCGGCCGATGTCCCCGCGGCCGGCGCGGTCAAGCGCCGCGGCAAGGCCCGCGCGCCAAAACCCGTGCAGGCGCACTGACGGGCAGGTCGGTGCCGGTCGCGGCGGGCGGCGCCGGACCGGGCTCGCCGCTGGCGTCTTTGGGGCCTATACCTTAGAATGCGCCGCCTTTTTGGCTGGGGTTAACTTCCTCACGGTGCTGCTTTTTTCGGGTGCTTAGCTCAGCTGGTAGAGCGTCGCCCTTACAAGGCGAATGTCGTGGGTTCGATCCCCTCAGCACCCACCAATCACAGTGGAGCGGTAGTTCAGTTGGTTAGAATACCGGCCTGTCACGCCGGGGGTCGCGGGTTCGAGTCCCGTCCGCTCCGCCACTTAAAGATATGCTGCAAAACATCGGCGACTTACTAAAGGGCCAGCGCTGGCTGGCTTTTCTGATCCTGGGGTTACTCATCCTGGTGTTCGCGCTTTGGGGCACGGCCGGGGTGGTCGACCTGACCTTTGGCACGCCCAAATACGGGCTCAAGGTCAATGGCGAGGAAATTCCCACGACCCAGCTCCAGCAGGACTGGCAGGAACGCCAGTCGCAGTACCAGCAGCAGTTCAAGACGGATATACCGCCTGAGGTGCGCACGCAGCTGCAGAACAACCTGCTCGACCAGAAGATCCGCGAGGCCCTCATGCGCCAGCGCGCCACCGAGCTGGGTTTCCGCGTCGGTGATGATGCCCTGATGAATTCCTACCGGAACCAGGCTGCGTTCCAGATCGACGGCGCGTTCAGCGAAGAAGCGGCCAAAGCCGTGCTCGCGCAGAACGGCATGACGCCGGCGGGCTACGAGGAGCGGCTGCGCAAGGAGCTGCAAATCGGCCAACTCGAACGCAGCCTCCAGATTGGCGATTTCCTGACTCCGTCCGAGCTGCAGCGCGTTTTCACGCTCGAGAACGAGCAGCGCGAAGTGCGGTACGCGCTATTGCCGGTGGCGCCCTTCACGGCGGCGGTCAAGGTGGACGATGCGCGCGCCAAGGACTGGTATGACGCGCACCCCGACGATTACCTCAGCAAGGAATCGGTGCGACTGCAGTACGCCGAATTACGGCTCGATACCCTGGCGGCCGCGATCGCTGTGAATCCGGCCGAGCTCGAGGCCTGGTATAAGCAGAATCAGGCCCGCTACGTGGAACCGGAGAAGCGCCACGCCCGCCATATCCTGATCACGCTCGGGGGCAAGGACGCCGCGGCCGACGCGGCCGCGCTGGCGAAGGCCCAATCGGTGCTGAAGGAACTGCGTGCTGGCGGCGATTTCGCCGCGCTGGCGAAGAAGTATTCACAGGATCCGGGTTCCGGCCGCCAGGGCGGCGATCTCGGCTGGGCGCTGCGCGGTGCGTACGTGCAAGCCTTTGCTGACAAGCTGTTTGCGATGAAAGCGGGTGAAGTCAGCGATCCGGTCAAGACGCAGTTCGGCTACCACATCATCCGCCTCGAGGAAGTGCAGGCCGAGCATGGCAAGACGCTGGCCGACGCGCACGCGCAGATCGAGGGCGACTACCGGCGAGAGCGCGCCTCGGACGTCTTTGGCGACCGCCAGGAGCGACTGCAGCGGAAGATCGAGACCACCAGCGGCGCTGATCTTGCGGCGCTGGCGCAGGAATTTGGGCTGACACTGGGCGAAGTGCCCGAGTACACGCGTGGCGGCGGCGGAGCGCTCGGCGTGAGCGCCGAGCTCAGCGGTGTCGTATTCGGCGACACCGTGCTCAAGGACCAGCGCATCGGCGGGCCGGTCGCGCTCTCGGACGACCGGCTGGTGATCGTCAAGGCGCTGGAGCACCGCCTGCCCAAGCCCCGCCCGATGGCCTCGGTGCGCGCCGAGATCAATGCTGCCGTTGCCAAGGAAGAGGGCACCAAGGCGGCGCGCGCCGCGGCAGAATCAGCCCGCAAGCGCCTGGTGGCTGGTGAGAGCTTCGACGCCATGGCGAAGGAATTGAAGGTCAGCGCCGCGCCGGCGGCCTTTATTGGCCGCGGCGATCCGCAGCCGCCGGCGCAGGTTCGCGACGCAGCCTTTGCCGCTTCGGGCATCGGCCCGGGCAAGCCCGTGTACGAAGCGATCGCCATGGACGAAGGCGGCGCCGCCATTGTCGCAGTGCTGTCGGTCAGGCCTGGCACTCCCGGCGCCAATGCGGCCAACGACCAGCAGCTCATGCTCGGCGTAGGCCAGCGGCATGCGCAGGCCGATGTGCTCGCTTACCTGGCCGAAATGCAGCGCCGCGCGACCGTGCGGCGCAACCTGACTATCTTCAACTGAAGCAGGAAGTCGGACGCGCACCCGATTGGGTTGCCCGCCGTCGCTCCACGATATTCGCTTTGGGCGGGCAACCCAATCAGTTGCACGCCCGCCTGCTTGTTTCGGGCGCCTGGCTGGTTAGCGCTGCCGTGCACAGCTTTGACGGCCGTAGCTCCTGACGTACACCGTTGCGAGTTCGAACCAGTAGGCCCCGCCCCACCAGACGTTCGACCGCGGCTTGGGTGGCAGCGTATGTGACGCTGTGTAGGACGGAGAGGTTTCGGGCATTGGTGACGCGCTGCAGCGTATAGGCCACGAATTGCCGGGCGTGGTTGAGGCCTTTCATCAGAGCCACGCGGACTTTCGCGTGCGCGCATGTCAACCGGCTCAATTTTGACCAACTCTGGGCCTAAAGGGCGCCGACGGCTGGCCAGCATGTCATCGAGATTTCTTGGTTAGGATCCGCCGGCTACCTCGCTCGACCTTGCCGCGACGCCGGTTAACACTCCTACTGTTTGTGATACTCATTCAGCAAGGGGTTCAGAGTCGACAAGGTCGGGAATTGTTTGAAATCGCGATCCGCGGACCACAGTTCCTTCACGCCGTGATGAAGACACAAAGCCGCGATGCGCGCGTCGTGCACCTTGGGACCGCTGAGCTTTGCCTGCGAAAGGGCTCGTTCAAGCACCGGCCAATATCCTTCGTCTTCGCCGAGCATGACGAGCACGGGTGATTCGAGCCAGGCGGCCACCTGTTTGCAGGCTTCCTTCAAAGTGCTCGGCGGATTGAAGATACGGGCATGAGTGACGATTGCCAAGAACTCGTGAACGCAAGGCCAGGGAATCGCCCAGGCCGTCTTGCCCTCAGCCAGGCGGCTGATGACAGCCGCCGCCTGTGTATGCGGTACAGCATCTTTCCGATGCGCATAGACGAGGATGTTGGTGTCGACCGCGATCACTCACCGTGTCCCTCATACGTCAGCATTCGAAGTCGATCCCAGGACAGCTGCGCCGCCTCGCGCTGCAGTCCTTTGCCTTGTACCGCTGCATCCCGCAGACGAAAACCGGGGCGAGTCCGCCTCTCACCGAGCACGAGCCGCAGCCCACGTTCCACCAGGGCACGCACTGTGGTGCCTTCCCGGCGCGCCGTGGCCTTGGCTTGCTTGAAGAGGGGATCTGAGATGTCGAGGGTGGTCTTCATATTGGCCAGTCTATCTGATATGGGTACCCATATCAAAGTCTCATCGAGCTCCTTGAAAGTGCACGCGTCCATGAGGAAGAATTCTGTGGCCGCAATTGTTGTGCTGCTCTCAGCGTATGAGCCTGGGCACTTTGGTGTCGAGAAGTCCCGACCTCCTGGCTTTTCAAAGACGATCGGGCCGGAGGATGACTACTTCACGCAATCGTGCTCGCCAGTCAGGGATTCGAGCGCCCGGCAGGCATTGACGGTGCGGGCGGGGCCGGCGGAAGTCGTCACCGTATCGGTCGCATCGTGCAGCAGGGTGTGCAGGCGGCGGGCGTCGAGCGCGGGCTTGCGGGCCAGCAACAGTGCGGTGACGCCGGTGATCTCGCCGGTCGCGATCGAACTGCCGGACGAAAAATCATAGCGGCCACCGGGAGCGAGCGTCAGCACTTCGCGGCCGGGCGCCTGCAGCACGTCCGGGCCGGCTGCCTGGTCCTCGCTGCGCGCGACGCCCAGCACATTGCGCAGGCTCCCTGGAAACGACGGACCGTCGCCATCCGGACCCACGATGATGATGCCCTCGCGCATGGCGCGCTCGGCCAGCGCCTCGAGCAGGCGGTCGGGCGGTCCGCTGAGGCTGAGATTGATGATGTTCGCTTTGAGCTCTACTGCGCTGGCCAGGGCCTGCGCCAGTGTGAAGGAGTTGCAGCGTGCATCGTCGCGGCCTTCCTGGAGCTGCCAGCAGGCCTTGAGCGCCAGCAGCTGCGCTTCGGGTGCGACGCCGGCAATACCGACGCCGTTGTCGGCGTTGGCGGCGATGACGCCGGCGATGGCCGTGCCATGCCGGTCGAGCTGGAAGCGGCGCGCGTCGCCGTCAACGAAGTTGCGCTGCACGCCGACGCGGCCACGCAGGTCGGGATGGTCGCTGGCGAGGCCCGTGTCGATCAGCGCGATGCGCACGCCGCGGCCGCGTGAGATGCGGTGCGCGGCACTGATGTCCATGCGCTCGTTCCCAGACTGCACCGCGGCGTAAGGATCAACCTGGCTGCTGCGCACGCTGTAATCCTGCAGCGGTTCCGCCAGCGCCACGCGAGTGTCAGACTGGAGTTGCTGCAGCACGGCCTCGCGCGTTGCCCCGGCCGGCAGCGCAAACACCGCGCAGTGCAGGCGCAACAGCGAGATCGGCCAGGCGGCGACCGGCTGCAGGTGATACAGGCCCGCCAGCGCGTGCAGCGTGCGGCGTGCGCCGTCGCTGACCACATAGCCTGTGCCATCGGTGTAGCCGCGCGGCGTGCTGCCCGCGTGCACCGGGCCCTGGCCGGGTTCGTTGGCAACCGCGACCACGATGAATCGGGTGGCATCAGCGCGTGAGGCCAGCGCCAGGGCGTCGTGATCGTCCGGCGCAGCGGCGGGCGCGGACGCGCACCCGGCCAGCAGCAGCGCGGCGATCGAAAGCGCTGGCAGTAGTGGTCTCGCCACGAGATGACTACCGTGCGCCGGGCTCGGCAAAACGTACGCGCGGATCAGCGCGCAGGCGCTCGAGCGTGGCCGGCGGAATGTCCGCGACATGCGCATCGCGTGGCACCAGTGTGTACACACCGGCCTCGCTCGGTCCGGTCGCGACCACAAGCCTGCTCGTGGCCAGGATTTCCTTGACGTCAGCCAGCCGCACCTGATCGTCGAAGATCGCCTTGACCACGGGGCCGGCAATCACCGGGCCAATCGGTGGGTCGGTGACCGTCTGGTAGGACGGTGCCGGTGGCGATCGCCACAGCGCGATGCACAGCACCGCTATGGCCGCCGCCTGCGCGGCGAGCGCAACACGCAGCCACGGGGTCGCGCGCGCGCGCGGCGGGTGTGCGGGTCGTTCGAGGCTGGAATCGTGGCTTTCGGCAGCGCCTGCGGTGGTGGTTCCATGTACATCCGCTTCGATCCGCTTCCACAAGCGGTTGAAGGCGGCCTGTGGCGCGAACTCGACCGTGGGCTCGCGCGCAATGGCGTCGCGGACCCGCCGCTGCGCGTCGAGCTCACTGCGGCAGGCAGCGCAGGTGGCCAGGTGCGCGTCCAGCCAGGCCGCGTCGCGACTGTCGATGCGGCCATTGACCATCCACGCCAGCAAGTCGTGCGCACGCGCGTGTTCGTTCATTGGGTTTCTCCCGCGAGGCCAGGTAGCAGGGCGCGCAACTTGGCGCGCCCGTGGAACATGCGGGTTTTCACAGTGTTGACGGGGCAGTCCATGATCAGCGCGATCTCCTCGCAGGAATGTCCATAGCCATAGGCGAATTCGAGCGCCAGGCGCTGCTCGGTGGGTAGCTGGCGCATGGCGAGCAGGATCCATTCCGAGGTCTCTGCTGCGCCCAGTTCGTCCGGCGCCACCAGCGGCTCGTTCTCGATCGGCACGGCATCGATCAGGGCGTGGTTGCGCGAGCGCAGTGCCTTAAGTGCGCGGCGGTAAGCAATGCCCATGATCCAGGTCGATACGCGCGAGTCGCCGCGAAAATCGCCGGCTTTGCGCCACACCACCCACAGCGTGTCGTTGATGACTTCCTCGGCGATCTCATACTGGCGCGTCAGACGGGTCAGGAACCGGGCCAGTCGCCGGTGATAGATGATGTAGAGCTCGCGGAAGGCTTCGCGATCGCCGGCCGCCACGCGCGCGAGCAACCTGCGGTCGCCTTCATCACGGGCCTGTTGCTGGTGGCTGTTCGCTGCGGCCATGTGGGCTGCTCATACCTCGCAGTAATTACCGGTAGGTGCCCCGACCGATCCGGGAGGTTCTACGCCGGCTCAAAAAAGCCAGGCTACCGTCGCCGTCAGCGGCCCGCCGGCCGGGCCCGATGAATACTGCCGGTGAGGTGCATCCTGCACCCAAATGGCGCTCAGGTTCGCGCGCCAGTGACCATAATGCCAGCCCAGAGTGGCATTGCCATAGGCATAGGAGGCGTAGTCCAGGCCTTGCGGGTCGTAGAAGCCCAGCCCCACGCTGAGGTCGTAGTGCGGCCGGAGGGTCCGGTGCCAGCTCGCTTCGAGCGTGTACACCGCTCGGTTGCTCGCCAGTCCGTCGGTCGCGGAATACAGGTTGAGCCGTGGTGTCCAGGTGGCCGCCAGGTAGACCTGGTCGCGCCAAGCCAGTGACCAGGCCAGCTCGTCATAGTCGTAAGAAATCGGGCGTGGATCGTTCGGGTAAGCGTAGTGCGTGACGGCAGCGCCCATATCGAAGTCGCCGCTGACCGTGCCTTGCCACTGCAGGTAGGCGCCCAGCTCGCTGGTGGCGGCGCGCGGCCTGAAGCGCAGCTGCGAGCCCCACAGTCCGGTCGACCAGCCCGCTGGAAAAGTCCAGTGCACATCGCCCTGCAACACGGGCTCGCCGTCGCCCTGCGAGACGCCGCGCAGCACGTAGTCGCTGGTGATGCTGAGCGACGCACCGGGTCCGGCATGCGCGGGCGTGCACGCGCCGCACGCGAGTAGCGCGGGCAACAGCAGCGTGCAGATCCGGCGAAAGTCGCGAGCCATGGCGGAAGGATTGTATACAACCTCCCGCTGCACCCGAGGCTAGACAACATGGCCCCCGCCGATTGGGCGGGGGCGGTTATTGATAGGCGAGTGATCTGCCTCCTGTTCTATCGTGGGTTGCGCACGTGGGTGCGCCGAGCCACATGCAGAACGCCGGTGAGCGTGATCTGCAGTCACAG
>JANYHD010000030.1 GCA_025359205.1 Gammaproteobacteria bacterium
TGGCCATTTGTACGGTGACGGTCATGGAAATCGAATACGGGCTACAGCTCAGTCCGGCCCGGGCCCGCAAGATCGAACCCGTGTTACGTGAGCTGCTGCAGGACCTGCAGGTGCTTGCCTATGAGCGCGAGGATGCGCAGACCACGGCCGCTCTGCGTGCGGCCTTGAGCCGACGCGGCACGCCGATCGGACCCTATGACCTGATGATTGCCGGGACTGCTTTGCGCCGCGGAATGGTCATGGTGACCTCCAATAGCGGTGAATTTGGGCGGATTGATGGCTTGGTTTTGGAGGATTGGCGCAGCGCGAAGCCTTGATTGCTTGCCCATCCACACCTTACTCAATCGTTGTATGCAATGAATCCCAGAAACATGGATAGCGCGAAGCTGCGCATCGGGGATCAACGTGGACCAAAAATTGCCGGTCACGTTATTGGTGCTGTCGTTCTTCGGGCCTGCGCACGCGGATGATCTGATCCGGAAGAATTCCCTCCTCGGTCATCAGCGATCCGCTGCTCTATGGTGAATGGCGCCTACGCTTCGTTCGAGGAAGGCATCAAGGGTAGGCTCAAGCCTGGCCAGCTCGCTGACCTGGTCGTCTGGGAGAAGGATCTGATGACGATCGATCCCGCGAGCTTCATGTCCGTGAAGCCTGAGCGCACGATGCTCGGCGGCCGCTGGGTCTACAAGGCCTGAGCGCGCGCCCTGGCACCTGTCGCAGCCCCTGAGTTCACTCCGGCCAGGTAGTGCATCATCGTGCGCGCGTCGGTAATATCGGCATAGCGCCGGCCAACATCGTTCAGATTGCTCTCGTGCGGGTCGCGCTCGGCGTCACCGCAACAATCCTCGGGCACCATGACGCGAAAGCCGAAGGAAAACGCGTCGACGATCGAGGCGCGTACGCAGCCGCTGGTGGTGCAGCCGGTGATCAGCACCGTGTCAACGCCCTGTTTGGTGAGATAGGTGATCAGCGGTGTCTGAAAGAACATCGACGGCGCACTCTTGCAGAAGTTGAAATCGTAGCCTGGTTCATCGACGCGTGGGTCGAGCGCGGTGCAGGGATGGCCGTGGAAGAACTCGTCGCGCACGGTGCTCACCTTCCAGTGCGGCATGTCGGCGGCGCTGCCGTAGGCGGTGTAGCACTTGGCGACCGGCACGTTGTGGGCGCGCGCGACCTTGAGCAGCTCGGCGGTGCGCTCGGTGGCGGCGTGCACCATCGGCAGGCGGCCGATCGGAAAGCGCGGATCGGTAAAGGCGAGCTGCAGATCGACGACCAGCACTGCCGGGCGCTTCCCGACACCCACCTTACCGGAACCGTAGCCGGAGGATTCGTACCCGGGCGCCGCGCCGCTCATGCTCTGCCGGCCTGTTTCGAGGCCACGGCGCGCCGTGTAAACGTGGGCTGCGCGGGCGGGGCGAGCGAAGTCTCGGCAGCGCAGCGCGCCTTAAGTTCGTCGATCGACTGGAAGCCCCGATCGAAAAGCGGGACCGCGCCGCGCTCCTGCCTGAGCTGGGCGCGCAGCTGCGTGGTCGCGGCTTCATCGACGCTGTGGTCGGCACGCAGCACCACGCCGTAGCGGCGCGCGCCGGCAATCGTGACCAGGCCCGCGTCCACGTCGAAGGCCACCTTCGCCGCCTCGCGCTCGAATGGATCCCCGCAGCCGCCGCCGCCCCAGGTATCGAAATGCAGCAGGTCGCCGCGCTCCACCTTGATGCGATCGCACTTCGAGGGCAGCTGCTCCTTGGTGCCATCGGCGCGCAGCAGAGACTTGCGGCTGCGCTTGCCCGGCAGTCCGCCATTCACGCCCCAGGGGTAGGTCAGCCAGCGATCGTCGTGGATCGAGATCTCGCCGGGTTCGAGGAACCGGTAGCCGATGCGCAGTGCGTTGCCGCCGCGGTTCTTGCCGGGGCCACCGGTGTCGGGGAGCGTTTCATAGACATCGATGCGCAGCGGAAAATAGCTCTCCAGGAATTCGTTGGGCACGTTGGTGAACGATGGCCACAGCGAGTGACCATCGGGTCCGTCGCCAAAGGGCTTGCCGGGGATGCCGCCGAAGCCGATCTGATAGAGCTGGTACCACTCGCCGTTGTCCCGGTAGCCCGAATACATGAAGTGCGGGCTGTCGGAAAAGCCGGCCGCGCACATGAAGGCCGGATTGCCCTGGCCGAGCAGGCCGCCGAGAATGTCGAAGATGCGCCCGAGCGCATGCGTACGGCAGGAGAGCGCCGCCGGCTTGAGCGGCTTGAGCAGCGTGCCGGCCGGGATCCTCACTTCCATCAGATCATAGAAACCGTCGTTGAACAGGATCTGCGGGTCGAACACCATGATCATGTAGACGCCTGCGAACATCTTGAACATCTCTTCGTTCAGCAGGAAGTTGATCGAGCCGATCGACTGCGGGTCGGTGCCCGCGAAATCGAAGATGCATTTGTCACCCTCGCGCCACATGCTACAGGCGATCTTGTAGGGGCCCATGCCCATGCCATCATCACAGACGTAGTCCTCGAAGTACTGCTTCTGCTCCGGCACCGTCTTGCCGATCAGCACGCGCATCGCCCGCCTGTTGCGCTCGAGCATCGCATCCATCGCCGAATAGAACACATCGTCGCCAAAGCGCGTGGCGATCTCGATGCAGCGGATGGCGGCAGTGCGCAGCGCGGCGACAATTGCATTGAAGTCCGAGAGGTTCCACATCGGCAACCGGCAGTTATGCAGGATGATGCGCAGCACGTCCTCATTGAGCCTGCCGGCCTTGTATATCTTGACCGGCGGCACGACGACGCCTTCCTCGTAGATCTGCCGCGCATCGGTGGGGAGCGAACCGGGCACCTTGCCGCCGATATCGGTCATGTGGCCAAACATCGCCGACCAGGCAATGACACGGCCGCCCTTGTAGATCGGCATCAGCAGCAGCCAGTCGTTGGCATGGCTGACCGCGCCATTGACTGAATACGGGTCGGTGGTCAGAAAGATGTCGCCGTCTTCGATCGTGCCGTCGTAGCCCTGCAGGAAGCCATGGATGAAGGAACCGAACTGGCCGACGACCATCTTGCCGTCGAGATTGGCGATCATCGGGAATTCGTCGTGCTGTTCGCGGATGCCGGGGGACATCGCGGTGCGGAACAACACGGTGTCCATCTCGTAGCGCGCGTTGCGGAGCGCGCTCTCGATGATGTCGATCGTGACCGAATCGACCTTTACCTTCTTCATCTTCCTGCTGTTGCGCTGGACAATCGTGGCGGACATGTGCTTGGCTCCAAATTCTGTTGCGATGATGCCGATGCTTGAATCCGCTGGGTACCCTAGCGGCGCTTGCTGCGGGGTTTGGCCTTCGCCTTGGCCATGGCCTTGGGCTTGGCCTTGGCCTTGGGCCTGGCTTTGGCCTTGCCGGCGACCTTTGGTTTCTTCGGCGCCCGGTAGCCATCTGGATAGATCAGGATGTTGCCGTGCTGATCGACCACACCGGTGTGCCGGGGCAGGATCACGGCGGTGGAATCCATTTCCATGATCACCGCCGGCCCGGCAATGCGGTTGCCGGCGCTGAACTTGCCGCGCTCATAAACGGTCGCGGAAACCTCGCGACCGTCCATGTAGGCCTTCTGCTTGCCGATGGCCGCGGCCTGCGGACTGGTGCCGCCCTTCGCCACCACCGGTCGCTCTATACTGATGCCGCGACCCTGCACGGTGGCGCGCAGGTTTACCAGTTCGTGCTCGAGCGGTAGCGCGAAGGTAAACAGGCGCTTGTGCTCGGCATCGAAAGGCACCGAGATCGCCTTGAGTCCCTGCTTCGCGAGCGCTTCGAGTTCGACGTTGATGGTCAGCAGCAGTCCCTGCCCGCGATAGCGCACGTCAATCTGATAGCCGATGGTCATCTCGGAGCGCGGCACCTGCTCGCCCTCAAGTGAGCGCGCGGCATCGTCCGCGAGTTCGTTCAGCACTTTGCTTACGTCCCTGGCATTGGTGTCGCTGAACTTGCAGATGTAGGTGCGCGCCGACTCGTCACGGATCGCCGTGGTGGCGTCACCGAGCGCGCACAGTACGCCAGGTCCGGGCGGGATGATCGCCGGCCAGGAGCCGAGCAGGCGCGCGAGCGCATTGGCATGCAGAGGCCCGGCGCCGCCGAAGGCGATCAGCGCGTACTCGCGCGGATCGTGGCCCTGTTCGACCGATACCAGGCGCAGTGCACCGACCATGTTCTCGTTGACGATGTTGTAGATGCCCAGGGCCGCATCCCTGACGCTGAGTCCGAGCGCGCTGCCGATCTTGCGAACCGCGGCGTGCGCCAGCTCGCGATTCAGTTCCATGTCGCCGCCCAGGCGCTGCTGCGCTGGCAGATAGCCGAGCACCAGGTTCGCATCCGTGACGGTCGGCTCGGTGCCACCCCGCCCATAGGCCGCCGGCCCGGGATCAGCGCCCGCCGACTGTGGGCCAACGCGCAGCGCCCGGGTGAGCTCGGGCACGTGTGCGATCGAGCCGCCGCCGGCACCGACCGTGCGGATATCGACGGACGAGGCACGCACTGTGACATCGCCGATCGTGGTCTCGCGCCGCAGCCGCGGCACGCCGTTCATGATCAGCGAGACATCGGTCGAGGTACCGCCCACATCAATGGTCAGCAGGTTCGGGAACCCGGCCTGCACCGCTACCCAGAGCGCGCCGGTGACCCCGCCGGCCGGCCCGGACATCAGCAGGTTGACGGGATATTCTTCACTCGACTTGGCCGAGGCCAGGCCACCGTCGGAGCGCAGGATATGCAGTTTGACCTTGCGGGTCTGCGCTTCGAGCTTCGCTTTCAGGTTGCGCACATATTTCTGCACCCGCGGTCGCACGTAGGAATTGGCGACTGTGGTTACGGTGCGCTCGTACTCCTGCATTTCCGGCACGACTTCCGAAGACAATGACACCGGGATGCCAGGCAGGACTTCTTGGGCGATCTTCCTGATGCGCTGTTCGTGCTGGTCGTTCGCGTAGGCATTGATCAGCGAGACGGTCAGCGCTTCGATCTTCCGGGGCCGGAGCGATTGCAGGGCCACGCGCAGCTGAGCTTCGTCGAGTGGCCGGACGATTTCGCCACTGCTGCTGACCCGCTCGTCGGCTTCGATGGTGCAGCTCAGCGGCGCCATCGGCAGCGACTTGTTGTAGATCACCCAGCCGCCGAGGCCGCCGGGCACGA
>JANYHD010000024.1 GCA_025359205.1 Gammaproteobacteria bacterium
CCTTTGGTGATCGCGTTCGTTTGTTTGCCGAAAGAACAGATGCCGTTGCAAATCAAGATGTCGTATGTGCCGGCAATGCTTCCGGACGGGCCAGTGGCACCAGTGGTTCGAGGTGCCACGAACGACAAGAGGCATGCGACACCCAAGATTATTCCGCGCATTGGAGTGCTCCAAAGGCTCTACCAAGTTTAGGCCCGCAAGAGTGTTTCGTAGAGTATAGACCTTGCGCAGTTGAGGGGCTGCACTGGGATCGTCGACGGTAACGCTGCGGACCAATTCGATTCAATGAAGCTTCTAGTCTGCCTTGTATTTGAAACGCGTTGGTCCGCGTAGTTAGCGAATACAATGTCAACTCCTTGTTGTATCAGCGGCAACATCACCCTTTGCCGGCGACAGCCGTTGGATATTGGATGCGCCGAGGTAAGCAATTTGAATGGCCGCTTTGCCACCCTCAATTCTGGATCTCGACTGACCGGAGTTGGCCGAAAGCCGCTATTGGGGTGAGCGATACTGTTAGCACGCGAGGGATGTGTGCTAGCTCGCGGGCAGGCGGGGCTGACGAGGGTACGATTGCGGGTACGCGGGCGTTGCTCGCGGTAAACAATATCAGCTAGATTAGTAGCTTACCCCGCCCAATGCGGCGCCTATCTCCGCACCAATAGCCTCAACGAGTTAGAGACCGAATCGTTAACGGCACCAACGGTCTCGGCACCACGTGTTACGAGTTTGTTGCGCGGAGCCGCGAGACGCGCGCCATATCGACGCTAGCGCGAGCAGCACTATCAGTGATGCCATGTGCGCATAGGCCTCCCGTCTCAGTGGAACCCGCATTGGCTGTGTCCTTGAAAGGAGGTCCATTTGACCCTTGAAGAAGTCTTTTACTTGAGTCAATCCATCGCGTCAGTTGCCGTGGTGGGCTCCCTCAACTACCTGGGCGTGCAGGCGCGTGCCGCAGACCGCGGCCAGCGCTCGATCATGCAGCAAGGCCGCGCCGACCGAACCAGCCAGGCGGCGCTGACCATCGCTACGCCAGAAAGGGTAGCCGTCTGGCAAAAGGGCATGGATGCCGATCCGACCACGACACGTAGTGAGGTCACGCAATGGTTATTGATGTGCCGCTCGTTGTTCTTGCGTGGTGAGGATTCATTCTTGCAGCATCAGGTTGGTGCGCTCGACCGAGCCGCATTTGACAGCTATTTCGCGGGCGTCCGTGCTTACATGAGTAAGGTGGGATTTCAAGCTGCGCAAAGCATCCGCCGTGGACTTTCTGAAAGCTGACACCCGCATCTGACTGCATTGGGCATTCCCGGCCCTTGGCGACTTCCTCAGCGGTGAGTGGCACTGAAGCGCGTACGGAAGGCCTTCCGCACCAACGCAAGGGACTCCGGGCTGTCCCAATCGCGGGCACCATGAATCTTGTCAAGTATTCGACCCTGAGCATCAACCAGCACGGTCAAGGGCAGGGTTGAGGCACCAAGCATGTGTTCCATCTGCAGACCGTGATCAAGATATTGGCTGATCGTGGCGTTGGAATGCTTCAGCCATTCCTTGGCCTGGTCCAAAAAATCGTCCGTAGAGATGCCGATGATGGCGAACTCGCGACCCTCATCGCGCCATGCGAGGCGCTCGAGCGAAGCCATCTCAGCCCGGCACGGACCGCACCAGCTTGCCCAGACATTGATAATCAGCGGGCGGCCACGAAACTCCAATAGCTGTCTGGACGGGCCATTCAGACCCTGCAATGAAGCCTGACGCAGCAATTGCCCGATTTGCACCTCTTCTGAGGTACCCGCCATCGCCACGCACGACCCTCCCAGGACAGCAAGGAATAGCGTCAGTGCGAGAAATCTCATGCGCTATCCTGACATGCCTGGCGAGGAGGTGAAACGGGGCCGCGGCCGCAACACTGCGGTACACGGCGCGTCTGCCGCAGCAGTGTGGTGATCGGCCGGTTTCCCGACGCGCTCGCCGCATCCTCGGTCGAATTCGCCAGCCGTGTTGTACTTAAGTCGGGATCCCCGGCACCGCCCGGCGGGGAATCGTCAATCGGCGTCCCAAGTGAGCGCCCTACGGGCCGACTCGAGGGGCGTGCGATGCCAATCAGCTATTCAGGAAACCTAGCTCAATGGCAGCGACGCGCGCCGCCCGCTGCCATTCCAGCGTCCGTGGATACTTCGCATACCTATTCTTTTACGGCGGCGCTGACGCAGATGCAACGGCGGTGTTTTGGGACGCCAGGATGAGCCAGTTCCCGTTCCGGCGCTGATAGACGTGCTTCATTCGTGTGACTAACTCACCGGGTCGAGTCGGTGCGATACCTGGAAGTCCGCGAAAACCGGTCACCGTAATGTTGGTGTCCACGATGGCGGCGTCGGTGCCGATGAAGCGAATGCGGCGTACCGTATATGCGAAGTGGCTGCCGCGAAACGGTCCGGCGAGTATTTCTGCAGTGCGATCGCGTATGTCGGCCGGAGTGGCGTAGACCAACCCCAGGATATTGGTCAATTCGCCATCGGGCCAATACTGCTGGGCCCAGGCGTTGGCGTCTGGTGCGTTCCATGCTTGCGCAAGCCGATCGAGTGACGACCGTATGGCGCTCTCGCCACCCTGTGCGGCGCGAGCAGGCCCGCCGCCACCGGTGATGGCAATCAGGCCGAACACGGCGATGCCAATCCGCTTCAACACCGGCCAACGAACTGCAGGGTTCAATCAAGTGCACTCGTTGTGCAGTATGCCGTCGGGCGGGCCTGCTATGCAGGGTATAGCGCTCAGGTATTCATAGATCGCGCGCGCCTCATGTTGGCTCATGTTCTGAAAGATGGGCCAAGGCATGACCAGCAGAACATCCCCGTTGAACGGTTGCGTGGCCGGGAAACAGTGCGTTGCTGTCGGAGACGCGCAGTTCGGATGAGCATGGTCAAGATCGGTGCCCGTGCGCAGAATCAACAGGAAGTCGTCGAACCTCAATCCGCCGGCCGGCCGACCAGTCCGATCGGGCGTCAGGTTTCGCGAGACTATCTCCGGCGTACCGGGAATGAGCGCACCAAAGTTTCGGCCACCACCGAGGTAGGTCGACTGGTTGATAACCATCGGCGGACTGCCCTTGAAATACGGGTTGCCGCCGCGCGCAAACTCAGTAGCCGGTCCTGCGGAATGACAGCCGTTACAGTCCGCGACCGCATTGACGATGTAGCTGCCGAGACCGACCAGCGCCCGATTCTTGCCCTTGAGGTCGAGCGGGACCGGAGCGATTTCGAAACCTCGGCGGAGCAGTGCGGCCTCCCGATCCATTGCCGCGTCGTCCGCACGTGCCGGAGCGGCTCCGGCGAACGAGGCGAACAGGAAAACGCCAAGTGCGGGAAGTGTCGAGCAAACAGCTGGAAGAGTTGGTGTGCGCATAGTCATTCTCCTGATCGTGGCACTGTAGTGTCACGAACGATAGTGCTATTCTCACTGCGTGTCCACAAGAATCCGTCAAGCGTCAGCGCTCCAAAGGCTGGAGCAGGGGCGCGTCGGGCAAAAGCTGCGTACGCGACGGCGGATACTGGCGGCGGCCGCAGCGTTGCTTGCAGGCGGGAAACCACCCTCAGTCGAACAGGCGGCGGACGCGGCCGGCGTGTCGCGACGCACTGCGTACCGGTACTTCCCGGCACAGACCAAGTTACTGACGGAGGCAGCCCTGGAGGGTCTGCGGGCACCGATGGAGGCGATGATTGCGGCCGCGCCTGCCGGCCCGGAAACGCAGGATCTGGACGTTCGTGTGGCAGCGCTGATAGATCAAATGCAATCGCTCGCGATACGCCATGAGGGATTGCTGAGAACCATGATTCATCAGACGGTGCTCGAGCGCAGTGCCGTCGCGCAGCCGAGCCGCGGTACGCGGCGGATCGACTGGATCGAGGCGGCGATCCGTCCCTTAGGTACACGCGTGAGCCGGCCGGCATATAGGCGCCTCGTGTCGGCACTCGCGTTGTGCGGCGGAATCGAAGCCCTATTGGTGTTGCGCGACATTCGTGGTCTCACGGAGACCGAGGCCATCGCGACCAGCCGGTGGGCTGCCCGAGCGCTCTTGAGGCAAACCATTCAGGAGGCGGAGGCGAACAGACGACCAACCCGGAAGCTTCGCCCGGGCGCTCGAAGCGCCACAAGCAAGCCGCGCTAAGAAGCAACCAGTCGGCCGCAGTCACAGCCGAGCGATGTCAGGTTGCCGTGAGCGCGCGACTACTTGCCAATTCGCTGCTGTATAACCCTGGTCGCGAACAATTTCATCGACAAAGGCCTGGTAGGGGTCATACCAGCGATCCATTTCCGTCGTGCCGTGGCCCATGTAAAGGTGATGTCCCGCGGGCGGCGTGCGATGCCGCTGCAGATAGTTAAATGCCGCCAGGGGCAGTTCAAAGTTGGGCTTGTCCTGGCTGATCCATGCGATCGACATGCCGGCTGCCCCACCAAAGACCTCGGGGTACTCATTCATTGCGTAGACCGAAATCATTCCACCCATGCTCGACCCGACGATGAAGGTGTTCTGTCTGTCCGGCCGCGTCGGGTAATGCGCGTCGATGTACGGTTTGAGTTCTTGCACGATGAAACGCAGGTAATTGTCCGATTGCGGCTTGCCTTTCAGGTAGCTGTCCATATAGGTGCGCCGAAAGGATTCAGAGACCGTAGGCAAATACTTCTCGGGGAAGTATTCGCTGAAGCGATACGCCCCAGAGTTCCAGATTCCGATGACAATTGTGTCGGGGATCTACTGCTCGTGGATCAGGCGGCCGACTGTCTGGTCAACCTGCCATGCCGTCTTGTTCCAGGTGAGCGACGGGTCAAAGAGCATCTGGCCATCGTGCATGTAGATCACGCTATAGCGCTTCGCGACTGAATAGCCATCAGGCAGCCAGACATCTACGGTTCGCGGTTCCACGAACCTCGAAGGGAAAGCTCAATCCGCTGGATACTGCCGGACGCCAGCTTGGGCAGCGGACCTGCAACAGCGGCACCAGCAAGCCAGATACCGAATAGAGCCTGGTGAAGGCGGTTCATGCGTCATTTCCCTCCGGTGACGATGCCGTGCATGGGAATGTCGTGCGGCTGCGGGTAGATGGTTTCGATCGCCGCCTCTGGATATCCGACACCAAGCACTTGCGGTAGCGGCGCCAGCTGCGCCAGCGTGCGATCGAAGAAGCCGCCGCCGTAGCCCAGGCGGTAGCGGGCGCGATCGTAGCCGACGACGGGCGCGAGCACGACCGTCGGCACAAGGTCAGCGCCGTCAGCCGGGTGAGGAATGTTCCACAGCCCGCGCGCCATGGCCGCGCCCGGACGCCATTCTCGAAACTGCAGCGGCTGGCGCGGCGCCACCGCAATCGGTAGTGCGATGCGCAGGCCATGCTCACATGCGGCCTGCATCCAGGGCCGCAGGTCGGGCTCGCTTCGAATCGGCCAATAGACGCTGACGATCGTGCCTGCGCTGGCCGGGATCTGCCGATCGAGTTCCCGGCCGATGGCTTGGGCCTGCGCCGCGCGATAGTCGGAGGGCAGGGCGAGGCGCGCGGCGATGAGGCGCTCGCGCTCGAGCTTGCGCCAACTCGCCACTGCAGCAGCGTCGTGCGGATCAATCATTGCGTCGTTCCGTAGTCCCACCGGAGTGCGGCCAGTATTGCGCGTACAATTATCGTCCTTCCGCCACCTGGCGGGACGTGGATCTCGCAATGCATTCGTTGCTCACCTTGCTGTGCGGGTCGCTGGTCGGGTTCTCGCTGGGGCTGATCGGCGGGGGCGGCTCGATCCTCGCGGTGCCGCTCCTCATCTATGTGGTCGGCATCCGCAACCCGCACGTGGCCATTGGCACGAGCGCGCTGGCAGTTGGTGTCAATGCACTGGCGAATCTCCACGGTCACTGGCGCCGGGGCAACGTCAAGTGGGCCTGTGCCGCGACTTTCGCCGGCGCCGGCGTAGTGGGTGCTTTCGCCGGTTCGAGTATCGGCAAACTTGTGGATGGCCAGAAGCTGCTCATCCTGTTTGCCATGGTGATGCTGGCCGTGGGCGTGGCAATGCTGCGGCCGCGTGCGAGCGGGGGCGATCCTGAGGTGAGGCTCAATTCGCGCATCGCCGTGCGCCTGCTGGTCGTGGGCTTCGTGGCTGGCGCCATCTCCGGGTTCTTCGGCATCGGCGGCGGTTTTCTGATCGTGCCTGGCATCATGCTTGGCAGCGGCATGACCGTGCTGAATGCGATTGGTTCATCGCTGCTGTCGGTCGCCGCTTTCGGGCTCACGACCGCAGCCAATTACGCGCGTTCCGGCCTGATCGATTGGCGCATCGCGTTTGAATTTGTCGGTGGCGGCGTGCTCGGCGGACTCATCGGAGTTGGCCTCGCGACCCGCCTTGGCTCGCACAAGCGTACGTTGTCGGTGCTGTTCGCCGTGGTTATCTTTGCAGTCGCCGTCTACATGCTGGTGCGCTCGCTTCGCGGGGCATAGCGCGTGGCGCGTGCGATATAGTGGCCGGGTTCGCGCCGCGCCCGCGGCGGCGCAAATTTTCCAAAGCGCGCCCTGCTTTCGCGTGTCATGCGGGATTCGAAGCCGCGGTAGGCGCGGATCAGCGCCTTGCCGGCCGGCGTCAGCGTCGCTCCGCCGCCGTGGCGGCCACCCTTGGCGGCGATGCTGACCGGGCTCGCCAGCGACTTGTTGAGGCTCTGCATCAGCTGCCAGGCCCGCCGGTAACTCATGTTCATGGCGCGTGCTGCCTGCGCCAGCGAGCCGGTGCGCTGCACGCCCTCAAGCAGCTCGATGCGGCCCGGGCCAATGGCCCGTTCCGCCCCAAAATAGATGCGAATGCGCGCGCTGATCCGGGTCATGGGCTGCGTCCTCCGTGCCGGCAACTGTAGCCTGCGGCCGCGCCGATTGCACTGCGTGCTTGCCACGCGCCGGCGCTTCGATCACGATATGCACGCACGAATATAACGAGATGACGAGAGGGAGAGCCCATGCTGAAGCGACTGCTGGCAGGACTTACGCTGGGAATGCTGCTGCTGGCGCCTGCCGCTGGCGCGGCCCCGCGGCAGGCTTCGGTCACGGTGTTTGCCGCGGCCTCGCTCACCAACGTCCTCCAGGAACTCGGCACCGAGTACACCAAAGAGACGGGCAACACAGTCGGGTTTTCCTTTGCTGCGACCTCTATGCTGGCCCGTCAGATCGAGACCGGCGCGCACGCCGACGTGTTCTTTTCTGCGGACCAGGAGTGGATGGAATACCTCGACCAGCGCGGCCTGGTGCAGAAGGCCTCACGCCGCAACCTGCTCGGCAACCGCCTGGCGCTGGTCGCGCCGGCTGACAGCGCTCTGCAGCTCAAGGTGGAACCCAACTTCAAGCTGCTCGTGGCGCTCAAGGGCGGGCGACTCGCCACGGGAGATCCCGATTCGGTGCCCGTGGGGCGCTACGCGCGTTCGGCGCTCACGAGCCTGGGCGTGTGGAACGACCTGGCAGAACGGCTGGTGCGCGCCGACAACGTGCGCACGGCGCTCGCCTTCGTCGCGCGAGGGGAAGCTCCGCTAGGCATCGTCTACCTGACCGATGCTAAGGCTGAGCCAAGGGTGCGCATTGTCGACTTGTTCCCGACTAACTCGCACTTTCCCATAAGTTATCCTATCGCGTTGACCAATGGCGCCAGTGCGCAGGCCGCTGCGTTCATCGAGTTCCTGCGCGGCCCGGCTGGTACCGCGGCATTCGAGAAATTCGGCTTCATCGTCCTGCATTGACAACAAACGAGTTCATTCCATGAGATCAAATATCAAGGGTGGCGCACTGCTGATCGCGGTGATGCTGGCGGCGGCCATGCCGCTGCGGGCGGCGGGCGTCAAGCAGACCGTGCAACAACAGCTTGAGGCCCTGCAAAAAGCGCTTGACGCTCAGCAGGCCCAGCTTGCGGTACAGGCGCAGCAGATCGAAGCGCAGCGCGCCCAGATTGCGGCCCTGCAGGCGCAACAGCAGCAGCCGGCGCAAGCGGCGGCGCCTGCAGCGAAGACGGCTGCCGTGCTGGCCGAGCAGCAGGCCGCGATCGACAAGCTGCAGCAGACCGCCGCGCAGGCCAAGCTGGCCTCGCAAGAGCAGCCGAAGACGATATTCAATGGCAATCGCCTGAGCATCACCAGTGCCGATGGGCGCTCGTCGCTGGCCGTGCGCGCCCTCGTGCAGACGGATGCCGCGCATTACAGCCAGAGCTCGGCTGGGTCGCTGGGCAGCGATTTCCGGCGCGGCTCGGTTGGCGCTACCGCAAACCGCGAGACGGACGCGGCCCGTGACCTGAGCGATGGCGCGTATTTCCGGCGCGCGCGCTTTGGCATTGAGGGCACGATCGCCCGCAGCTTCAACTACCGCCTGCTGGTGGAATTCGGGGGCGCCGGCACGGAAGGGCCGACGCGCATCAACGACGCCTGGATCGCCTACACCGGGTTCGCACCCTTCTCGCTGCAGCTCGGCGCCTACGCGCCGCCCGTCAACATGGCGGACGGCACCACGCCGGATGACCTGTTGTTCATCGAGCGTCCTTCATCCGCGGAACTCCAGCGCGCCTTGGGCGGCGCCGACGGCCGCTTTGGCTTAGGGATCCGCGGCAGTGGAGCACGCTGGATGGGTGCGCTCACGCTCACGAGCCGCGCCGTCAACGATGCGGAAGTCTTCGACGTACAGAATGCGCTGGTCGGGCGGGTTAGTGGGCTCATTGCCACCGGCACCGACTACAACGTGCACCTGGGCGCCAACAGTACCTACATCATTCATCCGCCCGACCAGGGGCCGTCGGCGACCAGCAACCGCTACGCCCTGCGTTTCAGGGACAGGCCGGAGCTGCGCATCGACAGCACGCGGCTCATCGACACCGGCACGATCGATGCCGATCACGCTTCCGCCACCGGCATCGAGCTTGCGGCCAACTGGAAGAACTGGCTGCTGCAGGCTGAAAACACCTGGTTCAGCGTGGAACGCCGGGCTTCGACGCTCTCGAACCCGCGCTTCAGCGGCTACTACGTCGAAGGCAGCTGGGTGCTGACGGGCGAAAGCCATCGCTACAACGCCGTGAACGGGTCCTACCAGTCACCGCACCCCTTCATTCCCTTCGATGGCCACGGCGGCAGGGGCGCCTGGGAACTGGCGTTGCGCTACAGCAGGACCGACCTGAATTATCACGCGGGTGACGCCGGCGTGGCCGCGCCGGCAGACGGCATCCGCGGTGGCCTGCAGGCCATCACCGCGGGGGGCGTCAACTGGTACCCGAATCCGAACCTGCGTTTCCTGCTCGACTACGAGCACGTCAATGTGCAACGGCTCAATCCCGCGGGTCCGGGCAACCTGACGCCGTTTGGCGCGGCGCCCGCGACGCCGCCGCTCGGTGTGGACATAGGCCAGACTTTTAACGCCTACGCGCTGCGCTCGCAGTACAGCTTCTAAAGCGGAGCAGCGCAGCTCAGCGCGCGCGCAGTGCGCGGCGAATCGCTGTCGTGCTGGCCTGCAGGCTCTCGTCCGCGACGCGCACCAGATTGCGGCCCTGCTTTTTGGCTTCGTAAAGCGCGACATCGGCGCGCGCGATGATTTCATCGAGCGAGCTGGCGCCCTCGTAGCTCGTGGCCATGCCCGCGCTCAGGCTGACGCGCAATCCCGCGGCCCGGGCGTTCTCGGGCAGTGCGATCTCGAGTGCCGCGGCGCGCAACGTCTCGACCCGCGCCAGTGCGAGATCCAGCGGTTGCGCCGGCAGCAACATGAGGAATTCCTCGCCGCCCCAGCGGCCGAGCACTTCGCCATCGCGCAGCATCGCGCGGCTGGCCGTGGCCAGGTCCTTCAGCACGCGGTCGCCCACGGCATGGCCGCAGGCATCATTGATCAGCTTGAAATGATCGAGGTCGATGAGCGCGATGGTGAGCGGGCAGTTTGCACTCATGGCCTCGGCCAGCGCCGCGGTCGCGAGCTCCGCGGTGCGGCGGCGGTTTGGCAGGCGCGTGAGACTGTCCTCTCTGGCCATGCGCTGCAGTTGGCGCCGGTGTCCCAGGTTGGTCAGCAGTACGTAGACGAGCAGCACCACCAAGCCCACACCCGCGCCCAGCACTTCGGTGCGGCGTTGTAGCTGCTCACGCTGCAGCGCGGAGCTCTCGCGGGTCAGGCGCAGTTCGCTCTGCAGGGAAAGGTTGCGCTCGATCTCGCTGTCGACGCGAAAGCGCGCCCGCAGCACGCTGCCGCTGCGCGCGCGATCGGCGTCGCTGACGGCATGGGCGCGCCGCACGTATTCGCGCAGGTCCGCGTAGGCCGCGTGGTAGTTGCCACTGGCCGCGTTGGCCTGAGCGCGGAGTTCATAGAGTTGCGGCACCGCGCGCGGCACGATGTCGGCGCCGCCCTGGTCCAGTACGTCGTTGAGCGTGGCCAGCGCGGCCGCGCTCTGTCCCGCGTCGAGGTCCGCGTGCGCCAGCAATGCGCGCGCCTGTTTGACCAGGTCCTTGACGCCGGCGGCGGCAAAGACCGCTTCTGCTGCCTGGCAGGATGGCCGGCCGATGGCGCTCTGGCCCAGCCGGATGCGCGCCTCGCAGATCCGCAAGTCGGCGTAGGCAATGCCCTGCTGGTCAGCGAGCGCTCGCGCGAGTCCGCGCGCCTCGTCGAACTCGGCCAGCGCGACCTGGTAGTCGCCTTTCTCGAGCAGCACGGCGCCGCGCAGGTAGCGAGTAACCGACAGCAGCTGCACGGCGTGATGCTCCTGCTCCCACGCTAGGGTCTGCTGCATCAGGTCGAGGGCCTGGTCGAAGTCGCCCATGCCGTCCATGACCATCGCCAGTGCTTCGGCAACGCGTGCGCGCTGCCGCGCCAGCGCGGGCAGTGCACTGTCGCGATACGCGTTGGTCAGCGTGCCTACTGCCACGTCATCCTGATTGAGCCGATGCTGCAGCCAGCCCAGCGTTTTGAGCAGGCACACGCTTCCGGGTGAGCCGTGCGGCTGGCGTGCTGCGACCGTGGCCAGCTTGTCTACTTGCGCCTTCAGGCCGGGCGTGTCGTAGACCGTCTCCGCGTACGAAATCAGCAGGCTGAGGGATACCGGGTTGTCGTCCGGCGTGGCCAATTGCAAGCCGCGCAGTGCAGTCTGGCGCGCGTCGGCGTCGAGTTCGAGGATGCTGCTGCTCTCTGCTGAGATCGCGTAGAGCGCGGCGAGGCGCGGCGCCGCCGTGGCGTGATCGTCGCGGGCCGCGCGGATCAGTGCCTGGGCCTTCGCCAGGGCGTGGTTAGCGTCCACATCCTCCAGCGCCTCGAGCGGGTGCAGGTCAGGGAACGGCAGGTCTACGCAGTCGGCCCGGGCACGTCCGAAAGCCAGCAGAGCGCCCGCGAGCAATGCGAACAGGCGCAGCCAACCGGGGCCGCGGCCGCGTTCCCGCAGACCATGAACCGATATACTCATTTGAATGCGAAATCTAGCTGCTGGTCGCGGGCCGCATATGTACTGCCGTCGCAGTTCCAGCCGCCCGCGGCATTAGGCTTTGGCGCCCGATTTGTGTGAACCGGGTCACGCCGCCCGGGCGATCCGGGCTGGCACGTGACTTATTCGTGACAAAAGGGTGGAAACCCGCAGGTAGCCTTTGGTTCATGAAACTGGCTGAACTCCAGGTCCTGCATTTCGATGCCACCGCGTTCAGGTTGTCGCCGGCCGAGCTGGCGGCGGCCGGTGGATTGCAGCAGGCCTGGGTCGTCTCCACCTGCCAGCGCGTGGTCATGGTGAGCGCGGGGCGCGAGGCGCGCGAGCGCATCAACGACCGCCTGCCGATTGCGGCGCGCGCGCAGGGGTTCTCGGGCGCTGAGGCCTATGCCTTCCTGCTGCGTTTCGCCTGCGGGCTGGAGAGCCGCCTCGCCGGTGAGACCGAGATATTCGGTCAGATCAAGGAATCCTGGCGGGTCTTCAGTGCCGTGCCGGGCCTGCTCTCGCGCCAGCTCGACAGCTGGGTGCAGCTGCTGTTCAAGGACACAAAAGAAGTGCGTGCCGGTCCGCTCTCGAGTCTCGGCAGCGCGTCCTACGGTTCGCAGGTGCGCCGCCTGCTGGGATCCACGACCAATGGACCTACGCTGCTCGTGGGCGCCGGCCAGCTCGCGCAAACCGTGGCGCCGTGGCTCGAGACCCGCGAACTGCTGCTGTGGAACCGCAGCCGGGACCGCGCACTTGAACTCGCGCGCCTCGTCCAGGAGCGCAATCCGGAGCGCGCCTGTCGCGTGCTGGAAGATTCCGCCGCGGCTGAGCTTGCGGCCTGGTCGAGCGCCGCTGATGTCGTGCTGTGCGTGCCGGCTGACGCGGAGCGGGATGCGCAGCGCATCGCGGCCTGGCAGGCGCGCTCGATGCTGGGCGGCCGCATCGTGCACCTCGGCCTGGGCAATGATGCCGCGGGCTCCCATTGGCAGGGTGTCGCCGGCCTGACCAGCCTGACCGCGCTGTTCGACATGCTGAAGGCACAGTCTGACCAGCGCAGCGTGCAGCTCACCCGCGCACGTCGCGCCTGCGTCGAGAAGGCAGTCCTGCGTTCGCTCGGCCCGAGCGCCACCCAGGCGCACGGCTGGGAAGATCTCGCCGCATTTGCCACTATTAGCCCCTGATCTTCGCCCAGGGGCCCGATCCTGATGTCGCAGCGGCCATTACGGCTAGGAACCCGCCGTTCCCTGCTCGCGCGTGCGCAAAGCAGTGCGGTAGCGCGCACGCTCGAAAAGCTCCACCCCGGCCTCCAGGTCGAACTCGTCGGCATCGACACGCGCGGCGATCGCATCACGGAAATTCCACTCTCGCAGGTCGATGGCAAGGAATTCTTCACGGCGGAGATCGACGCCGCGCTGCGCGCGGGCACCGTCGACCTGACCGTGCATTCCTACAAGGACCTGAGCCTCGAGCGGCCGCCTGAGCTGCACCTCGGCGCGGTGCCGGCGCGCGAGAATCCGCGCGACATCGTGTTCTTCGCACCTGACGCGCTGGAACAGCTCGCGCGCGCGCTGCCGCTGCGTATAGGCAGTTCCTCGCCACGCCGGCAGGCCTTCGTCCCCGCATTCCTGGAGCGCGCACTGCCTGGTGCGCCGCGCATCGAGTTGTGCGAGCTGCGCGGCAATGTGGACACACGGCTGCGGCGCCTGCGCGAGCGGCGCGGCAGCGAGCGGCAGCTCGATGGCGTGATCCTCGCGTTCGCCGGATTGTCGCGCCTGTGGCAGGACGAATCCGTAGGCGCCGCGGCCATCCTGCGCGAGCTGTTGGCCGGACTCCCGCGCATGCTGCTGCCGCTGAACCTGTGTCCGGCCGCGCCGGCGCAGGGCGCGCTGGCGATCGAGTGCCGCAGCGATGACGCACGCACGCGCGCTCTGCTGGCTGCCATCGATGATGACGCCACGCGAACGGCCATCACCGCGGAGCGCGCGCTGCTGGCTGAACGCGGCGGTGGCTGCCACCAGCGCTTCGGCGCGACGCAGGTGCAGGTGCCTGGCCTGGGCGCACTGCTGTATGTACGCGAGGCCGGTGAGGCCGGCGCCGCCGCGCCGCAGCTGCGCTGGAGCTTGCCTGCGCCACCGCGTGCGCCGCTCCGCCCCTGGGACGGCAGCGCGCAGCCGCCGCTCGAGGTCGCGAGCATCGCGGGCGTCGCGGAACTGTGCATGCAACGGCTGGCCGCCAGCGGAGCGGCATTCATCGCACATCGTCGCGCGCTGCCGGATATGCCGGCCGCCGCGGTCAGTCGCTGTGCACACATCTGGGTCTCGGGTACCGAGAGCTGGTTTGCGCTCGCCGCGCGCGGCGTATGGGTCGAGGGTTGCGCCGAGGCGCTGGGCTTCGAAGCCTTGCGGCCGACGCTGGCATCAGCGCTCCTGGCCCTGCCTGCACCCAGCCAGTGGCTCGCACTCACCAACGAGGAGGCGGCCGCTGGCTGGGGCGAGGTGCCGGTGCTGGCCACCTACCGCCACGTGGGAGGGCCGCAGCCTCAGGCAGCTCCGGGCGAGGCCCGGCAGATATGGTGGGCGAGTGGCGTACAGTTCGAACGTTGGCACGGGCAATGGGGCGCTGATTGCCAGCACGCCTGCGGCCCGGGCAAGACCTTGGACACGCTGCGGCGCGCGGGCGCGAAAGAAGTAACAGTGTTTCCCTCGGTCCATCATTGGCGGGAGTGGCTGCGCACGTGAACCTCAAGGCAGGCAAGGGGAGTCTGAGCGTGATGCCGGCGCGGCGCGCGCGCCTGTTTGCCGCGCTTGCCGCATTGTGGATCCTGCTGGTCATGGTGCTCGGCGCGGGCTGGGTCATGCTCCTCATCAGCCAGGCGCACCAGATCAGCGAGCTGCAGTCGCTCACCGGCAGCGCCGACAGCGCGGTCACCGCGCAGTGGGCCAGCACGCACCGGCGCGTGGTGGGCGAATCAGCGGTGTTCCTGCTGCTGCTGCTCGCGGTCAGCGCTTTGCTCGCCTGGCTGTACTGGCGCGAGAGCCTGCGCGCGCGCGCGATGCAGGCCTTTTTTGCCGCCGTGACGCATGAGCTGCGTACGCCGCTGACCAGCATCCGGCTGCAGGCCGAGGCGATCGCCGAAGGCGACCAGCGTGGCGAGCTCGCGCGCCGCTTGCTAGAGGATTCCAACCGGCTGGAATCGCAGATCGACAAGACGCTGGAACTCGCGCGCATCGAGGGCGGCGGACCGCTCGCCGAGCAATCCGTGCCGCTGCAGGGATGGCTGCGGCGTACGGCGGCGGCCATCGCTGCGGCCCACGGATCACGGCTGGAGTTGAGCGTTGAAATGGATGAAGCCCTGCCGCCAATCCTGGCCGACGCGGCCGCGGTGCAGATGATCCTGCGCAACCTGGTCGAGAATTCCGTGCGTCACGCGCAGCTCGATTGCGTGCGGGTGGAGCTGCGCGCCAGTTCGGGCGGCGAGCAGGTATTGCTGGAATACCGCGACAACGGCGCCGGCTGCGCGGTGCGCGGGCCCGAGCTCGGCAGGCTGTTCGGCCGCGGCGCCGGCTCCGGCGGGAGCGGCGTCGGCTTGTACCTGGTGCGGGCATTGATGGACCGTATGGGCGGACGCGCCGAATTCCAGAGCTCGCCCGGCAATGGTTTTCGCGCCGACCTGAGCTTCAATGCGAGCCGCGAAGCTGTGGCGCCGTGAACGGGGGCGCGCACCTGCTGGTCGTCGAGGACGAAAAGAATGTCGGCGAGACGCTGGCCGAGCGACTGCAGGCCGCGGGCTACAAGGTGACGCTGGCCGCGACGGCGGCCCGCGCGCGTCAGGCCTGGCGTGCGCAGGCGCCGCAACTGACTTTGCTCGATGTCGGACTGCCCGACGGCAACGGCTTTGAGCTGGCCGCCGAGTTGCGCGCGGAAGTGCCGCAGACGGCGATCGTGTTCCTGACCGCGCACGGCAACCCGGAAGAGCGCGTGCGCGGCCTCGAGCTCGGTGCCGACGACTACCTGACCAAGCCGTTTCATTTCCGTGAGCTCTTGTTGCGCATCCAGAACTGCCTCAAGCGCGCCCAGGACCTGGCGGAGGTGCCGCAGGATATGCGCGGCGCGGCGCGCATCGGCCGCGCCCGCGTGGATTTCGAGCGCTTCAGCGCCGAGGTCGACGGCGTGAGCCACGCGCTCACGCACAAGGAATGCGCGGTATTGCGGTTGCTGGCCAGCCGCGTCGGCAAGGCCGTGAGCCGCGATGAGATCCTGGACAAGGCCTGGTCGGCCGATGAGTTTCCGACCTCGCGCACCGTGGACAATTTCATCGTGCGGCTGCGCAAACTGGTCGAGCCCGACGTGGACGAGCCGCGCGTGATCCGCAGCATCCGCGGCGTGGGCTACCTGCTGACCGAGGTGACTCGTGAGTGAGACCTTGCTGGGCGCCGCGCTGGCACGTCGCAACGACGCTCGCCCGCCGGTGTGGTTCATGCGCCAGGCAGGGCGCTATCACCGGCATTACCAGACTTTGCGTGCACGCCACGAGTTCATTGCGCTGTGCAAGCAGCCGGAGCTGGCCGCCGAAGTGACCATGGGTCCCATCGACGAGTTCGGCTTCGACGCGGCGATCCTGTTCTCCGACCTGCTGTTTCCGCTCGAGGCCATGGGCATGGGCCTGCGCTACGAACCGGGGCCGAAGCTGGACTGGTACCTGCGCAGTACCGCCGATTTGCCACGGCTGCGCAGCGGCATCGCCGCCGCGAGCGACATGGAATTCCAGGCTGAAGCGATCCACCTGCTGCGTCCGCGGCTCGGCGCCGAGCGCGCGTTGATTGGATTCGTCGGCGGCCCGTTCACGCTCTACGCCTATGCGGTCGCCGGATCACACGAAGGCTTCACGCGCCAGGGGCTGGTGGGACTCGAGGACGGCCTCTACGCCGGCTTCTGCGAGCGGCTGGTCGACCTGCTGGCGGGCAACATGGTGCTGCAGGCGCGCGCCGGCGCCGATTGTGTGGCGCTGTTCGACACGGCTGCCGGGTCGCTCGATGCGGAGCAGTTCGCGCGCCATGCGGTGGCGCCGCTGGCGCAGGTGGTGGCGCGCTTTCGCGCCGCCTGCCCGGACACGCCACTGATCTACTATTCACGCGACACCGGCCCCGATCACTGGCGTGCGCTCGAGCCGCTGCCGATCCAGTGCCTGGGCATCGACTGGCGGCACGATCTGGCCGCAACGCTGCGTGCGCAGACGCCGCGCTGGTGCGTACAGGGCAACCTCGATCCGGAATGGCTCCATCTGCCCGCGGCGGAACTGGAGCGGCGCGTGCGCAAGGTATTCGAGAACGTGCTGCTACTGGAGCAACCCGCGCGCTCCGCTTGGGTCTGTGGGCTGGGCCACGGCGTGCTGCAGCACACGCCGGAGGAGAACGTGCACCTGGTGCTGAAGCTTCAGCGGGAGATGTTCGCATGAACGCCGAACAGCAGAGCGCCAGGCTCGCCAAGTACGACGTGGCCGGTCCGCGCTACACCAGTTACCCGACCGTGCCCTACTGGGAAGACACGCCCACCGAAGCGCAATGGCTCGCGCACGTGGGTCGGGCGCTGCAGCAGGGCGCGGCCGACGGGCCCGGCGCCTCCATCTACGTGCACGTGCCCTTCTGCCGCGCGCTGTGCACCTTCTGCGGCTGCAATACGCGGGTCACGCGCACGCACACCATCATCATGCCGTACGTGCAGGCGGTGCTGGCCGAGTTCGCGATGTACCGCGAACGCCTCGGCGTTGCCTCGCTCGAGCTCGGCGAGCTGCACCTGGGCGGCGGCACGCCCACTTTCCTCGATCCGGCCGAGCTCGACGCGCTACTGGGCGGTATTCTCGCGGGCTCGAAGCTGCGGCCGGGCGCACAGCTGTCCATTGAAGTCGATCCGCGCGTCACCACGGTCCCGCAGCTCGGACTGCTGGCGCAGCACGGCTTCCGGCGCATCAGCCTGGGCGTGCAGGATTTCGACCCGAAGGTGCAGGACATCGTCAACCGCGTGCAGAGCGTGGCGCAGGTGCGCGAGGTGACTGAGGAGGCGCGCCGGCTCGGATTCAACAGCGTCAACTATGACCTGATTTATGGCTTGCCTTTCCAGACGCCCGCCAGCGTCGACATGACCATGGAGGCGGTGTGCGCGCTGCGGCCCGATCGCATTGCGCTGTACGGCTACGCGCACGTGCCCTGGATCAAGCCCGGCCAGCGGCGCTTCACGGAAATCGACCTGCCCGAGGGTCGCGCCAAACGGGCCCTGTACGAACGCGGACGCGAGCGGTTGGAAGCGGCCGGTTATCGCGAAATCGGCCTCGACCACTTCGCGCTACCCACCGACAGCCTGTGGCAGTCGGCGCAAGAGCGCCGCATGCACCGCAATTTCATGGGCTACACCGAGGCGTTTACGCGACCGCTCCTCGGGCTCGGTGTCTCTGCGATCGGCGACGCGGTGGACGCCTTTGTGCAGAACGAAAAAGACCTGCAGCAGTACCATGAGCGCATCGCGCGGCAGGAGTTGCCTATTCACCGCGGGCACCTGCTGGATGCCGAGGACCAGGTGCTGCGCCGGCACATACTCAACCTGATGACGCGCCTGGAGACGCGCTGGACAGGGGCCGATGCGACGCCGTTCCTCGACGATATCTCAGTGCGGCTCGCCGAGTTCGCGGCCGATGGGCTGGTGGAACTTGACGCGCAGGGGTGTCGTGTCACCGAGGCGGGGCGCGGGTTCCTGCGCAATATCTGCATGGCCTTCGACGCGCGGCTGGCGCGCCGCAGCCCGGAACGGCAGCTGTTCAGCCAAACGGCTTGACGATCGCCATGATCAGGATGGGCACGACCAGCAGCAGTGCCCCCTCGTTGAAAAGCCGCAGCGCCAGCCCGCCCGGGAGCCCTGCACCCTGGCGCATGCGCTGCACGAACATCCGACAAGCGAAGTGATAGCCGATAAGGCCCATCACCAGCAGCAGCTTCACCTGCAGCCACCTGCCCGAGATGCCATATCCCTGCCACAGCCACATGCCTAGTGACATGGCCAGCACCGCCATCACCGTCATGAAGCCGTACAGGCGACCGGCCATGATCACGAGGCGGCGCACGTCCTCGCCGGTCGCGCGGCCCTCGGCGTAGTGCACGAAGATGCGCGGCAGGTAGAAGATGCCGGCCATCCAGGCCATGACGCCCAGCACGTGAAAACACTTGATCCAGAGCATCGGCTACTCCGCGCCCGCGGTGGGCGCTGCTAGACTGCGCGCAGGGTGAATTCTAGCAAGGATACGTCGACACCGGCCTGGTGGCTGCGCGCGCTTGGGCGCGTGCCGCTGCCGGTGATGTACGCGCTGGCCGCATTGCTGGCATTCCTGATGCGCGATCTGCTGCGCTACCGCGTGGCGGTCGCGCGCAGCAACCTCGCCGCCGCGCTCCCGGAGCTCGATGCGGCCACGCGCGCGCGGGTGCTGCGGCAGCACTACGATTCGCTCGCCGACGTGCTGTTCGAGCTGCCGCGGCTGGCGACCATGCCCGAGGCGGAATTGCGCGTGCGCATGACGCTGCCTGACATGCCGGCCGCGCATGCACAATTGGCGGAGGGCCGTCCGGTGCTGGTGCTGGCGGCGCATCAGGGCAACTGGGAATGGTTGCTGCAGGCGCTGGCGCTCGGCTTCGGCGTGCCGTTCCTGGCGGCCTACAAGCCCCCGCACAGCGGGCGTGCCGACCAGCTCATGCTCGGGCTGCGCGGGCGGTTCGGCACGCGCATGGTGCCGGGTAAGCGCCTGTTGCGCGAAGTGTTGCGCCGCCGCGGCAGCGCGCACGCGATCGGTATGGTGGCCGACCAGGTGCCCACCTCCAGCCCGGGCCGTGTCTGGCTGCGCTTCATGGGTCGGGAAACCGCGTTCTTCCCGGGTCCGGCCGAGATCGCGCGCGCTGGTGGATACACGGTCTATTTCTTGGCGCTCAGGCGCATGAGTCGAGGCTACTATGAGACGCGCTTCGAGCTGATTGCGAACGCTGGTGAAAACCTCGACGTGCCCACGCTCATCGGCCGGTACGCCGCGCGCGTCGAGGCGCTGGTGCGCGAGCACCCGGAAGACTGGGCCTGGACACACCGCCGCTGGAAGCTCGAGCCGCCGCCTACTGCGTTGCCGCCCGCTTTGCCTCCGACGGCTTGACTAGAAGTTGACGATCGCGGATCCGAGGCCGTCGAACCAGGCCGTGACGCTCTGCTCGAACGTCACGTAGCGGACGTCGTTCCAGCTGCCGGTGGTGACGATTTCCCCAGCGCGCAGCCCTTGCCCGAACTGCGAGAGATGATTGGCGAGCCAGACCACTGGCAGTAGCGGATCATTGAGCGGATGGCCGCCGCGCGCCTGATGCACGGGCTTGCCATCCACGCGAAATTCCAGCGGCAATGACGCAATCGGCAGCGCGCGCCAGTCCGGGACGGAAGGACCGACGATCAGCAGCTCGTTCATGAAGCTATCGGCCACGCGCTCCAGCTGCGTTACCGCGGCGGAGTCCAGGTAGCGGCTGACCACCACTTCGATCACGGCGTGCGCGCTGACCAGCGCCGCGCTGACAGTCTCGCGGTCGTAGCGCGCCCCGGCGCGGAGCGGTGGCAGATCGCTCCCCAGCCTGAAGGCGACTTCGGGTTCGATGCCAAACTGGCTGTTGTTCTGCGTGGGCATACGCGAGGGCACCAGGTAGGCGGGCGCGTCGCGCACCGCGTTGGCCGGGAGCGGCGCGCAAATGCCGTTCTCGGCGTCGAACAGTGAGGCCTTCCAGCCGGCGATGCTGCTGTTGAGTTCGCGCAGCAGCGCGTACTGCACCGCGTAGGCGTCTGCCAACGTCTGCGGCGCCAGCGGGGCGGGCAGGGCGCGCAGGCGCGGTGCCCCACGGCGCACGGCGAGCAGCGCGCGCGCCGCTGCAGCGGCATTCGGCGTGGAAGTCTCGATCATTTGGCCCTACCCCCGTGCTGCCGTGATTCGATCAGGCGCGCCAGTTCCGCAATGCTCGGATGATCGAAGATGTCAGTGACGTCGATCAGGCCCGGCCAGCGCTGCTCGATGGCCTCCTGCATGCCGACCAGCTTGAGCGAGCTCACGCCAACATCGAAGAGGCTGTCGTTGGGACCTATGCGCCGGCCTTCGAGCGCATGGTCACAGATGGCCTGCAGTTCCGCCTCGACGCCACTGCTGCCATCGAGCGCAACGCCCGACTTTGCCGCCAGGGAGCGCAACTCAGCCAGGTCGGCATCGTTGGCGCCCGCGAGGTATTCCTCTTCCAGCAGGTGACGCTGCACCTTGCCGCTGGTGGTCTTGGGGATGCGGCGCACCGGTACCACGGCGCCGACTTCGAGGCCGGCGTGTTCACCGATGCGCCGTGCCACGCGTTGCGCCAGTGGCAGGAAATCCGCCAGCTCGCCGCGGTTCAACACGAACACCACCAGCTGGTCGCTTTCAGCGCCGCGCGCACGCACGCCGCTCACCACAATCTTGCCGAGCTCGATTCCCGGCACCTCGAGCGCCACCGCTTCCAGGTCGTGCGGGTAGTAGTTCTGGCCGTTGACGAACAGGATCTCCTTGTGGCGCCCGGTGATATACAACTCGCCGGCGTGGATCACGCCGAGGTCGCCGGTGCGCAGCCAGCCGTCGGCCGTGTGCACGGCGGCGTTGGCTGCGGGCGCGTCGAGATAGCCGGCCGTGACGTTGGCGCCGCGGATCTGGATGTGTCCGACGTGCTCGTCGGCGAGCACGGCATCCTCATCGCCTGCGATGCGCAGTTCGCAGTAGGGAATCGTGGCGCCTACTGCGACCAGCGTCAGCGCGCTCTTCTCACCGGCCGGCACCAGCACCACCTGCTGGCCCGGATTGAGCTGGTGGCGATCGAAGTGGCTGGCGTGATAGGCCGAACCAAGCGGCGGAAAGCTCACCGCCACGCTCGCCTCCGCCAGGCCATACACGGGAAACATCGCAGTGCGCGCCAGCCGCGCCGGCGCGCAGCGGTCCATGAACTCATCGCACAGGGCCAAGCTGATGGGTTCGGCGCCGTTGAAGATCACGCGCACGCTGCTGAGGTCGAGCGCCTCGAGCGGACGGCCGCCGAGCACCTTGAGGTAATGCCGGTAGCCGAAGTTTGGCGAACACAACAGTGTCGCGCGCACGCGCGCGGCGGTTTGCAGCCACAGGACGGGTCGGCGCACGAACAGCTCGGTCGCCATCTGGTGCATGTTGATACGGTTCCCGAGCAGGAAGATGTGAAAGCCGATCAGGCCCATGTCGTGCGTGAGCGGCATCCACGACAGGCTCACGTCCTGGTCGGTGTAGCGTACCGCGGTGGTGGTGCCGCGCATGTTGGCAATCAGGTTGGCGTGCGTCAGCACCACGCCCTTGGGCGAGCTGGTCGAGCCCGAGGAGTACTGCACGAACGCCGTATCATCGGGGCGCACAGCGTGCACGCGGCCGGCGCGCGCGACGTCCACCAGGTCGTCGGTCACGAAGGCGCGCTGCGCGAGCCGCGCGTAGGATGCCTGCTGCTGGTGCTCGTCGGCGAAATGGCGGATCCGCTCGAGCAGGCGTCGCTCCGTGTAGAGAAACGGTGTGCCCAGCTGCGCCGCGATGCGCAGCAGCTTGTGGCGGTGTTCGTCGCTGATGCCGGGCGCGACCGGTACCGGCACGATGCCGCCCAGGATGCCGGCCCAGAAAGCGTCGATGAAGGCTTCATTGCTCGCCAGGAACAGCAGCAGGCGATCGCCTGGCCGCGCGCCGAGGCGCTGCAGGTGATGCAGGATGCCCAGCGCCCGCTCGTAGAGCTCGCCATAACGCAGCACGCGCTGGCCGCTCTCGCTCTCGTGGTAGGTGATCGAGCGGTCGGCACCGCGATTCGTCTGCAGCAGTTCGCTCAGCGTGTTGGCAATCATGCGGTGCTGTATTGTTAGACGATGAACCGGGTCATTCTAGCGTACTCACGGCTCTCCCGGCAGTTGCCGGCAGCGCTCGCGGCGCAGTGGCGCGCGCGCCTTGGCGGCGCGTGCGTGGCCCGGTTGCGCGGTGACGCGCAGATGCAGGCGCAGACCATTGCCGGCGTCGCGCTGGCCTGCCGGCTGCTCAGCGCCGCGGCTGGCCGCGAAGTCGCCACATCCGAACTGCAATACACGCTGCGTGGCAAGCCACATGCACCCGGCTTGCCCGAGTTCAGCATTGCGCACGCCGGCTCGTGGGTGCTGTGTGCGCTGGCGAGCGAAGGCGCCGTTGGCGTGGACCTGGAGCCGTTCGTCGCGCAGCAATCGCTGCCGCACTGGAGCCAGGTGTTCGACGCGCAGGAGCGCGCGGCGGCACGCACACCACGTGCGGCGCTCGCCATCTGGACCGCCAAGGAAGCGGCACTCAAAGCCGCCGGAGCCACGCTGGCCGAGGCGTTGCGGGTGCGCGTGCGCGGCCGGCGCATCGACTTTCGCGGGCACCGCTGGCATTGCCGCAGGCCGCAGCTCGCGCCGCGTGTCATGGTGAGCCTGGTCACCGCTCAGCCAATTGCGCGGGTAAATCTACTGCCACTACCGTTGGGACAGCTGCTGCGCATATGAACGAGCCACTCCCGCAGGACCCAGGCGATGGCGGTCTGCGCGGCGGGCTCTACGGCCAGGTCAGCATTTCGGGCCAGCGCCTCAGCGCCGGCCGTCGCCTCCTGTACCGCTATGCGGCACCATTGGTGGCGGGCCTGGTGCGCCTGTGGTGGCGCAGCTGCCGCGTCACGGCCGTGGTCGGTGGCGAACGCCTGGACGCGGTGCTCGCGCGCCAGCCTGCCTTCCTGCCGGTCTACTGGCATCAGCACCATCTGTTCTGCGCGCAGTTCCTGCTTGCGCAGCAACGTGCGCGGCCCCTGCGCACTGGCTTCCTGATCAGTCCATCGCGCGACGGCGAGCTCGGCGCCATGATCATGCGGCGGCTCGGCGGCCATGTGATCCGCGGTTCTTCCACGCGCACTGGCGCGCTCGCCATGAAGGAATATTTCCAGGCGCTGATGCGCGAGCAGGTCTCGCCGGTGCTCAATCCGGACGGGCCACGCGGGCCGCGCTTCAAGTGCAAGCCCGGGGCGGTGCTGCTCGCGCAGATGTCCGGCCGGCCGCTGCTGCCGCTGGCCTATGCGGCCTCACGGGCCTGGCTCGTGCACTGGGACAAATTCGTGCTGCCGTGGCCGTTCGCGCGCATCGCTGTTGCCATCGGTGAGCCCTACACGGTGCCGCGCGGCCTGGATGCCGCCGGTGTCGAACGATGCCAGCGGGAGCTCGAGGAGCGGTTACACGCGACATTCAAGGCCGCCCGGGCGGCCCTGCAGGCCTAGTTTCGGCAAGTACGCAGCGCGGTAATAACCAGCAATGGCGCGGACTTAGTTGGCCTTCCTGCAGCAGTGTGGGAGAATCAGCCGGCAATGAACAAGCCGCCCGCACCCGGTCAGGAGCACACGGCCTCGGATGTGCTCGCGCCGCAGTTCTGGACTGGCCGCGTCGAGCGGCCGGCGCCCGGGCTGGACGTGGCCTGCACCAAGATCGCGGTCGACTTCCAGAACCTGCAACGTGCGAGCGCGGACGAGACGATTCATCAGTGTCTCACCATCCTGCGCGAGGCCACCTCGGCCGACGGCGCCTTCAGTGCCTTCTTTGACGCCACGGGTTCGCACATCGAATCCGTGATGGTCGCCGGCGGCTCGTTCGCGCAGGTCCACCCCGAGGGACTGCGCGGCATACCGCTCGAGCGGCTGCCCTACATCTCCGGTCGCAGCGAGCATCTGAAAATCTCGGAGTTTCGTGATTGCGCCGTGCCGCGCCGCGAGCAGTCCAGGGATGCCGGGCTCCTGGCGGACCTGTCGGTGGGCTCCGCGCTGGTGGTGGCATTCCGTATCCGTGGCAAACCCGCGGGCCTGCTCGGCCTCGTGTTCGGCCTGCCGCGCAACGGCTTCGATGTGAACCTGCAGTTGCTCCTCAAGCTCCTGGGCAGCAGCCTGGCGGCCGGCCTCGAGCGCGTGCGCCTCGCAATCTCGCTCACCAGGCTCGAGGGGCGGAGCGAGCTGGGCGAGCTCGCTGCCAACGACGGGCTGTGGGACTTCGACGTCGAGGCGGGTGAGACATATTTCTCGCCGCGCTGGCGCGTCATGCTGGGCTACGACACGGTCGAGCTGCAGCGCAATTTCGACTGGCGCACGCTGGTGCATCCCGAGGACTCGGTGCGCGTGCAGAACGCCATCCGCGATCACGTGGCTGGCAAGACGGCGATGTTCGAGAGCGTGCATCGCATGCACCATCGCAGTGGCGAGTGGCGCTGGGTGTCGAGCCGCGCCAGGGCCACGGTCGACCCGCATGGCCGGCTGCTGCGCCTGGTTGGCGTCGAGCTCGACATCACCGAGCGCAGGCTCTATGAAGAAGCGCTGTTCCGCGAGAAGGAGAGCGCGCAGATCACGTTGCAGTCGATCGGCGATGGCGTGGTGACCACCAACGCCGCCTCCGTCATCGACTACATCAATCCGGTGGCCGAGGACCTCACCGGCTGGCGGCTCGAGGACGCGATGGGCAAGCCTGTCGAGGAGATCTTCCGCGCCTTCCACGAAGAGACCTGCGAGCCGCTCGAGAACCCGCTGACAGTGGCGATTCGCCGCGCGCGCGCCATCAAGTCAGTGCGGCCGATGCTGCTGATCCGGCGTGACGGCAATGAGCTCTACGTCGACAGCACCGCGGCGCCGATCCGCGACGGCGCGGGGCGCACTGCCGGCGGCGTGCTGGTGTTCCACGACGTGAGCGAATCGCGCGAGCTCAACCGGCGGCTGTCCTATCACGCGAGCCACGATCTGCTCACCGGCCTCGTCAACCGGCGCGAGTTCGAGAACCGGCTGGAGCGCGCGCTCAAGAGCGCCAAGGCGCGCGAGTCCTCGTACGCGCTCTGTTACCTCGACATCGACCAGTTCAAGATCGTCAACGACAGCTGCGGCCACAGTGCCGGCGACGCGTTGCTCGGGCAGGTGGGCGCACTGCTGAAATCGAAAGTGCGCTGGCGCGACACGCTCTCGCGCCTGGGCGGCGACGAGTTCGGCATCCTGCTCGAAAGCTGCTCGCTCGATGAGGCGATGCGCATGGCCGAGACGCTGCGCGAAGCGGTGCGCAATTTCCGCTTCACCTGGGAAGAGCGCGTGTTCCGACTCGGCGCCAGCATCGGCGTCGTGCCGGTCACCGCCGAGAATGAGGACGTGGCTTCGATCATCTCCGCCGCCGACAGCGCCTGCCAGGCCGCCAAGGAGCAGGGCCGTAACCGCGTGCACAGCTTCGCTGAGAACGACATCGAGTTGATGCGCCGCCGCCGCGAGATGCAGTGGGCCGCGCGCATCAACGCCGCGCTCGAGGAAGGCCGCTTCGAACTCTACCGCATGGCGATCAAGCCGCTGCAGAAGCCCGAGACCGGCGCGCACTATGAGCTGCTGCTGCGCATGCGCGACGAAGCCGGCCGCATCATCTCGCCCGACAATTTCATCGTGGCGGCGGAACGTTACAACATCACGCCCAATATCGATCGCTGGGTGATCGAGAATGCCTTCCGTTGGCTGGTGTCGGAGGCGGACGAGCGCGAGCGGCTGGTGATGTGCTCGATCAACCTGTCCGGGCAGAGTCTGGGCGATGATAAATTCCTGCCCTTCGTCATCGACCAGTTCCAGAAGAGCGGCATAGAGGCAAGCAAGATCTGCTTCGAGATCACCGAGACCGCGGCGGTGGCCAGCTTCTCACAGGCCAATCGCTTCATCCAGGCGCTCAAGGAGCTGGGTTGCAAGTTTGCACTTGACGATTTTGGCACCGGCCTGTCCTCGTTCGGCTACCTCAAACACTTCCCGGTGGATTTCCTCAAGATCGACGGCAGCTTCGTGCGCGAGATCCTGCACGACCCGATCGATCGCGAGATGGTGCGCTCGATCAACGAGATCGGGCACCTGACCGGCAAGCAGACCATCGCCGAGTTTGCCGAGAACGCCGAGATCATCCAGATGCTCACCAGCATCGGCATCGATTACGCGCAGGGTTACGGCATTTCCCAACCGACACGGGTGCTCAAGGCCGTCAACGCGTGAATTCCGCGCGGGGCCTGTCCGGCCATCCACGCGGACTGTATTACCTGGCTTTTACCGAGGCCTGGGAGCGATTCTCCTATTACGGGATGACCGCGCTCGTCGTCCTTTACATGGTCAACCAGCTGCTGCTCCCCGGGCATGTCGAGCACATCGTCGGCCTGGTGCGGCTCCGTGCGGCCATGGAGACGCTCTCCGGACCGCTCTCGCCGCAGGCACTTGCTTCGCAGCTCTTCGGGCTCTATGCGGGTTTCGTGTATTTCACGCCGCTCCTGGGCGGCTTGCTCGCCGATCGCTGGATCGGACAGCGCAACGCCGTCGTAATCGGTGCGCTGTCGATGTCCGCCGGCCACCTCGCCATGGCCTTCGATCAGTCATTCCTGCTCGCGCTGCTGCTACTGGTCCTGGGTTCGGGCCTGCTCAAGGGCAACATCTCCGCCCAGGTCGGCGCGCTATATCCGCCTGAAGACGCAGCGCAGCGCACGCGCGGCTTCGTGATCTTCAGCACCGGCATCAACATCGGTGCGATGCTCGGACCGCTGCTGTGCGGGTTCCTGGCACTGGCTTTTGGCTGGCACTATGGATTCGCGGCTGCCGCGATGTTCATGCTTGCTGGCCTGGCCACATACCTGACCGGCTATCGATACCTGCCGGCCCGGGTGGCCAGGACCGCGCAGCTGCAACGCCCGTTGGAGCCGCAACGCCCGTTGACGGCTGGCGAGTGGCGCGTGATCGCGGCGCTCCTCGCAGTCATCGTCATCGCCGTTTTGCCCTCGATTTCCTACACCCAGCATTTCAACGTGATGCCCGTGTGGATACAGGCTCACGTGACGCTTGCCATCGGGACGTGGCACATACCGGTGCCGTGGTTTCAATCGATTGATTCGCTGACCTCCATCCTCAGCGCCGCCCCGCTGTTATGGCTTTGGCGCCGCCAGTCCGAACGTGGGGCCGGTCTTGGGGACATCACCAAGATCGGCATGGGTTCCTGGATCGCGGCGGGCAGCAACCTGATGTTGGCCGGCGCCATCTACTTCGCCGGCGGGCGGCTGGTGCATCCGATCTGGCCATTCCTGTATTGCGTCGGCCTGGGACTCGCATTCATGCACTACTGGCCAGCGCTCCTGGCGCTGGTTTCGCGGGCGGCACCGGCCCGAGTCAATTCGACCATGATGGGATTGGTTTTCGTCAACCTGTTCGTGGCGAACATCGTGGTGGGCTGGATCGGCGGCCACTACGAGCGCATGAGCCCGATGAGCTTCTGGACCCTGCACGCCGTGATTGGCGTGGCCGGCGCGCTGCTGGTGATGATTTTCGCCCGCAGCCTGGAGCGCGTGCTCCACCAGACCTAGCGCCGCAGGATCATTCCGGCAACGTGTACGGCAGCGGCAGGGGCAGGGCAGCCAGGCGCGGAGCCGCGTTGGTGCCTGCGGCCATGGCGTTAGCGGTAGCCGCGTCACCGGGCGGGGTCTCGAGTGAGGCGACGGCCAGAAATTCCGTGCGGCCATCTGCGCGCGTGGTGGCATCGACGATCTGCGCGCTGCGGCCATCGTCCAGTGTGATCACTTCGCCGGGTGCGAGTGCAACTGGGCCGGTGCTCAGGTAGCGTTGCATGCGCCGCTTCATGCGCCCGCGATAGTGCGCCCGGGCGATGATCTCCTGGCCGGTATAGCAACCCTTGTTGAACGAGATCGCGCCGATGCAATCGAGGTTCAGCATCTGCGCTACGAATGCACCACTGGTCGCGCTGTAGACCTGCGGCACTCCCGCGGCTATGTCCTGCTCCCGTGACAGCGACGCGAGGCGTGCATCGACCGCTGGCAGTTGCGCCGCCCGCGTAGCGATCGCGGCCGCGGACTCCTCAACGCTGATGGTGAGCTTGGCGCGCAGCACATAACGGCGCAGCGTCGCTGCGATCACTTCGGCCAGCTCGGCCGGGAGCAGCGCGATGATGTCATCGGCTGCGGGCGCGGCGAGGCGCAGCAGCGCGAGCACGCGGCCCTGTGGGTTGTGGAGCCCCGCGAGCAGCAACTGGTCAGCGCGCAGCTCGTTCATGTCGTTGGACAGCTGGCCCTGCAGGAATTTGCGGGCGTCCGGGCCCTGGAATCGCAACAGGCCATGCGCGAAAGTGCCGTGCGCACCAATGTCGTGGTTTCCGTCTGTCATCCGCCGATTCTAGTCCACGGCCGGCGCGAGCGATTCCGATGGTCGAATCTGCCCGGTTCTGGCACACTTGCGCGCCATGCCGAATGCGCCTGCTTCCAGCCCGGAAACGACACAGGCTTCGTCCAGTACCGCGCCTCCGCCCGCGGCGGCCGCGGTCAAGACCAGGGAAATGACGGCGCCACCCAGCGAACTTGGTGGACCCAAGGGCCCCGATCCCACGCGCTACGGTGACTGGGAACGCGCCGGCCGCTGCATTGATTTCTGACGGACGCAGTTCATGCACAATCGGCCGCTTTCACCGCACCTGACGATCTACCGGTTCATGTACACCATGGCCCTGTCGATCCTGCATCGGGTCACGGGCGTGTGGATGGCGCTCGGCCTATGCGCCCTGGTGTACTGGTTGACGAGTGCGGCAGCCGGCGAGCTTGAGTACGCGCGCGCCACGGCGCTGCTGGGCAGCGCGGCTGCGCGAATACTGCTGCTGCTGTGGTTGGCGGCCTACTGCTATCACTTCGTCAACGGCCTGCGCCACCTCGCCTGGGACGCCGGATTGGGCCTGGAGCGCCGCGCGGCACGCATCAGCGGGCGGTTCGCGGTTGCGCTGGCGTTGCTCGCCTTCCTGGGCACGGCGTACCTGCTGTTCTGCCCACGCGCGGGGTGGTCGTGAGCCTGCGCTCGCCGCTCGGCGTGGTGCTCGGGCGCGGCAGCGCCGGCGAGGGCGTCGCGCATTGGTGGGCCCAGCGGCTCAGCGCGCTGGCGCTGGTGCCGCTCACCGTGTGGTTCCTGGTCGCACTGGTGCGGCTCCCGCTCACCGACCATGCCGCGGTGACGATCTGGATCGCCTCGGGCTGGAACCTTGTGTGGCTGGTGCTGCTGCTCGGAGCGCTGTGCTGGCATTCGCGCCTCGGCGTCCAGGTCGTGATCGAGGACTACGTGCATGCGCCGGCCCTCAAGCTGGCCGCGCTGCTGCTAAACAGCGCCGCACACGCCGTGCTGGTGGCGGCGGGCGTCTATGCGTTGCTGCGCATCGCGCTCAAGGGCCTGTCGTGAGTACCTACGCCTTTACAGACCACTCCCATGACGTCGTCGTAGTAGGCGCCGGCGGCGCTGGCCTGCGCGCCACGCTCGGCCTCGCTGAAGCCGGATTGAGCACGGCCTGCATCACCAAAGTCTTTCCCACGCGCAGCCACACGGTGGCCGCGCAGGGCGGCATCTCCGCTGCGCTCGGCAACATGGGCGAGGACGACTGGCGCTGGCACATGTACGACACGGTCAAGGGTTCCGACTGGCTCGGCGACCAGGACGCGATCGAGTTCATGTGCAAGCAGGCGCCAGCCGCGGTGATCGAACTGGAACACTATGGGGTCCCGTTTTCGCGTACCGACTCGGGCCTGATCTACCAGCGTCCATTCGGTGGTATGACCACGCACTACGGCAAGGGCATCGCGCAGCGCACCTGCGCGGCGGCCGACCGTACCGGCCACGCCATGCTGCACACGCTCTACCAGCAGTCGATCCGGCACAGCGCAGGGTTTTTCATCGAGTATTTCGCGGTCGACCTGATCATGGAGAACGGTGCCTGCCGCGGCGTGGTGGCCATTGATCTCGCCGACGGCAGCGTGCATCGCTTCCGCGCGCAGACCACCATCCTGGCGACCGGCGGCTACGGCCGCGCCTGGTTCTCCTGCACTTCGGCGCACACCTGCACCGGCGACGGCGGCGGCATGGTGCTGCGCGCCGGGCTGCCGCTGCAGGACATGGAATTCGTGCAGTTTCATCCGACCGGGATATACGGATCGGGTTGTCTCATCACCGAGGGCGCGCGCGGCGAGGGTGGATATCTCACCAACGCGGGCGGCGAGCGCTTCATGGAGCGCTACGCACCCAACGCGAAGGACCTGGCTTCGCGCGACGTGGTCAGCCGCGCCATGACGATCGAAATCCGCGAAGGGCGCGGCGTGGGCGAGCAGCGCGATCACATTCATCTGCACCTCGAGCATCTCGGGCCCGAGGTCATCAAGGAGCGCCTGCCCGGCATCCAGGACACGGCGCGTATTTTCGCCGGTGTCGATGTGACCCGGGAGCCGATTCCGGTGCTGCCGACCGTGCACTACAACATGGGCGGCGTGCCGGCGAACGTGCAGGGTGAAGTCGTGACGCGCCTGAACGGTGCGGAGGCGGTCGTGCCTGGGTTGATGGCGGTGGGCGAGGCGGCCTGCGTCTCCGTGCACGGCGCAAACCGGCTGGGCTCCAATTCGCTCCTCGATCTGGTGATCTTCGGGCGCGAAGCGGCGCGCCACTGCGCGGACACGTTCAAGCCTGGCGCGGCGCAGAAGCCGCTGGCGCGTGACGCGGGCGATGCGGCCGTGGCGCGCGTCGATCGGCTGCGCAACGCCGTGGGCACACGACCTACAGCGCAGATCCGGCTGGAAATGCAGCGCGCCATGCAGGCCGACGCGGCGGTATTTCGCAGCGGTGAGACGCTCCGGGCCGGTTGCCAGGCTCTGGCGCGTACCGTTGAGTCGTTCAGCGACGTGCGCGTGAGCGATCGGGGCATGGTGTGGAACACCGACCTGATCGAGACCATGGAACTCGAGAACCTGCTGCTGCAGGCGAGCGCGACCATCAACTCGGCGGCCAACCGGCAGGAAAGCCGCGGCGCGCACGCGCGCGAGGATTTTCCGGAGCGCGACGACGCGCGCTGGCTCAAGCATTCGCTGTGCTGGGTCGATGAACAGGGCAAGGCCCGGCTCGACTACCGGCCCGTGCACCTGAACACGCTGACCGACGAGGTCGAGACCGTGGCGCCCAAGGCGCGCACTTACTGATGGAAGACGCGACACGCTATGGTTGAGTTCACGCTCCCGAAGAATTCCAGGATCGATGCGCGCGCCGGCAAGCGCTATGGCGCCGCCGCGGGCGCGACGCGTCCGCGCACCTTCCGCGTCTATCGCTTTGACCCGGCATCGGGCCAGCGCCCGCGCGTCGACAGCTACGAGCTCGACATGGCGAACTGCGGGCCGATGGTGCTGGACGCGCTGCTGAAGATCAAAAACGAGATCGACCCCACGCTCTCGCTGCGCCGCTCCTGCCGCGAAGGCATCTGTGGCTCCTGCGCGATGAACATCAACGGCGTGAACACGCTCGCCTGCACGCAGGCCTGCGCCGATCTGGGCAGCGGGGAGGTGCGCATCTATCCCTTGCCGCACCTGCCCGTGGTCAAGGACCTGGTGGCCGACCTCAGCAATTTCTACGCACAGTACGCGGCCGTGAAGCCCTGGCTGCAGGCGCGCACGCCCGTGTCGCCCGACCGCGAGCGGCTGCAGTCGAAGGCTGACCAGGAGAAGATCGACCGGCCCTCGGCCTGCATCCTGTGCGCTTGCTGCTCGACCTCCTGCCCGAGCTATTGGTGGAACGGCGATCGCTACCTCGGGCCTGCGGCGCTGCTCGCGGCCTACCGCTGGATCGTTGATTCGCGTGATGAGGCCACGGGCGAGCGGCTGGACGCGCTGAACGATCCGTTCCGCCTGTACCGCTGCCACACCATCATGAACTGCACCGAGGCCTGCCCCAAGGGCCTGAATCCGGCCAAGGCCATTGGCCATATCAAGATGATGCTGGCCAAACGCGTGCTCTGATGGACAAATCGTCCCCACCCTCTCCCCTTGCCCTCTCCCGCAATGCGGGAGAG
>JANYHD010000042.1 GCA_025359205.1 Gammaproteobacteria bacterium
AGTCGTGTAACTCAACCCGAATCCAAACGGGAAAAGCGGCCTGAGTTGCTTGCGCGCGTACCAGCGGTAGCCGACGTCGGCGCCTTCCCGGCTGTAGTCGATAGTCAATGTCTGGCCGGGCTTGCCGTTGCCGAGGAAGTCGGGCTCGATCGAGTCGCTGCCCGGAAGCACCGGATTCGGTAACTGGTCGAGGCTGGCCGGGAAGGTGACTGGCAGGCGGCCTGATGGGTTGACCTCGCCGAAGATCACCGAGGCGATGGCTTCTGCGCCGCGCGTGCCGGGGTACCAGGCCTCGAGCACTGCCGCCGTGCGGGCGAGCCACGGCATCAGGACCGGCCCACCGGTTTCGAGGACGACGATCGTTCGCGGGTTGGCCGCGGTTACCGCGGCGATCAGTTCATCCTGCCCTTGCGGGAGACTGAGGTCCGCGGCGTCGAAGCCTTCGGTCATCCATTGGGTCGCGAAGACGATGGCAAGGTCTGCCTTGCGTGCTGCGGCGACGGCCTCTGACACGTAGCGGCCATCGCGGAAAGTGACTTCTGCCTTGGGGGCCCGCCGCGCGAATGCGGCCAGCGGCGAACCGCGATGCCACTGCTGCGCAATGAAGTCTGCGAAGGGCCCATCTCCGCCCAAGGGTACCGCGACAGCGGGGCCGCCTTCGCCCTGCACCTGGCTGGAGCCACCGCCCGACATGACGCCGCTGTCCGCATAGCCACCAATGACTGCAATGCGTTTTGGGCTCGCATCCAGCGGCAGTGTCCCGTGCTCATTGCGCAGGAGGACGATCGCTTGTCTCGCTTCTTCCTCGGCAACCTTTGCGTTGGTGGCGAAGTCGATGGGTTGCGCTTTGGGCGGGTAGGCATCGAGGCCGATTTCGAAGATCGATCTCAGGATCCTGCGGCTCATTTCGCCGAGGCGCGCCGCGTAGGTCGAGTCCTTCGCGACCGCCTCGCCAAGCGGCGCGTCGAACCAGGTCTTTGCATCCAGTTGGGCGCCGGACTGTTGGTCGAGGCCGTGGAGGGCTGCATCGAGGCCGGGGACGGCGCCCCAGTCGGACATCACGAATCCCTTGTACTTCCATTCGTCCTTCAGGACATCGTTGAGCAGGTGGCTGTTGTCGCAGGCGTAAGGGCCATTCACGCGGTTGTACGAGCACATGATCGACCCGGGCTGCCCGCGCTCTATGGCGATCTCGAAGGCAAGCAGGTCGCTCTCGCGCGCCGCAGTTTCGTCGATCACGACATTGGCGAAATGGCGGCCGGTCTCCTGGTCATTGAGGGCGAAGTGCTTGATCGTCGAGAGCACGTGCTGCGACTGGATACCTTGCACCGAGGCGCCGTCGATTGTGCCCGCCAGCCAGGGGTCTTCACCGAGGTATTCGAAGTTGCGGCCGTTGCGTGGCTCGCGGGCGAGGTTTGCACCGCCGGCAAGCAGCACGTTGAAGCCCTTGGCTAGCGCCTCGCGCGCTATCATTGCGCCGCCCTCCTGGGCCAACGTTGGGTTCCAAGTGGCCGCCAGCGCAAGGCCGGAGGGCAGGGCGGTTGCGCCGTCCTTGCGCAGGCCCATGATCCAGGCCACGCCAAGGCTGGCATCCGTTTCCTTGAGCGCCGGAATTCCCAGTCGTGGCACGCTGGCCACGTAGCCGGCGCCGACGATCGCATCGGGCGGAACCTGTACCGGTTGCCCGGGCAGTGGCATGATTCCGTGGACGAGCGTCAGCCGCTCTTGCGGCGTGAGCTGTTTCTCGGTGGCCCGCGCGCGGGAGTCCGGATCGCCGGGGGCGGCTGGCGGCGACGCGACGGCCGCGCAGCAGGCAAGTGGTGCGATCAGAAACGCCCAGGATCTGTTCACGGCTTCCCCACCCCGTTGTGCGTGGTGCTGGTCGATGATACCAGCACTGCGCTCGATAGAGTGCCATGAATTCGGCGGCTCATTCTTTTGTTGCTGCAATAACTCTATCCAAGGATTCTCCTTGCAGCCCGTGCCGCAAAGGTTTCATCCTGAGCGCCATCACGATCAGGGGGTGGCTCGCCGATGCTTGCGTTGATGGGCTTGCTCATTGTCGGCCTGTTGCTGGTGTTGATCCTCAGTAACCGGGTGTCCGCGTTGGCAGCACTCGTGCTGGTGCCCGTTGTCGGTGGCCTGGCCGGTGGCTTCGGCCTCGAAGTGTTCGCCTTCGTGGCCAAGGGCATGGCCGCCATTGCGCCGACCGCCGCAATGTTCGTCTTTGCCATACTGTTCTTCGGCGCGCTCACCGATGCGGGCCTGATGGAGCCGATCCTCAGTGCGCGTCATCCGCGCGGTGGGCAGCAGGCCATCGTGGGTGGTGCCGGCCAGCGCCTTGCTCGCGTTCCTCGTGCACCTGGATGGATCCGGAGCGGTCTGCTTCCTGGTGGTGATTCCCGCGCTGCTGCCGCTCTACGACCGCCTGGGCTTCGATCGCCGCGTGCTGGCCTGCGCCGTTTCGCTCGCCGCGGGCGTGAACTTCCTGCCCTGGACCGGTCCCATGATCCGCGCTGCCACGGTATTGCACATGCCGGCCATGGAAATATTCACGCCCATGATTCCCGTGCAGCTGGTTGGCTTGGCTTTCGTGTTCGGCACCTGCTGGTGGCTTGGCTTGCGCGAGCAGCGCCGCGCGCGCGCGGCGGGCACAGCGGCAGCCGTAGCCAGTGCGGAGCCTGGCTTGGGCGATCCGCTTGCCGCCACGTCCGCGCCAGGTCTACGTAGGCCGCGGCTGTTCTGGGTGAACCTGCTGCTCGCCGTCGTGGTCATGAGCGTACTCGTGGCAGGCTGGATACCGCCCCAGGTGGCATTCATGATCGGTGCCGCCCTTGCGCTGGTCATCAATTACCGCGGCAGCGCCGAGCAACGCGCACGTGTCGAGGCGCACGCCAAGCCAGCCTTGTCGAT
>JANYHD010000010.1 GCA_025359205.1 Gammaproteobacteria bacterium
ATCTTTGAAGCAATTGCAAGCAACACGAGAACGATCATTAATGGCAGTAGGATGCGAGTCGACTTGTCTTCGAAGGTGGAGCGCCCCTGTGAGCTCTGCTCAGGCACCAGCGGGCATACCAAGTCTATGACGAAGCGCACGGCCATCAGAGTCGTGATCGCTAGGACGACCATTAGCGGAAATCGTATGCGTGGTGCCAGGAGCCCGAGTACCAAGGCCGCCGCAATTGGTGCAACGATGCTTTGGAGCAGGAAGGCTCGAGCCGACCATTGAGCCTTACGGCCGCAGTTGGGACAGACCACAAACTTCGGTGAAAACCCCAGGATTCGCTTCCAAGGAGAGTAGCAAGCCGTTGAGCAGTGCGGGCAGCTGTACATGCCGTCTAACTACAAGTAGACAGCCGAAATGGCGGATTGCAAAACGTCATTTGTGCGGGATAGAGTGTGTTGGGAAGATGTAACCACTTGAATACACTACAGCACTGATAATTTAGTACGTCAATAGCAGAGGGCATCATGAGCGTCAGCGCCAGCGATGCAAAAGAGACCAAACCGCCTCGCCTCCTGGACCAACTTCGGCACCAAATCCGGTTGCGTCACTACAGCTACCGGACGGAGCAGGCCTATATCGGGTGGACGAAGCGCTTTATTCGTTTTCACAACCTGAAACATCCGGCCGAGATGGGTGGTCCGGAGGTGGAGTCCTACCTGTCGTACCTGGCGTCCGATCGAAATGTTGCCGCGGCAACACAGAGCCAGGCCTTGTCGGCCGTGATGTTTCTGTACAAAACGGTGCTGAAGACGGATTTGCCGTGGCTGCAGAATGTGGTACGCGCGACGCGGCCGCGGCGCTTGCCTGTTGTGCTGACGCAGGCGGAAACGCGGGCAGTGCTGTCGCAGTTGGAGGGCGTCCCGTGGTTGGTGGCGAGCCTGCTGTACGGGAGCGGGTTGCGGGTGCTGGAAGCGCTGCGGTTGCGCGTCAAGGACGTCGACCTGAAATACCAGCAGCTGACGGTTCGGGATGGCAAGGGGGCGAAGGATCGGGTGACGGTGCTGCCGGCTGCCTTGGTGCAGCCGCTGACCACCCACCTGGCGCGGGTGCAGGAACGGCACGCGTTGGCGGTCGAGCGCGGATTCGGAGGCGTCGAACTGCCCTTCGCGCTGGTGAGGAAATATCCGCGGGCCGAACTCGATTGGGCGTGGCAATACCTGTTTCCATCAACCAACGCGTCGGTCGATCCGCGCACCGGGGCAAGGCGTCGGCATCATCTGCTGGAAGCGAATATTCAGCGGGCGGTGCGGGTGGCGGCGCATCGGGCGGGCGTCCTTAAGCCGGTGTCGCCGCACACCTTTCGGCACAGTTTTGCGACGCACCTGCTGGAAGCCGGCTACGACATCCGTACCGTGCAGGAGCTGCTGGGTCACCAGGACGTATCCACCACGCAGATCTACACGCACGTGATGCAGAAGGGTGCGAACGCCGTAGTGAGTCCGCTCGATCGCTGAGCGCGCTGCGGGGTGCAGTATGCAGACCGCGACGCGTGGGCGCCAGCGCGCAAGCGACGCGCTACTCGACCGTGACGCTCTTGGCGAGATTCCGGGGCTGGTCAACGTCGGTGCCGCGGAGTATGGCGACGTGGTAAGCCAGCAGCTGCAGCGGGACCGTGTATACGATCGGGGCCTGGAAGTAGCTGACGTGGCGGGGCATGAGAATCACGTGCACGCCGTCGCTCGATTGGAAGCCGGAGTCGGGGTCAGCGAACACGTACAGCTCGCCGCCGCGGGCGCGTACTTCCATCAGGTTCGATTTGAGCTTCTCGAGCAGTTCATTGTTCGGGGCAACCGTGATCACGGGCATGTCGGCGTCGACCAGCGCGAGCGGGCCGTGCTTGAGTTCGCCGGCGGCGTAGGCCTCGGCATGGATGTAGGAAATTTCCTTGAGCTTCAGCGCGCCTTCAAGGGCCACGGCGTGCAGGGCGCCGCGGCCAAGAAACAGGGCATGCTGCTTTTCAGCGAAGCGGTGGGCGAGCTGCTTGATCACGGGGTCCAGCTGTAGAGTCTGCTCAACCATGCCAGGTAGCTCGATCAGGCGGTTGACGAGGCCGCGTTCGCTCTCGGCGTCGGCGCCGTTGTGGCGGGCGAGCGCGATCACGAGCATGCCGAGCGCAGTGAGCTGCGTGGTGAAAGCCTTGGTGGAGGCGACACCGATCTCGGGGCCGGCGCGGGTGAGCATCACGAGATCAGCCTCGCGCACGAGCGAGCTTTCGGGGACATTGCAGATCGCGAGCGTGGCCAGGTAGCCGAGCTGTTTGCCGAGGCGCATCGCGGCGAGCGTGTCGGCGGTTTCACCCGATTGCGAGATGGTCACGAGCAGCGAATTCTTCTGTACCACCGGATTGCGGTAGCGGTATTCGCTGGCGATCTCGACGCGGCAGGGAATGCGGCAGACCTGTTCAATGAAATACCGTGCGACGATGCCGGCGTGAAAACTCGTGCCGCAGGCGACGATGTGGACGCTGTCGGTGCGCTGGAATACCTGGGTCGCAGCGGGGCCGAACGCGGCCTCAAGCAGGCGGCCGTTGGCGACGCGTTCCTGAAGCGTGTTGGCGAGCGCGAGGGGTTGCTCGTGGATCTCCTTGAGCATGAAATGCTGATAAGAGCCCTTCTCGGCGGCGTCGGCGGACAGCGTGCTTTCGCGCACTTCGCGCGTGACCTGATTGCCGTCGCGGTCGATGATGCGGACGTTCGTGCGGGTGACCTCGGCGACGTCGCCCTCTTCGAGAAACGTGAAGCGGCGGGTCACGGGCAGAAGCGCGGCTACATCTGAGGCGACAAAGTTCTCGTTGTCGCCGAAGCCGACCACGGCGGGACAACCTTCGCGGGCCATGATGATGCGGCTCGGGTCCTGCTGGCTTATCACGGCGAGCGCGTAGGCGCCTTCGAGCTCGGCGACCGTGGCACGCACGGCCTTATACAGGTCGCCGAGGCGCGCCATATGATAATGCACGCGGTGGGCAACAACTTCCGTGTCGGTCTCGGATTCAAACACGTAGCCGCCGGCGCGCAGTTCGCCACGGAGTTCGTCGTGGTTCTCGATGATGCCGTTGTGCACGATCGCGAGGCCGTCGCGTGAGATGTGCGGGTGGGCGTTGCGTTCGGTGGGGGCGCCGTGCGTGGCCCAGCGGGTGTGAGCGATGCCTAGCTTGCCGGCGATGAGTGCGCCGGCGCTAGCCGTCGCGGCGATCGCATCTTCGAGGGCCTTGACCTTGCCGACCGTGCGGAGCCGTCCCATAGTGCCGCGCTCGCCCACCACGGCGATGCCGGCGGAGTCATAGCCGCGGTATTCGAGGCGCTTGAGTCCCTCGATCAGGATCGGCACTACGTCGCGACCAGCGATCGCTCCGACAATTCCACACATGCTGCTGCGAAGTCCCTGCGCTATTTCTTTACTGGCCGTTGCCAGTGTTCGACCGTTTTCTGGGAGCTACGTTCCAGCGTGAGTTTGCCGGGAGGCGCGTCCTTGCTAATCGTGGAGCCGGCGCCGATGGTGGCACCGTCGCCGATCTTCACGGGGGCGACCAACATGGTGCCGGAGCCAATGAACACACCGTCACCGATCTCGGTGCGCCATTTGTTGACGCCGTCGTAGTTGCAGGTGACGGAGCCGGCGCCGATGTTGACGCGGGAGCCCACCGTCGTGTCGCCGATGTAGGCGAGGTGGTTGGCCTTGCTGCCTTCGCCCACCTCCGATTTCTTCACCTCAACGAAATTGCCGATGTGCACGCCATCGTGCAGCGTGGTCTCGGGGCGGATGCGGCTGAATGGTCCGATCTCGCAGTCGGATCCAATTTGGGCGCGCTCGATCACGCAGTTGGGTTTGATATGCGTGCCACTGCCTACCTGCACCTGGCTGAGCACGCAGTTGGCATCGATACGGACGCCGTCGCCGAGCTGCACCGGGCCTTCGAGCACGACGTTGACGTCCAGCACCACATCGCGGCCGCAGCTCACGCTGCCACGCACGTCGAGCCGCGCGGGATCGATCACCGTGACTCCGGCGCGCATGAGTTCATGCGCGCGGGCGCGGCGATACTCAGCTTCAAGCGTCGCGAGTTGCAGCTTGTCGTTCGCGCCCAGCAATTCGATCGCGGTGGACGCAACGAGCGGGGCGACGCTGACCTTATCCTTAACGGCCATCGCGATGATGTCGGTGAGGTAGTACTCACGCTGCGCATTGGCGGGTTTGAGCTTGCCGAGCCAGCGCTTGAGCAGCTTGGCATTCACGGCGAGCACGCCGGTATTGCATTCGCGGATCTTCAGCTCGCGCGCGCTGCAGTCGCGTTGCTCGACGATGCGCAGCACCTGTCCCTTCGCGTTGCGGACGATGCGGCCGTAGCCCTCGGGGGCGTCGAACTTCGCAGTGAGCAGCGCCATGCTCTTGGGTCCCGTTAGCACGAGCAGGGCACGGAGCGTGTCGGTGCGGATCAGCGGGACGTCGCCGTAAAGCACCAGCACGGTGTGATCATCGGGAATGCCGGGCAGGGCGCATTGTACGGCGTGGCCAGTGCCGTGCTGCTGGGCTTGTTGCACCCAGCGGAGGTTCTCGGCGCGTACCGCGAGCCGCACCTGTTCGCCGCCATGGCCATAAACAATGTGGACCAGCGCGGGGTTCAGCGCGGTGGCGGCACCGAGCACGTGGGCAAGCAGCGGGTGGCCGGCGAGCGGCTGCAGCACCTTGGGCAGGTCGGATTTCATCCGCTTGCCCTGCCCCGCGGCAAGGATCACGACCGATAGCGGCTGCGTCTTCTTAGGCATGGCCTTAGGTCGCGGCCCGCACTCTAGCCCCTGATCTTGCGGAGCCGTTGGATGAGCTTGAGCTGGGCCGCAGCGCGGGCCAGTTCAGCCAGCGCTTCGGCCTGTTCGAGCTTGTCGATCTTGCCGGCGAGCGCTTCCTCAGCGCGTTGGCGCGCGGCGAGCGCGGCGGCTTCATCGAGGTCCGCAGCGCGCGCGGCGGTATCGGCCAGCACCGTGACCTTCGTGGGCTGCACTTCGAGCGCGCCGCCACCGACGTAGAACGACTGCTCGTCGCCTTCGGGAGGTTGCACGCGCACCTCGCCGGCCTTGAGGAGCGCGAGCAGGGGAGCATGGCGCGGGGCCACGCCGATCTCGCCTTCGGCCGCCGGCAGGAACACCATCTTCGCGGGGCCGGAGAAAATCTCGCCCTCGGCGCTGACGATGTCGACGTGTATGGTGTTGGCCATGTCGCTGTAGTGCTTTTCGTGCGTGCGGTGTTCGTTGCGTGTCTTGCGGTCCGTTGCTACTGCAGCGACTTCGCCTTCTCGACCACTTCCTCGATCGCGCCGACCATGTAGAACGCCTGCTCGGGCAGGTGATCATAGTCGCCCGCAAGGATACCCTTGAAGCCGCGGATCGTATCCTTGAGCGGGACGATCTTGCCATCCTGGCCCGTGAATACCTTCGCAACGTTGAACGGCTGCGAGAGGAACCGCTGGATCTTGCGGGCGCGGAACACGGTCAGCTTGTCCTCTTCCGACAACTCGTCCATGCCGAGGATCGCGATGATGTCCTGCAGTTCCTTGTAGCGCTGCAGCACGGCCTGAACGCCGCGCGCGGTGTTGTAGTGCTCTTCGCCGACGACCAGCGGGTCGAGCTGGCGGCTGGTGGAGTCGAGCGGGTCGACCGCCGGGTAGATGCCGAGCGCGGCGATCTGGCGCGAGAGCACCACGGTCGCATCGAGGTGCGCAAAAGTAGTCGCGGGCGACGGGTCGGTGAGGTCGTCCGCGGGCACGTACACGGCCTGGATTGAAGTGATCGAACCGGTCTTTGTCGAGGTGATGCGCTCCTGCAGCACGCCCATTTCCTCGGCGAGTGTCGGCTGGTAGCCGACCGCGGAGGGCATGCGGCCCAGGAGCGCCGATACTTCCGTGCCGGCGAGCGTATAGCGGTAGATGTTGTCGACAAAGAACAGCACGTCTCGGCCACGTCCGCTGGCCTGCTTCTCGTCGCGGAAGAATTCGGCCATCGTGAGACCGGTGAGCGCGACGCGCAGGCGGTTGCCGGGCGGCTCGTTCATCTGGCCGTAGACCATCGCGACCTTCGAGTTCTGCAGGTTGTCCTTGTCGATGACGCCCGACTCGATCATCTCGTGATAGAAATCGTTGCCCTCGCGGGTGCGCTCGCCGACGCCGGCGAACACCGACAGGCCCGAATACTGCTTGGCGATGTTGTTGATGAGCTCGAGCATGTTGACGGTCTTGCCGACGCCCGCACCGCCGAAGAGACCGACCTTGCCGCCTTTCGCGAACGGCACCAGCAGGTCGATGACCTTGATGCCCGTGACCAGCAGGTCCTGTCCGCCCGCTTGCTCGTCGTAAGCTGGCGCCGGGCGGTGAATGGGCAACTTATGCGTGCTCTCCACTGGACCACGGTTGTCCTGCGGGACGCCGAGCACGTCCATGATGCGCCCGAGCGTGCCCACGCCTACCGGCACCTGGATGAACTCGCCGGTGGCGGTAACGCCGAGACCGCGTTTCAGGCCTTCCGAGGCGCCCATCGCGATGGTGCGCACCACGCCGTCGCCGAGCTGCTGCTGCACTTCGAGCGTGAGATCCACATCGTTCAGTCGCAGTGCCTCGTACACCTTCGGCACCGACTCGCGTGGAAACTCCACGTCGATGACCGCGCCGATGATCTGCGTGATTTTGCCCGTTATCGTTCCAGTTGCCATATCCGTTTCCTTAAGCGGTGCGCCGTCGGGCGCGCCTGAAATTCAAATCGTTGCCTAGACTGCCGCCGCGCCGCCGACGATCTCCGCCAGCTCCTTGGTGATCGCCGCCTGCCGCGCCTTGTTGTAGACCAGCTGCAGGTCGCCGATCAGATTGCCGGCGTTGTCCGACGCGCTCTTCATCGCGACCATGCGCGCCGCCATCTCGCAGGCCACGTTCTCGACCGAACCCTGGTAGACCTGCGACTCGATGTAGCGCATCAGCAATCCGTCGAGGATGCGCATCGCCTCGGGCTCGTAGATGTAGTCCCAGTGCGAGGGCAATTCCGTATCCTTGATCGAACCCGCGGGCAGCAACTGCTGCACCAGCGGTCTTTGCGTCATCGTGTTGACGAACTGTGCGTTGACCATGAACAGCCGGTCGATCTTGCCCTCGCGGTACGCGTCGAGCATGACCTTGACCGCGCCGATCAGATCCTTGACGTGCGGACGATCGCCCAGGCCCGTGACACTCCCCAAAATTGGCAGCCCCAACCGCCGGAAGAAGGCCAGGCCTTTGCTGCCGAGGATGCACAGGTTGACGCTCGCGCCCTTCTGTTGCCACTCGCGCATCAAATAGATGACGTTCTTGAACAGGTTAGTGTTCAGGCCACCGCACAGGCCGCGGTCAGTGGAAATAATCACGATCCCGATCGACTTGGGTTCACGCTCCACCAGGAATGAATGCCGGTAATCCGGGTTCGCCTGCGTGAGGTTGCCGATTACGGAGCGCATCTTGGCGGCATACGGCCGCGCCAGCTTCATCCGATCCTGCGCCCGCCGCATCTTGCTCGCCGCGACCATTTCCATGGCCTTGGTGATCTTCTGCGTGCTCTTCACGCTCGCGATCTTGGTACGAATCTCTTTAGTACCAGGCATGGGCTAACCCTGTGTGCGCGTAAGCGCGCGCACGTCTAGCGCTGCTGGGTGAGCGCCGTCGCTCCACGATATTCGCTTTGGGCGCTCACCCAGCAGCGCTCCCCTGCGCGCACTCACGCGCACTGGAACGGTTGGGGCACGCCCGCCACGAACGAGATCCGCGCGCGGGTCGCGCGCGCGAAGTGCACGCCGGCCCTCGGGGTCCCGAGGCACCACGGTGAGCGCGGCGCCACCACCCGCCTTGGCCCAAGCGTGTGCGAAGCCCGGCACGCGCGGAAGCGTGGCCGAGCCGGGCGAGCGCAGCCGCGTGTGCGCCCGCAGCGGGCGCGCGGCGGGCGCGAGAGCGCGCGGGCCCAATTTTCCAAAGCGAATATCGTGGAGCGACGAAAATTGGGCCTGCGCGCTAGGCGCGCCCATGGCGCGCCCGCTTCCGCTCACCCAGTTGCTCTCTTCCGTCTTCATGCTTCAGTACGTTCCGGTCTTCGCAAACTCTTCGCATATCTTCTTCAGCGTCGCTTCCTGCGATTTCAACTCCGGCTTCGCATTGATCGCCGCGATCTCCGCCTTGAAGCTGCTGTTGGCGAAGCCCTGCAGGGCCGCCTCGAAGTCGACGATCTTGTTGCGCGGCACCTTGTCCATGTAGCCGTTGTTCACCGAGTAGATCGAGAGCGCCATCTCGGCCACCGACATCGGGGCGTACTGCTTCTGCTTCATCACCTCGGTGGTGCGCTGACCGCGTTCGAGCTGCTTGCGGGTCGCCTCGTCGAGGTCGGAGGCGAACTGCGAGAAGGCCGCGAGTTCGCGGTACTGCGCCAGCGCGAGGCGGATGCCGCCGCCGAGCTTCTTGATGATGTCGGTCTGCGCGGCGCCGCCGACGCGCGAGACCGAGATGCCGGCGTTCATCGCAGGGCGGATGCCGGAATTGAACAGGTCGGTCTCGAGGAAGATTTGGCCGTCGGTGATCGAGATCACGTTGGTCGGCACGAACGCGGTCACATCGCCCGCCTGCGTCTCGATGATCGGCAGTCCCGTCAGCGAGCCGGTCTTGCCCTTCACACGGCCCTTGGTGGCGGCCTCGACATACTGTTCGTTGACGCGCGCGCTCCGCTCGAGCAGGCGGCTGTGCAAATAGAACACGTCGCCGGGGAAGGCTTCGCGGCCCGGGGGGCGGCGCAGGAGCAGTGAGATCTGGCGGTAGGCGACGGCCTGCTTGGAGAGGTCGTCGTAGATGATCAGCGCGTCTTCGCCGTTGTCCATGAAGTACTCGCCCATGGTCACGCCGGAATAGGCGGACAGGTACTGCATGGCGGCGGGGACGGAAGCGGATGCGGCCACGACGATCGTGTGCGCCATCGCGCCGTGTTCCTCGAGCTTGCGCACCACGTTGGCGATCGAGCTCTGCTTCTGGCCAATGGCGACGTACACGCACTTGATGCCAGAGGACTTCTGGTTGATGATCGTATCGATCGCGAGCGCGGTCTTGCCGGTCTGGCGATCACCGATGATCAGCTCGCGCTGGCCGCGGCCGATCGGCACCATCGCGTCGACGGCCTTGTAGCCGGTCTGCACCGGCTGGCTGACGCTCTTGCGGTAGATGACGCCGGGCGCCACGCGCTCGATGGGCGACGAAGATGTAGAAAGAATCGGCCCCTTGCCGTCGATCGGGTTGCCGAGCGCGTCGACGACGCGGCCGAGCAGTTCCGGGCCGACCGGCACTTCGAGGATGCGGCCGGTGGTCTTGACCGTGTCGCCTTCGCTGATCGTCTTGTAGTCGCCGAGCACCACGGCGCCGACCGAGTCCTGCTCAAGGTTCAGGGCTAGGCCGAACAGGTTGCCGGGGAATTCGATCATCTCGCCATAGCGCACGTCGGCCAAGCCGTGGATGCGGCAGATGCCGTCGGTCACCGACACCACCGTGCCGACGTTGCGGGCCTCGTTCGCGGCGCTGAAATTCTCGATGCGCGCGCGGATCAGGTCGCTGATTTCGGAAGCTTTGATCGCCATGAATCTTTCCTCTGTACGAAACTTTTCGGCGGACCTGCGTTAGCTCGCGGTCGCTGCAGCGAGCTGCGCCAGGCCGGCGCGGACGCTGCCGTCGATCACCAGGTCGTCGGCGCGCACCACGGCGCCGCCGAGCAGCATCGGGTCAATGTTGCAATGCAATCTCACCTCACGATTGAGTCGTCGCTGCATCGCCTTGGTGTAATTCTGCCGTTGTGCGGCGCTGAGTTCGACCGCGGAGGTCACCGTGACATCGACGGTGCGCTCGGCGTCGGCGCGCAGCTGTGCGTAGCGCGCCGAGATCTCCGGCAGGAACGCGAGCCGCTTGTTGGCGGCCAGCGTGCGGATGAAATTCTTCGCGTGCTCATCGAAGGCGGCGCCGCCGACGCTGGTGATCAATGTCACCAGCTGCTCGGCCCTGACGGCCGGATTACCGAGCAATGCTGCGACGCGCACATCGGTGACCACGCTGGCGGCAACCTGCAGCGCCGTTGACCACTGCGGCAGGCGCTTGCCCGCGAGCGCCAGTGCGAATACCGCCTTGGCGTAGGGTCGCGCGATGGTGAGACGTTCGGCCATGCGTGTGCGCCCTAGATCCCGGCCGCGAGCTTGTCGAGCAATTGGGCGTGCGTGCGCGGGTCGATCTCGCGTTCGATGATCTTCTCCGCGCCGCTCACGGCGAGCGCTGCCACCTGGCCTCGCAGCTCGTCGCGCGCTTTCTGCGTCTCGAGCGCCACCTGCGCGTGCGCGGCCTCCAGCAGTCGGGCCGCCTCGGATTGCGCGGTCTGCTTCGCTGCCTCGACGATCTGGTTCGCGCGCGCCTGCGCCTGGTGCTCCATCGTCAGCGCGCGCTCGCGCGCGGCCTTGACGAGCTCCTCGACGCGGGCTTCGGCCGCGAGCAGGTCCTTCTGGCCGCGCTCGGCGGCGGCCAGGCCTTCGGCGATTTTCTTCGCCCGTTCCTGGATCGTGCCAGTGATTTCCGGCCACAGGACTTTCATCGTGACCCAGATCACCAGGCCAAAGATGAGTATCTGCGCCAGAATCGTTGCGTTCAGATTCACGCTGCGTACCTCACGGCTGTATCAGGCTGGTTCAGCTGATGCCCTTGAGAAAGGGGCTGGCGAAAGTGAAGAACAGGCCGATGCCGACGCCGATCATCGTGACCGCATCCAGCAGGCCCGCGACGATGAACATCTTGATCTGCAGCATCGGCACCAGTTCCGGCTGGCGCGCCGCGCCTTCGAGGAACTTGCCGCCCAGCAGGCCGAAGCCGATCGCCGTACCCAGCGCACCCATGCCGATCAGGATCGCGACCGCGACCGCGGTCATGCCCTGAACCTGCGCCAAACTCGCTACGTTACCCATATCAACTCCTTAAACGATACGCAATTTCGGAAACCAGAAAATACTCAATGCTCGTCGTGTTGATGCGCCAACGACAGATACACGATGGTCAGCATCATGAAAATGAATGCTTGCAGTAGCACGATGATCACGTGGAACGCGCCCCACAGGAATCCCAACACGAACTGCAGCAGCCACAGCCCCGCGGCGCCGAAGCTGAAGGGCCAACCCTGGGTCAGCGCGAACAGCCCGATGAGTATCATCACCAGCTCACCGGCGTACATGTTCCCGAACAGTCGCAGCGCCAGTGAAACCGGCCGCGCAATCTGCTCGACCAGGTTGAGCACTATATTGAACGGGATCAGCGCCCAATGATCGAAGGGGTGGAACAGGAATTCCTTGCCGTAGCCGACAACGCCCTTCATCTTGAAACTGAAGTACTGCACCAGCAGGAACACCGTGATCGCCATGCCGAAGGTGATGTTCGGGTCCGTGGTGGCGACCGACTTGAAATGTTCGAAATGAAAGCCGCGCTCGGCGACCACCGTCGACCAGAAATCGACCGGGAACAGGTCGACGGCGTTCATGAACAGCACCAGGCAGAAGATCGTGATCGCCAGCGGCGCGATCAGCGGGCTGGAAACGTGCATGCTGTCCTTGACGTTGTTGTCGACCATCGTCACCACGCCTTCCGCGTACTTGCGAAAGCCTGTCGGAGGTTTGTCGATGTCGCGCTTCGAGGTGCGCAGCGCGATCGCGAAGCTGACCAGGAATATCAGTCCCATCAGCGCCGACCAGAACAGGCTGTCGAGGTTCAGCGTCCAGAAGGAATTCTGGCCGAATTGCCAGGACCAGTTCGTCAGGTGGTGCTGGATGTATTCAGTGACCGTCGCCGGGCCCTGTGCAGCTGCTGCAGCCATCTTGTCCGTTTACCTATCCCTGTCAGACCCGACCGAAACGCCCTGCTCAGTGCGGACGCAGCAAGCGCCCCAGCGCCACCCAGTAGGCGACGAAGGTCGCCATATATCCCGCTAGCATCGGGCCCGGCGCAAAGTGCCGGCCGCGCAACGCCAGCACGAACAGCATCACCGTCACCGCGATCTTCAGCGCTTCGCCGCGGTAGAAACCGCGCGCGATCGCCCGCGCATCGCCGGCCGTGCTGCGGCGGAAGCCGCTTGCGACCTGCACCAGGCTCGCCGCCGTGCCGATGCCGCCGCCGATCGCCGCGGCGAATCCCGCCTGCACGCCGATTGACGCGGCGCAAACCAGCGCGACCGCTAGCGCGATCGCCGCCTGTCCGGCCACCAGCATCAGCGCCTGGCCACGGGCGAGCGCAAAGTCGTAATTCGTCAGCGGATTATCCCGATCGGGCGATGGACCCGAGGCCCGTCGCGAAGGCGGCGCATTATAGGGAGGACGCCACGGCGCTTCAACGCTCTTAACGCGCCGCAGCAAGGCGGCGGCAATGGTACGTCGAGCTCATCGCCCGGACCTTGGCTGACGCTGGCTGGACCACTATTGAATGTGCGCGAGGATGCCGTCGAGTTCGTCCAGATTGTTGTAGGCGACGACCAGTTTGCCGGCGCCTTTGGCCGTGTGCTGGATCTGCACCTTGGCGCCGAGCTTCTCCATCAGCTCGTGCTCGAGGCGTTCGACGTTTGGGTCGCGGCCCTTGGCTCCTACACCCTCAGCGGCCCCTACCTGGCCTTTGCCTGCCGGTTGGTTGAGGCGCCGCACCAGCGCCTCGGTTTCGCGTACAGATAGGTCCTTTTTCACCACTAATAGCGCAAGTTCGACCTGTTTTCGACGATTTTCTAGCCCAAGTAGCGCACGGGCGTGGCCCATGTCGAGCTCGCGGCGTTCGACCAGTACGCCGACCTCAGGGGCCAACTCCATGAGCCGCAGCAGGTTGCTGACGGCCGCGCGCGAACGCCCCACGGCCTCGGCAACCTGTTGATGGGTCAGCCCGAATTCCGAGATCAGGCGCTCGAAGGCGCGGGCCTCCTCCAGTGGATTGAGGTCCTCGCGCTGGATGTTCTCGATGAGCGCCATCGCCACGGCGGCCTCGTCGGGCACAGCGCGGATGATCGCCGGCACTTCGGTGAGGCCGGCGAGCTGGGCGGCGCGCCAGCGGCGTTCGCCGGCGATGATTTCGTACCGCTGTTCGCCTGCGCCCGCGCTGGCGCCGGCCGCGCCAACCGGCCTCACCAGTATGGGCTGGATCACGCCTTGCCGGCGGATCGAATCGGCCAACTCGCCCAGCGTGTCGTTGCGCAGGTCCGAGCGCGGCTGGTAACGGCCGCGTTGCAGCAGCTCGACCGGGAGCCGGGCGAGCTGGTCGCCGCGAGGTGAGCCAGTGGGACTGGCCAGCGTGTCGGCGGTACCGGCCGCTGGCGGCGGCGTACTGCGCGCCTGGCCGAGCAGGTCCGCGAGTCCGCGGCCGAGCGGGGGCTTCGTCTGGCTCACGAGGCCACCGCCGGTTGCAGCACGTCTTCCCGGCGCAGCATTTCGCCGGCGAGCGCGAGGTAGGCGAGCGCGCCGCGCGAGTCCTTGTCGTGCATGAGTGCGGGCAGGCCGAACGAGGGCGCCTCGGCGAGCCGCACGTTGCGGGGCACGACGGTGCGGAACACCTTGTCGCCGAAGTGCTCGGTGAGCTGCGCGCCGACGGCGATGGCGAGGTTATTGCGCGGGTCGTACATGGTGCGCAAGATCCCTTCAATCTCGAGCTGCGGATTCGCCGCGCCGCGGATCTGCTCGATGGTCGCGACCAGTGCGGACAGGCCTTCCAGCGCGTAGAACTCGCATTGCATCGGGATCAGCACGCTGTCGGCAGCAATCAGCGCGTTCACGGTCAATATATTGAGCGAGGGCGGGCAGTCGATCAGCACCACATCGTAGCCGCCGCGCACCGGGCGCAACGCCTCGCGCAAGCGCAGTTCGCGGCCGTGCGGGGCCGCGAGCAAGCGCACCTCGGCGGCGGTCAGGTCCTGGTTGGCTGGGAGCAGCGACATGCCGGCGCTGGCGAGCGGCAGGATCGCGTCCGCGGCCGTGCATTCGCCCAGCAGCACTTCGAGCGTGCCGCGCGCGAGCTGCGATTTATCGACGCCGCAGCCGGTGGTGGCGTTGCCCTGCGGATCGAGGTCGATGAGCAGCACCTGGCGGCGGGTGGCCGCGAGCGACGCGGCGAGGTTCACCGCGGTGGTGGTTTTGCCGACGCCACCTTTCTGATTGGCCACCGCGATGACGCGTTTCATAGGGCTTTAGTGTAGGGCAGGCGGGGTGCTGGCGGGGATCATTGAGCGCCGGGAACCGCGCCGGAATGCGCTTCGGGGCAGAATTTCAGGGTCACGAGGCATCTTTCGGCCGCGAGCCCGGGCACCTGCACCGAACGCACGCTCAGCAATTCCCAGTCGGGCGGCAGCGCGGCGAGTTCGGCCTCGGGACGTTGTCCCTTGTAGGCCACGAGCAGCGTGCCAGGGCCAGCGAGCGCTCGGGCGAGCGTGGTGAGCTTGGCAAGCGTGGCCACGGCGCGGGCGAGGATCGTATCGAAGGGCTGTGCTGGCCGCAGGTCCTCGGCGCGCGCGTGCACCGCCTCGACGTTCTTGAGGCCCAGCGTCCGTGCGGCGTGGGCGACGAAGCGTACTTTCTTCGCGGTGCCGTCGATGAGCGTGAATTGCCGCTCTGGATGCACGATCGCGAGCGGGAGGCCCGGAAACCCCGCGCCCGTGCCCAGGTCTGCGATGCGCGTGCCGGCCAGCTCGCCGCTGGCGGCGAGACTGTCGAGCAGGTGAGCGCTCACCATCGCCTCGCGAGTCGTGATGGCCGTGAGGTTGTAGGCGCGGTTCCATTGCTCCAGCTCGTCGAGCAACCGCAGCAACAGAGTGGCGGCCGCAGCGTCCAGCGCGACGCCGAGCTCTTTGGCCCGCTCACGCAGATCTTCCACCGCCGCTGCTTGTCCGGCTGTCGCCGCCTGCATATGGGTTGCCTTAAATGCGGCCGCAGGCACAATACCCACGAGTCCACCCGAGGAACGATAGCAAAGATGCGCCGATCGAACGACGCGCGCGCATGTGCGCTTGTGCTCTGCCTGGCCCTGCTGTGCGCGTACGCGCCGGCCTGGGCTGCGCGCAGCGTGCAGGACGGCGTCGTGCTGGATGGCGTGCCGGCGGTGAACGCCGAGATCAGCGCGAGCCTCGCGCGCTACCGTGGCGGCAGCGAGTCACGGCTCCTGGACTGGCTGAGCGACGGCTCGCTGCTGGTGGCGGTGCGCCGCGAGGGACACGACCAGCTGCTGCGGTTGCGCGGCGCGGCCGCCGCGCGCGAACCGATCGGCGTGCCCGGGGACGCTGTGCGCTTGGCCACCGCACCGCCTTTTCACAGTGACACGGTGGCGCTGCTCAGCGAGAAGCCGAAGAGCGGCGGCAGCGCGCTCTATCTGACCACGCTCGCGACGGGCGGCGCGCGCGTGTTGCTGCCTGCGAGCGCGCATGCGGGCGCGCCCGCCTGGGCGCACGATGGGCGTCAGCTTGCTTTCAGCGCCGCGCTGGCTGGTGGGCAGGATTCCGGCTTGTTCGTGCTCGACACTGCAAGCAGCGCCGCGCCGCGGCTCGTCGCCTCGAGCGGCGGAGGCGACGCCGCCGCGGGAATCGCGGCTGGTGCATACACGGCGAGCGGCACGTCCTGGCAGGTGCTGGCGTGGACCAGCGCAGACCGTTCACTGCTGGTGCGGCATAAAGTCTCCGACGCCGGCGACGAGCTGCTGCTGGTGGATCTGACCAGCGGCGCGCTGCGCCGCATCGATGCGCCCGGCGAGCGTTCGCCAGGCTACGGCCACATTGGCGCGGCGCGCCTCACCAGCGACGGGCGCGGCGTCTATTTCACCAGCGATCGCGGCAGCGAGCACGCGCAACTGCGCTACGCCGATTTCTACGCGGGCACTTCGACGCTGGTCGCGTCCGACCTGGAGGTCGAACAGTTCGACGTCAGCGCCGACAATCGCACGCTGGCGCTGAGCTGGAACGAATTTGGCTACAGCCGCGTGGCCTTGCTCGATCGCGCGAGCGCGCGGCTGACGATGCTGTCCTCGCTCCCGCCAGGCGTCGTGGACGCGCTGCGCTTCGATCACGCGGGCGGCCGGCTCGCGCTCGAACTGGCCTCGAGCGCGGGGCCGCGCGATGTGTACGTCCACGAGCTTAGCTCAGCCACCAGCACGCGCTGGACGGCGAGCCAACTCGGCGTGTTCAGCGCCGCGCAACTGGTCGCGCCACAGACCGTGCGCTTCCCGACCTGGGACCGCGTAGGCAGCGGAAACCATCGCATGTTGACCGCGTTGCTGTACAGGCCGCGCCTCGGCGGTCCCTGGCCGGTGGTCGTCATGCTGGGGGACGCGGGCGCGGGTGCGCGCCCGCAGCTCGACCCCTTCGTGCAGTACTGCGTCAACGAGCTTAGGGTAGCGGTAGTGATACCCGGAGTGCGCGCGGGCGATACGGGCGGGCTCGACATGGGCGCGCTGCTCGCCTGGCTCGGTGCGCAGCCCGACCTGCGGCGCGAGCGCGTCGCGCTGCAGGGGAGCGGCAGCGGGGGCACGCTCGCGTTGCTGGCGGTGGGTCTCTACGGCGACCGGCTGCGCGGTGCGGTGGACATCGACGGCCCGGCTAGCGGAGCGCAGCTCGCTTCGCTTCGCTCACCGGTCCTGCTGGTGCGTGGCCTGCACGAGCCCTCGCTCGATGCCGGCACGGCCGAGCAGCTCCTGTGGCGGTTGCGCAGCGCGGGGGTGGATAGCTGGTTCGTGGCGCCGCGCGAGCTCGGCGACACGCTGACGGAGGAGGCCGGGCAGGCGGCGGCGCAAGCTGTGATCGCGCAGTTCCTGCGCTCGAAACTCGGCGACTGAGCGCCGCAGGCCAGGCGCCCACGACTGAGCGCTGCAGCGGCGACGCGGGTCTTACAGCCAGTTCGGCCGGCGCACGGTCTGCAGCGCCGGACGCTGCCCACTGTAGTAATCAGCGATCGCCTTCACATCGGCGGCCGACAGCTGGCCGGCGAACGTTCCCATGATCGGGTTCTTGCGATCGCCCTTCTGGTATTCCACCAGTGCGCGCGCGATGTAGTCGGCATGCTGGCCGGCGAGCGTCGGGTAGTCGCCGGTGATGCCGACGCCGTTGGCGCCGTGACAGGCCGAGCACAGTTCGGTCACTTTCTGCGGCGCCGCACCACTGGGCGCCGCGCCCGCCGGCAGCACGGCATCGGCGAGGTAGGCGGCGACGTCCTCCATGTCCTGGTCGCTGAGCGAGCTGGCCTGGGCGTACATGGTGCCGTGCGAGCGCTGCTTGCCGCGGTAGGCCTTCAGCGCGGCGACGATGTACTCGGGATGTTGGCCGACGAGCTTGGGGACGCTGTAGGTCGGGTAGACGTTCTTGTAGTTGGCGATGCCGTGGCAACCGAGACAGGTGTAACCGATCACCCTGCCGCGCTGCGCGTCGCCCGCCGCCTGGACGGTGCCGGCCAGCGCCAGCGTCATGGTGACCGCGACCAGCCTGACCCAGTGATTCGACATCGAAGGCATAATCGGACTCCACGACAAGGCCGGCGCGGCGCGCCGTAAAATGGCGGCAAAGTGTACGGATTCACCAGCGGATTTGCCACTGCATGATCGCCCTCATCCAACGCGTCACGACGGCCCGAGTCACGGTCGATGGCCGCGTCTGCGGCGCGATCGGCGCTGGGCTCCTCGCCCTGATCGGCGTGCAGCGCGACGACGGGCCGGCCCAGGTCGCCCGGCTCCTCGAGCGGCTGCTCGACTACCGCGTGTTCGCGGACGAGGCCGGGCGCATGAACCGTTCGCTCCGTGACACGGGCGGCGCACTGCTGCTCGTACCCCAGTTCACCCTGGCCGCCGACACGTCTTCCGGCACTCGGCCGGGCTTCTCCACCGCGGCCGAACCGGCGCTGGCGCGCTCGCTGTATGAACAGCTGCTGGAGGCCGCCTGTGGCGCGCACGGCGAGGTGGCCAGCGGCGAGTTCGGGGCCAATATGGCGGTCGCACTGGTCAATGACGGCCCGGTAACCTTCTGGCTTGAAGCCCCACCAAAAGCGTGACGTGCGGCAGACTGCCGGACTCGCGTTCACGGCTTGGGTGCGAGTTCGCCTATCATTGACGGTCGGACATAAAGGGCCCGGTCCCGGAGGATGCTATGGATCTGTTTTCACCCCGCCACCTGCTGGTCATCCTGGTGCTCGTGCTGCTGGTATTCGGCACCAAGAAACTGCGCACCATCGGCTCGGACCTGGGCGCCGCTGTCCGCGGCTTCAAGAAGTCGATGAACGATGGCGATCAGGAAGAACAGCTCGCCCAGAAGCAGCTCCCGCCCACTGGCAAGGACGCCGAGTTTCCCGAGAACACCCCCGGCGCCGGCAGTCCACGCCAGGACGACCGCCGCGCCTAGCGCGAGCGTCTGAACCCGACCAGCGCCCGCGATGTTCGACATTGGCTTCTCGGAGGTCCTGCTGATCTTCGGCCTGGCGCTCGTAGTGCTGGGCCCCGACAAGCTCCCGGGCGTGGCCCGCACCATTGGCCGCTGGGCCGGGCGCGCACGCGCCATGGCCCGTCAGTTCCGCGACCAGCTCGAGACGGAGGCGGACGGACTCAAGGTGGACCTGAACACGCCCCCGCATGCCGCGCCGCTCCCGCATGCCGCGCCGCCCCCGTACGCCACGCCGCCGCCGCAACCCGATACACCGCCGCACGCGGCAGCGCCAGCCGAGCCCGCAGCACCAAACGCCGCAGCCACCACCGCTAGCGCACCACCCGCCGCTGAGTTACCCGCGACTCCCGACCCGACCAGCACACCCACACCGCACGGCGAGCATGACCGGCGAGAGTGAACCGCTCCTAGAGGGCACGCTGATTTCGCACCTGCTGGAGCTGCGCACGCGGCTAATGCGCGCCTTCCTCGCGGTCATCCTCATATTCATCCCCTTTGCGCTCTATTCGAACCACCTGTTCGAATGGCTCTCGCATCCGCTGCTGCAACAGCTCCCGCCGCACAGCGTACTGATCTCGACCAGCATCATCGCGCCGTTCACCGCGCCGCTGAAGTTGGCCTTCGTCGCCGCGCTGGTGGTGGCGATGCCCTACGTGCTCTACGAACTGTGGGCCTTCATCGCACCTGGGCTCTACCGGCACGAGAAAGGGTTCGCGGTGCCGCTGCTGGTCTCGGCAGTGGTCCTGTTCTACGTCGGTGTGGCCTTCGCCTACTACGTGGTGTTCCCACTGATCTTCAATTTCTTCGTCAATACCACGCCGCGCGGCGTGCAGCTGATGGCCGACATTTCCATGTACATGGAGTTCGTGCTGGTGCTGCTGTTTTCGTTCGGCATCGCCTTCGAAGTGCCGGTGGCGGTCGTGCTGCTGGTCCTGATGGGCATCGTGAAACTGGAGAAGCTCACGCAGATCCGCGGCTACGTGCTGATCGCCGTGTTCATCATCGCGGCGATCCTCACACCGCCGGACGCCATCTCACAGACCGTGATGGCCGTGCCCATGTACCTGCTGTACGAAGGCGGCATCCTGATGGCGCGCCTGATGATGCGCAGCCGCGGCAAGACAAAACAACAAGCAGAACCCGGGGAGTATGAATGATGGCAAGGCCAGCTGCGACGCCGCCGATCGCGCGTGCCGAGCTTACGGTCCGGGGCCTGGTCCTCGGCGTGCTGATCACCGTGCTGTTCACCGCCGCCAACGTCTACTTCGGCCTCAAGGCCGGGCTCACCTTCGCGACCTCGATTCCCGCGGCAGTGATCTCGATGGCGGTGCTGCGCGGCTTCAAGGGCATGACCGTGCAGGAGAACAACATCGTGCAGACGGTGGCCTCAGCCGCCGGTACGCTCTCCGCGATCATCTTCGTGCTGCCCGGGCTGGTGATGATTGGCTGGTGGACCGGCTTCCCGTACTGGACCTCGTTCGCGATCTGCGCACTGGGCGGGACGCTGGGCGTGATGTATTCGATCCCGCTGCGGCGCGCGCTGGTGACGCAGTCCGACCTGCCGTACCCGGAGGGCGTGGCCTGTGCCGAGGTGCTCAAGGTCGGCGGCAGCGAGCACGCCGACGCGACCGCGGTCGCCGAGAGCCGCAACGGGCTGCGCGCCGTGGTTTGGGGTTCGATCGTCTCGGGCGTATTTGCGGTGATCGTGGCCACGCGCATCTTCGCCGGCGACGTGGCGCGCACCTTTCGCGTCGGCGAGCGGAGCGTGACGGGCTTCGACTTTTTGCTCTCCTTTGCGCTGTTCGCAGTCGGGCATTTAGTGGGCCTGTGGGTAGGGCTCGCGATGTTGGCCGGTGCGCTGATCGCCTGGGTCTGGGGCGTGCCGCATTACTCGGCGCTGGTGAGCGGCGATGGCGTGAGTCTCGCGCATCTGGCGCAGGGCGTGTGGAGCCACCAGGTGCGCTTCATCGGCGCCGGCGCCATCGGCGCCTCGGCGGTGTGGACGCTTGCCAAGCTGGTCAAGCCGGTAACGGCAGGGCTCCGTTCGGCGCTGGCGGCCTCGAAGGCGCGCGCGAGTGGTGGCGGCGCGCTGTTGCCGCGCACCGAGCAGGACATCCCGATCGGCTGGGTGGCGATGATCTCGCTCGTGTGCATGGTGCCGATCGCGATCTTGCTGACGAACCTGGGCGTGCAAAGTGGCCTTGGCGGCCAGCTGCTGCTGGTGGTCACGGGTGCAGTCATCTACATCGTGCTGATGGGCTTCTTCGTCTCGGCGGTGTGTGGCTACATGGCCGGGCTTATTGGCGCCTCGAATAGCCCGCTGTCGGGCATCGGCATCCTGGCGGTGATCGGTGCGGCGCTGCTGTTGCTGCTGGGCGTACACACGATGCCGGCCGCCGGTCCGCAGGCACTGGTCGCCTACGCCTTGTTCATCACCTCAGTGGTGTTTGCGGTCGCAACCATTGCCAATAACAATCTGCAGGACCTGAAGACCGGCCAGCTGGTCGATGCGACGCCCTGGAAGCAGCAGGTGGCGCTGGTGATCGGCGTGCTGGCTGGAGCTGCGATCATCCCGCCGATCCTCGACCTGGTAAACCACGCCTACGGTTTCGCTGGCGCGCCCGGTCCCGTGCGCGAGCATCCGCTGCCCGCGCCGCAGGCGGGACTGATCTCGGCGTTGGCGCAGGGGGTGATCCAGCACAATGTGGACTGGAGCCTGATCCGCATCGGCATGGTCATCGGCGTGGCGACGATCGTCGTCGACGAGACACTGCGGCGCCTGACCAAGTCGGCACACCTGTCGCCGCTGGCGGTGGGCCTCGGGATCTACCTGCCGACGCAAAGCACGCTGATGGTCGTGGTCGGCGCGGTGGCCGGCTGGCTCTACGACCGGAACGCCGCGCGCACCGCGCGGCCCGAAGCGACCAAGCAGCTCGGCGTGCTGCTGGCCTCGGGCATGATCGTGGGCGAAGGACTGGTGGGCGTGGTGATCGCCGCCTGCGTCGCCTTCTCGGGCAAGGATTTTCCGCTCGCGCTCGTCGGCGAGGCATTCGCCGGCAGGCCCGCCGAGCTGATCGGCGGCGGCGTGTTCGCGCTGGTGGTTTACCTGCTGTACCGCTGGGCGGCGCGGCTGAACAGCCCGGCTGCGAATGGCTAGCCCGGCGGCGGCGGATCGTTCGGGTCGCGCGGCTCGATGACGCCGCCGCGCTGGATCACGACCGCCACGCGCGGGCGTGGTCCGATGAACCAGGAACCGACCCAGCCGGCGATTCCCACCACGATCGCGCCCAGCAGCGCGGCGCGAAAGCCGCTGAGCGTGAAGCCCGGCAGCACAGCGGCCACCAACGCGAGCATGCCGGCATTGATCACGAACATGAACATGCCGAGGCTCAGCAGCGTGATCGGCAGCGTCAGCAGCAGCACCAGCGGTCGCACCAGCGCGTTGACCACGCCGAGCAGGAACACCGCAATAATTAACGCGTTCGGGTCGGCGAAGTGGATGCCATCGACCCAGCGGCTCGCCAGCCACAGTCCCAGTGCGGCGACGGCGGCACGTAATATGAATCGTGTCATGCCGGCTTCGCCTTGGCCTGCCGCTCGACCGCCACTTTCAAGCGCGCCAGCGCCTGGCCCCAGCCGCCGCGCAGCCGCTGGTAGTACGGATCCCAGGCCTCATCCATCGGGAAGCCGGAACCCAACAACCGAAGCACAGCCACGCCCTGTTCGGTGTCCAGGATGAAATCATCGATCATCACTGCGTCGTTCGCCGGCAGCTCGCGCGGCGCCATGTAGATGAGGCGCAGGCGCCGTCCCGGTTCGAACACATCGATGTGCGCTTCGCGCTCCAGGTCGCGATCGGCGCGCACGTAAAAGCTGCCGCCGGCCTTGGCGGTCACGCGCGCGCCTGGCCCGTACCAGAGCGAGAGCATCTTCGGGTCGATGAGCCCGCGCCACACCATGTCGATGGGCGCGTTCACATCGATGCGGTGCGCGTAGCCGCGCGTGCGCTCAGCCACTGTGGCCACCCGTCCCGCCACTGCCGCGCTTTGCCTCACGACCTCGCTCGCTCCACAGCACCCACAGGAGCGGCGCGAGTGAAATGGCGACGATCGAGAGCGTGACGAGGCCAAAATTGTTCTTCACGAACGGAAGATTGCCAAACAGGAAACCGCCGCACAAGAGCGACGTCACCCAGGCGAGTGCGCCCAGGATGTTGAACAGCTGGTAACGCGCCAGCGGCATGCGGCCGACGCCCGCCACGAAGGGCGTGAACGTGCGCACGATTGGCATGAAGCGCGACAGCGCGATCGCGAGCCCGCCGTGGCGCAGGAAGAAATCCTCGGCGCGCTGCAGGTGCTCGAGCCTGAACAGGCGGCTCGTGCCACTGAAGGCGCGCCGCCCGACGTGGCGCCCGATCAAGTAGTTGGTGCTGTTGCCGGCGAAGGCCGCGAACACCAGCAGCGGCAGCAGCCAATGCAGGTGCAGCGTACCACTGCTGTCGACGGCGCTCAGCGCGCCGACACCAAACAGCAGCGAATCGCCCGGCAGGAACGGCATGACGACCAGCCCTGTCTCGCAGAAGATCACCACGAACAGCAGCGCGTAGATCCACAGGTCGTAGCGCGCCACGAGCTCCACCAGGTGGCGGTCGAGGTGCAGCAGCATGTCGGCGAGGTACTGCAGCGTTGTCATCAATAGCGCCGCGGTAGACGCGTACCGCGCAGTTCGGCGAGCGCTATAGCCACCGGCGCATCGCGCCGTGCGAGCGTCGGCGCGCGGCCCGCGATGTCGATGGCTGCGGGCGACGCCCCGCCGCTGCCGAGCACGCGATCCGGGACGATGCCGACGCCGTTGATCGAATCGCCCGCGGGCGTGAAATAACGCGAGGTGGTGAGCTTGAGCGCGCGCCCTTCGGAGAGCGGCATGATGGTCTGCACCGTACCCTTGCCATAGGTGCGTTCACCGAGCAGCAGCGCGCGACCGTTCTGGCGGAGCGCGGCGGCGAGGATCTCCGCGGCCGAGGCGGACTTGCCATTGACCAGCACCACGATCGGCGCACCGTCGATGAGATCGCCCGGCGTCGCCACCATGCGGAAGCGCGCGTCGCGCAAGCGACCGTCAGCGCTGACGATGGTGCCGTGATCGAGAAAATCATCGGCGATCGCACCGGCAGCTTCCAGCACGCCGCCGGGATTGTCGCGCAGGTCAATGATCAGCCCCCTTAGGTGGCCGCCCGCGGTAGCGCGCAGCCGCTCAACCGCCTCGCTCACTTCGCCGGGGGAGGCGACGGTGAATTCGCGGATGCGCAGGTAAGCGTAGCCTGGCGCCAGGCTTTCGGCTGCAGTGCTCGGCAGCTCGACCTGCGAGCGTGTCAGCTGAAATTTCAACAGAGAGTCTATAGCTGCGGAGCGCAGCACGACGAGGCGCACGTTACTGCCGGCCGTGCCGCGCAGCATGGCGGCGGCGCTATCGATGTTGGCGGCACCGACCTCGAGCCCGTCGATGCGCACGATCAGGTCGCCGGCGCGCAGGCCGGCCCGCGCCGCCGGCGATTCCGCGATGCTGCGCACAACGCGCAGCCCTTCGGCCGCGCCGTCGACCTCAACGCCGATGCCGGCGTAGGAGCCGCTGGTCGCCGCCTGCAGTTGTGCGTAATCGGCGGGTTCCAGCAGCGCGGAATGCGAATCGAGCGCGGCCACCAGCCCGTGCGCGGCCTGGCGCATGAGCACATGCTCGTCGACCGGATCAACGTAGCCTTCGCGCACGCGCTGCAGCACTTCGCCGAGCAGCCGCGCGTCCTGCGGCGGCAGCGTGCCGTTCGCGGGCTGCGCGGCGCTGTCCATGCCGGGCGCGTAGCCGGACACGTAACCGGTTGACAGGATCGCCAGTGGAGCCGCGGCGGACGAGGGCGAACGATCGGCGCTAACGCCGCGGGCGTTGGCGAGCAGGAATCCCAGCAGGACGCCAGTGGCGAGTATCAGCCACAGTACCCATGCATTCAGTTGTCGCGCCAGGCTCATGCGCGCAAATACTACACGGCTTGAGCGGTCGGCGGCGCCTCACCAAGGACGATGTTCTCGACCGTGCCGTTGGCCACCGCCGCATACAGCGGCAGCTGCTCGAGCACGTCGTCGATCGGCACTGGCTGCCCGATGGCGAAGCCCTGGCCGTAGTCGACGCCGAGCTGCGCGATGCGATGGCGGATCTCGTCGGTCTCGACGTACTCGGCCACCGTGATTAGCGACATGGCGCGGGCCAGCTGCGCGATCGCCTGGATAGTGGACTCTGCCTTTGGGTCCTTGAGCACGTCGCGCACGAAGCTGCCGTCGATCTTCAGCATCGATATCGGGAGCGAGCGCAGGTAGGAGAGCGAGCTCAGGCCAGTGCCGAAATCGTCGAGCGCGATGCCGCAGCCAAGCTTGCGCAGCCGCCGCATCAGCGTCTCGGCGTGCGTGAGGTTGCCGATCGCGGCGCTCTCGGTGAGCTCGAAGCACAGCGCCTCGGGATTGATGCCGCTGGCGGCAATCTGCTCGGTCAGGAATTCCGTGAACGCGCCGTCCTTGAGCGACTGGCCCGAACAGTTGATGGTGAACACCACCGGGCTGTCGGCCAGCAGTTCAGCATGCGGCTGCAACAAGCGCAACGCCTCGCTCACCACCCAGCGATCGATGTCGGGCATCAGCTGGTAGCGGTGCGCGGCCGACATGAAGTGGTCCGGGCCCATGGTCTGGCCATCGGCGCCGCGCATACGCAGCAGCAACTCGAAATGCGGCCGATGATGTGTGTGGCCGAGCGGCAGCAGCAGTTGCGCATTGAGGCGCAGCCGTCCCCCGGTGATCGCCGAGCGCAAGTCGGTGATGACATTGATGTCGGTGAAGCGGCGGATGATGCTCTCGTCCGCTTCCTGGAAGACTTCCACGCGGTTGCGGCCGCGGTCGTTCGCGGTCTTGCAGGCGGTCTCGGCAGCGGCGAAGGCGTGCGTGAATTCCTGGGCGCGCGGTTCGACCGCGGCCACGCCGACGCTGATCGACACGATCAGCGTGCCATCGCCGATGGTCGAGCCGAGCCGCTCGGCGCCCTGGCGGAGCGACTCGGCAAACCGCGCCGCATCGTCGAGGCCGACCGGCAGCAGCACGGAGAAGCGATCGCCCGAGATGCGCGCCGCAATGGCACCGGGCGGGATGCGCTTGCGGATCAGATCGCCGATTTGCGCGATGACCTTGTCGCCGACGTGCATGCCGTAGCTGTCGTTGATGACGTGCATGCGGTTGGTGTCGACCGCGATCGCACTCCACCAGCGCTGCACGCTGCTTTCCTGGCGCAACGTGCTGTGCACGCGCTGCTCGAAAGCCGGCCGGTTGAGAAGTCCGGTGAGTGCGTCGTAGCTGGCCGAGATGACGCTCGCCACGCGGCGCGCCAGCAGCTCGGCGAGCCGCGCCTGGCGCGGCGTGAACTCGGGCATTGACTCGGGCCGGAACAGCGCCAGCACGCCGATCGCGCGCCCGTCAGTGCGCTTGACGGCACAGGACAGCAGGCGATACACGTTGTCTTCGTCACTGCCCTGCATGCGCATGCGATTGACGATCACGGCTTCGCTGCGCAGTTGCGCGGTGGACATCAGGTGGCGGTGTGCGCGCGCCACGAGACTGGCCTCGATGGCGTGCAGCGGGTTGCGCCGCACCAGCACCAGCCCCTTCTCGGGCACGATGATCGCGGCCAAGCCGCCCTGGATGTGTTCGACCGCGGCACGCAGCACCGCCTTGAGTTCATCGCCGCCACCTTCCTCGCCGGTGGCGTCGTTGCTGCTGACTGACAGCAGCATGTCGAGGTCCTGGTCCTGCTCGGCGAGCGAGCCGCTGAGGCCGCTGATCTGCTCGCGGTTCATAAGCTCGCGCGTCAGGATTTCCAGCGCCGGCCGCACCAGCGCGTGCACGAAAGCCAGCGTACGCTGTTCGCTCTGCGAGCCGCCCTTGCAGCGCACCAGCACGGCGGCAAACGGCGGCGTCGGCGCGCTGCAGCCCGGGCGCCACAGCCAGAAGATATAGATGGGTTCGCCGTCGGTGATCCACACGCCGGGCACGCCGGGCTCGTCGCAGGCGGCGCGCATTGATTCGCCCACCAGCCGCGCGAGCGCGGGGTCGGTGACCATGTCGTTCGACCAGATCACTTCGCTCGCGGCATTGAAGATCGACACACCGGTGAGCCGCGGCAGCAACGCACGCAACAACTGCGTGTAGGGCTCGAACTCGGCGCCGGCCGGGGCGGCAGTTTCTTTTTTGGTGTCGGGAATCATGGGTATGCGCCGCGGGCAAGCATCGGGCAAAGGCCGATAGCCGGCCTTGACCGGGTTCGCGCTTTAGTTAAATGAGTCCCGCATTCACTGACGGGGCGTGCGGGGCGGAATGTGACGCAGTTCTCAGGCGTTTGCGCGCGCTGTTTCTAAGGCCGGCGCTGGTGAAACCAGGGGCGCGGATCGATCGGCTTGCCGCCGCGGCGGATCTCGAAATAGAGCTCGGGCTCGGGACGCCCGCCACTGTCGCCCGCCGCCGCGATGATCTCGCCCGCACCTACCGCATCGCCGGCCGATTTGCGCAGCTGGTCGTTGTAGCCGTAGAGGCTGAGATAGCCGCCACCGTGATCGATGATGGCGAGCAGGCCCAGTCCCGGCAGCCAGTCGGCGTAGATCACGCGGCCGGCCGCAATCGCGCGCACCGGCGCGGCATGTTCGGTCGCGACCACCATGCCATCCCAGTCGACGCCCGCAGCCCGCGTGTCGCCGTAACTGGCGATGACGCGTCCCGCGACCGGCCAGTCGAGCCGGCCGCGCAGCCGCCCGAATTCCGTGCCGTCGTCGGCGCGCGGACGCGTGGGCGCGGCGCGCGCCAGCTCGCGCAGCAACCGCTCTAGACTGGCCTGCTGCGCTCGGAGCCGCGCCAGGCTCGCCGCGCGTGAACGCGCTTCCAGCTGCAGGTTGTCGAGCGCGCTCGCGCGCTGCGCGCGTCCGGCCTCGAGCTGCGTGAGGCGTTGTGCACGCGCGCTGCGCAATTGCGCCAGCGCGCGCTCCTGGTCGGCGAGTGCTGCATCGAGCGTGTCGATGCGTTGCACCTGCCGCTGGATGGCCGCGATCTGCGCGGCGCGCGCGCGGCCGAAGTAGCCGTACCAGGCGTACATGCGCGTGGCCGCGGCCGGGTCGCGCTGGTTGAGAAGCAGCTGCAGCGACTCGTGCGGCCCGATGCGATAGGCGACGCCCAGCTGCGCGGCGAGACTGGCGCGCTCGGCGGCCAGCGCGGCGCTGACCCTGGCGCGCTCGGCGGCCAGCGTCGCACGCCGTTCGCCATGGGCGGTCTCCTGCGCATGGAGCGAGTCGAGGTCCGCGCGCGTCGCGGCGACCGCCAGTTCCGCGCTGCGCAGGTTGCGCGCCAGCCGGTCGCGCAGGATGGCATCCTGGCTGACCTCGCGGCTTACCCGCTCGATGCGCTCCTTGAGCGAGCGCAGCTGCGCCTGGGTCTGGCCCTGGTCGGCAGCGGCCGCGATCAGGGGCCCGAGGACCCCCAGCAGGGCCGGCACCAGCCGCCAAAGACCCTGGAAAATCAGTACTCGCCTCGGTGCCATGCGAAAAGTCTAACGCAGCAGGGCTATAATGCGCGGCCGTTTGCTGGCAGGGCCATAACGGCCACCTTTGAGGATCCCGACCCGATCATGCAGCGCCTGCTCGAATACCTGGCCCATCACCAGTCACTGGCACTGTTCGCCGTGGCTGCCGCCATCGCCGTGCTGGTTTACGAGCTGCGCGAGCGCACCCGCAGCGCAGGGGCCATTGGCGCGCAAGACGCGGTCCGCCTGATGAACCAGGGCGCGGCCGTGCTGGACCTGCGCAGCGCCGAGGACTACGCCGCCGGCCACATCCGTGGCGCGCGCAGTATCCCGGCCGGTCAGCTTAGCGAAGGCCTCGACGCACTGAAGCGCTACAAGGACAAGCCGGTCATCGTCTATTGCGAGCAGGGCGTCACGGCCGCCGCGGCCATGCGGACGCTGGCGCAGCAGGGCTTTGGCCAGGTGGCCAACCTGCGTGGCGGGCTGCGCGCCTGGCGCGCCGAGCAGCTGCCGGTTGCGCGCGACTAGCTCGCGGCGCCATTGAGTCTGGCTACACAGTTTCCGCAGCTTGCTGTCGATGGCCGCGCCGACGATTGAGATGTACGCCACCTCCTGGTGCGGCTATTGCGAGCGGGCGCGCCAGCTTCTGCAACGCAAGGGCGCCGGGTACACGGAGATCAGCGTCGAGGGAGACAGCGCGCGGCGGGCCGAGATGATCGAACGCAGCGGGCGACGCACCGTGCCGCAGATCTTCATCGGCACGCAGCACATCGGCGGCTCGGACGAACTGGCCGAACTCGACCAGCGCGGCGCGCTCGACGCGCTGCTGGCCGGGGAATGAGGCCGCGGACCATTTACAATTGACTGCAACACAACTCAAGGAAGACCAGCGATGAGCATCGAAACCCCACAGCCCGTCACGGCTGGCGCCGCCGGCGCAGCCGGACAGCTCGCACTGCAGGCCGTGTACCTCAAGGACTGTTCCTTCGAGGCGCCGCTGGGCCCGCGCGTGACCCCGGACTGGAATCCAGCGATCGGCCTCGATTTGAACACCGCGGTCAACGTCATCGAAGGGGACCTGCGCGAGGTGCTGCTCACCGTGACCGTGTCCGCCAAGATCGGCGAACAGACGGTGTTCCTGGTCGAAGTGAAGCAGGCCGGGGCGTTCATCATGCAGAACCTCTCGGAAGGTGACTTCCGCCGCGCGGCCGGCATCGTCTGCCCAGGCGTGTTGTTCCCGTACGTGCGCGCCGTGGTCTCGCAACTGGTCAGCCTCGGTGGCTTCCCGCAGCTGCTGCTGCCACCGGTGAACTTCGAGGCGCTGTTCGCGGCCAACAATCCCGAGCCGGCCAGCGCCGCCGCCAACTAGACAACCGCGCATGCGTGGCAGCGCCAAATTGCTGGCCTTCGCGTGACCGTCCTCGCGCCGCCTTCGCAGATTGCCGTGCTCGGCGCCGGTTCCTGGGGCACGGCGCTGGCGATCCAGTGCGCGCGCGCCGGTAATGCCGTGCGGCTGTGGGGCCGCTCGCCGCCGCTGTGCGCGGCAATGGCGGCCGCGCGCTGCAACCAGCGCTACCTGCCGGACGCCGCGTTCCCCGACGGCCTCGAAGTCGCGCTCGAGCTGGCGGACGCGCTGCGCGGCGCGGACGACGTGCTCGTCGCCGTCCCGAGCCACGCCTTTCGCGAACTGCTGACGGCGATCCACGACCAGCTCACTGCCGGCCAGCGGCTGTGCTGGGCGACGAAGGGTTTCGAGATCAGCACCGGACGGTTGCCGGACGAAGTGGCGCGCGAAGTGCTCGGCACGGGCCGGCTCACCGCGGTGCTCTCCGGTCCCACCTTCGCACGCGAAGTGGGCGCAGGGCTCCCCACGGCGATGACCATCGCCTCGCGCGACGCCGACTACGCCGCGCAGCTCGCGCACGATTTCTCGACGTCGGTATTCCGCGCCTACACCTCCACCGACATCGTCGGTGTCGAGGTTGGCGGTGCGGTCAAGAACGTGCTCGCAATCGGCGCGGGTCTTTCCGATGGCCTCGGCTTCGGCGCCAATTCGCGCATCGCGCTGATCACGCGGGGCCTCGTCGAGATGACGCGCCTCGGCGTGGCGCTGGGCGCGCAGCGCGAGACCTTCATGGGCTTGGCGGGCCTCGGTGACCTGGTGCTCACCTGCACCGACAACCAGTCGCGCAACCGGCGCTTCGGCCTGCTGCTTGCTAAGGGCCAGGGCGCTGAAGCCGCGCTGGCCGAAATCGGCCAGGTGGTCGAGGGCTACAAGGCGACGCGCGCCCTGCGCGCGGTCGCGCTGCGCGAACGCGTGACGATGCCGATCTGCGAGGGCATTCACGCCGTGCTTTACGACGGCATGAGTGCCGACCAGGTGGTGCAGGGCCTGATGCTGCGCCCTATTAAGCCAGAATTTGACTAACCGCCGCCTACAGCGATTCCCTCTTCAAGCAACGGGCGGCCTTCAGACAAAACCCAGCTGCCGCCAGGCCTCGTAAACCACCAGCGCCACGGCGTTCGACAGGTTCAGGCACCGGTTGCCCGCTCGCATCGGGATGCCCAGGATACGATCCGGTGCGACGCCCGCCAGCACCTCGGGCGGCAGGCCGCGGCTCTCAGGTCCGAACAGCAGCGCGTCGCCGCGTTGGAAGGCCGCCTCGCTGTATCGACGGGCGCCACCGGTCTCCACCGCGTACAGCCTCGCGCCATCGAGCGCGCCCAGGCACTCGGCCAGCGTGCGATGCACGCGCACGCTCGCCAGATCGCCATAGTCGAGGCCGGCGCGGCGCAATTCGCGCTGTTCCAGGCCAAAACCCAGCGGCTCGACCAGGTGCAGGCGCGAACCCGTATTGGCGCACAGGCGGATGATGTTGCCGGTGTTCGGTGGGATCTCCGGCTGGTAGAGAATCACCTCGAACATGGCGATTTCAGGCGATAATTGGCGCCCATGAGCGTCGTGTCCGCCGTCCCGCCGTCCTCGCCCGCCACAGCTGCCACGCCTGGGGCAGCCGCCACGTCCGGCGGCACGCTGGCCACCCGCTTCTGCGGCCTGGAGCTGGCATCGCCGATCGTGCTGCTCTCGGGTTGCGTCGGCTTTGGCGAGGAGTACACGCGCGTGGCGGGCTTCTCGAACCGCGACGTGGGCGCGATCGTGCTCAAGGGCACCACCGGCAAGCCGCGGCTCGGCAATCCGCCGCACCGGGTCGCAGAAACGTACGAGGGCATGCTCAATGCCATCGGCCTGCAGAACCCGGGTGTGGACGTGGTGGTGCGTGAGATCCTGCCGACGCTCGATTTCAGCGAGACGCGCTTCTTCGCCAATGCCTGCGGCTCGACCATCGAGGAATACGTCGAGGTGACGCGGCGCTTCGATGATTCGCCGATCGATGCCATTGAGATCAACATTTCCTGTCCCAACGTCAAGGAAGGCGGCGTGCAGTTCGGCAATGTACCGGAGATGTCGGCGCGCGTGGTGGCCGCGTGCCGTGCCGTGACGAAAAAGCCGCTGATCACCAAGATGTCGCCCAACCAGACCGACATCCGCGAGAACGCTCGCCGCTGCATCGAAGCTGGCACCGACGCCTTCGCGGTCATCAACACCGTGATGGGTATGGCCGTCGACGTGCGCACACGCAAGGCAGTGCTCGGCAATGGGCAGGGCGGACTGTCGGGCCCCGCCATCAAACCGATCGCGCTGCTGAAGGTGCGTGAAGTGCGCGAGGTCGCTGCCCCGCACAACATTCCGATCATCGGTCAGGGCGGCATCAGCAATGCTACCGATGCGCTGGAATTCCTCATCGCTGGCGCCAGCCTGGTGGGCGTCGGCACCGCGCTGTTCTACGAACCGCTGGTCTGCACGGACATCAATCGGGGAATCACCGCCTACCTGGCCGAGCGGGGACTGGCGAACGTGCAGCAACTCATCGGCACTCTGGGGAGTTAAAGCATCATGAGCGTTACGGATGAACTCGAACGACTGCAGGCCCTGCGCGCGAGCGGCGCGCTCAGCGAAGCCGAATACGCGCAGGCCAAGGCGCACGCCCTGGGAGGCGGCAACAGCGGCGGCAGCGGCGGCGCAGCTGGCGCGGCCGGCGCGGCGCACAGCGGCTTCCTGCATCGATTGACCCTGTCGGGTTCGGATCGCGTGATCGGCGGCGTGTGCGGCGGCCTCGGTGCGCACACGGGCCTGCCCTCGTGGGCGTGGCGCGTAATCTTCTGCGCCATGGTGTTCTACTTCGGCGTGGGATTGCTGCTCTACATCCTGCTGTGGATCTTCATCCCAACGGAAGCCTCAGCAGCGGCGCCACCTGCCGATCCACCGCGTACAGGCTGAGCGCCTGATGGCGCAAGTCGATCTGCTGCGCTTCCTGTCACTGGCGGCGATCTGGGGCTCGTCCTACATGTTCATGCGCATCGCGGCGCCGGGCTTCGGCCCGCTGCCGATGGTGATGCTGCGGCTGGGCGGTGCGGCGCTGTTCTTCCTGCCCTGGCTGCTGCGCGCACCGGTGCGGCCGCTGCTGCGCCGCAATGTTCCCGCGCTGTTCCTGCTCGCCGCCCTGAACTCGGCGGTGCCCTTCAGCCTGCTGGCATTTTCAATGCTGCGGTTGCAGGCGGGCTTCTGCGCGATCCTCGGCGCAACCGTGCCGATGTTCGCCGTAGCCATCGACGCACTGTGGTGGCGGCACGCGCTTCAGCCCGGGCGGCTGTTCGGACTGGCGCTGGGATTCGCGGGCGTCACCGTGCTCGCTTGGGATCATTTTGACTTCAGCGCGGGCGGCACCGGCTGGGCCGTGCTGGCCACGCTCGGCGCCTCGGCCTGCTACGCCTGCGCCGCACATTTCGGCAAGCACCGCTTCGCCGGCCAGCCGATGATGCTGCCGGCCGCAGGCAGCATGTTGGCCGCGGCCATCCTGCTCGTGCCGGGCGGAATCGCGACCTGGCCCGCACATGCACCGCCGCCGCTCGACTGGTTCGCGGTAGGCGTGCTGGCCGTGGTCTGCACGGCCTGCGCCTATCTCCTCTACTACAAGCTGATCACGCGTATCAGCGCCACGGCGCTGACCGGCGTGACCTTTGTGATACCGGTGTTCGGCGTGCTGTGGGGCGCGCTGTTCCTGCACGAGGCGATCACGCCGCGCATCATCGCGGGCATGGCGGTAACGCTGCTCGGCACTGCGTTTACCACTGGCATGATCGGCGCACGGCGCACCTAGGTCTACGCTTCGTCCATGCCGAGCTCGCGGAGCTTGCGGGTCAGCGTGTTGCGACCCCAACCAAGCAGCTTTGCGGCTTCCTGGCGGTGGCCCTGCGTGTGCGCGAGCGCAACGCGGATCAGCGTACGCTCGAATTCCGGCAGCGCCACATCAAGGATTGGCTTGCCGCCCTGCTGAGTGGCGTGGCGCTGCGCCCAGTCGGTGAGCAGGCTGGTCCAGTCCGTCGGCGCGGCGCTGGCGTCGGACACGCCGTTGACGACCGCCGGCAGGTCGGCAATGCGGATCTCGCTGCCCGGCGCGAGCACCGTGGCGCGGCGGCAGAAATTCACCAGTTCGCGCACGTTGCCGGGCCAGTCGTAGGCCACCAGCTTTTCGACCGCCGCGGGCTCGAGCGTCTTGGACTCGACTCCCAGTTCCTGCGCAGCGACCTGCAGGTAGTGGCGCAGCAGGTCCGGTATGTCCTCACGGCGCGCGCGCAGCGGTGGCAACTCGATGCAGATCACGTTCAGGCGATGGAACAGGTCCTCGCGGAACTGCCCGGTGCGCGAACGTTCCTCCAGGTTCTGGTGCGTGGCCGCGATCACGCGCACGTCGACGCGGATCGGCTGCTGGCCGCCGACGCGGTAGAACTCGCCCTCGGCCAGTACGCGCAGCAAGCGCGTCTGCAGCGAGAGTGACATGTCACCGATCTCGTCAAGGAACAGCGAACCGCCATCCGCCTGTTCGAAGCGGCCGCGGCGCAGGCTGTCGGCGCCGGTGAACGAGCCCTTCTCGTGGCCGAACAACTCGGACTCGAGCAGCTCGGCTGGAATCGCCGAGGTGTTGAGCGCGATGAAGGGCTTCTGCGCGCGCGGACTGTGTTCGTGCAGCGCGCGCGCCACCAGTTCCTTGCCGGTGCCCGACTCGCCCGTGATCAGCACGTTGACGCTGGTCTTCGACAGCCGCCCGATGGCGCGGAACACCTGCTGCATGGCGCTCGCGCGCCCGAGCAGCGGGAGCGCGGCGCTGCGGCTGCTGGCCTCGCCCGTGGGCCGGTCGGCGGAGTGCGCGGCGCGGCGCACCAGGTCGACGGCGTGGTCGATGTCGAAGGGCTTGGGCAGGTATTCGAAGGCGCCGCTTTCGTAGGCCGAGACTGTGGTGCCGAGGTCCGAGTGCGCCGTCATCACGATCACGGGGAGCTCGGGATGGCTCGCGTGCACGCGCTTCAACAGGTCGATGCCCGATTGCCCGGTCATGCGCACGTCCGTAATCAGCACGTCGGGTGAGCCTGTACGCAACGCCATGAGGACCGGTTCTGCGGCTTCAAACGCAGTGGTGGACATACCGCCGTTGCGCAGCGCGCGCTCCAGCACCCAGCGGATGGAAGCGTCGTCGTCGACGAGCCAGACCTGCAGCAGTTCGGCATTCATGCGCTTTCCTCCAACGGTAACAGGATCGAGAACACGGTCAGCCCCGGGCGGCTTTCAAATTCGATGATGCCGCCGTGCCGCGCCACCATGTCCTGCGCCACCGACAGGCCAAGGCCAGTGCCCTCCGCCTTGCCGGTGACTAGCGGGTAGAACAAGGTTTTGTGCAGATCGGCGGGCACGCCGGGCCCGTCGTCCTCGATCTGCACGCACACCACCAGGCGATGGCGCGCCGGGCCGATGTTCAAATTCGAGAGCGTGCGCGTGCGCAGCAGCACGCGCCCGTGACCGGCGAGCGCCTGCAGCGCGTTGCGGCCGATGTTGAGCAGCGCCTGAATGATCTCGTTGCGATCGAAGCGTCCATCCGGCACGCTCGGATCGTAATCGCGCTCAATCTGCACTTCCGGCGGTGCTTCACTGCGCAGCAGCTGGTACACGTGCTCGCACAGTTCGTGCACGCTCAGCGCCTGCTTGCGCGGGGGGCCTGCGGGGCCGAGCATCGTGTCGACCAGCGTGCGCAGCCGGTCGGCCTCGTTGATGATGATCGTGGTGTATTCCTTCAGGCCCGCCTCGTGCAGCTCGCGCTCGAGCAGCTGCGCCGCGCCGCGCAGGCCGCCGAGTGGATTTCTGATCTCGTGCGCGAGCTGCCGCACCATCAGCCGGTTGCCATCGACGCGCGAGAGCAACTCGGTCTCGCGCGTGATGCGCTGGCGCGTGCGCGCGTCGGTCAGTTCGAGCAGCAGGTGCATGCCGGTGACCTGGCCGGTGAGCGGCGTGGCGGTGATGTCCACGATGATCGGCACGGGCGCGGCCGGGAGCGTCGCGATCGGCGTGAGCGTGAATTCGTGGCCGGCGCAGGTCTCGCCGCTGTCGAGCGCGCGGCGCAGCAACTCGATCAGCGACTGCGGCGCGGCAAACAGCTCGCTGACCGGATGCCCGCGCGTCTGGCGGAGGCTCAAGCTCAGCAAGTCCTGCGCACTGACGTTCGCGTATACGACGCACAGCTGGCTGTCGAGCACCATGAGGCCGGTGGCCAGCGCATCAAGCATCTCGCGCGCATCGAAATGCCCGAGCGGCGAGGCGTACTGCGCTTCAGCAGCCACAGTCGCTCCAAGCGTTGCGCGCACATTGGGCGCCGCGCACACGCCGGGCGCTGCGCACACGCCGGGCGCTGCGCGCGCTGGAGCTCAGTGCTTGCGGTTGGGGTTGTTGGGATTCTGCGGCGCCAGCTCGGAGCCCTGGCGCACGTGGAAACTGATCGCCGGCGACTGGCAGACGTTCTTGCCATCGCTGTCGCGGATCGTGGCGGCCACGGTGTGCGTGCCGCGCTCGATGGGCGACACCTGGAATTCTTCCTGGTCCGGATTCGCGGCCTTGATCGCCTGCCCGTCGAGGCTGACCTCCACGCGATCGGTGCCGCGCTTGGCCGGCCGCGCCTGCACGGCGATGGTTACTGACTGGACGTCGATGAGCACCTGGTCCTCGGCCGGCTGCACCACCGCGCAGTTGTCGTAGCGGAATAACCCGATGTCGGAGTTGCGCGCACGGCGCGGGCTGCTGCTCGCGCTGTTGCTGCTGCCCTGGCCGTCCGCGTCGGCACTGCTGTAGGTCTGCGGCGTGCCGAGGATGATCTTCTCCGCGCCCGGGTGCGGCTGGTCGGAGTAATGCACACCGTCGGTGTCCGTCCACCGATAGGTCACGGTGGCGCCGGCCGCTACGGAGGCGACCACAACGGCCAGCACGGTCCACAAGATCCTCACGGTACGCACAGGCTGACAGCATAGTCCTCCTGCGTTCCGGCGTACAAACGGGTGACGGTCCTGTGATGACCATCACCCGTTTGCCGTTCACGCCAGGCCGTCTTATGTCTCTACACGCTGTAATACATGTCAAGTTCGCACGGGTGAGTGGACATGCGGAAGCGCGCGACCTCCTGGTTCTTCAGGCCGATGTACGCATCGATGACGTCGTCCGTGAATACGCCGCCGCGCTTGAGGAACTCGCGGTCCTTGTCCAGGTGCTCGAGCGCCATGTCCAGCGAATGACAAACTTGCGGGATATGCTTGGCTTCCTCAGGCTCCAGGTCGTACAGATCCTTGTCGGCCGGATCGCCCGGATGCATCTTGTTCTGGATGCCGTCGAGCCCGGCCATCATCATCGCCGCGAACGCAAAGTACGGGTTTGAGGCTGAATCCGGGAAACGCACTTCGATGCGGCGCGCCTTCGGGTTCGACACCCATGGAATACGGATCGAGGCGCTGCGGTTGCGGGCGGAGTACGCCAGCATCACCGGCGCCTCGAAGCCAGGCACCAGGCGCTTGTAGCTGTTGGTGCCCGGATTGGTGAAGGCGTTGATCGCCTTGGCGTGCTTGATGATGCCGCCGATGTAATAGAGCGCCGTGTCGGAGAGGCCGCCGTACTTGTCGCCTGCGAACAGCGCGGTGCCGGCCTTCTGGAGCGATTGGTGCACGTGCATGCCCGAGCCGTTGTCGCCGACCAGCGGCTTCGGCATGAAGGTCGCGCTCTTGCCGTGCAGGTGCGCGACGTTGTGCACGCAGTATTTCAGGATCTGCACCTCGTCGGCCTTTTTCACCAAGCCGCCGGCGCCAACGCCGATTTCGCTCTGCCCGCCGGTCGCCACTTCGTGGTGATGCACTTCGACCTTGAGCCCCATCTCCTCGAGCGCCTTGCACATCGCCGCGCGGATGTCCTGGAAGCCGTCGACCGGCGGCACCGGGAAATATCCACCCTTCACGCCCGGACGATGGCCCATGTTGCCTTCCGGGTAGACGGTGTTGGAATTCCATGCTGCCTGCACAGAATCGATCGCATAGCCGCAGCCATGCATATCGTTGTTCCAGCGCACGCTGTCAAAGATGAAGAATTCGTTCTCGGGACCGAACAACGCGCCATCGGCGATGCCGGTCGACTTGAGGTAAGCCTCGGCGCGCTTGCCGAGCGAGCGCGGATCGCGCTCGTAGCCTTGCATGGTGGCCGGCTCGATGATGTCGCAACGGATGATGACGGTGGCGTCGGCGAAGAACGGATCGAGCACCGCGGTGGAGGCGTCCGGCAGCAGGATCATGTCCGACTCGTTGATGCCCTTCCAGCCGGCGATCGAGGAGCCGTCGAACATCTTGCCTTCGACGAAGAATTCGGGATTCACGTAGCCTGAGGGAATCGTGACGTGCTGTTCCTTGCCGCGCGTGTCCGTGAAGCGCAAGTCGGCAAATTTCACTTCCTTTTCCTTGATCAGCTTCACTACATCGGTCGGTGTCATATCGCCTCCGTTGGAATAATTCGAGTGCGCCGGGTCCCACCACGATGCAGGGCCTGTGCCAGACCGCCGTCAATAGGAATTCGTTGTCGAATCATGGAGTTACGCGCAGCTCAACCGCGGTTTGGTCCGCATTTGCACTAGTATAGGGCGGAAGCACTGCAGGCGCACCATTTCCGTGCATCACAGTTTGGCAGGGTCGCTGGCCCGAGGCCGGCCAGCACTCCTTCTGTATACTCGCGCGCCAGTTCCTCGTGTGCGCTTCGGGCGGGTCAGCACTTCATGAAAACCGGCAGGATCGGCCCCAGGCCCGCCACATTCCAGGAACTGATCGCAGCGTTCCAGCGTTACTGGTCGGAACAGGGCTGCGTGATCCTGCAGCCCTACGACATGGAAGTCGGCGCCGGCACTTTTCACACCGCCACTTTCCTGCGCGCGATCGGGCCCGAGCCCTGGGCAGCCGCCTACGTGCAGCCCTCGCGTCGCCCGACCGACGGCCGCTACGGCGACAATCCATTCCGGCTGCAGCACTACTACCAGTTCCAGGTGCTGATCAAGCCTTCGCCGGCGGACATGCTCGAGCTCTATCTGGGCAGCCTGAAAGCCGTGGGCTTCGATCCGCTCGTGAACGATATCCGCTTCGTCGAAGACAACTGGGAGTCGCCGACGCTCGGCGCCTGGGGCCTCGGGTGGGAGGTATGGCTGAACGGCATGGAGATCAGCCAGTTCACCTACTTCCAGCAGGTCGGCGGCCTCGACTGCCGTCCCGTGAGCGGCGAGATCACCTACGGGCTCGAACGCCTGGCGATGTACCTGCAGAACGTCGAGAGCGTGTTCGACATCGTGTGGACCGAGGGGCCGCAGGGCCGCGTGACCTACCGCGATGTGTTCCACCAGAACGAAGTCGAACAGTCGAAGTACAACTTCGAGCACGCCGACACGGCGGTGCTGTTCCGCCACTTCGATGAATACGAGGCGGCCTGCAACGCGCTGCTCGCGGTGCCGCTCGCGCTCCCCGCCTACGAGCAGGTGCTCAAGGCTTCGCACACCTTCAATCTGCTGGATGCGCGCCGCGCGATCTCGGTCAGCGAACGCGCGCGTTTCATCCTGCGAGTGCGCGCGCTGGCGCGCGCCGTCGCGCAGGCTTATTACGCGAGCCGCGAAGCACTCGGCTTTCCGCTGCTGGCCGGCGCCAAGGCGCCGGCATGAACAGCGCCGGCACAAACGAGGTCGCGAAGATCGAGCGGCGGGATTTCCTGTTCGAGCTGGGCACCGAGGAGCTGCCGCCCAAGGCGCTTCCGCAGCTCGAGGCCGCGCTCCGCGACGGGATAGCAGCGAATCTCAAAACCGCTGGCCTGCGCCACGGCGCCATTGAGTCCTTCGCGGCGCCGCGCCGGCTCGCGGTGCGCGTGCGGCGGCTCGCCGCGCAGCAACCGGACCAGGCGATCCGCCGCCGCGGACCACCACTGCGCGCAGCCTTCGACGGGAGCGGCGCGCCGACGCGCGCGGCGCAGGCCTTTGCCGCGAGCTGTGGCGTGGCGCTCGAGGCGCTGGGCCGCGAGCGCGACGAGAAGGACAACGAATACCTGTGGTATGGCGGCACGAAGCCTGGTGCCGCGACCGTGACGCTGCTGCCGCAGCTGGTCAGTGCAGCGCTCGACGCGCTGCCGATCCCGAAGCGCATGCGCTGGGGCGCAGGCGAGGCGCAGTTCGTGCGCCCGGTGCAATGGCTCGTGATGCTGTACGGCACCGACATTGTGCCGGCCACGATCCTCGAGACCGTGGCGGGACGCAGTACGCGCGGCCACCGATTTCACGCGCCGCGCGAGCTGCCGCTGCGCACGCCGGCGGGCTATGAAAAGACGCTTTTGACGCGCGGCAAAGTCGTCGCCAGTTTTGTCGTGCGCCGCGAGCGCATCCGCGCGCAGGTCATCGAAGCCGCGACGCTGGCCAACGGGCGCGCGCTCATCAGCGACGAGCTGCTGGATGAAGTGACCGCGCTGGTCGAATGGCCGGTGGCGGTGGCTGGGCGCTTCGATGAGCGGTTCCTGTCGCTCCCGCGCGAAGTGCTGGTCGCCACGCTCCAGGACCACCAGCGCTATTTCGCGGTGGAGGATACGCGGGGCACATTACTGCCCTGGTTCATCACCGTGAGCAACATCGAGAGCCGCGAACCGGCCGTGGTGCGCCGTGGCAACGAGCGCGTGGTGCGCCCGCGCCTCGCGGATGCCGCCTTCTTCTGGGAGCAGGACCGGCGCGCGCCGCTGGCCTCACGCATCGAGGCGCTGGATCACGTCACTTTCCAGGCGCAGCTCGGTTCGATCGGCGACAAGGTGCGGCGCGTGGCTGCACTGGCGGCGAAGCTGGCCTCGACCTGCGGCGCGCAGCCCGCACGCGTGGCGCGCGCGGCGCAGCTCGCCAAGTGCGACCTGCTCTGCGCCATGGTGGGCGAGTTCCCGGAACTGCAGGGCGTGATGGGCGCCTACTACGCGCAGGCCGACGGCGAGGACGCCGAAGTCGCGACCGCGATCCGCGAGCACTACCTGCCGCGCGGCGCGGGCGATGTGCTGCCCGCGACGCCGAGCGGCATGGCACTCGCACTGGCCGACCGGCTCGACACACTGGCCGGCATCTTCGCTACGGGTCAGAAGCCCAGCGGCACGCGCGATCCCTATGGCCTCCGCCGCGCCGCGATCGGCGTGCTGCGCCTCGCGCGCGAGTGCACGCTGGATTTCGACCTGCGCGCTTTGATCGAGCAGGCGGTCGCCGCGCAGTCAGTCGCGGAGCTGGCGCCGCGCGCCGCTACGGTCGGCGATGAGGTCTACGGTTACGTGATGGAGCGGCTCCGTGCGCAGTATCTCGAGGACAAAGCAAGCGCCGTCACCACCGAGATCTTTGACGCCGTGCTCGCGACCGCGCCGCGCTCACTGCTGGATGCCGACGCGCGCATCGGCGCGCTGGTGAGCTTCCTTGCGCTCCCCGAGGCGGCGAGCCTTGCGGCGGCGAACCGGCGCATCGCCAATATCCTGAAGAAGTCGACCGCGGGCGTGGCGGCGATGATCGATGCCTCGCTCCTGCAGGCGGGAGCGGAACGATCGCTCCATGAGGCGTTGCTGCGCCACCAGTCCACCGTCGAGGCCGCGCTGGCGCGCGCTGACTATCGCGGTGCGTTCACAGTGCTGGCGCGACTCCGGCCCGAGATCGACGCGTTCTTCGATGGCGTCATGGTCAACGACCCCGACGCGCGCCTGCGCAACAATCGCCTGGCTATGCTGGGTGAACTGCGCGCGCTGTTCACGCGCATCGCCGACCTGTCGCGCCTGCCGGGTTAGCGCGTCCTCATGCAGTGGCTGGCCTCGTTACTATTCACGATCTTCCTGTTTGCCTGGACCGGCTTCTACGCTGTGATGTTCACCGTCATCGGTCCCTTGATGCCGTTTCGCAAACGCTTTCCGATGGCGCGCGCCTGGGGCGGGGTGCTACTGGCCGTGCTGCGCGTCACCTGCCGCCTCGACTACCGCATCGAGGGCGCCGAGAACCTGCCGGCGGGCAACCATATAGCGCTGATCAAGCACTCCTCGGCCTGGGAGACCTTCGCGCAGGTGGTGCTGGGGCCGCACCACGTGTGGGTGCTCAAGCGTGAACTCACCTGGGTGCCCTTCCTCGGCTGGGCGCTGCGACTCATGCACTGCATCGCGATCGACCGGGGCGCCGGCAAGAGCGCGGTGCAGAGTGTGCTCGAACAAGGCAAGGCGCGGCTCGCGGAAGGCGAGTGGATCGTGATCTTCCCGGAAGGCACGCGCATGCCGCCCGGCGAGACGCGCCGCTACGGCGTGAGCGGCACCCTGCTCGCCGCCGAGTCGGGCCGCATGATTGTGCCCGTGGCGCACGATGCGGGCTACTACTGGCCGCGGCGCGGCCTGTACAAGAAGCCGGGCACCATCCGCGTCGTCATCGGACCGCCGATCGCCGCGGCCGGGCGCGATCCGCGCGCGGTCAACGAGGAAATGCAGGCCTGGATCGAGGCGCACTCGCGCCACTAGCGCCACTCGCGCCACTGGCGCCCGATCGTCATTCCGCACTGCACAGATTTGTGCACAGCAACGATTCCCGTGACATGCCGCACAAGGCCAGCCACGAGCCCGCGCCGCGCTCAATTCCATAATCAACTTGCCGATACAGTCGGCGCGAATGCCGTAGACCTGGTGGCCGCGCCGCGTGTAATGCACATCGGCCGACCGAGGGGGACGGTGACGCAAGTTGTCCAGCGAGGAGATTTGCGCTTCCAGGATTTGCATGACTCCCGACTTTCGCCATTTGTTCGAATCCGCGCCCGGGCTCTACCTGGTCCTGACGAGGGATCTCACGATAGTCGCGGTAAGCGATGCTTACCTTCGGGCCACCATGACCCGGCGCGAGGAAATACTCGGCCGGCCTCTGTTCGAGGTCTTTCCCGACAATCCCGACGACACGGATGCCACCGGCGTGAGCAATCTGCGCGCCTCGCTGCGGCGGGTGCTGCAGGATCGCGTCGCCGACGAGATGGCGATACAGAAATACGACATCCGGCGGCCCGAAGCCGAGGGCGGTGGCTTCGAAGAGCGCTACTGGAGCCCAGGGAATTCTCCCGTCCTCGACGCCGAAGGCGCCGTGGAGTACATCATCCACCGCGTCGAAGACGTCACCGAAGCCGAACGACTCAAACAGCAGGGCAGCGAACAGAACCGGGTCAACGAGCAGCTCCGGCGGCACGCGGCACAGATCGAGACCGAGGTATTCCGGCGCGCCAACGAAAATCAGCGGCTCAACCGCGAGCTCAGCGAAGCGAGCCGGCGTTGGGAGCAGGCTGAGAAGAATGCCAAGGCATCGCCATTTCCGCGCTGGCTACTGGCGATGTCGCTGGTGGTGCTGGGCGCGATGGCGCTAACGCTGGTCTGGAGCGCCGTCAATATATACAGGAATAACTCCGAGGTTCAGCTCGAACTGCGCATCAAAGGGCTGAGCGGCAAGATCAATCACTTCGACGATGTCCTGACCATGTCCGTGCGGCTGGCGGTCATCACGGCCGAGCCGGCCTGGGAGGGTCGCTATCGGGACTTCGAACGGCAACTGACAGACGCGCTCTACCAGGCCACCACCAACACCGCGGGGTCGGGAATAGCCGTTCCGAGCGCGCAGGCCGCCGCCGCCAGGCGGCAGCTCGCCATCATGGATCATCAGATCTTTGCCCTGATCAACAAGGACCAGATTGATCAGGCGGGACAAATATTGACCAGCGAGACGTACCGGACCCAGAGAACACTCTTTTCCCAGGGCGCCGCTGCCCTGATCGAGCAGGTGGACCTGGGGTTGGCACGCAGCGAGGAGCAGCGAAACTTCGCCACGATTGTCGCCATCATTGTGTTCGGTGCTGCCATCGCGCTGCTGTGCGCGATCTGGCAGACGGTATTGCGGCGGGGCACGGAATGGCGCAATGCCCAGCTGGTCAGCTTCGACATGCTGGCCCGTGCGCAGCAGGTGCTGCACGCGAGCGAAACAACCTTTCGCGGCTTGATGGAGTCGGCCCCCGATGCCATCGTCGTGGTGAACCAGGCGGGCTCGATCGAACTGGTGAATGCCCAGGCGGAGCGCATGTTTGGCTATGGCCGCGATGAGCTGCTGGATCACCCCATCGAGGTGCTGATGCCCAAGCGCTTTGCCACTGGGCACATGGCGCTGCGCGGCAAATTCCATTCGGCTCCGGTCGTGCGCAACATGGGAGGTGCCCTTGAATTGTTCGGCACCCGCAAGGACGGCACGGAATTTCCAGCCGAGATCAGCCTGAGTCCGCTGGAGACCGCCAACGGGCGCCGCGTCATCAGTGCGATCCGCGATGTCACGGTACACAAGCAGGAACAGGCGCGGCTCAAGGAACTGAACGAGACCCTGACCAGCCTGAACCAGGAGCTGGTTGTGGCCAAGGAAGCGGCGATGGCCGCCAACAGCGCCAAGAGTGAATTCCTGGCCAGCATGAGCCACGAAATACGCACGCCGATGAATGGCATCATCGGCATGGTCGACGTGCTGACGCAGAGCAGCCTGATGGGCCCGCAGGTCGAGATGGTCGGCCTGATTCGCGAATCCGCCGATTCGCTGCTGACGATCATCGACGACATCCTCGATTTTTCGAAGATCGAGGCCGGCCGGCTGGACGTCGAGAGCCTGCCTATTTCAATATCTGACGTCGTGGACAAGACCTGCGGGTTGTTGAACCGCCTGGCCGAACGCAACGGCGCGACACTGACCGTTTTCGTTGATCCGTCCATTCCGGCCTCAGTACTCGGGGACGCAGTAAGACTGCGCCAGGTGCTGACCAACCTGACGAACAACGCCATCAAGTTTTCCAGCGGCCTGCAGCGCCCGGGAGTCATATCGGTACGCGCCGTACGGGTGAATCCCGATCACGACCGCGTGGTCGTGGAATTTCGCGTGACCGACAACGGCATTGGCATAGACGCGGCGACGCTCGCGAAGCTGTTCACCTCCTTCACCCAGGCTGACGCCTCGACCACCCGTCGGTATGGTGGCACCGGGCTGGGCCTGGCGATCTCCAAGCAGCTGAGCACGCTGATGGGCGGGGATATCACGGTGAAAACGCACCCGGACCATGGCTCCACATTCACGGTGCAGATACCTTTCCTGCCAGCGCCGCCGCCGATCGCCGCTGTTGAGCCGCCGTCAGAAATTGCGGGGTTGGACTGCCTGGTCATTGGTGAGCACGCGGGCCTGGGCAATGACCTCGCGACCTATCTCACCGCCGACACAGCAGCTGTCACGCATGTGCCGGACCTGACTGCGGCGTGCCAATGGAGCCAGGCGCGCCCGCCCGGGCTCGCAGTGTGGGTCGTGGATGCCGGCAATGCGGCGTCGGCATCCAGGGAATTGCTGGCCGCCATCAAGGCACGCGCCGATCTCGACCTGCGCGCCGTCCTGGTCGTGGTCGGGCGCGGTCAGCGGCGCAATCCGCGCGTCCAGGCCGATGGCATCGTCATGATCGATGGCAATGCCCTCAGCCGCCGGTCGCTGGCCAAGGCCGTGGCCATAGCTGCCGGTCGCGCCTCGCCAGAGCCGGTCATTGATCCTGACCAGCGCAGTGCGATCAAGGTAACGCCACCGACGCGCGCAGTCGCCATCGCGCGGCGCCAGTTGATACTTGTCGCCGAGGACAACGAAATCAACCAGAAAGTCCTCAGGCAGCAGCTGGCGCAGCTCGGCTATGCGGCCGATTTCGCCACCAACGGCCGCGCTGCCCTGCAGCGCTGGAGCAGCGGCGACTATGCCCTGCTGCTGACCGACCTGCACATGCCAGAGATGGATGGCTACGATCTCACCCTGGCGGTGCGCGCGCAGGAGAGCGGACGCTCACCCATGCCGATCATCGCGCTGACAGCCAATGCACTGCAGGGCGAAGCCGAACGGTGTCGGGCCGTGGGCATGGATGAGTACCTGAGCAAGCCGGCCACGCTGGCGGAACTGGCCGCCGCTCTGGAGCGATGGCTGTCGACGCCGGTAGCACCTTCATCCGTGACGGCAACATTACCCGCGACGGCAAATTCACCCGTGACGGCGCCCGCAGCCGTGCAGGTGCGGGTGCTTGCAGCGCTCGTCGGCAGCGATCCACAGGTCATCGCCGAATTGCTGCGCGAATTCCAGGCCAGTGCCGCGCAACTGGGAGCAGCCCTGCTCGAAGCCGGTGCCGCCGGACGCGCGGCGGAAGCGGCGCGGATCGCGCACAAACTGAAGTCATCGGCGCGCTCGGTCGGGGCCCTCGAGCTCGGTGAACTCTGCGCCGCGGTTGAAACGGCCGGCACGGCGGGCGAGGCCGCAACGCTGCAGGCGCTGTTGCCGCGATTCAGCGCGGCGCTCGCAGCTGTGAATGACTACCTGAGCGATTGGCATTGCGCAGCACCGCAGCCGCAACCCGCGTGAACGTGCAAGCCATGAATACCGCTGATCCACGCAGCGCACGCATCATTCTCCTGGATGACGACGCGCTCATGCTGCTGCTGCTGGCGCGCATGCTCAAGCAGCTCGGCTATACAAATGTGGTCACCTGCAATCACGGCGAACAGGCACTGCGGCAGCTTGACGGCCCCGGCGCGCCAGCCGACCTGATCATGCTGGACATCAATATGCCGGAGATGGATGGCATTGAATTCATCCGCCGACTGGCCGCCTGCCGCTACGCCGGCAGCCTGATATTGGTCAGTGGCGAAGGTGGCCGTGTTTTCGACAGCGTTGCGCGCCTGATTGAAGCGCAGCATCTCAACGCGCTGGGCCACCTGCACAAACCCGTGCAGCCGGAACAGTTGGCCGCGCTGTTGCGGCGGCTCCAGCCCAATGCCGGAGTTGGCACGCTGCAGCGCGCGACGCCACATGCCTACGACGCCGAAGAGCTGCGTGCCGCCATCGTCGGCGGCCAGCTCGTCAATTATTATCAGCCTAAAGTCGCGCTGGAGACCGGCGAATTCGTCGGCGTGGAGTGCCTGGTGCGCTGGCAGCATCCGCGCGATGGCCTGGTCTTCCCGGATCAGTTCATCGGTCTGGCCACGGAACAAGGACTCATTGCCGAGCTAACCAAAGCGGTCGTGACTGCAGCGCTGCAGCAGGCCAAGGCCTGGGGACGCGAGGGTCATCGGGTACCGATCGCGGTCAACGTCACCATGGATGATCTCACGGCGCTCGATTTTCCAGACGTGATCGAAGCGTTGACGGCCGCCGCGGACATTGAAACGCAGCTGATTACACTGGAAGTGACCGAAGGGCAGATGCAGCGGAGCCTGAGCACCGTGCTCGATGTGCTGAGCCGACTGCAGTTGAAGCGCTTCCAGCTGGCGATCGACGATTTTGGCACCGGCCATTCCTCGCTGGCGCAGCTGCGCGACCTGCCGTTCGATGAACTGAAGATCGACCGCAGCTTTGTCCATGGCGCAACCGAGGACACGACGCGGCAAGCCATCTGTATCGCCAGCATTCGCATGGCGCACCAGCTGCGGATGCAGGTGGTGGCCGAGGGCATCGAGACGCGGGACGACTGGGATCTGTTGCGGCACCTGGGTTGCGATGCCGGTCAGGGCTATTTCATCGCCCGGCCAATGCCCGCCGCCGCGCTGATTGAATGGCTCACGAAGTGGCATGCGCAATACGGCGCCGCGGTCCCGCTTCAGGCATGAGGCGTTGCGAGACATGTCCTCCACTGCACGGTCCCAGGCATCGATCCTAGTCGCCTCCGACAGCACGGTCGATGCCACGCTGGTTAAGACCCTGCTCGAGGACGAATTCGGCACGATTGCCCTGAACGTGGACCCCGACAAGGCGGCGGCGGATTTTCGCGCCCACCAGCCCGATGTGCTGCTGCTGGCCTTCAAGCAGCTGCAGCGCTGCGAGGATTTCTACCTGGGCCTGTATCGTGTGGTCGACGGGCAGCCTCTGCCCCGGCACCGGGCCGTCATTCTCTGCACCAAGGAAGAAGTCAGACACGCCTACCAGTTGTGCCGCCGCGGACTGTTCGACGACTACGTACTGTTCTGGCCCTTTACCCACGATGCGACCCGGCTGCAGCTTTCGGTGCATCACGCGCTGGCAGCGCTCGAGGCGGCTCCGGGCGATGAGGAATTGGCGGCCACCTGCGCGACCCAGGCGCTGCGCCTGCGGGAACTGGAGGGGCTGCTGTCACGGCAGTTTGCAAGTGGCCAGGAGCACCTGGCATCCACCGATCGAGCGCTGGCAGGCGCTGAGCGCGACATCGGCGCCGCCCTGGACGGCTTGTCGGCGCGGGTGCTGCGCGGTGACGCCGCGGGACAACTGCATGCGGATGGTCGCGCCGATGTCGCCGCGGATATTGCCCGCTGCAAGAGCGAGCTGGTACTGCCACAGCTGCAGAAAGTCGGCGCATCACTGCAGCCGGTCGCGCAGTGGGCTGGAGGCGTGCAGCAGTCCATCGCACCGTACCTGGAGGAAGCCCACGTCCTGGGCGACCTTGCCGCACGGACGCCGCCGACCATATGCGTGGTGGATGACGATGAATTTCAACGCAAATTGACGGCGCAGATACTCGAATCGGAAGGTTACCGGATCAGGGGTGCCGCCAACGGCAGCGAGGCGATCAGCCTGCTGTCCCGAACCAGCGCCGATGTGGTTTTGATGGATTTTCTGATGCCGGACATGAACGGCCTGGAAGTGCTCGGTCGGTTGAAATCGGACCCGCGGCTCGGCTCGATCCCGGTGATCATGATCACGGGCAATAGCGAGCGCGGCATCGTCCTCGACAGTCGCAGACTGGGTGCGGCCGACTTTCTCGTCAAGCCCTTCGACCGACAGACGCTGCTGGGTAAGATCGCGCGGGTGCTGAACAGGCCGCTAAATCGCGCCGCAGCTGTCCCGTGAGCGTGAACAGGTCCTAGCGGCCGAGCGCCGCGTTCAGCTTGGACAACTCGCTCGCGGCGTCCGCGATGATCGCATCGGGCGCGGCCTTGGCGAGTCCCAAGCGCTGTGCAGCATGCGAAAGTGGCAAGGATTCGGCCAGCCTTGCGGGCGCGTCGTGATGCCTGTTAATCAGCGCGGCGCAGGCCAGCACATCGGCGAGCGGCGGTCCCGGCCGTGCCTCTTGGTTGCGGCGCTCGTAGACCTCCACCGCTTCGATCACGTCCTCGGCGACATGCCAGCTCGCGAGCAGCGAACGTGCAAATTTGATGTGCCATTCCCGCACGATCGCCTGGTAGGCGAACGCGTCGGCGAGCAGCTGCGGATGGCGGCTGACGCGTGTGAGGATGTAGACCTTGCCCACGCCCGCGACCAGTGCCGCGAACAACGCCGTGTCCGGGCTCATGCGCTGGCTGCGGCGGGCGACCACGCTGGCAGTGGAGGCGAAGCTGACGCTGTCGCGCCAGTTGCGGGTGAGCTGCTGCTCGATGTCGGCGTACTCGGCGCGCGCACGCAGCTGCGCCATCGCGAAACTGACCGCCGCCGCACGCAGACTGTCGAAGCCCATGCGTGACACGGCGGTGCGCAAGTCGGTCACCTGGTGGCTGGAGGGATTCATGGCGGCGGAGTTCGCCAGGCTTACCACGCGCGCGGCGAGCATCGGCTCGGCGCCGACGATCCGCACTACCATCTCGGTGCTGACCGCGTCGTCGGCCAGCACCTGCTGCACGCGCAGCGCCACGTCCGGGTAGCTTGGCAGCTCGATCGGGCCAATCGACAGGGAGGCCGCGAGCTCACGCGCGAACGCTGAGCCGGCGCTTTCAGCCTGGGCTGCTGGTGCGACCTTGCTATCCATCCGGCCCTGTATCGGCCGGCGCCGGGCCCTACTGAAGCAGCGCGCTGGCCGCCGGAAATGCGAGCTGCGTCACACGGGCTGCATCACACGGGCTGCATCACACGGCGTCGGCCTGCGCGCCGGACGGGGCGGGCATCGCCGGGTCGGAAGCCGAGTTGTTCATGATGCGGTGCCCGAGCTTGCGGCCCAGCCAGCGTTCGAAGTCGTCCATCAAAGTGAATCCGGCCGGCACCATCACCAGCGTCAATGCGGTCGAGGTGATCAGCCCGCCGATTACGGCGATCGCCATCTGGCCCTGGAGAGCGGCGTCGCCGGCCAGACCAAGTGCGAGCGGCAGCATGCCGGCGATCATCGCCACCGACGTCATGACGATCGGACGCGCGCGTTTGTGGCCGGCCTCGAGGAGTGAAGTCAGCCGATCCTTGCCGGCGCGCATCTCCTCGATCGCGAATTCCACCAACAGGATCGAGTTCTTCGCAACCAGGCCCATCAGCATCAGGAGGCCCAGCCACGTGCCGATGGAGGCCGGACTGCCGGTAAGGCCAAGGGCGATGACGGTCCCGCCGATCGACAGCGGCAGCGCGGACAGGATGGTGATCGGCTGGAACAGCCGCGCGAACAGCAGCACCAGCACGGCGAACACCAACATGACGCCCGCGACGATCGCCAGCGCAAAGCCTGTAAGCAGTTCTTGCATGTACTGCGCCTGGCCCACGTCCACGATCTGCACGCCGGGCGGCAGGTTCTTGAAAATCGGCAGGTCGCGGATCACCTTCATCGCCGGGCCGAGCTCGGTGTGGTTCAGGTCGGCCTCGAGCGAGAGGCGGCGGGCCTGGTTGTAGCGGCGAATCTTCGATGGGCCCTGGCCGAAGCCAATATCAGCAACGGCTTTAAGTGGCACGGTAGCACCGCTTGCAGTTCGGACCGGTAGATTCTCGAGCGTCGCGAGGTTGCTGCGCGCCGATTCCACCAGGCTCACGCGGATCGGGATCTGCCGGTCGGCGAGCGAGAACTTCGCTTCGTTCTGCGCGATTTCGCCGAGCGTAGCGACGCGCACGGTATCGCTGATGCTTGCCACGGTGACGCCAAGCTGCGCCGCCAGGTCGAGCCGCGGATGAATCACCAGCTCCGGGCGCGCCATGTCGCCGTTGATGCGCGGATCGCGCAGCTCCTTGAGCGTGCGCATCTGCTCGATCGCCGTGCGCGCGGTCTGCTCGACCAGCTCCGGATTGCTGCCGACCACGAACAGCGTCAGGTCGCGCCCGCCACCATCCGCCTGGCTCTGGAAGTTGAGCCGCGCGTCGGGAATCACCCGCAGTTCCTTGGTGAGCTGCGCCTCGAACTCCTTCTGGCTGAGCTTGCGCTCGCCGGGTGGCACCAGCTGGATGAAGATGTTGCCCGAGCGCACTTCGCCATCGTCATCCTCGCCCACCGACTCGACCATTGTCTTCACTTCGGCATGCCGGCGCAGGATCTGGTAGGCAGACGCCGACACCTGCGAGGTCTGGCTCAGCAGCACGCCCGGCGGCAACTCCACCTTGAGCACCGAGGAGGAGCTATCGCTATCCGGGAAGAAGGCCTGCGGCACCATGGCCAGGCCGAATATCGACAGCACGAAGAACACGACGCCGGCCCCGATCGTCTTCCAGCGATGCGTGACCGTCCAGCGCAGCGCCTTCAGGTACCACTCCATGATCGGCCCGTCGGCGCTGCGCAGCCCCGCGTGGGGCTTGAGCGTGTAAGCCGCCAACAGCGGAGTGATCAGCCGCGCCACCACCAGCGAAATGAACACCGCCACGGCGACCGTGAAGCCAAACTGGATGAAGAACTGCCCGACCAGCCCGCCCATGAAGCTTACCGGCAGGAACACCGCGATGATCGCCATCGAGCAGGCGACCACCGCCAGGCCGATCTCGTCGGCGGCATCCATAGCGGCCTGGTAGCCGCTCTTGCCCATCTTCATGTGGCGCGTGATGTTCTCGATCTCGACGATGGCGTCGTCGACGAGCACGCCCGTGATCAGGCACAGCGCCAGCAGGCTCATCTGGTTGAGCGTGAAGCCGAACCACTGCATGAAGGCGAAGGTGGGCAGCGCGGACAGCGGAATCGCCAGCGCCGCGATGCCGGTGGCGCGCCAGTCGCGCAGAAACAGGAACACAATCGCCACCGCGAGCAGCGCGCCCTCGATCAGCGCCTCGATCGAGGCGTGGTACTGCTGCTTGGTGAAATCGACGGTCGTGAAGACCATCTTGAGCTGGATGCTCGGATTCTCGCTGGTGATCTTGGCGAGCTCGTCCTCCACGCGCTTGAGCGTGTCGACGTCCGAGGCGCCCTTGGCCTTCAGCACGCCGAAGGTGGTCGCCGGCCGGCCGTCGAGCCGCGAGATGGAGCGCACTTCGGCGATGCCGTCACGCACCTCGGCGATGTCACCGAGGCGCACAACGCGGCTATCGCCGAGCTGGAGGCGGGTATCGGCAAGGTGCGGCGCGGTGCGCGCGCTGCCAAGCACGCGGATCGACTGCTCGCTGCCTCCCACCTGCGCGCGGCCACCGGCGGCATCGATGTTGACCTGCCGCAGCTGGTCATTGACCTCGGCGGCGGTGATGCCGAAAGACTGCATGCGCGCCGGATCGAGGTCGACGCGCATCTCGCGGTCGACGCCGCCCGAGCGATTGACCTGTGCCACGCCTCTGACGGCCAGGAGTCGCTTGTTGACCGTGTCGTCGACGAACCAGGAGAGTTGCTCTTCGGTCATGCCGGTGGTGCTGACCGCGTAATAGGCAATCGGCCCGCCGTCGATTTCCTCGCGGCCGACCTGCGGCTCCATAATCCCGGGCGGCAGGTCGGCGCGCACGCGCGCCACGGCGTCGCGCACGTCGGTGGTGGCGCGGTCGACTGGCGTACCGATCTGGAATTCCACGAACACCATCGCCTGGCCTTCGGTGGCGCGCGAGATGATGTTCTTGACGTTGCCGATCTTGGAGACCGACCCTTCCACCTTCTGCAGCACCTGGGTCTCGATTTCCGACGGCGCCGAGCCCGGCACGCCGATGAACACGTGCACGAAGGGCGCGGATATGTCCGGGTTCAGCGTGACCGGCATGCGCACAAAGGCGACGATGCCGAACACCGTCAGCACGGTGAACAGCACCAGCGGAAATACCGGGTGGGTGATCGCCCACGCGGAGATGCGCTTCACGGCGAGCTCACCGCGGCATTCGCGTTCGCGCCAGCCGCGCCGCGCTTGCCGCCTGCGTCACCTCCACCGCCGTTGTTGGCCATGGCGCCAGGCGCGACCTGCACCTGCTCGCCCGTGCGCAGGAAGGCACCGGCGATCGCGACCACGCGCTCGTTGCCCGTGAGCCCGCTGCTCACCAGCAGCCCTTCCGAATGCGCGCCCGCTACCGTGACCGCGCGGCGCTCGACCTTGTCGTCAGCGCCGACCACCAGCGTATACGTCCCCTGCTCGTCACTCAGCACCGCAGTCTGCGGCAGGATCACGCCCACCGTAGCGCCGGCCTGGATATCGGCGCGCGCAAACGCGCCCGGACGCAGGTTCTGGTCGGCAGCCGGCAGCGCGATGCGCACCGTGCCCTGCCGTGTAACTGCGTCGATGATCGCGCCGACCTGCCACACCTTGCCGGTGAACGGCCGCGCCACGCCATCGAGCCGCACCAGCGCGGTCTGTCCGACCTTGAGGCGCGGCATGTCCTGTTCGGCGACCTGGCCACGCATCTCGATTTCGCCACCGCGCGCCATGCGGAACAACGGGGCCGTGCCTGGCAGCGCGATCTGGCCCACTTCGGCGGCGCGCGTCAGCACGATGCCGTCGCTCGGCGCGACCACCGTCGTGCGCTGCCAGCGCGTGTGCGCTTCGGCGAGCTGCGCCTCGGCGGCCTTGACCTTGGCCTGTGCAGTCAGCGCCACAGTGCGACGCCGCTCGAATTCCTCGTTTGAAAATGAATCGCGTGCGCCCTGCGCACGCGCGTACTCGGCCTGCGAGGCGGCGGCGTTGGCGCGCAGCTCATCGAGCGCGGCTTCGGCGCCGTCGACCTGCGACTGCGCGGTCAACGGATTCAAGCGCGCGAGCACCTGTCCGCGGCGCACGTGATCGCCGGGCTCCACGAGCACGGCAGCAATGCGTCCGCCATCGCCCTCGACGCCGATCGGCATGTCGTTTTGTGCGCTGATCTCGCCGGTCAGCGAGACGGTCGAGGTGACGTTGCCGAGCGCGGGCACGACCACGGTGACCAGCGGCGGCGCATTCGCGTCCTTGGCATTAGGGCTCGACGAGTGCCCAAACCGCCAGGCCAACGCGCCAGCCAGCACCACGCCGATGCCAACACCGATAATCAAGCCGCGGGAGGGCCTGCCGGAGCGCGGGCCGTCGATTTCTTCGTTCATAGAGTGGGGCTCCACAAGCCATGGACAGGCGCATCCCCCGCCCGTCGGTGCCTAATTAGACTCAGCAACCGGGCGATTGGTTTCAGGCCCGTCGGATCCAGTGGCCGGACCCAGTGGCGGGACCAGGTCCCGAGGGGCCGCATTCTACCGCTCGACAGATGACCGATAGGGGTAGGACTGACCCTAAGGATGGGCGCTCGGGTCGGGAGCAGACCACGCCACGGCCCGCTCAGGCCGCGGCCGGCTGGATGCAACGCTCGCCCTGGTTACGCGGTGCGTTCACGTAGCGGCTGACAGGGTAATATTCGAATTCATTCAATGAGTTAGCGACGCAGGCAGCCAGCCTTGCCGAGTGGTCGGTTGGCCATTTGGCTAGCCATTCGTCCCAGGCATTCTGCCCCAGCACGACCGGCATACGATCGTGAACGGCCTTCAGCGTGGCGGAGGCCGCGCGGGTCAGGATGGCGAAAGTCAGCTGCGCCTCGCCGGCCGGGTTCTTCCACTCCGACCAGAGGCCGGCGAAGCAGACCCCGGCGAGAGCCGGGGCATGGATGAAATAAGGCACTTTGCCTTCGGGCGTCACCCGCCATTCGTACCAGCCGAGCGCGGGCACGAGGCAGCGCGTGTGGCGCACGGCACTGCGCCACATCGGTTTGGCAGCCGCTTCTTCGCTACGCGCATTGATCGTGGATGTCGGCGCTGCCGGTTGCGACCACCAGCTGGGGATGAGCCCCCAGCGCATCGAGAGCGCTTCACGAGCGCCAGTGACATCCGTTGCTTCCGGGACCGCTGGATCGCCGGACTGCGCGCGGATGACGGGCAACAACATCGTGGGCGCGGCGTTGTAGACGCGCTCGAAGGGATTGCGCACCCTGATGTTGTACTCGCGCTCGATGGCGGCCTGCTCGCGCGAAACAAAGCGCCCGCACATGTGACGCCTACCCCTCCGCCTACACCGAGATGGCGAGGCGTTCCGAGTCGTACACGCGCCGCGTGAGCATGAACACCGCGGTCGCGGCGAGCAGCGTGACCAGCGCGCTGAGCAACAGCGCGAAGGGCGGCACTGGCTCAGCACGCAGCAGGCGCATGATCGTGATCTGCTGGCCGAGCAGCGGCACCGCGTACATCCACAACTGCGCCTTGACCGGCAGTACGCTGAGCACGATCGAGGGAATGAGCGGCACGAGCTGCGCGATGCCAAGATAAGTCTGCGCCTCGCGCACGCTGCGTGCGAACGCGGCGATCAGGATCTGGCAGATGCAGAGCAGTGCAACCAGTGGCACCAGCACCGGCAGTGCCACCGCGAAGAAGTGCGGGCCGAGCGCCAGGCTCATGCCCAGCTCCTCGGTGGGCATGAACATCCCTACCACCAGGAAGGCCAGCAGCCCGAGCGTCAGGCTCGCGGTGCTGAAGGTCGTGGTGGCCAGGAGCTTGCCGAGCAGGATGCGGTCGCGCGGCACCGGGTTGATCAGCAACGGTTCGAGCGATTGGCGCTCGCGCTCACCCGCGGTCGAGTCGATCGCCAGCCACAGGCCGCCGATGAAGATGGTCAGTATCAGCATGTAGGGCAGCATCGCGAACAGCAGCGCGCCGCGCGCCTGCGGCGTGGCGGTGTCGCGGTTCGCGAGCGCCAGCGGCGTGGCGATGCCGGGCGAAAGCCCGCGCGCCAGCAGTCGCAGTGCGCCGTAGTGGTGTCCGTAGTTGTCGAGCATGTTGCGCAACCGCTCCACATCGCTCCCGCCCTCGCGGCGCGAGGAATCGTAGATCAGCTCGAGCTGCGCGGGCCATCCAGCGCGCCACGCGGCGCCGAAGTCCGGCGCCACGCGCAGTGCCAGATCGATGCGCTGTTCGCGCACTGCGAGCTCCGGGTCGTCGACCGCGGGTTTCACCTCGACGCCCATCTGCCGGAGCGCATCGACCAGCTCCGGCGCGCGCTCGGCGCCGATCACGACCACCGGCAGCGGCTGCTCGGCCTTCTCGAGCTCGCGCCCGACCACCAGCCGCATCAGCACCAGGAACAGGACCGGTCCGAGCAAAGGGCCGAGCAGCAGGCTGTTCATCAATACGCGCCGGTCGCGCAGGCTCTCGCGGCATTCCTTGAGATAGACGATCAGCGCCGTGCTCATGGCACTTCACCGATGAGCTTCATGAAGGCTTCTTCCAGATGCTGCTCGCCGGCCAGCGCGCGCAGCTCCTCGGCCGTGCCGTCGGCCACCACGCGGCCGTGGGCGATGATGATGATGCGGTCGCACAGCGCCGCGACTTCCTGCATCAGGTGCGTCGAGAGCAGTACGCAGCGCCCGGCGGCCTTCAGTCCGCGCAGGAACTCGCGCAGGCTCCGGGTCGCCATGACATCCAGGCCATTGGTCGGCTCGTCGAGCAGCACGTTCTTCGGCCCGTGCACCAATGCGCGTGCGATCGCGGTCTTGACGCGCTCGCCCTGCGAGAACCCCTCGGTGCGGCGGTCGGCGATCTCCTGCATGGCGAGCGTGCCAATCAGCGAGTCGCAGGCCGCACGCGCGGTGGGTACATCCATGCCCTGCAGGGCCGCGAAATACTCGATGTTCTCGCGCGCCGTGAGGCGCTTGTAAATTCCGCGCGCATCGGGCAGCACGCCGATCGTGCGCCGCACGGCCAGCGGCTCGTGCACGGCGTCGATCCCATCGATGAGCACACTGCCGGCGTCGGGGCGCATCAGCGTGTAGAGCATACGGAGCGTCGTGGTCTTGCCGGCGCCGTTTGGCCCCAGGAGCCCGGTGATCTCGCCATCGCGCGCGCAAAAGCTCACACCATCGACCGCGCGCTTGGCGCCGAAGGATTTGTGCAATCCCCTGACTTCAATCACCGCGGCGCCACCTCATGGATCATGGATTGCTGCCATTGGCGTCGACGAAGAATGGCGTCTGTGCCAGCACCTCGAGGCAGTGCGCATCGAGACGCTTGGCATCGCCCTGGCGCAGGAACTCATCGAGGAGCCGCGGCATGCAACCTACGGTGAGCAGTCCATGGCCCTGTCCCTTGACCTGCAGCAGCCGGGCATGCGGGAGCGTCTGTACGATCTGCTGCGCATAGCGGGGCGGCGTGACCGGATCGTGCTCGCCGGCCAGCACCAGCACCGGCACAGCCGTGCGCAACGGTTCGTTGAAATCCGTGGGGCGCGAGCCATGCGGCCACACCGCGCAGGCCGCCAGCAGCCATTCGGTGAGGCCGTTGCCCAGAACTGTGCCTGCGTCGGCCAGATTGATCCGCAGCCGATCGGCGTCCTCGGCACAGGTGACCGACAGCGCCATGCCGCCGGTGAGGCTGTCGGACACGTCGCCGATCACCACCTGCGCCTGCCCAAGCAGCGGCTCGTAGTGACCAGCGTCGGCTTCCTGCAGCACATAAGGCAACAGCGCGGCCGTGTAGGGACTGTAGGCGTAGAGCCGCACCAGCTGCGCAAGCGCGCCGGCGTCGATGCTCTTCTGCTGCAGACTGAAGGTGTATGGGTCGCGCAGCGTGAGCTGCTGAGGATGCGCCCGCAGCCGCGCCTGCAGTCGCTGCAGCGTCTGGTAAGGATCGCCGTAGCGCGTGCTGCAGCTGCGCTCAGCGCGGCAGCGCGCAAACAGTTCCTGCAGCGTCGCCTCGAGATTGCGCGCGTGCTCGCTGCCGAGCACGAGTGTATTGGGCACCGAACTGTCGAGCACGAGCGCGCGCACCGCCTCCGGATGGCGGCGCGCGTACTGCTGGGCCATGCGCGTGCCGTAGGACACGCCGACCAGATCGAGCCGCGGCGAGCCGAGCGAGCGGCGCACCGCCTCGAGGTCTTCGACCGCATCGGTGGTGGCGTAGTACTGCGGCGCGGCGCGCGGCGCCAGCTTGGTCACGCAGCCGCGCAGCACTTCAATGGCGCGCGCCAGCGAGGCGCCTTCCTTATCCTCGCACTCGAGCACGTTCGATCCGCCCGTGCCCCGCTGGTCCACCAGCAGCACGGCGCGCTGCTTGCGCAGGGGCTCGAAGGCGCCGGCGATCATGGGATAGTCTTCGGTGGCGGCCCCGCCGGGCCCGCCGTCGAGGAAAGTCACGAGGTCAGGCTGCGCCTGCGCAGCTTCGGCACGCACCACCGCGACGCGAAGCCGGATGCGGCGGCCACCGGGCGCGGCATGATTCTCCGGCACCTCGAACGCGGTGCAGTAGGCGCGCAACGTGGCCAGCCCTAAGCCCCGCCGGCCGATCTCACAAGGCTCGAGCGTGAGGCTACCGAGGTGCAGCAGGTCGGGCGCCACGGCGGACACCGCCAGCGCCACATCGCCCTTGCCGCCGCGATACTGCGCGAAATTCCAGGCCAGCGCCGCGGCCAGCAGCGCGAGGATCACGATGCGGCGCGCGCGCGGATTCATGCCGACCGTTGCCGCCGTGCCCGGCCGCGGCGCAACTGGTATACGAGATAGCTCACGATGGTGATATTGAGCACGGTTGCGCCGAGGACGGCAAGAGGCTTGTGGTGGTGTCCGAAGAACAGCTGCCACAACTCGAAGGGAATGAGTGAGGCGGTGGCGACGACCGTGAGCCATTCTGCCCAGGTCTTGCGCAGCCACAAGCCGATGCCCTCGGTCAGCAGCACCGCTGTATAGATGGCGGTCACGAGCAGGATGCTGCCGATACGCGTCGAACCCAGCGAATCCAGCCAGTCGAGCGCCCGCTCCAGCAGCCGGCGCTCGAAGGTATCGGTGAGGGTGTTGAGCCAGTCGTGCAGGTGCTCGACCAGCTGCGGGTTGAGCAGCCGGTAGAGCCCATAGCTCGTCGCCAGCAGCAGGAACGCCTTGCCGATCTTGAACAGGCCAATGAGGCGCAACCCATCGATGCGCCGGTCAGGGCTTCTTGCGGGTGATCGCATGCGACTAGTTTAGCGTGCCTTCGCCGTCTGGCGTGCCTGCAGCGCGAAACCCGCGGCGATGGTGGCCAGCATGAGAAAGTACGCGAGCGTGCCGTAGATCGTCAGACCCGGGATGGCCCACAGCAGCAGCGAATCGTTGCCGCCGGGCACCAGCGCCGCCCCGCAGCCCATGATCAGCCCGCCGACGGCGCAGCGCAGTCCGCGCCGCCATTCGGGCCGCTGCAGCCGGAACTTTCCCGACAGCCATGCGCCGGCCAGCGCGCCGGCGAACAGCAGCAGCGCCGACAGATTCGCGCTCCAGTCCATGCGCGAGAGGCGCCCGTGCGCGAGCGCGTCGAGCACGGTGCCGTAGCTCCAGCCCGGATGGCGCGCATACACCAGGCCGGCGAGGAGCCCGGCGAGTAGCGCCAGCCAACGTGCCACCGGCCGGGCGCGCCACAACAGCAGGAGCGTGAGCAGCGCGAAAGTCAGCGCGCCGATGCCCCACGTGTAGCCCATCGCGATGCGTGCGCCGGCCGCGCCGCTCGCCGGCAACAGCGCCAGCGCTTCGGCCGCGCGCGCACCCGCGGCGATACCCGCGAGCGTCAGCAGGAAATTGACGTTGCCGGAACCGAGGTACAGGACGCTCCCCAGGTAGCAACCGCCATTCACCAAGGCGCCGAGACCGAGCAGCACACCGCCAGCCACCACGCCGGCATGGAAAGGCACCGCGGATGGCAGCAGCACCGTGCCCGGCGCGATCCCGGCAAGCACGAGCAGCACGACCCCGGCACCGCTGGCGGCGAGCGCCAGCCGTTGCAGACCGGAGTAGTCACGCGCACTCATGGCCCGCTGCACGCCGGCCACCGCGCACAGGCTGACGCGGGCGAGCACCGCGCCCAGCGCGAAGGTCAGCAACAGCAGCAGCGTGTCGATCATGGGTGCTGCGGTGGTAGGTGCTGTGGTTGTAGGCGCTGCGGTTGCAGATCAGCGCGCCGCCGGGATGCGCAGCGCAGCGTCGGGACAGGCGTTGCGCACGCCGCGGCCGCAGGCCGTCGGCACCAGGCCCTGCGTGAGACACACGCGCACTTCGGACAGTTCGGCGCGATTGCAGGCCACGGCCAGCCCGTCTGCGTTCAGGGCTGGGTTCGCGGCGCGGAACGCGGCGACGATTTCATCCGCGCTCATCGACAGGTTGCTCCGCGGGGCCTCGAAGATCGCCGGGATTTTCACGACCGCAATCGCGCGGTCGGCGGTATTGAAGTAAGTCAGCGCATCGAGGCCGGTGCAGCTGCCATGGCGCTGCCACTCATGCTGCATCAGGCGCGGACTCGGAAAGAGCGTGGCCCCGCGCGCCAACGCTGCCGCCGTGAGCGGCGCGTCGGCAGCGCAGTTCTCGGGGTAACCGCCGTCCGCGTTCTGCGGCCACAGACCGTGCAGCACGAAGCCATAGCCCTTGCTGCACTGGGCACGGTCTTGCTGGTGCGTGAGGCAATAGCTCGGTGACCAGGACAGCGACAGCAGGAAGTAATCGTATTGTCCCGCGATCGACGGCGTGGCGGCGGTATCGCGGTGGTGATTGTGATGGCGTGCCTCGGCCACGCTGGCGGCCAGGCCCAATGCCAGGCAATAGACCAGGCAATTGGCCAGGCACCACCAGGCGGGGGGATTTCGAGTCAGCATCCGCGCGTTTCCTTCAGGTACCGGCCACTGCAGCCGCAGCACCGTGGCGTAGTGTCAGTTGCGTCGCGCCCACCGGGTCGGCGAACAGCAGCGACACGGATTGGCTCTTCGCGTCGACGCTCGTCGCCACCGCGTGCCCCTGCATGCTGGCATTCGCCGCGCCCCGCCATCCATGCACCGTCACACGCAGCTGGCTCCACCAGGGATGGAACCCGCCAGCGCGCTTGTCGAAGCTGAGCGTGAGCACCTCATCACGAAGTTCGCAGTGCAGGTGCTGCCGGAGGTACAGGCCGCGCATGTAGGCCATGCTGTGGCCGTCGTCCTGGTAGATCTCGCCGCGGCAGTCATCGCCCGGATACACATCGAGCGACAGCGGCCCGTGCGGCATCGTAGCGGTGCTCTGCGTGAGCGGCTGCCGCGGCAGGATCGTGCCGCCGCGCACGAACACCGGCAGCTGATCGACACGCGGCGTCGCATTGAGGACCAGTCCCGCGCCCGCCACGGCGCTGCCCGCCTCGCCTGCACGGCCCGCCGCCTGCGGGAGCGTCGCGGCATCCGTGCCGGTCCAGTAGTCGTACCAGCGGCCGGCGGGCAGGCAGATGGTGTAACTCGCCGGCGATTCCAGCACCGGCGGTGGTGCCACCAGCAGGCGCTCGCCCAGCATGAACGTGGTGTCCTGCCCGCAGGGCGCAGCCAGCGCCTCCGGGAAATCGTAGAACACCGGGCGCACCAGCGGCGCGCCGCTGCGCGCGTTATCGTCCGCGACGGTGTAAATGTAGGGCAGCAGGCGATATCGTTCCTCTATGAAATGACGGCGAATCGCCGTGTGTTTCGGACCATTGACCCAGGGTTCCTTGCGCGCGTCGCCCTTGCCATAGTGATCGCGGAATACCGGCATGAACGCACCGAGCTCGATCCAGCGCGTCAGCAGGTCTGGTGAGGGCGCGCCGACGTAGCCGCCCACGTCAGCCCCGCTGTAGCCGAAGCCGCTCATGCCAAGATTGAGCAGCATGGCCACCGACAGCTTCAGGTGATTCCAGCTCGAGCTGTTGTCACCCGTCCAGGTGACCGCGTAGCGCTGGCCGCCGGCAAAGCTGGCGCGCGTCATCACGTAAGCCCGCTCGTCGGGCGCGAGGCGCCGCAGGCCCTCGTAGGTGGCGCGCGAATTCTCCATGCCGTAGATATTGTGGATCTCGGCATGCGTGGCGTTGCGCGCTGCGAAGCCGGGCTCGTCGATGCGGTGCACGGTGTCGAGCGGCATGGTCTTGCTCGGCGTGTTGAAGATCGCCGGCTCGTTCATGTCGTTCCAGTAACCGGCGATGCCCGCATGCAGCTGCGCCTGGAAAAGATTCCCCCACCACTCGCGCGTGACGCCGCGGGTGAAATCGGGGAACACCGCCGGACCTGGCCACACCGGGCCCTCGTAGATCGAGCCGTCGGCGCGCTTCAGGAAATGATCGCCGGCGACACCGCTGTCGTAGGGTGTGTACCCTTGGCCTGCTGCGCTGGCGATATGCAGATCGGTAATGGCCACCAGCCGGAAATCCTGCTTTCGCAATGCCGCGCTGAGCGCGGCGAGATCCGGGAAAGTCTGCGGGTTCGTGGTGAAGGGGCGATAGCGATCCTGGTAGTCAATGTCGAGCCAAATTGCGTCGGCTGGAATCCGCTGCGCGCGGAATCGCGTCGCCAGCGCGCGCACCTCCGCCGCACTCATGTAGCTGAAGCGCGATTGCTGGAAGCCGAACGACCACAGCGGCGCCAGCGGCGCCTTGCCAGTGAGATCGGTGTAGCGCTCGACCACGCGGCGCAGCTCCGGCCCGTAAATAAGGTAGTAGTCGATCGGTCCACCCGCGGCGCCGAAGGCCAACGTGTCCGGATCCTGCTTGCCGAAATCGAACCAGCTGCGCCAGGTGTTATCGAGGTAGATGCCGTAGCTGGCACCTGGCGTGCCCGTGGCGATGAAGAAGGGGACGCTCTTGTAGAGCGGATCCGTGGACTCCTGGTACATGTAAGAATCGGTGTTCCAGTTGACGAAGGCCTGGCCGCGCCGATCGAGCGGCCCTGCTTTGTCGCCCAGGCCGAAGAAATGCTGGTCCGGCGTCAGCTGCTTGCGCAGCGCAAAACTCGCGCCCTGTGTTTCGACCGCGTGCTCGGGCGCGTCGGCCGAAATCACGTGACCTGCCATGTCGGACACGATCAACCGCAAGCTCGCACGCTCGATGCGCACCGACAAAAGCGCCGTCTCGAACCCTTCGGCGTCGGGTCTGGACCAGGGCCGCACGCTGACGCCGGCGTGGCGCAATTCCGCGGGTATCACCCAGGACGCGTCTTCGGGAAAATCACCCGCCGGCGCGATGCGCACACGCAGGATGTCATCCGCGATCGCGGTCACCTGCAGCCGCAGCGTTCCCGATTGCAGGTCCACGCCCGCAGCCGCAGCAGGTAATGCAGTGCCGGCGGCCAGCGCGGCGCAGGCTGCCAGCGCAAGGGACAGTGCGCGGCGTTCACGGCGGCGGCATCCACGTTGATCGAGTTGCATGGCGGTCCCCTGAATGTGTACAGGCCCTGAAGTCCGCACGCTTGGCGGCTTGCGGCGGCAAATGTAGCAGGTGCTTTGTGTCGTTTGACACTTCCGGCGCGCCGATGCTACAAACGGGCGGTTGCATCTATAACAATGAATACGCGGGGCACCCTTGGCTGGACAGACCGTCGCTCGCCGTGAAGTCATCCGCCTGCTCGGCATCGCCTCCGTGGCGGCGACTTTCCCCGGGTTTCGCAATTGGGCCTTCGCCGGCAGCGCTGGGGACGCTGGGGACGCGCCCGTGGCGACGGGCGCGTACCGGCCGCTGTTTTTCAAGGCGGATGACTACCGTCTCGTCGCGCATCTGGCCGAGCTGATCATCCCCGCGGACGACACGCCGGGGGCGGCCCAGGCGGGTGTCGCGGAATTCATCGACTTCATGGTTGCCAACCGCGTGCCGATCAGCGGCGCGGGCCACAGCGAGCCGCCGCGCGACTCCGCTTTGAAGATGGGTTCGGAGCTGCAGGCCCAGTGGGTCGAGGGGCTGGGTTGGCTCAACGCGCGTTGCCAGTACGATCATGGCCGCGCGTTCATGGATTGCGACAGCGCGCAGCAACTCGCTTTGCTTGGCGCACTCGCCTACAAGGACAAGTACACAAGCGCGACCGCGGGTGGCCGCGAGTTCTTCCGCCTGGTGCGGGATTACACAGTCACCGGTTACTATACCTCGCGGGTGGGGCTCGAGGCGCTCGGCTTCCAGGGACTGCGAAATTCCTGGCCTAAGATGCCGGGCTGTCCGCATCCCGAAGACCCCGAACACCTGCACCTGCGAGCCGTGACATGAGCGGCAAGATCGCTGCGGTAAAACCGCACATTTTTGACGTGATCGTAGTAGGCACTGGCGCCGGCGGCGGCACAGCGATGAAGATGCTGTGCGAAGGCGGCCTCAAGGTGCTGGCGCTGAACTCCGGGCCGCGCACTGAGCCCGCCACCGATTACCGGATGCACCGCCAGGTCTTTGACCTCAAGTACCGCGGCTTCGGCGATCCACTGGCGCTCGCGGGCCGCGCGCACCAGGAGCGCTACTCGGTCGAGGAGAGCGAGTACAACGAGGGCCCGCATCTGTGGGAACACGACATCGCCTACTCGAACAGCGCCGGCACCGACTGGTACTGGAAGCGCTGCAAGGGAACCGGTGGCAAGGCGAATTTCTGGGGACGCTCGTCCTGCCGCTACGGCGACATCGACTTCAAGGCTGCGAGCCTCGATGGCGCCGGTGTGGACTGGCCGGTTGACTACGCCGAGATCGCGCCGTGGTTCAGCAAGGCCGAGCGCTACATGGGCGTCGCCAGCTCGGTGCAGAATCGCCCGAGCAACCCGGATGGTGAATACCTGCCGCCGATGACCTGGCGCTGCTACGACTACATCATCCAGAAGGCGGCGGAAAAGATCGGCGTGCCCTATCTGCCCGATCGTTGCGCGCAGCTCACCGTCGCGCACAACGGACACCCGGCCTGTCATTACTGCGGCAACTGCAGTCAGGGGTGCGATGCGGGTTCGTTCTTCTCGCCGACCTGGTACACGATCCCGGATGCGGAGCAGTCGCAGAACCTGTCGCTGATCACCGATGCATTGGTGCGCAGCGTACTGGTGGATGAATACGGTCACGCGCAAGGCGTGGCCTACCTCGATCGCGCCACGCACCGCGAAGTCGAGGTCTACGCGAAGGTGGTCGTGCTCGCGGCATCCTGCGTCGAGACCGCGCACATCATGCTGAACTCGCGCTCGCGGCACTGGCCGACCGGCATTGCAAATTCAAGTGGACAGCTGGGACGGAACCTCTGCGATCACCTGTATGGGAGTCCCGGTTACGGGTACCTGCCGCAGCTCCTCGGGCAACCGAGCGCACCGGACAACATCGCCAACTCGACCGTGGCGTGGATGCCGCGCTGGCAGAACCTCGACAATCCGCGTGCCGAGAAATTCATTCGCGGCTACGCCATCTACATGGGCGGAGGGTGCGACGAGTTCCCGTGGCACTACAATCACATCGACGGCTTCGGCTCCGAGTTCAAGCGCGGCATCAAGCGCTACTACCCCGCGACCGTGGGGGCGCTGATCCAGGCGCCTTCGCTCCCGAGCCCGAACAACTACGTCGACATCGATCCGGAGAAGCAGGATATCTACGGCATCCCGCAGCTGCGCTTTCATTTCCAGTGGAGCCCGAACGAGCTGATGATGTGGGAGCACTCGAAACAGGTCATGGCGGATCTGTTCAAGGCCGCCGGCGGCGAGCTGTGGGGGGCCGATGGCGACCCGAACCGCCCGGGCACCAGCCTGCACGAGACCGGCGTGTGTCGCATGGGGAATGACCCAAAGAGCTTTGTCACCAACAAGTGGGCCCAGACTCACGACGTGCCGAACCTCTACATCTGCGACGCCGGCATTTTCCCCGGTAACAATGACAAGACCACGACCATGCCGATCATCGCCTTCGCGATGCGCACCAGCGACTACATGCTCGATAACTTCCGGCGCGGCGTACACAAGCGCGCCTGAGCGTCAGCAAGTTCTTCGTGGCGCCATCACATGAAGCACGGCACGTGAGCAAGTCCGTAGGGATAGGCATCGTCGGCTGCGGCAACGCGATGGACGGCGCCTACATGCCGGTGGTCGAGCGGCTGGCGCAGCAGGGCAAGGCGCGGCTCATCGGCGTCACGCACAGCTCACGCGGCGGCTGCCGCGCGCTGCTGAAGAAATGGCGCGTGCCGAAGTACTTCAATACGCCAGAAGAGCTCTGCGCTGCCGACGAGGTTGACCTGGTCGTGGTACTGACGCCGATGACTCTGCACGGCGCGATGGCGCGCACCGCGCTCGCGGCGCACAAGCACGTGCTGGTGGAGAAGCCGCTCGCACTCACGCTGCCGGAAGCGCGGCGCCTGATTGCGATGGCGAAGCTCGCGCGCCGCCACCTGATGTGCGCGCCATTCGTGACGTTGAGCCCGACGTTCAATCTCATTCGCCAGCGGCTCGCCTTCGGCGACATCGGCAAGGTGTGCCTGGCGCGCGCGCGCTACGGCTGGGCGGGCCCCGACTGGTCGGAGTGGTTCTACCAGCGCGGCGGCGGCCCGATCTTCGATCTCGCGGTCTACAACCTGACCAGCCTCACCGCGCTGTTGGGGCCCGCTCGGCGCGTGGCCGCGATGACCGGCATCGCCCAGCCGCTGCGCAAGGTGCGCGGCCGCATCATCAAGGCGCAGGTCGAGGATAACGCGCAGATCACGCTGGATTTCGGGCGCAATGTGTTTGCGACGGTCACTTCCGGTTTCACGATGCAGAAGTACCGCTCGCCTGGGCTTGAGTTCTACGGCACCGAGGGCACGCTGCAGATGCTGGGCGATGACTGGGCTCCGGACGGCTACGAGATCTGGCGCAACGATGTCGGCGCCTGGCAGGTCTATGGCGAGACCGATCCGCACTGGCAATGGACACAGGGGCTCGTGCACCTCGTAGATTGCCTGCTGCGCCGTGAACGCCCGGCGGTACGCCCGGAGCATGCACTTCACGTACTCGAGATCATGCTCGCGGCGCAAAGGGCCAGTCGCACTGGCCGCGCGCAGCGGATCCACACCCGCTTCACGCTGCCGCCGCCCCGCGCCGATACGCACAGGGACGCGCACCGCATCCACAACCGTCCCCAGGCCGATGACTGACAAGACCAACCTGCCCTACGTGCTGTTCCTGGCGATCACGGCGGCCACCGGCGGGCTGCTGTTCGGCTTCGATATCGCCATCATCAGCGGCGCCGGGCATTTCCTGGTGCAGCATTTCGGTCTCAATGACCTGAGCCTCGGCGTCGCCTTCAGTTCGCTCCTGTTCGGTTGCGTCATCGGCTCCGCGGTCGCGGGCCGCGTCACCGACCGGCTGGGACGCCGGCGCATCCTGCTGTGGGTGGCGGTGCTGTTCGCGCTGACCTCGGCGGCCACCGGGTTGGCGTGGAGTTTCCAGAGCTTCCTCGCGGCGCGGTTCCTGGGCGGCCTCGCCGTCGGTGCGGTCTCGCTGGTGTCGCCGATGTACGTGTCGGAGATCTCCCCACCCACCTTGCGCGGTCGCATGGGCACGCTCTACCAGATGTCGATCGTGACGGGCATCCTGGCTTCCTACTGCATCAACTACCTGTTGCGCGATCTTGGTCCCGACAGCTGGCGCTGGATGTTCATTTCGGGTGTGATCCCTTCGGTCATCTTCTTCGCACTCCTGCTCCTGGCACCCGAGACACCTCGTTACCTCGCCATGGCAGGCCGGCGCGACGAGGCTTTCGCGATCATGGAGCGCATCGGCGGCCGCGCCAGCGCCGAGTTCGCGATGCGTGAGATCAGCGCCAGCCTGACGACCCAGCGCCGCGCCTGGCGCGACCTGCTGCAGCCGGGGATCCGGCGCGCGGTGATGGTCGGCTTCTGGCTCGCGATCCTGATCCACTTTTCGGGCATCAACACCGTCATCGATTACGCGCCACGGATTTTCCAGTCCGCCGGCTGGAATATGGATGCGGCCTACCTGTCGACCGTGGTGATCGGCCTCACGAACTTTGCCTTCACCGCAGTCTCGTTCTGGACCATCGATCGCTACGGCCGCCGGCCGCTGTACATCGTCGGCTCGCTCGGCATGGCGCTCACGCTGGCGGCGCTGACGATCGCCGTGCTGCTGGGCCAGTTCCACGGCCCGCTGGTGCTCGTACTCATACTCGCCTACCTTGTCTGTTTCTGTTCCTGCATTGGCCCGGTGTTCTGGACGCTGGTGCCGGAAATCTTCCCGAACAACATCCGCGGCACCGCGATGATCGTGCCGGTGCTCACGCAATGGGTCGCGAACGCCGTCGTCGTGCTGCTGTTCCCGGCGGCGCTCCACGGCTTAGGCCAGGCCGCGACCTTCGGCTTCCTCGCCGTCGTCTCGCTGGCCCAGGCGCTGTTCACGATCGCCTTCGTGCCCGAGACCAAGAACCGCCCGCTCGAGGAGATCGAGGAGTTCTGGACCAGCAAACCATTGGCACCAACGAAACCGCTGGTGGGAGCTCGGTAGCATGGAGCGAGGCACTTAGCATGGGGCGAGGCAACTAGCGTGGCGCGGGGCGTCATCGACGATGCGGCGGTGGCCGCCTTCAACGCGGACGGCTACGTGCTGGTGCGCGGCATGCTCGATGCCGAGGAGACAGGGCTGCTTGGCCGTGCGGCGCACGCCGACCGGGTACTCGACCAGCATTCCTTCGGGCGCGCCGACGGCGAAGGCGGCACGGTGCGGCTGTCGCTGTGGAATCATCCCACCGAGACCATCTACGGCATGATCGCGCGCTGCGAGTCCATCGTCGGCTCGATGGAGAAGCTCCTCGGCGGCGAGGTGTACCACTACCACTCGAAGATGATCATGAAGGACCCGCTGGTCGGCGGCGCCTGGACCTGGCACCAGGACTACGGCTACTGGTACCAAAACGGCGTGCTGTTCCCGTGGATGGCGAGCGCCTTCATCGCAATCGACCCGGCCACGCGCGAAAACGGCTGCCTGCAGGTGATCCGCGGCTCGCAGTTGCTCGGCCGGATCGATCATGTGCTGACCGGCGATCAGGCCGGCGCCGACCCGCAGCGCGTCGAAGAAGTGCTCAAGCGCCTCGCGCTGGTGTACGTGGAGATGGCGCCGGGCGACGCCCTGTTCTTCCACGCCAACACGCTGCATCGCTCCGACCAGAACCGCTCGCCCAATCCGCGCTGGTCGATGATCTGCAGCTACAATGCCGCGCGCAACGATCCGTGCCGCGAATCGCACCACCCGCGTTACACGCCACTGGTAAAGGTGCCGGATGCGAAAATCCGCGAATGCGGCGCACGGCGCTTTGCCGGCACCGAGGATGAGGGCGTGTGGCTGGACCCGGAGCACGATCGCAGCGCCAAGGGGCTGGACAAGTAACTTATGGGAAAAGCTATGGCGCGCTGTAAAATCATCGGGGTCGTCGCACTGGCCCTGGCGTTCGCACCCGCCCTGCAGGCGCAGAGCGCCTATTACCGCCACGCCTTCTTCGACAACAGTCAGCAGAGCGATTTCTACTGGAACAGCACTGCGCAGGCGGCCGCGCCCAGCACGCTGGAATTGCAGCACCGGCGCTTGCCGGTCGAGACCAAGTATTTCCTATCACCGCCGAACGCCATCCGCCTGCAGTGGCAGTCGCAGAGCGGTGGCGGTTGGGATGCCGAGATCCACCTGGTCAATTTTCCCAACCGCTTTCCGGAACTGAGCGGGCAATACCTGTATTTCTGGGTGTACTCGCCCAGCGCGATCGCGGCGGCCGACCTGCCGGAGTTCCTGCTCTCCGATGCCCGCGAGGGCCTGCAGGTGGCGGAATTTCCCGGCAGCTTCACCGCGCCGGAGCCACTCGGCAAGTACACCGGCGACCTGCCGGCCGGAAAGTGGCTGCGCGTACGCGTGCCAATGCACTCGCTCCGCTCCGCTTCGGTGTTCGAATTCCATCCCGAGCGCCTGCAGAGCCTGATCTTCCACCAGGGACGTGCTGACGGCGCGGCGCATACCTTGATCATCGACCAGGTGCATGTGGACGACGAAGCGGCAGCGGCCAGCAACCTGGCCGCGGCCGGCAAAGCGCCCGCGCTGCCCGTACCCTCGCAGCTCACCGCTACAGGCTATGAGCGACATGTCTTGTTGCATTGGGAGGCTGCGGAGACAGCAGCACTGGCGCACTACGTGATCTATCGCTCGCGCGATGGCGGTCCCTACGAGCCGATCGGCATGCAGTTACCGGGCACGCACCGCTACAGCGATTTCATCGGCAGCACCGACGTGAAGGCGAGCTATCGTGTCGCCGAGGTGGACTGGAGCAATCGCACGTCAGCACAGTCCGCGCCCGCCGCCGCGGCGACGCATGCGATGAGCGACGATGAACTGCTCACCATGCTGCAGGAAGCCGCGTTCCAGTATTACTGGGATGGGGGCGAGCCGAACTCCGGCATGGCGCACGAGAGCATGCCCGGCGACGACCGCATCGTCGCCACAGGGGCGAGCGGCTTGGCCATCGCTGCGATCCTGGTCGGCGTCGACCGGCACTTCATCACACGCGCGCAGGGACTGGCGCGCCTCACCAGGATCGTGACCTTCCTTGAACGCGCGCCCCGCTATCATGGCGTCTGGTCGCACTACATGAACGGCGCCACGCGCGAGACCTTGCCGCTGTTCGGGATGCTGGATAACGGCGGCGACCTGGTCGAGACCGCGTTCATCACGCAGGGCCTGCTCACGGCACGGCAGTATTTCAACGGCCCTGCAGCGGGGGAACGTGATCTCTACCAGCGCATCACGAAGCTGTGGGAAGGCATCGAGTGGGACTGGTATCGCGACAACGCACAGAGCGATTACCTGTACTGGCACTGGTCACCGCAGTGGGCTTTCCAGATCCGCCATCCGTTGATCGGTTTCAATGAAGTGATGGTGGTCTACCTGCTGGCGATCGCCTCGCCCACGCACAGCGTACCGGCGGACCTGTACTACTCGGGTTGGGCGGGTCAGGGGGAACGCGCCCTGGCTTACCGCCAGGGCTGGTCGGGCAGCGCCGATGGCAATCACTACGGCAACGGCAATACCTATTTCGGCATCAAGCTGGACGTGGGTGTGGGCACGGGCGGTCCGCTGTTCTTCACGCACTACTCGTTCATGGGGTTCGATCCGCATGCGTTGCACGATCGCTACACGGCGTCCTACTTCGAGAACAACCGCAACATCGCGCTCATCAATCGCGCCTATTGCATCGCCAACCCCAAGCATTACGCGGGCTACGGCGCCGACGCGTGGGGCCTGACCGCGAGCGATGGCCCGACTGGCTACAAGACGCCGGCTCCCGATGCGGACAACGATACCGGCACGATCACGCTGACCGGTGCGCTGGCTTCGTTCCCGTACACGCCCGAAGCCTCGATGGCGGCGTTCAAGCACTATTATCGGGATCTGGGCGCACAACTTTGGGATATCTATGGCCCGCGCGACGCGTACAACCCGACGGTCAACTGGGTCTCGCCGATCTACATGGGCCTCAACCAGGCGCCGATCGTCGCCATGGTGGAGAACTACAGAACGGGCCTGCTGTGGAAAACCTTCATGACGAACCCCGAGATCGCCGTGATGCAAAAGAAGCTGGACGAGGCGACGGCACGGTAGGCCGGCACTTCGCGCGGGCCAGTACTACACCTGGGGCAGCTGCGCACGCACCCACTGCTGGAAGCGGTACACGTCGTAGTCTTCGGGCAACAGGTTGCCGCTGACATGCGGCACCGAGTGCAGCCCGCGCTGCGTGAGTTCGCAGGCGGCCCCATCCTCGCTCATCACCTGCGCCGAGAAATCGCAGGCGCGCGAGATGTCGGCAGTCGGGTCGGCCAGCGTTGCTTTCGGGAACAGCCACTGGATCTCGAGCTCCATTGTTTCGGGGCCGAGTGGCAGCAGGCGCGAGGAGCGCACGTGATCGACGTGCAGCACCAGGTAGTGCGAGGGAAGGCTGGTCATGTAGTGGTAGCCCAGGCGCCGCTCTTCGGCTGTGAGTGCGGGGAAGACCTGTCCCACCGGCTTACCGTCGAGTGACCAGGTTTCGGCGCCGGGCTTGAGGCCGCCCGCATAGAGCGGATCGTTGCTGCCTTCGTGCGTGCGCCACTGCGGGTCATCGCGCGGCTCCATGATGCCGCGCTTGTAGATCGGCACCAGGCTGCTTAAAGCCGGGTGCACGCCCGGGCAGTGCAGGCACTCGTTGTAGTTCTCCCAGAATATCTTCCAGTTGCAGGCCAGGCGCTTGGTGAGCGTGCGCGCAACCACCAGTTCCTCGAGCGGCCAGTGGCCGAAGAGCTCGCGGTTCTCGTTGAAGTGGCTGTCTGAGTCGGGCGCCCCTGCATCGAGGCGCACGTACACGAAACCGCGCCAGAGCTTGAGCGCTATGGGATAGAGCGAGAGCTTGGTGGGATCGAGGTAGCCTTCGGGCCGCACCGAGGGAATCTTCGCCAGCGTCCCGTCGGGCCGGTAGCTCCAGGCATGGTAGGGACAGGTGATGTGCCCGCCGGGCAGCCGGCCTTCGGCTGCCGCGCACAGCGTTGAGCCGCGATGCCGGCAGGTATTGAAGAAGGCGCGCAGTGTATCGTCGCGGTCGCGCACCACGAGGATCGGCTGGTCACCGAGCGTGAAGCTGCGGAACGAGGGCGCTGGCGCGAACGAATCAGCGCGGCAGAGGTAAACCCAGTTGCGCCGCCAGATGGAGGCGAGCTCACGCTGGTAGTGCGCAGGGTCGATGTACCAGGAACTCGCGAGCGTGGCTTTGGGCTCCTTGAGCCCGTTGAAGGCGCCTGCGGTCGGATCCTCGTTGATGACTGCCGACATGATGTTCCACCTAACGCTCGCGCCGTATGACCCAGCCGTTGGGCATCGGCGTCATGCCGACCTTCGGATAATACGCCTCCGCACCGGGCGCGGCGAACAGGAACAGCGAGGCGGAAACACCTGCAGCCGCGCGGGTTTCAGCGATCAGCCGCTTGCCGATACCCTGGTGCTGGTAGCTGTCGTCGACCGCGAGTTCCGAGAGGTAACCGCAGAAGGCGAAGTCGGTGATGGCCCGCGCGACGCCGATCAGTTTGCCACCATCGCGCGCCGTGACGATCACATCGGCGTTGCGCAGCATCTGCCCGAGCCGCTGCGGATCGTCGATGGGCCGGCGGCCGCCGAGCGTGCAGGCGGCGAGCACCGAGCGGAATTCATGCGCCGACAGGTTGGGCTCAAGCGCGTAGACGATTGGCACCGAAATTACCCTCCCGCGCTGGTCGGCTACCAGAAATCATGCTTGCTACGAACCGTGCAATTTCTCCTGCAGCCACACTTTGATCAATGATTGATAGGGCACGTCCCTGGAGTTTGCGGCTGTTTTGATCGAGTCGAGCAGGTGCTGTGGCAAACGCAACGAAATGGTCTGTGTCGAGGGCTTGAGTTTCGGGAGCGTCGCTCGCACGGCCCTCTTCCAATTCACATACGCGGTCGAATCGTGCTTTTCCCAGAACGCTCGCTCAGCGGCCTCACTGGAAAACTTAGGGATTGTCTTGAGGCGCTTGTCCATAAACTGCTTGCTCCTTCCGGCTCATGTTTCGAGCTGCAATCACGCGAATCAATCCGCCATCACCTCTCAATGTAAAACAGAGGTGCAGTCGTCTGCCCCCCATCGCTTGGCCGAGTGCGTGAACGCGCGGCTCCGACTGGCTGTGCGCTACATCGTCCGACACGAGTAGCGGTGTGTTGAAGAATAGCTGCTCGGCCTCCGCCATCGACATGCCATGCCGTTCGTTCTTGCGGGCGTTTCCCTCGTCCCAATCGAACCCGGCAACAGTCGATAGGTCAATCACTGATGTATATTACAGTAATATACCGAACACTGCGAACGTGGCGCCCAACGCAATACTCAAATCCCGAATGGCGGCTCTGGCCGCCAGGTACCGATCATTGCGCAATTCGACTGGCCCGAACCGGTCCTTCGATAGATCGAAATCGCAGCCCGGAAGCCGCCGTTCAGCGATGACCACCGCACTGCGTTGCAACCAGTCCCAGAGAGGGGCATCCTGCTTCCTCGTACGGGGCAGGGATTACAAGATCCGGTATGGCCGAAGAAAAGGCTCCAGAGTTACAGGCAAGCCCCGGCAGGGACGTATTCATCAGCCACGCCTCGCACGACAAGGCTGTGGCCGAATCCGTCTGTATAGCCCTTGAGAGCGCCGGATTAGTCTGCTGGATTGCGCCGCGCGATGTGGTGCCGGGCGAGTCTTTCGCCGGTGCGATCGTTCATGCCATTGATGCCACCAAGGTCATCGTGCTCGTACTGTCGGAGCACGCGGCCACCTCTCAACACGTCCTTCGAGAAGTGGAACGGGCGAGTTCCAAGCGGCACCCCGTCATCGCGCTCCGGATTGATACCGCGCCGATGCCGGCTGATCTTGAGTACTTTCTCAACACCTCCCAGTGGCTTGATGCAAATGGCACCGGGGTCAAGCACGCATTGCCCAGGCTTGTGGATGCCGTAAGGGTCGCGTTGACGCAACCCTTCGCCGCCAGGCGCGTGAACCCACATCCTTCCCCAGTCGTAATTGTACGGCACCGCCCGAGCGTGATGATTGTGGCGTTCGGTGTCTTTGCTGCAGCCGCCCTTGGCTATTTCTTGGTGGATAAGTTCTCGCTCGCGAGCCACGCGGCAGGAGAGCAGCCCCCAGCTTTTGTTTCACCGGCCGCACCGGTAATCTCCGACAAATCCATCGCGGTCCTGCCATTCGTGGACATGAGCGAGAAGCACGATCAGGAATACTTCTGTGATGGCATGTCCGAAGAACTAATCGATCGACTCGTGCGGACACCGGAGCTCAAGGTCATCGCGAGAACGTCGTCTTTTCAATTCAAGGGCCGCAATGAAGATGTGCGAGCGATTGCCAGCAAACTCGCGGTCGCCCACGTCCTGGAGGGCAGCGTACGCAAGTCGGGACAGATCCTACGCGTCACAACGCAATTGATTCGTGCCACGGACGGCATGCATTTGTGGTCCAAGACCTATGACCGCAAATTGGGCGATGTCTTCAAGATGCAGGATGACATCGCCACGGCGGTGGCTGAAGTGCTCAGCGCGACGTTGAATGTTAGGACATCTGAGGCCGCGGCCGCACCCGACTTGGAAGCCTACAATCTCGTCTTGCAGGGCAATGTCCTGAAATCTCGCTTCAATGCCTCCGATCTTGAAAAGGCCGAAGAACTCTATCGCCAGGCTATCGCGATTGATCCGCGCTATGCGCTGGCCTGGGCACGCCTCGGAAGTAATTATTTCAATCAATACTTTTTTTCTGACAGCGCGAATTCAGTGGAGCTGCTGGACAAAGCGCGCAAGGCGCTCAACCGTGCACTCGAGCTCGATCCGAATCTGATTTGGGGCTACTACACCTTGTCCGGCATCGGCATGACGGTCGACTGGAATTGGAACGCGGTTACTGCAGCAATGGTCAAGATGTACGAGATCAACCCGAACAACAGGGAGCTGTTGGCGAGCGCGCAAGCGGACGTCGCGGGATTGGCGGGGGACTTCGATTATGTATTGCGCGTCAGACTTGCGAACCTGATCACCGATCCGATTAATGCCCGTAACTTGTTTGACTTGGCGAACGCGCAGCTGTCGATGCGGCAATTCCAGACGGCACTGATGACCAATCAGCGGCTCATCGATCTGGAGCCAAGATATGGTGGGGTTTGGACACAGCGTGCCTGGATCTTATTGTGGTCCGGACGATTCCCGGAAGCCTTTGAGGCTATCGAACACGAGTCCGATCCGGAAGTGAAACTATCCTTTGCAACAATTGCACACTGGCGACAGGGTCAGTCCCGACAATCGACGAAGGACATGCAGAGGCTCATACAATTGAGCGGTACGAAACACCCCTTTGATGTGGCCGAAGCGGCCGGATGCCGCGGTGATGCCAACGCCGCATTCGAGTGGCTGGACAGAGCCTTCAGTAGTCGCGATCCGGGGATCACAGGAATCAAGTCGGATTTCTGCCTTGATGGACTGCGCAACGATGCCAGATACAGGCGCCTTGTCACCCGCGTGGGCCTGGATCGGCTGATTTACAAGAGCGAAGACCTGCGGCGGCTAGCCGGCTCGCCACGGTCGGATGCAAAACCGTGAGGCGGCGCACACTAGTTTGATCGCATTTTGGGGGCTGCCGACATTGTGAACCAATGTCTTGCCGTGCGCTCAACTACAAGCTCCTTGGTCCGAATGAGTGCCTCAATTGCTTCTATCGGTCGAGATCGGCTCCGTTCGTAGGCAGACGAAAGAACCCAAGCGAGTTCCACGACCACAGCTCACACGTCGAGGTTGGCGACGGAGAGTGCGTTCTTCTCGATGAACTCGCGGCGCGGTTCGACCTGGTCGCCCATCAAGGTGGTGAAGATCTCGTCCGCGGCGACCGCGTCGTCGATGCGCACCTGCAGGAGGCGGCGTGTTTCGGGATTGATGGTGGTGTCCCAGAGCTGCTCGGGATTCATCTCACCCAGGCCCTTGTAGCGCTGGATCGACTGGCCCTTGCGCGCCTGATCGAACAGCCACTTCATCGCTTCCTTGAAGGAACCGACCTCGAGTCGTTCCTCGCCGCGCGCGATGCTGGCGCCCGCACCGATCAGGCCCGAGAGCGTGCGGCCGAGGTCGGCGATGCGCCGGTACTCGGCGGACTCGAAGAACTCGCGCGTCAGGTGCTTGTCGGTGATCGAGCCATGCTGGGTGCGATGGACGATGATGCGCGGCGCGTGCCCGTCGCTCGCCGGGCGTACCTGCGCGCGATAGCTGTGCGCGGCATCGTCCGCGGCGTTCAGTCTTTCCACCATGCCGGCGCACCAGCTGTCCAGGAAACCGGGGCGATCGAAGCTCTCCACCGTGACTTCCGGCAGGTAGATCAGCGTGTCGAGCAATCGTTCATCGTAGCGGCGCGCCCAGCGGCGGATGATCGCCTGCACTTCCATGTATTTGCGCGCCAGCAGCTCCAGCGCGGAGCCGCTGATCGGCGCTGCTCCGGCGCCGACCTGCAGCGAGGCCGCGTCCAGCGCGCTCGAGAGCAGCAGCGCATTGAGCTCGTTCTCGTCCTTGACGTAGGTATCGGTCTTGCCGCGTTTCACCTTGTAGAGCGGCGGCTGCGCGATGTAGATGTGGCCGCGTTCGATCAGCAGCGGGATTTGCCGGTAAAAGAAGGTCAGCAGCAGCGTGCGGATATGCGCTCCATCAACGTCTGCATCTGTCATAACTATCACACGGTGATAGCGGAGCTTGGCGATGTCGAACTCGTCGCGGCCGATGCCGCAGCCCAGCGCGGTGATCAGCGTGCCGACTTCGGCCGATGAAATCATCTTGTCGAAACGTGCGCGCTCGACGTTGAGGATCTTGCCCTTCAGCGGCAGGATCGCCTGGGTGCGCCGATCGCGCCCCTGCTTGGCGGAGCCGCCGGCCGAATCGCCTTCGACGATGAAGATCTCGGACAGCGCCGGATCCTTCTCCTGGCAGTCGGCGAGCTTGCCTGGGAGCCCGGCAATATCGAGCGCACCTTTGCGGCGGGTCATCTCGCGCGCCTTGCGCGCCGCCTCGCGCGCGCGTGCCGCGTCGACGATCTTGGCGACGATGGCCTTCGCCTGGTTGGGTTGCTCGAGCAGGAAATCGCCGAGCTTGTTTGCAACCGCGGTCTCGACGATGCCCTTGACTTCCGAGGACACCAGCTTGTCCTTCGTCTGCGAGGAAAACTTGGGGTCCGGCAGTTTCACCGACAGGATCGCGGTGAGGCCCTCGCGCGCATCATCGCCCGTGGTCGGCACACGCTCTTTCTTTGCCGCGAATACCTTCTCGATGTAGTCGTTCAGCGTGCGGGTCAGCGCGGCGCGGAAACCGGACAGATGCGTGCCGCCGTCTTTCTGTGGAATGTTGTTGGTGTAGCAGTACATGCTCTCCTGGTAGGAGTCATTCCATTGCAGCGCGACCTCGACGTTGACCAGCCCTTCCTGGGTGCGGAACCAGAACACGTTCTCGTGCACCGGCGTGCGGCCGCGGTTCAGGTGCTTGACGAAAGCCTGCAGCCCACCCTGATGTTGGAACACGTCGCTCTTGCCTTCGCGCTCATCATTGAGCTCGATGCGCACGCCCGAGTTGAGGAACGAGAGTTCGCGCAAGCGCTTGGCCAGCGTGTCGTAGATGAACTGGATGTGTGTGAAGATCTGCGTGCTCGGTTTGAAGCGGATCGTGCTGCCACGCTCCGTCGTGGCACCCACATCGGCCAGCGGCGCCACCGGCTCACCGAGGTGATACTCCTGCCGGTGCATGCGTCCTTCGCGGCAAACCGTCAGCAGCAGCGTGTCCGAGAGCGCGTTGACGACCGAGACGCCGACGCCGTGCAATCCGCCCGAAACTTTGTAGGAACTGTCGTCGAATTTTCCGCCAGCGTGCAGGACGGTCATGATGACCTCAGCCGCCGAGCGCCCTTCTTCCGGATGAATGTCGACCGGGATGCCGCGGCCGTTGTCGGTGACGGTGACGGATTCGTCGGCGTGGATGGTTACCGTAATCCGGTCGCAATGGCCGGCCAACGACTCGTCGATGGCGTTGTCGACGACCTCGAAAACCATGTGGTGCAGGCCGCTGCCATCGTCGGTGTCGCCGATGTACATGCCGGGTCTTTTCCGCACTGCATCAAGACCCTTTAAGACTTTGATTTTACTGGAATCGTAGACGTCTGATGCTGTCATGCCGGGACCTTTGTGACCATACTGTTATTATAGCGTGGTAACGCGGCCATGTTCCACGTGAAACGCCTGGTCCGGCGAGCCGAATTGAGCCTCCCTTGGGTGAAGCGCCGTCACCACCAACTGGCCCCGCATTTTGCGTATTTCGGCGAGCAGAGCGTCAGTGTGTTCGCGATCAAGCTCAGCCGCCGGATCATCCAGCAGCAGGGTTGGCGGACGACGGTCTTCGCTCCCGGCGAGTCGCGCCATCGCCAGGGCCAGCGCGGCGCCGAGCAGTTTCTGCTGGCCCCGGGAGAGCACTTCGCGGGCGCTGCGGCCATCAATTCGCAGCCGCACGTCGAACCGATGCGCACCGGATCCCGTACTCCCCCGCTCGAGGTCGCGCTCCCGGCTGGCGGCCAGGATCTCGGCCAGCCCCGGCTCCTGGCCCCAACCCTGGTAAAAGCTCAGGCTGACCGGTTCACCCAGCAATGCCGCCAGGGTTTGCTGCCAAAACGGCTCGAGGAGTGCCATGGTTCGGGACCGGGCATCCGCCAGCAATGAGCCCAGGCGCACCAGCTCGGGCTCCCAGGGGCTGGGATCACTGCCGAGTTTCAGCGCCGCATTGCGCTGCTTGAGAGTCCGGGCGTAGTCGATCCAGGCGCTGACAAAGCCAGGTTCCACGTGGAACACTCCCCAGTCCAGCCAGCGCCGACGGTAAGCCGGCCCCTCCTCGACCAAGCGGTGGATGCCTGGATCGACCACCTGGACCGGGAAGGCAACGGACAGCTCCGCCAGCGATTTCGCGTCCCGACCGGCGACCCGTGCGCGCAAGCCCTCCTTGCGGTCAAACCCGAAGCCAAGGGTGGGGAAAATCGGGTTGTCCGTCCTCCCGAATACCTGGAGGCTGCCCGCATCGTGGGCGATCAGCCGTTCGGTCAGCCGGGTGCGAAACGATCGCCCGCGCCCGAGCAGGTAAATGGCCTCGAGGAGCGAGGTTTTGCCGGCACCGTTGGCGCCGGTGACCAGGTTGACGTGGGGATGCAATTCGAGCCTGATTTTCTGCAGGCAGCGCAGGCCCTCGACTTCGAGCGCCAGCAGGCTCACGCGTGGCTCTCAGAGCCGCATCGGCATGACGACGAATTTCACCGAGCTGTCGCCGGGGGCGCGAATCAGGCAGCTGGAGTTCGAATCGGTCACCGAGACATCCACGGTATCGACATCGATCGCGGCCAAGGCATCGAGCAGGTAAGTGACATTGAAGCCAATCTCCATCTCGGTGCCGGTGTAACCCACTTCGATCTGGTCCTCGGCTTCTTCCTGTTCCGGGTTGTGGGCCTGGATCGTGAGGAGATTGTTTCCGAAGCTGAGCCGGACTCCGCGGTACTTTTCGTTCGACAGGATCGACGTGCGCTGCAGGGCCTGGCGCAGAACATCGCGGCCGGCGCTCATGCTGAAGGGCGGTTTGGCAGGGATCACGCGCCCATATTCGGGGAACTTGCCGTCAATTAGCTTCGAAGTGAAGCGAATATCGCCGATCTGGGCCCGAACGTGATTGGAACCGATGCTAAGCTCGAGTTCGCCGTCTCCGCCCAGGATACGCTGCAGCTCGAGGACACCCTTACGGGGCACGATCACCTGCTGACCTCCGGTGGCCGCTTCTGCCAGCTCAGTTTCGGCCAGCGAAAGCCGATGGCCGTCGGTGGCAACCGCGCGCAGCGTCTTGCCGGAAGTCTCGAGCATCGTGCCGTTGAGGTAATAGCGCACGTCCTGCTGCGCCATCGCGAAATGCGTCTTCTCGATCAGCCGCCGGAAATGTTCACGGCCAACGCGGATCACCTGCTTCGCATTGATTTCTTCGATCACCGGGAATTCGCTGGCCGGCAGGCTCGAGAGCGTGAAGCGGCTGCGGCCGGCCTTGACGACGACGCGCTCGGCTTCGCGCACCAGCGACACGGTCGCCTTCTCGGGCAACGTGCGCATGATCTCCAGCAATTTACGGCCCGGCACCGTTACATCGCCCGCCTGCTGCACGGTGACGCTGCTCGCCGCCATCAATTCCACTTCGAGATCGGTACCCGTGACCGTCAGCTTGTCGCCACGCGCGACCAGCAACACATTCGCGAGCACTGGCATCGTCTGCCGGCGCTCGACCACACCGATGACACTTTGCAGCGGAGCGAGGAGGCTCTCACGCGACGCGGAGACTTTCATAGTTTCTAGATCTTCTTAGGAGTTAAGACAGTTATGATTATTAGGCTTGTGATGATCGGGGACAACCGCTTTCCGCGCCCCATACGTCGAAATTATCAGCCCTTCAGGGCCGGTGCCCGCGGACAGAACCGCTACCGCTTCCTGTGGATGAACTGTAGGCAATACTGCCCACAAAATTACCCACAGCTTGTGCGGCTCAGCCCGCCAGGGTTCTCAACAGGGCTGTGAAATCCTCCTGGATGCGCGGTTCGCACTCGCGCAACTCGCGGATGCGCTTGCAGGCGTGCATCACCGTGGTGTGATCGCGCCCGCCGAAGGCGTCGCCGATTTCCGGCAGGCTGTGCGTGGTCAATTCCTTGGCGAGCGCCATCGCCACTTGGCGCGGCCGCGCCACCGAACGACTGCGCCGCTTGGAGAGCAGGTCGGCGATCCGCACCTTGTAGTAATCGGCCACGGTCTTCTGGATGTTCTCCACTGTGACCAGTCGTGCCTGCAGCGTGAGCAGGTCCTTGAGCGCCTCGCGCGCGAATTCCAGCGTGATCGGGCGCCCGAGGAAACGCGCGTTGGCGATCACGCGGCGCAGCGCACCCTCGAGCTCGCGCACGTTCGAGCGGATGCATTTCGCTATGAAAAAAGCCACTTCCTCGGGAAGCGAGACACCTACGAGCTGCGCCTTGCCGAGCAGGATGGCCACGCAGGTCTCAAGATCCGGCGGCTCGATCGCCACCGTCAGTCCCCAGCCAAAGCGCGATTTCAACCGCTCCTCGAGGCCGTCGACTTCCTTCGGATAACGGTCGCAGGTGAGGATCACCTGGTGCTGGCCTTCGATCAGCGCATTGAAGGTGTGAAAAAATTCTTCCTGCGAGCGATCCTTGCCGGCGAAGAACTGGATGTCATCGATCAGCAGCGCATGGAGCGAGCGATAGGTGTTCTTGAATTCGTTGATGCTGTTGTGCTGCAGGGCGCGCACCATGTCGCTGACGAAGCGTTCGGAGTGCACATAGGCGATGCGTGCACCAGGATTGCGCTCGCGGATCAGGTGGCCAATCGCATGCATCAGATGCGTCTTGCCGAGGCCCACGCCGCCGTAGATGAACAGCGGGTTGTAGGCCGAGCCCGGATTCTCGGCCACCTGCTGCGCGGCGGCCTTGGCGAAGTGATTGCTCTTGCCTTCGATGAAACTGCCAAACGTAAAGTTGGGATTGAGCGGCACGCCGTGGAAGGGCGCGAGCCGCGCGGTGCTAGCGGCGTGCGAACCGTTGGCGCCATTCATATTGTGCGTGGCGGTCGTGGCCGCGGTCACCGCAGTAGGCTCGCGCGAGCCTATTTCGATGGTGACGGGCATGCCGCCGTCGGCGAGCAGCAGGTTTTCGATACGTGCGAGCAGGTTGCTCTTCACCCAGTCGACGACGAAACGGTTCGGCGCGAGCAGACGCAGTCCGTCATGGCCCTCGACGGCCTGGAGGGGCCGGACCCAGGTGTTGAACTGCTGTTCGGGGAGCTCGCCCTCGAGCGCGCCGACGCAGCGGGACCATGTTGCGCTCAAGCGGGCGGCTGCCTCTGGCGGTGGAGTACTTGTGGAAAAGGGGTCGAAGTCTATACCGTTCCGAAGCCGGCCCGGAAGCGTTCGCGTATTGACATGCAAGGGCTCCGACCGTACCCTGCCCGCCCATTTTGCGGCCAATTTTCGGACCTTTGAATCATGAAACGCACATACCAGCCCAGTAAGGTCCGACGTGCACGCACGCATGGCTTCCGCGCCCGCATGGCCACCAAGAATGGCCGCAAGGTGCTGGCCCGGCGACGCGCCAAGGGCCGTAAGCGGCTGATTCCGTAAGGAATTTTTACGACGGCCGGCTCCAGCGACGGACCAGCGCGTGGCCGTGCTGGGTTCCAGCGCGCAAAAAGGCTCCGCCGGCCGGCTGAATTCCGGGCGGCCTACGCCACGGGTCGGCGTTTCGGGAACGATCTGCTGACCGCGACGGTCCGTCCCAACGAGGGGCCGATGGCGCGGCTGGGCCTGTCGATCGCCGCGCGCACCGTCGGCGACGCCGTCCATCGCAACCGGCTGCGGCGGCTGATCCGGGAGAGCTTCCGGCTACAGGAGCTGCCGCCGTTGGACATCGTAATCCGCGCGCGCACCGCGGCGCGCACCGCGGCAGCCGTTACACTGCGCGCCGCATTGCAGCGCTTGTGGAAGCAGATCGACGAAGCATGGGCACAAAGATAATCCAGGGGCTGATCCGCTTGTACCAGCGCGCCTTGAGCCCGTTGCTGGGACCGCGTTGCCGCTTCTACCCGAGCTGCTCGCAATACATGCACGAAGCGCTGCAGATCCACGGCCCGTGGCGTGGACTTATGCTCGGCCTCAAGCGCCTCGCGCGCTGTCATCCGCTCCATCCGGGCGGCATCGATCCGGTGCCACCGGCTCACTGCTCTTCAAGGGCTACGCATGCTTCCCACGTTTAACCTGCGCGCGATCCTGTGGGCCACGCTGGCGATGGCGGTGCTGCTGAATTATTTCGCCTGGCAGGTGGAGTTCCCGCCGCCGCCCCAGGAATCCGCCGTCAGCGCGCCCGCGGCGAATGGCGCCGCGAACGGCGCGGGTTCGGGCTTGGGTAGCGCGGCACCGGTGATCAGCGCTCCGCCCGCCCCGGAAGCTGCAGCGCCTGCTACCGCCGCCGCGCCCGCCGGATCCCTGGCGTCATCCGCGCCAGCGATCGCCATCCCGGGCAGCGCGCCCGCCACAGGCGCCTCGCTCGAGCCCGCGGCGCCCACTGTGCACATCGTGACGGATGTGCTCGACCTGCAGGTTTCGCTCGAAGGCGGCGAGCTCACACGCGTCGACCTGCCGGCGTATCCGCTGGTGAAGGGCGAGCCGGCGCCGGTGCGGCTGCTCAACCGCGACAGCGCGCTGAGCCTGTTCGTGCTGCAGTCAGGGCTCGCCGGCGCCGCGGGCGTGGTGATGCCGGCGCATACGGCGCGCTTTAGCGCGTCGACCGCTGAATTGCGACTCGCCACTGGGCAGGATGAAATCAAGCTGCCGTTGACCTGGACCGATGGCCAGGGCGTGACGGTCACCAAGACCTACAGCATCCATCGCGGGCAGTACCAGATCGGCCTCGACTACAGCGTACAGAATGGCACGGCCGCGCCCTGGGCATTCGCGCCGTACACGCAACTGCTGCGCTACAACGAGCCAGTGCCCAATTCCTACTTTCATCCGGACAGCTACGCCTACAAGGGGCCGGCTTACGACGACGGCCAGAAGTATCAGAAGCTCAAGATGGGCAAGGAGCCGCCGACGCTCGACCGGCAGATCGACGGTGGCTGGCTCGCGGCCATGCAGCACCATTTCGTCGCCGCGATCGTGCCGCCGCCTGGCGCGGCATGGCACTACCAGCTGACGACGCGAGGCAATGAATACCTGCTCGCGGCCACGGGTCCCGCGCAGCAGGTCGCGCCGGGAGCGGGCGCCAGCCTGCACCAGACGCTGTTCGTGGGTCCGAAGCTGCGCACGCAACTCGACCTGACCAACCCGCGGCTGTACCTGGTGACCGACTACTCGTGGCTCAGCACCGTGGCGCGCCCGCTGTTCTGGCTGCTCGATCACGTGCATCGCGTGATCGGCAACTGGGGCTGGACGATCATGATCGCGACGCTCCTGCTGAAACTCCTGTTCTATCCGCTCTCGGAAGCGAGCATGAGATCGATGGCGCGCATGAAGGCGTTGCAGCCGCGCATCAAGGCCCTGCAGGAGCTGTACAAGGACCAGCGCGACAAGCTCGGCAAGGCGACGATGGAGTTGTACCAGAAGGAAAAGGTCAACCCGGTCGCCGGGTGCCTGCCGATGTTGCTGCAGTTCCCGGTGTTCCTGGCCTTCTACTGGGTGCTGCTCGAGAGCGTGGAGATGCGCCAGGCGCCCTTCATGGGCTGGATCGGCGACCTGTCGGCGCGCGACCCGTATTTCATCCTGCCGGCGCTGATGGCGGGCGCGAACTACATCAACTTCAAACTCAACCCGCAGATGGGCGATCCGACGCAGCAGAAGATGTTCATGATCATGCAGATCGCCATGCCGGTGATGTTTGCGTTCATGCCCTCGGGCCTGGTGCTGTACTGGACCACGAACACCGTGCTGTCGATCCTGCAGCAGTGGAACATCAACCGCCGCCTCGCTGCGCAGACCAGAGCGCGCAACTAGTCGGTGGATTCCAGCGGTGCCTGATGCCCCTCAACGCAGATACGATCGTTGCCGCGGCCACGCCACCGGGCCGCGGCGGCGTGGGCATCGTGCGGATCTCAGGGCCGCACGCTGCGGTGATCGCGCGTGCGCTCATGGGCCGCTTGCCCGAGGCTCGTTACGCGACGCACTCGCGCTTCCTGGCGTCTGACGGCGAAGCGATCGACGCGGGTCTGGCGCTGTATTTTCCGGCGCCGCATTCCTACACCGGCGAGGACGTGCTCGAGCTGCAGGGCCACGGTGGGCCCGTCCTGGTCGAGGCGCTGATCGCGCGTGCCGTCGAACTCGGCGGGCGCCGGGCGCAGCCGGGTGAGTTCACGCAGCGCGCCTATCTCAACGATCGCATCGACCTCGCGCAGGCCGAGGCGGTCGCGGACCTGATCGACGCCGGGAGCGAAGCGGCCGCGCGCGCGGCGCTCCGCTCCCTGCAGGGCGAGTTCTCGGCGCGCGTGCGCGCGCTCGATGAGGCGCTGGCGCAGCTGCGCGCGCATGTCGAGGCGACGATCGACTTTCCCACCGACGAGATCGATCACCTCGCCGATGGTGCACTGGCCGCGCGCCTCACGGATGTACGTGGCCAATGTGCGGCCCTGCAGGCCACGGCGCGCCAGGGGCGGATGCTCACCGAGGGGCTCACGGTCGTCATCGCCGGCGCGCCGAACGCCGGCAAGTCCACCCTGCTCAACCGCCTCGCCGGCCATGAGGTCGCGATCGTGACCGCGGTTCCAGGCACTACGCGCGACGTACTGCGCGAGCGCATCCTCATCGAGGGCGTTCCGGTGCTGCTGCTCGATACGGCCGGATTGCGCGACAGCCAGGACCTCATCGAGACCGAGGGCATGCGCCGCGCCCGCGAGGCCATGGCGCAGGCCGACCGGGTGCTGTTCCTGGTTGATGCGGCCGCGGATCCGCAGGCAGCCGCGTTCGCGGGCGAACGTGCGCAGCTGCCGGCGGGCGTGCCCGTGACACTGGTGTGGAACAAGTGCGACCTGCGCGAGCCGCGGCTGCCGGCGGGGGTCGCTGAGGCCGGCGCCGCCGGCGCAGCAGACGCGCGCGCAACTGCGGAACTGCGCCATTTGGCAGTTTCCGCCAAGACGGGGGCGGGACTGGACGCGTTGCGCTCACACCTGCTTGAAGCGGCCGGATTTCAGCGGCAGGATTCAGGTCTGCTCTCGGCGCGCCGGCGGCACCTCGAGGCGCTGGGGGTGACGAGCACTCACCTGGATGCCGCCGCCGTCCAGTGCCGGGCCAACGGCGAGGGCGAACTGGTGGCCGAGGAGTTGCGCGCGGCGCAGCGTGCGTTGGGCGAAATCACCGGCGCCGGCACCGCCGACGAACTGCTGGGACGAATTTTCGCTAGTTTTTGCATCGGCAAGTGACATGGGCAAGTGACATGAAATTCCGACTCAGGCTTTTCAGCCTGCATCTGCTCTCGAGCGCCGTCGTGCTGACACTGGTGCTGGGCGGTTTGTACCTGGGGTGGTATCGGTGGCCGGGTTGGTACCTGTGCAACGCGCTCAAGGTGGCGCCGATCCTGCTGTTGGTCGATCTGACGCTGGGGCCACTGCTGACCCTGCTGATCGCCAACCCGCTGAAGAACCGCCGCGAGCTCGCGCGCGATATCGGCGTCATCGTCGCCGTGCAGCTGGTCGCGCTGGTCTACGGGACCGTGACGCTGTGGCAGGGCCGCCCGCTGTACTACGCCTTTTCCGAAGACCGCCTGCAGATCGTGCAGGCCTCGGACATCAAGCCGGCCGAGCAGGCGCGCGCACAAAAGGAGAATCCCGCGCTGGCGCCGCACTGGTACAGCCTGCCGCGCTGGGTGTGGGCGCCGCTGCCCGAGGCGGCGAGCGAGCGCCAGTCGATCATGATGGCGGCGATCTCGGGCGGCGCGGACGTGGTCGAGATGCCGCGCTATTTCCAGCCCTGGGAAGCGGGGCTGTCCCGGTTGCGCTCGCAGCTGCAGACCGTCGACAAGCAGCACGATGTGCGCCTGCGCCAGGCGAAAGTCAGGGCCCTGCTGCGCCAGAAGATGTTGGCGCGCGGCCTGCCACCGGACGAGCCGCTGGCCATTATCATGACGGGGCAGGGCTCACCGCTCGTGGCGGTGTTCGATCGCGAAACGCTGCGCCTGCGCGCGCTGCTGCGCTCCGACAGGTAAGGCAAGCCAGTAAGGCACGAACGCCAGGAAACTCCATGCGTCATTCCGAGAAATTTGACGTCGTTGTCGTTGGCGGCGGCCACGCCGGCTGCGAGGCTGCGCTGGCAGCGGCGCGCAGCGGTGCGCAGACGCTCCTTTTGACCCAGAACATCGAGCAGCTTGGCGCGATGAGCTGCAACCCGGCCATCGGCGGCATCGGCAAGGGCCACCTGGTGCGCGAGATCGACGCGCTCGGCGGCGCGATGGCGCGCGCCGCGGATCTCGCCGGCATCCAGTGGCGCACGCTGAATGCGAGCAAGGGCCCTGCTGTTCGAGCCACGCGCGCACAGGCCGACCGGGCGCTCTACAAGCAAGCGATGCGGGCGCTGATCGAAAACCAGCCGAACCTGTCGCTGTTCCAGCAGGAGGTCGCCGACCTCGTGCTGGAGGGCGAGGCGGTGCGCGGCGTGGTCAGTGTCACCGGCATTGTGTTCGAAGCGCGCGCGGTCGTGCTCACCGTGGGCACTTTCCTGGGCGGGCGTATTCATGTCGGGCTCGACCATCACGAGGGCGGGCGCGCGGGCGATCCGCCGTCGAACAAACTGGCCGCTCGCTTACGCGAACGCATGCCGCGCACGGGTCGGCTGAAGACCGGAACGCCGCCACGGATCGACGGTCGGAGCGTCGATTATTCGCAGCTCGAAGTGCAGTCCAGTGACTCACCAATGCCCGTGTTTTCGTTTCTCGGGAGGGTCAATGATCATCCTCGACAGGTTAATTGTCACATAACCTATACTAATGAGCAGACCCACGAGATCATCCGTTCGGGGCTGGATCGCTCGCCTTTGTACACCGGCGTGATCGAAGGCGTGGGGCCCCGTTACTGCCCTTCGGTCGAGGACAAGGTGCAGCGTTTTGCCGCGCGCAAGTCGCACCAGATCTTTATCGAGCCCGAGGGCTTGAACACGCACGAGATCTACCCGAACGGCATTTCCACCAGCCTGCCTTACGACGTGCAGGAGCGCTTCGTGCACAGCATCGTTGGCTTCGAGCGCGCACACATCACGCGGCCTGGCTACGCGATCGAGTACGACTATTTTGATCCGCGCGACCTGTCAGCCTCGCTCGAGACCAAGCGCATTGGTGGCCTGTACTTCGCCGGGCAGATCAACGGCACTACCGGTTACGAGGAAGCGGCCGCGCAGGGGCTGCTCGCCGGCATCAATGCGGCGCGCAGGGCGCGCGATGAAGCGCCGTGGGTACCCGCGCGCTGCGAGGCTTATCTTGGCGTACTGGTCGATGACCTGGTCACGCAGGGCGCCGCCGAACCCTATCGCATGTTCACCAGCCGCGCCGAGCACCGGCTGCTGCTGCGCGAGGACAACGCGGACGAGCGTCTCACGCCGACGGGCCGTGCGCTGGGCCTGGTGAGCGACGAGCGCTGGCGCTTTTTCGAGCGCAAGCGCACAGCGGTCGCCGATGAAACGGCGCGTTTCGAGACACGGCGCATCCGCGCCACCGACGCGGACGCCGCCTGGTGCGCACGCGTGCTGGGCGGAGAGACCCTGAGCCGCGACCTCACGGCCATGGAGCTGCTGCGCCGCCCGGGCGTCGGCTACGACGACGTGCAGGAGCTGCTCGGTCCAGAAGCATCCGAGGCCACCTATACCGCGGCCGACTTCGCGGACGACGATCGCCTTGCTCCGCAGTTGCGCACAGCGCTCGAAGTGCGCGCCCGCTACAGCGGCTATATCGAACGCGCGCAGGAAGAGATTGAGCGTGCCCGGCGCAACGAACTCACTCCGCTGCCGCCGGACCTCGATTACCGAGCGCTCGCCGGGCTGTCGAACGAAGTGCGGCAAAAGCTCGTGGCAATCCGCCCCGCCACGCTCGGGCAGGCCGCGCGTGTGCCGGGCGTGACGCCGGTCGCCGTCTCCATCCTGCTGGTGCACCTTAAGAAACGGCGCCTGAGCGCTTAATACTCCCTGCACTGGCGGCGCCTTACGCCGCCCCCAGCCGGCGGGTGTATGCTCACCGGCTGCAGCCCCTGCTGCCGGAGTACGTCAAATGTTGGGGTTTAATATCAATTTCGTGCCCATCGCGATCGTGATCGCGGTGCTGGTGTTCGTGTCCAAGGCCTGGCTGACGGTGCCACAGGGCTACCAGTACACGCTCGAGCGATTCGGCAAGTTCAAGAAGACAATGGAGCCGGGCTTCCACCTGATTACACCCTTCTTCGAACGCGTCGGCCGGCGCATGAACATGATGGAGCAGGTGCTCGACGTGGCACGCCAGGAAGTCATCACCAAGGACAACGCCATGGTGGGCGTCGATGCCGTGGTGTTCTACCAGGTGCAGGATGCCGCCAAGGCGGCCTACGAAGTCGACAACCTGAGGCTCGCGACCGTGAACCTGACGATGACCAACATCCGCACCGTGGTGGGCGCGATGGACCTCGACGAGACGCTGTCCAAGCGCGATGACATCAACCACCGGCTGCTGCGCGTGGTCGACGACGCGACCATGCCCTGGGGCATCAAAGTCACGCGCATCGAGATCAAGGACATCCAGCCGCCGCAGGACCTGATCGATTCGATGGGCCGCCAGATGAAGGCCGAGCGCGACAAGCGCGCGAACATCCTCGAGGCCGAGGGCTTTCGGCAGGCGGCGATCCTCAAGGCCGAGGGCGAGAAGCAGGCGGCCGTGCTGTCGGCCGAAGGCGCCAAGGAAGCCGCGTTCCGCGCCGCCGAGGCGCGCGAGCGCACCGCCGAGGCGGAAGCCAAGGCCACTACGATGGTCTCGGACGCCATCGGCAAGGGCAACGTGCAGGCGCTCAATTATTTCGTCGCGCAGAAATACGTCGAGGCCCTGAAGGCCTTTGCAACCTCGCCCAACCAGAAGGTGTACTTCATGCCGGTGGAGGCCACGGGACTGCTGGCTTCGGTTGGCGGCATCGCCGAGCTGGCCAGGGACGCCATCAGGGCGCCCGTGGTAACGCGCTAGTGGAGCAAGCGATGATCGACTTTGCATCCGGTCTGCAGTGGTGGCATTGGTGGATTGCCGCGGCGTTGCTGGGCATCGTCGAGGCGCTGATGCCGGGCGCAGTGGCCATCTGGTTCGCGGCCGCGGCGGCCGTGGTCGGCGCACTGCTGCTGGTGATCCCGCTCAACTGGCAGCTGCAGCTGGTGCTGTTCGGCGCGCTGTCGCTGAGTGCGCTGGCCGCCTGGCGTTACTGGAAGCGTGAACACCCCGAGACTTCCACGTTGCCGCGGCTGAACCAACGTTCGGCCCAATACATCGGTGAGGTGTGCGTGCTCAGCGAGCCGATCGTGCAGGGCTCGGGCAAGGCGCGCGTGGGCGATGGTTTCTGGAAAGTCCGCGGGCCGGACCTGCCGGCTGGCACGCCGGTACGGGTCACGTCGGTTGAGGGAGTCGTGCTGATCGTCGAACCGACCTAGGCAAGACCTGGTGTCGAGGAGGGAGCGATGGCAACGGTAGCGCAATTGCTGGGCCAGAAGCCGCGGAGCATCTACAGCGTCACCCCGGACGCGCCCGTGCTCGAGGCAATTCGGGCAATGGCGGAACACAGTGTCGGCGCGCTGCTGGTGATGCAGGGCGACAAGCTCGCCGGCATCGTTTCGGAGCGCGACTATGCCCGCAAGGTGATCCTGAAGGGGCGCTCGTCGAGCGACACGCCGGTGAAGCAGATCATGACGGCCGAGGTGATCACCGTCGAGCCGGGCCAGAGTACGCAGCAGTGCATGCAGATCATGACCGATCGCCGCGTGCGCCACCTGCCGGTGGTCGAGGGCGGGCGCGTGCTAGGAATGCTCTCGATCGGCGATCTGGTTCGGGCGGTGCTCGCCGAACAGGCGCAGACGATCGAGCAGCTGGAAAACTACATTCATCATTGAGCGGCCGCGGATGAGCTTACGCCCAGCCGGGCCGCGGCGACCCGACGCTGCAAGTCCCGCAACACCCATGACGACCAGAGGCGCGCGGCGCCACTGGGCATCAGGGTGGACTTCGATCGCGGGACTTTCATGGTCGGGACCTTCATGGCTGTCGTTCAGGCTACGATTGAAGTCGTCGAGGCGGCGAAAATCGCGATCTGGACTACCGTCACGAGTACCGCGGCGAGGAAACCCAGGCTCTTATGCGTGTTCATGATATTTCTCCTGTCAAATCGGGTTGAAGACTCTGTATCCAGTGAACCCGCCAACGCTGTAGAAGTTGCACGTTGCACAGGGTTCCTTTCAGTGATGGCAAGTGTGCGCGGGCGGCCTCACAACAGCGAACGCGATACCTGAATGACACATCAGAAAAACTGAACGATCATGGAAGCATGCACATGATCGACTGGGCCTCATTCACGCCGGGCAGCGCGCTCGTCGGCGGCTTGCTTATCGGTATCGCCGCAGCGCTGCTGGTGCTGCTGAACGGCCGCATCGCCGGCATCAGTGGCATCGTCGGCGGATTGTTGCGCCCATCCAGTGGCGATATCTCATGGCGCGCGGCGTTCCTCGCCGGCCTGATCGGCGCGCCGCTGGTCTACACCGCGTTCGCAAAATTTCCTGCGGTGAGGATTGATGCCGGCTATCCGTTGCTGATCGTGGCGGGCCTGCTGGTCGGTGTCGGTACGCGCTATGCCGGTGGCTGCACCAGCGGGCACGGTGTGTGCGGCATCTCGCGGCTGTCGCTGCGCTCGCTGTTCGCGACGCTGGCGTTCATGGCCGCGGGCGTCGTGGCCGTGTCTCTCATGCGTCACGTGATCAACGCCTGAGCCCAGCGCATGTACGCACTCGCATCATTGCTGAGCGGATTGGTGTTTGGGCTGGGCCTGATGATCTCGGGCATGGTCAACCCTGCCAAGGTGATCGGCGCGCCGATGCCGGATCCAGCGCGCAGAAAATTCGATTTGCGCTGCCTGTTCGGCAGCCTCGCCTTCGGCGTCGGCTGGGGCATGGCCCTGTTCGAGCTGGTGGAGCGCATGCGTGACGCGCGCGGCAGCCACTCACCGAGCAAGGATTGAGCGCTGTCGAAGCGGCCACAATTCAGCCTGGATGCGCTGGGCGCCGCAGCCGCAGCCGCAGCCGCGGTCGCGGTCGTGGCATTGGCCGGCTGCGGTGCGCGCCAGGCAGCGGGCCATGCAGCTGACAGTGCGGCTGGCTCCGCAGAGCCCGAAGAAAAAGTACTGAACGTCTACAACTGGTCGGACTACATCGCTCCCGAGCTGGTGCGTGCCTTCGAGCGGGAATACGGCATCAAGGTCAACTACGACGTCTACGATTCCAACGCGATACTCGAAACCAAGCTGCTGACCGGCAAGACTGGTTACGACGTGGTGGTGCCGACCGGCGCGTTCATGGCGCGCGAGATACCGGCCGGCGTGTTCATGAAGCTCGACAAGTCACTGCTGCCGAACCTGCGCAACATCGATGCAGAGATATTGCGGCAGAGCGAGCCCTTCGACCCAGGCCACGAACACGGCGCCCACTACCTGCTGAGCACATCGGGCGTGGGCTACAACGTGGCGATAGTCGCTGCCGCGATGCCGGACGCGCCGGTGGACAGCCTGCGCATGCTGTTCGATCCCGCGGTGATCCGGCACTTCCAGACGTGCGGCATCACTTTCATCGACGCGCCCGATGAAGCCGTGAACACAGTGCTGCTGTATCTCGGTCGCCAGCCCAACAGCGAGCGGCCCGAGGATCTCGCTGCGGCGGAACGGGTGTTGATGGCCATACGTCCCTACGTGCGCACCATCGATGCCACGAAGTACATCGAGGATCTCGCCAACGGCGACATCTGCCTCGTGTTCGGCTGGAGCGGCGACGTCGGGCAGGCGGCGACGCGGGCGCACGAAGCGGCAAACGGCCATGTCATCCGCTACAGCATTCCGCGCGAGGGCGCGATGATGTATTTCGATTACCTCGCGATCCCGGCTGATGCGGCGCATCCGCGCGGCGCGCACCTGTTCATCGACTACATGCTGCGCGCGGACGTGGCCGCCAGGAACGCCAACTTCCTGCGCTACGCGACTGCGAACGCGGCCGCCTATTCGCTCATCGGGCGCTCGCTCTACAATGATCACAATATCTATCCGACGGCAGAGGCGCGGGCGCGGCTGGTGCCGGACCTGCCGCGCTCGCAGGCCTACACCCGCGAGCTGACGCGCATGTGGACGCGCTTCAAGGCCGGACGTTAGCGCCGGTCGCCAGCGCGCGCTCAGCCTCTTTGCACGCGAGTAACGTGGCGGCGAAACTCCGACGTTGCCATCAGCTGCTTGCAGCGCTCGAATCGACCGATCGAGTAATCCCAGAAGTCGTCAAGCGGATTGTGGTTGGCGTGCTGGATCAGGCCCCACAGCGTCCACAGCAGGTCGCACATCGCCTTGTAGATGACAATGCGCCCACGATCGGCGGGGCGTGCCTCGCCACCGAAGTAGGCGCGGATCATCTGCTCGTCCTGTGCGGCATCGAACCTGCCCTCGACCGACAGGTCGCCCAGGTCCCAAAGTGGGTCGTTCATGCCGGAGTATTCCCAGTCGACCAGCCACATGCGCTCGCCGGTGTCGAGGAAGTTCTCGCACAAGGGGTCGCAATGACAGGCCACGCTCGGCAGCGCGTGTGCCGCGAGCGCGGCACGCACCACGCTGGCTTCCTCCACTACGTCGTGGTACCCCAAAGGCAGCATAGTTTCCTTGCCCGCCAGTACCTTCAGGTAATCGTCGATCATCGCGAACAGCTCGAAGCGAAAGTTGAACACGGCGTCAGAACTGTGGAGCTTCCGCAGCACCTCGCCCGCGCGCGCCGGCGCGCGCGCGATTGTGCGAAAATTATCCGGCGTCATGGTCACCGCGTTCTCGACCAGCCGAGTCACCATCACGCCGGTGACGGTGTCAAAGTGCAAAACCGCAGGGCTGACCTGCACCCGCGCCGTCTCGCGCGCTGCCTGCGCCTCGTGGCTGCGATTGATGTATTCCTCAGTGCCCTTGCCGGGCACGCGCAGCACGTAGTGCTGCGCTCCAGCGTCGATGCGGAACACCAGGTTGGTGAGGCCACCCAGCCGCGTCAGCGCGAGCTGGCTGCGATCGGCCGGTGCGAACAGGGCGAGGCCATCGAGGATCTGCCGCGCCAGCACGAGGCCGTGATCGTTGGTGCTCGTGCTTTCAGCGGCACTCATGCCCGGAGCCGCTCCATCTTCGGGTCGTAGAGGCAACGCGGGCCGCGGGTCGCAGCGTAAGCCTGGCCAAAAGCCTCGATGCTGAATGAGGTCTCACCGGCGGTTGCTGCGGGCAGGTAGCCGAAGGCAATGGTCTTGCCCAGCGTATGCCCGTAGCCGGCGCTCGTGGTCGAAGCGACGACCTCGCCATCGTGGAGGATCGCTTCGCCGCCGTGGAAGGGCGCGTAGCCCTCGACCGTGAACGAGCAGAGCTTGCGCGTCACGCCCTCGCTCTTGGCGGTCAGCAGCGCCGCGCGGCCGATGAAGTCGCCTTTGCCGAGCGCCACGCAGAAGCCGAGTCCCGCCTCGTAGGGGTTGTAGTCGGGCGAAATATCGCCGGACCAGTATAGGTAGCCCTTTTCCAGGCGGGCGGAATCGATGGCGCGATAACCGGCGTTGGCGATGCCGTAGGGCTGGCCTGCCTCCCACAGCGCCTGGTACACGCCCGCCGCATTCTCCTGCGGTATATAGAGTTCGTAGCCCAGCTCGCCGACGTAGCCGATGCGCACGGCGAGCGCGCTGGTATCGGCGACGTCAATCCGCCGCGCGCTGAGAAACGGGAAAGACTCGCTTGAAAGATTGTCATCGCTGGCGGATTGCAGGATGTCACGCGCCATTGGCCCGCACAGGTTCAGCGTCGCCAGGCTGTCGGTGACTTCGCGGATCGTCACGCCCGCGCTCAGGTGCTGCGCCACCCAGCCCGAGTCGCGCACGCCGAAGCCCGCGCCGGTGACGAGATAGAAATGATCCGGCTCGGCATGAATCAGCGTCACGTCGGCCTCGATGCCGCCGCGCGCATTGCAGAGCTGCGTATACACCGCCTTGCCGGCTGGTCCACTGAGGTCGTTGGCTGCAATGCGCTGCAGGCTTGCTGTGGCGTCGGTCCCAGTGATCTCAAACTTGGCGAAGGAGCTCTGGTCGATCAGCGCGGCGCGCTGGCGAATCGCGGCGAGCTCCGCGGCTACCGGCTGGAACCAGTTGGGCTTGCCCTCGAAGGAGGGTGCGTCGCGCGCTTGCGTGCCGGAGGGCGCAAACCAGTTGGGACGCTCCCAGCCCGCCTTCGTGCCGAACACCGCGCCGGCGCGCCGCAGCGGTTCGTGCAAGGGCGAGAGTCGCAGGTTGCGCGCGGCCTGCGCTTCTTCGAGCGGCCAATGGATCTTGTAGTAGGCGCCGTAGGCCTCGATGGCGCGCTTCTCGAGATAGCGCGGTTGCGCCTGCACGCTGGAAAAGCGGCGCACGTCGAAGGGCCACAGGTCCATGCCGGCGTCGCCGTGCAGGATCAGGTTCGCGAGCGCGAGGCCTGCGCCGCCCGAGGCGGCAATGCCGGCCGTGAAGCCGCAGGCCAGGTAGAAATTGTCGAGGCCAGGGGCGAGGCCAATGAGCGGCTCGCCATCGGCGGATACCGGAATCGGTCCGTTGATCACGGTCTGGATGCCGATCTCGTTCAGCACCGGCAGCCGCGTCGCGGCGGGCAGCGCGAACAGCTCGAGCCGGTCCATGTTGGGCGGCAGCAGCTCGCGTGCGAAGGAAAAGGGCGGCATGCCGCGGTGGAAACCGCTCGTGCCGTCTTCCCAACCGCCGATCGCAAACGAGCCGGTGTCGGGCTTGAGGTAGAAATTGTTGTCCGGGTCGCGGACAGTGGTGAGGCCGGCCTCGAAGCTCAGTTTCTTCTCGGTCAGAAAGTACTGGTGCTCGACCACGCTGGTGGCCAGATCAACACCGGCCATGCGGCCGACGCGCTTCGCCCACAGGCCGGCGCAGTTCACCAGGATGTCGCAGCCGATCGTGCCGGTGTTGGTGACCACGCCCACGGCGCGGCGCCCGTCGAGCGCGATGCTATCCACGCACACGCCCTGTTCGATTTTCGCGCCGTAGGCGCGCGCGCCCTTGGCATAGGCCATCGTCAGCGAATAGGGATCGATGTAGCCATCGCCCGGAATGAAGGCCGCGCCCTCTAGCCCCGCGGTGCTGATGAACGGGAAGCGGTTCTTCGCCTCGGCCGCGGACAGCGCATGGCAATCGACGCCGAAGCTCTTCGCCTGGCCCATCGAGCGGCGGATCTCGCTCCAGCGTGACTTGCTGCCCGCGAGGCGGAGGCTCCCCACCTTCTTCCACGAGATCGCCTGGCCGGTTTCCTCCTCCAGCCGGTCGAACACGGCGACCGAGTTCTGCATCAGTCGCGTCAGGTTCTTCTTGCCGCGCAGCTGGCCAACGAGTCCGGCGGCGTGCCAGGTGCAACCGTGTGTGAGCTGCGCCTTCTCGACCAGCAACACGTCTTTCCGGCCGGCGCGGGCGAGGTGGTATGCGAGCGCGGTGCCGATGGCGCCGCCGCCAATAATCAAAATATGCACATGTCGATCGGCGTGGAATGTCATCGACTCACCCTGCTGCCGCGGGCGGTTGGCGCGCGGCAAAAGTGCGCCGGGCCCGCCAGTAGTACAGCGCACCGGCGCACTGCAGCCCGCCGATGACGGCGATCAGCTTCGCCGCAAACAGCCCGGCATTGTCCACCTTGACGATCGGAAACACGGATAACACAACGAACAGCAGCGTCATCACGAATCCGGAAGCCGCGGCCACGCGCACTCCCCAGCCGGGTTTTTCACCGCGCGCCACGAGCGGAATCGCAAACATCACCAGATACGCGCCGGCGAAACACAGCAACGATGCGTTGAGCAGCAACTGGTACGACTCCTGGTTGCCCGCCCCGGTTATGGCCGTGAGCGTGAGCACCATGATGACCGCGCTCGCGAATAATACCGAGCCGACCGGAGTGCGGTAACGCTCATCGAGGCGGCTGAACCACGGCGGCAGCAGGTGATCCCAGCCGGCGACCATCGGCATGCGGATCATGATGCTGAAATAAAGCGACTTCTGCGCCAGGGTGGCCACGATCAGTATCGCGACTGCTATGGCTATCAGCCGCGGAAAGCTGATGTTCAGCACCTGAATGCCGGGTGCGATCAGGTCGACGGTGTCGGGGCGCGAATACGCCAGTACGCTCGCAGTCCCCAGTATCATCATGAGTCCGATCAACGGTGCCGACGCCCAGATGGAGCGGCGGATGAGCTTCGAGGTATCTGCGCTGCGGCATTCGCCGGCGAAAATCGCCACAGCGTCGACCCCGCACAGTGCGCCAAAGCTCATCTTGCCCAGCAGGTTCAGGTTCATGAGCGAAAGGGCAGGCAGCGCCAGCGAGACCGGCGCCGTCGTGGCGCTGCCGCCAAACCAGCGCGGCAGCGCTGCCAGTATCACGGCGACGAACAGCAGCACGAAGCCGAGCCCGCCAACGTTGTTGACCCACCGGCCGATCGTGAGGCCGCGCCAGGCCACCAGCGCCAGACCGCAGGTGATCACAAAGCTTAAGGCCAGGATCATGAGCTTGTCTGCAGCGATCCAGGCGGCCTGTGGTCCCAGCGCATACGCGGCCATCTGGAGGATCGCGAGGCTCAGTGTCGGGAACAAAAAGGCGCAGTTGAGCCAGATGTTCATCGCGACCAGGAACCCGGCCAGTGGCCCAAAGCGCAGTTTGGCCCATTGATACAGCCCGCCCTCCAGCGGCATTTCCCGGGCGAGGTGCGCGACGACGATGCCCGAGGGGATGTAGAACAGCATGACCGCCAGCAGCCAGAACACCAGGTGCGCAGGGCCCAACTGTGCGGCCGTGCCGATCCAGGTGAAGGCGATGACGTTCAGGATCTGGATGCTGACGAGATCGGCGAGCCGGAGCTCCTTCTTGAGCTCGGCGCTGCGCTGCTCAACCTGTTGCGCGGCGTCAGACACGTTGCAGCACGTTGCCCGAGAAATGCAGCAGCCTGGCGCGCCCGTTCGCAAAGTCCGAAAAGCTCAACCACTCGGGGCTGGCCGGCTCGTCGCGCAGGTAGAAACGGTTCTCAGCTGCAGGTTCGAGCGGAGTCACGCCGTTCACCCACAGTTTGCCGCGACGTGACACCACGCGCACGCTGCCGATCCAGGGGTCTTCGTTGCGGTAGTGACCGGTGTAACCCGACCATTCAGCGGGCGCGGTGAATTCGCGCGGACCCTGGTAGGCCGGCGCGGCGTACCAGTCCTCGCCCCAGCTGGCTTCCGTGACCGGGCCTTTGCCGTCGGCGCCGCCGCGCGTGAACAGCAGCGCGTAGTGAGCGTAGTCTTCGTGCTGCACGACGAAGGCGTAATCGGGATCGATGGCGGATTCGAGCGGTACCCGCGCGTTGCGATGCTCGAGGTACAGGCGATCGCCTTCGGCGATGATCTTCAGTTGCCGGCCGCCGCTACCTGTGTAGATGCCAGCATAGTCAGTGGCACCGGCAATCTTGATGGCCGGCATTGCTGCTGGTAGGGGCGGCAGAGCCGCGCCTTCGCGGCAAGCGCGCATGAGTCGCAGCGCGTATTCCGTCACGGGTGTCGGGCGATAGCCCTGCATCGCATTGATCGAGGCGAACGCGCCCACGCCCGCATCGAGATCGACCTGCAGCGCTGAAGCGAACGAGACCATGCCGCCCGTGTGCTTGAGTCGCGTGTGACCGTCGAGCTGGTCGACGGCCAGCGCATAGCCGTACGCCGAGCCGGGCCCGAATTCATCCGCCGCGATGTGCGGATGGGTGAACAGCGCGAAGCCCTCCTGCGATACGAGGCGCTGCCCCGCGTGTTCGTCGCGCCTGAGCTCGCCGCGGTTGATGAGCAGCTGCAGGTAGCGGCCCATGTCGCGCGCGGTCGATGCGATGCAACCGGCAGCCTGCGTCAAGGCGATGAGCGCGCTCTGGACCAGCGCGCCGTGGCGAGGATACGGGCGGTCGCTGCAGATTGGCTGGTAGCTCATCGCCATGCGCTCTGCCAGGTCGAGGCTGAGCGCGCCTTCTGTCTCTGCCATGCCGAGCGGCGTAAAAATCCGTGTGCGCAGCACGGCCGCCAGCGGCTGGCCATCGATTTGTTCCACGAGTGTGCCGAGCGCCGACCAGCCCATATTGCAGTAATGAAAGAAGCTGCCGGGCGCGGCCGTCGCCCTATGGCGAAACGCCGGGTCCGCCGGGTACAGCGGACCATCGGGTAGCGCGGCCGAGTGCGTCATCAGGTCGTGGGCAGTGATCGGCCGATCGAACCCGTCGAAGCGCAGCCAGGGCAGGTATGCGTTGATCGGGCGGTGCGGGTCGAAGCGGCCCTCGTCACGCAACTGCAGCAGGCACAGCGCGAGGAATGATTTGCTGATCGAGCCAATGTGAAAAAGTTTCTCTGCGCTGAGCAAAGTTCGGCGCCCTAAGTCCTCAACCCCGTAGGCGCAGACCCGTTGCACGCCGTTAGCATCCGCAAGCGAGAGCGTGAGTCCGGGCGCGTTCATGTCGCGCAGGTACTGCGCGACATATTGGTCGAGCTGCTCGAAGCAGCGCGAGTAGGGACCAGCCGCTGTCACCGACTGCGCCTCGCTCGCCACGACCCTGGCGGTGGCGGCGAAGGCGCCGATCGAGACCCCCAGACCCAGCAATTCGCGCCTGTCCATCGTTCGTTGTCCTGTGCTCAATGGCCAGCGGCAATGACCTGGCCGGCGCTCAGCGAGCGGCTGCTGTCGATCCGCAGCCACATGATGCCGCTGGCGATGGCGGCCACCGTGCCAGTCAGGAACGCGGCCGTCCAGGCATGCTGGGAAGAGAGCCAGGCGACCAGTGGCGTGCCGATCACGCCCCCGAGATTGCCGCCGGTATTGACGACACCAAATGCGGCCATCGTGTGTTCACCCGCTACGGCAGTGGCCGCGGCACCATAAGCGCCTTCGGTTACCTCGACGGCGGCAAAGGCCAGGGACAGTGCCGCGATCGCGAGGTAAGCGCTGCTCGACTCGACGCCGACTATCAACAACAGACCAGCCAGGGGCAGCGACACCAGTGGTAGGGCACGGTAGCCGAAGCGCTGTCCAAAGCGTGCCGCCAGCCAGTCTGACAACATCCCCCCGCTCCCGGCGCCGATCCCGGCGGCAATGAACGGCAGCGTCGCGAGCCAGCCGCTCTCCAGCACCGACAGATGCCGCTCCTGGACGAGGTACAGAAAGCACCAGGAAGTGAGCAGGTAGAACACGTAGTTCATGGCGGTGTACGACACCGTCAACCACAGCACATCGCGATTGCCCAGCACGCGCAGCAGATCTGCCCGTGTCACGGGGTGGGTTGCCGGGTGCGCGGGATTGGCGCGCAGTTCCTCGAGTTCGGCGGCGCTCACCGAGCTGTGTTCGGCCGGGCTGTTGCGGCCGTACCAGGCCCACAGTACGACCAGGGCCAGGGTCGGGAAGCTGGTCCACAGCAGCGCGTCCTTCCAGCCGTAGGCCTGCATCAGGATCGCGATCAGCGGCGCGCCGGCCGCGGAGCCGAAATGCAGCCCCGCAACCTGCAGGCCGTTGGCATAGGCCCACCGGCCGGCGGGAAACCAAGTCTCGATGACCCCGGTCGACAGCGGGAAGAACGGCGCTTGCGATATCCCGAGCAGCACGCGCGTCAGCACCAGCAGCGCGAACAGCGCCGCGCCGCTGAGCAGCAGCGGCGCCAGCGGCGTCATCACGGTGGCCGCGAAGCCCAACAGTCCGGTGATCACCAGTGCGGCGCGCGCGCCCAGCCATTCCCCCCAGATGCCGCCGGGCAATTGCATGAGTGTGTAGGCGGCCAGAAATGCCGTCAGCAGTGAGCCGAACCTGACCTGCGACAGGCCCAGCTCCGGCATCATCTGCACCGCCGCGACGCTGAAGCTGGTGCGCTGCAGGTAAGCGATGAATGAGAAGCCGAACAGGTACGCGAAGATGACCCAGCGTACCCGCGGGCGACCCATCATTTACGCCAGAACGCCGGCGTGAACAGGATGACTACCGTGAAGATCTCGACGCGCCCCAGGAACATGGCGGTCGTGCACATCCACAGCTGGAAGTCGTTGAGGTGCCCGTAGGTGTTGCCGGGGCCGACCGCGCCCAGGCCCGGGCCGACGTTGTTGATGCTGGCGATGATCGCGCTGACCGCCGAGAGGAAATCGAGCCCCGAGAGCAGCAGCGCGAAGGTCAGCGCGACGATGGTGATGAAGTACAGGAAGATGAAGGCCAGCACCGAGAACACCACGCGGTTGGAGACCAATTGGCCGGCGATCTTGAGCGGCGCAACCGCTTGCGGATGCACCAGCGAGAACATCTCGCGCGCGGATTGCTTGAGCAGCACCAGTGCGCGAAACACCTTGATGCCCCCGCCCGGGGAACCGCTGCTGGCGCACAGGCAGCTGAGGAACAGCATCCACATCGGCGCGAACACCGGCCAGCGGCCGTAGTCGGCGCTGTACAGGCCGCCGCCGGTGGCGATCGACACGAGGTTGAAGGACACGTAGCGCAGCGTCGTGGCGTAGTCGGGATAGACGTGGTTCAGCCACACGTGAATGCTCACGCCCAGACAGCTGAAAGCGATCCACAGCACCAGCCACTTCGCTTCCGGATCGCGGCTGTAGGTGCCGGCCTCGCCCTTGCTCACGGCCATGAAATGCGTGGCGAAGTTCATGGCTGCAAGCAGCATGAACACCGCCAGCACGGCCTCGATCAGCGGCGAGTTGAAATACGCGATGTTGGCGTCGTGGGTGGAAAAGCCACCCAGCGACAGCGCCGAGAAGGCATGGCAGACGGAGTCGAACCAGCCCATGCCGGCGCCGCGCAGGCACAACGCGCACAGCGCGGTCAGCCCGGCGTACACCAGCCACAGCAGTTGCGCGGTCTGCGCGATGCGCGGCGCGAGCCTGGCGTCCTTGGCGCGACCGGGCGTGTCGGCGCGGTACATCTGCATGCCGCCGATCCCCAGCAGCGGCAGGATCGCCACCGCCATGACGATGATGCCCATGCCGCCCAGCCAGCTGAGCGCGTGGCGCCAGATCACGACCGAGCGCGGCAGCGTGTCGAGGCCAGAGAGCACCGTCGCGCCGGTGGTCGACAGGCCCGACATGGTCTCGAAGAAGGCGTGCGTGAACGACAGGCCGGGCAGCAGCATGAGCAGCGGCACGGTCGCCAGCGACGCCAGGGCCACCCAGGTCAGCGTCACCAGCAGGTAGCCGTCGCGCGCCTTCAGTTCGGTGCGGAAACGTAGCGTGAGCGTGCGGATGGCGAGGCCTGCCACCAGTGTCAGGGTGGCGCTGATCAGGAAAGCGCTGAACGCAGCTTCGTGATACAGGAGCGCTATCGCCATTGGCACGAGGAACAGGATCGAGAACAGCGACAACACCGAACCGAGCAGGTGTACGACGCCTAGGAGCGAGCGCATCGGCCGTGGTTCCTACTGCTCGCCCTGGAACAGGCGCTCGACTGCCTCGACGTGCCGCCGGTCGGCCACGAACACGATCAGGTGATCCTCGTTCTCGATCAGCGTGTCGTGATGGGCCATGATCACCTCTTCGCCGCGGGAGATGGCCACGACGCTGGCGCCCTGCGGCAGCTCGACTTCCTCGATGCGGCGGCCGATGACCCGCGAGCGCTCGGCGGTGCCGTGCACCACGACTTCGATGGCCTCGGCGATGCCGCGGCGCAGGGAGTGCACGCGCACGACGTCGCCGCGGCGCACATGCGCCAGCAGCGAGCCGATGGTGATGGTCTGCGGCGAGATCACCACGTCGATGTTGCGGTTCTCCATCAGCTCTTCGTAAGCGGGGCGACTGACCAGCGCCATCACGCGGCTCGCGCCGAGGCGCTTGGCGAGCATCGCGGCCATGACGTTCGCTTCGTCGGAGTTCGTCAGTGCCGCGAACACGTCCGCGCTGTCGACGTTTTCCTCGATCATCAGTTCTTCATCGGCGGCATCGCCCTGCAGCACGATGGCATTCTGCAACAGCTCCGAAGCGCGGCGTGCACGGCGCGGATCGCGTTCGATGAGCTTGATCTGGTGGCTGTTCTCGAGCGTGCGCGCGAGCCGCAGCCCGATATTGCCGGCGCCGGCAATTACGAGCTTGCGCACCTTCGGCAGCCGCCGGCGCAGTTCCGCCAGCATCTTGGTGAGGTCATCGCGCGCGGCGATGAAGAAGATCTCGTCGCCCTCGGCGATTACGGTGTCACCGGCGGGCGGCAAGAGGCGCCCGTCGCGGTAGATGGCCGCGACGCGGATGTCGGTCTCGGGCAGGTGCTCGCGCAGCGTGCGCAGGGGCTTGCCGACCAGCAGGCCCTCGGGCCGCGCGCGCACACCGGCGAGCTGCACGCGGCCGTCAGCGAAGTCCACGACCTGCAGCGCGCCGGGGTTGGAGAGCAGGTGCGCGATGTAGTCCGTGACCAGCTCCTCTGGGCTGATCCATACGTCGACCGCGAGACCACCCTCGGCGAACAGTTGCGGGCGCGAGGTGTATTCGGCGGCGCGGATGCGCGCGATGCGGGTCGGCGTGCGGTACAGGAGCTGCGCGATCTGGCAGGCGACGATGTTGACCTCGTCGCTGTTGGTCAGCGCGATCAGGATGTCGGTGTCGGCAATGCCGGCTGATTCGAGTACCGAGGGGTAGGATGCGTTGCCCGCCACGGCGCGGATGTCGATGCGGTCCTGCAGGTCGCGCAGCACCTGCTCGTTGATGTCGACCACCGTGACTTCGTTGGCCGACTCGCCCGCCAGGCTCTGTGCGGCGGTGCGGCCCACCTGGCCGGCGCCCAGAATCAGGATCTTCATCGTTGCACCATGAGTGTTGCCGGCCCCAGGATCCCTACACCGGTTCCAGTCGCGCGACGCTGAGCATCAGCCATTTGGCGCCCTGCTGCTCGAAATTAACATGGACGCGGGCATGCGGTCCCTGGCCCTCGAGGTTCAGCACCACGCCTTCGCCGAACTTGCCGTGGCGCACCCGGGTGCCCAGCCGCATGCCGCCCGGTGTGGTCTCGACCGGGTTACGGAACATGCCGGCGGCCTCGCCGACGCCTGCGCGCCGGCCGGAAGCCGGCGCGGCGTAGCCGTGGCGGGTGAGCTGGATGCGCGGCCGCACCTCCTCGAGCAGGCCGGGCGGCAGTTCCTGGATGAAGCGCGAGGCGACGTTGTAGCTGTCGACGCCATGCAGCCGGCGCTGCTCGGCGTAGCAGAGGTAAAGTTGGCGCATCGCGCGCGTGATGCCGACATAACAGAGCCGGCGCTCCTCTTCGAGGCTGGCGAGCTCGTTGATCGAGCGTTGGTGCGGGAACAGCCCGTCTTCCATGCCGCACAGGAACACCACCGGGAATTCCAGGCCCTTGGCGGTGTGCAGCGTCATCATCTGCACGCAGTCGTCCCACTCGCTGCCCTGCGTCTCGCCGGACTCGAGCACGGCATGCGCGAGGAAACTCTGCAGGGGCGGCAGGTCTTCGCCCTCGGGCTCGTAGCCGCGCGCGGCGCTGACGAGCTCGGCGAGGTTCTCGATGCGCGCCTCGCCGCGGTCGGCCTTGTCCTTGCGGAAATGCTCGATCAGGCCGCTGTTGTTGATGACGTGATCGACCTGTTCATGCAGTGGCATGCCCTCGATGTCGCGTCCCAGCCGCTCGATCAGCGCCAGGAACCCGTGCAGCGCCGCCGCACCGCGCCCGGCAGTGGCCCGATCACCGGCGGCGGCCAACAAGGTGCCGGCGGCGCGCCATAGCGAGCTGCCCGCGCCCTTCGCCGCCTCGCGCAGCACATCGAGCGTGCGGGCGCCGATGCCGCGCACCGGCAGGTTGACGATCCGCTCGAAGGAACCATCGTCGTCGCGGTTGGCGATCAGGCGAATATACGCAAGCGCATCCTTGATCTCGGCGCGCTCGAAGAACCTGAGGCCCCCGTACACGCGGTAGGGAATGCGCGCCTGGATCAGCGTCTCCTCGAACACGCGCGATTGCGCGTTCGAGCGGTACAGGATCGCGCACTCGCGCCGCAGCCCACCGCCGGCGATCCACTGCTGAATGCGTCCGAGTACGAACTCGGCTTCGTCGCGCTCGTTGTAGGCGCAGTACACGCGCACCGGCTCGCCGCGCGCGCCGCTGGTCCACAGCTCTTTGCCAAGGCGCGCGGAGTTGTTCGCAATCAGCGCGTTCGCGGCCTCGAGGATGGCCGCGCTCGAGCGGTAGTTCTGCTCTAGCTTGAACAACTGCGCCTGCGGAAAATCGCTGCGGAACTTCTGCAGATTCTCGACGCGCGCGCCTCGCCACCGGTATATGGACTGGTCGTCATCTCCCACAACGAACGGGAAACCAGTGGTGCCCACCAGCAGCCGGATCCACGCGTACTGGATCGAATTGGTGTCCTGGAACTCGTCGACCAGCACGTGCTGGAAGCGTGAACGGTAATGCTGCAACAACTGCGGACGGTCACGCCACAGCTCGAAGGCGCGCAGCAACAGCTCGGCGAAATCCACCGCACCCATGCGCGCGCAGGTCTGCTCGTACTCGATGTACAGGCGGATCAGCGTGCGCTCGGTCGGATCGCCGCCGTCCTTGAGCTGGGCCGGACGCCGGCCTTCGTCCTTGTGCTTGTTGATGAAGTACTGCACTTCGCGCGGCACGAAGCGGGTCTCGTCGAGTTCGAGCGCCTTAACTACTTTCTTGACGAGCCGCAGCTGGTCTTCGCTGTCGAGGATCTGGAAGCTCTGCGGCAGGCCCGCTTCGCGCCAGTGCAGGCGCAACAAACGGTGCGCGAGGCCATGGAAGGTGCCCAGCCACATGGCTCCCCCGGAGGTGCCCAGGAGCGATTCGACCCGCGCGCGCATCTCCGCGGCGGCCTTGTTGGTGAAGGTGACGGCGAGAATCCCGTGGGGTGTCGCGCCTTCCGCCTGGATCAGCCAGGCGATACGATGGATCAGCACCCGGGTCTTGCCGCTGCCCGCGCCAGCCAGCACCAGCGTCGCGCCCAGCGGCGCGGTGACCGCGGCGCGCTGGGGGTCGTTCAGGGGGCTGAGTATGGGCGAGACATCCATCGGATTAGACCGGCTTTGGGGCCGCAAATTCTACCCCGGAGGCGCTCGCCCCGGGCGGCTACCTAATGGGCCGCAAACGAGCCGTAAAACGCGCCGATTACCAGCTGTTGCGCAGCTCGCGCAAGGCCAGGAACACCTCGCGCGGCGTGGGCCTGGCCGGGAGCGTGGGCACACGCTGGCGGAGGGTGTCGATCAGGCCTGGCTCGGCCAACCGGAAGAAGCTGTTGACCGTGAATTCCTGCGCGAGCGTCAGCACCGCCTGCTCTTCAGGCGGCACCTTTTCTGAGCGCGCCAGCCAGTCCGCGGCCGCCTGGTTGTTGGTTTCGACGTGGCGCGTGAAGCGCAGGTTGTTGAGCAGGTAGTCGTGGCCGGGGTAGATGCGCGTGCTCGTCGGGAGGCGCGCGAGCTGCTGCGCGCAGGTCTTGAACAGGAGCTCGGGGTCGCCGCCGCCGCGGCAGTGACCGACACCGGCGTTGAACAGCGTGTCGCCCGAGAACAGCGCCGGCCCCTCAGCGTGCGCCAGCAGGCAGACGTGCGCGAGTGTGTGGCCCGGCGTGTCCAGGCACTCGAGTTCCACGCTGCGCCCAATGGTGATCACGTCACCAGCGGCCAGCCCCTGGTCGACGCCGCCGATCATGCTGGCAGCGCGTGCGTGCGCCAGCACGCGGGCGCCCGTGGCCTTGACGAGTTCCGCGTTGCCCGCGGTGTGATCCTTGTGTTCGTGCGTGTTGACGATCTGCGTGATCTTCCAGCCGCGTTCATTCGCGCGCTGCAGGCAGGCGCGCCAGTCGAGCGGGTCTACTACGAGGGCCTCTCCGGTTTCGCTGCACGCTACTACGTAGTGGTAATTGCGCAGCTCGTTGGCTGCCCAGATGCGTTCGACGATCATGGGTATCTAGCCTACGTCATAATATGAAGCATGCAACAGGCCGTTGAACCGGACAGCGCACTCGAAGCCGCCTACCGCGGCACGCACTATGAAGTGCAGCTGCCCGATGGTGAACGGCTGACGCTGCGTGTCGAGGTGGTGAGTCCCGCGCTGCGGCTCATTCACGAACGCTGTGGCGTGACCTGCTCGGCCTTCCTGACGGCCTGGAATCCGCACAGCGTGCCGCAATCGGCCGCGCTGAATGCGGCCGCAAACCAGCAGCTGCAACAGCGCCTGGCCGCGCAGGGCCTGGACTGTTGGCCAGGGCGCGGCCGCGATCCGCACGGCAAATGGCCGCCGGAAGCGAGCCTGTTTGTGCCCGGCCTCGAGCTCGCTTCCGCCTGTTTCCATGGCCGGCACTTTGGCCAGAACGCGATCCTGCACGCGGGCGAGGACGCAATGCCGCGCCTGGTGTGGCTGCAGCCACCGCGATGAGCGCCACCGCGATGAGTGCGCGCGCCTGGATGGCTTTCGCGGCGCTCGGCCTGATCTGGGGCGTGCCGTATTTCTTCATCAAGATTGCGGTACAGGAATTGTCGCCGTGGGTCGTGGCCTGGAGCCGCATCACGCTGGCCGCACTGGTGCTGTTGCCGATCGCGTGGCGTCGCGGCGCGCTGCACGCGCTCGGCAAGCACAAGCTGTCGATCGCCGCGTTCGGGTTGATCGAGTTCGTGATTCCCTTTTCCGCCATCTCGATCGGCGAGCGCTGGATCGATTCCTCGGTGACCGGCATCCTCATTGCCTCGGTGCCGCTGACCGTGCGCGTGATCTCACGTTTCTTCGGACTGCATGAGCCGCTCGGGCCATGGCGCCTCGCGGGCCTGCTGCTGGGGTTTTTAGGCGTTGTCTCGCTGCTGGGTTTTGGCAGCATCACAGGTCCGCTGGGCTGGGCGGGCGCGGGCTGCATGCTGCTGGCCGCCGTCTGCTATGCGGTCGGGCCGCTGATCATCCGCCGCCATCTCGGCGGACTCGATTCCTTCGGCCCGATCGCCGCGAGCCTCGCGGTATCCAGCGTCGCGCTGTTGGCGCCGGCGCTCCTGACATTCCCGCTGCACCAGCCCTCGGCACTCGCGCTCGCGTCGATTGCGATCCTGGGCTTAGCCTGCACCGCCGTGGCGATGTTGCTGATGTTCTACCTTGTCAACAATGCGGGTCCGGCGCGCGCCTCGGTGATCACCTACATCAATCCGGCGGTGGCGGCGCTGCTGGGCGTGGCGGTGCTGCACGAGCATCTGGGCATCGGCGGCATCACGGCGTTCGCGATGATCCTGGCTGGCTCCTGGCTCGCGACTCGCGCACGGAACTGACTTCGCGCACGTGGCTAACGAAGCCCTGCAGGTAAACCTGCAGCTGCTCCTGCAGTTTTGCATCGCGCAGGGCGCCGCTCTCGTCGAACACCTGCCCGGCGCGCGAGACCAGCATTCTTGAACCGGACCAGTGGCGCGCGCCCAGCACGCGCAGCACCGGGAGCCAGGCGGCCTGCGAAAGTATCGTGCCGAAGCCGCCGGGCGAGGCGCCAATCAGTCCCACTGGTTTGTCACCGAATACGCGCCTGATGTCACTCCCAGGCCGCGACAGCCAGTCGATCGCGTTCTTGAATACGCCCGGGATGCCGTTGTTGTACTCGGGCGTGGCCAGCAACAATCCATCCGCCGCCACGATGGCTTCTTTCAGCGAGGAGACGCTCTCGGGTATGCCTGTGCCTGCCTCGAAGTCGGCGTCGTAGAGCGGAATGCCGTGCAACGTGCGGATGTCGAGCGTCGCGTCCGGCGGCAAGAGCGTGGCAGCCGTGCGCAGCAGAGAGGTATTGAAGGAGCCGCGCCGCAGGCTCCCGGACAGGCCGATGAGCGTGGTCATCAGTGGCCCGTTGGCAGGTAGTGATCGACCAGCAGCGCCAGAAACAGCCACATGAGATAGCTGATCGAGAAACGAAACACGCGCATCGGCAGGTCGTCGCGGCGCGTGACTTTAAGCCGCACGGCGTGCACCAGGAAGCGCGTGTTCAGCACCAGCGCGGCCAGCAGGTAGATGGGCCCGCTCATGCCGGTGAGATAGGGCATGAGCGTCACCAGCGCCAGGATGACCGTGTACAGCAGCACGTGCAGCCGCGTGAATTCCACGCCGTGCGTGACCGGCAGCATGGGAATCTCGGCCTTGGCGTAGTCGCTGCGGCGCGCGATGGCCAGCGCCCAGAAATGCGGCGGGGTCCAGGCGAAGATGATCAGGAACAGCAGCAGCGCATGCGGATCGACGGTGTTGGTGACAGCCGCCCAGCCGAGCACCGGCGGCGCGGCGCCGGCGGCGCCGCCGATGACGATGTTCTGCGGCGTGGCGCGCTTGAGCCAGACGGTGTAGAGCACCGCGTAGCCGATCAGCGAGGCGAAGGTGAGTACGGCGGTGAGCGTGTTCACCAGCAGCACCAGCACCAACATCGAGGCGAGGCCGAGCACCGTGGCAAAGGCGATCGCCTGGCGATGATTCAACGTGCCGGTGGGCAGCGGGCGGCCCCGGGTACGCGCCATGTGGGCGTCGATGCGGCGGTCGAGCACGTGGTTGAAGGCCGCTGCGGAGCCCGCCGCCAGCGCAATGCCCAGGTTTCCAAACAGCAGGGCGTTGAGGGGGGGGAGTCCCGGTGTGGCCAGCAGCGTGCCGACCACCGCGGTCAATACGATCAACGCAACCACGCGCGGTTTCGTGAGCTCGAAGTAGTCGCGCCAGGTGGCCCTGCGCGCTTTGCCGGCGCCGCGCGCGACATCGGCGGTTGCAGCGCCTTCGGCGGGTGCAGCGCCACCGGCCACGGCGTCCACCGGCGCACTCAAGAGGGCTTCCAGGCCGGTCGCAGCGAGCGGTTCAGTGCCACGACCGACAGCAGCAGCAGCGCGGCGCCGGCATTGTGGGCGGTCGCGAGGATGAGCGGGAAACCGCGCATCACCATCGAGATGCCGATGGCAAGCTGCAGGGCCAGCGTCAGCAGCACGGCCACGGCCGCGCGGCGCGCGAACGGGTCGCTGCGCGAGCGCAGTACGCGCACCGCCGCCAGCAGCAGCATTCCGGCGGCCAGCAGCGCGCCCAGCCGGTGGGCGAAATGGATACCGGTGCTGCCCTGCATCGGTGGCCACCACAGGCCCTGGCATTTCGGGAAATCGGGGCAACCGATTGCGGCGTAGTGGCTGCTGGTCCACCCGCCGAGCGCGAGCTGCAGCGCCAGGGCCGCGAGCCCGAGCAGCGCCAGCCGCCGCGTGAGCTGGAGGCTCGAGCCGAGGAAGTTCGTGCTGCCGCGCCAGGCGCTCGCCTGCCGGCGGCCGAGGGTCAAAACCTGCCACCAGAGCGCGGACAATGTGGTCAGTCCGAGCAGCAAATGGGCGGTGACGATGACGGGCTCCAGGCGCGCGGTGACGGTCAACATCCCGAGCAGTCCCTGCGCGATGACGAGCGTCACGAGCCCAGCCGCATACGGAATGGAGACGATCCTCTGCTGCCTCGTTTGTATCGCTAATGCGGCAATAGAGAGAATTAAAAGGCCTAATGTCGCGGCAGCGTATCGATGGATCATCTCTTTCCAGGCCTTGCCGGGCTCGACGGGGACGCCGTCGAGGCTGCCGCCCGAACTTTGGGCCGCTTCCACGGCGCCCGCGGGAGTGACATGCCCATAGCAACCGGGCCAGTCCGGACAGCCCAATCCCGCCGCCGATAGCCGCACGTAGGCGCCCAGCACCACGACGCACAGGCACAGCAGAAAGGCCGTCACGACCAGCGGGCGAATGAGAGAGGCGCGGGGCATCGTTGAACCGTCTTGTGTCAGCCGATGTGGGAAAGCTCGAGCAGTTTCTTGAGGTCTTCGCGCAGGCCCTTGGGGTCCTTGTGCACATCGTAACGCATCATCAGATTCCCCAAGGGATCGACGATGAAGATTGCCCCGTCCCGCGCCGCAGGGACCAACCGCAGGAGCGGCGCCGCCTCGCTCCCGGAGGCATCGAGGGCGATCAGGCCGGCGTGCTCGTGCTGGAGGTAGTCCAGGTCGCAGCAGCCTGGGCCGGCGAGCAGCACGCGCTGCGCGCGCGGGGTGAGTTGCGCCAGCGAGAGCCAGGTCTGCCGGGCGTACACCAGCGTGTTGCGGCAGGCGGCATCGCAGCCCGACTCGCCGTGCCCAATGACCAGCAGCGTCCACTTGCCGCGCAAGACGGTTGCCGTCGCGCGTGCGCCGCCCATTCCGCCGCTGGGTCCACCACCTGCCAGCAGCAAGGCGAGCTCGGGCAGTGTGACCGGCGTGACGAGTTCGCCATGATTGGTGCGCAGCGTGGGGCGCCAGCTCGAGCCGTAGTACAGCCAGAAGGCGCCGGCCAGTGGGGCCGCGAACAGGATGAACAACAACAGCACCGGGCGGCGGTTGTTGCGGGACGTGGCAGGTGTGGCAAGCGGGGCATTCATGGTTTGCGTCGCTCGATGTTCATGAAGAAGTACAGGAACAACGTGAGGGCGGCAAAGGCCCACCACTGCAGCGCGTAGGCCAGGTGGCGCGCGGGTCCGAAGCCCTCGCCCGCCGGTTGCCAGTCACAGCGGTACCCATAGGGTTCGGCCGCGCCGAGCAGCAGTTGGCGCGGCTCGATGGGCCGCTTGAGTGCGGCAGCGAGCTCGTCCGTTGTCGGAAAACTGGTGCGCTTGGGCCAGGCAGGGCCAGCGTCCGGCGCGGCGTGGCCCATGCCGATTGCCGCGGAGGGCAGCAGGTCAATGCGGCCGCCGAGCTCGATTGCGTTCAGGGGCGGCAGCGCAATGTCGGGGAGCCGGTCGCGTCGGCCCTCCGGCAGCGGCAGCCAGCCGCGGTTCACCAGCAACGCGCGGCCGTCCTCGAGCAGCAGCGGGGTCAGCACTTCGTAGCCGGTGGCGCCAGAGTGGCCCATGTTGTCGAGCAGGAACTGATGCGCGCCGTCGTAGTGACCGTGCAGGTGCAGCGCGGCATAGCGCGGCAGATCGGCAGTCGAGCGTGCACCGAGTTCGCTGCCGGGCTGTAGCGTCCCCGCGGCGAAGGCAGCCTCCACGGCGCGCTTTTCCCCTGCGCGATGCCACTGCCAGCGTCCCAGCAAGCCGAACGCGAGGACGCCGGTGCAGGCCAGCAGCGTCATCCAGGCGCCGGCCCGCAGGCGGTGGTTGCGAAGCTCCACTTGCAGCACGCGCGGGGCACTCCGAGGATCGGAAAAAGCGGCCGGCATTGTGCCGCCCGGTGGGCGCGGAGTACAGGCGCGCGCCTATACTTGCAGGCCTTAAGCGCCATGGGAGCGAGGGGATGGAACTGATCAGGGTGGCCGTGATCGTGGTGCTGGTGGCCATCGTCGCCAGCCTCGCCATGGCGCTCTACTACCTGGCGACCGACCGCGGCGAGTCCAAGAAGCTCGTGAATTCGCTGACGGTGCGCATCGCGCTGTCGGTGGTGCTGTTCCTGCTGCTGATGCTGGCCTGGCGCTTCGGCCTGATCCATCCGCACGGCATTGCGCAATAGCGGTGCGGCCGCAATCGATCGGGCTGGCCTGCGCTCTGCTCGGCGCCGTCGGCTTCTCCTTTAAGGCGATCCTGGTCAAGGCCGCGTACCGTTACGGTGTCGATGCCGAAACGCTGCTGGCCTTGCGCATGCTGTACTCGTTGCCGTTGTTCCTGCTGATGGGATACACGGCGCGCAATGCGGCCGAGCCCATCGTGGCGGCGGACTGGCGCGCGTTGCTGCTGCTCGGGCTGCTGGGCTACTACGGTTCGAGTTACCTGGATTTCCTGGGACTGCGCTACATCTCGGCCGCGCTCGAGCGGCTGATCCTGTTTGTCTATCCGACCATCGTGGTGCTGTACGTCGCCTGGCGCTCGCGGCGCGCGCCGGCCCGGCCGACGCTGATCGCGTTGTCCCTGTGCTACGCGGGCGTGGCGTTGGTGGTCACGCACGATGTGCGCGCAGGCAGCGGCAATGTGCTCGTCGGCGGCACACTCGTGTTCGCGAGCGCGGTCTGCTACGCGGCCTACCTGCTGGGCGCGGCGCCGCTGCTGACGCGCCTCGGTTCGGCGCGCGTCGCGGCCTGGGCCACCCTGGTCGCCTGCATTGCGGCACTCCTGCAGTTCGTAGCCTGGCGGCCGCTCGCGCTGGCCGTGGCGCAGCCCTGGCAGGTGCAGGCTCTGAGCGCAGCGATGGCGGTGTTCTCCACCGTGCTGCCGATCTGGCTGGTGTCGGAGGGCATACGCAGGCTCGGCGCCGCGCCGACTGCGATGATCAGTTCGCTCGGTCCGCCGATCACGATGTTGCTGGCCTGGTGGCTGCTGGGTGAAGCACTCGGGGCGCTGCAGCTGCTGGGCGCGGCGCTGGTGATCGGCGGCGTGCGGCTCGTGGCCGCGGGCGAGTCATGAATCGCGGAGCTGCAGGGACTAAGCTAGGGGCTGTACACACTCAGGGGATCGCTGCGTGAGCAGGTGGATCTGGCAACCGCGTTACGCGCTGGCAGCGCTGGCCCTGCTGTGGATCGTGGGTCTGTACGCGCGCGGCTACTGGACGCCCGACGAACCGCGAGAAGCCGCGCTTGCCGCCTCCGTCAGCGCGCAGGCGCACCCGCTCCCCTTGCTCGGTGGCCAGCACTTCGCGGAAAAACCGCCGCTCACATACTGGTTGGCCGGCGCCTCGATGCGTGTGCTGGGGGCGAGTCCGGCGGCCGCGCGCATGCCGCAGCTTTTCTACGCGTTGCTGGCGTTTGGCGCCATGCTGGCCTTGCTGCGCACGCTGCTGGGCGCCGCTGCGCGCGAGTCAGTGCTCAGTGGCGCGTTGCTGTTTGCCACCACGTTGCTCGTGTACCAGGTGCAGATCTGGCTCGACACCGACGCCTTGCTGCTTGCCGGCGTCGCGGTGGCGCTGGCGGGGATGTACGCCGCGCTCGCCGTGGCGGGCGAGCACGCGGCGGCGCGCGCGGCGCGCTGGCGCGGCTACATCGTGATGCACGCCGGACTCACGCTCGCCTTCTTCGCGAAGAATTTCGCGGCCTGGCTGGTGCCGGTGCTGGCCTTCCTCGGCTGCATCGCCTGGGAGCGGCGCTGGCGGGAGCTGTGGCGAGCGCAGTTCTGGCTGCCGGCGCTCCTGCCTGCGGTGTGCATCGCCTGGTGGGTGAGCGCGGTCGCGGCTGAACCGGACGGCGCACGATCGCTCCGCATCCTGTTCTGGAACAACCTCGCCGGTCGCCTGCTGCCGGTGGCGGCGGATGCGCAATACGACTACGCCAGCGGCCATCGGAATTCGCCCGGCAGCTATTTCCTGGAACTCCCGTTGTACCTGTTGCCGTGGACGGTCTTCGCGGCCTACGCGCTCAAGTCGGCATGGCACGGTGTACGCGCGGCAGGTCCCAGGCGCGCCGCCTGGCGTTTCGCGCTGTGCGTGGCTTTCCCTGGCCTCGTGGTGCTCTCCTTCGCGGCCACCGCGCGCGGCATCTACGCGGCGCCCTGCATGATCGGCTTCGTGCTGCTCATCGCGCTGTCGATCGAAGGGCTGACCGCCGGTAGGCTGGCCGCCGACGGCACAGCGGCCCGGCGGGTGCGCAAAGGCACGGCGCTGCTGATGCTGCTGGCGGCGCTGCTCGTGCTGGGCGCGAGTGCTGCGCTGCAGTGGACGGTGCTGCGCGCGCCCTGGCCCGTGTATCTGGTGAGCTCCTGCACGGCGGCTGTGGTGGCCGCCTGGTGCGCGGGCCTGTGCCTGGCGCCGCGGGCAACAGCTCCGTCGCAACCGACCGTGGCTGCGCGGGTGCAGCAGTTCGCGCTGGCCTGGAGCCTGCTGTTCTCGATCGGCGTGTTGTGCCTGTGGGGTGCGATGAATCGAGTGCAGGACCTCGACGCGGTGGCGCGGCGCGTGGCAGCGAATGCCGGGCCTGATCCGCTGTTGCTGTGGAGCCCGGATGAAACCACGCTCGCCTGGGCGCAACTCTACCTGCCGCCCAGGAGCTGGCGGACGTTGAACACCGTGGGCGTGGCTACTCCCGCCGCAGTCGCGCAGGAACTGCGCGGTGCGCCGGCCAATGCGGTGATCGTGAGCCAGGCGCCCGGCAAGTGGTCGCGCCAGCAATGGCTCGCGTTCCTGCACGGGGATGCACGCCTGGTGGGCGCTGCTGGGGGCGATCCGGCCACGGTCGCCACAGTGGCCGCGGCCGCCATGAACGAGCCGCTGCTCAGTGAGGGTGGCTATACCGTGCGCACGCAGGTTGTGCGGCCCGGTGGGCGCAGCTATTTTCTCTGGCGACGCGGCCGTTGAGCCACAGGCAAATGACTTTAGCCGCACGCAGATCCGGAGCAGTTCAATGACAATCACAGTTGACCGGCGCCGCAGCGTCGCCCTGCTGGCCGGCATTGCACTGGGCACCGTCCTGGGCGGAACAATCCCCGCGAGCGCCGCAGCGGCGGCAGAGCCGCGCATCGATGCCGCGAGGCTCCAGGCCACGCTGGAACGGCTCAGCACCTACGGTCGGCGAGTCGGCGGCAGCTTCGCGGACGGCGTCAGCCGCGTCGCGTATTCCGACGCGGACGTGGCGGGCCGTGCCTACGTGATGGGCCTGATGCGCGAGGCGGGACTTACGCCGCATATCGATGCGGCGGGCAACATCACCGGCACGCGTGCGGGGAGCGATCCCTCGCTCAAGGCGATCGTCATCGGCTCGCATATTGATTCGGTGCCGGGCGGCGGGAATTTTGACGGTCAGCTCGGCTCGATGGCGGCCATCGAGGTGGTGCGGGCGCTGAACGATCAGCACGTGGCAACGCGCCATCCCCTGGAAGTGACGCTGTGGTCGAACGAAGAGGGTGGGCCGATCGGCAGCATTGCCGTGGTGGGAACCGTACCGGCCGAGATGCTCGAGCGGCGCTTCAATGGCGTGCCGATGCGCGAGGGACTGCAGAAGATCGGCGGCGATCCGGATCATCTGGCGCTGGCGCGCCGCGCGCCGCAGTCGTTGCACTGCTATATCGAGTTGCACATCGAGCAGGGCGGCGTGCTCGAAAAGGCGGGCATCGCGATCGGCGTCGTCGATGGCATCGTCAGCATCGACGAATATGACGTCGAGCTGAAAGGTTTCGCGAACCATGCTGGCACCACGCCGATGGGCGAGCGCCACGATGCGCTGCTGGCGGCCGCGAAAGTAGTCGAGGCGGTGCGCGAGATCGCCACGCGCGTGCCGGGACGGCAGGTGGGCACGGTCGGGCGCTTCGAGGTGTTCCCGAACGCGCCCAACGTGATTCCCGGGCTGGTGAAACTCAGCGTCGAGTTTCGCGACCTGTCAGCCGAGACCATCGCCGCGCTGGGCGCGGAGACGGCGGCGCGGCTGCAGCAGATCGCGCGCGAGACCGGCACCGAAATCTCGATGGTGCGCGCGGTCCACGATGACCCGGCCCTTGCCGATGTGCGCATCCAGAAGCAGATCGAGGCGGCCGCGGCCACGCTCGGATTGAAGTCGATGCACATGCCAAGCGGCGCGGGTCACGACGCGCAGAACCTGGCGAAGCTCACGCCGATGGGCATGATCTTCATCCCGAGCATCGGCGGCATCAGCCATTCGCCCAAGGAACTGTCGCGCTGGTCGGACTGCGCCAACGGCGCTGACGTGCTGCTGCGCACGGTGCTGCGCGTGGATCGGAGCGATCTGCGGCCCGCTTCGTAGCGGCTAGTCGCTGTCGTTTTTTGCTCAAGGCCGAACCGAGCTAGAGGCGCGTGCCTCCTCCCTTGCCAGGCAGCGGCAGTCCAGCCCTTGTGGCTGTCGCGTGGGAGGGCGTATCAGCGTGACTGCTGGTGACCCTTATGCAAGGGTCGCAAATTGCCGGCTTCGGGCACTTTGATGTTGCACGCTAGGCATTGCGAGGCATTACAGCAATAGTTTTTCTTTGCGCAGAACTTCTTTGAACCGTAAATCGCTGTGCAATCTCAAAAATGTCGGCTCGTACTTCAACGAGAGCAAGACGCCTTTTGCCTGGTGATCCGCACGGTCGAGCCACGCGAACGCGGAATCAGCTTCACCCCGATATGCGTGCAGCGAGGCGATATCATACGCTTCAGTTTTTCCAAACTCCTTCTCGAGTGCACCGAGTGCCGAATCCGATTCGGCCCGCCGACCCATGGCCCAGTAGATGCAAACCAGGCCTTCGAGCTTGGTCGCCTTATCGGATTCCTTTTCCGTCGCTGCAAGCGCCTCCTTCTTCTTGCCCATCAGCAGCAAGTTCAATCCCAATTGTGCATTCGCGCCCAGGACCTCCGGATCGATTTCCAGCAACATCCGCAAAGTGGCGGCAGCTTCCTCGAGGTGCCCCGTGTATGTTTCATAAATGGACAGACTAAACATGTTCGGCGTGTCGAGCGGATTCCGCTCCAGTCTGCGGGACGTCCAGTCGATTGCGTTGCCAAATTGACCGTACAGATTTGCCTTCAGAGCAAGCAAGTTGCCTCTTGCATCATCGCCCACAGTACCGTTTGCATCCAGTGAGACTGCGCGCTCGTAGTCAGCGGCCGCCGCATCCCAGTCTCCCAAAATCTGCAAGGCCATATTGCCGCGTGCAAAATAGGCTTCAGCGCAGTTTGGATCGGCCCCAAGTGCTCGAAATACGGCCTCCCTGGTCTTGGCCTCCGCGTCTTGGGCGGTAAGCGCCCCCAAAGTTGCTTGCCAAACATAGACGCGTGCCAACTTCGCCCATGCAGTGGCATATTCGGAATCCACTTGGAGCGCATCCTTGTAGAATTTGGTCGCTAAGGCGTCATCGCCCTGGTCGCCTCTCAAGAAGAAGTAGTTTCCCTTGAGCATCAAGTTGTACGCTTCTACATTGAGCGTGCCGGTTGGCGCAGAGCGGATTCCCGAGGGCTTGTCCGCGCTCAATGTGGTATTTAGCGCCTGCGCCACTGTTGTCGAAATCTCATCCTGCAACTTGAAGATCTCGTTGAGTTTACGGGCATAGATCTCCGACCATAGATGCACACCGTCCGACGCCCGAATCAGCTGCACGGTGATCCGAAGCTCACTTCCTGCCTTGCGTACGCTTCCTTCCAGCAAGTTTGCCACTCCGAGCTTGCTGGCGATGGAGCGCATGTCCTCATTCTTGCCTTTGAAGGCGAAGGCTGAAGTTCTTGCGATGACTTTAAGATCCGGGATATGCGCAAGATGGTCGATCAACTCTTCGGACAGGCCGTCGGAGAAATACTCCTGGTCGTGCTTCTCACTCATGTCTACGAAGGGCAGGACGGCGATGGATTTCTCAGGCACAGCCGCGCCTGTAGGCGCTGCCTTGACTGTGGCTGTCGCATGCTCCACCGTGGATGCTGCGCGCTTCGAGAGCCAGAACTTGTCGACCACGAAGTAACTGAGCGCGATCACCAATACAGCGATGATGGCCCGGTCGAGTCGCTTGCCAGTCTGGTGGCGAATGGAGTGCTTCGGGGAGACCTCTTCCGTGGGCTTCAGCCCTTCTGGGGTAATCTCATACGCCCAAGCGAATATTAAAACCACGGGGAACCCAACCACCATCACGAGCACTGCCACGCGCCCAGCCCAGGCGGGCATCTCAAGCAGATGGAAGAAGACCTCGAAGACCTCGAGCACCACGTACCCGACGACAATGTAGAGGATCGCCACGCGTCCGACGTTGCGGTGCTTCAGCTCTTCCAGGAATCTGATTGGCGGCAGCTCGGGGCGATCATGGTGGTGAGCCGGTGTGCCGTGCTCCGGCGCTGGCGGCGGCAGTGTTACCGCAGACTCTAGTGGCGGTTCGTCGGGCATACCGGATCTTGTCGTCCCTGCGTCGTTGGGGGGCAGGATGCCCGTGTCGGGGCCGGGTTGCAATGCAAAGGGCCGGATGCCTTCGAACGGCCAGTTACGAGCGGCGATTTTTAAGAATCAACTCACTTGTTTGGGGCCGATTGCAGCCGGACAGGGACGGGGAACTTGAAATTCGGTCCTGATAACCGCTAACCCACCTACGACGATCCAGAACGGCGACAACCAAGCGAATATAAGACCGCGAAGCCGGCATGAAACTCCCGGGCGCGGCGCTTGTAGGCATGTAACCGGAAGTGCATAGTCCCCGGCTCGTCCGGGCCCGCGGGCCCGGGTTGGCAACCAAACAAGACCAAGGCAACCAGGGGAGATCCGTCATGGGAAGAATTGCGGCAATAGCTCTGCTCAGCACATTGTTCGTCGGCATGAGCGCGTTCGCGGCCGATGCTGTTGTCGGCAGCTGGAAGCTCAATGTGGCCATGTCGAAATTTAGTGGTACGGCACCGAAGAGTGTCACGCGCGTATACGCGGAGACCGCCGACGGCACGACCCTCGATCAGAAAACGGTCGGCGCAGACGGCAAAGAAATGTCCATGCACGTAACAATCAAGTACGACGGCAAGGACGATCCAATTACCGGAAATCCCGACGCCGACACCGTCGCGGGAAAGGTGCTCGATGCCCACACCACGCACTTCACAATGAAGAAGGGCGGCAAGGTGGTCGGTACCGTGCACCGCGTTTTGTCGGCAGACGGCAAGACACTGACCGTCAACAACAAGGGCAAACACGCCGACGGCAAGTCGTACGACGATACGTTGGTCTTCGACAAGCAATAAGGCGAAATACGCTGGTGGCTGGGGCATGAGCGAAGCTTATGCCCCGCTGCCGTCTTCAGTGGACAGCGGTTGCCAGTCCCGCTAGCGCGTCCCCGCTGGGGTCACCTGGCAGCGGCGAGCGCGCTCCAATGCTCGCGAAACCCCGCCATTTCTGGTGCGCTCACGTCCGAGACGAAGACCGCATTGAAGCCCTGCACGCGCGAGCTCGCCATTCGGAAACCGGCGATCGGCGCCGCGGCCGTCGCCGAGTCCGGCGGCTGGCCAGCCGGCCATACGAATACGTCGACCTGGTGCTTGCCGTGCCGATACACCAGCGCAGCGACCGCGGTGCGTTCGATGTAGTCGACGCGCGCGCCGAGCAGTTCATCATCGGGACCTGCCATTTCAGGCACGGGCGGTGAGTAGGGGAGCCGGGCCGAGAGCCAGGGTTTGACCGTGTGATGATCGGAAGAGAGCACGTCGAGCGGGCGCGAGCTCAGGTTCGATCTCACGTAGGCACCGACCCATTCGTCGCCGGCGCTGCCGCGCACGGTCAATAGGTGACCCGCCCACAGGCCAGCGAGTCCGACCAGCAAGCTTGCGGCCAGCGCGCGCGACCAGTCCAATTCCAGCATCCAGTGGCGCGGCGGCGCACCCTGCGCAGTCGCCGCTCGCGCGGGCACGGTTTGCGCAGACACGGTTTGCGCGCGGATTGCGGCGTCGAGGTCGGCGGGAATGCGGTAGCGGAGCGACGCCGCCTGCAGGCGCGCACGCAGTGTTTGCCGATCGCTCAACCAGACGCGGCAGGACTCGCATCCGGCCTGATGCGCTTCGATGCGCACGGTATCGGCGATGTCGAGCTGCTCGTCATGGTAGGCCTCGAGCAGCGCCTGTGCTTCCTCGTGGTTCACGATGATAGTGCCTCCGCGCGCATCACGGCGCCGAGTTCATCACGGGCACGCGCCAGCCGCGACATCACGGTGCCGATCGGGCAGCCAACGATCGTGGCGATCTGACGGTAGGACAGGTCCTCGAATTCACGCAACACCAACACCTCGCGATATTCCGCCGGCAACTGCGCGATCGCCTGACGGAGCGCTCGCGCCTCGTCCTGGCTGATGACCGCGCGCAGCGGATCGACATCACGCCGCGTGCCACTTCCGGGCGCGGGCTCCAGTAGCGCGGTTTCTCCATCCAGGTCCGCATGCGCCACGGGCGGCCTGGCGCTGAGCCAGGTGCTGGCCGTGTTGCGCACGATGCGCAACAGCCAGGAGCGCGCATCGCCGCCGCGATAGCCCTCGAAGTACTGCAGCGCGCGCGCAAACGACTCCTGCACGATGTCGCGCGCATCGGCCTCATTGCGGCTCAGCCAGCGGGCCAGGTTGTACGCCGCGGTGCCATGGGGCAGCACCTCCTCGACAAACCGGTTGTTTCGTGACGCTGGACTTAAGGGCACGTGCTTCGCTCTCTCTCCAAGACCGGACCGGGCGGCGATTTATTCCCGCGGGCCTGAAACACCGGCGGCCGGGAATAAATCGGCGGGTGCGGGAGTCTCCATGGGTATCCGTCAACCACAAGGATACTCCCGATGGCTTCAGACGCCGAAAACACGGCCTCGCGCCGCCACGCCCTGAAGTGCCTCGCCTACGGCGGCGCCGGCACGCTGTTCACGCTGGCCGGCGGCGTGCTAACACCGTCGAACCTCGCCTTCGCTGCTGGCGAGGTGACTGGCCGACGCAGTAGCGGAATTCCACTGTTCGTGCAGATCAGCGACACGCACATAGGCTTCAGCAAGGATGCCAACCCGGATGTGGCCGGCACCCTGAAGACGACCATCGAACTGGTCAACGCCATGCCGGATCGGCCGGACATGGTCATTCACACCGGCGATATCACTCATCTCTCGAAGGCGGCGGAATTTGATACGGCGGCGCTGCTGCTGTCGGCCCTGCGGGTCACGGAGGTGCACACGACGCCGGGTGAGCACGACGTGGCGGATGCGACCGCCAGCGAGTACTTCAATCGTTATGGCAAGCCTTCCGCCAATCGCGGCTACTACAGCTTCGATCATCACGGCGTGCACTTCGTCGGCCTGATCAACGTGCTGCAGTTCAAGCCCAACAGCCTGGCGGCATTGGGACCAGAGCAGCTTGAGTGGCTCGAGGCGGACCTGAAAGGACGCTCATCGAGCACGCCGGTCGTGGTCTTCGCTCACATGCCGATGTGGAATATCTACGAACCCTGGGGCTGGGGCACGGCGGATGCGGACCAGGCCATGGGCTACCTGCGCCGCTTTGGCTCGGTCACCGTCATCAATGGGCACATCCACCAGATCGTGCAGAAGGTGGAAGGCAACATCACCTTCCACACGGCGCGCTCGACGGCCTATCCGCAACCTGCGGCGGGCGCGGCGCCCGCTCCGGGGCCGCTGAAGGTGCCAGCGGACCAGCTGCCGAAGATGCTTGGAGTCAGCAGCGTGTCGTTCAAGCGGCATCCCGGCACGCTGACGCTGACCGACCGGACGCTCGCATGAGGTTGTACATGCCGATACTGTTGGCCGTATCGACGATCAGTGGCTGGATGATGGTTGCTCGCGCGGCGAGCCCTGCCGAACGCATGGCGGCCACGATCGAGATCAAGGGCTTTGCGTACGCTCCACGTACGATCACGATTGTCGCCGGCACCACGGTCACCTGGCGCAATCTAGATCCGGAACCTCACACGGTGCGCAGCGGTGACGAGCTGGTGCGCTCCGGTGCGCTCGACCAGGACGAGACCTACAGCGTCAGGTTCGACAAGCCCGGCACCTACCACTACGGCTGTTCGATCCACCCGCAGATGTCGGGGACGATTACCGTGCAATGACGCGCGGCGTTTGCGCCTCAGGGCAAGCCGAGCTGGCGCGAAAAGTAGGTGTATTCGAGCGCGTTGGTTGACGCCTCTTCCTCGAGCGTGGCGCCGGCGGCATGGCCGCCCTCGATGACTTCGTAGAACAGGTACGGTAGGCCGAGCGAGGCCATCTTCGCGGCAAACTTGCGCGCGTGTTGCGGGCCGACGCGATCATCCTTGCTCGTGGTCCAGATCAGTGGCAACGGATAATGCGCGTCGGCCCTGAGGTTGTGATATGGCGAGATCGAGGCCAGGAAGGCGCGCTCCTCGGGCACGCGCACGCTGCCGTATTCGCCCACCCAGGAACTGCCGGCGTCGATCTGCTCGTAGCGCAGCATGTCGAGCAAGGGCACCTGGATATCAACGGCGCTCCACAGATCCGGACGCTGGTTGAACTCCACGCCCATCAGCAAGCCGCCATTCGACCCGCCGCGTATCCCCAGGTGCGCGCTGGTCGTGAAGCCGCGCGCGATCAGGTCCTCGCCGACTGCGGCGAAGTCGTCGTAGATGCGCTGGCGCTTGGTCTTCAGGCCGGCCTCATGCCACGCCGGTCCGAATTCGCCGCCGCCGCGAATGTTGGCGAGCGCGTAGGCGCCGCCGCGCTCCAGCCACAACTTGCCCAGGTCCGCCGAGTACCCAGGCGTCTCCGAAATCTGGAAGCCGCCGTAGGCCTCGAGTATCAGCGGTGTGCTGCCGTCGCGCCGGATGTCGTTGGCGTGCACGATGAAATACGGCACATGAGTGCCGTCCTTCGACACTGCTTCGAGCTGTTCGACAGCCAGGTGCGATGCGTCGAAACGGGGCGGGAGTGATTTCACGAGCCGTGGCGCGCCGTCCTGCAGATCGACCAGCCACAGGCTCGCCGGCGTCAGAAAGCCGGTCACTTCGACGAAGGCCCGATCGCTGTGCAGATCGGCGCTGCCGATTTTGATGCTGACATTGTCCGGGAACGGCAGCGCCTGGCGTGACCATTGTCCGCGCCCGTGCGGTGTATAGACGCTGGCGCGGCCGCGCACATTGTCGAGTTCGGTGACCAGCAGCCGTCCGTGCGTCACGCGCGCCTCGGCAAAAGCCTTGCGCGCTTCTGGCGCGTAGATCACGGTTGGCCGGAGCCTGTCGGGCGCGGCGCGCAAGCGCGGCACATCTACTGCGACCACCGATCCCTGTGCGATGATCTGCTCGCCGTCACCGGTTCGCCAGTCCTGCCGCGTTTCCACGATCAGCTGGTTGTCCAACAGCCCAACCATGTCCACCTTTCGGGGCAGCGCGAGCCGCTTGAGTCCCCGCGGCTCCACCAGGCGGTACTCCGATTCGAAGAACGTGAGGTAACGCGCAATGAGCGCCAGTTCGTGGCCGGCGCCATCGTGCAGCGTGATGGGACTGACGCCCACGTCAGCTGGGTCGCCCCGATAGATTTCGGTCGCAGCTGCGAGCGCCTGGCCGCGGGCGAGGCGCTTGACCACGTAGGGATAACCGGAGCTGGTCAGTTCACCGGGCGACCACTCACGGCTCACCAGCAGTGCATCGCGCCCTTGCCACCCCAGGTCCTGCTTGCCCTTGGGGAGTGCAAATCCGCCGGCCACGAATGTCCCTGAGTGCAGGTCGAATTCGCGAGCCGTCACGGCGTCTTCGCCACCGTCCGAGAGCTGAAGCATGCAATCCTGCTCGGCGGGCTGGGCGCATTGCAGACCGGCCCAGAACCAGTTGGCCTTCTCGGCCGCCGACAGGGCATCGAGATCCAGTACGGGCTGCCAGTGGCTGTCTGGTAGCTGGTAGTCGGCCAGGCTCGTGCGCCGCCACAGGCCGTGCACGTGGTCCGCGTCCTGCCAGAGGTTGTAGATTTCGCCGCCCAGGATGCCCGGCTCCGGAATGCGGTCTTTTGCCTGCGCGAGGCGCAGCGCGGCTTGGTACAGCGTGGCGTAGCGGCCGTCTTTTTCGAGTATGTCGGTGGTCTTCGCGTTCTCAGCTTTCACCCAGTCCATGGCGCGCGGATCATTCACCTGTTCGAGCCACAGGAAAGGGTCGGCAGTGGTGGTATCGGCGACGGTGGCGTCGCCTGAGACCGCGCTTGTGCCTGCGGCCGTGTCTGCGCCAGCGGCCGTGACTGCGTCCGTGGCCGATGTCGCCAGCCACAGGCCTGCGCCGAGCAACAGTGCACCAATGGTCCTGTTTCGCATGCGGGATTCTCCGTCGGGCGCTTCATTGTGACTCAGGATCGCGGATAATTGGAGATCGGACTTATGGGGGGTGTGCGATGCGCAATCGACGATCAATAAAGATACTGATGGCACTGGCGGCGGCCGGGTTTACCGCAGCCATGGCCGCGAGCGCTGCCACGCCGGCCGCCGCGCCTGCTGCTGCGCCTGCCGCCGCCGCTGACGCAATCGTGAGCGATTTCGTGTACGGCGACCTGGCGCTCACTCCAGTGGCCGCGACGGCTGCCGGCTACCACGTGCACGACCAGCGCCGGCTCGACGGCCTCTGGGATGACTACAGCGTTGCGGGCATCGCCAAGGCGCGCCGCTTCAACGAGGAGCTGCTGCGCCGTCTCGATGCCTTGAATGGGGCCACACTCGATGCGGAACGTGCCGCTGACCTCGAGATCGTGCGCGACAACGTCAACCTTAATCTGCTCGAGATCGATCGCATCCGCGATTACCGCCACAACCCGACCATCTACGTCGAGCTGGTCGGCAACGGCCTCTACAACCCCTACGTGCTCGATTACGCGCCACTTGAGGAGCGCTACCGCCACATCATCCACCGCCTGCAGGGCATCCCGGCGCTGATGGCACAGGCACGGGCGAACCTGCGCGACGCACCTGAAGTGTGGAATCGCGTGGCGCGCGAGGAGAACGACGGCAACATCGAACTCGCCGACAAGACGCTGCGTGCGGCCGCGCCGCCGGCGCTGGCGGGCGAGTACGCCAAGGCCGCCGCGCCCGCGCTGGCTTCACTCCGCGATTTCAACAAGTACCTGGCCGAGAGGTTGTCCGCGCACACCAGCGACTGGCGGCTCGGCAAGGATAATTACGAGCGCAAATGCCGCTACGTGCTGCACACCGACCGCACTTCCGAGCAGCTGCTGGCGGCGGCGGAGGCTGACCTGGAAGCGACACGCGCGGAGATGGCGCGCCTCGCGGCGCCGCGCAGCGTCGAGGAGGCGCTCGCCGAGGTGGCGAGCGAGCACGCGACGCCGGCCACCTACATGGACGAGGTTCGCAAGACGCTGGCTGAGGCGACCGCCTTCGTACGGCAGAAAGACCTGCTGACGCTCGCTTCCGACAGCAATCTCGCGGTCATCGACACGCCGGTGTTCATGCGTGGCATCTACGGTGTCGGCGGCTTCAATCCCGCGCCGGCGCTCGAGCCGCAGCTGGGCGCGTTCTACTGGATGACGCCGATCCCGGCCGACTGGCCGCAGGCGCGGATCGATTCGAAGCTGCGCGAGTACAACCGCTATGGCCTGCAGCAGCTCACAATCCATGAGGCGATGCCCGGTCACTATGTGCAGGCCGAGTACGCCAATCGCATCGAGCCGCGCGCGCGGCGGGTGCTGCGCGCGATCTGGGGCAATGGGCCCTACGTCGAGGGCTGGGCTTTCTACACGCAGAAGATGATGACCGACGAGGGTTACCTCGACAACAGCAAAGCGCTGCGCCTCGCGCTGCTCAAGCAGGTGCTGCGCGCGGAGGCCAACACCGTCCTCGACATCCGCTTGCAGACCATGGACATGACCGACCAGCAGGCACTCGATCTGATGATCAAGCAGACCTTCCAGGAGCGCGAGGAAGCCACCGCGAAACTGCAGCGCGCGCAGCTCTCCTCATGCCAGCTGGACATGTACTACGCGGGCTTCAAGGGCTGGTACGCGGTGCGTGATCACTACCAGCAGCGCCACCCGCAGGACTTTTCGCTCAAGCGCTTCCATGAGCAGGCGCTGAACGAGGGCGCGGTGCCGCTGCCCGCGCTCGATCGGCTGTTGCAGTAGCATGCGCAGAGTCACGATCACCCGGATCAAGGTGCACGCCGACAGGCGCGGCGCGGTGTTCGAGCCGCTCGAGCCGCAGCTATTGGCAGGCTGGCGCAACGTGCACGCCGTGATCACCGAGCCCGGTGCGGTGCGCGGCAATCACCGCCACCTGCGTGGCACGGAGCTGACCGCGGTGTACGGCGAGGCGCTGGTGCGCTACCGCGACGGTGAGGCGACGCGCGAAGCGCTGGTGCCCGAGGGCGAAGTGTGGCGCTTCGAGTTTCCGCCCGGCGTGCCGCACGCATTCAAAAATACCGGCACGCGCCCGTTCGTGCTGGTCTCCTTTAATACCGAGCTGCACAACCAAGCCGCGCCCGATGCGGAGCTAGTGGAGCTGTTTCCCGCCTAGGGCCGACTCGCCGCCCGCAGGCGAGTTCTCAGAGTTGCGCGACTGGGCGCTGGAGCCAGACTGGAAGGCCTGGGATGCACAGATCGTGGCCGGGCCGCTCGAACGCGTTGTTGGGCGTCAGCATTCTGGGGCCGTCTCCAGCGCCACGCTTCTTACTCTTAAGCCTGGCTGCGCGGGAACCTGATGACGAGATAGACCATCAGCAATGCGCTGCCGAGCACGCCGAACGCCGACATGGCCAGGATCGGGTCGAGTGCTTCCTGGAAGAGACCGCCGTAGAACAGCAGCAGGCCGGTCCCCATGACTAGCGCGGAGAGTTGGTGCAGGTAAAACTGCACATTCGCCACGAGCCGATTGTCGGCTGCGACCCACAGCTTGTGAATGAGGCCGTAGATGAACGACAGCACGAAACCGACGAGCAGGATGTGCGCGTGACCGACGAGTTGCCCGTGGTTCTTCGAGGCCGCCATGTAGATGCCCACACATATACCGACAACGGCGTAGACGAGTGCGCACAACAGGAATTTTCGATCGAACTTCATAGTGCCTCCGGTTTGTGATAGTTCATCTTAGCGCGCCATCGCGCAGATCAGCACGGCTACGGTTGGTTGGCGCCGTATATCTGACGCCTAACGCTCGCGTTGAGCGGCCGGCCGCACGCGCTTCAAGCGCGCGGACGGCGACCCGGTCCGCCCAAACGCGTAGTTAAACCTCACGTTCCTACACATTCAGCCCTCTCGACAACCGAGCGGCCTCATGTCGACCTGCCTCGGTAATGTAGCGAGTGCGCCTTGCCCCTGGAAGGTAGCGACGAGCCCGATCCGTGGCGCGCCTTACGCCACGGCCAGTGAGCAGGCGGCTGGCAATCTCAACATAGGCGTCCCCGCCTTCCATATCAGCTGCACGACGGTACCAGGCGTACTCGAGCCGCGGCTTTCGCAGTCAGGGGATCGTCGCAATTGCTCAGGCTGCCGCCGCGTCGGTCACTTCGACGCGTGCGTCGTTGAAGCAGGCGCCGCCGGCGAGGTCGGCCTTGTGCGTGGGCGCAAGCGCCGAGACGGTCTGGCCGTTGCGGCTGGTGCGCAGCCAGGCGCCCTTCTCGGAACACACCACGCCCGGCCGCACGGCGGTGGTGACGCACAGCGGCAGGTAAACCTCGCCGAGCTCGTTCCACATCCGCACCAAGCTTCCGTCCGACAAATTGCGGCCCGCGGCGTCCGCCGGATGCATCTCAAGCACGGGCGTCGCATCGTTGACCGCGAGCCCGCCAAAGGTCGAGGTGATGCGCTTGTCCGAGGCCGGCGTGATCAGCGTCAGCGGGAAATTGGAACCGAGCGGCCGGAAGCCTGGTAACGCCGCACCATAGCGCTCCGCCAACAGTGCGGACTGCAGTTCGACCTTGCCACTGGGCGTGGCTGGCCACACGTTGCCAAACAGCACCGGCTCGGCGCCCTGGTATTCCATGCTGAGCGCATTATCCAGGGGTAGTTCGCTGCCACGCAGGCCCTGCATGCGCGGATCGGCGCTGTCCACGGCGTCGTCGATGAGCTGGGCATCGCTGGCCGTGAATTCCGGCCCGCTGTAGCCGAAGCGCGCGGCAAGGCGGCGGAAGATTTCGGTGTTGGGCAACGCCTCGGCCACCGGCGCGATCACCGGTTCAGCGCGCTGCAGGTACTGTTGGCCGTAGGCCGCGTACAGATCGGCGTATTCAAAGTGGCTGCAGGCCGGTAGCACGATGTCCGCGTACTGCATGCTGTCGGTCATCGCGATGTCGATGCCAACGGTGAACAGGTCGGCGCGGGCCAGCGCCCGCTTCATGCGATTCTGGTCGGGATGCACGATAAGCGGATTGTGGTTGTAGATGAAGATGGCGTCGATCGGCGGCGCAAGTTTGGGATCGAGCAGCGCGCTGCTGACATCGAGGATGTTCAGCAACCGCGTGCCCTGCGGTGCGAGGTCGGGCCGCGTCAGCGGATCGGAAGTGGTCGGATAGGCATTGCCCGCAGCCGCGATCAGGCCGCCGCCGGGCACGCCGAACTTGCCGGCGAGCGCCGGGAGCGCGGCGATCGCGCGGATGCCCGCGCCGCCGTTCTGGTTGCGCTCCAGGCCATTGCCCCAGGCGATCACCGCGGGCGAGGCCTCGCGGTACCACTGCGCCAGCAAGCGGATGTCCTCGAGCGCAACTCCGCACACCTCTGCGGCGCGTTCGGCCGGATACTCGCGCGCCACCGCCATGTAAGCCTCGAACCCGAGCACATGCGCGTCGATGAATGCGCGATCGAGCCCGCCCATGCGCTCGAGTTCACCGGCGATCGCGAATGCCAGCACGACGTCGGTCCCCGGGCGCACCGCGAGGAACAGCTGCGCCTGCTCGGCCGCCTTGATGCGCCGCGGATCGATCACCACCAGCTTCGCGCCGTTGCGCTTGGCCATGTTGATCTGCCGCATGAGATGCAGGTTGCAGGCGGTGGCGTTGTTGCCCCAGATGATGATCAGCTTGGCCAGGCTCGCTTGCTGGAGCGGTGTGCCGGGCACCTCGCCGAAGGTGCCGGTGTAGGCCTCGGTGCGGATGCCACCGCACAAGGCGCTGCGGTGCAGCTGCGTCGCGCCCAGCTTGTGGAAGAAGCGCGCAGACATGGAATCGCTCGCCAGCATGCCCTGCGGTCCCGCGTAGTTGAGCGGCATCACAGCCTGCGGCCCATGCCGTGCGATGACCGCGGACACGCGCTCGTGGATCACATCGAGCGCTGCGTCCCACGAGATGCGCCTGAATGTGCCCGCGCCCTTCGGGCCGCTGCGCTGCAGCGGAAAGCGCAGGCGATTCGGGCCATGCACGAAATCCGGGTAGTAGCGCGCCACCTTGGCGCAGATCGCGCCGTGCGTGATCGGGTTGACCTTCGAGCCGCGCACGCTGATCACCTGCTCGTCGGCGACCGTCACCGTCAGGCTGCAGGTGTCGGGGCAGTCGAGCGGACAGACACTGGGCTTCTCGGTCGTCACGGGGACTCCAGCGAGGCCGCGTAGGCGGCAGCGTCGATCATATCGCCAATCTGCAGGTTCGCGACGACCATGCGCATCAACGCGCCGTTGGCGCCCGCACGCGCACCGCTCTTGAAGGCCACGAGCTGGCGCAGCAGGTAAGTCGGCGAGCGCCCGGCAAGCCGCGGAATGACGGCGGTGCCCTGCAGCTGATCGCCGTGGCAAGTGATGCAGGGCGGCGCCGCAGTGACGCCGCCACCGCGCGCCAGCAGCCGGCCGCGTGCGAGGCTGTCGGGCGGCACGTAAGCCGTGTACATGAGGTTGTCGTCGCGGTGCTCGTGGCGCTCCGCGTCGGGCGCAAATTCCACGAGGCGCTCGCCGAGCAGCTCATCGCCCGCGCCCGCAACGGCAGCGTACACCCAGCCGACCACGCGCGAGCGCGGCACGCGCGAGCGCTCGAGCACACGCACGTGCGAACTGAAATGCTGCTGCGAAAAGTAGGCGGCCGCAGTGGCTACTTCCGCGTCGCTGGCATGCAGCGCCTCCTGCATCATGCGATCGCTCGGCCGGTATGCGCCGGGCGCGGCGCTGCGGCGCGCGCCGCTTTTCATGTCTGCGACCTGGCGGATGATGTAGGCGGCCGGGAGTCCCGCGAGCGACGCGTTCTCCGGACGGCCCTGTCCCGAGGGCGTGTGGCAGAAGCCGCAGGCATAGACGTCGGGCGCGCGGCCGCGCGTCACCACGGGCGGCATCGGCGCGTGCGATTGTGGAAACCAGTCGGGCGCGGAGTACATGTCGCTGAGCTGTGCCTCGGTGTAGCTGAGGCGACTTTGCGGCACGTGCAATGGTTTCCGCTTGTCGAAGGGCGACGGGTTCGCCGGCGCCGGCGGCAGCAGCGGGTAGAGCCACGACGGGGCAGCGAATGGATCGGCCTGGGCTACTGCGGCACAGCATGCGGCACAGCATGCGAGCACAATGATCAGCGCGCGGAACATGGGCAGTGGCACTCGGCTGGTGCTGTCTCAGGTCCGAGCCGGTGGGGACGCCAACGCCGCAGCCAGGAACGGCAGGCTGACATCCATGCGGTAGTCGACGCTCGAGTGGTTGTCCGGAAACTCCTCGTAGCAATGCGGGACGCCCGCGCGCTCCAGCGCGCGCCGTAGGCGGCGTGCGCCGTAGACGAGGTTGAACTGGTCGACATTGCCGCAGTCGATGTACAGCGCGCGCAGCGCCTTGAGGGCGGCACCGCGCGTCTGCACCATGTTGACCGGATCCCACTTCGCAAAGTTGGCCCAGCGCTCAGGGATGATCTCGGCCGTCTCCAAATCGAGCGGCAAGCGCAGCCCGAGGTACGAGGCCGGGTCCGGGTCGTAGCTCGCGCACATGCCGAGCATCTCGAGGTGCTCCACGTCGTCGTCCTTCACCTTGGGACGAGCGTAGAACTCATCGAGCCAGGCCTTGATGCCGCCGGCGCGCGCAAACGCGCGCAGCGAACGCACCAATGCCGGCAGGTAGCACAGCTCGAAACCCATATCGCCGGAATGGCAGGCCGCGGCGGCCCAGAAATCCGGATGGAGCATGGCGTGCACGATCGAGCCGTAACCACCGGAACTCTTGCCGAACACCCCACGTTGGCCCTGGCCGCCGCAACCGAACTCGCGTTCGACGCGGGGCACCATCTCAGTGATCAGGAAGTCCGCCCACGGACCTGTGGCCGCGCTATTGATGTACTGGTTGCCGCCGAGCCGGGTGTAGCAGTCCGGAAACGCCACCACGACTGGCGGCATCGCGCCCGTGCCGATCAGTCGATCGAGCCGCTCGGGCACGTTCTCGCCGAAATTCTTCCAGTTGGTGTGGGCCGGGCCGCCGGCGGTGTAGCCGACCAGGTCAACGAGCAGAGGCACGCCGGCACCGCTGTGGCCGCTGGGCACATAGACATCGATGATGCGCCTGGCAGGGTCGCCGAGCAGGTTCGCGCCGAGCAGCGCGCTCTCCAACGTCAGGCGATGGACGGTTCCCGCAGTGCTGGTCGGCTCACGGCGCATGCCGCCGTCCGGCTAGATCCAGTAAACGAAGATGAACAGGCCGAGCCACACCACGTCGACGAAGTGCCAGTACCAGGCCACGGCCTCGAAGCCGAAGTGCCGCGTTGGCGTGAAGTGTCCACGGAGCGTGCGCAGCCAGATGATCGTCAGCATGATTGCGCCGATCGTCACGTGCAGGCCGTGGAAGCCGGTGAGCATGAAGAAGGTCGAGCCGTAGATGCCGGTGGAAAGCTGCAGGCCCTTGTGCATGTAGGCCTCGCCGTATTCCTTCGCCTGGAGCGACACGAACAGGAAACCCAGCAGGAAGGTCAGCGCAAGGAAAACCTTCAGCACGGTCCGATTGCCCGCCTTGAGCGCATGGTGGGCGATCGTGACGGTGATGCCCGAGGTGAGCAGGATCGCGGTGTTCAACGCCGGTACGCCAAAGGCCGGGATCACTTCGAAACTGCCATCCGCGCGCGGGCCCAGATGCGCCGGGCCATTGGTCGGCCAGGCAGCGTCGTAGTTCTGCCAGAGGAAGATCTTGTCGAAGACCTTTACGCCCTCGCCGCCGATCCACGGCACGGAGAGCGTGCGCGAGTAGAACAGCGCGCCGAAGAACGCGGCGAAGAACATGACCTCGGAGAAGATGAACCAGATCATCCCCATGCGAAATGACCGGTCGACGTCCAGGTTGTAGACGCCCTGCTGGTTCTCACCGATGACCGTGCGGAACCAGCCGACGAACATCACCGCGAGCAGCGTCAGGCCAAGCGCGAACATTTCCGGCCCGAACCACTCGTTCAGCCAGGCGGCGACGCCGAGCATGGTGGTGAACAGCGCCACCGAGCCGATGATCGGCCAGGGCGTGCCGTGCGGCAGGTAGTACTTGCTGGAATCGGGCGGGGCGTGTGACTGCGACATGATGGTTTCCTGGTTTACCGGTCTTTAGCGGGCGGCGACGCGCAGCGCCGTGTCGTAAAAGGTGTAGCTGAGCGTAACGCGATCGACGTACACGGGCAGTGCGCGGTCGATGAAAAAGCGCACCGGCAGCACACGCTGCTCGCCAGTCTTAAAGGCTTGCGGCGAAAAGCAGAAACACTGCGTCTTGTGGAACCAGCTCGCGGCTTCGCCCGGCGCGATGTTGGGTACGGCCTGCGCCACAGTATCGTGGCCGGTGAGGTTGCGCGCCACGAAGCGCGCTTCGTAGAGCTGGCCGGGGTGCACCTGGAGCGATGCCTGCACGGGGCGGAATTCCCAGTTGCCGACGGTGGGAAGATTCGCCATGAATTCCACGGTGACGGTGCGCGACTCGTCGGCGCCGATGGCAACCGGGGCGTTCGCCGCGTTTGCGGCGGTGATCGGTGCGATGGCTTCGGACAGCAGCTTCTGATCGCCGAAGCCCGTCACCTGGCAGAGCACGCGGTACAGCGGCACGAGCGCGAAGCCGAAGGCGAAACTGCCGGCGACGAATAGCCACAGCTTGCCGGTGAGCGAGCGGTTCTGGCGTCGCAGCGTGAGCGCGTCGTTCATCCCTGGCTCGTTGGCTGCGGGCTCCTTCACCCGTGGCTCCGGTGCACGCTCAGCGCGATGAAACCGACATAGATCGCGAACGCCAGCAGCGAGAGCACAATGGTCGTGCGGCGCACACGTCGCCGCTGTTCCGGTTGCTCCTGCTGCGCCTGCTCGCTCATCAGGCGTCGTCCCCGTCCTCGGTCCAGTGCTCGCCGCCTTTGTGGATCAGGGCAATGCTCGGCGGGGTCTCCCAGGTGTGATACGGCGTCGGCGACGGTAGCTCCCACTCAAGGCCGTGCGCGCCTTCCCAGACCCTGGCCGCGGCCTTCTCACCGCCGCGGATGCACTTGATCACGATGTACGGGAACAGCAGCTGCGAGAGGCCAAAACCAAAGCCGCCGATCGAGGACACCATGTTCCAGTCGGCGAACTGCGTGGCGTAGTCGGGAATGCGGCGTGGCATGCCGGCGAGACCCAGGAAGTGCTGCGGGAAGAACAGCACGTTGACGAAGATCGTCGACAGCCAGAAATGCCACTTGGCCAGCGTCATGTTGTACATGTGGCCGGTCCATTTCGGCAGCCAGTAGTAGACGGCGGCGATGATTGTGAAGATCGAGCCAGGGACCAGCACGTAGTGGAAATGCGCGACGACGAAATACGTGTCTTGATATTGGAAATCAGCCGGCGCGATCGCGAGCATCAGGCCCGAGAAGCCGCCGATCGTAAACAGGAACAGGAACGCCAGGCAGAACAGCATCGGCGGTTCGAAGGTGAGCGAGCCCTTCCACATGGTGGCGCTCCAATTGAATACCTTCACGCCGGTCGGGATGGCGATCAGCATGGTCGAGAGCATGAAGAACAGCTCGCCCGCGAGCGGCATGCCGACCGTGAACATGTGGTGCGCCCAGACGATGAATGACAGGAAGGCGATCGAGGCGGTGGCGTACACCATCGCCTCGTAGCCGAACAGCGGCTTGCGCGAGAAGGTCGGGATCACTTCCGAGACGACGCCGAAGGCCGGCAATATCAGGATGTACACCTCGGGGTGCCCGAAGAACCAGAACACATGCTGGAACATCACCGGGTCGCCGCCACCCGAGGCGCTGAAGAAGCTGGTGCCGAAGAAGTGATCGGTCAGCAGCATCGTGACTGCACCGGCCAGCACCGGCATCACCGCGATCAGCAGGTAGGCGGTGATCAGCCAGGTCCACACGAACAGCGGCATGCGCAGCAGCGTCATGCCCGGCGCGCGCATGTTCATGATCGTGACGATGACGTTGATCGCGCCCATGATCGAGGAGGCGCCCATCAGGTGGATGGCGAACACCGCCAGCGGGAACGAGTCGCCGCCCTGCAGCACCAGCGGCGGATACAGCGTCCAGCCGCCGGCCGGCGCGCCGCCCGGCACGAAGAAGCCGATCAACAGCAGTGTGAACGCGAACGGCAGCAGCCAGAAGCTGAAATTGTTCATGCGCGGCAGCGCCATATCGGGCGCGCCCACCTGCAGCGGGATCATCCAGTTGGCGAGGCCCACCCAGGCCGGCATCACGCCGCCGAAGATCATCGCCAGCGCGTGTACCGTGGTCATCGAGTTGAAGAACGCGGGATCGACGAACTGCATGCCCGGCTTGAACAGCTCCAGGCGGATCACCATCGCCATTGAACCGCCCACGAAGAACATGACGCCGGCGAAGATCAGGTACAGCGTGCCGATGTCCTTGTGATTCGTGGTCGACAGCCACCGCCAGATGCCCGACGGCCTGTGGTCATGGTGATCGTGGGATTCAGCGGTTGCGGAGTAGGCCATGTTGATGATCTCGCGGCTTGATCTGGGTGAAATTCGTGGCAGGCGCTTGGGGCGGCTGGCGCTCAGCCGGTGGGCGCGGCTGCATCGCCCGCCGTGGCGACGGCCGCTGCGGCCGGGTCCGCCGGGCGTTGCATGGCTTGCTGCGTCTTCAGCCAGGCCTCGAAATCAGCCTTGCTGCGCACGTCGATCACGATCGGCATGAAGCCGTGGTCGCGGCCGCACAGTTCCGCGCACTGGCCGCGGTACAGGCCGGTCTTGTCGGTGTCGATCTTGAACCAGGCCTCGTTGACGAAGCCCGGAATCGCATCTTTCTTGATCGCGAGCGCCGGCACCCACCATGAGTGGATGACATCCTGTGCGCTGATCAGCAAGCGCACCTTCACGCCGGCCGGAACGACCAGCGGATGATCGACGTTGAGCAGGTAATCCGGCACCGTGGTCGGATCGATCCCCGAGCCGAGCTGGCGCGCCGCGTTGCTGGCGTGATCGAGCGTCGAGAGCACCTCAACGCCGGAATCGACGTACTGGTAGCCCCACTTCCACTGGTAGCCGGTGATGCGGATCGTCAGCTCGCTCTTCGAGGCGTCGTCGGTCTCGATCAGCGTGCGCGTCGCCGGCACCGCCATGATGATCAGGATCAGCACCGGCAGCACCGTCCAGATGATCTCGGCCTTGGTGTTGTGCACCAGTTTGGTGTCGGGCACCGCACCCTGCGATTTGCGGAAGCGCACCAGCGAATAGATCATCCATCCGAACACGAAGATCGCGATCGCCACGCACCACCAGTACATGATCATGTGCAGGTCGTAGACACGGCGCGAGATGGCGGTGATGCCTGGCGTCATGTTCAGCGTCCAGGCCGCGAACGCAGCGGGCGAAGCCAGCGCGACGGTGACGGTGGCGATGGCAGTTGCGAGTTTCTTCATGTTCATTAACTGACCCTGGATTGTTCGCGGCTGGCGCTCCGCGCTGTGGCGATGCGGTTGCGGCGCGGCATCTTAGCGGATGCGCCTTTTCTATCGCAACTCAACGACTTAAGTGATTTCACGTTCGCGCGCAGAGCGCAAGCGCAACAGGGCCTCGCGCAGGTGCAGCGCGTCGCGTGCGCTGTCGCGCTCGAAGGGCAGCATGCCGAGCGGCGGCGCGCCGAGCAGGGCGGCGAGCGTCGCGAGATTCTCCTCGGTTGCAGCGAACTGCGGATCGACGCCGCTCGCGATCCAGCCGGCCAAGCGACAGCCGCTCCACTCGATGGCCTCGCAGGTCAGCCTGGCGTGATTGAGACATCCCAGGCGCATGCCTACAACCAGTACGACAGGGGCGGCCAGAGCTTGAGCCACGTTGGCCATCGATTCCTCGGCACCCAGCGGGGTGTACCAGCCGCCGGCACCCTCTATAAGGAGTAGTTCATGCGCCAGCGCCAGTCGGCGGGCACACTCGACGATCTTGTCGATATCAATCTGGATATTTGCCCTATTTGCGGCGATATGCGGCGAAATGGGTTCTATCAGGCAGAAAGGGTTCAGATCGTCGTAGAGCGTGCTTTGCCCAGACGCCGCAGCAATGGCGAGCGCATCCTCGCTCACCAACCGCCCATCGCGGCGTTCCGCCCCCGCCGCCACCGGTTTCATGCCAGCGGCTTTGAGTCCCGCCTCGCGCGCGGCCGCCAGCAGGCCCGCCGTGACCCGGGTCTTGCCGACGCCCGTGTCGGTGCCGGCGATGAACCAGGTGGCGCCGCTCATGGGCGTGATCGCCCGCGCGTGCGCAGCGCGTCGAGCGGCACCACGGCTTCGCCTTTGGTGCGGCCGCCCGCCGCCGGCGCGTGCGAGTGGCGCGTGGCACCCGCGAAGGCCGCGCCGTAGATCAGCTCCCAGCTCGCCGGGATTCCAGCAGACGAGCGCAGCGTTTCATAATGCCCGAGCATTCGCCGCCAGCGGCCAGGGCCGGTGAGGGCGTGGCGCCGCTCGGCCAAGGCTGCGTCAGCGCCGCCCACGCGCAGCTCGTGCAGCAGGTCCGCGACTTGCGGGTAATGCCTCACCCGCACGTCCCGATCCATGACCGGTTCAGCCAGCCCTGCGTGCGTTGCGGCTGAGGCGAGCTGGGGCATGTCGGCGAAGTGGCGCAGGTGCGGACTGTCGTCAGCGCTGGCCCAGGCCTCGCGCAGCTCCTGGAGCGTCGCGGGCCCGAGCGTGCAAAACAGCAGCAGTCCACCGGGCCGCAGCACGCGCTGCACTTCCACGAAGGGAAAGGCCGGGTCGTCGCAGTGCTGCAGCATCAGGCTGCTGAACACGAGGTCGACCGATTCCGTTGCGAGCGGCAGCGCGCGGGCATCCGCACATAGGCAATCGTAGCGACGCCAGAAGGGCTGCGCCCGTCGCGCCTGTTGTGCCATATCGTAAGAGAGATCGACGCCGATAACGCGCGCGCGCGAGTATCGCCGGCGCAATGCGGCTGCACCCGCGCCGGTGCCGCAGCCCAGATCGACGATGACGCGCGGCTCGAGCCGGAAATACTGCAGCCGCTCCAGCAGCTCGGCGGTGACCGGCAGCGTAGCGTGCGCCGCGGCAGCCTTGCTCACGGGGCGCGCGGGTCAGGCCGTGGCGGGCTGCGCCAGCGCCGCGGCCGGCGCAGGCAGCACAGATGTTGCAGGTGCCGCAGCGTGCGCGTGCGCGCCCTGCTCGGGCCGCATCCCTAAGCGCACCAGCAGCGCACGATCGCGTTCGACGTCCGGATTGCCGGTGGTCAGCAGCTTCTCGCCGTAGAAAATGGAGTTCGCGCCGGCGAGGAAAGCGAGCGCCTGGAGTTCATCACTCATGGATTCGCGGCCTGCCGACAACCGGACCTGCGCGCGCGGCATCATGATGCGCGCCACGGCGATCGTGCGGATGAAATCGAAGGGATCGATCGGCGCCGCGTCGGCGAGCGGTGTGCCGGGCACGCGCACCAGCTGGTTGATCGGCACGCTCTGCGGATGCTCGGGCAGGCTCGCCAGCGTCACCAGGAGCTGGGCGCGATCGCGCGGACTCTCGCCCATGCCGACAATACCGCCGCAACAGACGTGCAACCCCGCATCGCGCACCGCGCCGAGCGTGTCGAGACGGTCCTGGTAGCTGCGCGTGGAGATGATCTTGCCGTAATACGCTTCCGAAGTGTCGAGGTTGTGGTTGTAGTAGTCGAGGCCAGCTTCTTTCAGTTGCCGCGCCTGCGTGCCCGAGAGCATGCCGAGCGTCACGCAGGTCTCGAGCCCCAGTTCGCGCACGCCGCGCACCATGGCGGCCACTTTGTCGAGGTCGCGCTGCTTGGGCGAGCGCCAGGCCGCACCCATGCAAAAGCGCGTCGCCCCTGCGTCGCGGGCGGCCCGGGCGCGGGCCATGACCGTCTCGAGTGGCAGCAGCGCTTCGTTGGCGAGGCCGGTCTCGAAGCGCACGCTCTGCGGGCAGTAGGCGCAGTCCTCGGGACAGGCGCCGGTCTTGATCGACAGCAGCGTGCTCATCTGCACTTCGGCCGGATCGTGCCAGGCGCGGTGCACCTGCTGGGCGCGGAACAGCAGCTCCGGGAAGGGCAGCACGTACAACGCTTCCGTTTCGGCGAGCGTCCAGTCGTGCCGGGGTTCCTGCATGGCCAATCTCCCTCGTTGTCGACGGGGATGTTCGCGAGCGCACCGCCAACTGTCAACTCGAGTCGGTCTTCCAAGTCGACAATGGTGAGGCTCCGGGCGGCCTGCGGGTTATTCCTGGCCCCGCCTCTATCGAACTATGGGCCGTGAGCCACGCCGCGCGCCGGCGTCGTGCTGATAGCGGTCAGTATGCCCTGCAGGATCTGCACGGGGCTGGGTGGACAACCGGGCACGACGACGTCCACCGGGATGACATTGGCGACACGGCCGCAGCTCGCGTAGTTCTCGCCGAAGATGCCGCCGGTGCAGCCGCAATCACCCAGGGCCACCACGAACTTCGGGTCGGGCATCGCGTCGAATGTGCGCCGTAACGCGAGCGCCATGTGCCGCGATACGGGCCCGGTCACCAACAGCAGGTCGGCGTGGCGGGGGCTGGCCACGAAGCGGATACCGAGCCCCTCGATGTTGTAGAACGGGTTGTTGAGCGCGTGGATCTCGAGCTCACAGCCGTTGCACGAACCCGCGTCGACGTGCCTGATGGCCAGTGCCCGTCCCAGAACCTCGCGCACTTTTGCAGGCAGCGCCTCGCGCACGCGCAGCGCCAGATCCGCCTCTGGCGGTGGTTCCGAGACGATGCCGACGGCGGCGATGGTGCGGAGCGTCTTGAGCATGTCTTTAGAGGTCTTGACCGCTGTAGGACAGGTTGAATGATTTATTGATCAACGGAAAATCCGGAACGATGTTGCCGAGGATGGCGTGCTCGAGCACCGGCCAGTTTTGCCACGATGGGTCGTGCGGATGACAGCGCGCGATGCCGCCGTTTCCGTCCGGCTCAAGCGCCAGCATCACGGGGCCGCGCCAGCCCTCGACCAGCCCAATGCCTAGTTCGCCCGCGGGCGCAGCCGGCACCGGCATCGCAAAACGCACTGCACCCGCAGGCATTTGCTCCAACACGCGCAGCGCGAGTTGTAGCGAAACCTGCAGCTCATCGAATCGCACGCTGACTCGTGCCGCAACATCGCCGCCGCGCTGCACGCACTTGACGGGGGCAAGCGCGTCATACGGGGGCCACGGCGCATCGACGCGTAAATCACCTTCCTGGCCGCTGGCGCGCCCGCAGAGGCCCGTGAGCCCGAGGCGCCGTGCTAGTTCGGGCGCTACCGCGCCGGCGCCGACGAATCGGTCCTGCACGCCGGCATGCTCGTCGTAGATGTTGCGCAGGTTCAGGCTCTCGCCGGCGATGTGGTGCAGGCAATCCGCCAAGCTCGCGATCCCTGCGACGCCCGGATCCACGGCCATGCCGCCCGGCACCACGGCATCGAGCAGGTAGCGCTGACCTAGGGCCAACTGCACAGCGCGCAGCAGTTCTTCCTTAAGTCTGGAGAACTGCGCCAGGCCAAAGGCGAAGCCGGCATCATTTCCGAGCGCGCCCAGATCGCCGAGGTGGTTCTGAATGCGCTCGAGCTCGAGGCACAACGCGCGCAACCACAGTGCACGCGGCGGCACCTGCACGCGCTCAAGTCCCTCGAGCGCCTGGCAGTAGGCCCAGGAATAGGCGATGGCGGCATCACCCGATACGCGTGCGGCCAAACGATGACCCTCGTAAAGGCGCAGCTCCTGGAAGCGGCGCTCGATACCCTTGTGCACGTAGCCCAGACGCGCCTCGAGCCTGAGCACCTTCTCACCGACGATGGAGAAGCGGAAGTGTCCGGGCTCAATGATGCCGGCGTGTACGGGTCCCACCGGCAGCTCGTGCACGCCCTCGCCTTCGACGCTCTGGAATCGGTAGTCGTCCGGGGTCAACGCCGCTGCTTCGACGCCCATCACGCTTGCGCACAGGGGATGCTCGCTGGCTGGCCAGGCCGCATGGCGCAACCATGGCCGCTGATCGGGATCGTCCGAGGTGATGCCGCTGAGGTCGCAGGCGGCGCGCTGCATGCGCGAGGCCGCCGGATAGATTGACTGCAGCCCCGGATACAGGCCATCGGTTGCGGGCAACGCCAGCTCGAGCACCAGCAAGCCAGATTCGTGCACCAGGGCGGCCCGCACCCGCGCGTCGCCAGCGGCCGGCACATTCGCGCCCCACAGTGCGAGCAATTGTCCGCCGGCCGCCGCCACATCGCCCGCCGCGGCGAGCCAATCGGTCACATCGACCACGACTCGCGCGGCCGAGGGACTGCCGGGCAGAGCCTGGGCGCGCTCCAGCCACTTGCGCAGCGGCATGTCAGTGTCCCCCAATCATGATCGCGGCCTGCCGGTACCAGTCCGCAAGGTAGGGCGGTACGTAAAGCCCCAGCATCAGCACGATCGCCAGGTGCACGAACACCGGCAGCAACGCGGGCGGATGCGGCAGCCGCTTCGCCGTGGTCTCGCCGAAAACCATGGGTTGCACCCGGCCGAACACCGCCGCAAAGGCCACGCCGAGCGCCAGCAGCAGGATGGGCGTCGCCCAGGGCTGCTGTTTCATCGCGGTGGTCAGGATCAGGAACTCCGCCGCGAACACGCCGAAGGGCGGCATGCCAATGATCGCGAGGCTCCCCAACATCAGCCCCCAGCCGATCGTGGGGCTGAGCGTGATCAGTCCGCGGATCTGATCCATGAGCTGCGAACCGGCCTTCTGCGCGGCGTGGCCGACGGTGAAGAAGATCGCCGACTTGGTGAGCGAGTGCACGGTCATGTGCAGCAGCGCGGCGAAGTTCGCGACTGGTCCGCCCATGCCGAACGCGAAGGTGATGATGCCCATGTGTTCGACCGACGAATAGGCGAACAGGCGCTTGATGTCCCGCTGGCGCCACAGGAAGAACGAGGCCAGCACCACGGATACCAGGCCAAAGCCCATCAGCATGTTCGAGGGGAGCTGCGTGCCCAGCGACCCCTCGACCAGCACCTTGCAGCGCATGACCGCATAGAGTGCCACGTTCAGCAGCAGTCCGGACAGCACCGCCGAGATCGGCGTCGGACCCTCGGCGTGCGCGTCCGGCAGCCAGTTGTGCAGCGGGGCGAGGCCCACCTTGGTGCCATAGCCGACCAGCAGGAACACGAAAGCAATGCTCATCACGCGCGGCTCGAGCAGCGTCTTCACCGCGTCGAGGTGGGTCCACAGCAGCGCGGTGACGCCTTCGCCACCGACGACTTTCTCGGCCGCGAAATAAATCAGGATGGTGCCGAACAGCGCCTGCGCGATGCCCACGCCGCACAGGATGAAATACTTCCAGCCCGCTTCCAGGCTGGCTGGCGTGCGATACAAAGTCACCAGCAGCACGGTCGAGAGCGTGGCCCCTTCCATTGCGACCCACAGCAGGCCGATATTGTTGGTCGTCAGCGCCAGCAGCATCGTGAAGGTGAACAGCTGATACATGGCGTGATAGAGTCGCAGCCGTCCGGGGCTGAGGCGTCCGTGCGTCATCTCCACGCGCATGTAGGGGCGCGAAAAAAGCGCGGTGGTCAGCCCGACGAACGCGGTCAGCGTGACCAGGAACACGTTGAACGGATCGATGAAGAATTGTTCGTGCGCCACCAGCACCTTGCCGTGCGCCACGACACGGGCAGTGAGCGCGCAGGCGGCTGCGAAGGTGACCAGGCTGAACAGGGCATTGAGCTCGGGCGCAAAGCGGCGCGCACCGAGCCAGCCCAGCACCAGGGCGCCGGCCACGGGAGTTCCGAGCAGCAGCAGGAATTCCACTCTAGGGTTTCTCCTTGAGCGATTCCAGGTGATGCAGGTCGAGGCTATCGAATTGCTCGCGGATCTGGAAGAAGAACACGCCCAGCACCAGCATCGCCACCAGCACGTCGAGCGCAACGCCAAGTTCCACCACCAACGGCATGCCGTAAGTGGCGCTCATTGCGCCGAAGAACAGGCCGTTTTCCATCGACAGGAATCCGATCACCTGCGACATGGCCTTGCGCCGCGTGATCATCATCATGAAGGCCAGCAGGATGACCGCGATCGCGATGCCAATGGTGCTGCGCGCCGCGGTGCTGGACAGTGCCGCGATGGGCTGCGCCAGGCCGAAGGCGAACACGACGATGAGGAGTCCCAGCAGCATCGTGACCGAGCTGTTGAGCAGCGGCTCGGTGTCCCAGTAGACACCGAGCCGGCGGATCAGCCGGTGCAGGAGCCACGGCAGGAACAGCACCTTGAGGCTGAGCGTGAGCGCGGCGGAAATGTACAGGTGGTGCTGGTTGGTGCGCCAGGCGAGCAGGAAGGTGGCCAGGCACAGCAGCGCGCCCTGCGTGGCCAGCAGATATACGAGCGTCACCACCCGACGTTGTGACAGCATCGCGAATGACAGCAGCAGGAGTCCCGCGGCGCAGGCGTTGACGAGTTGCAGCAGCAGTGGGATGTGCACCACGGCTCAGGCTCCCAGCAGCAGGTGGACCAGCAGGCCCAGCACGGCGAACAGGAAGGCGGTGGCCATCAGCTCCGGCGCGCGGAACACGCGCAACTTGGCCGAAACGGTTTCGATGAGCGCGAGGCCGGCGCCAGCCCCGAGGAGCTTCAGCCCCAGCACTGGCACCGAAATGAGCAGGCCGACCGGGCCCTGGCTTTCGGTCGCTACGCCCCACGGCACGAACAGCGCTATGCCGATGCACACGTAGTTGAACAGCTTGAGCGCCGCCGCCCATTCCATCAGCGCCAGGTGGCGCGCCGAGTATTCCAGCAGCATCGCCTCGTGGATCATCGTCAGTTCCAGGTGCGTGGCCGGATTGTCGACCGGGATGCGGGCGTTTTCCGCCAGCAGCACCAGTGTGAAGGCGACGGCCGTGAAGGCCAGGCTCGGGTAGAGCGCGAGCGTCTGGCCGCTCAGGTGCTCCGCGATCGCGGCAAGCGAGGTGGTCTGCGATATGAGTGCGGCGACGAAGATCACCATCAGCAGGGCCGGTTCGGCCAGGAACCCCACCATCATCTCGCGCCGGGCGCCGAGCGTGCCGAACGCGGTGCCGACGTCCATCGCCGCCAGCGACATGAACATGCGCGCGGTGGCGAGCAGGCCCACCAAAGCGATGCTGTCCGCCGCGATCGTGAGCGGCAGGCGCGTGCCCATCGAGGGGATGATGGCCGCGGCCAGCACCATGGCGCCGAACACCATGTACGGCGTGATGCGGAACAGCGCCGAAGCGCGCTCCGCCAGTACCGCGTCCTTGTGAAAGAGCTTGCGAATGCCGCGATAGGGTTGCAGCACGCTCGGGGCGCTGCGGTTCTGCAGCCAGGCGCGGCACTGGTTCACCCAGCCGACAAACAGCGGCGCCGCAAGGATCGCAGCAATGATCTCCAACCCCTGGGTACTGAGACTAAGCGGGCTCATAGCACCAGCGCCAGCAGCACCAGCAGCGTCACGAAGCTGTAGAGCAGGTAAGTCGAGATTCGTCCCTGCTGCAGCACCGTCACCAGCTCGGCCACGCGGCGGACGAGCTGGCCGACCGGTTCGTAGCCGTAGCGCCAGATGCGGTCGGTGACTGCCATGCGATAGCGCGGCAGGTGGTCGAATGCGCTCGGCAGCTCGCGCTCAATCAGGAAGAAGGGTTGGAAGATATGCCGGATCGGCTGGCCGAAGCCCTCGGCGGAATCCTGCATGCGTGCGTCGATCCGCACGAAGCCGCAATCCCAGGCCGGCGCGCGCCGCGCGCGGCGGTGGTAGAACATGCGCACCCCCAGGAGCGTCAGCACGATGACCAGCGCCGCGATCACGAGGAAAACCAGTGGGCCATAGGAGGCGCCGCGGGCTGCGGCGGGCGCCAGCAGCCACCAGTGCGCGGCTGGGTCGGCGAGCGATGCGCCGAGCAGGCCGCGACTGACCGTGTTGAGCAGGCTGATCACCTGCACCGGCAGCACGCCGAGCGCCACGCAGCCGGCGGCCAGCCAGACCAGGCCCAGCCGCTCGAGCAGGCCGGCGTCCTGCGCCTGCGCGAGGCCGGGTTCACGCGGCTGGCCGAGAAAGATAATGCCGTAGAACTTGACCATCGCATAGCCGGCCAGCGCCGTGCACAGCGCGACGATTGCGGCGCCGACTGGCAGCAACATGTCGACGAAGGCGCGCGGCACGTCGCCCGCAAACAGGAAGGCCTGCAGCAGCAGCCACTCCGAAACGAAACCGTTCAGCGGGGGCAGCCCCGCGATCGCCAGGGCGCCAATCAGCGTGGGCCAGGCTACCCAGGGCATGCGGTGTATCAGGCCGCCGAGCTTGCCGAGGTTGCGCTCGCCGGTGGCGTGCAGCACAGCGCCGGTACCGAGAAACAACAGGCTCTTCATGCAGGCGTGGTTGAGGCAGTGGTAGAGCGAGGCGATCAGGGCCAGCGCGGCCAGTGCGCTCATGCCGAAGCCGTGGAAAATGATCGCCAACCCGAGGCCGGCGAAGATGATGCCGATGTTTTCGATCGACGACCACGCCAGCAACCGTTTCATATCGTTCTGCACGGCGGTGAAGATCACACCGTAGAAAGCACTGGCCAGGCCGATGGCGAGCGCCACCAGGCCCCACCACCAGGGCGGCGTGCCCAGCAGGTCGAAAGTCACGCGCAGCACGCCGTAAATTGCGGTCTTCAGCATCACGCCGCTCATCAGCGCCGACACGGGCGATGGTGCGGCCGGGTGCGCTTCGGGCAACCACACGTGCAGCGGCACCAAGCCCGCCTTGGCGCCGAAGCCGAGTAGCGCCAGCATGAAGGCTACCGTGCTCCACGGTGGACTGAGGTGGGCCGCGCGCATCGAGTCGAACGTGAATTGCCAGCTACCGCCCTGCAGCACGCCAAAGCTGAGCAGAATGGCCAGCGCGCCGAGGTGCGCGATCAGCAGGTACAGAAAACCGGCGCGGCGGATTTCCGCCAGACGGTGCTGCGTGGTCACCAGAAAATACGAAGACAGCGCCATCAATTCCCAGGCCACCATGAAGGCGTAGGCGTCGTCGGCGAGCAGCACGCAGCCCATGCTCGCGAGGAAGATATGGTATTGCAGGCACAGGAGCCCAGGCGCCGCGCCGTGGCCCTGGCGGAAGTAGCCCCCGGCGAACAGTGATATGCCGGTGGTCGCCGCGCCCAGCAACATGAGGAACAGGCAGGAGAGAGAATCGCAGCGCAGATGCAGCGGCAGATCGGGCAGGCCGATCAGCAGCACGACGTGCGACGCTGGCGCATTGATGCCACGCACAGCGATCGCCGCGAGCGCCAGGCCGCACAGTGCGCTCAGCGGAAACAGCACGTGGCCGACAATCTTGATGCTGTGCGGCCGAACCAGGCCGGCCAATCCAATGACGCCCCAGGCGGCTATCAGTAGCAGACAGCCATCGAGCGGCGTGGTCGGCATGGTCAGCACAGCATAGTCACCGTCGCGGGCGCCGCAGCCGGCCGGGCCAGGTTGCGGATTACAGTGAATCCAATTACCCTTTCATTATCATCCTATGCACCGGACAAGTAAACCCGTGAAACGCCGCGGCGTCGCCCACAGCGAACAGCGCACCGCGCGGCTGACAATCCTCATCGATCCGCGCAAGAAGGCCGTGCTGGAACAGCTGTGCGCGTCCGAAGATGTCACGCCCTCGCAGCTCCTGCGCAAGCTGATCCGTGGATATATCGAGGAGCGACTCGGGCGGCCGTGGCGGCCGGAAGGCTAACGGCGCGCGGCGTATTCGAGGATCACGCCGGCCAGGATCACGATGCCGAAGTAGTTGTTGTTATGGAAGGCGCGCATGCAGCCTTCCGCATCACGGGCGCGGGCCAGCCACTGTTGCCACACGAAGAGGGCAGCGCCAACCGCCAGCGCCCAGTAGTACGGCGGGCCCAGCGCCAGCAGCCGCCCCGCAAACAGCAGCGCGAACAAAACCATCACCTGCATCGCGCCAACCATCATGAGATCCAGGTCACCGAAGGTGATCGCGCTCGACTTGATGCCAATGCGCAAATCGTCAGGCCGGTCGGCCATCGCATAGAAAGTGTCGTAGACGCCCGCCCAGACCACCGCAGCGAGCATCAGCACCCAGCCCACGCGCGGCACCTTGCCGAGCTCGGCGGCATAGGCCATGGGGACGCCCCAGCCGAAGCACAATCCCAGGTAGAGCTGCGGTATCGCGAAGAAGCGCTTGAGCAGCGGATAGGTCGCTGTCAGCGCCGCGCCGATGAAAGCCAGCTTCACACACAGCGCATTGAGTTGCAGCACCAGCAGGAACGCAAGGCCGATCAGCGCCGCGAACAGCAGCAGGGCCTCGGCCGGCGTCACGCGCCGCGCCGCGAGCGGCCGGGAGCGCGTGCGGCGCACGTGCGGATCGATGTCGCGGTCATACAGGTCATTGATGACGCAACCGGCCGAGCGCATCAGCACCGTGCCGGCGAGGAAGATCGCGAGCAGGCGCGGCTGCGGATGACCGCCCGATGCGCTCCACAACGCCCACAGCGTCGGCCATAGCAACAGCCAGATGCCGATCGGGCGATCGAGTCGCATCAGCAGGCCGAAATCGAGCAGCCGCTGTTGCAGCCAGTGCAGCGCCGGCTGCGTCACAGGGAAAAAAGGCGCTGGCAATACCTCTACGGGTGAATCGCCCGCGCGCGAATCGGCAACAGCTGAATTGGTCACAGGCAAAATAGTCACGGCAGCAGCAGTCGCGGGTGCAGCAGCGGGCGGCTCTTGCGTCAACGGAAAATCCGGCGGCGGCTCGCCGGCCGGTTCGCCCGCAGGCAATTCGAAATCAACCGACGCGGCCATACTGCTCTCCTGCGCCCACCCAGCGCGCGATCAGACCCAGGCAGACCTGTGGTTGTTCCCGCTGCAACCGCTCGGCCGCAGCGCGCACCTGCGGCAGCAGGTCGGCGTCGCGGATCAGATCGGCCACGCGCAGCTGCGCAAGACCCGTCTGGCGCGTGCCGAGCAGTTCGCCGGGGCCACGCAGCTCCAGGTCGCGCCGCGCGATCTCGAAACCGTCGTTGCTCTCGCGCAGCACCTTGAGCCGCGCGCGCGCCAGCTCCGACAGCGGTGCACGATACAGCAGCACGCAGCTGCTCGCCTGCGCGCCGCGGCCGACGCGGCCACGCAGCTGGTGGAGCTGCGCCAGTCCCATGCGTTCGGCGTTGTCGATCACCATCACGCTGGCATTGGGCACATCCACGCCCACTTCGATGACGGTGGTCGCCACGAGCAGCTGGATTTCACCGTGCGCAAAGGCGTGCATCACCGCTTCCTTGCGCGCGGGCGTGAGCCGCCCGTGCACCAGGCCGACGCGCACGCCGGGCAGCGCTTCGGTGAGCGCCGCGGCGGATTCCTCCGCGGCCTGGCAGCGCAGCTCCTCGGATTCCTCGATCAGCGCACACACCCAGTAGGCCTGGCCGCCGGCGCGGCAGGTCTCGTCGATCCGCGCGACGATTTCGGCGCGGCGCTCCTCGGGCACTACCACGGTGCGCACGGGCGTGCGGCCGGGCGGCAGCTCGTCAATGACGGAGACATCGAGGTCTGCATACGCGGTCATCGCCAGGGTCCGCGGAATGGGTGTCGCGGTCATGATCAGCTGGTGAGGCATGTGGCCGCGACCCTTTTGCCGCAGCAGCAGCCGCTGCTCGACGCCGAAGCGGTGCTGCTCGTCGATGATCGCGAGTGCCAGTGAGTGGAATTCCACGCTCTCCTGGAACAACGCGTGCGTGCCCACGACCAGGGGCAATTGCCCGGCGGCCAGGCCTGCAAGCGTCGTGCGGCGCGCGCGGGCATTCATCGAGCCGGTGACCAGCGCTACCGGAATGTCGAGCGGCGCGAACCACTGCTTCAGCGTGCGCGCGTGCTGTTCGGCCAGTAGTTCCGTTGGCGCCATCAGCGCCACCTGCGCGCGCGCGCCGATCGCCAGTGCGGCCGCCGCCGCCGCGACCGCGGTCTTGCCGCAGCCCACATCGCCCTGCACCAGCCGCGTCATCGGCTGCGCCAGTGCAAGATCCGCATTGATCTCACCCAGTACACGTGTCTGCGCGGCGGTGAAACGGAACGGCAGTTGCCCCATGAATCGCTGCTGCAGCAGCGCGCCGCCCGTGAGCGCCATGGCGTTGTCGGCCTTGGTCGCGCGGCGCAGTGCCATGAGCGACAGCTGATGGGCGAGCAGTTCCTCGAGCGCCAGGCGCCGCTGTGCCGGATGCGCGCCGGTAGCCAGCGTCGCGAGTTCGGTGCCGACCGGAGGCTGGTGCAGGAACTCGAGCGCGGCGCGCAATTCGGGCAGCTTCATCTGCGCGCGCAACTCGCGCGGCAGGTAATCGACCAACGCGGTCGCGGCGGTGGCAACAAAGGCACGCTGCACCAATCCGCGCAGACGGCCCTGCGTGATGCCCTCGGTGGCCGGATAGATCGGCGTCAGCGTCTGCGGCAGCGCCTCGCCGCTCGCGCCGACGCCGCGATATTCCGGGTGCACGATCTCCAGGCCGAGCGGGCCGCGCCGCACCTCGCCGTGGCAGCGCAGACGCGTGCCGCGCGCCAGGCCGGCGCGCTGTGCGTTCGAGAAATAGAAGAAGCGCAGTGTCAGGGTGCCGGTGCCATCGCCGAGGCGCACCATGAGCTGGCGGCGGCGACGGATCACTACTTCGGCCAACAGCACTTCGCCCTCGACCACCGCGCGCGCTCCGGCTTGCAGCGCGCCGATTGGCACGACGCGGGTGCGATCCTCGTAGCGCAGCGGCAGGATGAACAGCAGGTCGCTCTGCGTGTGCACGCCAAGCCGCGCGAGGCGGCCGGCGAGCTGTGGGCCTACGCCGCGGATCGCCACAGCGCCCGCGCCGCCCGCAGTAGCGCCCGCAGCGTCAGCGCTGGCCGAGGCCGGCGCGCCGCTCAGGCGAGGCTGAGTATGCACTCCATCTCGACGCGGGCGCCGCGCGGGAGCGCGGCTACGCCCACCGCCGCGCGCGCCGGGTAGGGGGTCGTGAAATAGGTCGCCATGATCTCGTTGACCTTGGGGAAGTGCGTCATATCGGTGAGGAACACTGAAAGCTTCACGACATTGGCGAGCGTGCCACCCGCGGCCTCGGCGATTGCGCGGAGATTGTCGAACACGCGGCGGATCTCGGCCTCGATGTCGCCGCTCACCAGCACGCCGGTGGCCGGGTCGAGCGGGATCTGCCCCGAAATGTACACGGTGTCGCCGGCGCGGACGGCCTGCGAGTAGGTGCCGATCGCCTGTGGCGCGCGGCTGGTCTGGACTACGGTGCTCATGGCGGTGCGGGGTCCCTCTTGCGGTTCTGTCCGGCAATTGTACGCACGACGCGTATCACATCGCTCATCCGGCGCACAGTGCGGATCACGCGTGCCAGGTGCTCGCGGTCGCTCACCTCGATCATGAAGGTCATGGTCGCGGTCTCGGACTCGTCGTGCTGGAAGTTGACGCTGCTGATATTGGTCTGCGTGCCCGAGATCGCGGCCGACACCGCGGCCAGCAGGCCCATGCGGTTCGCGGCCTCGACGCGGATCTCGGCATTGAAGAAGCGGCCGTCGCTGGCCTGCCAGTTGACCGGCAGCCAGTTTTCCGGGTGCTTGCGGTAGTCGGTGACGTTGGCGCAGGTCTCGCGGTGGATGACGATGCCACGGCCGGTGCTGAGGAAGGCGAGGATCGGATCGCCCGGCAGCGGATAGCAGCAGTGCGCGTAGGTGACCAGCAGACCCTCGGCGCCGGCGACCTCGAGCGGCGCGGCCTGGCCGTTGCTGGCCTGCAGGTGATCGCCCGGCAGGAGCCGCCGCGCCACCAGCGGCGCCAGCCGCTCGCCCAGGCCGATCTTCTCGTACAGTTCCTCGGCCGTGTGCAGTGCGAACTCGCCCAGTGCGGCCGCGAGTGTCGCCGGTTCGACGCCGTCGAGCTCCACGTGGAACTCCGCCAGCGCCTGCTGGAGCAGGCGGCGCCCCAGCTCCACCGCCTCGTGGCTCTTGAGGCTCTTGAGATAGTGGCGGATGCCGCTGCGCGCCTTAGCCGTGACCACGAAGTTCACCCAGGCCGGGTTCGGGCGTGCGCCCTTCGCGGTGATGATGTGCACGGTCTGGCCGTTGCGCAGCACGGTGCGCAGCGGCGTCAGGCGGCGGTCGACCTTGGCCGCGACGCAGCGGTTGCCGACGTCGGTGTGGACGGCGTAGGCGAAATCGACCACGGTCGCACCGCGCGGGAGCCGCAGGATCTCGCCGCGCGGCGTGAACACGTAGACCTTGTCCGGGAACAGATCGACCTTGACGCTCTCGATGAACTCCTCGGAATTGCCGCTCTCCTGCATCTGCATCAGGTGCGTGAGCCAGCTGCGCGCGCGTTCCTGCTGCGCCGAGCCCTCGCCGGCATGCTCCTTGTATTTCCAGTGCGCGGCGATGCCCGACTCGGCCACCTGGTCCATCTCGCCGGTGCGGATCTGCACCTCGATCGGCACCGCATTCGGGCCGAACAGCGTGGTGTGGAGTGACTGGTAGCCGTTGACGCGCGGAATCGCGATGTAGTCCTTGAAACGCCCGGGCATCGGCTTGTAGACGGCGTGCACCACGCCGATCGCGCGGTAGCAGGTGTCGGCGCTGTCCACGATGATGCGCAGGCCATACACGTCGACGATCTCGGCCAGCGGCGCGCGCTTGCGCTGCATCTTCTGGTAGACGCTGTAGAGATGCTTCTCGCGCGTCTCCACCTTGGCATCGATGCCGGCCTTCTTCAGCGCCGGCTCGAGCTGCGCACTGATCTTGGCGAGGAACTCCTTCTGGTTGCCGATGGCGCGCTTGAGCGCGCGTTCGATGACGCGGTAGCGCTGCGGGTAGAGTGTGCGGAAACCGAGCTCCTCGAGCTCCAGCTTGATGGTGTAGAGGCCGAGCCGTTCGGCCACCGGCGCGTAGATGTCGAGTGTCTCGCGCGCCACCTGGCGGCGTTTCGCGGGCGGCACTGCATCCATCGTGCGCAGGTTGTGCGTGCGGTCGGCGAGCTTGACCAGAATGACGCGCAGGTCGCGCACCATCGCCAGCAGCATCTTGCGGAAGCTCTCGGCCTGCGCCTCCTGCCGGCTCTTGAACTGGATCTGGTCGAGCTTGGTGACGCCATCGACGATCTCGGCCACGTCATTGCCGAAGCGCGCGGCGATTTCGGCCTTCGGCGTCGGCGTGTCCTCGATGACATCGTGCAGGATCGCCGCGATCAGCGTGTCGGCGTCGAGATGGAGTTCGGCGAGGATTTCGGCCGCTGCCACCGGGTGTGCGATGTAGGGCTCGCCGCTGAGGCGTTTCTGGCCCTGGTGCGCGGCGGCGCCGAACTCGGCCGCGGCGCGCACGCGCTCGACCTGCTCAGGCGGCAGGTAGCTGCTGACCTTGGCCAGCAGGTCCTTGAGGCCGGGGGTGCGTCGGGTGCCAGGAAGCAGGCCCAGCAACTGCGACGCGTAGTCCATGGGCTGAAGCTCTAACGCGGGGGCGCTAGCGCGCAGCCCCGTCAGTCGCGGTCGATCAGGCCGAACTGCGGCGCGCGGAAGGTGGACTCATTCTCCGCATCCGGCATCGGTGAGGCCACCGATTCGGGCTCGGGCTCGCGCAGCATCTCGGGGGTGATGTTGCCGGCGGCGATTTCGCGCAGCGCCAGCACGGTACATTTGTCGTTGTCGACCGGCACGGTGGCCTCGGCGCCATTGGCCAGCCGGCGCGCACGCTGCGAGGCCAGCAGCACCAGCTGGAACAGGTTATCGACGTTCTCGAGGCAATCTTCGACGGTGACTCTGGCCATGG
>JANYHD010000004.1 GCA_025359205.1 Gammaproteobacteria bacterium
GGATGCAGGCCGAGGGCCGGTCGATCTTCTCCTGGTCAGCCTTCGACTGCAGCCGCTCGCGGTCGGGCGACACGGGCGTGCGCGCCTGCAGCCAGGGCTTCACGATCCGTTCCGCCTGTACCGCTGCCACACCATCATGAACTGCACCGAGGCCTGCCCCAAGGACCTCAACCCCGCGCGGGCAATTGCCGACATCAAGCGCCTGATGCTCGAGCGCCAGCATTGAGCGGGGTGCCGGGCGAGCTGGTGTGGCGTTGCCGGCGCGGCGTAAAAGAGCTGGACCTGATCCTCGGCAATTGGCTGGAGCAGCGCTACGCGCAGGCCTCGGCTGACGAAAGGGCGCGGTTTGCGCGCTTGCTCCAGTTGCCGGATCCGGAGCTGGCAGATTGCCTGCTGCAGCATGCCAAGCCCGCCAATCCGGACTTCGCCGCGCTGGTCGCGCAACTGACCACCCACAGGGCCTGAACTGGCCGGTTCGTGGCGCTGGCGTGCAGCAGGGTGCTTATGTTCAACCGCACCCGTCGGAGGCGCCTGGTGCCGATATTTGTCCCTGGACTTAGGCGGCGTGGAACCGAAGGCCTGGCGAGCGATCAAAGCCAGAATGAAGATTTCAGGTCAGCCCGGGCACGGCAGGTCGCAATGAAACTCCAGTTTGGCACTGCTGTTAGACTGCCGAAGGATGGCCTCAGCTGCGTTCAGTTTGGTGCAGGGACGGCCCGAACTATGGCGAACTTCCAACTCCCACCGGGGTCAGATCCCACGCACGGCGCTGCCGGCGAGGGGCCGCCTGTCGAGTCCGCCTCGATGAGCGCGGCGATGGGCGATCTGAGCCTGGTGCGGCGCGTGCAGGCCGGCGAGCGCGCTGCCTACGATCTGCTGGTGCTCAAGTACCAGCACAAGGTGGTCAAGCTCGTCATGCGTTACGTCCGCAATCCCGCCGATGCCGAAGATGTCGCCCAGGAAGCCTTCATCAAAGCCTACCGCGCGCTGCCGCAGTTCCGTGGCGACAGCGCCTTCTACACCTGGCTGTACCGCATCGCGATCAACACCGCCAAGAACGCGCTGGTTTCGCGTGAGCGCACTCCGGTGGGCTACGAACTCGATGCCCCCGGTCACGAGGATGGCGCTGACATGAGCGGCCGGTTGCGCGATCCGGATACGCCCGAGGGACTGGCGCTGAGCGAAGAGATCCGCAATATCGTGCACGCCGCGATCGGCGCGTTGCCCGAAGACCTGCGCACCGCGATCGTGCTGCGCGAGCTCGAAGGACTCAGCTACGAAGAGATTTCCGCCGCGATGAACTGCCCGGTCGGAACGGTGCGCTCGCGCATCTTCCGTGCCCGCGAGGCCATCGACGGCAAATTGCGCGAAGTATTTGACGGCGGCCTTGGCCGCACCCAGGAGCTAACGTGAACCAGGACGAGCTTGCCAGCCAGCTTTCAGCGATGTTCGACGGCGAATTGCCCGCCGCCGAGTGCGAACTGCTCTCGCGCCGGCTGGCGCGCGACGAACAGCTGCGCGCCACCTGGTCGCGCTACGCAGTGATCGGCTCCGCGCTGCGGGCCGAGCCGCTGGCGCAGGTGCGGCCCGACTTCGCGCGCCGCGTGAGCGCGGCGCTGGCGGGCAACGCGGTGCCGGTGCGTGCGCGACGGATGGGATTGCTACGCGGGGCCGCGTTGGGTTCGGCCGTGGCCGCGGGCGTGGCTGGCGTGGCGATCATGCTGCTGCGCAATGGCCTGCCGGTGCAGGTGGTGCAGGTGGCGAGCGCGCCGACGGCGGTGCCTGCGGCTGCGCCGCCGACGGCCGCCCCGGCCAACGGCGCTGGCGCGCGCTTCGTGGTCACGACGCCGGCGAACGCCATCGACAGGCTGCCCAGCTACACGGTGCCGCCGTTGACCACGGACAACAATGCCGCGCTGCAGGGCTTGCCCGCCGACTATGTCTTTGCGCACAGTGAGTACTCCTCACCGTTTACGCGTGGCAGCCTGCTGGCCAACATGATGGGCAACGAGCAGATGCAGCCGGTGCAGCCATCCGCGATGGCCCCGGCCACGACGGCCGATGCAAGGCAATAGCCAAAGCCGGATTATGGCCCGACTCGCGCTGGCGCTGGCTGCCAGCTTCGCCGCCGCCGCTGCGGCTGATGATGCCCGCGGCCTGCTAGAGCGCATGGAACATGCACTGGCAACCCGCAATTACCAAGGCACTTTCGTACACGAGCACGACGGCCAGATCGAGACGCTGCGCATCGTGCACCGGGTCGAGGGCGAGGGTTTCGCCGAACGCCTGGTGTCGCTCGATGGCTCGGGGCGCGAGGTCATCCGCCGCGATGGCGAGCTGCGCGCTTATTTTCCGGACCAGCGCGTGGCGCTGGTGGAAAGCGATACCAAGGCCGGGTTGCTGTTCGCGGGCCTGCAGGGGCTCGACAGTTCTGCCGGACAGATGTACCGGCTGAGCGAGGAATCGCCGACGCGCATCAGCGCGCGTGAGGCGCGCGTGTTGCTGGTCGAACCGCTCGACGACCTGCGCTATGGCTATCGCGTGTGGGTCGACGAAGCCAGCGCGATGCCGCTCAAGACCCAGTTGCATACGGCTGCCGGCCGGCTGCTGGAAGAGCTCGTGTTCACCGAATTGACGCTTCCGGCGCAAGTCGCTGACGCCGCGCTGGAGCCAGCCTACGGGGCGCGCCATTGCCGTTTGCTGCGCCACGCGGCCGCCGGTGCCACCGAACCGCCGCAGGCCGCCGATACCACCTGGGACGCTGCCGACTTGCCGCCGGGCTTCCGCCTGGTCGCCAATTCCACGCGCCTGATGGGCAACGACCAGCGTGCCGTGACGCACCTCGTGTTCAGCGACGGGCTCGCCTCGGTCTCGGTCTTCGTCGAGCCGCAGTCGCAGCTCCCCGCCAACGGGCGTCGTGAGCCCGTGCCGCAGACCGTGACGCGGGTGGGCTCGTCCTCCGCCGTATCAACAGAGGTGGATGGCCATCGGGTCACGGCTATCGGCGAGGTGCCGCCCGCCACTGTGCGCGCCATCGCTGGCTCGCTGCGCCCGGGCTTCGCGCCCGGCGCGAGGCCGGGCGGCCACCGTTGAGCGTGCACACGCGGCTGGCGCTGCTCACCCGTGACGGCTGTGGGCTGTGTGATGAACTGCTGGCAGAGCTCACGGCGCTGCGGGCCCGGGAGCCGGCGATTCCAGGGGTGGAACTCATCGATGTAGACTCCGATCCAGCGCTGCAGCGCCGCTGGGGACTCAAGGTGCCGGTGCTGCTGCTCGACGGCGCGCTGGTCTGCGCGGCGCGGCTCGACACCCCGCAATTGCTGCGGCTTTTGCGGCTATAATCCGCGCGCTTCTCGGCCCCCGGCCGGAACTCCTAAGCTGGCCGCGGATTCCCTCTTGATGCAACGCATACGCAACTTCTCGATCATCGCCCATGTGGACCACGGTAAATCGACGCTCGCTGATCGGCTGATCCAGCTGTGTGGGGGCCTCGAAGAGCGCGAGATGCAGGCGCAGGTGCTCGATTCCATGGACCTGGAGCGTGAGCGCGGCATCACCATCAAGGCGCAGAGCGTCACGCTGTTCTACACGGCGCATGATGGCGAGCGCTACCAGTTCAACCTCATCGACACACCCGGACACGTCGACTTCTCGTATGAAGTGTCACGGAGCCTTGCGGCCTGCGACGGCGCGCTGCTGGTGGTGGATGCCTCGCAGGGCGTGGAGGCGCAGAGCGTCGCCAACTGCCACACGGCGGTGGAACAGGGGCTGACGGTGCTGCCGGTCATCAACAAGATCGACCTGCCGGCCGCCGATGCCGAGCGCGTGCGCAAGGAAATCGAGGAGATCATCGGCATCGAGGCGCACGACGCCGCGCTGGTCAGTGCCAAGACCGGCGAGGGCGTCGCGGAACTGCTCGAGGAGATCGTGCACCGGATCCCCCCGCCCAAGGGCGATCCGGACGCGCCGCTGCAGGCGCTCATCATCGATTCCTGGTTCGACAATTACGTCGGCGTGGTCTCGCTGGTGCGCGTCGTGAACGGTGTGCTGCGCACAGGCGAGAAGATCCGCGTGATGTCGACTGGACGCAGCCACCAGATTGACAAGCTCGGGCGCTTTACGCCCAAGTCGGTTGCCATGCGGGAATTGGGCGCTGGCACCGTGGGTTTCGTGGTAGCGGGCATCAGAGAGATCGACGGCGCGCCGGTCGGCGACACGATCACGGCGGAGAACCGTCCGGCCACGGCGCCGTTGCCGGGCTTCAAGCAGGTGCAGCCGCGCGTGTTCGCCGGCGTGTTCCCGATCAACTCGGAGGACTACGAGAGCTTCCGCGACGCGCTCGCCAAGCTGAAGCTCAATGATTCGGCGTTGCACTATGAACCGGAAGTCTCGACCGCGCTGGGCTTCGGCTTCCGCTGCGGGTTCCTGGGGCTCCTGCACATGGACATCGTGCAGGAGCGGCTCGAGCGCGAGTACCAACTCGAGTTGATCACCAGTGCGCCGACGGTCATCTACGAAATTGCCTGCACGGACGGGCAGGTGCTGCACATCGACAGCCCGGGCAAGCTGCCCTCGCCCGACAAGGTCGAGGAGATCCGCGAGCCGATCATCACCGCCAATATCCTCGTGCCACCCGATTACGTTGGCTCGGTGCTCAAGCTGTGCAGCGAGAAGCGCGGCGTGCAGAAGAAGATGCAGTTCCTCGGCACGCAGGTCTCGCTTCAGTACCAGCTGCCGCTCGCCGAAGTGGTGCTCGACTTTTTCGACCGGCTGAAGTCGGCAAGCCGCGGTTATGCCTCGTTCGACTACGAATTCAGCCATTTCCAGGCCGCGCCACTGGTGAAGCTCGACGTGTTGATCAACGGCGACAAAGTCGACGCGCTGGCGCTGATCGTGCATCGGGACAACTCCTACCAGCGCGGCCGCGAGCTGGTCGACAAGATGCAGGAGCTGATCCCGCGGCAGATGTTCGAGGTTGCGGTGCAGGCGGCCATCGGCACACACGTGATCGCGCGCGCCACGGTCAAGGCGCTGCGCAAGAATGTGCTGGCCAAGTGCTACGGTGGCGACCTTTCCCGCAAGCGCAAGCTACTCGAGAAACAGAAGGCCGGCAAAAAGCGCATGAAGCAGGTGGGCTCGGTGGAGATACCACAGGAAGCCTTCCTGGCGGTCCTGCAGGTCGGGCGCAAGTAATCCAGAGGAAACCGCATGATATTGCAGATTTCGACAGTCCTGGCGTGGCTCGCCATACCGGTAACGCTGCTGGCCGTGATCGACGATTGGGTGCTGCGGCCGCGCCGGCGCCTGGCGGCGGCGCCCGGGCAGGCGACCGACCCGCCATTCATCCGCGCCATTTACCTGGCGGCGCCCGTGGTCATCATCGGCGCGATCGTGCGCGTGGTGATCTCGGAGCAGCTCGATTTTCCGCTGGTGCTGGTGCTGGTGCTGGCGGCCTCGGCTTTCGTATGGATCATCGACCGCCTGTTCCTGGCGCGCACGCGCGAACGCGCGGCCAGCCAGTCCGGCGGGGCGGCCATACCCGTCCCTGTGACCGTCGACTACGCGCGCAGCCTCCTGCCGGTAGCGGCACTGGTGCTGGTGCTGCGGGCCTTTATCTTCGAGCCGTTTCGCATCCCCTCGGATTCCATGATGCCCACGCTCCAGGAGGGTGACTTCCTGGTGGTGAACAAGTTCGCGTACGGGCTGCGCTGGCCGGTGCTGAACCGCAAATTCCTTGATATCGGCGAACCGCAGCGCGGCGACGTCGTCGTGTTCCGCTTCCCGCCGAACCCGGCGATCAATTTCATCAAGCGCGTGGTGGGACTGCCCGGCGACACGGTGCGCGTTCGCGACGATCAGCTCATCATCAATGGCGTGCCGGTGCCGCTGGTGGACAATGGCCGCTACAACGACGGCTGCTACTTCAACATGCACCTGGCCACCGAACAGCTGGGCACCCATCGCCACCAGACGCTCGCCTGCCATACCGCCAATCCGCAGCTACGCGTGGAAGGCAAGGTGGCCAGCTGCAAACGCGCCATGGAGTTCAGCTACCAGTGTGACGATGCCATACCCACCGGCCAGCCCGACTACAACGACACCAGTTACGATCGGGTGATCCCGCCGGGCAAGTACCTGATGATCGGCGACAATCGGGACAACAGCGACGACGGCCGGAGCTGGGGTTACGTGCCGGAAGACCATCTGGTGGGCAGGGCATCGCGGATCTGGCTGAACCTGCCGCTGGGCCGGTCCGGCTGGCCGGATTGGACTCGTTTCGGCAAGCGTATAGAGTAAGGCGGACAAGGAGTGCAACTGATGCGTAAGTCTCAGCGCGGCGTGACCCTGATCGGCTGGGTGATACTGCTGCTTCCGGTCGGCGTGATCGGGTACGCCCTGATCCTGCTGACGCCCAAATTCCTGAACTACTACAACGTGGTGAAGGCGATGAATCAGGAGGCGGCGGAGATCAAGGACAGCCCGATGGTCGATCCCAACCTGGTGCGTCTCGGGCTGGCGCGGCGCTTCGACGTCGAGTACATCGATAAGCCCACGACCAAGGAAATCGACGTGCATCGTGACGGCGAACACTGGGTGATGGTGGCCGACTACGAGGAATTGGTACCGCTGGTTGGCAACGTCTCGATCCTGGTGCAATTCAACAAGCAGGTGACTCTGCAGTGAGCGGAGCGCGCGCGTGCCGGTTGCACCGCGCGGCGCGCTGCCGGCCTGGATGACCGCGGGCGATACCCCGGGCGCTGTGCCGGCGGCGGCGTGGCTGCGCCGGCACCTGCAGTACGAGCCGCGCGATGCGGGCCTGTTCGAGCAGGCGCTGACGCATCGGAGCGCCGCCCGCAACAACAACGAACGGCTCGAGTTCCTGGGCGATGCGATTCTCAACCTGGTCGTGGCCCAGTATCTCTATGAACAATATGGCGACGCCGACGAGGGTGCGCTGAGCCGGCTGCGTGCGGCCGTGGTCAGCGGCGCCTCTCTGGCACGCGTTGCCGCGGCGCTGGAACTCGGGCCGGCGCTTGCGCTCGGCGCCGGCGAGCTGAAGACGGGCGGCTTCCGGCGCGAGTCCATCCTGGCCGACGCGCTCGAGGCGGTGTGCGGCGCGCTGTATCTGGAAGCCGGCATGGAAACCACCCGCGCCACGCTGCTGCGGATTCTGGCACCGGCGCTCGCCGATCTCGATGAGGGCGCTGAGGCCACGCCCGATGGACACAAGGACGCGAAGACGCGTCTGCAGGAATGGCTGCAGGGACGTGGCTTGCCGCTGCCGCGCTACCAGGTGCTCCTGGTCGAGGGCGAATCGCACGCGCAGACCTTCCGCGTCAGCTGCGAAGTCGAGGCGGTCAAGGCCAGTGCGCAGGGTGAAGGGCTGAGCCGCCGCCGCGCTGAACAGGCTGCCGCCCAGCAGCTGTTGGCGCAACTGGGCTTATGAGCGCGTTCCGCAGCGGTTTCGTCGCCCTGGTCGGGCGCCCGAACGTCGGCAAGTCCACGCTCCTGAACGCGATGCTCGGGCAGAAAGTCAGCATCGTGACCTCGCGCCCGCAAACCACGCGCCACCGGGTGCTCGGCATCAGCGAGTCTGCCGCCGGCCAGATTGCCTTCGTCGACACGCCGGGTATGCACCAGGGGCCGAAACGCGCGCTCAATCGCGCTATGAACCGCGCCGCCGGGGCTGCGCTCGGCGATGCCGACCTGGCGGTCTATATCGTCGAGGCCCTGAAATGGACCGATGAGGACGCCATGGCACTCGAGCGCGTCGTGCAGTCGGAACGGCCCGTGATGGCCGTCATCAACAAGGTAGACCGCGTGCATCCGCGTGAGCGTCTGCTGCCGTACATCGCCAGGCTCGCCGAGCGCGCGCCCTTCGTGGCCATCGTGCCCGTGTCGGCGCTGCGGGCTGACAACCTCGAGGCTCTGCGCACGGCGATCCTCGCCGCACTCCCGGAAGGCGAGCGACTCTACCCGGCCGGACAACTGACCGATCGCGGCGAGCGCTTCCGCACCGCCGAGCTGATTCGCGAAAAACTGACGCTCGAGCTGGTTGAGGAACTGCCCTACGGCATTGCCGTCGAGGTGGAGAACTACGCCGAGACCGACGATGGCCGCGTCGAGGTGCAGGCGGTGATCTGGGTCGACCGCGAAGGGCAAAAGCCAATCGTGATCGGCGCCGGCGGCGAGCGCTTGAAGCGCATCGGTCGCGCAGCCCGGCTGGAGCTCAACCACCTGTTCGGAAGGCGCTATCACCTGACTTTATGGGTGAAGGTGCGCGCGAACTGGGCCGACGACGCGCGCGCGCTGCGGCAGCTGGAGGTTGAATGAACACGGGCAAAGCGCGCGCCCAGCTGGCCTGCGGCTTCCTGCTGCACCAGCGCCCATACCGCGACAGCAGCCTGATCCTGGAGCTGTTCGTGCGCGATCATGGACGCCTCAGCGCCTTCGCGCATGCCGCGCGCGGGCCACGCAGCCGTTTTTCCGGGCTCCAGCCGTTCCGGCCATTGCTGCTGTCCTGGAGCGGACGCGGCGAATCGCCCACGCTCAGTGCGGCGGAGGACGCGGGTGCGCCGCCGCCGCCATTCCCGCCCGAGCGCATCCTCAGCGCCTTCTACCTCAACGAACTGCTGCTCAAGCTGACGGTGCCGCACGACCCGCAACCCGAGCTGTACGCGCACTACGCCACGACGCTTGCGCGGCTGCGCGCGCTCGAGCCGCTGGACGCCGTGCTGCGGCATTTCGAAAAGCACCTGCTCGACCTGCTGGGCTACGGCAATGACCTGCGCTGCGAGGCCGGTGGCCGCGCGGTGACGGCCGATGCGTATTATCATTTCCGGGCCGGCGCCGGGCTGTGGCTATCCGAGGCGGTCGAATCGGGTGCTGGAGCGGGCTCCGTAGCAGGAGCGGGCCTCGTGCAGGGGCGCGTGCTGCTGGCCTTAGCCGCGGACGAGCCGCTGGCCGACCCGGAGGGGCGTCGCCAGGCGCGGCTGGTGCTGCGCGCGGCGCTCGATCACTGTCTCGATGGCCGTGAATTGCGCGCGCGCACCGTCGCGCATGCCGTGGCCCGAATGGAGCGATCTGCCTGATGAGCGCACAACTCGAACTGGGCGTGAATATCGACCACGTCGCCACGCTCCGCCAACAGCGCGGCACGCGCTATCCGGATCCGGTGCATGCCGCGCTGATCGCCGAGCAGGCCGGCGCCGACAACATCACGCTACACCTACGCGAGGACCGGCGCCATATCCAGGAGCGTGACGTGCGCGCGCTGCGTGGTCTGTTGGCCACGCGCATGAACCTGGAGATGGCGGCCACGGAATCGATGCTGGCCTTCGCCTGCGAGATCCAGCCGGCCGACTGCTGCCTGGTGCCGGAGCGCCGCGCCGAGCTCACCACCGAGGGCGGGCTGGACGTGCGCGGCGGCATCGCCACCATTCGCCCCGCCTGTGAGCGGCTCGCAGCGGCGGGCGTACGCGTGGCGCTGTTCATAGACCCAGATGGCGCACAGATCGATGCCGCGGCCGACAGCGGTGCCCGCGTCGTAGAGCTGCACACGGGCGAATACGCCGAAGCCAGCGGCGCCGAGCAGGTCCAGCAGCTCGAGCGAGTGCGGCTCGCAGCGCGCCACGGCCTCGCGCGACGACTCGAGGTGCATGCCGGGCACGGCCTCAACTACCGTAATGTCGGCGCGGTGGCGGCGATCGCGGAAATCACCGAGCTCAACATCGGCCACGCGATCATCGCGCAGGCGGTGTTCGACGGCCTGGGCGCCGCGGTGCGCGAGATGCGCGCACAGATGCAACGCGCGCGCCGATGATTTTCGGCGTTGGCGTCGACGTCCTGCAGCAGGAGCGCATCGTGCGCACCTATCAGCGCTTTGGCGAGCATTTCGTGCGCCGGCTGTTGTTGCCGGAGGAGCGCGCGCAGCTCGCGCACACACAGCGTCCCGAGCGATTTCTCGCCATGCGTTTCGCCGCCAAGGAAGCTGTGGTCAAGGCCATGGGCACCGGCTTTGCCCACGGCATGTGGATTCGCGATGTCGGCGTGGTGCAGAACCGCTGGGGCAAGCCCGAGGTGGTGTACTCGGCGCGTGGTGAACGCATGCGCAGGAAGCTCGGTATCGGCGCCGGACACGTCACGCTGACGGACGAAGCCGGCCTGATTGTCGCCGTGGCCGTGCTCGAGAGGGCGACGCCGAAGTTGGCCGCCGCCAGGGGCGCGCCTAAGGTCACCGCCAAGGCCAGCGCCAGCGCGGCGCGCGCGGCCACCACCAGGACTGCGAAACCAAAGCAACGCCGGGTGGTGCGACGGTGAATCGGCTGGTATTCGACATCGAGACGGTTCCGGATGTGGAACTCGGCCGGCGCGTGCTGGGGCTTGACGGACTGGCCGACGCGCAGGTTGCCAAGGCCATGTACAGCGCGCGGCGCCAGGAAAGCGGCAGCGATTTTCTGCCGCTGGAACAGCACAAGGTGGTGGCGATTTCCTGCGTGCTGCGCAGCCGCGAGCAACTCAAGGTGTGGAGCCTCGGTGAGCTCGACTCGGGCGAAGCCGAGCTGATTACGCGCTTCTTCGACGGCATCGAAAAATACACGCCCGACCTGGTGTCGTGGAACGGCAGCGGCTTCGACCTGCCGGTGCTGCATTACCGCGCACTCAAGGCCGGCGTGCGGGCGCCGCGCTACTGGGAGACGGGCGATGAAGACACCACCTTCCGCTACAACAATTACCTGAGCCGCTACCACTGGCGCCACCTGGACCTGATGGATGTGCTGGCCAGCTTCCAGGGGCGTGCGCGCGCCTCGCTGGCCGATATGGCAGCGCTGCTGGGCCTGCCGGGCAAGCTCGGTTTCTCGGGCGCAGAGGTCTGGGACGCCGTGCTCGCCGGTCGGCTCGAGACCGTGCGCAACTACTGCGAGACGGACGTGCTCAACACCTACCTCGTGCTGCTGCGCTTCGAACTGTTCCGCGGCCGCCTCGACCAGGCCGAATACCAGCACGAGCTCGTCCGGCTGCGCGAACTGCTGCGCGCGTCGCCCGCGGCGCACCACCAGCAATTCCTGCAGGCCTGGGAGTCGGCGATTTGAGCCGCCGCGAGCCGGCGGTCGCCGAGACCGGCCGCGTCGACTCGCTCAACCATGAAGGCGAGGGCGTGGTGCGCGGGGGCAAGACGGCCTTCGTGGGCGGTGCACTGCCGGGCGAGACGGTCAGCTTCATCCGCCGTCGTCACCATCGTCAGCACGACGAGGCGGAACTCATCGCCGTGCTCGAGCCCGCCGCCGAGCGCGTGCAGCCGCGCTGCGCCCACTTCGGCGTCTGCGGCGGCTGCGCGCTGCAGCATCTGGACAGCGCCGCGCAGCTGCTGATCAAGGAGCGCCAGCTGCGCGAGAACCTGGAGCGGGTGGGCCGCGTCGCACCGCGCGAATGGCTGGCTCCGCTCGAGGGGCCGCAATGGCAATACCGGCGGCGCGCGCGCCTGGGCGCACGTTACGTGCATGCGCGCAACCGCTCCATGGTCGGTTTCCGCGAGCGCTTCTCGAGCTACATTGCGGACTTGCAGCGCTGCGAAGTGCTGGCGGAGCCGGTCGGCGCGCTGCTGACGCCGCTGGGTGAATTGCTGACTGGCCTCGCCATCCGCGAGCGGGTGCCGCAGATCGAAGTCGCGGTGGCGGAGAATGCGGTGGTGCTGGTGATCCGCGTGCTCGATGTGCCCGGCGCCGATGATGAACATGCGCTGCTGGAATTCGAACGCGCGCATGGCGTACGAATCTACCTTCAGAGTGGGGGCCTCAACACCGTGCGGGCGTTGCGTGAGGCGACCGTGGAGCTCGAGTACAGCCTGCCGGAATTCGCGGTGCGGTTGCGCTTCGAGCCCAGCGATTTCATCCAGGTCAATGCGGAGCTGAACCGCTCGCTGGTGAGCCGGGTCGTCGAACTGCTCGAACTCGACACCGACTCAGGCGTGCTTGACCTGTACTGCGGCCTCGGCAACTTCACGCTGCCGATGGCGCGGCGTGCGGCGCGGGTGCTGGGCGTCGAGGGCGAGGCGTCGCTGGTGGCGCGGGCGCGCGCCAACGCAGCCCTGAACGGCATCACCAATGCCGAGTTTCACAGCGCCAACCTGGCCAGTGCAGATTTCAGCTCGACTCCCTGGGCCGGTGGCAGCTACAGCCATGTGCTGCTGGATCCGCCCCGCGTCGGCGCCCGCGAAGTGCTGCCGCTGCTGCAACGGGTCGGCCCGCGCCGCGTGGTCTACGTGTCGTGCCATCCCGGGAGCCTGGCGCGCGATCTCGGCATACTGGTGCATGAGCTGGGCTTCGAACTGCTCGCGGCCGGCGTCGCCGACATGTTCCCGCAGACCACCCACGTCGAATCGCTCGCGGTGCTGGCTCCAGCCAAGCGGGGTGCGCGACAATTGCGCCCGCCATGATCAAATTGCCCGCCATAACCATATGGGGTAGGCCATGACGCTTGGGCCGCTGATGGTCGACGTCGATGGGTTGGAGCTGGACGCGGCCGATCGCGAGGTGCTCGCGCATCCGCTGGTGGGCAGCGTGATCCTGTTTGCGCGCAACTACGCGGATCCGGACCAGCTGCAGCGGCTGGTGGCGCAGATTCACGCGGTCCGCAGCCCGCGCCTGCTGGTAGCCGCCGATCAGGAAGGCGGGCGCGTGCAGCGCTTTCGCGCCGGCTTCACGCTGCTGCCCTCACCCCGCCTGGTGGGCCATCAGTACGATGTCGAGCGTGAAGTGGGACTTGAACTGGCGCGCCGCCACGGCTGGCTCATGGCTTCGGAATTGCTGGCCTGCGGGCTCGATATCTCGTTTGCGCCCTGCGTGGATCTCGACTACGGGTTGTCGGAGGTGATCGGCGATCGCGCCTTTCACAGCCGCGCCGCGGCTGTCGGTGAGCTGGCCGTCGCCTACATGCACGGCATGCGGGATGCGGGTATGGCGGCCACAGCCAAGCATTTCCCCGGCCACGGTGCGGTGGTGGCCGATTCCCACCACGCCCTGCCGGTCGACCGGCGCGAGTTTGGCGACCTGGCCGATGAGCTCACGCCCTACCGCCTGCTGATCGCCAACGGACTGCCGGCTGTCATGGTGGCGCACATCCTGTTTCCGCAATTCGACGCGCAGCCCGCCAGCCTCTCGCGCCGCTGGATCGCCGGGGTGTTGCGCGGCGAGCTGCGCTTCAACGGCGCCGTGTTCACGGATGACCTGTCAATGGCGGGGGCCGCGGCCTTTGGCGACATCGTGGCGCGCGCCACGCAGGCGCTGGCCGCGGGCTGTGACGTGCTGCCCGTGTGCAACTCGCGCGCGAGCGTGCTGCGCTTGCTGGATGAACTGCGCGTGGCTCCCGATCCGGCCTCGCACCTGCGCCAGGCGCGGCTGCGCGCGCATGTGCGAGCGGACCGCGCCTTGCTCCTGGCCTCGGACCACTGGCGCGTCTGCCGCGAGGCGCTCGAGCAGTGCGTGCAGCCACCGGCACTGAAATTCACTTGAAGCTGCCGCCAGAATGGAGCGCTGATTTCCTCCGCGGCATCATCGACGCTGCGCCCGAGGGCATCGTGATCTGCGCGGTGGGCGCGGCTGACCGGGCAGTGGTGTACGCCAACGCGGCTTTCGAGCGGCTGACGGGCTATACGGCGGCGGAACTGCTGGGCAGCGACCTGCGGCGACTCCAGGGGGATGATCGAGAGCAGGACGGGCGCATACGGCTCCGCCAGGCGCTGGAGCAGCACACCGGCGCCCGTGCCGTGCTGCGCAACTATCGCAAGGACGGCAGCCCCTTCTGGAATGAGGTCCTGATCGAGCCGATCCGCGATGCTGCCGGTGCGGTCACGCATTTCGCCGGCTTTCATCGCGACGTGGGTGAATTCCCGCGCGCGACCGGCGCCCGTACCACCGCCGGCCTGCCCGCCTGGATGCGCGAGGACCGGCTCACGGGGCTTTATGGGCGCGGCTATTTCGAGGAACTGCTGCGCCACGACTGGCAGGACGCGCTGCGCGAGAAGCGCACGCTCAGCGTGCTGATGTTCGATTTCGTGGCGCTCGGCGCCTACAACGACACCTTCGGCCGGCATGCCGGCGACGCCTGCATCCGCCGCCTCGCCGGCGTCATCAGCGCCTGCTTCCGCCGCGGCTCCGATCTGGTGGCGCGCTGGGACGGCGGCACGCTGGTGGCGCTGGCGCGCAATGCCGAGCCCGCCGGACTCGAGGCCTTCGCCCACATGATCACGCAGCGCGTGCTCGGTCAGCGCATCCACCATCCGCGGGCTGCGCCCGGGAAATACGTGGCCATCAGCGCCTGCGTCGCCACGCTGCAGCCTACGGCGAAGCTCCAGCCCGAAAACCTGCTGCGCGGCGCCGAACGGGCGCTGCAGCGCGCGCGCGCGGACCAGAGTGGGCGTATCGTTACAGCCGGTGCCAAGGACTTTGCCTGAACCAGGATAGCGGAGGGGAACCATGAACAAAGCCATGATGACTGTGGTCGCCACAACACTGCTGGCTGCGATTGGCGGCGTCACCGCCGTGACTGCAGCCGACGCCGCACTCACCAGCGTGGTGGGCAACTGGCAGACCGAACCCGACGATGGGGCGGTGGGCATCGTGCAGATCAGCGTCGATGCGGCCGGGAACATGCAGGGCCGAATCGTCGGCGGCAATCACCCAGGGCTGAAAGATGTGAAGAATCCCGCCCTTGCAGCGCGCTCCATCGCACTGCGCGGCCAGGTGATCCTGCGCGACATGAAATACGAAGGCGACGGGCACTGGTCCGGTGGCACGATCTACCGCGCCAGCAACGGCAAGATTTACAAGTGCAACGTGACGCTGGGGGCGAACGGCAAGTTGAACGTGCGCGGCTACATCGGCTTCTCGCTGCTTGGCAGTACGCAGGCGTGGACGCGCTACACCGGCACGTCGATGGACCTGCCGCCGGCGCACTAGCGCTCAGCCGGCCTGCGGGGCGGGCCGCCGCCTGCCTTAGGTCAGCCGGTTCAGTCCGTTGTAGGCCGCGACCCGGTAGGCCTCGGCCATGGTCGGGTAGTTGAAGGTCGCGTTGGTGAAATAACGCATGTTGTTCAGATCGGCGCTGGCCATGACGGTCTGGCCGATGTGGACGATCTCGGCCGCGCCGTCGCCGAAGCAGTGCACGCCCAGCACCTGCAGGTTTTCCGTGTGGAACAGGAGCTTCAGCATGCCGATCTTCTGGTCGGTCATCTGCGCGCGCGCCAGGTTCTTGAAGCTGGTGTGCCCGACCTCGTAGGGGATTTTGCGCGCCAGCAACTCCCGCTCGGTCAGGCCCACGGAGGAAATCTCCGGCAGCGTGTAGATGCCGCTGGGCACCAGGTCGAGCCGCAGTGGTGGCTGCGAGGGATCGAGTATGTGCAGCACGGCGCGGCAGCCCTGCACGTAGCCGGCGCTGGCGAGGCCGGGGGGGCCCGCGATATCGCCGACCGCGTAAACATGGGGCAGCACGGTCTGGTAGTGCTCGTTCACGGCCAACTGGCCGCGTGAATTTCCCGCCAGGCCGACGGCCGCGAGGTTCATGCCATCGCTGTTGCCGGTGCGGCCGTTGGCCCATAGCAGCAGGTCCGACTTGATCTTGCGCCCCGATTGCAGGTGCAGCACCACATCGCTCGCCCGCGGCTCCAGCGCCGCAAACTGCTCGTTGTGGCGGATGACGCCGCCCTGCTCGTGCAGGTGATAGGAGAGCGCCTCGGCGATCTCGTCGTCAAGGAACGAGAGCAGCCGGTCCTGCGTGTTGATGAGCGTGACCTTGCAGCCCAGGCTCAGGAAGATCGAGGCGTATTCGCAGCCAATGACGCCGGCGCCGAAGATGGTGACGGCGAAGGGGCTGGAGTCATACCGCAGCACGCTGTCGCTGTCGCGCACGCGCGGATGGCTGAAGTCGAGCTCCGGCGGATGGTAGGGGCGCGAGCCGGTAGCGATGACGATCTGCTCGCCGCGGATGCGCTGCGGCTCGCCCGTCTGCGTGCGCACCTCGATGACGTGGGGGTCGACGAACCAGGCCGAGCCGCCGTAGACGGGCACGTGATTGCGGTCGTAGAAACGGCGCCGGCTCGCCACCTGCGATTCCACCACGCCCTTGGCGGCGGACAGCAATTGTGGAAATTCCATGTGCAAATGCGAGCGGATCGCCTTGAGCAGCGGATCACGGCGCGCATCGCTGAGCGTTTTCACGGCGTGGCGCAGCGCCTTGCTCGGGATGGTGCCCCAGTGCGTGCAGCCACCGCCGACCTCGGCGTGCCGCTCAATCACGGCGACGCGCTTGCGGTTCTTGGTGGCCATCATGGCCGCACCTTCGCCGGCGGGGCCGGTGCCGATCACGATGATGTCGAATTGGTCCATATCAGGCCCTTATCGGCAGCGACCGCAGGGATCTGGAGCCAAGTGGCTGAAGCGCCTAGCCGGCAACGTGCGCCGGACTGACGATGGCGATAACGCCGAAACCGGGGTGGTCAAAGTAGTTCTTTTCGTTGAAGCGGATCTTGCGCAGTTCGCGCAGCGACCAGGGCGGCGCGCTGCCCAGCTGCAGATCGAACCCCAGGTGCAGGTATTGGCCGTGCTCCAGGTACACCGTGCCTTGCAGGCCGGCAGCGTTGATGCCGAGCTGCTCGAGCCTCAGACCGGCGTGGTGGGGCCAGTCGGTGGCTGTCTGCACCCAGGCGGCGTGCGCGAGCACGGTCCACTCGCCGCTGGCGCGCAGCTTCGAGGCCATAGAACCAAGCTGCATCTGCGAGGCGTCCAGTGAGCGCAGCAGATCTGGCGGCGGGCTGTCGCCCGGGCCCGGTGCAGTGAAGCCGCGGCCTTCGGCGGGCGTGCTGAGGTCCTCGCCGGCAGGCGGGCTGTTGGCGCGGAATACCAGTAATTCCACCTGGTAGGCGCCGGTACTGGCCGGCGCCGCCGGGAGCGAAGCTGCGGCGCCGAGTGCGGCCAGCAGGCCGAGCCCGACAAGGCCGCGGATTACACGCAGGTTCATGTGCCTATGGTACCAGTCCTTCAGGCGGGGGTGCCCGCCAGCTCGGCCAGCAAGCTGCGCGCGAATTCGAAGCGTGCCGGGGTGGCGCTGAGTCCGCGGCTGAAGCGCAGCTTCAGCGGCCCGTCCATGCGATAGTCATGTGCCGGCCGCTGGATCAGCCGAATCACCGCGGCCGCGTCGACGCGGTTGTCGGGCTCGAATTGCACGCTGCCGCCCTGTGGACCCAGGTCGAGCCGGCGGATACCGAGTTCGCGCGCGCGCAGGCGGAGCGAGGCGAGTTGCAGCAGGTGGCCAGCAGGCGCGGGCAGCGGTCCGAATCGATCGACCAGTTCGCCGGCCATGTCCTGCAGATCCGTCGCCGTGGCGGCGGTAATCCGCTGGTAGAGCGCCAGGCGCAGGTGCACGTCGGGCACGAAATCTTCGGGCAGCAGCGCCGGCACGTGCAGTTCCACTTCACTGACGGCCGCGAGCGGACGTTCGAGCGAGGGCGTGCGGCCGGCGCGAAACGCGCTCACCGCCTGCTCGAGCATGTCGAGGTAGAGTGTGAGCCCCACTTCAGTGAGCTCACCGGTCTGCTGTTCGCCCAGGAACTCGCCGGCGCCGCGGATCTCCAGATCGTGCGTGGCCAGCAGGAACCCGGCGCCCAGCTCCTCCATCGACTCGATCGCCTCGAGCCGCTTGGCCGCGTCGCCCGCCAGCGCGCGGCGCGAAGGCACGATCAGGTACGCATAGGCGCGGTGATGCGAGCGTCCGACGCGACCGCGTAGCTGGTGCAACTGCGCCAGTCCCAGCCGGTCGGCGCGATTGATGAGGATGGTGTTGGCGCTCGGCACGTCAATGCCGCTCTCGATGATGGTCGTGCAGGCCAGCACATTGAAGCGGCGGTGATAGAAGTCGACCATCAGCAGCTCGAGTTCGCGCTCGCGCATCTGCCCATGGCCAATGCGCACCTGGGCCTCGGGCACCAGCGCGGCGAATTCGGCCGCGACCTTCTCGATCGTCTGCACCTCGTTGTGCACCAGGTAAATCTGGCCGCCGCGGCGCAACTCGCGCAGTGCGGCCTCGCGCAGCGTCGGGCCGTGCCATTCGCACACGAAGGTCTTGATCGCCAGGCGACCGGTCGGCGGCGTGCTGATCAGCGACAGCTCGCGCAGGCCCCCGAGCGCCATGTTGAGAGTGCGCGGGATCGGCGTCGCGGTCAGCGTGAGCACGTGCACCTCGGCCCGCAGCGTCTTGAGCCGCTCTTTGTCGCGCACGCCGAAGCGATGCTCTTCGTCGACGATCAGCAATCCGAGCTGCTTCGCCCGTGCATCTGCATGTAGCAGCTTGTGGGTGGCGATCAGGATGTCGACCTGGCCATTTTCGAAGCCTGCGAGCACGCTGCCTGCCTCGCGCCCCGAACGAAAACGCGACAGCGCTTCGACGCGCACCGGCCAATCGGCGAAGCGATCGCGGAAGCTCTGCAGGTGCTGTTCGGCCAGCAGCGTGGTCGGCACCAGCACCACCACCTGGCGCCCGGACTGCACTGCGACGAAGGCGGCGCGCATCGCCACCTCGGTCTTGCCGAAGCCCACGTCACCGCAGACGATGCGGTCCATCGGCGTGGGCTTCGCCAGGTCCTCGAGCACGCGTGCGATCGCCTCGGACTGATCGGCCGTCTCCTCGAAGGGAAAGGCGTTGGCAAAAGTCTGGTATTCCAGCTCGCCGGCGTGGAGTGCCGCGGCCTGGTGCGCGTGACGGCGCGCATGCAGGTCCAGCAATTCGGCCGCCACGTCGCGCACGGCCTCGGCGGCGCGCCGCCGTGCGCGCGCCCATTGCTCCGTGCCGAGCTTATGGAGCGGGGCGCTGTCGGGGCTTCCGCCGGCATAGCGGTTGACGAGATGGAGCGCGTGCACCGGCACGTACACCCGGTCGCCGTCGCGGTATTCGAGCAGCAGGAACTCGCCCAGGTCGCCGCCGATCTCCATCACCTCGAGCCCGAGGTAGCGGCCGACACCATAGGTCTCGTGCACGATCGGGGCGCCGGGCTCCAGGCTCTGGAGATTGCGCAGGATCGTTGCCGGGTCCGCTGCCGCGCGCCGCCGCCGCCGTTCCTGTCGCGCCCGCGTGCCGAACAACTCCGTTTCGGACAACAGCATGAGCTGCGGATCGCGCAACGACAGGCTGCGCACTTCGCCCGCCACGATGATGGCGAGGCGGGCGCTGCCGTCCACGAATTGCGCCCACTCGTTCACGGGCCGCGGCTGACGGCCATGCGCGGCGAGCATCTGGCTGATGACCTCGCGCCGCCCGGGCGAGTCGGCCGCCAGCAGCACGCGCCCGGGATATTCCTCAAGGAATCCAAGGAGCGGCGCCAGCGGCTCGGTGGCGCGCGCGTCGAGCCGGAATTCGCGCGGCGGGAGACTGGCGCCCATGGCGGGTGCGGGCGGATCCGCCGGGGCCGTGTCATCGGCAGCTGCAAGGCGTTCGAGCACCACCTGCGGGTGTCGCGCCAGCTGCGAGGCCAGTGCGTCGGCACGCACGAAGATTTCCTCTGGAGCCAGCAGCGGGCGTTCGATGTCGTGCCGGTATTGTTCGTAGCGTGCGCCGATGGCTTTCCAGGCGGCATCGAGTGCGCTTGCCAGTCCGGGATCGGTGGCGAACACGAGGTCGGCGGGCAGATAGTCGGTAAGGCTCGCGGTGTGATCGAAGAACAGCGGCAGGTAGAACTCGATGCCCGGCGGTGCCAGTCCTTCGCTCACGCCGCGGTAGACCGGCATGCGCGCGACGTCGCCGGTGAAGCGCAGCCGGAAGCGCCGCCGGAACTCGCGCACCGACTCGGCATCCAGCGGCAACTCGCGCGCGGGCAGCAGGCGGAGCGCGTCGAGGCTGTCAAGTGAGCGCTGCGTATCCGGATCAAAGCGGCGCAGCGTGTCGATGCGCTCGTCGAGCAGGTCGACGCGCACGGGCCATTGCGAGCCCATCGGCCAGACGTCGAACAGCGAGCCGCGCAGTGCGAATTCGCCCGGTCCGCTGACCTGGCTGACGCTGGCGTAGCCGGCCTCGACCAGGCGGTGGCGCAGCGGCTCGATCGCAAGCACCGCGCCGCGCTCGAGCGCGAAGCTGCGCGCGCTGACGTAGTGCAGCGGCGGGAGCCGCGTCAACAGGCTGTCGGCCGTCAGCAGCAGGATGCCGCGGCGGAATTGGGGCAGCCGTGCGAGCGTCGCGAGTCGTTCCGAAACGATGTCCGGATGAGGCGAGAATTGATCGTAGGGCAGGATCTCCCAGTCCGGGAGCGTCAGGATCTCGAGCCCGGCGCCGCCGAAGAAACGCAGCTCGGCCGCGAGCCGTTCGAGCTCGCGCGCGTCGGCCGCCACGCAGGCCCAGGGGCGGGTGTCCGCGCGCGCCGCTTCGGCCAGCGCCAGCGCGCGCGCGCCGGCGTGCAGCGAGCGCCACGGCAATGGGGGTGCATTCGGACCGGGTAGCGTGGGTCGGATCAACGCGGACATGCAAAAGGCGCCCGTGCCGGCGGTGCGGCCGGCTCCATAAGGCGCGGGAGCTTACCGGGCTGCGGCCTGATTACAAGGCCATCGACGATGTCGCGATCAGGGCGCAGTGGCGACCGCGTCGATCACGCGTTCGCCTTCGAAGAAGACGCTGAACCCGGCGTAGTCCCAGCGCGTGATCGGTGGCGTGCCTACGGCGGCGTGGCGCGTCTGTGGGGCGCCGAATTTCGCTTCGACGGCCGCCATCGTGACGCCACGGGCCGGGCGTTCCACCGTCGAGGGGCGAACCATCACCTGGTCATCGACCACCATGGTCTCGGCTGCGGCCAGGTTCCCGCCCAGGACGGTCAGGGCCAGTGCTGCTCTCAGGACATGGGCATTCATGGGCGGCCTCCTCAATGCGGGCCCCGGGCCATCCGGCGGCGCGCAGCGGCAACTATAGCACCGGGGTCGGCGCCCATTCCCCGCTGCGACACCAGAAAGTGTGATGCCGGTCCGGTTTCGTCGCCGTGGGCGGGCGGTCGTGATTAAATGCGGCCCCGAGACGCCTGCATGTTCCAACCGCTTTCATTGTTCGTCGGTCTGCGCTACGTGCGCGCCCGCCAGCACACGTTCTTCGTCTCCTTTATCACCTGGGTTTCACTCGGCGGAGTGGCGCTCGGCGTGGCGGCGTTGATCGTCGTGCTCTCAGTGATGAATGGCCTGAAAGGCGAGCTGCGCGAGCGGCTGCTCGCCCTGAGCGCGCACGCCCGCGTCGTGGATTCGCAGCCGGCCGCCCGCGCCGATGACGGCGCGCTGGCCACGCGGCTGCGCGCGCTGCCGGGGGTGGCCGGCGTCGCGCCCTACATGGACCTGCAGGCGCTCGCCATGCACGGCAGCGACATGCTGCCACTGACGCTGCGCGGCATAGACCCGCAACGTGAAACCGCGGTCACGGACGTGGCACCGCTCCTGGTGGCCGGCAATCTGGCGGACCTGCGCCCGGGCAGTAACAACCTCATCTTGGGCGAAGCTCTGGCCGAGCAGCTCGGCGTCACGGTGGGCGATCCGCTCACGCTGCTGGTGCCGATTGCGAGCGCGGACGCGCCGCCCGAGCCGCGCCTGCGGGTGTACACGGTCGCGGGCGTATTCAGCGCCGGAATCCAGGACCACGATGCCTCGCTGGCGCTGGCCGCGCTGGACGACGTGCGCGCCTTCGCGCCGGCAGCCGTCGGCGCCAGCGGCCTGCGGCTGCGCTTCACGGACGCACTGGCCGCGCCGCAGTTCATGCCGGCGGTGCGAGCCGCGGCCGGCCCGGAACGGCTGGTGCGTGACTGGACGCAGGACAACGCCAGCTATTTTCGCGCCATCCGCATCGAGAAGACTATGGTGGCGCTGATCCTGCTGCTGATCGTTGGCGTCGCCGCTTTCAACATCGTGGCCATGCTGGTGATGGTCGTGAACGACAAGCGCACGGACATCGCGATCCTGCGCACGCTCGGCGCGGCGCCCGGTACGGTGCTGCGCATCTTCATGACGCAGGGCCTGGTGATCGGCTGGTGCGGGGTGGCCGCCGGCGTGACGCTCGGCGTGCTGGTGGCCCGCAACGTGGCCAGCATCGCTCCGTTCCTTGAACGCGTGTTCGGGTTCCGATTCTTCGACGCCGACGTGTTCTACATCACCGCACTCCCCTCCGAGCTGCAGGCGCCCGACGTGCTGTGGATCAGCGGCGCGGCGTTCGCGCTGACGCTCGCCGCCACCGTCTATCCCTCGCTGCGGGCAGCGGCCACGCCGCCGGCCGCGGCGTTGCGCTACGAGTAACGCTTGCGAACGCCCTACGAAGTAACCATCGGCACCCGCTACCTGCTCTCGACCCAGCGGCGCGGTTTCCTGTCGTTCATCTCGGTGGTCTCAATGCTGGGCCTCGCGCTCGGCGTCGCCGTGCTGATCGTGGTGCTCTCGGTCATGAACGGCTTCGAGCGCGAGCTGCGCACGCGCATTCTCAGTGTGACCTCGCACGCGACGCTGATGGGACTCACGGGCACGCTGCCAGACTGGCGCGCGGCGCAGCATCTGGCGCAGTCGAACCCGGCAGTGACCGCGGCCGTGCCCTACATCGAGGTGCAGGCCATGCTCGTCAACGGCGCGCGCTCGGCCGCCACGCAGCTGCGCGGCGTGCTGCCCGAGCAGGAGCGGCGCGCCGTGAGCCTGGCGCAGCATATCAGCGGCGGCAGCATCGATGCGCTCGGGCCCGGCAGCTACAACATCGTGCTGGGCGATGCGCTGGCCGCAGCGCTCGGCGTGCAGGTCGGCGACAACGTGGTGCTGATCGCGCCGCAGGGCAGCATGACGCCCGCGGGCTTCACGCCCACCATGCGCCGCTTTCATGTCAGCGGCCTGTTCCATTCCGGCATGTACGAGTACGACAGCGCGCTGGCGCTGGCGCCGCTCCAGGACACCGCGCGCGTCTACCGGCTGGGCGATGCCGTCACCGGCGTGCGCCTGAGCCTGCGTGATCCGCTGGCCGCCCCGCGCGTGGTGCGTGAGCTGGCGCTGCAGATCGGCGGCGGCTTCTACGTCAGCGACTGGACGCGCAATCACGCGAGTTTCTTCCGCTCGATCCAGGTCACCAAGACGATGATGTTCATGATCCTGGTGCTGGTGGTCGCGGTCGCAGCCTTCAACATCGTCGCGACGCTGGTGATGGTGGTGAAGGAGAAGCGCCCGGCGATTGCGATCCTGCGCACGCTCGGCGCGCTGCCGCGCAACGTGCTCGCGATCTTCACGGTGCAGGGGGCGCTGATCGGCCTGAGCGGCACGCTGGCCGGGGCTCTGCTTGGCTGGTTCATCGCCGATCACGTCGCCATGCTGGTGGCCGCGATCGAACGCGCCACCGGCGCGCAGTTCCTCGACGCGCGCGTGTACTTCATGAGCGAGCTGCCGGCCTACGTCGAGTGGCGCGACGTGCTGCAGGTGTGCGCGGTGGCATTCGCGCTGTGCGCGCTGGCGACGCTGTATCCTGCCTGGCGGGCCGCGCTCACGCAGCCGGCGGAGGCGCTGCGGCATGACTGAAGGATTGCCAAATGACTGAGGGCAGGGGCGAAGGCGTGGTGTTGCAGGCCAGCGGCGTAGTGCGGCGCTTTCACGAAGGATCCACCACGCTCGAGGTGCTGCAGGGACTGAACCTCGAAGTGCGCGCCGGCGAGCGGCTCGGCATCATCGGTGCTTCCGGGTCCGGCAAGACCACGCTGTTGCAGATACTCGGCGGGCTCGACCGGCCCGACGCCGGGCGTGTGGAAATCAACGGTCGTGACCTGCATGGCCTGGCGGAAGCCGAGCGCGGCGCGCTGCGCAACCGCACGATCGGCTTCGTCTATCAGTTCCACCACCTGCTGGCGGAATTCAGTGCGCTGGAAAACGTCGCGATGCCGTTGCTGGTGCGACGCATGCCGGCCGCGGAGGCCGCAAGGCAGGCCACAGCGCTGCTCGAGCGTGTCGGGCTCGGTGCGCGCCTGCGGCATCGCCCACACCAGCTCTCGGGCGGCGAGCGCCAACGCGCGGCCGTCGCGCGTGCGCTGGTCACCTCACCGCGCCTGGTGCTGGCAGACGAACCGACTGGCAACCTGGACGGACGCAACGCCGAGCAGGTGTTTGCGCTGCTGCTCGAACTCAACCGCGAATTTGGCACCAGCCTGGTCGTGGTGACGCACGACACGCGGCTCGCAGCCCGCATGGACCGCGTGCTCGAGCTCGAGAACGGGATGCTGCGCTAACGCGGCGCTTTGGCCGCTGCCACTGCCGCGTGGCGCAGTCGGAACTTCCGCCTGACCGCGCTCCGCCAGACCAGCTCCAGCACCCAGCGGCCCAGCAGGCCGGCCACCACTGCGCTGACGAGGCAGCCGAGCAGGAAGGGTTTCCAGAACGGACCCAGGCCGTGCTCCAGCCATCGCCAGCTGAGCTGAAAGGCGAAGTTGCGCGGTGCCCGGTGCAGCAGCACCGTGCCGAGTCGGTAGGCACCGTAATAGATGGGCACCACCGTGAACGGATTTACCACCCAGGTGCTGACCAGCGCCACCGGCAGGTTCAACCGCCAGTACAGCGCCGCAAGCACGGCCCCGATCGTATGTATGGGCAGGGGTACGAAGGCAATCGCAAGGCCGGCGCCAAACGCCGCCGTGATCGAATGCCGGTTCATCGACCACAGCAGCGGGTCGGCCACGCGCGTGCCGAAGATCCGCAGGTACCAGCGCCGGTGGCGCGTGTTGACCCAGTAAGCGAGCTGCTTGACGATCCGGCGCGGCATGCGTGGGCCACTCTAGCAGCCGCGGCCGTTCTGGCGCAGGCCCAGGGGCGGGACCGTGACGGGAATCCAGCTCTGGGCCTTCCTCGCCGGGGTGCGCTCGGCCCTGGTCGCGCAGGCACGGGGTCTGGAGGCTCCGGCATGGCTGGCCGTCCTCGGCCTGCCGCGATATGGCCGGCCCCGCGCCTGCGCCCGCTGGCGGCCTCCTGCGCCGGCCTGCTGTGGGCCTGGTGGCCGCTGCAGCAATACCACGCCCACCTGCCGCCCGATATCGACGAGCGCGGGCGGCATCGCTGCAAACCTGCTGGCGAGTGCACTGCGTTTCTACAAAGTGCTCGAAGCGGCCTCGTCCACGTTGCGCGTCCACGTTGACGATCGCACGCTTTTGCCAGCGCACGACGACGCAGGCGCGTGCGTGCGCATCACGGGTATCGATAGCGCGCTCGAATCGCAGATCGGGCCAGGCGGCCGCGCGACCCGCCGGCCATGGCGGCTAATGGTAGGTCCCGCCGGGGCTCCTTAGGTATCATGCGCGCTCGGATTTACAGCGGAGCTGACCAGCTAATGTGGGAAATCGTGCGCGCCGGCGGCTGGATGATGGGCCCCATCATCCTGTTCTCCATCATCGCCGTGGCGATCATCCTCGAGCGGCTATGGACGCTGCAGGACCGACGGGTATTGCCGCCGGACCTGACCAAGCGCGTGTGGCAGCTGGTCGAGGGCAACCAGGTCACCGATCAGGTCATCGCGGCACTGGCGCAGAATTCGCCGCTCGGCAAAGTACTGGCCGCCGGGCTCGCCAACCGGCACCGCTCGCGCGAAGCGCTCATGGAGCGGCTCGAGGATGCCGGCCGACATGTGGTGCACGAGCTCGAGCGTTTCCTGAACACGCTCGGCACGATCGCGGGAGTCGCGCCGCTCCTCGGCCTGCTCGGCACCGTTGGCGGCATCATCAAGGCATTCAACGCCATCAATTCCGGCGGCATGGGCGATCCGCGCATGCTCTCGGGCGGCATTGCCCAGGCGCTGGTCACGACCGCCGCGGGTCTGTGCGTGGCCATACCGGCGCTAATCGGCTACCGCTACCTGCGCGGCCGCGTCGATCGCATCGTCATCGAGATTGAAAAAGACGCAATTTCGCTGGCGGACGCGCTCGAGTCGGTGCAGCCCTCGGCGCGAACCGGCACGCCGTGAACCTCAAGCCGCGCCGCCACGAGGAGCCCGAGATCAACATGGTCTCGCTCATCGACGTGGTGCTGATGCTGGTGATCTTCTTCATGCTGTCGGCGAATTTTTCCGGTGAAGGGCGCCTGCGCATTCGCCTGCCGCAGGCCTCCTCGGCGCCGCTCGAGCGCAACACCGCCGCCGTGCTCGTGGTCACGGTCACGGCCGGCGGCAGCTACCTGGTCAACAATCGCGAACTGGTGAACGCCAGCCCGGACACGCTCCGCAGTGCCATCGAGCAGGTCGCGCCCACTGAGCGGAACCTGCCCGTAAGCCTGCGCGCCGATGGCCGCGCCACGCACCAGTCAGTAGTCACGGCCATGGACGTGCTGGCGCAACTGGGTTTCTCCCAGCTCAATTTCATCACCACCCGAAGCAGCGGAAGCGCCGCCCCTTGACGACGCCGGCCCCTCCCGTCGTCGACGCTGGCGCGGTCTACCGCCGGCTGCTGGGTTACGCCCGCCCGCACTGGGGGATGTTCATGGTCGGCGTGCTTGGCATGCTCATGTACGCCTCGGTGAGCACGATCACCGCCTGGTTCGTGAGGAATTTCCTCAACGCATCGTTCTTTGAGAAGAACCTGACGGTGCTGCGTTACGTGCCGCCGGGCATCATCCTGCTGTTCCTGTTGCGTGGCGTCGGCGATTACCTGTCCAATTATTTTCCCGGCTGGGTCAGCCGGCAGATGACCAAGACGATGCGCGCCGACCTGTTCGCGCACTACATGCGGTTGCCGACGGCCTGGTACGAACGCGAGTCCTCGGGGGCCATGCTCTCGCGGCTCACCTACAACGTCGAGCTGGTGGCCGATGCGGCCACCAACTCGGCCACGGTGCTGATCCGCGACTCGATCACGATCATCTCGCTGCTGTGCTACCTGTTCTGGCTCAACTCACGACTGGCGATCTTCGCGATGCTGGCCGCGCCCATCATCGCCGGCCTGGTGAGCAGCGTGAACCGGCGCTTCCGCCGCTACAGCACCCGCATCCAGAATTCGATGGGCGATGTGACGCGGCTGGCGAAGGAAGCCATCGATGCGCACCGCGTGGTCAAGGTGTTCAACGCGCAGGAGCACATGCAGGCGGCCTTCGCTACCGCTAACGAGCTCAACCGTCACTCGAACATGCGGCTGATCTCCGCGCGCTCGACCAGCAACCCGTTAGTGCAATTGATTGCGGCGCTCGGCCTCGCAAGCGTGCTGTATGTGGCCATCCATCAAGTCAACAGCGGCGCGATGCGCGTCGGTGACCTGATTGGCTTTCTCACAGCGCTGCTGTTGGTGCCCGAACCGCTCCGACGGCTGGTGAGCATCAGCGGGCCGCTGCAGCAGAGCATCGCCGCCGGCGCCAGCCTGTTCGAGGTGATCGACACGCCGGGCGAGCCAGTGGGTGGCAAGCGCGGCCTGGAGCATGCTCGTGGCGAGGTGGAATTCCGCAACGTGGAATTCACCTACGACACCGACAAGGGGCGGGTGCTGCACAACGTCAATCTGCGCGTGGCCGCTGGCACTACCGTGGCTATCGTGGGGCGTTCAGGCAGTGGCAAGTCGACGCTGGTGTCGCTGCTGCCGCGCTTCTACGATCCCAGCTCTGGCGCCGTGCTGCTCGACGGCGTGGACGTACGCGAGTACCGACTGCGCGACCTGCGCGCGCAGATCAGCCTGGTGAGCCAGGAGGTCGTGCTGTTCAACGACACGATCCGCAACAACATCGTGTTCGGCGCCATGGGCACGGACGCAAGCGCGGTCGAGGCCGCGGCGCAGGCGGCCTTCGTCAGCGAGTTCGTCGCCGAGCTCCCGCAGGGACTTGACACCGTGGTCGGCGATCGTGGTTTGCTGCTCTCGGGCGGCCAGCGCCAGCGCATCGCGATCGCGCGCGCGCTGCTGCGCAACACGCCGATCCTGGTGCTCGACGAGGCCACCTCCTCGCTCGACACGGCCTCCGAGCGCCATATCCAGTCGGCACTCGACCAGCTGGTGAAGAACCGCACCACGTTCATCGTGGCGCACCGGCTCTCGACCATTGAACATGCGGACCTGATCGTCGTCATGCAGGACGGCGCGATCATCGAATCCGGCACACATGCCGAGCTCGTGGCGCGCTCGCAGGTGTACGCGCGACTGCACCAGCTGAGCTTCAACGTGTAGGCCGGTGGCCGCCGCATGCAGTGTCCCTATTCGCGCGCGCTGCCACCATGAACCTGGACGCCTGGCTGCAGCAGGTGTGGTACGAACGCGCACGGGCGCCGTGGTGGCTGCGCCTGCTCTCGCCCCTCTACGGTTTCGCTGTGCGTTGCCGGCACTGGCTGTACGCGCGCGGCTGGCTGCGCAGCGTGCACGTGGCGGCGCCGGTGATCGTGGTCGGCAACATTACCGTGGGCGGCACGGGCAAGACGCCGCTGGTGATCTGGCTCGTGGGGCGACTGCGCGAGCTCGGGCTGGTGGTGGCCGTGGTGACGCGTGGCTATGGGCGCAGCACCGGGCGCGTGACCACCGACATCCTGCGCGTGGATGAAAATTGCCGCGCTGAAGAGGTGGGCGACGAAGCGTTGCTGATCCGCCTGCGCACGGGCATTGCGGTCTACGTGAGCCGTGATCGTGTCGCCGCGGCACAGGCGGCCATTGCCGATGGCGCGCGCGTGATCATCGCGGACGACGGCCTGCAGCACCTGCGTCTCGCGCGTGCGGTGGAGATTGCACTCGTCGATGGCCAGCGGGGACTCGGCAATGGCGCCTTGTTGCCAGGCGGCCCGCTGCGGGAAGAGGCCGCGCGCCTCGCTGGGGTCGACGCCGTGGTGCTGACCGAAGCCGGGGCCGGTGCGCCGGCCGGATCCTGGGCAGGCGCGCTGCGGATGTCCCTGTCCGGTGAGCTGGTGCAGCCCGTCAATGGTGTCGCCATCGAACGGACGCTGCTCAGCTTCGCCGGCCAGCAGGTGCACGCGGTGGCCGGAATCGGCAATCCGCGGCGCTTCTACGCCACGCTCGAATCGGCGGGCCTGGTCGTGATCCCGCACGGCTTCCCTGATCATCACCGTTATGCCGCCACGGACCTCGACTTCGGCGACGAGCGAGCGGTGATCATGACCGAGAAGGATGCAGTAAAATGCCGCTCGTTCGCGCCAGCCCACTGCTGGTGCCTCCCGGTCAGCGCGAGCTTCCCAGCCGCGGATGAGCGGACGCTGTTACGGAGAATCCTGATGGACGCACGCCTGCTCGATATTCTCGCCTGCCCGCTGTGCAAGGGCCCGCTGCGGCTGGCCGATGCCGATGCCGGCAAGGTGCTGGTGTGCCGGGCCGACCGATTGGCGTTCCCGGTGCGCGACGGCATACCGGTGATGCTCGAGGAGGAAGCGCGCCCGCTGGAGTCCAACGACCCCTTGCTGGAGCGTTGAATTGTTCAAGGTCGTGATCCCGGCGCGCTACGCCTCGGCGCGACTGCCGGGCAAGCCGCTGTTGGTCATTGCCGGCAAACCCATGCTGCAATGGGTCTACGAGCTCGCCTGCGGTGCAATGGCCCAGGAAGTGTTGATCGCCACGGACGACGAGCGTATCGCCACGAGCGCGCGCGCGTTCATCGCCCCGGCGGATGCCGGCAAAGTCGTGATGACCTCGGCCGCGCATGCTTCGGGGACCGACCGCATCGCCGAAGTGGCGCGAGTGCGCGGCTGGAATGAGCGCCAGATCGTGGTCAATGTCCAGGGAGACGAACCGCTCCTGCCACCGCAGCTGGTGCGGCAGGTGGCCGCGCTCCTCGAGCGCCATCCCCAGGCCGACATCGCCACGCTGGCCACGCCGATTGGCTCAGTCGCGGAATATCTCGATCCCAACGTCGTCAAGGTCGTGACCGATGCGGCACAGCGGGCGCTGTATTTCAGCCGCGCGCCGATCCCCTGGCATCGCGACAGCTCCGGCCCGGGCGGCCAGACGCAGTGGCAGGGCGCGCGCCGGCATGTGGGCCTGTACGCCTATCGCGTGGGCGCGCTGCAGCGCCTGGCGGCAATGCCGCCCTCGGCGCTGGAAGGTATCGAGAAGCTCGAGCAGTTGCGCGCGCTCGAAGGCGGCTTCGAGTTCCGGGTCGCCGACGGCGAAGTGCCGCCGGGACCGGATGTGAACACGAAGGCTGATCTTGAGCGCGTGAGTGCCTTACTCGTCGCGGCGGACGTCGCTATGCCAGGTCTCGGTAACCGGAGCTGAGGACCAGACCACCTGCTTCGGTGGTGCCGATCCCTCGGGCTGCGCTGACACCGGCGGAGGCGCCGCAGGCGGTTGAGGGGCCGCGGCCGGCGGAGGCGCAGCTGCCAGTTGAGGTGCAGCGCGCGGAGGCACGGCCTCCTGTGCGGGCGCGGCCGCCGGCGGCGCAGCCTGCGAGCCTTGCGACTCGAACAGCTGCGCTTGCCCGCTGTTCTGCCGTGCGGGCTGCGTCCAGCTCATCGCTGGCGCATTCCCGCCGCCGCTGCTGTCCGGTGCCGGCGATCCATCGGACTCGTGCTGCTCTTCCCCGCCCATGCCGGATTCGCGCTCTGCGCCCTGATCTGGCCCGTTGCCCGGGGACTGGCCCTGGTTCGGGCCCGGACCCTGTCCTTGGCCTTGTCCCGGGCCCGTGCGCTCGCCACCTTCGCGATTCGCGCCGCCACGACGGCGCCGTCCGCCACGGCGTGAACGCCCGGAACGCGGTCCGCGCTCGCCCTCGTTGCGGGGCTCGCCGCCGGCTGCCGGCGCCGCGGCGTCGCGCGGCTCGAGATCACGCCGGGGTTCATCGCGCGGCGGCGGCGCATCGCGCCGCGGTGCTGCATCGCGCGGTGGTTCATTCGCGCGCGGTTCGCCCCGCGGCGGTTCGTTGCGCCGTGGCTCGCCGCGGTTGAAGTCATCGCGTCCGCGGCCTTCGCGACGCGGCTCGTTGCGGTTGCCGTCGCGGTTACCGTCACGATTGCCGTCACGGCGCGCGCCGGAGCGATCACCGTAGGGGCCGCGGCCGCTGCCGCGCCGATGGGCATTGCGATCACGGCCGTCGCGATGATCACGGCCATCGCGCCGCGGTTCCTGGCGCCCGCCGCGCTCGGCAGCATTGCCAGTGCTAGTCTCAGCCGTTGCTTCGCTGCCGCCGAACATGCGCTTCAGGCTCGCCCAGAAGCCGCCCCCGGCGGGAGCGCGCGGCTCGGGTGCGCTCGCCACTGCAGCCACCGCAGCCGGCGCGCGTTCCGGCGCAGCCACGATTGGTGCTGCAGTGGTCGGCATGAAGGTTGCCACCGCCGGCGCCTCGGCCGCGGGCTTGTCACGCTCCAGCGTAGGCTCAGGCACAACGGGAGCCGCAGGCATCTGGTAGCTGACCTGGTTGTGTTCGGGCAGGGCCAGTTCGTCGTCGCGCACGCGGCGGAAGGAATATTCCGGCGTCTGGATATGCGGGTTCGGCACCAGCACGATGTTGACGCGGGTCTTGTCCTCGGTGTCGCGCAGCCAGTCGCGCTTCTCGTTCATCAGGTAGGTGGCCACATCCACCGGCACCTGCACGATGATGCGCGCCGTGCGTTCCTTGCGCGCGTCCTCGCCGATCAGGCGCAGGATCGACAGCGCCAGCGATTCGACGCTGCGGATGCTGCCGATGCCATTGCAGCGCGGGCACACGAGGTGGCTCGATTCGCCGAGGCTCGGCCGCAGGCGTTGGCGCGACATTTCCAGCAATCCGAAGCGCGAGAGCCTGCCGATCTGGATGCGCGCACGATCCATCTTCATGGCATCGCGCAGCCGCTCCTCGACCGCGCGCTGGTTCTTGGTGTCCTCCATGTCGATGAAGTCGATGACGATCAGCCCGCCGATGTCGCGGATGCGCAGCTGGCGCGCGATCTCGTCGGCCGCTTCGAGGTTGGTGTTGGTGGCGGTTGCCTCGATGTCAGTGCCGCGGGTGGCGCGCGCCGAGTTGATGTCGATCGAGACCAGCGCTTCGGTGTAATCGACGACCAGGCTCCCGCCCGAAGGCAGCTGCACCTTGTGCGCGTAGGCCGATTCGATCTGGTTCTCGATCTGGTAGCGCGTGAACAGCGGGATGTCGTCGGTGTAGATCTTGAGCTTGCGCTGCGCATCCCCCGGCATGAAGCGCTGCATGTACTCCTGGGCCTTCTTGAAGGCGCCCAGGTCGTCGACCAGCACTTCGCCGATGTCGTCGCCGAGGTAATCACGGAGCGAGCGCGTGACCGCGTCGCCTTCCTGGTAGACCAGGAACGGCGCGCTGCGGCCCTTGCCCGCTTCGGCGATCGCATCCCATTGGGTGCGCAGGTTGTCGAGGTCCCACTGCAGTTCTTCGACCGCGCGGCCGACGCCCGCGGTGCGGATGATCGCGCCCATGCCGTCCGGGACGTTGAGCTGGCTCATGACCTCGCGCATCTGGTCGCGGTCTTCGCCTTCGATGCGGCGCGAGACGCCGCCGGCACGCGGGCTGTTGGGCATGAGCACCAGGAATCTTCCGGCCAGGCTGATGAAGGTGGTGAGCGCCGCGCCCTTGGTGCCGCGCTCCTCCTTCTCGACCTGCACCAGCAGTTCCTGGCCTTCGCTGACCAGCTCGCGGATGTTGCTGCGCCCGCCCTGGGCCGAGCTCTTGAAATATTCCTTGGAGATTTCCTTGAGCGGCAGGAAACCGTGGCGCACGGCGCCGTAATCAACGAAACACGCTTCCAGCGACTGCTCGACGCGCGAGATGCGCGCCTTGTAGATATTGGCTTTCTTCTGTTCCTTGGACGGGATCTCGATCGACAGGTCGAATAATTTCTGGCCGTCAACCAGTGCGACGCGCAACTCTTCCTGCTGAGTTGCATTGATAAGCATTCTCTTCATTTGTCCCTACTACATTTGCGTGAGGGACCGACCAGACAGCGCCAGACCTGTATGCAGGTGGCGCCGCGGCATCAGGCGGACAGCAGAGGAACCCGAAGATTGATTGACGGCGCGTGCGGTGGGGCATCGATTTTTTTAGCCGCCGTGAAGGCAGCGCCGGAAAACCTTGAGGTTCGCTGACCTTGGGGGCGCTTGCCTTCGGGCTCTACCCTAAAGAGGGGAGCAGCTTAGAAGGGCAATGGCCGTGTGACCCGGGGTCGGTCGAACTCTTGCGATGGCCTCGTTCTCGAGGACCAACTACTATGCGGACCGCCTTTCCAACATGGAAAGGGGAGCCGCGAACTTGCCGCCGCGCGTGGCCTGAAAGCTCTATTGAGGCTCTAGGCCCGCTGCGGGACATTCGGGAGTATAACGGCAGCAGGCTTTAGAAACAACGATTTACGTCAATCTGCGTCGAGGTCGGCTAATTCATGGCAGAAGCACACCCCTCGGGGCATGGCCCGCGCTCTGCGGTGCAGCAGCACCTGGTCGCGGAGGACGGCGCCGGGCAGCGCCTGGACAAGGTGCTCGCGAAGCTGCTGCCCGGCGTGCCCCGGACCCGCATCTTCAGGCTGATCCGCAAGGGCGAGGTGCGCGTCAATGGCAAGCGCACCAGTCCCGAACAGCGGCTTGCAGCCGGCGACAAGCTGCGCGTACCGCCGGTACATGAGCGCTCCGAGACCGCCCAGGTCGTGGCCACGGGCGGCACGCCACGGGTGCCTCCGGCACTGATCGCGCGCGTCAACGCCTCGATCGTGCACGAGGACGAACGGCTCCTGGTGCTCGACAAGCCTTCCGGCCTCGCGGTGCACGGCGGCAGCGGGCTGACGTACGGCGTCATCGAGGCGCTGCGCGCCGCGCGGCCCCACGAGACGCTGGAGCTGGCGCACCGGCTCGATCGTGACACCAGCGGCATCCTGCTGGTGTCGCGCAAACCCGCGGCCCTGCGCATCCTGCATGAATTGCTGCGCGAGGGGCGCGTCGAGAAGAGCTACCTGGCGCTGGTCGTGGGGCGCTGGGAGCTGGGGCGCAAGCTCGTGGACGTGCCGTTGCAGACCGACGCGCGCGTCAGCGGCGAGCGCACGGTGCGCGTCGGGCAAGGTGGCAAGAGCGCGCGCACGCGCTTCGCCCTGGTGCAGCAGTTCGGGCCGCGCGCGTCGCTCGTCCAGGCGACGCTCGAGACCGGGCGCACGCACCAGATCCGCGTCCACGCCGCCTATTGCGGGCATCCGGTCGCGGGCGACGTGAAGTACGGCGACGCTGCTGCCAACGCCGCGCTGCGCGAGGCGGGACTCCAGCGCATGTTCCTGCACGCGCACAGTGTCTCGTTCGACTGGCCGCAGGGCGGGCAGGTGAGCATCAGCGCGCCGCTCCCGGCCGAGCTCAAGGCTGTGCTGGACGCGCTGGGCGCGCCGGGTGCCGCCGCGCCTAGGGTAAGGCGTAGCCGCAGGAGCGCAGGCTCGCGGCGAGCCTGATCAGCGGCAGGCCGATGAGCCCGGTCGGGTCGCCGGCTTCGATCCGCTCGCACAAGACCACGCCCAGGCCTTCGCTGCGCAGTGACCCTGCGCAGTCGAAGGGCTGGTCGGCGGCGATATAGGCCTCGATTTCGGCGGCGCTCAGCGTGCGGAATATGACCGTCGTCAGATCGGCGAAACAATCGCTGATACCGCGCTCCGTATGCACGACGGCGACGGCGCTGTGGAACTGCACCGCGCGGCCGGATTGGGCCGCCAGCTGTTGCCGTGCGGCTGCGGCTCCCCCCGGCTTGTCGAGTATCCGGCCCTCGCACGTGGCCACCTGGTCGGCGCCGATGACGACGCAGTGGGGGTGATTGGCCGCCACGGCCGCCGCCTTGGCCAGCGCCAGCCGCTGGGCCCGCGGCACAGGCAGTTCGCCGGGCAGGGGCCCCTCGTCGACCTGCGGCCGCTCCACCGTGAAGGGCAGGCGCAGGCGCCCGAGCAGTTCGCGGCGATACACGGAAGTGGAGGCCAGGATGAGTCTGGGGGCCGAGGTCACGGCAGGATCTCAATCACCGGAATAGAAACAAGGGCTTAACGGGTATACGGGCTTTTGACTTGCCGCTCATGCCTACCTATCATACGCGCCCCATGCCCAACGGCTGGTCCAAGCCGCGTGATCTGGCCAAACTGGCGGAGATGCGCGCGCGGTTCGAGTTCGAAATTCCACTGGGCGACCTGCCGGGTATTCCAGACGAATTCATGCTCGCCGACGGGCCGGTGAGGGTGTGGTTGCAGTTTGGCCGCGAGCGCGGCGTGGCAGTGGCGGACGTCCGTGTACAGGCAGCGCTTACGCCGCTGTGCCAGCGGTGTCTGCGGGAAATGCGCCTGGACATTGCCAGCGAGTCGCATGTGGCGATCGTCGAGAGCGAAGCGCAGGCGGCGAAGGTGCCGGAGGAACTGGAGACGTTCCTCGCCCCGGACAGCCAGGGGACGCTGGCGGCCTTGGCGGCAGAGGAATTGCTGCTGTCGCTCCCGATCGTGCCGCGGCACGAGGCGAGCGCGCGCTGCCTCGAGGTGAGCGTGGGAGAGGCCGCGGTGAATATCGTGCCGGCGTCGCCAGGAGTGACGGCGGCGCTCGAGGAGACGCAGCGCCCGTTCGCGGATCTGCGCGCGCTGCTCGAGCGTGGCAGGAATTAGTCGGTTTGCAATTGAATGATCAGTCAGGAGTGTCAAGGACATGGCCGTACAGAAAAGCCGCAAGACGCCTTCCAAGCGCGGCATGCACCGTTCGCATTCCGCACTGCAGCGCCCGGCGCTGTCGATCGATTCGCAGAGCGGCGAGACGCACCTGCGCCACTGCATCACGCCCGATGGTTTCTATCGCGGCAAGCGCGTGATTGACAAGGCCGACGCGGAAGACAAGGCCTAGGCGCACGCAGGCGCTCCGGGGAGCCCAAGAGTGTTACCGAGCCCTGGCATGCGTTCCCGGATTCTCGGCACTGGCAGTTACCTGCCCGCGGGGCTGCTGACGAATGCCGACCTCGAGAAGCGCATGGATACCACCGACGCGTGGATCCGTGAGCGCACCGGCATCGAGCGGCGCCACATCGTGGCGCCTGGCGAAACCACGGTCGACATGGCCGAGCACGCCGCCCGTGCCGCCCTGGCTGCGGCCGGGCGCGACGCCAGGGAAGTCGACCTGATCATTGTCGGCACCTGCACCCCCGACCTGATCTTTCCCAATGCCGGCGTCATGCTGCAGGGGCGCCTGGGAAACCTGGGTGGTCCCGCGCTCAGCGTCGAAGCGGCCTGCAGCGGCTTCATCTACGCGCTGTCGCTGGCCGACAAGTTCATCCGCGCCGGCGAATCGCAGCTCGCGCTCGTCGTGGGCGCCGAGTCGCTCTCGAAGCTCACCAACATGAACGATCGTGGCACGGCGATCCTGTTCGGCGACGGCGCGGGCGCGGTGCTGCTCGGGCCCGATGCCGAGCCGGGAATCCTGTCCACGCACCTGCACGCCGACGGCTCCCACCTGGAACTGCTCCGCTGCACCGGTGGCGTGTCGGCCGGGTTCCACGCGGCAGGCGACCACATCACCATGGCCGGGAGCGAGGTGTTCAAGATTGCCGTGAAGATGCTCGGCAGCGCGGTGGATGAAGCACTCGCAGCGAACAACCTTGGCAAGGAGGCGCTCACCTGGCTGGTGCCGCACCAGGCCAATATCCGCATCATCCAGGCCACCGCGAAGAAGCTGGGCATGCCAATGGAGCGCGTCATCGTCACGGTGGCGGACCATGCCAACACCTCGAGTGCTTCGGTGCCGCTGGCGCTCGATGTCGGCGTGCGCGACGGGCGCATCAAGCGCGGCGACCTGCTGTTGCTTGAGGCCTTCGGCGGCGGCTTTACATGGGGATCAGCGCTCGTTCGATATTGACCACACGGTCGCGCCCCGATACACGCTTTGTTGAACCAGGGTCCGCACCTCATGCGCGACCACGTGGTCAATAGCGTCCGCTGAGACGGGCGGGGACCAAAAAAAAACGCCGCGATATTCGCGGCGTTTTGTTTCCGGCCCGGAGGCCAGAGAAATCAGGCGAAGTAACTTACTTCGACACCGACTTCTTGAACATGCGATCGATCTTCTCGTTGGTCGCATCGACGCCGGACTGCGCGGCCTGGGCGGCAGCCAGAGCCTGGTTCGCGGTGCTCTGCGCAGCGGCAGCGGCAGACGAAGCTGCAGCGGCCTCCGAGCTGGCCTTGGCGGCGGCGTTCTCAGCCGTCTTGTCCGCCATGTGCGCGGCTACGTTGGACTGCAACGTGCCCACCTGAGTCTTGAGCGCGTCGACTTCAGCCTGCAGCGGCTTGAGGTCCGTACAACCAGCCAGACCGACGACAGCCGCAGCGGCAGCCAGCTTCACAAAAATTGCCTTGTTCATTTGAAAAATCCCCATAGTGTTCTTGCGTGTGAGTACCAACCGCGCCACGCCTTCACAACATCGCTGTCGCGGGAGTTCTGCGGAGCGGCAACTTGACCAAATCTGGAGGGATATTGCAAGAGATAACGCGCTGTTGTCGGTATGCTGCGACATATTTATCAACGCCTTAGCGTACCCTGGCGCACAGACTAAACGGCTTTTAATCTGCTAGCATACTGTATATAATTACAGGTATGTCAGACCTTACCCCACGTCAATCCCAGGTCCTGCACCTCATCCGTAGGGCGCTGGTCACTACCGGCATGCCGCCTACCCGCGCGGAAATCGCCGATCAGCTCGGGTTCCGCTCGCCCAACGCCGCAGAAGAACATCTGCGGGCCCTGGCGCGCAAGGGCTGTGTCGAGCTGGTGCCGGGCTCGTCGCGGGGCATCCGCCTCAAGGATACGCTGCGCGAGCAGCTGGGGCTCCCGCTCATCGGTCGCGTCGCGGCCGGCCGGCCGATACTGGCCGAAGAGCACATCGTCGATCATCTCAACATCGACCCGGCGCTGTTCCAGCCGCGGCCCCACTACCTGCTCAAGGTCGTGGGCATGAGCATGAAAGATGCCGGCATCCTCGACGGCGACCTGGTGGCCGTGCATCGCACCAGCGAGGTGCGCAACCGGCAGATCATCGTTGCGCGACTCGAAAACGAAGTCACGGTGAAACGCTACCGGCAGCAAGGCTCGGTCGTGTGGCTGATGCCCGAAAACGCCGATTTCGAACCGATCCGCGTCGACCTGCACCACGAGCCGCTCCTGATCGAGGGCGTGGTGGTCGGGGTGGTGCGGCGCGGCAGCTGAGGGCTTTCAGTGCCCGGCGCGTGACGACTTCGGTTTTCGCTGCGTGCCGCGCTGCTGCCCATCGCCAATGTCGTAATCTTCAAAATCGCTGATCAGTTCGGCGGTGTGCCGCTGCTCCATCCGCCGCTCGAGGCGCCGCCAGGCCGGCTCGCCATTCTTGGCCGCGCGCCGCTTGGCGATTTCCATGTCCTTCATGACGCGATCGACATCGAGCGCGTCGTCGCCGACGCTCTCGTCGCCGTCGTCGTCGTCAAACTCTTCTGATTCCGAGTTTCCACCCATGGCAGCATTTCCGGGAAATGGTGCAAGCCGTCTGTGCGGAAAATAAATCCAACCGGGCGCCGATGCAATGGCGGTAGTTCACATTTTCGTCAGTGGATGAGCGTATTCATCTCGAATATGGGCAACAGCATCGCAAACACGATGCCCATGACGAACAAGCCCATGAAAACAATGAGCAGCGGCCCGAGCAGCCCCGTCAGCGCGGTCACCAGGCCTTCGAGCTCCCGCTCCTGGTTGAGGGCCGCGCGTTCGAGCATGTTCTCGAGCTGGCCGCTGGATTCACCGCTGGAAATGAGGTGGATGGTCATCGGCGGGAACAGGCGGCTCTGGCTGAGCGAGCGGCCGATCGGGGCACCCTCGCGCACACGCGCGGTCGCCTCGGTCACCGCATCGCGCATCGGCAGGTTGTTGACCACCTCCCCGGAGATGCGCAACGCGTCCAGCACGGGCACGGCGCTCGCCGTGAGTATGCTGAGCGTGCGGGTAAAGCGCGCCGTGTTGAAGCCGCGCAGGAGTCTGCCGGCCAGCGGCACCGTCAGGAGCCAGCGGTGGACGCGACGCTGGTGTGCGGGATCGCGTTTCCAGCGGCCGAACAGCAGCGCTGCGGCGATCAGCGCGAGCAGGCCCCAGATGCCGTAGTGGCGGATCAGGTCGCTGACCGCCACCAGCGCGCGGGTCATGAGCGGGAGCTTCGCGTGGCTGTCCTGAAATACCTGCACCACCTTCGGCACCACGTAGGCCAGCAACACGGAGACGATCATGAAACTGAGGATCGTCAGCACGATCGGATACAGCATCGCGCCGAGCACTTTCTGGCGCAGCAGTTCGCGGCTCTCGGTGTAGTCGGCCAGGCGCTCGAGCACCGTGTCGAGGTGCCCGGACTGCTCGCCGGCGGCGACCGTGGCCCGGTAGATCTCCGGGAACACACGCGGGAAGTCCGCGAACCCCGCGGCCAGCGTGTGGCCTTCCATGACACGGGCGCGGACGCCGAGCAAAATCCCCTGCACCCGCGGGCGTTCGGTCTGCTGCGACACCGCCAGCAGCGATTCCTCCAGCGGGAGCCCGGCGCGCACCAGCGTCGCCAGCTGCCGGGTGAGGAGCGAGAGATCGGCGGTCGAAACGCGTTTGCGCAGCGCGAAGCCCTGGCCGGCGCGCTGCGTGCGCGACTCCTGCGCCGCAACCTCCGCGACCGTCACCGGCAGCAGCGATTTCTCGCGCAGCAGGGCGCGCACCTGGCGCGCGGTGTCGCCCTCCAGCACGCCCTGGTGCTGGCGGCCGGCGCTGTCGAGCGCGGTGTATGCGAAGGCGCCCATGGTTGAGGTGCGCTTTTGGGCGTCAATCCTCGCGCGTGACGCGCAGGACTTCCTCGATGGTCGTCGTGCCGCGCAGCGCCTTGGCGAGGCCATCTTCGCGGATCGAGGGCGTGTGCGTTCGTGCCCGGCGCTCGAGATCCTGCTCGCTGGCGCCGTCATGGATCATGGTGCGCATGGCATCGTCGACCACGACCAGCTCGTAGATGCCGGTGCGTCCGCGATACCCGGCGGGACCGGGGGCCGGCCGGTAGAGCGTGGGCGAGGGCTGATCGGCGCCGAGCCCGAGGAGCCGCCGCTCGTAATCACCCGCCGCAAAGCTCTGGCGCGACTCGGGGTTCAGCACGCGTACCAGGCGCTGCGCCACCACGCCGATCAGGCTTGAGGAGAGCAGGAAGGGCTCGATGCCCATGTCGCGCAGGCGCGTCAGTGCGCCCGCGGCGGTGTTGGTATGGAGCGTCGAGAGCACCAGGTGCCCGGTGAGCGAGGCCTGCACCGCGATCTGCGCGGTCTCGAGGTCGCGGATCTCACCGACCATCACCACGTCCGGGTCCTGGCGCAGGATGGCGCGCAAGCCCCGGGCGAAGGTCATCTCCACTTTGGTGTTGACCTGCGTCTGGCCGATGCCGTCAATGTAGTACTCGATCGGATCCTCGACGGTCATGATGTTGCGCGTGTTGTCGTTCAGTCGCTCGAGCGCGGCGTAGAGCGTGGTCGTCTTGCCCGACCCGGTGGGGCCGGTGACCAGCAGGATGCCGTGCGGCTTGTGGATCAGCTCATCAATCAGCGTCTGCGTCGGCCCGTCCATGCCGAGGCTCGCGAGCTCGAGCCGGCCACCCTGCTTGTCGAGCAGGCGCAATACCACCCGCTCGCCATGGCCGGAGGGAATGGTCGAAACACGCACGTCGACCGAGCGGCCGGCAATTCGCAGGCTGATGCGCCCGTCCTGCGGCAGGCGCTTCTCGGCAATGTCGAGCCGCGACATGACCTTGATGCGCGAGACCACCAGCGGCGCCACCGCGCGGCGCGACTGCAGCACTTCGCGCAGTACGCCGTCGACCCGGAATCGAACCACCAGGCGGTTTTCGAAGGGCTCGATGTGAATGTCCGAGGCGCCCTCGCGCACGGCCTGGGTGAGCACCGCGTTGATCAGGCGGATGATCGGCGCGTCATCGCTGCTCTCGAGCAGGTCGGCCTGCTCCGGCAGATCCTGCACCAGGTCAGCGAGGTCGGTGTTGCCTTCCAGGCCTTCGACCGCCTGCATCGATTCGTTGCCGGCCTCATAGGTCTTTTGCAGCAGGGCGTCGAATTCCTCCGCGCTGATTGGCGTGTAGGTCATCGGCACGCGCACCAGGCGCCGCACTTCGGCGACCGCCGCCGGCGCGATCGGCGGGCGGTACAGACATTCCGCGGCGCCATTGCCCGAGACGCGCACCAGCAGGCCATGGCGGCGCGCGAATGCGAAAGGCAGGCGTAGTGCGTTCGGATTGGCTGGGACGGCTGCCAACGGAACGCTCAAGGTGTACCCCCGGCCGTGGGTTTCGCAGGAACCGCAGCGGGCGCGTCCGGCGGTGGCGGCGCTGCGGTGGGCGCTGGCGCCTTGAGATCCGGCTGGATGAGGTCCGGCAGGGGGTCGAGCTTCTGGAAGGGCTGCAGCGGCGCGAGCGTGGTCTCGCGACCCAACTTCCGCTGCTCCTCGCGCACGGCGTTGTACTTGCTGTCGGTCTCGAGCGCCGCCTGGCGATCGTTGCGCAGTATGTGGGGTTGCAGGAATACCATCAGGTTGGTCTTGCCCTTGGTGGTATCCCGGGTGCGGAACAGTTCGCCCAGCAACGGGATACGGCCCAGCCACGGGACGCGCTGTTCCGAGTTGATCGACTTGTCCTGCATCAGGCCGCCGATGACCAGCGTGCCGCCGTCGGGAATCAGCACCGTGGTCTTGATGGTGCGCTTGTTGGTGATCAGGTCGACCGCGCCAGCCGAACTGCCGGCGAGGCTCGAGCTCTCGACCTCGACCTTGAGCACGACCGCGTCGCCCTCGTTGATCTGCGGCGTCACGGTGAGGATGGTGCCCACCTGCTGGCGCTGCACCGTCTGGAAGGCGCTGCTGGTGCCCGTGGTGCCGGTGTACTGGCCGGTGATGAACGGCACTTCCTGCGCGACCTCGATCTTCGACTCTTCGTTGTCGCGCATCGTGATGGTCGGCTTGGAGATGATGTTGGTGCGCGAATCGCCCTGCAGCGCACGCACGATGGCGCCGAAGTTCACGCCCGTGGCCTGCAGCCGCCCGATGCCGAAATTGGTGCCGCTGACCTTGCCGAGGTTGGCCGCGCCGCCCTTGGCCGCGGCGTACAGGTCAATGGCCGAGGCGCCGCCGATCGGTTCGATGAACCCGCCCACCGCCAGCTTGCTGTTGGAACCGTCGAGGATCCAGTTCACGCCGAGGTCCGCCGTCTTGTCGGCGGCCACCTCGACGATGATCGCTTCCACTTCCACCTGCGCGCGGCGGATGTCGAGCTTGTCGATCACCGCGTTGAGCGCGCGCATGGTGCGCTGGGGCGCGGTGATGATCAGCGCATTGGTGTCCTTGTCAGCCCAGATCGTGCCGGTGCCGCCGGCCAGGGACACGGTGGCTGGACTGCCGGCGCCGGGAGGTGCGGTTGCGCCTTTGACGGCCGCATTGCCGGAGATCTGCTCCTTGAGCTTGGTGGCCAGATCCTCGGCCTTGGCATAGTTGAGGTAGCGCACGGTGGTTTCGCCGCCGGTATCGAGCGGCGTATCCAGGTTCGCGATCAGGGCGCGGATGCGCAGGCGCTGGGCAGGGTCGCCGCTCATCAGGACGCTGTTGGAACGGTCGTCGGCGACCAGCCGCAGGCTGGTTCCGCCGCCATCGCCCCCCTGCGTGACCAGCGAACTGAGCACGCGCACCGTGTCGGCCGCAGTGGCGCTCTGCAGCGGGATGACGTCGATGTCCGAACCGCCGCTCTGGTCGATGCGCGCGATGATGCGCGTCATGCGGTTGACGTTCGCGGCGTGGTCGGAGATCACCAGCATGTTGGCGCCGGTGACGGCGGCAAGCTGCGCGTTCTGCGGCATCAGCGGCCGCAGCACCGGCACCAGTTGGGCGGCGCTCACGTTGGTGACCGAGATGACCTGCGTCACCACGTCGTCGGAGGTCGAGCTGACGCGGCCCGGCAGATCGTCGCCCGGAACCTGGCGCATGTTGGTGTCCGGAAGCACCTTGATGACGTTTCCGGACGGCACGGCGATGAAGCCGTGCACCTGCAGGACGGAGAGGAACCCCTGGTAGAACTGCTCCGGCGTCATGGCCGTGCCCGGGCCCGACAACCACGTGACCTGCGCATGAACGCCAGGCGCGATGATGAAATTGCGGCCGGTGGCCTGGCTGACCAGGTCGATGAGCTGGGTAATGTCCGCATCGCGGAAGTTCGGCGTGATGCGCTGACCCTGCGGTGGCTGGGCGCTGCTGCTGACGCCGGTGGTCAGCAGGAGCGCTGCGGCGAGTGCGCTCGCGAGCAGGGCGCGGCGCAGGGCAGGTGCGGGCATGGTTTGCATCAGGATGTTCGCTTCTATTGATCGCTGGGCGATTGTTCGGGTTCCGGGTCCGGCGGCGGCACCGGCGCGGCTGCGCCATTGTCTATGGGTCCGGGCGCAGCGACGCTGCTGCCGGGTCCGGGCACCCGGCCGCCGCCATTCAGCGGCCCGCCGAAGGCGCCGCCACGTCGCGTGGCCTGTGCAGCCTGCGCCGCGGCGCTTTCGGCGTCGCTGACTACGGTTTCGAGGTTGAGGTTGAGATCCAGCGGCTGCCCGTTGCGCTGCACGGTCAGCGTGGCGCTCGCGGCCGAAGAGAGCGTCTGCAGGATCTCATTGCCGCGATTGACGTCGTCCAGCTGGGTGCCGTTTACCGCCGTGACCAGGTCGCCCGGGCGCAGGCCCAGCTTCGTGAAGGTGCCTATGCTCGCGCGGCCGCCCGGGAAGATCCGGTAGCCGCTGAGCTTGCCGCCGGCCAGGACCGGCTGCGCGCGCACCAGGCCGCCCAGCAGCCCGCCGCTGCCCTGGGCCAGCGCCGACAGCCGCTGCGCCGGGCTTTGCATCGGCGTGGCCGGCGGCGGTGTCGCCGCGGTCAGCGCCGGCTTCTTGGGCAACGGGAGCGACTCGATGACGCCGCCACGATCGAGCAGGACGCGGTCGGGGTAGACGGCGTGCAGCCTGACTCCCCCGGGCACCGCGCCCCCTACCGCGTACAGGCGCGCGGCGGCGGAACTGGGGCCGATGATCGCAAGCCCGCGCTTCGGATCCGGCACGGCGAGCACGCCTGAGAGCACCAGCTGGACGGCGGTCTGCGGCGCATCGGCATCGGTGGGACCAGCAGCGGCTTCGCCGAACAGGTGGGCGGCGACAATGTCCGACACCTGCAGGGCGGCCGGATGTGCCCCCGCCACCCACGGCGAGCGCGGGGCGCCCGATCCAGCCGTGGCAGCCGGCCCGGACGCCGCGCTACGGCTCTGGGGAGTCACCAGGAAACCGGCCTGGACAGCCAGCAGCGCCGCCAGGGCCGCCACCGCCAGCCGGGGGCCGTGCTCAGCGAGCGCCGCCTGCAGCCCCGCGACTGACTTGAGTTCTGCCAATCCACCCATATCACTGCATGATACGGCGCGGCGCTCGCGTCACTCAACTGTATGTTTTTCCGAACTTCTTGGCCTGGTCGGCCGTCGGAGGCACCTGCGGGTGCGGTGTGGCACGGTCGGACTGGTACCGCTCTATAATCGGGAACACATGGCGACCTCGAATGAACGGCCCGAGCAGGGCGTGGCGGTGGCGGAGGCGGTACCCAAGACCAAGGTGCCGCCGCTGTACCGCGTGGTGCTGCTGAACGACGACTACACGCCCATGGAATTCGTGGTGGACGTGCTCGAGCGTTTCTTCAGCATGGCCCGCCACGCGGCGACCCGGGTCATGCTCGAAGTGCACACCAGGGGCAAGGGCGAATGCGGGCTCTTTACCTACGAGATCGCCGAGACCAAAGTAGCGCAGGTCACCCATTATTCGCGCGAGCACCAGCACCCGTTGCTGTGCACGCTCGAGCAAGCCTGACAACGGGAGTTCACAACAAGTGCTGTCCAGCGAACTCGAATTCTGTCTCAACCAGGCGTTCCGCGAAGCGCGCTCGCACCGCCATGAGTTTCTCACCGTCGAGCAGCTGCTGCTCGCGCTCCTCGACGCGCCCAAGGTGCGCGAGGTGCTCACCGGCTGCGGCGGCGATCCCGATCGGCTGGCCACCGATCTGCGCGCGCATATCGAGGCCAATACGCCGACGCTCCGCGAGGGCGAGGAGCGCGAGGTGCAGCCGACGCTCGGTTTCCAGCGGGTGCTGCAGCGCGCGGTGTTTCACGTCCAGTCGAGCGGCCGCAAGGAAGTCGGCGTGGTCAACGTGCTGGTGGCAATCTTCAGCGAGAAGCAGAGCCACGCAGTGTTCCTGCTGGGCCGGCAGAACCTGACCCGGCTCGACGTGGTGCACTTCATCTCGCACGGCCTGGCGCGCGGGAGCGACGCCAAGCCCGATGCGGAAGAGGCCGGTGCCGCGGAAACCGAGCGCGAGGGCGAGGGCGGCAGTGCGCTGGACAAGTACACCACCAACCTCAACGCGCAGGCCCAGGCCGGCCGCATCGATCCGCTGATCGGGCGCTCGCTCGAAATCGAGCGCACCATCGAGATCCTGTGCCGCCGCCGCAAGAACAATCCGCTCTACGTGGGCGAGGCGGGCGTGGGCAAGACCGCGATCGCCGAGGGCCTGGCGCGCCTGATCACCGAGGGCAAGGTGCCGGACGTGCTCACCGACTGCACCATCTACGCGCTCGACCTGGGCGCCCTGATCGCCGGCACCAAGTACCGGGGCGACTTTGAAAAGCGCCTCAAGGGCGTGATCAACGAACTCAAGAAGCAGCCCGGGGCGATCCTGTTCATCGACGAGATCCACACCGTGATTGGCGCCGGCGCGGCCTCCGGCGGCGTCATGGACGCCTCGAACCTCATCAAGCCGGCGCTCACCGGCGGCGAGCTGCGCTGCATCGGTTCGACCACCTACCAGGAATACCGCGGCATCTTCGAAAAGGATCACGCGCTGGCGCGCCGCTTCCAGAAGATCGACGTCACCGAGCCCTCGGTCGCGGAGACCATTGAAATCCTCAACGGCCTGAAATCGAAGTTCGAGGAACACCACAGCGTCACCTATGCCCCCGAGGCGCTGCGTGCGGCGGCCGAGCTGGCCGACCGGCACATCAACGACCGCCGGCTGCCGGACAAGGCCATCGATGTGGTTGACGAGGCGGGCGCACGCCTGCGCCTCAAGCCCGTCGGCGAGGCCGTGCAGCGCGTCGAGGTGAAGCACATCGAAGACGTGGTGGCGCGCATCGCGCGCATTCCGCCCAAAACCGTGTCGTCTTCCGACCGCGACGTGCTGCGCAATCTCGAGCGCAACCTCAAGCTGGTGATCTACGGGCAGGATGCGGCCATCGGCACGCTCGCCTCCGCCATCAAGATGGCGCGCTCAGGGCTGGGCGACCAGCGTCGCCCGGTCGGCAGCTTCCTGTTCGCCGGCCCGACCGGCGTCGGCAAGACCGAAGTGACGCGCCAGCTCGCGATCGCGATGGGCATCGAGTTCGTCCGCTTCGACATGTCCGAGTACATGGAGCGCCACACGGTCTCACGCCTGATCGGCGCGCCGCCGGGCTACGTCGGGTTCGACCAGGGCGGGCTGCTCACCGAGGCGATCGCCAAGCATCCGCATTGCGTGCTGCTGCTCGATGAAATCGAGAAAGCGCACCCCGAAGTCTTCAACCTGCTGCTGCAGGTGATGGATCACGGCACGCTGACCGACAACAACGGCCGCAAGAGCGACTTCCGCCACGT
>JANYHD010000007.1 GCA_025359205.1 Gammaproteobacteria bacterium
CTCGGCAAGACCGATCGGTTCGTGTTGGTGCTGAGAAAACAGCCGCCGCGCCACTAGCGGCACGCCCAATAAGGATTGGGAAATTCATGAAAACCACCAACGACTTGCTGGGTCGCCTCGCGTCTATCGCCTTGCTGGGTGCCGCGCCGCGGCTCGCGCACGACGCACCTGCCCCTGCGCCCGCGGCTGCCGCTGCGGCAGCGACTACTGCTGCTGCCGCTGCCGCGCCTGCGACCGAGCATTTTGCGATCGAGGACCAACTGAGCGAGGGCTCGGTCACCATCGGCGGCCGCAAGATCGACTACCAGGCACATGCGGGCACGCTCATCGTGCATGCCAGGGGCTGGGACGACGTGCCGCAGAACGCGGACAAGGATGCCAAGCCCCCGCCCGCCGAGGCGAGCATGTTCTACACGGCCTATTTCGCCAGGAACGCGGGCACCGCTCCACGCCCCATCACTTTCCTGTTCAACGGCGGACCTGGTTCCTCGACGATCTGGCTGCACATGGGCGCGTTCGGCCCGAAGCGCGTGTTGACGCCAGGCGACACGCATCTGGGCGCCGCACCGTACACCGTAGTCAGCAATGAATACAGCCTGCTCGACGCGAGCGATCTGGTGTTCGTCGATGCGCCCGCCACCGGTTTCAGTCGCATCAGCGGCAAGGATCGCGAGAAGGAATTCTTCAACATCGACGGCGACGCGCATGCCTTCGCCGATTTCATCCAGCAGTTCCTGTCGAAGTACGGGCGCTGGAATTCGCCGAAATTCCTGTTCGGCGAAAGCTACGGCACGACGCGCAACGCCAGGCTGATCGCGGTGCTGGAAACAGAGAAGTTCATCGACTTCAATGGCGTCATCAACCTCTCGCAGATCAACGTCTTCGATGCCAACGCCGATACGGCGGAATTGAATCCGGGTGTCGACCTGCCATACCTGGTCGCACTGCCGTCCTACGCCGCCACCGCCTGGTACCACCATCGCACGACCAACGCACCAGACAAGCTGCCGGCGCTGCTGGCCGAGGTCGAGCAGTTCGCCATGCACGACTATGCAGTGGCGTTGCTCGCGGGAGCGACGCTGGATGCTGCGACCCGCCATGACATTGCCGCAAAGCTGCACGATTACACCGGACTATCGGTCGAGTACATCGAGAAAGCAGATCTGCGCATCGACATCGGTGAATACACGCAAAACCTGCGCGCCGACGGTGACACCACCGTCGGCCGGCTCGATGCGCGCTTCACCGGTCCCACCATCGATCGGCTGAGCAAGAAGGCCGACTACGACCCGCAGTTCGCCGCCATCGGCTCGGCTTACGTCTCCGCTTTCAACGACTACGCGCACGGCACCCTGGGTTTTGCGCCGGACCGTGCATTCCGGCCCATCCCGGCAGACATCAACGAGGCCTGGACGGCGACAAGCGAGCACGTGTCGCTGCTGCGGGTGAAGGCGCCCAATCTGCTGCCTGACCTGGCCACCGCGATGAAATTCAACCCGCGGCTGAAAGTGATGCTCAACGCCGGATACTTCGACCTGGCGACTCCCTACTACGAGGGCGTGTATGAGCTGAAGCGCCTGCCGATCCCGGACAAGTTGCGCGCGAACATCGAGACCCGGTTCTATGAGTCCGGCCACATGGTGTACGCGCACGAACCCTCGCTCAAGGCGCTGCACACCAACGTGGCCGACTTCATCCGCCGCGCCTCGCAGCCGGACTGAGCACCCAGCGCTGGCAGTTCAGCGCTGCCGGTTCAGCGCTGCTCGAGCAGCTGGGCGGTGGTGCGAGCATAGCGCGGCGGCGCGACCCGCCCGAGCAGCCGTTCGCAGGCCGCGCCAATCTGCAGCACTTGCGCGTCTGACCAGGCTGGACCGATCACCGAGAGGCCGACGGGCAGTCCCTTGACCAGCCCCATCGGCACCGTCAGGTGCGGATATCCGGCAATAGCCGGAAGGTTCCCCGGACCGGAGCTGTTGAGTGCGTCGCCATTCACAGGGTCGATCGGCATGGCCGGCCCTTCTGTGAAGGCGATCAGGGCCTGCAGCTGGTGTGCCGCGATGATCTTGTCGAGACCGTCGCGCCCGGCAATGCGCAGGCTCTCGGCGCGGGCCTTCAGGTAACCCACGTCCTGAAGCCCGCCT
>JANYHD010000011.1 GCA_025359205.1 Gammaproteobacteria bacterium
GTACATCTGACATCCAACGCGGGAAGATCCCGATTACTGGCGAGCCTGATCGCGGCGGAGGAGCGGGTCTGCGGCACGGAGTCCCGCAATTCCCCCGCAACCACCTGGCTTCACCGCTGAGTCAGCGAGCGGAACGTCGCCAGGTGATTGATGGGCAAGGGCGTGATGTGGTGCCGCAGGAGAGTCTCGAACTCCCGACCCCCTGATTACAAATCAGGTGCTCTACCAACTGAGCTACTGCGGCAAATTGCTGAATCGCGCGCCAATGAGAAAAACCAATGCCCTGTCTGCCCGCCGTATTCTGGGCACGCGGGTGGTAGGCTGCAAGCGAGGCTGGTTGCCATACTTCAAGTAGCAACATTGACGGGGGAGCCTGGTGCAGAAGCTATTTTTGGCCCTGACCATCGCCACTTTCACTGCTGCCCCCCTCGCTGGCGTGGCCAAAACTCGCGCCCTTGCCTGAAGCCACGACCGCGACCAGCCGCTACCGTCTGGCTGAGGTAAGAAGTCTCTGCCAGGGTCATGCTCGGCTCGACGTCGGGATAACTGCGGTCAGGAAACGGGCTGCGCCGGCGATCCCGCAGCGGTGCTCACCGGGCAGGCGGCCCAGGCAGGCGGCGCGGCAAGATTCAGCCCCTCCACGAGCGAGCCCACGGCCGGCGACGGCACGCCGTTTGGCAACTCGACATCAAACCAGTATTCCTTCACGGGGTGCGAGCGCGCCTCGATGACCGGTTCGAGGCCGGCCGAGCGCACGGCGGCGGCGCGCAGATTGGCGCCCGCCTGTTCGTTGAACAGGCCGACCGAGACCTGGCCGCTGCTCGCGAGCGCTGCGGCATCGCGCACGCCGGCGCGGGTGAGCCGCTTGAGCGCGCGCGCGCGCGCATCGGGATCGCGAAGGTTATCGATGTAGACCCAGTAGCCGTCGGCCACGTCGGCTTGCACGGAACGTTCGTGCGGCGTGAAATTGCGCGCCCGCAGCGCCGTGCTCACCACCGCCGCGGCCGCCGGATCGGTAAGCGGCCCGAAGCTGGAACAGCGTGCTGCCGTGGAGGAGACCGGAGCTGCCGTACTAGCGGCCGCCGCCGGATTCACCGCGAGGAGCTGGAGTGGCGCCGCGCTGGAATGTGCGGCGCGGCCTGCGGCCGGCTTGTCGATCCAGTACGACCAGCCGAAGAACAGCAGGTTCGCCAGGGCCAGGGTCAGGAACAGTGCGCGCACGCGGCTATTCTAATGTGAATCGAGTTGCGCGAGCAGTGCCAGCCCGTGCAGCACCAGGGCATCGACTCGCCGATGGGCGATCGTCAGGAGCGGCTCCACCTGCGCCGCGGCGCCGCCCGACAGCAGCAGCAGCGGGCGGCCCGGCAGTTCGCGGCGCGCCTCGCGCAGTGCGCGCTCGATCAGCGCAGCGCAGGCCATGGCGCTGCCTGCAAGCAGACCGGCGCGGGTGCTGCGTCCGAAGCGCGCCGCGATCCGGCGCGCGCCACGGACCTTGCCGCCAGCACGCTTGCGGATGCCGGCTGTGTCATTGAGGAGCGAGTCCACCATCAGCGTCGGGCCGGGCAGCAACAGGCCGCCGCGGTGCTGGCCGCGTGCGTCCAGCAGGTCGAGCGTCAGCGCGGTGCCCACGTCTACGACGCAGATCGCCCGGCCCGGATGCAGGGCGCGCGCACCGAGCATCGCGACCCAGCGGTCCGCGCCGAGCCGCCAGGTCTGCGCATAACCGTTGCGCACGCCGGCGGCGCGGCGCGTGCTGCGGACAAACTGCGGCGCACGCAGCCCGGCCTTGCGTGCGGTGCGGCGCAGCGCCCGCTCGAGCGGCGCGCCCGCAACGCTGCACACCAACACCCGCCCGGCGCGCGTGCGCAGCACGGCGCGAGCGACGCGGTCCGCGCTGCGCGCGTTCCATTCTATTGCCCGCACGCGCCCGAGGCGGCGGCCCTGCAGCAGGGCCCACTTGAGGCGCGTATTGCCCGCATCGATCAGGAGTAGCTTCAAGATTCTGCCCTCACGCTCACTTCCCCGGAGTTGAAGCGCCGCAACCTGTCGTTGCCGTGCACGCACAGCGCGCCGTCGGCATCGATGCCGCGCGCGTGGCCCACGAACTCGCCATCCGCAAGCTTTACGGTCACGACACGGCCGACGAGTGCATCGGCATTCGCCCATGCCGCGCCGAAGGCCGCCAGCCCGGCCTGCTCGAATTCCAACACGCCACGCACGAGGTGATCGAGCATGAGCGCTGCCAGCCGATTGCGATCACAGCGCAGCACCCCAAGTGAGGCGAGATCGACGGGCTCGACGCCTGTCGCTTGCACCCGGCGAGTCACTTCAGCGCCCAGCGTACAGTTGATGCCGATGCCGATCACCACGTGGGCCGGGCCAGCGCCTTCGGCGCGCAACTCCATGAGCACGCCACCGAGCTTGCGGTCGTCCACCACCAGATCGTTCGGCCACTTGAGGCGCACGGCCAGCGGCGCGAATTCCGCCAGCGCCTGCATCGCACACACGCCGACCGCGAGGCTGAGGGCCGAAGCGGCTTTCGGGAGCGATGCGAAACTCCAACCCAGCGACAGGCACAACGCGCCGCCCGGCGGCGCAAACCACTGGCGGGCGTTGCGGCCGCGGCCCGCGCTCTGGTATTCCGCGGCGAGAAAATCGAATTGACCCACGGGCAGTTCGCCGGGCGCAGCGTGGGCCGCCGGCGCCAGCAGTGCGCTGTTGGTTGACGCGAGCGACCAGGCCACTTCGCCATGGCGCAGGCGGGCGCGCACGTCCGGCGCGAGCTGCGCGCGGATCCGCACGACCTCGAGCGGCACGATCGGTGCGGCGAGGCCGTAGCCGCGATTGGGTGTGGCCTCGATGGCGACGCCCAGCTCCTGCAGGGCGCCGACGGCCTTCCAGACGGCACTGCGAGTCACGCCGTGGCCGGCGGCAAGCTGTTCACCCGAATGCACGGCGCCGTCGGCGAGCGCGTGGAACACACGTTGCACGAGCGTGGCCGCGGCGGGCGCACTCACGCTGAGACTTCCGGGATTTCCGCCAGCATGCAGCGCACGCTGCCGCCACCGACACACTCGAAGGTGGGCACAGGCACGGCCAGGATCGAATCGACACAGGCGCGCAGGCGCCGCATCACCGGTCCGTCGAGCGCCGCGCGCGCCGTGGCGGACATCACCAGCACCGAGGTATCACCCAGTGCCTCGTCCCAGCTCGCGAGCTCAAGCATGTTGCCCGCGAAGGCCGCCACCGCATTGCGATCGATCTCGATGAGCTCGCGATCGCCATCCTGCCGCAATTGCGCCAGCACGCGTTCACGATCCGCTGGCGCGATGGCCTCGGCGCACAGCATCGCGGAGCGCGAGCCGATCCACATGATCACATTGGTGTGGTAGTACGGCTCCCCGCGCGCATCGCTCGCGTCAAACACCACCGCTTCATAGCCCAGCTCGCGCGCCCACTCGCGCGCCAGCGACTCGTCGGTGCGCGACGAGCGGCTGGCATAAGCGATGCGCGCGCGGTGGTCCAGCACCAGACTCCCGGTGCCCTCGAGAAAACGCCCGGTGCGCTCGTGTGCTGTCAGGTCGACGCGGCGGAGTGGCCGGAACCCGGCAGACTCGCAGACCCACTCGACGAGTTCCTCGCGGCGCTCGAGCCGACGGTTGGGCGCGAGCATCGGATACAGCACCAGCGTGCCGTCGGCATGAAAGCTCAGCCAATTGTTCGGGAACACGGCATCGGGCCTCGCAGGCTCGGGGGTATCGGCGCCTACCACGACGCGCACGCCCTCGGATTCCAGCGCGCGCACGTAGCTGTTGAACTCAGCCTGGGCGAGCCTTGCGATGGACGCACCGTCGGCCGGCGGCGCGCCTTGCATGCCGTTGCTGGCGGCCGTCTCGGGATTGAAGCCAAAGGACGCCGGCCGCACCATGAACACGGTACCCGCGCACTGCCGCAATGGTGTGCGCCGCATTAAGAACTGCTTCTCATCCACACGGCCGTTGCGCACAATTTATTCATCTCCAAGATACTGAAAGTGCTAGTTTTTATGAACACAGCAGCCGCGCAGGCCAGAACTGAGACCCTCTCAATTGTGCAACGCATAGCGCCTGAGGTAGCATGCGCGCGCATTTGCAGTCCTCCCCAACGGCCACCGGAAACAACCGTGATCCCGCCCCGAGTCATCCGCAAATACGCCAACCGGCGGCTATACGACGCGACCGCCAGCCGGCACGTCACGCTCGAGGACATCCGCCGCCTGATCGCCAGCGGCGAGCGCGTCCAGGTGGTCGACGACCGCTCCGGCGAAGACCTGACGCGCGCCGTGCTGCTGCAGATTATCTCCGAGCAGGAACAGTTCGGCTCGCCCGTTTTGAGCGTGCAGTTGCTCGAGGGCATTATCCGCTTCTACGGCAATCCCGTGCAGGACATGCTCTCGCGCTATCTCGAGCAGAGCCTCGGCACGGTCATGCAGCAGCAGCGCTCGGTGCAGGCGCAGATGGCCAAGGCAATGGAGTCGCCGCTTGCGCCGCTCGCCGAGCTCACGCGGCAGAATATGGAAATGTGGAGCCGCATGCAGGCGCAGATGCTCGCGGCCCTCAATCCGCACGCGCCCGCCGCGAACCCGAACGAACCGAGGGATGCCGAAGCTCCCGGGGCGCCACCACCGCCCGACGAACCATCCCCGCAGTAAAGGATTTCCATGGATCTCAAGGGCAAGACCGTCGCCGTCACCGGCGCCGCCCGCGGCATCGGCCGCTCGCTCGTGGAGAGTTTCGCAGCCGCCGGCGCCGATGTGGCGCTCATCGACATGCCCGATATGGACATGAGCGAAGCGCTGGCAGCATGTGCCGCCCACGGCGTGCGCTCGCGCGGCTATGGCGCGAACGTTGCGAACGAAGAGCAGGTCGGCTCCACCATTGACCGGATCGTCGGCGACTTCGGTCGCTTCGATGGCATCGTCAACAATGCCGGCATCATCCGCGATGCCCTGCTGCTCAAGGTCAAGGACGGCGCGGTGGTGGGCAAGATGAGCCTGTCGCAGTGGCAGGCGGTGATCGACGTGAACCTGACCGGTGTGTTCCTGTGCGGCCGCGAGGCGGCCGAGCGGATGGTCAGGCTCGGCAATGGCGGCGTGATCATCAATATCTCGAGCATTTCGCGCCACGGCAATGTCGGGCAGTCGAACTACACGGCCGCCAAGGCCGGCGTGGCGGCGCTCGCGGTGGTATGGGCGCGCGAACTGGCGCGCTACGGCATCCGCGTCGGCGCGATCGCGCCGGGCTTCACGCACACCTCGATACTCGAGGCCATGAAGCCAGAGATACTCGAAAAAATGATCGCGCCGGTGCCTTTGGGAAGGCTCGGCGAGCCGGCGGAAATCGCCCATGCTGCGCGCTTCATCTTCGAGAACGACTTCTTCACCGGCCGGGTCATCGATCTGGACGGTGGCCTCAGACTGTAGAATGCAACGCGTCAATCCGGGCAAGTCCTGAGGCCATTTTTGGATTGTGAGTTTTTTAAACTGTATCTATTTCAATTAGTTAAGAAACAAATTCCGGGTCAGAATGCCGAAATTACATTCTTCTTGCACTGCATACAAACCTGGGCTATGATGTGCCCCGCAGTGACCCAAGCCCCCACATATTTTCCGGAGCCCCGACCATGAATACCGCCAATTTTGACCCGACCGCGCTGATCGAGTCTTACCGTGACGCGCTGGCCCCTGCCCTCCATGCCCAGCAGGAAGCCCTCAAGGCTTTCGAGCGCGTGGCTCGCTACCAGTACGCCGTCGCCGGCGACTACCTGGAGTGGACGTTGACCCAGGCGCAGGCTGTCCTCGCCGCCAAGAGCCCCGCCGAGCTGGCTGCCAAGCAGGCCGAGCTGGGTTCGAAGATCAGTGAGCAGCTGCGCGGCCGCGTGCAGGAACTGACCACGATCACCAGCGAGTCGCAGAGCACGCTGAACCAGCTCTTCAACGAAGCGACCGCCAAGGTCGTCGAACTGTCGAAGAAAGCTGCCTAAGCTTCTTCCCCTGAAGTTGACAGAGACGGGCCCCGGGGACGACCGATCCTCCCCGGGGCCTGCTGCCAATGACCACAGCCCTGCAAGCCGCCACCCCGCAAGAGCTCGTGCGCAGCGTGCGCATGCAGCTGGCCAACTCGGGCGCGGCGCCGGGCCTCAATGATTACCTGCGCGCCTGGGCCGACTGGTGCCTGGGCCTGAGCCTCGCGCCGGAGATGCAGCTCGCTCTGGCGCAATCAGCCATTGCCCGCGGCGCCGAGACCTGGTGGTTCGCGCTGCAGGCTGCGTCCGGCCAATCCACACCGCACGCAAACGTCGACCCGCAGTTCACTGCCAATAGCTGGCAGAGCTGGCCGTTCAATTTGTACGCTCACACGTACCACAACCTGAAGGAATGGAGCGCCGAGGCGCTGACTGCCGCCAACGGCATGTCCGGCGAGAACGCGCAGCGGCTGCAGTTCCTGCAAAAGCAGTGGCTGGACGTCGCCTCGCCGGCGCACTACCTGCCGACCAATCCGCAGCTGCTCGAGCAGACCCGCACCGAGTCCGGCGCCAACCTGATGCGCGGCGCACAGCACTGGGTCGAGGATGCCGCGCGCATGCTCACGGGCGGCGCGGCACCGGGCACCGAGCAGTTCCGCGTCGGCGAGCACGTGGCGGTCACGCCCGGCAAGGTCGTGATGCGCAACGAGCTCGCGGAGCTCATCCAGTACAGCCCGCAGGGCGAGAGCGTGCACGCCGAGCCGATCCTGATCACGCCGGCGTGGATCATGAAGTACTACATCCTCGATCTCTCGCCGCACAACTCGCTGGTCAACTACCTGGTTGGCCAGGGCTACACCGTGTTCATGATTTCCTGGAAGAACCCGACCGCCGCCGACCGCAACCTCGCTATGGATGACTACGTGCGTCTCGGCCTGCGCGCCGCGCTCGAGGCGGTCTGCGCGATCGTGCCCGGACGGCGTGTGCATGCCGTGGGCTACTGCATCGGCGGCACGCTGCTGTCGATTGGCGCCGCCGCCCTGGCCCGTACGGGCGACACGCGCATTGCCTCGATCACGCTGTTCGCCGCGCAGACGGATTTCAGCGAACCGGGTGAGCTGTCGATGTTCATCTCGCCCAGCCAGCTCGCTGCGCTCGAGGCGCAGATGCAGCGCGACGGCGTGCTCAAGAGCGAGAGCATGGGCGCGGCCTTTGCCTTGCTGCGCGGGAGCGAGCTGATCTGGGCGCCGGCCGTCAACCAGTACCTGCGCGGCCAGCGCCAGCCGCTCAACGACCTGATGGCCTGGAACGCCGACGGCACGCGCATGCCCTGTCGCATGCACAGCGAATACCTGAGTCGCCTCTACCAGCACAATGAACTCGCCGCGGGAACCTACTCCCTCGACGGTGAGGCCGTGGACCTGCGACAGCTCACGGTGCCGATGTTCGTCGTCGGCACCGAGACCGATCACGTGGCGCCCTGGCGCTCCGCGTTCAAGACCCGCGCGTTGACGCGTTCGGAAGATTTCAGTTTCGTGCTGACCAGTGGCGGCCACAATGCCGGCATCATCAGCGGCCCGGTGAACCCTAAACGCCGTCACCGCATATGCTGCTGGGACAACGCCTCTACGGCAGTCAGCCCCGAGCAGTACATGGAGCGCGCGGAACAGCGCGCAGGTTCATGGTGGCCCACGTGGGAACATTGGCTTGCCGGGCACTCCGCGCCCGCGCGCGTCGCGCCGCCACCGATGGGCAACGCCGCCGCCGGCTTTCCAGCCTTGTGCAACGCGCCCGGCGGCTACGTGCGCGGCTGAGCGGCCTGTGCCTGCGCTTCGAGCCAGGCGTCCATCCGCTTTTCGAGCACCGCCAGAGGCAATGCGCCGGCGCCCAGCAACTCATCGTGGAAAGCGCGCAGGTCGAAACGATCACCGAGCCGCGCCTGCGCCCGCGCGCGCAGTTCACTGATCTTCATCTGCCCGATCTTGTACGCCAGCGCCTGCCCCGGCGTTGCGATGTAGCGGTCGATCTCGTTCGTGATGTCGAGGTCTGACTTCGGCGCATTGGCCTTGAAATAGTCGATCGCCTGCTGGCGCGTCCACCCTTGCGCGTGCATGCCGGTATCGACCACCAGGCGCACCGCGCGCCACATCTCGTAAGTCTTCTGCCCCATGCGATCGTACGGATCTGCATACAGGCCCATGTCATAGCCGAGCTGCTCGGCGTACAGGCCCCAGCCCTCGACAAAGGCGGAGTAACCGGCCAGCCGGCGGAACATCGGCTGATCCGGCAGCTCCCGGGCGAGCGAGAGCTGCAGGTGGTGACCGGGCACGGATTCATGCAGTGTCAGCGGCATCATTTCCCAGATCAGGCGCGTCTCTGGCTTGTACAGGTTGACGTAGAAACTGCCGGGCCGGCGGCCGTCGGCGGAACCGTCGTTGTAATAGGCCGTAGTCGTGTCGGGCGCCAGGTTGGCAGGGATAGGCACGACGCCGTAGGGCGCGCGCGGCAGCACGCCGAAGACGCGCGTCAACTCCGGATCGATGCGCTTGGCCAGCGCGCGGTAGGCCATCAGCAATTGCGCGCCATCGTTGTAGTGAAATTTCGGATCGTTGCGCAGGTAGCTGAAGAAGGCCGGCAGGTCGCCCTGGAAACTGACCTCGACGCGGATCTTTTCCATGTCAGCGTGCAGGCGCACCACTTCCTTCAGGCCAATATCGTGGATCTGCGTGACGCTGAAGCTGGTCGTCGTGTGGACGCTGGCGAGGTAGTCGTAGTACGCCTTGCCATCGGGCAGGTCGCCGGCCGCCACTGAATCGCGGCAGGCCGGCAGGTATTCGACGTTGAAGAAAGACTGGAAGCGCCGCAGGGCGGGCAGCACGACTTCACTCACGGCCGCCTTCGCCGCGGCGCGGAGCTTCGCCTGGTCGGCTGCCGTCACGTTGGCCGACATGGCTCGGAACGGCGCGTAGTAACTGCTGTCCTCGGGCGTCGCCACCAGTTGCGCGGCAATCTGCGCGGGCACGCGCTGCATGATCGCCTTGGGCGGCAGCCAGCCGCTGGCCATTCCGAGGCGCATCAGCGCGATGTTCTGGTCCGTGTAGCGCCCATAGGCCTGCAGGCGCGCGAGCCAGTCGGCGTAGTCCCTGTTGCGCTCGAAGCGCAGCAACTGCAGGGTGCTGTCCGCCAACAGGTGCACGCCGCCCTGCTGCGTGACCGGCATGCGTTCCTCGTGAAAGCGGAAGCCGGCGATCTTCTCGTCCAGATCACGCAGATAGATGTCGTAGTTCAGCTGGTCGTCGCTGCTGAGCGCCTTACGATCAATCGCCAGCAACGCGCCGCGCGAGTCGCGCACGGCCTGCTGCCTCGCAGCCAGTGCGGCCGGACTCAGGTCTGGCAGCTGGTCGTTGTAGCGGTCGTCGCCGACATAGCTGGCAGTGAGCGAATCCTCGCGCAGCTTGCGCTGGTAGTCGGCATCGAAAAGCGCATGTAGCGAGGTCGCAGCGCCGGCGGCAGGCGCGGCAGGAGCGACCGCAGCGTACGGCAACAGGCAAAGCAGCAGGCGCGGCAGCAACCGGCGCGCCACGGAAAGCATGGGCACGACCTAATGGACCAGCATCGCCGCCGCCTCGGTCAGCGACTGGTCGAAGATCGCCACCAGCTTGTCGACTTCGGCGCGCGTGATGATCAACGGCGGACAGATCACGATGGAATCGCGCACCGCACGCACCATCAGGCCATTGGCAATGCAGCGGTCGCGCACCACCGGTCCGGCCTTGCCCTCCTTGTCACCGAAACGCAGGTTGGTGCCGCTCTGGCGCACGATTTCAACGGCGCCGATCAGGCCGAGCGAGCGGGTCTCGCCGACGATCGCGTGCGTGCGCAGCGTCTGCAGGGCCGCGTTGAAATAGGGTCCGATCTCCTCGGCGACGCGCTTCACCAGGCCTTCGCGCTCGATGATCTCGATGTTGCGCAGCGCGACCGCCGCGCAGGTCGGGTGGCCCGAGTAAGTGAAGCCGTGGAAGAACTCGCTGTCCTGCTCGCGCAGCAGCTCGATAATCTCGTGCGAGATCACGGTAGCGGAGATCGGCAGGTAGCCCGAAGACAGGCCCTTGGCCATCGTGATCATGTCGGGGTCGAGGCCGAAGTGCTGGAAGCCGAACCACCGGCCCAGGCGTCCGAAGCCGCAAATCACTTCGTCGCATACCAGCAGCACGCCGTATTTCTTGCAAATGGCGCCGATCTGCTCCCAGTAGGCGCGCGGCGGGATGATCACGCCGCCCGCCCCCTGCACCGGCTCGCCGATGAATGCCGCAACCTTTTCGGGCCCGAGCTGGAGGATGCGCTCTTCGAGCGCGTTTGCCGCGCGCGCCGCGAAGGCCGCCTCGCTCTCGCCGAAGCCCTCGCCAAAATGGTAGGGCTGCATGATGTGCTCGATGCCGGGTATCGGCAGGTCGCCCTGCGCGTGCATCTGCTTCATGCCGCCGAGGCTGGTGCCGGCGACGGTCGAGCCGTGGTAGGCATTCCAACGGCTGATGAAGATCTTGCGCTGCGGCTGGCCGCGCAGGTCCCAGTAATGGCGCGCCAGGCGGAAGGCGGTGTCGTTGGCCTCCGACCCGGAGCTGCTGAAGAACACGTGCTGCAGCCGTCCGCCGGTGATGCCTGCGATCTTGGCCGCGAGCTCGACCGTGGGCGCGGTCGCCGTGCGAAAGAAGGTGTTGTAGAACGGCAGCTGCAGCAGCTGCTCGCGCGCCACGTCCGCAAGTTCGCTGCGCCCGTAGCCGACGTTGACGCACCACAGGCCCGCCATGCCATCGAGGATCGTGTGTCCGTCGGCGTCATGGATGTAACAGCCTTCCGCATGCGTGATGATGCGGCTCCCGCCGATCTGCTGCATCAACCGGTAGTTCTGCTGCGCCGGCAGGTGGTGCGCGAGATCGAGTTCGCGCAGGCGCGCCGTGCTGGTCGGGACCTTCGCAAGAGTCATTGGTCTTTGCGTCGCTGTAGTCATGATGAACGCCTTTGTTGTTGACGCCGGTCAGCGTCGTTGCAGCCAGTAAGCGATTGCCTGCGGCAGCTCGCGTTGCGAGCGGCCGCTCACATACATGCCGATGTGCCCCACTTCCATCCCGAGCGCCATGTAGTCAGCGGTGCCGACCAGCGACTCGAGCGCGAGTGAAGCGGCGGGCGGCACGAGGTGATCCTGCTTGCCGTAGATGTTCAGCACGGCCTGGCGGATGTTCTTCAGGTCCACCCTGCGGCCACCGATCTCGAGCGTGCCCTTGAGCAGCCGGTTCTCCTGGAAGAACCAGCGCGTAAATTCTGCAAATGCCGCACCTGCCTGGTCCGGGCTGTCGAAGATCCACTTCTCCATGCGCATGAAGTTGTCCATCTGCGCCTGGTCGCCCTCAACATCCAGCAGCTTGACGTACTTCTGCTGCAGCAGGCGGAACGGCATGAGCGACACGTACGCGGCGTTGAGCACTGCGCCCGGCACCACGCCGTGGGCGGCCACCAACGCGTCGACGTCGATGCTCTGCGCCCAGCGCGACAACAGGTTGTCCGGTGTCTGGAAGTCGACCGGTGTCACCATGGTGATGAGGTTGCGCACGCGCTCGGGATGGAGCGCGGCATAGCACAGGCTGAAAGTGCCGCCCTGGCAGACCCCGAGCAGCGTCGCCGCGGGCAGCTGGTGCCGGCGCAGCACCACATCGAGGCAGCGGTGCAGGTAGCCGTTGATATAGTCGTTCAGGTCGGTGAAGCGATCGGCGCCGTCCGGATAGCCCCAGTCGATCAGGTAGACGTCGATGCCGAGCTCGAGCAGGCGCCGGATCAGCGAGCGGTCGGGCTGCAGGTCCATCATGTACGGCCGATTGACCAGTGCGTACACAATCAATACCGGCGGCAGGTTCGCGCTCGGCGCAATCGGTCGGTAGTGATAGAGGGTCAGCTTGTCCTCGTGATGGACGGCGTCCTTCTCCGAGCAGCCAAAGCTGACGTCGGCCGCGGCTTGCAGCGAGCGCAGCGTGGTGACCATGCGGCCTGGCAGTTCGCCGAGTTCCTCGAGCGCAGCCGCCGGCAGCTCCGCGGGAGTGGGCGCTTCGGCCATGACCTGGGGCCTACTAGGGCCTGGCCCTAGCCCCGCGCTCCGGCGAGTGCGGCCTTCAGTTCCCGCAGTTGCTGGTGGATGCTATTGATTTCAGCGCGGGTCGGCAGATCGTAGTGCTTCGCCCATTCCTCGAGCAGCTCGCGTTGGGCGCTGCGCAACTCGCTGGTCGCGTTGGTGAGCTCGGCCTGCGCCTGCACGAAAGCTGTGCCGCGCGCGGCCTGCGCGTACACGCTCTCGGCCGAGTCGACCCACAGATCGTAGATTTCTTTCATCGAGCCGGGTGGGGCGCCGCTCTTGAGGCCCGGCGCGACGCGCGCGGACAGCTCACGCAGAGCCTGGCCGATGATGTCGCTCCATTGCGTGCCGACCCGCATTTGAGCCTGCGCGCAGCGGCCGGCGAGCTGCATGAGTCGCTGCCAGGATTCCTGCTGCGCACGCGCAGGCCCGAGCGCGGGCATATTGAATGCACCAGCCGCCCCAGGGAACCCGGGCATGCTCATGAATGAGGGCATGCCCGGCCACGCGCCGCCACCCATGCCTGGCATTCCGCCCATGCCCGCCATTCCACCCATGCCCGGCATTCCACCCATGCCTGGCATGCCGCCGCCGAAGCCACCGGCTGCCGGCGCGCCGAATGGCGTGGCCACCCACAGGCCGGCGAACTGCTGCTGGAGCCCGCTGAGGCCCTCGGTGAAGACCCGGCCACGTTGCTCGGGGTCGGTGATACCCGCCGATCGGGTCACCAGGTCCCAGAGTGAGCGCGACACGCCGAGGTACTGTTCGCATTGCTGCAGGAAGTGGCGCGCCAGGCCCTCGGCTGCGGCACCAGCGCCTGGCATGGCCGTGCCCGGCATTCCCATACCCGGCATTCCTGTCCCCGGTGCAGCCGCCCGCGTCCAGCTCTGGCCCAGGTCCGACCACTGGCGCAGCATGTCGGCCTGCGCTTTCTGCATGGCCGCGGCCCAATCGCCAGCCGGGTTCGTGTCTGCTGCCATATCGCCTCCTGGGGCCGCTTCAAAAAGGACTTATCGGGCCCTGCTGTTTGTCAGCAATGCGCTACAGTGAAATCATACGCTGTACCGGCTGCGGCTGAGGAGGCGCTCGTGTCCAACAAGGCTATTCCCGTCCTGGCTGCATTCCTGCTGCTGGGGAGCGCTGCCGCGTGGTATTGGTGGCCGCGTATTGCGCCTACCGCGGCGCCGCCGCCTACCGTGACAGCGCCGGCCGCCCCGGAGCCCGAACCGGCCATCGCCAACCCGGTGCCCGCTCCGGCAGCGGACGCACCTGTCCTGCCGGCCCTGGCCGACAGCGACGCCCCATTCAATGCAGCCCTGGCCGCCGTCCCCGGGGCCGGCGGAATCAGCAGCTACTTGCAGCCCGACAATCTCATCCGCCACATCGTCGCGACCGTCGACAACCTGCCGCGGCACCGCCTGGCGGTGGAATTGCGCCCGCTTAAGCCCACGGCCGGGGCCTTCCTGGTCACGGGCGGCGACGAACAGTCGACGCTGGACGAACACAACGGCGCGCGCTACGCGCCGCTGGTGGCTCTGCTCGGCCAGCTGGACATGCACGCCGTGAATGGCCTTTATCAGCATTTCTACCCGTTATTCCAGCGCGCCTACCAGGACCTGGGCTACCCGCAGGGCTATTTCAATGACCGCCTGGTGAGCGTCATCGATCACCTGCTGGCGACGCCGCGGCCAGCCGCGCCGCTGCCGCTGGTGCGGCCGAAGGTATTCTGGGAATTCGCGGATCCGGAGCTGGAGGCGCGCTCGGCCGGGCAGAGACTGCTGCTGCGCATCGGCAGCGACGCCGCCGCCGTCGTTGAGCGCAAGCTTCGCGAGTTACGCGCGCTGGTGGCGACCGGCCCGGCCGCCGGCCATGCGACGGCGCAGCACGCCGCGAACCAATAGGCCTGCGGACAGTCCATACTGGCCATCATGCGACGTCATTCAACCTGGCGCCAGCTGCCGGTAGGCTGCGCAAGCGCTGTCGCGCTGGTGTTGACCGCCTGCACCTCGCTGGCCACGCAGCCGAGCACGGCCCAGGTCACGATGGCCGGCGACTGGCAGCAGGACATGGCCGCGAGCGAGGACTTCGATCGCAAGTTCGTGTCCTTGCTCGTGCAGCAGCGCGAACGGATGCGCCCGAAGCGCAGCCGCGGCAACATGGGTGGCGGCAGTGGCGGCGACAGCGACGAACGTTCCGGCGTCATCACCCGGATCAATGAACTCGACGCACTGGCCGTGCCGCCCGAGGAAGCCGACAAGGTGCGCACGCGGCTCGTGGGCGAATTGCGGCCGCCCGCAAAGCTACGCTTCGAGCTCTCGAGCGACGCGGTTGAAATCACCGGCGACACTGAACCGGCGCGGCGCTTCCTGCCCGGGCAAACGGTCTCGCGCATCGATGTCAGCGGTGCGGCCAGCGTCAGCAGCGGCTGGGACCAGAACGCTTTCGTGGTGCGCGCGAAATACACCAACCGTGGCGAGCGCAGCTGGCGCTATGAACTCGAGCCAGCCGGCGGCGCGTTGCGCCTGAACTTGGAAGCACAGGATCCGGAGTTCGGCAATTTCAAGCTGCAGACGCGCTATCGGCGCGCTGCGAATAACCCGTAGGTTGTAGCTACAGCGCCGAGTCGTCCAGTTCGCCGGTGCGGATGCGCACCACGCGCTGGATGTCGGCCACGAAGATCTTGCCGTCGCCGACCTTGCCGGTCTTGGCGGCCTTCACGATCGCATCGACCACCTGGTCAACGAGGTTGTCGCGCACGCCCACTTCGATGCGGGTCTTGGGCACGAAGTCGACCACGTACTCGGCACCGCGGTACAGCTCGGTGTGGCCGCGCTGGCGCCCGAAACCCTTTACCTCGGTGACCGTCATGCCGGAAATGCCAAGCTCAGACAGGGCCGAGCGCACTTCATCCAGCTTGAATGGCTTGATGACGGCGGTGATCAGTTTCATGGTGGCTCCTCGGCCGGAAATCGAATCGCAACGGGCCGATATCCTAACGCAAATCGCTACCCGAGCGCAGCGACGACCGCGTCGACGCTGGCGCCGCTGACGGCCGCGCCGCCCAGGCCCGGCAGCGCCGCCCGCGCCAGCACCTCGAGCACCGGATCCTTGAGGCGCGCCAGCCGCAACTCGCGCCCGCCGCGCGTGACCTGAGCGGCAAACTGGCCCAGCACCTCGATGCAGGTGCCATCAATGTTGGGGGTCTCCTCCAGGCTCAGCACCAGGGCACGTACGGCGGGCGCCGCTTCGAGCTGCGCGGCGGCGTGGTCGAGCACTGCTTCCACATTGGCGAAGAACAGCGGCTCTTCCGGCCGCAGGATCAGCAGCCCCGGGACCGGCCGCACCTCCGGATGCGCGCCTATGCGGATGAAATCATGGCTGGCGCCCACGCGCCCGAGCACCGTGAGCCGGGGCTGTGTCAGCTCGCGGATCAGTAGCACGAGGCTGACCGCGATACCGGCCAACAATCCGTTGAGGATGCCCAGCAGCAGCACGGCAGCGACAGCCGTCACCACCACCCAGCGATCCCGTTTCCACACGAGGTAAGGCCGCAGCGGTTCGATGCTCACGGCGTGCCGCATCGCGAAGATCACGATGGCCGCCAGCACGGGCTCGGGTATGAGTGCGACCCAGGCGCGCAGCAGCAGCAGCGCCGCGGCGACGAATAACGCTGCGACACAGCCCGCCAGGCGCGAGCGGGCGCCAAAGGATTCATTGGCCGCCGTAGCGGAATAGCCCGCGCCCACCGGCACGCCCTGCAGCAGGCCCGCTGCCAGGTTGGCCACGCCGAGCGCGAGCAGCTCTCGATTGACGTTGAGTTTGTCGCCGTGGCGCAGCGCGCAGGCACGAATCGAGCTGTAGCTCTCTGCAAACAGGATCAGCATCAGCGCCACAGCCAGCTCGGCGGTGCGCAGCCAGGTCTCGAAATCCAGCGCCGGGATGCGCGGCTGGATCGTGCCAAGTTCGATGGCTCCGACCAGCGCGACGCCGTTGCCGTTCGATCCCAGCATCGCTGCGGCCGCACCGCCCAGCACCAGCACCACGAACGTCCCGGGCAAGCGCGGCCAGCGGCGCAGCAGCGCCAGCAACAGCAGCGCGCCCAGTCCCAGCAGCAGGCTGGCCTCGCGCCACTCGCCCCGGCGCGCATACAGCTCGACCAGCAACGGTCCGAGTGCCGACTGCGCAGCATGGAATCCGCACAGCTTCGCCAGCTGGCGCGCTGTGATGATGAGCGCAAGTCCGAGCGTGAACCCGCGCACCACCGGGCGGGCGATGAACTGCGCCATACGCCCGAGCCGCAGTGCGCCGCACAGCAGGAACAGCACCCCGGCCAGCAACACCATCGCCGCGGCGAGCTGCAGCGCCTGGCCGGGGTTCACGCCTGGAAGTGAGTGGAGGGCCGAGGCCAGCACTGCCGCCGAGGACGAAGTCGCCGCGACGATCGCATAGCGGCTGGTGCCGAGCAGCGCATAAGTCAGGAGCCCGGCGATCGCCGCGAGCAGTCCGGCCAGCGGCGGTACGCCGGCGATGCCGGCGTACGCCAGGGCCTCGGGCAGCACCAGCCCGGCCACCGACAGGCCGGCGACCAGGTCAGGGCCAATGCGCTTCACGGCTGCTTGCCCGACCACCCTGGCAGGTAGCGCGCCGCCGTTGATTTCGCCAGCGTCACGCCCTCGCGCACGGCGCGACGCGGCTCGCGGCGCACCATGCGTCCACTGACGCGCGCGCGCAGGAAGTCGGCCCACAGGAATTCCGCAAATGGTGCGGCGGACTTGGCATAGCCACCGGCCTTGTGCACATCGCCGGCCAGGCTCCGGTACGGATCATCGCCGAGATCCGTGAGGCGGCGGGGCATGTCGCTGTAGTCGCGTCGCCTGCCCTGCGCATCGAAGGGATGCGCCCAGGCGCGGAATTCCATGGTGCGCCAGAACACCTCGGACTCCAGCCATGACAGGTCATCCTGCAGCGCGATCCAGACCTGTCCGACTCCTTCCTCGATCAGCGCCAGCCCGAGGTGATGATGATCGATGATGTGAAAACGCTGCCCCGGCCCAAGCACGGCCGGAAACACCTGCTGCTGCAGCGTCTCGCGCCGCTGCTTGCGGCCGAGCGCAGCCCACTCGCGGCGCTTGCGCGCGACTTCCACGAGTCCGACCGACATCTGCGTCGGGCGCAGCCGCTCCGGCGCCTCGCTGGCCAGGTGATGATGATGTACTTCGGGCCACATGGGCTGGATCCTCCGCTCACGGTCGCGCAGCTGCGCTAGCGCCGGCAGTTTACGACGCTGGCCGCCAATTGCCTTGCCGACGATGCCGGGCGCAGAATGCGCCGGCTTGACGCCTTGCAGCCCCCAGACTTTCCGGATTCCCTACCACCCTGCCGCACCGTAGCCGCCTCGCATTCATTCTGGCCCTGCTCGCGGCCCTGTGCTGGGGGCTGCTGCCGCTGGCCTTGCACATGGTGGTGCCGGTGCTCGACACCTGCACCATCACCTGGTGCCGCTTCCTGGTCGCGGGCCTGGCCATAGGCCTGTTCCTGGCGCGGCGCGGCGCCCTGCCCCGTCCGTGGCGGCTCACGCGGCCGCTGCTAGCGCTGCTGGCGGTGGCCATCGTCGGCATCACGCTGAACTACACGCTGTTCGTAGTGGGCTTGCAGCTGAGCTCGCCCGAGACCAGCCAGGTGGTCGGACAGTCAGCGAGCCTGTTCCTGCTGCTCGGGGGCCTCGTGGTGTTCCGCGAGCGCTTCAGCCGTGTACAGTGGCTGGGCGCGGCGCTGCTGATCGCCGGGCTGGCGCTGTTCTTCAACCGCCGCCTGCCACTGCTGTTCGTCGGCGGCTCGAAGCTGGGACTCGGCGTATTGCTGCTGCTCGTGGGGTCGCTCTGCTGGGCCATCTACAGCCTGGCACAGAAGCGGCTGCTGCGCGAATGGACTTCGCCACAGCTCCTGTGCCTGCTATTCATCGGCGGTGCGCTGCTGCTCACACCGCTGACCCACCCGGAAAAACTGCGGCTGCTGACAGTCGCACAAGGATGGGCGCTGGCGTTCTGCTGCTTCAACACGCTGGTGGCCTATGGCGCATACGCCGAGGCCATGCACCTGGGCGAAGTGGCGCGCGTCAGCGCCACGGTCGCGGTCTCGCCGCTGTTCACCTCGGCCGCCACATTGCTGGCGGCCGGCCATCTCTTGCCCGACCTGGTGCCCGAAATACCCAACGTTCTGACAATGATCGGCGTGGCTGGCGTGGTCGGCGGCTCGGCCCTGTGCGCCTTGGGATCCACGAATCGGCCCCGACCCGCGCCTGCGCCTGCGCCCGTTTCGGGGCCATTTAAACCATAACGGCCGAGGGCCAGTCCAAGCAGGCATGGTGGACGTGGAATTCGAGGCCATATACCGCTCGCATGTGGACCAGGTCTACGGCCTGTGCCTGCGTATGACCGGACAACCCGCGCTCGCCGAGGACTGCACGCAGGAATGCTTCATCGCCGCCTGGCGTGCACTGCGCACTTTCGAGGGGCGCAGCCGGATGTCCACCTGGCTGTACCGCATCGCCGTCAACACGGTGTTGACGCTGCGCCGGCGCCGGCCGGGCGATGCGTTGCGCGAAGCCGGCGAGCTCGATGAGGCCGCACTGCAAATGCCCGGCGGCGCGGAAGCCGCCGGCACGCTCGACATCGAGGCGGCCATGGGCCGCCTGCCGCAAGGCGCCCGCGACGTGCTGGTGCTGGTCGGCGTCTACGGCCACAGCCACGAGGAAGCGGCGACCATGCTCGGCATTGCCGCGGGCACCAGCAAGGCGCAGCTGCACCGCGCACGGCGGCTGATGGCCCAGCAACTTGGAATCGCCATGGAGGCCGCATGAACCCGTCCCGTTTCGATTCGCTCGACGCCGCGCTGGCGAGCCTGCCGCGCGAGGTGCGTCCCGGGCGCGAGCTGTGGCCTGATATTGCCCGCAACATCGCCGACGGAGTCCGCCAGGCGCCGCGCGCCGCGTGGCCGCAGTGGCCCATGGCGCTCGCCGCCAGCATGGTTCTCGCCAGCCTGGTCGGTGCCTTGTGCTGGTCAGTGGCGCGCGAGCGCACCACCGCCGAAATTCTCGCGCGGCGCACGCCGGCCGCGGCCAAGGCCACCGTACCCGTGAGCTTGCAGCTGCCGCAGGATGCGGACTATGTCGCGGCGCGTGCGGCGCTCGAACGCACCTTCAATGAACGCCTCGACCTGCTGGCGCCGTCGACGCGCGATCGCGTGCGCGCTGACCTGGCCACGATCCGCAAGGCCAATGCGGACATCAGCGCCGCGCTGGCGCAGGATCCGGCGAGCCCGCTGCTGTGGCAGTTGCTGCGCAACACCTGGCAGCAGGAAATCAATCTCTACACGAGTGTCGACCAGACCACCCAATCCATGCTGACCAGGAGTACCCGATCATGAGCACCCACATCAACGCCAACGCTGCGACACGCCTTGCGGCGTGGGCTGCCGCGGCCGCACTCGCGGCCCTGTCGCTGCCCGCGCTGGCCGCAACACGCAACTTCAGCGCGCAGAAGAGTGCCGATCCGGCCGGCACCGTCGAGATCGTCAACGTGGAAGGCGCCATTGAGGTCAGCGGCTGGGACCAGCCCACGGTCGACGTCACGGGCACGATCGGTGATCGTGTCGAACGCGTCGACGTCACCAGCAGCGCCAACCGTACCACCGTGCGCGTGGTGTTGCCCAATGGCAGCAGCTGGACCGGCAACAGCGAGGCGCACCTGAAGATCCGCGTACCGCAAAAGAGCTCGCTCGACGTCTCACTGGTCAGCGCCGACCTGCGCGTCAGCGGCGTCAGCGGCAACCAGCACCTGAAGACGGTGAGCGGTGAAATTGAGGGCGACGTCGGTGGCGGCGAGCTGCAGGTGGACACCGTCAGCGGCGACGTGCATCTCACGGCGCACAACGGCCACAGCGCACAGATCAAGACCGTCAGCGGCGACGTCATCGTGAGCGGCACGGACGGCGAGTTCACGCTCCACACCGTGAGCGGCGATGCGACGGCCACGCTGGGCGACCTGAAGCGTGCCAACCTGGAGACTGTCTCGGGCGATATCAGCGTGACCGCGGGTGCGCTCACCACCGACGGTCAGCTCGATGCCGACTCGGTCAGCGGTGACCTGCAGGTGCGTTTCTCGGCGGCACCCGATGCCGACATCGACGTGCAGAGCTTCAGTGGTGATATCAGGAACTGCTTCGGGCCGAAGGCAGTCGAGCAGCAGTACGGGCCGGGGAGCCGGCTCAATTTCCGCAGCGGCAAGGGCGGCGGCCGCGTGCACATCGACACGAAGAGTGGCGACGTGGGACTGTGCGCCGGTAAATAGTCCGCTGCGCGGCGGGGAAGCGGCGCGCAGCCGCACCGTCCCCGCCGTCAGCTCTCGAGCGTCAGCCTCCGGACAGGCAGGTCTTCATGAAGGCCTTGCGGTCGGCGCCCTTTAGGCCCTTGGTCTTGGCATCCGCATTGCAGCTCTTCATTTTTTCCTGCTGCGGCGTCAGCGCCTTGGCGGCCGGCGCGGCCGGTGCACTCGACAGGCAGGTCTTCATGAAACCCTTGCGGGCATCGCCGCTCAGGCTCTGTTCCTTGGACTGCGCGTTGCAAGTCTTCATCTTTTCCTGCTGCGCGGTCATTGCGCTGGCCGAAACCGCGGTGGCGAGCAGGATGGTAGCGAACACAATATTGCGAATGGACATGAAACCCCCTTTGGGTTTGTGGCGTTGAGCGACCGGCGCATTCTGGCCAGCGCTGGTCGGCAGCGGACTTAAATTTGCTTCACGGCCTGTCCGCACAGCAGCGCGGTGCGACGGCTACCCGAGTTTGACATAACAGATTTCTTTGTGCACGTCGCGCGCCGGGTTGAACGCCATGCCGCGGCGCAGACACTCACGTCCATGGCAATCATTGCGTGCCGCCCGCGCACGCAAAGCCACAATTGCTTGCAGTGTTTCCTACCGCAATATGCGGGTCATTCCCCGACTCCGTGCCGCGACGCTGTTGCTAACTTGATTGCGACGCGAATCGCAATACAAGTTCTGCAAAAAAACGGATAGAGGGAAAGATGGACATCACGACACGAGGCGCCGTAGGCGCCCGCGCGCATCGCTGGCTGAAAATGCCGCTGTATGCCACGGCGTTGGCAGTGCTCGCCGCACTGCTGCCTGTGACACCTGCACAGGCGGTGCCCAGCTACGCGCAGCAAACCGGGATGCCCTGCCAGCAGTGCCATGTCACCGCGTACGGTCCGGCCCTGACGGAATACGGCCGGCAATTCAAGTTGAACGGTTACGTCTTCGGTGACCACCAGCCATTGTTACCCATCGCGCTGATGGTGCAGGGTGGCTACACACACACGAGCGCTGACCAGCCCACGCCGCCGGCCCCGCAATTTGGTCTCAACAATCAGTTCTCGGTGGATCAGGTCAGTCTGTTCATCGCCAGCCGAATCACGCCACATCTGGGCCTGTTCGCGCAGATCACCTACGACGGCATCGGTCACAGCACTAGCTGGGACAACCTCGATCTGCGTTACGCGCGCAGTTTCAACGTCGGCACAACTGCGCTGGTTACCGGCGTGAGCGTGAACAACAATCCCACGGTTCAGGATCTGTGGAATTCGACGCCCGCCTGGGGCTTCCCGTACATCTCGTCGGCATTGGCGCCCTCACCGGCCGCCGGCCCGATCATCGGCGGACTCGGTGCCACCGTGCTGGGCGCGACTGCTTACGTGATGGTGGATGGCCACTACTACCTGGAAGCGGGCGGCTACCGCGGCTTGTCTGGCCACACGCTCGACAATCTCGGGCCCGGGGCCGATGCCAGTCCGCACTTGAGTGGCCTCTCACCCTATTGGCGCGCGGCCGCGAACTTCTCCACGGGTCCACACCAGTATTCCTTCGGCACTTTCGGCCTCGATGCGAAAGTGCAGCCCGATCCGACGCAGCCGGAGACGGATCACTATACGGACTACGGATTTGACGCGACCTATCAATACGCCGGAATGGGTAGCGGAATCGTCGCGGCCAACGCCTCGCTGATCCACGAGCGCCAGAACCTCGAGGCGACGCTGGCGGGCAGCTCCGATCCCATCAGCAACAATGTGGACTTTTTCAGCGTCGACCTGAGCTACGCCTACCAGCGCACCTGGGTCGCAACCGTCAATGAATTCACGACGACGGGCAGCACCAACGCGACCTTGTACGCGCCCAATACCACGCCCAACAGCGACGGCTACCGCCTGCAGCTCGAGTACGTGCCCTTTGGCAAGGTGGACTCGCCGCACCGACCGTGGATGAACGTGCGCCTCGGGTTGCAGTACACAAGTTACTCCAAATTTGATGGCGGCAGCAGCAACTACGACGGCGCTGGCCGCAACGCGTCGGACAACAACACTCTGTTCGGATTTTTCTGGGTGATCCTATGAACACACAAAACAATCGGCGGACGCCTTTCATGGCTTGGGCTCTGGCTCTGGCGACCTGCAGCGGCGCTGCGCACGCGGCAAACTGCCAGCTCACTGTCGAAGCCAATGACATGATCCAGTTCAACGCACGCGCACTGCAGGTGGATGCGGGCTGCAGCGAAGTGCAGCTCACGCTGCACCACGTCGGCAAGATGGAGGCGCACGTGCTCGGCCACGATTGGGTGCTGGCGCGCAGCGCCGACGTCGCGGCCATCGCCAACGCGGGCATTGCCGCGGGTTTCGACAAGGGTTATCTGCCGCTGGGTGACAGGCGCATTCTCGCCGCAACCAAGATAGTCGGCGGCGGCGAAGCGACCACGATCACCTTCAGCACCGCGAACCTGGTGCCCGGCGGTGACTACTCGTTCTTTTGTTCTTATCCGGGCCACACCTCAATGATGCGCGGGCGCTTCCAGCTTTCCGCCAAGGAAAGCCTGGCGGCCAATCACTCCCCCGGCCAGCCGAGCGTAGGCCACTAAGGTCCGTTCGCGCTCCCAGAGGGCCGCGCCAACGGCGGACCCGCAATCGACACCGGGCAGGCGCGCCGACCGGTCCTGCCCGGCGTTCGCACATTCCCCTGCGCTCACACATTCCCCTGTTCCTGGTCCATAATCGGCCTGCGGTCGCTTGGGTACGATGCCTGCCGCCCCGCCGGCCGCGATGACGCGTGTAACACGCTGATTAATAATAATATTTTTGTGTAACTTTGAGCCCCGGCGCGGGTTATGCACTTAAGCGATGACACACCAGTGCAGACCCCAACCCAGGCAGGCGACCGGCACGCCGAGTTCACGAAATTCATGCGCACCTACCAGAACATGGTTTTTTCCACGGCTGCGCGCCTGAGCGGCAATGACGCGCAGGCCGAGGACATCACCCAGGAAGTATTCCTGCGCGCACACCGGCGCTTCGACGAACTGCGTGACAACCCGCGCGCCGCCGGCTGGCTCAAGACCGTTGCCACCAACCTCACCTTCACGCACCTCACACGCTACCGCAAGCGCTGGGTGTTTTTCTCGCAGCTGCAGGGTGGCGAGGATAGCGACGACGATCCGACCCTCGACTTCGCCGACGACGAGTCGGTTGAGGAGAACGTGCGTGAAGACGAGCGCCACGAATACGTCGAGGCAGCGCTGCGCGAACTGCCCGAGCACCAGCGCGTGCCGCTGGTGCTGTTCCATTTCGAGGATCTGCCTTACGAGGAGATTGCGCAGAAGCTGCGGGTCTCGTTGCCAAAGGTCAAGACGGACATCCACCGCGCCCGCCAGGCGCTGGCCGCGATACTCGCGCGCCGCGGCATCACCGCGGAGCAGCTGGAGGCCTGAATGAACAGCATGCAAAAGCCACCGCGTGACGAACGTGAACTCGAGCAGTACATCGGCCGGTTGCTGCGCGCGCAGCCGCTGCGGCAGGCACCTGCGGGGCTCGAGGCGCGGCTGCTGCAGCAACTCACGCTGGATGTTGCGCGTCCCTGGTGGCTGCAGGGTTTCAGCCGCTGGCCGTGGCTGGCGCGGATCCTGTTCGTACTCATAAGCGCCGGTCTGGTGCTGCTCACCTACTTCACCACGGACCGGCTCGGCTCGCTCTCGCAGGGCCTGCAGCAGACGGCGCCGGCCAACGCGGTACGCACGGGAGCGCAGGCGTTCAGCAATTTCGGCCAGGCGCTCCAAACGCTGGGCGAGATGATCACGAGAAATATTCCGACGGCGTGGCTGTACGGCGGCGCCGGAGTGGCGCTGTTGCTGTACGCGGCGCTTTTTGGCCTGGGCGCGGTCGCGTTCCGCACCCTTATCGATACCACACCAGAACATGCCCGGTACTGAATCATGAAAAAGACACCCCTGTTCCTCTTGGCCACGCTCGCCCTGTCGGGACTGCTCGCTCATCCGCGTGCGGTCTACGCCGCGGATGCCGCAGTGACGGACAACGCCGCGCAAACAGCGCCCGTGGTCGCTGAGAAGCCGGCGGCTGTGGAAAAGAAGGCACACAAGATCAAGATTGTGATCACGGCCGATGACAAGCCGGCGCCAGGCAAGACAAAGGTGACGGTGTCCACCAAGACCGAGCAGGACGCCGACGAGGAGTCTGACGGCGACAAAGCCGACGCGCCCGCCACTTCGGGCCCGGCTGGCAGCGACAAGGCGGTGGTCGGCATCGGTCACGACTCGATGCTGGCAGCCGGTGGACATGCGCAATCGGTGGTGTCGGTGCTCGGCTCTTCAACGAGCGCTGGCCAGGTCGACGATGCGGTGGTCTCCGTCGTAGGTAATACCCGCGTGACTGGCCCAGTCGGCGACAGTGCGGTTGCCGTGCTCGGCAACACCTACGTCGACAGCCACGTGGGCAACACCGTTGTGGCGGTGATGGGCAACGTGGAACTGGGGCCGCACGCTGACGTCGGCGACGTCGTGGCCGTGGGCGGCGAATTGATCCGCGACCCGGCCGCGGTGGTTCGCGGCGAAGTCCAGAACGTAGCGTTCTTCGGCAAGATGGGCGGGTTCGAATGGCTCCACCCCTGGATCCACCACTGCCTGTTGCTGGGCCGCCCGCTGGCGTTTGCGCCCGGCCTGGGCTGGGCCTGGACGCTGGCTGCAGTCTTCCTCGGCCTCTACCTGCTAATCGCGCTGCTGTTCCCGAAGGGCGTCAATCAGTGCGTGCAGACGATCGAGAAACATCCTGGCCGCACTGTGCTGGCCTCGATCTTCACGTTCATCGGCAAGCCCATCGTGTTCCTGTTGCTGTTCGTCACCGTGATCGGCGTAGTGCTGGTGCCGTTCCTGGCCTTCGCGCTGTTTCTGGCCGGCCTGTTCGGTAAGGCCGTGGTGCTGGCCTGGATCGGGCGCCGCTTGCTGCCGGCGCGCGATGACGGCCAGGAACTGCATCCGGTGCTCGCCGTACTGGCCGGTAGTGTCATTGCACTGCTGCTGTACGTCGTGCCCTTCATTGGCTTCATGGCCTACAAGATGTTCGACATCCTGGGCTTGGGCGCCGTGGTGTATACGCTGATCCTCGCCGTGCGCGCCAACCGTGCGGCCAAGGCGCCTCCCGCCAGCACGCCGCCGGCAGGCACGCCACCGCACGCAGCGATGGCCGCGGCCGCTGCGCCCGCCGCCGTTGCGACCGCCACGGCTGAGAGCTTCGCTGAACCGGCCGCCGCCGTACCGCCGCCCGGGCCAGCCGCTGCGGCGGCGGCCGCGCCGGCCGCGCCGGCGCCGATATCGCTCGAAATCTCGAACCGCGCCGGCTTCTGGATACGCATGGCCGCGCTGCTGCTCGACCTGATCCTGGTGGGCATCGTCCTGTCGATGGTGCACGTGCCGCATCACACGTTGCTGCTGTTCCTCGCGGCCTACGGCGCCGTGATGTGGAAGCTGCGGGGAACGACCATCGGCGGCAGCATCTGCGGACTGCGCGTCGTGCGACTCGACGGGCGCGCGATCGACTGGCCTACGGCGATTGCACGCGCACTCGGCGCCTTCCTGTCGATGGTCGTGGCCGGGCTCGGCTTCATCTGGGTGGTGTTCGATTCCGAACGCCAGTCCTGGCACGACAAGATCGCCGGCACGGTTGTGGTACACGTGCCGCGCGGCACGTCGCTGGTGTGAGCAGTCGGGAGCGATCGCAGCCGGCGGCGAATCGCGCTAAATGAATTGGGCTATTTGAGGTTCTGATCGAACCAACGGTAGCCGTAGTAGAGCCCGACGCCGCCTGCAAGGCCGCTCATCACGACGGCAGTGATCAACCCGACGCGCTCGCCCAGCCACCAGCCGGCGCTGCCGAATGCCGTTGCCGCTAGCCAACCGATGATGGTGCGCATATGGCGTATCATCCCTCATTATTGGCTTCTTAATTATGAGGAACGGCTAATGGGCATGTTTGATGGCATCCTGGGCGGCATCGTCGGCGCGGAAATGGCCACGGTGGTCAATCACCTGATCGAGAAGCACGGCGGCGTGTCGGGTATCGTCAGCGAGCTGCAGCAGAAGGGGCTGGGCGATACGGTCAAGTCATGGGTCGGCACCGGGCCGAACCAGCCAATCAGCACGGACCAGTTGCACCAGGCGCTCGGCGCGGGCGCCATATCCGAGCTCGCGGCCAAGATGGGCGTCAACCCGCAGGACCTGCTCGCGAAGCTTGCGCAGGCCTTGCCGACGGCCATCGACAAGCTGACACCAGGCGGCGTGCTGCCCAAGCCCTGATCTTGTTGACCTTATGGAAATCTGAAAGTGCCAGTGGGGCTGTGCGCGAATCGCGACAGCTTGCCCGCAAATCCTGGCCCGGCTGGAATGGGATATGCACCAATCACCAAGCAGCACCGGGGCACGAAATGGAATCCAAAGATAACTTCATGCGCATCGCGGTCATTGCCTCGGTCATCCTGGTGGGTGCGCTCGCGCTGGCCGTGCGGCTGAATACCTAGGTTCGCTCGTCAGTCCCCGGGCGCGGGGTATCATCAGCGCCTCAGCAATAGCGGGGCCGGGGCAATGCGCAATCACGCGGGATCGGCTGGTGCCAGAGGCAGCACTGGCGCGTTCTGGACGATCCTGATCACGCTGTTCGCGTTCGCCGCGGTCACGCACTGGCTGGATGATCCGCCCGCGCCGTTGCCGACCGACGCTCCCGCGAACAGTTTTTCCGCGCAGCGCGCCGCCGTCGGCTTGCGCGAACTGCTCGGCGAGGGTGCCCCGCACCCGCTCGCGAGCAGCGCGGACGCGCGCATCCGCGCGCAGCTGCTCGCGCGCCTTTCAGCGCTGGGCATTCCGGCCGAGCTGCAGAGCGGCTGGGTCTGCGACACTGCACGCGCCTGCGGCCTGGCAGTCAATGTCATTGCCAGGCTCGATGGCAGCGACCCGGCCAGCGGGGCCGTGCTGCTCGCGGCTCATTATGATTCGGTGCCTGCGGGCCCCGGCGCGGGCGATGACGGCGTCGGCGTCGCCTCGATCCTGGAGATCGCGCGCGTACTCAAGCTCGCGCCCGCACCGCGCCACCCTGTGATCCTGTTGATCGATGAAGGCGAGGAAACCGGATTGCTGGGTGCACGCCTGTTTGTCAACTCCCACCCACTGGCCCGCACCGTCAAGGCGGTGGTGAATCTCGACGCGCGCGGCGACAGCGGCCCCAGCCTGATGTTCGAGACCGGCGCGGCCACCGACTTCTCGATGCGCCTGTTCGCCAACGCGGTCGCGCGACCCAAGAGCAACTCGCTCTACTACTTCATCTACAAACTGCTGCCGAATGATACGGACTTCACGGTGTTCAAGGCGGCAGGCTACGAGGGCTTCAATTTCGCGTTGATCGGTGATGTCGAGCGCTATCACACCCAGCAGGACACGCTCGGCAATCTCGACCTCGGCAGCCTGCAGCACCAGGGGCAGAATGCCCTGCAGGCCGTGCAGGCGCTCGCGAATGCGGAGCTGTCGCATCCGCCGGCAGCCGGCGCGGTGTTCTTCGATGTATTCGGCCGCGTGCTTCTGCACTGGCCCGCAAGCTGGGCCGCATGGATCGGCGTCATCCTGGTCGCGGCGCTCGCCGCCGTACTCTGGCCGCTGCGGCGGCGCGCCGCCGTGAGCGCGCAGGAAATCGTGTACTCACTGGTTGCGCTGCTGGCGGGCTGGGTGGCCACGGTGCTGACCGCAGCGGTGCTGGTGATGCTGGTGCGCGCAAGCGGCGCCGTGCCACCCGCCGAAGCCTACGGCTGGGCGGCGCACCCGCTCGGCATGCACATCGCCTGCGTCGCCCTCGCGCTGCTGGCGCCGCTGGCCGCGGTGCGCATGTTCGCGCGCCGCACCAGCGCCTGGGGCCTATGGCTGGCGTACCTGAAGCTGCAGGCTGCACTGGCGCTGCTGTGTTCGCTGGCGTTTCCGGAGCTGAGCTTCCTGTTCGTCGTGCCGGTGGCGGCGGGCCTGCTCGGTGCGCTGCTGGCGTTGCGCGCGCCCGCTCGTTCGCACGCCCCCATTTCGCTGCCGCCGCTGGCCGTGGCGCTGCCCGTGTGCGGCGCCGCCTTCATGCTGTTGCCCTCCGTGCTGATGACCTATGTGGCGCTCGGAGCGGATGCCTGGCCCATCATCACGGCGGTGTGTGGCCTGATCGCGATGGGACTGGCGCCCCTCGCTATCGATTCACGCACGCGCAGTTATCGTGCCTGCCTGCTGCTCGCCACCTTTGCGATCGTCGCAGGCGGCTTGGTCATGGCATTGCAGAGCGCCTATTCCGTGCAGATGCCGCAGCGCACGCTGCTGTGGTACGCGCTCGACACCGACAGCGGCGCGGCGCGCTGGATCCTGCAGCCGGATTCGAAGCGCAGCGCACCGCAGCTGGCCTTCGACCCCAGCCGCGAAAGGCGTGCGGGCTCGCTCCCCTTGGGAATCGTCAGCGGCGTCAACAGCGCAGCGGCACCGCACGTCGACTACGCGCCACCACAGCTCGAGGTCATCGACGCGGCCCCGCGCGAGCGCGGCTACGCCTGGCACCTGCGGCTGCGCTCGCCGCGTGCCGCTGCGGAACTGGAGATGGCGATTCCGCGCGGCGTGGCCGTGCATTCGCTGGCCGTGCTGGACGGTGCCCAGCGTGTGCCGGCAAAATTGTGGCGCGCGCCGGATGGCACGGGCTGGCTGGACCTGGTCGGCGCCACGGCGGCAGGCGTCGAGCTCGAGCTCGTCGCGCCCGACAGCAAGGCGCTCAGCTTCAAGCTGCTCGATCGTTCCTACGGCCTGCCAACCGCCGGCGCCGCGCTGCGCCAACCCGGGCCGGGGCTGACGACGGCCTCACAGGACGGCGACCTGAGTATCGTTTACCGCACAGTCACTCTCGGGCCCGGCGCGCATTAGCCCCTCGGTGCGCACCGGGGCCTGGCACGCACTGGGGGGCTCGCGCACACTCAGCTGACCGCGGCACGCTGCAGCTCGCGCCCGGTCCTCTGCACCTCCTCGATCAACAGCGCCAGGTCGGCGCTGCGCGTGCGGTGATTGACGATTGCGGCGCGCAGGCAATAGCTGCCATTGAGCGTGGTGTATGACGGCGCGACGACGCCGCCCTCATGCAGGCGGATCAGCAGCTCCTCGTTCAGTGCGTTGAGCTGTTCTTGCGTGCCGCCCTGGCCGCGATAGCGGAAACACACGATGTTCAGCCCCACCGGCGTCATCAGCTCGAGTTCGTCCGCCGCGCGCACCAGCTCGCCCAGGTGCTGTGCCTGCGCGATGTTCTGGTCGATGAGACGCGCGTACTTGTCGAGGCCATGCTCCTTGAAGGAAAGCCAGACCTTGAGCGCCCGGAAGCCACGCGAGAGCTGCAGGCCATAGTCGCTGAACCAGTCGGCACCGCTGGCCAGGCCGCGCTGCGCGTGCGCGAGGTATTCCGGCGTCAGCGAAAAGGTGGCGCGATGGGCCTTGCGGTCGCGCACGACCACGCAGCCGGCCTCGAAGGGAATGTGCAACCACTTGTGCAGGTCGAGCGCGACCGAGTCCGCACGTTCCATGCCGCGCACCACTTGCCGATGTGTTGCCGAGATCGCCACTACGGCGCCGATGGCACCGTCGACGTGGAACCACAGCTGCTCGTGCGCACAGAAATCGGCCAGCGCATCCAGGGCGTCGACTGAGCCGGTATTGATCGTACCCGCGGACCCGATCACGGCGCAGGGTTGGAGACCGGCGGCACGATCCGCACTTACGGCGCGCTCCAGCGCCGCCAGGTCAAAGCGGTATTGCGCGTCGACCGGAATCTTGCGCAGCGACCTCGAGCCATGCCCCAGGAGTTCGACGGCCTTCTGGATGCAGCTGTGAACTTCCGTCGAGGCGTAAAACACCAGGGGCTTAGGCAGTGCGGCGACGCCCTCGGTGCGCACGTCGATGCCGGCGCCCGCGCTGCGCGCCACGGCCAGCGCGACGAAATTGGCCATCGAGGCGCCGCTCACGAGCAGGCCACCGCTCTCCTGCGGCAGGCCGACGATTTCCTTGCACCAGTCGACCACCTGGTTTTCCACGAGGTTGCCGACGTGATTGCCACCACCCATATTCGGGTTGACGATTGCAGCCAGAAAATCGCCCACTGCGCCGAAAGCAGTGCCGTTGCCCATGAACCAGCCCCAGAAGCGCGGATGGGTATTGCCCATTTGCCATGGCATGACCTGTTCGCGGAAATCCTGGTAGGCGCGCTCCGCGCCCTGCGGCGCGCGCGGCAGGGGTGCGTGAAATTGCGCGGCCACATCCGCGGGCGTCGGTTGCCACACCGGGCGTCGCCAGGCCTGCTGCAGGTAGTCGAGACCGTCGTCGACCGCGCGGTGCGCCAGGCTCCGCAGTCGCGTCCAGTCTTCCGGATCCAGTGTTTCCTGCGGTAATTCGCCGCTCATGATGCCTCCGTCGCTGTCGAGCGCTACGATACCATGGCACCACGCCCATCCAGTTCGCAGGCCAGGTATCGACAGCCCGACTCCAACTCTGCTACGCGTCGACGACATTGCGCCCGTTCCCTGGCGCAATGGCGGCGGCCTGACGCGCGAATTGCTCGCCTGGCCCGGGCCGTCGGACTGGATCGTGCGCATCAGCGTCGCCGAGATCCTGGCCTCAGGGCCATTTTCCGATTTCCCCGGCGTGGATCGCTGGTTCGCCGTGCTCCAGGGCGGCGCGGTGCGGCTCGAAACGCGCGGCATGGGCACGCAGGAACTGGACGTTGAGCGCACCGCCCTGTACGCATTCCCCGGCGACGCGCCAACGCACTGCACGGCACTGGGCGCGGCCACGCGCGATTTCAATGTCATGCTGCGACGCGCACGTGGCCGGTTGCAGCAACGAGCGCTGGACGGCGACGCGCCGTTGCACAGCAAGGCTGGCTTCATCGCACTGTTTGCCGTGCAAGCGATCGAGGTAGAGGGTGACTGCGGGACTGCGTGCACTCTGCCAACCATGGCGCTCGCCTGGTGGAACAATGCGCGCCACGAGCCGTTGTCGCTGCACGCTCGCGCGGCGGCTCAGGAGCGCGGCTGGTGGCTGGAAGTGGACGCCAACGATTAACGGACACCAGCAGCTAACGCCTGCTGGAACTACAGCACCCTGGCGAGGAAGGCCGCGATCACTGCGAGTTCTTCGGCGCACACCGAATGGCCCATCGGGTAGCTGTGCCATTCGACCTTGTAGCCTGCCGCGACCAGTTGCGCGCGCGACTCCTCGCCCATCTCAGGGAGGACGACGCCATCCTGCGTGCCGTGCGCCAGCAGGAACGGCGTGTCCTGGTTGGCGGCGTGGCGCTCGGTGGCGAAGCGTTCAGCGAGCAGGTTGTAGCAGGACAGGCCCACGATGCCCGCCAGTTTCTCGGGCAGCCGCGTGCCGGTATACAAAGCCATGGCTCCGCCCTGCGAGAAGCCGGCCAGCACGATGTGCTCGGTGCCGACGCCGCGCTCGTTCTCGCGGCGGATGAGCGCGCGAACAGCCGCATCCGCAAGCCGTATGCCGGCTTCGTCCTGCGCTGCGCGGCGATGGAGCGCTGCGATGTCATACCAGGCGCGCATCGGCAGTCCGCCGTTGAGCGTGACTGGACGCACCGGTGCGTGCGGAAACACAAAGCGCAGCGCCGGACCGGCCGGCCGCACCAGGTACGGCACGGCCGGCTCGAAATCGTGGCCGTCGGCGCCGAGGCCGTGCAGCCAGATGACTGAACGCGTCGGATTGGGCGAGGTTTCGACCTCGACGGTGGCGAGCGGGGTTTGTGTCATCGACTTGCCTGTCTGCACCTTTGCCTGCGGGCAGCTCTTCCCGCGTGCGCAGGGTTGCATCTTTCGAGGCAGCCGCGCAACCATAGCATCCGCACTCCGACCGGAACCCTCCATGGCTGGCAGCCAACAGCAAACCCCCGATCCGCGCAACGCCGACGTCCTGATCTACTTGAACGGCCAGTTGCTGCCGCGCGCCGAAGCGCGCGTGTCGCTTTACGACGGTGGCTTCGTCTGCGGTGACGGGATCTGGGAAGGCATCCGCCTCCACAAGGGAGCGTTGCTGTTTCTCGATGACCATCTCGATCGTCTCTATTGGGGTGCGGGTCGCATCCGGCTCGACATCGGCATGGATCGCGCAGCGCTTGCCGGCGAACTGGGGCGTACGCTGGCCGCGAATCGGATGCACGATGGCGTGCACATCCGATTGATGGTGACGCGCGGAGAGAAATCCGCGCTCAACCAGGACCCGCGCAACGCATTAGGCCGCCCCACTGTGGCAATCGTGGCCGAGTACAAGCTGCCCGCACCTGAACTCGCCAGCGCGGGTGTGAGTCTCGCCACCAGTTCGGTCATGTGCACGCCAGCGGCGATGTTCGACATGCGTCTCAATTCCCACAGCCGCCTGAATCTGATCGCAGCGCTCCTGCAGGCGATCGACGCTGGTGCGGACGAAGCGCTGATGCTCGACCCGAATGGATTCGTCTCGAGCTGCAACGCGACCAACTTCTTCTTCGTGCGGCATGGCGAAGTCAGGAGTTCGCGCGGTGAGTACTGCTTTAACGGCATCACGCGTGGCAAGGTGATCGCGCAGTGCCAGCAGAATGCCGTGCCGGTCAGCCTTGGCGAATTCACGCTGGCCGAGGCACAAGCAGCAGACGAGGCCTTTCTGACCGGCACGTTTGGCGGCATCACGCCGGTGCGCGAGATCGACGGTCGCGCGCTGTTGACGCCCTACCCTGGGCCGGTGACCCGACGCGTGCAGGAGCTGTATGGCGCGCTGCGCGATGCGCAGGCGAACAAGACGCAGGGGGTCGGTCAGGAATGACGGCAGCCGAACCAGTCCGCATTGCAATGTGGTCGGGGCCCCGCAACATCTCCAGCGCCATGATGCGCTCTTTCGGTGCGCGGCCCGACACGGCGGTGACCGACGAGCCCTTTTACGCGGCCTTCCTGGCACAATCGGGTGCGGACCATCCGCTGCGCGCGGAAGTGCTGGCCGCGCAGCCCAATGACTGGCGCGACGTCGTCTCGCAATTGCTGAGTCCCGTGCCGGGCGACAAGCAGGTCTGGTACCAGAAGCAGATGACCCACCACATGCTCGGCGCTTTCGGCCGCGAGTGGCTCGGTAGCATGAGCAACGCCTTCCTGATCCGCGATCCGCAGGCCGTGCTGGCCTCCTACCGGCACATCCGCGCGGCCGAGACGGTGACGCTGGCCGATATCGGCATCGTGCAGCAGCGCGAGCTGTTCGAGCGCGAGTCCGATCGGCTGGGACGCGCGCCGCCCGTGATCGAGGGAGCGGACGTACTGGCCGACCCGCCTGGCATGCTCGCGCTCCTGTGCGCAGCGCTCGCCATCCCATACACCGACTCGATGCTGCGTTGGAGCGCGGGACGGCGCGACACCGACGGCGTGTGGGCACCGGCCTGGTATGCCTCGGTCGAGCGCTCGACCGGCTTTGCGGCCCCGGAGCCGGCTGCCGCGGGAGCTGGCGCTGCTGGGCCTGCCGCTGCGAGCGCTACTGCCCTGCCGGCCAATCTCATGCGGCTCGCCGCGCTGGCCCGGCCGCACTACGAAGCGCTGGCAGCACATAAGCTGCGCGCGAGCGTTGTATAATTGCGCATTGCCATTGGACGCGCAGCCCCGCTGCGGGACAAATCCATGAATACCTTCGACGCCCAGGCCACGCCGGTCCGCAACACCTACGATTCCGACGTGCCGCCCAACCTGCTCGAGTTCATGCTGAAGAGCTGGAACCCGAAGGGCCGCAAACTTCCCAGGGTCATTCCGGATGCCGCGAGTTTCCGCAAGCGGCGCGAACGCCTCTCGCAGCGCTTTCCCGGCGAACTGCTGGTGGTTCCTACGGGCCATCGCAAAGTTCGCTCCAATGACACGTACTACGCTTTTCGGCCGGGCACTGACTTTTATTATCTGACGGGCGCGTTCGAACCCGACTGCGTGCTGGTGCTGCTGCCCAACGGCACCACGCACGAGTCGCTGCTGTTCGTCGAACCGAACCCCGGCAAATCCGACGCTTCCTTCTTTACCGACCGCAACAAGGGCGAGCTGTGGGAGGGCCCACGCTACGGTGTGGCCGAAAGTGACACGCGCTACGCCATCGCCTGCCGGCCGCTACCGGAGCTGGCCGCAACACTGCAGGCGGCGACGGCCCTGCCCAACGCCCGGCAGCGCGCGCTGTGCGGCTTTTCCACCGCCACGGAGGCCATGCTGGGTGCCGGCGGCGCCGAGCAGACGCAGCGCGACGAAGAACTGGCCACGTTCCTCTCCGAGATGCGGCTCATCAAGGATGCCAGCGAAGTGAAGGCGCTGCGCAGCGCGGTCAACGCCACCAAGCGCGGCTTCGAAGACGTCATCGCGCGCCTGCCGGGCGCGCAGAGCGAACGCGAGCTCGAAGGCGTGTTCTGGACGCGCGCGCGCATGGAAGGGAACGAAGTGGGCTACACCTCCATCGTCGCTGCGGGCGCGCACGCCTGCACGTTGCATTGGAAGCACAACGACGGCGCCATCCGCAAGGGTGACCTGCTGCTGCTCGACGCCGGCATCGAGGGTCACTCGCTCTACACCGCGGATGTGACCCGCACGCTCCCGATTTCGGGCCGCTACACGCGTGAGCAGCGCGCCGTCTATGAGCTGGTGCTGGCCGCGCAGCAGGCAGCGATGAAGCTCGTTAAGCCTGGCAATGATTTCATGGCGCCCAACAAGGCAGCGATGAAAGTGCTCGCGCAGGGCCTGGAGCGGCTGGGCATCCTGCCGATGAGTGCCGCCGAGGCGCTGCGTGACGAGAACCAATTCTATCGCCGTTACTCGCTGCACAACGTCAGCCACATGCTCGGGCTCGACGTCCACGATTGCGCCAAGGCCCGCGCCGAGAACTACAAGTACGGCCGGCTCGTGGCTGGCATGGTACTCACCGTCGAGCCCGGCCTGTACTTCCAGAGCGACGATCTCACGGTGCCCGCAAAGTACCGCGGCATCGGCGTTCGCATCGAAGACGACGTGCTGGTCACCGCCAGGGGTCACCAGAACCTGTCGGTCGGGCTGCCGCGCGAGCCGGCGGAAGTCGAGGCATGGATGCAGCGGGTGTGGAAGCGGCGGGCGCGCAAGCGCCGCTAGCGATTCCGGCACGTGAGCGACCTGTTCCTCTATGTCGTCACCGTGCTCATCTGGGGTTCGACCTGGTTCGCCATCACGCTGCAGCTCGGGCATGTGCCGCCGGCCGTGTCGGTCGCGTGGCGGTTTCTCACGGCTGCGGCCATCCTGATGGGCTATGCACTGCTGCGCGGCCTGCCATTACGCTTCAGCCGGCGCGATCACGTGTGGATGGCATTGCAGGGGCTGCTGCTGTTCTGCCTCAATTACGTGGGTTTCTACGTAGCGGAGCAATATCTCAGCTCGGGGCTGGTGGCTGTCATCTGTTCGATGCTGACGGTCGGCAACATCATCGGCATGCGCGTGTTCTTCAACGTGCACACGCGGTTGCTCAACCTGCTGGGCGCGATGCTGGGCATCGTTGGCGTGATCGTGCTGTTCTGGCCCGAATTTCGCGCCCTGTCAGCGACCGACAGCACGACGGCGGGCATGGCCTGGGCGCTAGGCGCGACCATCAGTGCCTCGCTCGGCAACATGGTCGCAACCCGCAACCAGCGCCAGGCTTTGCCCGTGCTGCAGGTCAACGGCTGGTCGATGCTCTATGGCGCGCTCATCACCTGTGTGATCGCCGCGGCGATGGGCCAGCGCTTTGTATTCGACTGGTCACTGCGCTACGTGTCGGCATTGGCGTACCTGGCCGTGTTCGGCTCGGTGGTGGCCTTTGGCACCTACCTGACTCTGATGCAGCGCATCGGCGCCGGCCGCGCTGGTTACACCATGGTGGCGATCCCGGTTGTCGCGCTGGTGATTTCCACGTTCCTGGAGCATCTGCAGTGGACCATGACGCTCTGGGTCGGAGTCGCGCTGTGCCTCGCGGGCAATGTGCTGGTGCTGCGGCGCCGCTAGATATCCATCGTGACCGTCAGGGTCAGGCGCCGTCCCTGCTCGGATAGCGCGATGCCGGTGGGCTGCAGGTACAGGTCAGTCGCGTTGTTCGGGTCATCGGCATCCAGGCGCGCGAGACAGGTGCGACCAAACAGTTCCATCCTATTGCGCGTCGACAGCGACAACACGTAAATTGTAGCGGTTCCCGCGAGCCGCTGACGCCGCACCGTCAGTGAGGCGGCGCGTGACGCTCGGCGCGTATCGAGTGGGGTCCCGCGCCGACGACGTCGCGCTCGCGCAGGCGCTGCGGCTTCACGGCGTATTCCGCGCGCAGGTGGCGGAACAGGCTGGTGCGACTGCCAAACCCGACCTGCTCGGCGATCGCGGTCATCGTCCAGTCAGATTCCTGCAGCAGCCGCAGTGCCGCCGCGGCGCGCTTGCGATTCAGGTAAGTGCTGGGCGTCAGGCGGTAGACTGACTTGAAGGTGCGCAGGAAGTGGAACGGCGATAGATGCGCCGCGGCCGCGATATCCTTCAGCGCGATCGGATCGCGATAGCGGGCGTGGATGAAATCAACGCCGCGGCCCAGCCGCCGCAGCAGTTCGCGCCGGGTCGCCGGGCGGCTCGAAGGAATGGCGGCTTCGACGCGCAGCTGCCGGTGCTGGAGGCGCATCATGCGGGCCAGCAGGAATTGCAGCTGCTCTTCCAGCCAGTTCTCATCAGCGAGACCGGCATCGACGGCGCTGCGGATGTGGCGCAGCACCGGGCTGACCAGGCGGTCATGCTCATACAGGCGCTCGGCGAATTCGCCGCAGCCAGCGCCGCGTGCCGTGTGGTCATCGAGCTGGCCCGCCACGGAAACGGCCAGCGAAGTCCACACTTGGTTCACCAGGCCTGGCTCGAAGAAGATCGAGAATGAGTGCACGGGCCAGAGTGACTCGATGCGGCTGGCGTAGCTGCGCCCTCCGTTGATGATGGCAAAGGTATCGTCGTCGACCGATACGCGGTGACCATCCAGGAAGTAGTCTTCCGCGCCGCCGAAAGCGGCCTTGATGGACAGCAACTGCCGGTATTCCGGGTATTCCACGCGGCGCGCGCGCGCGGAAATGACCGCGCTCTCGCGGCCCCAGCGCTCATAGAACTGCGGCCTGAAGGTCGGATCCCAAGTCGCAGGCATTTCCCTGTAGATCACCTGACACCTGTAGCGGGAACTCGCCCGCCCCATCCTCGCATTCTAGACCCGGCGGCGGCCCGGCTTGTTGCACATCTTGCTAATCCCGGCGCGCGCGACTGCGGTAAATGCGCAACAACTGCAACGAGCCGCACGGCCGCGATTCATAGACTCCTCGTTACTGCAGGGCCACATGGCCCGCACAACTCTACACCTATTTTAATCGAGGGGACGCACATGCTTTCCAGGTTTCCAAGCCGAAGACTTCGGGCCATTGCGGCCTGCGCGACCGTGCTGTTTGCAGCGGGGCCAGCCGCAAATGCGCAAACCGCGGCCGCCACCACGCCCAGCAATGAGCAGCTCGAAGAAGTGGTTGTCACCGGTTCGCGCATCGTATTGCCCAACATGGGCAGCACCAGTCCGATCCAGGTGGTGACCGCCCGCGACATACAAGTGTCGGGCAAGGTGGATGCAAGCGATGTGATCCTGCAACTGCCGCAGAATTTCAACAACTCGTTCGCAGATTTCAACGGCCGGACCAGCGCACTGACCACGGCCGGTGGCATCGCGACGGCAGACCTGCGCGGCCTCGGGCCCCAGCGGACGCTGGTGCTGATCAACGGCCGCAGGTTGGGCGCCGCTGACGCCAACACCGCCAATCCAAATCCCGCCCCCGACCTGGACCAGGTCCCGACCGCGCTGATCGAGCGTATCGATGTCGTGACCGGCGGCGCGTCCGCGGCCTACGGATCCGATGCCATAGCCGGCGTGATCAACTTTGTCATGAAGCGGAATTTCGAAGGCGTGCAGGTCGACGGGCAGATCGGCGAAAACTGGCACGAGCAGCACAACAAAGTGGCGCAAGGCTTCAACACGGCGCCCGGCTATTCGCCACTGACCGGCAGCATCCACGATGGGCGGAACACGCAGTTCAACATCACCATGGGCGCCAATATCGCCGGCGGCAAGGGCAACGTGACGGGCTACTTTGGTTACCTGCAGGCCGACCCGGTGCCGAGCGGCAACCGCGATTTCGGCGCCTGCCAGCTCAACGCCGGCACCGATTCCACGGGTAAATACGACACGGCGTTCTGTTCCGGATCCGGCAATTCGAATTTTTTCCAGCGGGTCGGCGACCCGAACATCTATTCCGTGCAGGGAAATCAGTTCGTGCCACGGGGCGCGGACACCACGCCGCCCGCGGTCTTTAATTCACAGCGCTACATCTACAACGGACGCGATGATCTGCGTTACACGGCCGGATTCATGGCGCACCTGGACATCAACGAACACGCCAGGCCCTATGCCGAGTTCGGCTACACCAACGACCGCACCGACCAGAAGATCGCGCCCACCGCGCTGTTCCGCGGCGCGAACCCGATTGATCCTGCCGGCACCGGCAACTACAGCGTCAATTGCGACAATCCGTTCCTGAGCGCGCAGCAGGCCACCATACTCTGCACGCCCTCGCAGCTCGCCTACGTCGCCGCCAACCCCGGGCTACCTTGCATGTACCCGACCGGAGCGCCCTCGCCCAATTGCGCCGACGTCAACATCGGCCGCCGCAACGTGGAAGGAGGCGGTCGCGAGTCCTACTACGAGCACACCAACTACCGTGCCGTGATCGGCAGCAAGGGCAATCTTGGCCAGGCCTGGAACTATGACGCCTATGGCCAGTACTACTACACGTCATTCTTCAACGTGAACAAGCAGTACATGAATTTCATCGCGATCAACAACGCACTGCAGGTCACGAAGGACGCGGCCGGCAACCCGGTGTGCATCAGTGGTTCGTCCTGCGTGCCTTACGACATTTTCAAGGATGGTGGTGTCACTGCCGACCAGCTCCAGTACCTGTACCTGAACGGCTCTGCGTACGGCACCAACTCGCAGCGCATCGTGCACGCCGACGTGACCGGCGACCTTGGGAAATACGGCATCAAATCGCCGTTGGCGACCGACGGCATGTCGGTGAACCTGGGTTATGAGCATCGCTCCGAGAAACTTGGATTCGATCCGGACTCAGGTGAGATCAGCGGACTGTTGTCGGGGTTTGGCGGCGCGGCCTCACCGATACACCGGGGGCTGAGCCTCGACGAGGAATTCATCGAATTGGGCGGCGCCCTGGTGCAGGACCGGCCGGGCATCAAAAACCTGATCATAGACACCGGCTTTCGCGCCTCGGATTACTCGACCAGCGGGCGTGTCAGCACCGGAAAGTTCGAGATCACCTATGAGCCGATCGAGGACCTGCGCTTGCGCGGTTCCATCCAGAAGGCCATTCGCGCGCCAAATCTGATCGAGTTGTTCAATCCGCAGGCAATCGGCTTGGCCGCCTCTGGCCAGGATCCCTGCGCGCCAGACGAAACCACGCACCAGCCGACGGCTTCCCTGCAGGACTGTCTCAAGACCGTACCGGCCGACACCGCTTCGCAGGCCGCATTCACCGCCGCCTACAATGCCGGCACCATTCCCCAGGGAACTGGCAGCCAGCTGACCTCGGAAGTCGGCGGCAATCCGAACCTGAAAGCGGAAAAGGCCGACTCCTTCAGCCTCGGCGTCACGTTTGCGCCCCATGCGCTGCCACGTTTCAGTGGCAGCGTGGACTACTTCCAGATCAAGCTGAAGGACCAGATCGGGGGAATCCCGCCGGGCATATTGCTGAACGGCTGCCTGCAATCGGGCAATCCGACTTTCTGCGGCGGCATCGTGCGCAATCACCGGGACTGGGGCCTGACCGGTGCGACACTGGCCGGTGGTGGCTACATCATCCAGACCGTGCTCAACTCGGGCGGCACCAAGTTGAGCGGCGTGGACCTGCAGGGCGTCTATCGCATGGACCTGAATTCGGGATGGGGTTCGGTGGCCCTCGCCCTCAACGGCGCGCTGCTGCTGAAGAACATCTCGCAGTCCTATCCGGGTTCAGGTACCTACGACTGTGCTGGCCTGTTCGGCAACCTCTGCCAGACTGTAAACCCACGTTGGCGCCACACCCTCCGCAGCACCTGGGTGGCGCCGCACGGCGTGGAAGTGGCGGCCACGTGGCGCTTCATCGGTGGTGTCTCGCTCGACAACAATGACGCAAATCCGCTGCTGTTTGGCCACACGTTCCAGGACGGCACGGGCGCCCCAACCTACGACTATTTCAGTGCCCACATTGGCGCTTACAGCTACCTGGATCTGTCGGCGAGCTGGGCGGTGCACAAGGGGATCGAACTGCGCGCCGGCATCAACAACATCCTGGACAAGGATCCACCGCTGGTGACCTCCGAGATCACCTCGAGCGGTGCCAACAACACGTTTGAAACCTACGACACGCTGGGACGGCAGCTGTTTGCGGCGTTCACGGCGAAGTTCTGAAGTGAATACTGTCGAGCCAGGCCAATACAGTCCGCACGAACTCGCCGGGATCGGCGCTGCCACCCTGCTCACGATAGGCTGCCGTCCGCGACGGATAGCGCGTGAAATGATGGTTAATCCCGGCGAGCTCGTGGAACTCGGCCTTGCCGGGGTGTATGTGATTGACGGTGTCGGCGATCAGCCGCACGGCATCCGCGCTCTCGAACCAGTCGTATTCTCCGTACAGGGCCAGCACCGGCGCGCCGATGCGGGCCCACGCGGCCGGCCAGTCCTGCTGCTGCGCCTGCTGGTGGAAAGCCAGCGGCCGCCCGTAGTGGAGCCGGCCGCTCGCGCCGACGATGTGAGACCAGACCTCGCCGAGTGCGGGATCGGTGCGGGCGATCGCCTCGGGCGACTCGCCCTGCAACAGGTAGCGCGCGAAGAATCGTTCGCGCGCCTTCATCTCGTCTGACAGGCGCGCCGGATCGGTGCCGCCCAGCTCGAGCGCGTGCCGCTCGAAGGCCAGCATTCTCTCGAACCAGGTCGTGGCGCCGCCGCCCCACACCACGACTCCCGCCACCGGATGGCCGGCTGCAACGAGCGGCGCATAGGTCGCGCCCATGCTCGCGCCGAGAACCACGATGCGCGCGGGTTCCACGTCGGGACGCTGGTACAGGGCTTCAAGTGCGGCACGGTACTGGCCCAGTTCGGTCTCGTAGTCGAGCTGTGCGCAAGGCGTGCCGAGGCTGTCGCCGACACCCGATTTGTCGATTCGCATCCACAGGACGTTCGACTGCGTAATCAACTGCTTCTGCATTAGCGACCACCCATCGCTCATGCCGACGCCAAAATCGACAGAATCGCAGGACAGCCAGCCCACGAACAGAACCGCCGGCAGTCGTCCGATACGCCCTGCCGGCCGCGTGACGATGCTGCGCAGGCGCGCACCGCCCGGCCCGCTGATCACGCCGTATTCCGTGTCGATGCCCGGCAAAGCAAGCAGCGCCTGCGTGCCGCGATGTGGCAGGTCTCCGACCAGCCGCGTGCCCGCCATCACCAGGGAGCATTGCAGACCGGGCACCGCCGCAGCTGCGGCAGCCAAAATCAATAGCGTGCGCCGGTTCATGATCGTTTCCCCCTCGGGACGCCGCTTGAAATGATGAACACGCGGCCGGAGTGGTGCCCGTTGACGGCACTCCAGCCGGAGGTGATCAGCAGATCAACCGTACCATCGCCATCCACGTCGCCCATGCCCACCGCATCAAAGCCAAATGTATCGCCGGGCGTGCGGCAGGTATAGGTCTTGAGCAGGTGTCCATCCCGTCCTGAAAACAGGTAGGCCCGTCCGCCGGAAATTGCAGCCTGACCGTACTGCCAGGCGCCGATGATGAGATCGGCGCGACCGTCACCGTCAACGTCGCCCGCCATGGAGGGGCTGGTGCCAAAACCATCGCCGGCCGTCTCGCCCGTGAGCGCGTACAACGTCTTGCCGGTGCGGCCCGAGACCATGTAGATGCGTCCAGTAGACTGCCCGCGCGCTGAATTACTCCAGTCCGAGGCATAGACATCGCGCACACCGTCACCATCCATGTCGCCCGGCACGGAGACGAACATGTAGCCCAGCATGCTGCCGGTGGCGTCAGCTTCCATGACGAATTTTGGGCGCGTTGATGAGCCGTCGTACACATACACGCGGCCATGATGCGAGGGACCGGCGCCCGGTGCGCCAACCACCAGCAGGTGCTGCTTTGCGTCCGCGTAACCGGCGACCGTGCTGCCGAAACCATCGCCTGGTCGCTCGCCCGAAAAGGTCCGCAGCAGCGAGCCATCCTTGCCTGAGTACACGTAGGCGTGACCAGGCACTTTGCTCTCACCCTCTTTTCCCGGCGACCCGACAACCACGTCAGCATAGCCGTCGCCGTTCACGTCGCCGGCGCCCGATATGTGATTGCCGAAGGACTCGTCTGCATTGGGCGATGTGAGCGTCTGCAGCATGCGGCCGTCGCGCCCGGAGTAGATGTGCGCGACGCCCGCACCGGCGGGGCCACTGGCCACGACATCCGGGATTCCGTCGTGATTCGTGTCGCCCGCTGCTTCCACGCCCGTGCCCAGCTGGTCACCTGCCTGCCCATCGGCGGTCCACAACAAGCGCCCGCTGCCGACCGAGTAGACGTAGATGCGTCCGGCGTTCGAGTTGCCCGCACCATGGGTGGGCGCCGACGTGACGATGTCGTTGACGCCGTCCCCGTCGACGTCGCCGATGTTGCGTGCGATCCAGCCGAATTGATCCCCGGCGGCCTCGCCGCGCCACTCATGGATGATCTTCACCGGTTCGACAAACGGATGTTCAAAATCACCGGGCCCGGGCAGCAGCGCCAGGTAGCGTGGATCGTTGCGATACTCCGCCAGGCTGGCGTCGTCGCTGATTTCAGTCATGTCGTAGCGATGTGTCGCGGCAGCGCGCCCCAGCCACTCGAAGGCATGTTCTGCATCGTGCCGTGCAGCGTAAGCAACGCCGAGGCCATAGAAATCGCGCGGCGAGTCGGGTGCGAGCTGTAGCGCGTGCTGGTAAGCGGATACCGCCTGCGCGTAGTCGTGCAGCTGCCGACTGGCCCTGCCCAGTGCGCGCCAGGCCTGGACATTGCCTGGATCGCTGGCCGTGATCTGGCGCAGCGCCGTGGCGGCGCCGCTGGCGTCGCCCGACTGCAGCCGCGTCACCGCCTCATCCAGCGCAGGCGAACCGATGTCTGCTGGCGATGAAGCGGCGCCACCGAGGCAGGATGCGCACCACAGGCAGGCTGCAGCCAGGGCTTGGGCGATTCGCTTGGATTGATGCACGGGATCCCCCTTGTCAGTGATGACTTAAATGGCCGAGCCTGGCAGCCTCGCGGGCACGCCGTGTTGCAGATCCTGCCAAAGGACTGCGCTGCCCACGCAGTTGCTATAATTCACCGATGAGCGAGTCTCTGTTTGCCTTTCAGTCCTCGACCACCCAGGCCGGGTTCCTGCGCGCGCCGCCGCTGGCTGCAAGGCCGGACGCACGTTACGTCGTCGCGGGCGTGCCCTGGGACGGCGCGACCACCAATCGCCCGGGTGCGCGCTTTGGTCCCGGCGAGATCCGCCGTGCCAGCCACATGCTCTGCGATGGCATCCATCCTGCCTACGGGGTCGCGCCGCTGGGCGAACTCGCCGACTGTGGCGATCTCACGTTGCCCAACACCTCGCTCGAGCGCATGCGTGCGGTGCTCGAGCCGCAGGCCAGAGCGCTCGTGCGCCAGCACCACATGGCCTGGCTCGGCGGCGATCACTCGATCACGCTGTCGCTGCTGCGCGCTTACCGCGCGCACTTCGGTCGACCGCTCGCGCTGTTGCACTTCGACGCGCACTGCGACACCTGGGACAGCCATTTCGACGAGCCGTCTGGCCATGGCACCTGGGTCTACGAAGCCCTGCGCGATGGGCTTATCGACCCCCACCTGTCGGTGCAGCTCGGGATTCGCTCGGCCGCTGCGCGCGCGACCTCGAACTACGTCGCAGATCGCGGCGGACTCATATACACAGGACGCGACCTGCGCGGGTTGTACAACACCGCGCAACTCGCGCCGGTCACGGCGGCAGTGCGCGCGCGACTTGGCGGCGCGACCGCGCCGCCCGTCTACCTGAGCTTCGACATCGACTGCCTCGACCCCGCCTTTGCGCCCGGCACCGGTACGCCCGAACCTGGCGGTCTGGCCACCGCCCAGGCACTCACGCTGCTCGAAGACCTGGATGACCTGAATTTCATCGGCATGGATCTGTGCGAAGTGGCGCCACCCTACGATCACGCCGAACTGACCAGCAACGCCGCCGCTACATTGGTGTGGACTTACCTGTGCGGCCGCGTAGCGCGCCACTCGCCCGCCGCCTGATGCGCCGACTGCCGTAGGCGCCCGGGCACCACATGGAGTCGGTAGACGTCTGCATCATCGGTGGCGGCATGGCCGGCGCATCGGTGGCCTTCAACCTCGCGCCGCACGCCCGCGTGCTGTTGCTGGAGCGCGAGCCGCATGTCGCCTATCACAGCACCGGCCGGTCCGCCGCGCTGTACGCGCCCAATTACTGCAGCGCCCTGGTGCAACGACTGACGCTCGCCGGACAGCCCTTTCTCACTGCGCCGCCCACGGGCTTTGCGGCGACGCCGTTGCTGCACGAGCGCGGCTACCTGATGCTCGGCAACGACTCGCAACGTGCCGGACTTGAGCAGTACGAGCGCGAGGCGCGCGCCGCCAAGCTGGCCACCACGCGACTGTCGCCGCAGGCGGCGCTGGAGCTCGTGCCGGTGCTGCGTCGCGATGCCTTCGATTGGGCGCTGTTCGACCCGAACGCATGGGACCTAGACGTCGACGCTCTCCTGCAGGGATTCCTGCGCGGCGCGCGCGCGCATGGGGCCCGACAGTTGACCACGCACGAAGTACTGACGGTCCGGCCGGATGGCGCCGGCTGGCAAGTCGGCGGCCAGGAATTCAGCCTGCATGCGCGCGTGGTGGTCAACGCGGCGGGCGCATGGGCGGATGAGCTCGCGGGACTTGCCGGTGTCGATCCCTTGCAGCTCGTACCGCACCGGCGCACGGCATTCACCTTCGAACCGCCCGCAGGTCACGACGTCGCGCAATGGCCGATGGTGGCCGACGCGGATGAGCAATTCTATTTCAAGCCCGACGCGGGTCGGCTGCTCGGTTCGCTGGGCGAGGAGCGGCCCTCGCCACCGGTCGACGCGCAGCCCGAGGACCTGGACGTCGCGGTTGCCGTGGACCGCATCGAGCAGGTGGTCAATTTCAGCGTGCAGCGCGTACTGCGCTCCTGGACTGGGCTGCGCGTGTTCGGACCTGACCGCGACCCCGTTTCAGGATTTGCGACGGGCGCACCTGGCTTCTATTGGCACGCCGGACTCGGCGGCTACGGCATCCAGACGGCGGCTGCGCTCGGCATGTTTGCAGCCGCAATGATCCTGGACCGTGAACTGCCGACGGCGCTGAGTGAACACCGCGTCGATCCGGACCAACTCGGACCGCGGCGACTGAGCCGCTGATGACACCACCAGAAAAGCAATCAGTCGTTGCAAGCTGGGCGGTGGCACTTCTCGTGAGCGCCGTGTTCACTGGCATAGTGCAGGAGGCGCATGCGATCGATGCCGCTAGTGCCGGCGAATCGACAGAGCGCACTGCCCGGAAGGCCAGGCTCGTCGAGTTGATTGACAAGGCGGTTACGGATTGCACGCCGGGCGCTCTCAGGTCCCTGGCAAGCGACCCGTCGCTGCGCGCCCGCAATCTGGGACCAGAAGTCCCGCCCAAAACGATCAAGTTGAACAACGAGGAATACCCCATCGGAGAATTGTCCGTGGGCAACCAGGCCATGCTGGTGATCTCGCTGCTGGTCGATGCCATGGGGAATCCACGCTTCGTGCACGTCGACCGGCAAATCACCAATAGTACGAGTACCAATGGCTTCGCCTCGCGCACCATCTTGATGTTCCGCAGCGGAACCTACTCGCCGGGCTTACAGGGCGGCCTGCCCGTGGCCGCGTGGCGCCGTTACGCCGTGACGTACGCGATCCCGATGGGACAATCCGGGAGCATCTTCGACGAAGGCAAGATCAAGCTGGATTTGAAGAAGGCTCGCGCCGGAGAGGAGTCGTCCCAGATCATGATTTCTTATCTCGACTCCATAGCTCCCGCGCAGATAAAACTGAACGAAGTGGAGCGGCGGCACTATCTGGCGGTCGCCGCAGTCAGCGGCGAGCGCAGTGCACTGCTGCGTGTTGCGCAGCTCCTCGGACTACCTGGCTGCAAAGCTCCCGAAGAAGCAGAGACATTCATCCGTTTGCACGCCATGTCAGGTGAATCCGATCTGGAACTGTTCCAGGCCACACGGCTCCTGCAGCGTCCCGAACCGGAGACCAACCCGGACATCTCACCGATGCTGCACGGTGCTGCCCACGCCAATGATTCCTTCGTGCAACTCTGGGCAGCCGGCATCCTCGCCACCACACCGATTGCCACGTTGCGCGACCCGATGGCGGCACTGGAGATCGCCCAGTCGATGGACGTCAAGGGCGACCCGGACGCGGGCGAAATGGTGGCAGCTGCGATGGCAGCCAACGGCCGCTACCCGGATGCGGTGCGGGAAGAGACCGCGGCCATCAAGGCAGCGAAGAAACTGCATTGGATCGATAGCCTGATGCAGCAGCGCCTGGCCCAGTATTCAGCTGGCAAACCGTGGATCGGGTACCTGTGTGATTGCGATCAGCTCGTACCAGGCGGAGGACTGTAGCGCCGAGTCTGGCTCCGGCCTCCATTACCCCTTGGCGTCGCGGACAGCCTTGCGCAGCACCTCTCCCGCATGTCTTCCTGGTGACTGGTTGATCTTCCCGAAGCTGGACTTCGCCAGGATCTCGAATCGATCGACCTGACCACTCGCAAACGTAATCGACACGGCCACCGCCCCCGAAGGCAGAATCTGCCCAGCATCGACCGCTGCAATCTCGGAGTAAGGAATTCTCAGCACAGTGCCGGTGGCGCTGCCTGTCGCCGCGCTGTCGGAAAGGCCACCATCGACAAAGGCAATCGAGGTGGAGGTGATGACCACACTGCCGCTGAGCCCCTGGCTGTCAGCCCTGATGTAGGAAATGTGAGCCACGTTCGAATACCAACGTGCCTTCCCGAAGAACGCCGCCACTGGCCCATCCGTGGGCAACAACGATCGCGCCAGCGAGCGCATGCGCGCTCCGGCATCGTCGAACTGCGGATCCAGTTCATCGAGCCAGCGGGTCTGCTGACGCAGCTGCTCCACTTCCGAGAGTTTGTGCGCAACCACCTCACGTTGCGCCTGCTCAATGCGCCCCAGTATGGCGAGATCCGTATCCCCTTCCTGGTATGTAGCCTGTGCAGGACAGCTTTTCTCGCGGCGAATCTGCAGTAGTGCGATCTCACGGCTATCGGCCGCGTTGACCGAGCCGCGAAAGGCCTGCAAGCTGATTACCCGCGGTGGTGGCGGCGGCCCCATCGGCGGCATGCTGGGGCTGCAACCGTGGGACAGGCCGTGCGCACATTCAGCGCTGGCGACCGCGGCGGCCAGCAACACGATCGCGGCATAGTAAATTGCCTTCCGCTCATGCTGCCGCGCTATTTCGTGCGTGGAAAATGGCGTGCCACCTTGCTGGCGCGCATACCAGCGAATGGCTTCTGTCCGCTGCAGTTCGAGATCTGCATCCTCACAGCTGAACTTCTGCTCGTCTGCCCCCGCCACTGGCAGGCTTGGATAGGTGGCCTCGTGAGGTATCGCTCCCGTAGTGTCGTAAACCAGGGCCAGCTCATCGAACGGGACTCGCACCGCCACTCTCCTGCCGCTCCGGGCCAGTTCGTCCAGATCCAGGCCCTGCAGCGCGTTGCCGTCGGATTCATTCAAGCGGAGCCGCAGCGGCTCCCTTTTTACAGTCAGCACATCTGCGGTGGCACCAGCCTGGTGACTGAGCTTCACCAGATCCGGCGCCGCCTTGCCCGAAGGCACCACCATGGCGGTCTTCGGCGTCAGGCTGCAACCAACGCACGGCGCCGGCAAGGCCGTGTCCACGTCGGTCCAGTCTGAATCGCCGCACGCCGGCGCAGCCCGGCCGTTGGCCGGGTCCGGCCAGTGCTGCTCAACTATGCAGCGTCCAAGATCCCAGTACGCTTCGAACTTCCCGTGACGATAGTCGAGATCTGCCGTGGGTTCGTGAGGAAAGCTGCAGGCATCATTGCTGCGCGTGGTGACGCACGCCGCTTCATGCTTCTGTCGCCTTCCTGCGTGGCTCGCGTAGCGCTCGCGAACGGTCCTGGGATAGGACTCGATGTGCGCCCCGTCCAGCGACAGCTTCACGTAGTGCACACGCAGAACCCGATTCGAGGACTCCCACGATTGTGCGCCCGACTCCGTCGGCACCGAAGTTGCGAACGGGATTGGCCCAATCTCTCCGTCAAAGACAGATGCCGGAAGCTGGTCAGCAGCCACACACCCGGCCGAGGCATCGCGCCGCACGCATTCGGGCTTCGGCTCAACGAGACAGACGCCGCCGTCGCAGTCTGTCTGCGGAGCGGATGGATCCGTGGGCAGGCGATTTTTCAGCACGACCGCATCGATGCCGGGGACGGAAAAGCCGATATCCAGCTTGGCCAGCTGCTGCTTCAGGTAGCCATAGCCGGGAAAAACCAGGTACGGATCAAACTCGCCATCGACGATGATGATGTCCGAGCACAGCCGTCGCACCAGGGGCAATACACCCAGGTTGTCGGCAATTCCACCATCGGTCAGCACGAAGGCTTGGCTATTTCGCGTTGCCACGGACTCGTCCTGGGGCATGGCCGGATCGATGAGCGGTGGGTAGTGTGTGATCTCGACTGACGCATCGGCCAGGTGCAGCGACTCGCAGCCTTCGTTGAAAGGCACAGACATGCCGGCCCCCGATACGGCCGTGGCTTCAAGCGGCGACAGCAGCATCCCGGAGAGGTAGCCGAGCTCATCGGACCCGGATCGCACGGGCCCATTCTCGAAATTGACAAGTCCCAGCGAGCGGCCGCGTTCAGCAATCTCCTTGCGTGGCTCCGCACCCACGCAATCGGGTGCCGCGGCTGGACGCATGGTGGTCGTCCAGACGGGCAGTGGCATGAACCCGGCGGCCGTGATGGCGCGCAGGTCGCTCGCCGACAGTGGGGAGTCGACGCCAATAGGAGATCGAGTGCCCAACATGCCATCCAGCGCCATGGAATAGCCAATCAACCCACCGGCAAAGTTTTTTTGCGCCGGCTCGGCCTGGCTCGCCGAGAGCCTCCTGCCCGCCTGGTGCAGCCAGGAGTGCCGCGATGGGTTGACCAGGACGGCCGTAGCATATGTGGCTTTCGCGGCGGGCGGCAGCAGTTGCGCGTGGGCGCGCAGTTGCCGCAGAAATTCACTTTCCCTGCCCAGCGCGGGCTCTGGTCCCTTGAGGCCGCGCTCCGCGTTAGCCGCCATCCAGTAATTGATATACCCGCCGCCAGAGGCGGCCGACTGGACGGCAACGCGACCATACAGCCCGCGCTTTTGCAATCCGTGGAGCACGCCGGTGCCGAAGGCGAGCGTGCGCATTCCGCCCCCGGACAGTGCGAGGCAATAGCGAGGCGTTCCATTGGGATCACCATCCGCGTCGCGCGCGCGGTACAACGGCCCCTCGTGATCTCTGAGGTAAGAGGTCAGCAGCGAATTGCTTACCGCCCGGCGTCGCCAGGCCTCCGATTCGAGCGGCTCCGTCGGGGCTGCGCCGCGGACCGACGCAGGCACTGTTGATCCCAACAGTTCCCGCGCTGCCTTCATCTCGCCGTCATCCGACAACGATGGCGCAGCGTGCTGGTCCTTCACGACCTGCGGGAAGCACCCCGACAGGCAGGCCACCGCCACGCTGACTGCAAGCAGCCTGCACCTGAGTGTGCAACGCCAGGGCTCTGTTGCTGGCGAACGTTCAGTACCCATCCCCCCTCCACTTTCCTCCCGCCTCACGGCGGGCATCAGCGGCCCTGATTTTCGTCGTTTCCGGTGTGCCGGCAACTTACAAGTGGCTTACAGCTGCCTGCGGTTCACCTCAGCTGCGCCGTAGCCGGCAGGCGCGCATCAGCCGCGCGTACCATGTGGCGCTGCTCTTGGCGATGCGCGCCTGGGTCGCATAGTCAACGTAGTACAGGCCGAAGCGCTTGTCGTAACCGGATGCCCATTCGAAATTGTCGAGCAGCGACCAGACGAAGTAGCCGCGCAGATCGACTCCGCGCTCGATGGCATCCGCCGCTGCGCGCACATGTGATTCCAGGTATTCGCGCCGCGCCTTGTCTTCGACGCGGCCGTTTTCGACCCGATCCCGGTACGCGGCGCCATTTTCAGTGATCATCAGCGGTGGCAGGACGTAATCGCGCGCAAGGCGCGCGAGCAGTCCCGTGAGGCTGGCCGGTGCCACTTCCCATCCCATGTCGGTGATCGGGGCGCCGGGGGTCGCCGGCGACGCCGGCTTGCCCGCGTACGCGATGGTCGGGTAGTAATAGTTGACGCCGAGGAAATCGAGCGGCTGTGCGATCAACTGCATGTCGCCGCTCTCGATCCGCGGCGCATCGGCGGCCAGGTGCCCGAGCACATCCGCCGGATAGGCACCCTTCAAGAGCGCGTCCATGTACCAGCGCACCAGCAGTCCATCTTCCAGCGCAGCCTGCGCCACGTCCGCTCCGGATTGCGTCGCATGCGTGATCGGCGAGAGATTCAGCACGATGCCGACTGGCGTCTCGGGCCGCACTGCGCGAATCGCCTGCGCCGCGAGTCCGTGGCTCAGCAGGCAGTGATGCGACACCTGCGCAGCGATGGCGCGGTTCCTGACCCCGGGCGCGAACAGGCCCAGCTCGTGCCCCAGCGTGGCCGTGACCCAGGGTTCGTTGTGCGTGGCGAACGAGGCCACGCGGTCACCGAGCCGTTGCGCGACGATGGCCGCGTAGTCCCGGAACCGATGCGCCGTGTCGCGCGCAGCCCAGCCGCCCTGCGCATGCTGCAGCGCCGCTGGCAGGTCCCAGTGATACAGCGTCACGTAAGGTTTGATGTTCCGGCGCAGCAATCCATCGATCAGGCGCTCGTAGAAAGCCAGCCCCGACTCGTTTGGCGCACCTGCGCCGGTGGGCTGAATGCGCGGCCAGGAAATTGAGAAGCGATAAGCATCGACCGCAAGCTCGGTGAGCAGATCGAGATCCGTGTCCAGTCGGTGATAGTGGTCGCAGGCGACAGCGCCGCTCGAGCCATCGGCAATAACGCCGGGGCGCTTGCAGAAATCATCCCAGATGGACGGGCCCTTGCCATCCTCCGCGGCAGCGCCTTCGATCTGGTAGGAACTGCTGGCTACGCCCCAGACGAAGCCCGGCGGAAAGCGCCGGCATAGGGCTTCTATGGACCTGGCATCGCTCATGTAGCGGGGCGCTAGCGGGCGGCGCGGCCCGTCGACTCGCGCACCACGAGTTCGACCGGCGGCAGTGTGATCTGTGGCTTGCGCCCCGCGATGAGCTCCAGTATGGCCTCCGCCGAACACACTCCCAGGTGCTGCACCGACTGGCGCACGCTCGTCAGCGGCGGCACGCGATAAGTCGAGGAAGGCAGGTCGTCAAAGCCGATGACCGACACGTCGTCTGGCACGCGCATGCCCTTGCGGAACAACGCCAGGCAGGCACCGTACGCGGTCTGGTCATTGACGCAGAACATCGCCGTGAAGTTGATATTCGAATCCATGAGCTGGTACACGGCCCGCATGCCGCCCTCTTCGTGGAAGTCACCGGCATTGACCAGTTGCGGGTCAAACGCGATGCCGGCCGCGGCCAGCGCGCTGCGATAGCCCGCGAGGCGCTCATTCGCGTCGGGATGATTCTCAAATCCCGCCACGAACGCGATGCGTCGATGACCGAGGTCCAACAGATGGCGCATCGCCAAATTCGCCCCGAGCCGATCGTCCACCTGCATGCTGACCAGTCCCTTCGCACGCAACAGCCGGCCGGTCACGACGATCGGCACCTTGCGCGCGTAGGCCTTCAGCGCCGCGTCGCCCAGGCACCCGGCGAACATGATAATGCCGTCGACGCCGCGGTTGATGAGTTCCTCCATGCAGCGGATCTCTTCCTTCTCCTGCCAGTTGCCGCTCATGAACAACGGCGCATAGCCGCGCTGCTGTAGCCGCTGCTCGATGCCGCGCAGGCCTTCACCGTAGAAAGGGCTGTCCATCGCCTGGCTGATCACGCCGATGGTCAGTGTCTTGCCGAGCGCCAGGCCACGCGCAGCGGCGTTGGGGCGGAAGTTGAATTTCGCGATGGCCGCTTCGACGGCCAGGCGCAATTCGTCGCTCACATTCACCGTGCGGTTGATGATGCGCGACGCGGTGCTGGCCGATACGCCCGCCTCGCGCGCCACCATCTTGAGCGTGACCGAGTTGCGTGGCCGCGGGCCCCGCTTGCCGCGGGTCCTGAGTGGCACCGACTTTTCCTTCAGCTTCTTCATCCGCCCGCCGGCCTCGCCAGCAAGGCTTCCAGCTGCTCGAGCGTGCGGCCCTTGGTTTCCGGTGCATAGATCGCCAGGAACAGCACTCCGGCCACGGCCAGCAGGCCATAGCCGAGAAAGGTGCCGTCCGGTCCGAAGCGGGCCAGCTCCCAGGGGAAGATCATGGTCACGCTGGCGCTGACCAGCGAATTCCAGAAGCCGACCACCGAAATGGCCGCGGCGCGCTGCTCATTCGGAAAGATCTCTGACAGCAGCACCCACATCACCGGGCCCAGTGAGATGGCGAAACAGGCGACGTAGGCGATGATGGCGCAGAGCACGAGCTTCGCATTGGCGAGCTGCGCGACGCCGCTCGTCGCGGCCGACGCATGGAATGCCCAGCTGATCGTCAACAGCGCCAGCGCCATGCCGGACACGCCGGCGATGAGCAGGGGCCTGCGCCCGAGGCGATCGATGAGCCGGATGGCGACGAAGGTCATGCCGACGTTGACGATGCCGACCAGCACCGCCTGCCCGTAGGCCGTGGATTGGCCGCCGCCGGCCTGCGCGAAGATGGTCGGCAGGTAGTAGAAGATCGCGTTGATGCCGGTGATCTGCTGGAAGAACGCAATGCCCAGCGCAAACAACAGCACGAACCTGAGCCGGCGACCCAGCACGCCGCGAATGCGCGACACACCTGGCGCGGCCTTGAGGCTGCTCTGTATTTCCACAATTTCCTGCTGGGCTGCGTCCGCGCCGTGGAGCGACGTGAGCACCGCCAGGGCCTGTGCGTTGCGGCCGCGGGTCAGCAGCCAGCGCGGGCTCTCCGGCACCGTGATCAGCAGCAGCAGGAACGCCAGCGCCGGCACGGCCTGCACGCCCAACATCCAGCGCCAGTTGTCGAGGCCCACGCCCACCAGGAAAAAATTGGAAAAATAGGAAACTGAAATACCGATGACGATCATCAGCTGGTTGAGCGACACCAGCGCGCCGCGCCGTCCGGCCGGGGCGATTTCGGCAATGTAAACGGGAGCCGTGAGTATCGCCACGCCGACCGCGAGACCACCGCAGATGCGCGCCATGACGAACACGGTAAAGCTCGTGGCAAATGCCGCCAGCTGCGCCGAGGCGAGGAACAGCAGCGCCGTCAACAGCAGCACGGCACGCCGGCCTAAGCGATCGTTGAGCACGCCGGCCAGGATGTTGCCGGCCATTGCGCCCCATCCCAGGCAACTCACCGCCCAGCCCAGCCGCAGGCTTCCGGAAACACCGTCCAGTCCGAAGTACTTGCTGATGGGTCCCACTGCGCCCGAGATGACGGTTGCATCGAAGCCCAGCAGGAAGCCGCCCATGGCCACGACCAGCGCCAATCCGGTGATGTTGAGCTTGTCGGGCTTCATGACTGACCGCTATGTGCTAAACGAGCATTTTTAAGTTGGAATGGTCCAGGCGGCCGGTTTCTGCAACCGGTTTCAGGGATGCTCCCTTTTTGCCCGGGGCATGTCAAGTCTTCTTCGCGCCCGCGTCACAATACTGGTCCAGGTACCTGCGGTGGCCGGGCAGCTGCGCCACGGTCCGATCGACCCTGGACTTGATGCTGACGAGGAAAGTACGCAGCTCTTCGTCGCTCATCACGCCCGCGACAGGGTGGTACTGCTCGGGGCTAATGCCCTGCCCGAGCATGACCTGGATCCAGGAATTCTCGGCGAACAGCTCGTTCGCCGTGCGGAACACCCGGCCGGTCTCCCGGAACAGGCGCATGCGATGCGCCAGCGTCGCCGGGATCTCCATGCCGCGGCAATGCCGCCAGAACGGCGTGTCCTGCCGCTCGGTCAGGTGGTAGTGCAGCACGATGAAGTCGCGGATCTGCTCGAATTCCAGCTTGGCCTGCTGGTTGAACTCCTCGACGTCCGACTGCGCGATGCTCGCGTTCGGCAGCATCTGCATCATGCGGATGATGCCGCGCTGGATCAGGTGGATGCTGGTCGACTCCAGCGGCTCGATGAAGCCGCTCGACAGCCCGATGGCCACGCAGTTCTTGACCCATTGCCGCAAGCGCCGGCCAGCGCGGAACTTCAGCACGCGCGGCTCGGTCAGCAGCTCGCCCTCGACATTCGCCAGCAGCGTCTGCTTGGCCTGCTCATCGCTGAGATAACGGCTGCAGTAAACAAGACCGTTGCCGACCCGGTGCTGCAACGGGATGCGCCACTGCCAACCGGCCTCGCGCGCGATCGAGCGCGTGTACGGCAGCGGATCGCCGACCGACTTCGTCTGCACGGCGACAGCGCTGTCACAAGGCAACCAGTGCGTCCAGTCCTCGTAGCCTGCGTGCAGCGTCTGTTCGATCAGCAGGCCGCGAAAGCCGCTGCAGTCGACGAACAGGTCGCCCTCAATCTCGAGACCCGAATCCAGCCGCAGCGAAGCGATGGCGCCGGTGGCCGAATCGGTGCGCACTTCCACGATCTTGCCTTCGATGCGGCGCACGCCATAGGGCTCGCTGAACTGGCGCAGGTACTTGGCGTACAGGCTCGCGTCCAGGTGGAACGCATAGTTCATGCCGTTCTGCGGCAGGTGCGCAAAACGCTGCGCCAGCGCCGCCTGCAACTCCAGGCAGTACTCGCCGTATTCGCCCGCCAGCCCGCGCTCGCGGCCGCGCAGCCAGAAATGCTGGAAGCCGGCGGCCCAGTGGTCGGTGCCTGAAGTGCCGAAGGAATGGAAATAGGTCTCGCCGAGCACGCGCCAGTTCTCGAAGGAAATGCCGAGCTTGAAGGTGGCGTGCATGGCAGCCATGAATTTCTGCTCGTTGATATCCAGCAGCCGATGAAAAATGATGATCGGTGGAATCGTCGCCTCGCCAACGCCGACCGTGCCGATCTCATCGGATTCGATCAGGCAGATGTCGAGCACCTGCCCCATCGTCTTCGACAGCGCCGCAGCCGTCATCCAGCCCGCCGTGCCACCACCGGCAATGACCACCCTTCTCAACTGCTTATTCGTCAAGCTTTGCCCCTCGTTCCGATTTCACGCCATCACCGGTTCAACTGCTTGAGCAACAGCGCCCGCAGCGAGCGTGCGCGGTTCTCGTCGATCGGACCCAGCACGCCGCGTGCGCGCGCGGGAATATGGGCGACCGCCGCGTCGTCGGCCGCAAACACGTAGTGATCGAGGATCTCGCGCCAGGCCGTGCGCTGCTCGCGTGGCAGCCCGCTTAAGACCAGCAGTGCATGCAGCAGCACGCTGACCGGGGCGCCCATCCAGGCCGGCACGCTCTGCCACCAGTAGTTGACCAGCACGTTGAACGGCTCGAGCGCCTCGACGTGGTGCCACCACATCCCCGGAATGTACAACGCGTCGCCAGCGTCCAGCTCGGCCACGCGCGCGCTGCGCAGCGCCTCCGCAAAGCGAGGAAACCTGGCGTAGTCGGGCGCGGCAAAATCCACCAGGCTGATCTGTTGGCCGGCCGGCGTGAACTCGAGTGGCCCGCCGTAAAGGTTGGGCAATTCAGCCGGCGGAAACAGCGTGAAGCGGCGGCGCCCGACAGCGACGCAGGCGAGATTGTCGGGCATGTCGTAGTGCGCCGCGATGCGCGTGCGATTGCCGAGCCAGATGCTCGCGAGCGCATCTGCCGGCAGGCCTGTCACGTCATTTTCGGCACGGAGCCCCGGCAGGCAGGTGTCGATGGTGGTGGAACCCACGTACACCGCCGGTGGCTCGGCGTCGTGTTGGTGGCGTTCCAGCGCCTCGAACACCGCCTCCAACTTGAGCATCGAGGCCTGGTAGTTGAAGCCGGTGAAATCGTCGTTATAGAAGAAGCGGCCCTGGATTGCGGGCGGGCCGAACCAGGCGCCGACCGTCGCGTTGCGGTAGTAGCCACGCAGGTACGCCAGCGCCGCAGCCATCGACTGGACGCCCGCGCGCACCAGCGGCCATTGCGCGACCAGGCCGCGCAGCAGCACGGGTTCCGTCGAACCCAGCACCGATTCACGCCACGCGCTCGTATCGGCGGCGTTGAGTTCGCGCACGCTGGCGGCGGCCGTCGGCATCAGCTGCGCCGGTTGCGCCGCTCGATCAGGTCGCGGAAATGCACCGTCGATGCCACCACCATGTACATCGGCTCGAGAAAGCCCTGCGCCTGCAGCTTGCTCACTGCCGCACCGTCCAGCGCACGCACGCGCTCTTCGTTCACGGTGTAGAACCCAGCCAAGCGACTGCTCGATCCGTCCTTGTGTCCGACGTCCAGCACGAAGGACTCAAGCAGGTCGAGGCCCTGCAGCGCATCAACAAAGGCCGTGGTCGCGGCAAGCCCCTCATGGAGCGAGCCGAGCATTGAACTGATGCGCTCGAGAAACGGGCTGGACCCGCCGTATTCGAGGAACACCGCTTCACCCTCGGTCGAGCTGACCCGCGGGTTGTCGAGGTCGATGTGGATCATGGGCTGCGCCGGCTGCCCGGCCTGCGCCACGCCTGGCCCGCCAATCAGGAACGGCAGGCGCTCGACGCTGATCGGGACATAGGTGGCGTCCCAGCCCGCCTCCGTCAGGAACAGATTCTCCCCGGGCTGGAATCCGAACAGGGCCAGCGGCTGGAACTGGCCCGTGTCGGAGCGCTTCTGGAACACGATCGGGTAGCAGGACTGGACGCTGCGGAATTCCGCCGGGACGGTGAGCGCGAACATCTGGTCGTCGCCATAGGCCGCCGACCGCGTCGTGACGATGCGCAGCGACTTGTGTTCGATGTTGTTCAATGGAACGTGTCTGGCCATCCGAACCTCTTTAAATTCCTAGACGCGCTGCAGCCGGTAGCTCTGCAGGTGATTGAGCAGCGCCCGATTGGTCGGCAATGCCGCCAGCATGGACCTGCAAAGCGTTGCCGCCTCGTCAAAGTAGCGCTGCGCGAGCGCCGCGTTCTGCACCGGCTCCGGGAGCGCGCGCGCTTCCGGCCGGAAGCCCATCCCGTACAGCACGTATTGGTAGCTGGCCGATGGAAAGATCTCCTCGATGCGGTGAAAATCGTAGCGCGACGGACTCTGGTAGCGCCACAGCTCCAGCAGTTCCGCCAACCGCGACTGCACCGCTGCGCTCGCGCGGTGCTCGCGCCAGTAAGGCGAATCGCTGCGCCTGGACAGCAGGTAATGGAGCTTGAGAAAGTCGATTGCGCGCTCCCAGCGGTAACGAAACGCGTCGTTGAAGCGCGCTGCCACGGTATCCATCAAGGCGCGCGTCGCCGGCAGCTGGTCGCTGATCATCGCGGCGGAGAATTCGACCAATGCAAGGGCGGAGGCTTCCAGCGGCTCGACGAATCCAGCTGCAAGGCCCACGGCGACGCAGTTGCGCTGCCAGAGCGTCTGGCGGTAACCCGGGCGGAACGACAGCTTACGGGGCGAGAGGGCCGCCGCGGTCTTCGCGTCGGTGCCAGCGGTCACGTAGTCGCGGAGGATCCGTTCAGCCTCGGTATCGGACATGTGAGCGCTCGAATACACGTGGCCCACGCCGCGCCGGGTCTGCAGACCGATGTCCCAGATCCATCCCGCCTCGCAGGCCGTCGAGATCGTGTGCGAAGCGATTGGCGCGTCCGCCGCGGCGTAGGGCACCTGCACGGCGAGCGCGGAGTCGTTGAACAGCTGCGGCTGCACTGATATCAGCGGCACCCCGTAATGCTGTCCCAGCAGCAGGGACGAGAAACCCGTGCAGTCGACATACAGGTCGCCCTCGACGCGGCCGTGACCGGCCGTGACGACGGCGGCGATGTCGCCATTGTCGCTGGACTCGATGCGGGTGACGTGATCGACAATGTGCCGCACACCGAGTCGCGCAGTGCAGTGCCGCTGCAGGAACGGCCCGAACTTGCCGGCGTCCAGGTGGTACGCGTAGTTGGCGACCGCGGCATATTCGGGCGTCGTGACCTGCTTGGGTGCGCGCCCGCGCTCGCACAGTTGCGGCTGGAAACTGACCAGCTCCGCGTATGGAACCGCGGCGTGCTCGCGCAGCCAGGGCATGACCAGGTTGGCCTCACCGTAGCCCTGCGGCAAGCTGAAGGGATGGTAGTAGTGCTCGCCGCCGCCGTCCGTCCAACCCGCGAAGCGCGAACCCTGCTTGAAGGCCGCGTCGCACTCACGGATGAAATCGGTCTCCGACACGCCGATACGACGCAGCGTATCGCGCATCGACGGCCAGGTGCCCTCGCCCACGCCGATGGGACTGACGGCGGGCGACTCGACCAGCGTCACTTCCAGGCCAGGGACGCGCGGGATCTGGTGATCCGCAGCAATGACGCCCGCGGCCAGCCAACCGGCTGACCCGCCGCCCACGATCACTACGCGCCTGACTTGCTCACTCACCAACGGTCATTTCCATACAGGATAGCGACCATCCTACACCCAGACGAAAAAGCCGCTGGCAGGCAGCGGCTCGTTCGCCCCCGGTAGCACGCTCGCCGGGGTATCACGGGGGTCCAGCCTGGTTACTTGCCCAGCTGGTAGCGTGCTCCAATCATGAACCGGGCGCCGGTCTGCGTCGCAAACTCTACGGCCTCGCGCGTGCGGCTGTGCGAACGCGTAGCCCGGTCAGTCAGGTTGATCGCCTCGAGCTGGAAGCTCAACCGGTCGTTGAGCTTGAAGCCGACGTTGGCGTCGATCTGCCCATACGGCTCGATAAACACCGGACTGTTCTGGCCATCCTGGCCGGCGTAGAACTGATCCCGCCAGTTGTATGCGACCCGCGCCTCCCATTTGCTGTTCTCGTAGAAGCCGACGATATTCGCGGTATCGCTCAGGCCCTGCAGCGGGAACTGCGGACCCAGGCTCGCGACGTTGTACTTCAGGTCAGACGTGACCTTGGTGTAGTTGACGATCCCGCCGAAACCGCTGTTGCCGAACATGTGCTGCAGGTTCAGCTCCCAACCCTTGATGTTGGCAGAGCCCTGGTTGACCGGGGTATTGATGTGGAAAATAGTATTGGGATCGATGCCCGGCCGGCCGGCGATGATTCCCTGGGCAGTGGCTGTCGGCTGCGTAACCGCCGGATCGCTACCGTGATTGGCGAAAATGTAATTGCGTACACACGCGCTGTCCCCCGTGGGGCAGCCGCCGGCGCTCACCGGCGCGGCGATCGCCTCGGCGACCCAGGGACCAAGGCCCGGGTTCGGAATGCTGTACGGCGTCAGATTGAGGATCGCAAAACCCGGGTAGTTCGTTACATCCTTCTTGAAGTACCCCACCGACAGGTAGCTGCCTTTGGAGTAGTACCACTCCAGCGCCAGATCAATGTTCTTTGACTCCAGCGGCTTGAGCGCGGGATTGCCCTGCGCACCCGTGGCAAAATCGGGCCGCGCCAGTGAATCGACCGTCAAGCCGCCCTGAATCGAGCCCCAGTCCGGACGGCCGATGCTCTTGCCCCAGCTTGCCCGGGCCTTGAGGTTGGGCATCAGGTCGACATCGAAGTCGATATTTGGCAACGCAAAACTGTACTTGCCCTTGAAATTGGTGAGGACAGGCGTCGGATCGAAGGTGACGTTGACCTCGTTGGCGGCCACCCACGCGCTGCTGATGGGAACCTGCACTTTTGCGGGGGACGTCACATCCGTCTTCTCGTAACGCAAGCCCGCGGCGAAGTGCGCCGGGCGTCCCATCTCGAACGTGGTGCTGTACTGGACGTACGCTGCGTTCGAATTTTCCTTCGTGGTGCGGTCTGTATCCGTGTAATTCGGGTTGGCTGAGAACGTGGCGGCGCCGCCGGGGCCCCAGAATGCGATGGCCGCGGCGCGCACGGCGTTGAAGTCCCAGTTGAAGAACTGGTTGAACAGTCCTGGGCTCGAGCTGCCAGATATGTTGGGGAAGTACTGCCGCAGCGTATCCGGGGTAAAGGCTGAGTCAGGATAGTTGGTTGGGTTGCCCAGGCCACCCCAGGCGTTCTGCTGCACGTTCGAGTATGCCGAACGGTTCTTGACGTCCGTGAGGCCGACGCCAAAATCCAGCTTCTGGCGGTCGGCGAATTTCCAGTCGCCGCCCAATTGCACCTGCTGGACCTGCGCCTTCGTGTAACTGTTGCGGAAGCTCGAGCCGGTCGCTTCCATGTAGGCGGGATCGATCGCGCCGTTGAGGCTGGCCGGCAGGGTAACGCCGAACACCGGAAAATCGTGCGAGAAATCGACGCCATTCGTTCCACGGAAGTAGCCCGAGACGCCGAGCGTGTTGCTGTTGCCCAGCGGACTGTCCTCGCCGTTGGTAGCGGTTGAGTCGTGCGCATCGAATTCGAAACTGAGCTTGTCGCTGGCCTCCCACTTGAGGTTGAAGCCAACAGAATTGTTCTGCGCCTTGGTCGCGTAGTCGGACTGGGCCATTGCCACGTCGACGCAGCCTGGAAACGAGGTGACGCCGTTTGCGTCCGTGACCGGGGTGTCGGAGCAGTTGACAGTCTCGACATAGGACAGCGGGCCCTTTACGGGGCCGCTGGTCCAGCTCGACACTGAGGGACCAAAGTTGAACCAGGCCGAAATCTCCTGGCGGCGGGTGTGGATCTTGTTCTCGGAGTAGGTGTAGTCAAGTGTAGCAGTCACGGATTCGACCGGCCGGTATTGGAGCGTCAACTGGCCATTCGTGCGCTTGCGTTCGATGCCGGTCAGGAAGTAACGGATGTCCTGCGGCACTTGGTAGATGTCAGTCCCCATCGGCCCATTAGTAATGTTGCCGGCCGGATTGTGAGCGATCGAACCCCAATCATTGCCACCACCGCAGTGGTTAACTGGAGTTGGAGCCGCGTCGCAAATCGAGTGATACCCGCTCGCCACGCCAGCCTGGTTGTACCCGGCCGCGCGGTCCTGGTAGCTCGCCGTGATCGCCACGCCGAAGGTGTTGTCCGCGAAGGTGTTGCTGTAGATGGCGGACATTTCCGGTGTGAACCTGCTGCCCTTGAATTTCTCCGGCAGCAGGGCGTTCGAGCGGTCGGTGACGGCCTTAACGCCGAACGACGCCTTGCGCCCGGGGCTGTCCAGCGGGCGCGTGGTCCTGATGTTGATCGTGGCGCCTAGGCCACCGGTCGCGCGATCGGCACTGGAGGTCTTGTGCACCTCTACGGCAGCGATGGCTTCCGAGGCCAGGTTGGCGAAGTCGAAGGCACGGGAATTGGAGGCGCTGGTGTCGTTGATGTTGGCGCCCGGCATCTGGCGCCCGTTCAGCAGCACCAAGTTCCAATCGGCACCGATGCCGCGCACCGAAATCTTGGAGCCCTCGCCGTTGGCGCGGTCGATGGACACGCCAGTGATGCGCTGCATCGACTCGGCCAGGTTCGTGTCAGGAAACTTGCCGATATCCTCGGCAACGATGCCATCTACAAAACCGGTTGCGTTGCGCTTGAGATTCTCCGACGAGGTGAGGCTGGCGCGAATGCCGGTGATGACCACTTCCTCGAGCGTATTGGGTGCCGGAGCGGCGGCCGTCTGCGCGTAGGCAAACGGAGCGGCCACAATGCCGAGCGCGAGGGCCACGCTTTGCGCGAGCGGCGTATTGCGCGGATGGCGCAGCCGCAGGTCCAGCGCAGACGGAATAAGATCGGAGCGTTGCGCAGCACTGCGCAGATAAGATGACTTCACTTGGTTTCCCCCTGAGATACCGCGTTTACGTTGACGACCGCCGATACCCGCCCATGTTCCCCGGTACGGTGTAATCGGTTTCTGAAACCGCTTTCATACGCGTCCGGGCCGATACTGCTCCGGCGAAACGCACTGTGTCAAGAAAAATCGTTCGCATTCGCAATTGTGGCGGGTCGGCAACTGCGGCGCCGCGAGTATGTCCGCCGCGCGACGATTGCGGTCATTTCTGAAACCGCTTGCAAAACACGCACTGCAAAAATAGGATCCAGCCGTGCGCCAGCCATTCACCGATATTTGGCGCGCTTGCCCACGATGATGCAGCACCGTTTCGGCAGCGCCTTGCGCCTGGTTTTGCCGGCACTCGCGGCGCTGGCCAGCGCCTGTGGCGGCGGCTCCTCCGACAGTGGTTCTGCGACCCAGCCCGTGGCTGCCGGTCCCGGCGTAGCCGCCATTTCCGAAGCAGGTGGATTGCCCGCGGGCTACACCCTGGTGTGGTCCGATGAATTCGACGTGGACGGGCTGCCGGATACCGCCAAGTGGAATTACGACACCGCCCTCAACCCGACCGGCTGGCCCAATCACGAGCTCGAGTACTACTCGGCCGCGCGCACTGAGAATTCAAGAGTCGTGGGCGGCAGCCTCATCATCGAGGCGCGGCACGAAGACCTGGCGCTGGCGCAGTTTCCGGACTGGGGCGGCCAGCACTACACCTCGGCGCGCCTGGTCACACGCAACCTGGCCAGCTGGACCTACGGCTTCGTTGAGGTGCGCGCCCGCCTGCCCTGTGGCGTGGGCACCTGGCCCGCGATCTGGATGCTCTCGGCGCTGCCACAGGCGACATGGCCGACGGGCGGCGAGATCGACATCATGGAACAGGTAGGCTTTGATCCGGGCGTGATCCATGGCACGGTGCACACGACCGACTACAACGGCAAACTGGGCAACCAGCGCTCGGCCACTACGCTGATCGCCGATGTGTGCAGCAACTTTCATCGCTACCAGCTGGCCTGGACTCCCACGCGCATCACCGTAGGGATGGACGATCACTATTACTTCCAGTACTCGAACGACGGTTCCGGCACGGCCGAATGGCCGTTCGACAATCCTCAGTTCCTGATCCTCAACATTGCCGTGGGCGGTGACTGGGGCGGGCAGCACGGCGTGGATGACACGATCTTCCCAGTCGATATGGAGGTGGACTATGTGCGGGTGTACCAGCATTGAAGGAGCGAACTGATGGAACGCCGCGACCTGCTTAGATCCGGCCTCGCGCTTGCGGGCGCCTCATTGCTTCCGCAGCTCACGCGTTCCGCGGCAGCGTCTGCCGCCAGGGAGCCCGGCCAATTTCCTCCCGGCTTCCTTTGGGGCGCGGCCACCGCTGCCTACCAGGTCGAGGGCGCCTACAACGAGGACGGCAAGGGCGAATCGGTCTGGGACCGCTTCGTGCTCGCGCCCGGCAAGATCAAGAATGGCGACACCGGCAACGTCGCCTGCGACAGCTATCACCGCTACGGCGACGACATCGCGTTGCTGCGCACGCTCAACCTCAAGTCCTACCGCTTTTCAATCGCGTGGACGCGCATCCAGCCCAGTGGCACGGGTCCCGCCAACGCACGCGGACTCGATTACTACGACCGCCTGACAGACGCGCTACTCGAGGCCGGCATCCGCCCGCTGCCGACGCTCTATCACTGGGACCTGCCGCAGGAACTGGAAGATCGCGGCGGTTGGCCCAATCGCGACACCGCGGCGCGCTTCGCCGACTACGCCTCGATCATGGGCCGCAGACTGGGCGACCGTATTGAACACTGGGCCCTGTTCAATGAATCCAAGGCGTTTACGCAGCTCAGTTACTGGTTCGGCGTGTTCGCGCCTGGCCGCAAGGACGCGCTCGCTTTCCTCAAGGCCACGCACACAGTCAATCTTGCGCACGGCCTGGGCTTTCGCGCACTCAAGACCGCGAACTCAAAACTTCAGGTTGGCAGCGTGTACGACGTCTCGCCCCATATTCCGGCCAGTGATTCCGCTGCGGATCGCGCTGCGGCGGAGGCCATGGACAAGCTCTCGAACCTCTGGTTCGTCGTGCCGGTGCTCACTGGCAGCTATCCCGAGGGCGTATTGCCCGCGGCGAGCCAGGCAGCGCTGCTCGGAATGCAATCCGGCGACGAGCAGACCATGCGGGCCGACCTCGATTTTGTCGGGCTCAACTACTATTCGCTGACGCGGGTCGCGGCCTCGACGCAGAACTCCGGCGTGCCCGGCCTCGATGTCACCGCGGACTGGGCTGTCGGTCCGGACGAGAAGACCGACTTCGGCTGGGACATTTACCCGCAGGGCTTCTACGACATCCTCAAGCGCATGCAGCAAGTCACCGGCAAGCGCCCGATCGAAATCACCGAGAACGGTGCGGCCTACAACAACAAGCCGGACGCGACGGGCCAGATCCACGACGCCAAGCGCATCGCGTACCTGCGAGCACACCTGCTGAGTCTGTCGCGCGCAATCGCCGACGGCGTGCCCGTGCGCGCCTACCATTGCTGGAGCCTGCTGGACAACTTCGAGTGGGCGCAGGGCTACAGCCAGCGCTTCGGACTGACCTACGTCGATTTTGACAATCATCAGCGGCGCACGATCAAGGAATCCGGCTACTGGTATGCAAAGGTCGCCGCCGCGAACCGCGTGGTCTGAAATGACTACACCGAAACTGCTGCGCATCTCACTGTGTCTGAGCGCACTGTTCGCTGCGCAGGCCACCGCCGCAGCCCCCGCCGCGGCGCCAGGCTTGATGGCTGGCACGGGCAAGGCCTTGATCGATCCGCCGCCCGCGCAACTCCCGATCCGCAACAACAACGATTCACCGCTGATCTCGATTCACGACTCCTTGTACGCCCGTGCCCTGGTGCTGCAGGGCAAGGATTCGAAGGCCGTCATCGTCGTCGCCGACGTCATCATGCTGCCGGATGATTTCTACGAGCAGGCCGTCGCGCGCATCGCCGCCGCCTGTGGCGTCGCGAGAGACCATGTGCTGTTGTCCGCGACTCACGCGCATACCGTGCCCTGGTCGATGGGCAACGGTTACGGCGAGGTCGTGCTCACGGGCATCATGGCCGCCATCGAACAGGCGCAGAAACACCTGGAGCCCGTTCGTGTAGGCACAGGTAATGGCCAGGCCTACATCAACATGAATCGCGACGAGGCGAACGCGGGCGGTTTCATCCTCGGACAGGATCCCGAAGCTCCTTCAGACAAGACCGTCCGCGTCGTCGGCTTTTTCCGTAGCGATGGCAGCCCGTTGGCCATCCTCGCCAACTACGCCGTGCACGCCGTGTCGCTGTACAGTTCCGACACGGCGGGCGAGCACGCCGCGATGGTCAGCGCCGACATCCCGGGCGTCGCCGACCGCTTCGTCGATGAACACTACGGCGCGCAGCGTACGCTGACTTTCTGGACCAGCGGCGCCGCGGGCGACCAGAACCCGATTTTGATGTCCTTCCACGCCGAGCCCGGGAGCGACGGCAAGGTGCAGACCTCGGACATGCAGGCCGCAGGGTTCACCATCACAAAACGCCTCGGCCAGGCGCTGGCACTGCAGATCATCCGGGTGACCGACCGACTGGCGCCGCAGCAGGTAACCACCGCCTTGCGTGCAGAGCAGACCGTCGTTTCCTGCCCGGCGAAGCTGGATCCAGCGACGACGAAGACGCTGCGGATATCCTACCTGGGCATCGGTGCGGTGGATCTCGTCGGCATTTCCGGCGAAGTCACGACCCTGATCGACCGGCACCTGCGCGAGCAACTGGGCGCGCGCAGCCCGCTGTTGTTGACGCTCACCAACGGTTATTCGGGCTACCTGCCGGACGACGCGAGCTACGCGCGCGGCAACACCTTCGAGGTCGGCAAATCGCAGTTCGCCCCCGGTTGCGCCGAAGCCACTATCATCGAGCATACGCGAGCGCTGCTTGGCCCCGCGCTGAAGTAACATGCGTCCGGTGCCATCGCGCGCCAGCCCCGGGGAATTCGCAGCGCATGCAGTCCGTGAATCGGTATCCGCTGCTGGTCGCAGGAGTGAGCGGCAGCGGCAAGAGCACATTGGCCCGAGTCTGGGCGCGGCTGTGCACGGCGCCTTTCATCGAGGGTGACCAGTTTCATGCGCCCGCCAGCGTGGCGAAGATGCGCGCAGGCGTCCCGCTCGAAGACGCGGACCGCGCGACCTGGCTCGACCGTCTGGCGGCCGAGATGCGATCGCACCCAGGGCTCCCGGCGCCGGTGCTGGCCTGCTCGGCCCTTAAGCGCAGCTATCGCGAACGCCTTCGGGCCGGTATACAGGGACTCCGCCTGGTGTTGCTTGCGGTATCCCCCGAGCTTGCGGGGGCGCGGGTTGCTCAACGTGCGGATCACTACATGCCGGTGACGCTGGTGGCCAGCCAGTTCAGGGCGCTGGAAATCCCGGTCGACGAGCCGCACACGCTGGTGCTCGAGGGCTCGCACCCCGTCGACGAGCTCATCCTGGCTCTCGATCACTGGCTGGCGGCATCGTGACGCACGATTTGCGACTGCTGTTGGATGTCGTGGCGGCGATCGCGTTCCTGGTCGTGCTGGTGTCGGGCTTCCGGCTCCACGCATTCCTGGCATTGCTGCTGGCCTCGCTGTTCCTCGGTCTGCTCTCGGGCATGCCGGCCGGGCCCCTGCTCGCGGCCCTGCAAAAAGGCGTCGGCGATGTGCTGGGTTTCGTGGCGCTGGTACTGGCGCTGGGCGCGATGCTGGGCCGGCTGCTGACGGCCTCCGGCGGCGCCGACCGCATCGCGCACACGCTGGTGGACAGATTCGGGCCCGCGCGCGTGCACTGGGCGATCCTGTGTGCGGCGTTCCTGGTCGGCATTCCACTGTTTTTCGAAATTGGCTTCGTGCTGCTGGTGCCGCTGGTGTTCGTGGTCGCGGCACGTGTCGGCGTCGCGCCCATGAAGGCGGGCATTGCGCTTCTGGCCGGTCTTTCGGTACTGCATGGACTGGTGCCGCCGCATCCCGGCCCGACCATTGCGGTGCAGGCCTACGGCGCGGATATGGGCAAGACCATGCTCTACGGCCTGATCATCGCATTGCCCACTGCGGTGCTGGCTGGGCCTGTGTTCGGTAGCCTGATCTCGCGCGTGGTGCCCGGTCGCCTGACGAACGATGTGGCTGGGCCCACGCTGGTCGAACCTGCGCATGCGCCCGGCTTCCGCCTCACGCTCGCGACCATCTTGCTGCCGGTGCTGTTGATGCTGTTCCGCTCAGCCGCCGACGCCAACTGCCCGGTCGGCAGCCCGTTGCGCAGCACCGCCGACTGGGTTGGCAATCCCATCGTCGCACTGCTGCTGGCCTTGCTGCTCGCGCTCTATACGTTCGGCACGCGCAGCGGCCTCAATCGTCAGCGCCTGCTGGAGCTGCTCGATGAGAGCCTGCGGCCAATCGCGGCGATCGTGCTGATCATCGGCGCGGGAGGCGGATTCAAGCAGATGCTCATTGCCACCGGCGTGGGCGATGTGATCGGCCGGATGGCCGCACAGCACGGCACGTCGCCGCTGGTGCTGGCCTGGCTGGTAGCGGGCGCGGTGCGCGTCGTGACCGGTTCGGCCACGGTGGCGGTCATCACGGGCTCCGGCCTGATCGCCCCGCTCCTGCCGCTCTATCCGGGCGTGAGCCGCGAGCTGCTGGTACTGGCCACCGGCGCGGGCTCGCTGATGCTCTCGCACGTGAATGACGCGGGCTTCTGGCTCGTGAAGGAATACTTCAAACTCAGCATCAGCGAAACGCTCAAGACCTGGTCGCTGATGGAGACCCTGATCGCGGTGATTGCGCTGCCACTGATACTCGCGCTTTCATTGCTGGTCTGATTGCAACGGCACGGAGTGACTTGCCATGGATAGACGCGCATTCTTGTCCACCGCCGCGGCCACTGCGGCGGCCGCCATGCAGCCGGGCCTGGTGCGGGCCGCGACCCGTGATTGGGGGAATCTGCCGCACTATCCCGATTCCGATATCGTCGCGCTCGACCCGCGCTTCACCTACAACGTCAACACGGGAGCGATCGAACGTCTGACAACGGGCTACCGCTGGTGCGAAGGGCCGGTCTACTTTCGCGACCTGCGCTGCCTTGTGTGGAGCGACATTCCGAACAACCGCCTGATGCGCTGGAACGAAGACGACGGGAGCGTCAGCACGTTCCGCCAGCCATCGAACTACGCCAACGGCAACACGCGCGACAACGCTGGGCGGCTCGTCAGCTGCGAACACGACTCGCGCCGCGTTACCCGCACCGAATACGACGGCAGCATCACCGTGATCATGGACAAGTACCAGGGCAAGCCGCTCAACTCGCCGAACGACGTGGTCGTGAGCGCCGACGGCGCCATCTGGTTCACCGACCCGGGTTACGGGATTCTCGGCAACTATGAGTCCGGCGCGAAGCGCCCGTTCGAACTGCCCACGAACGTATACCGGGTCGACCCGCATTCCGGACAGGCTGCCGTGATGGCAGATGACTTCGAACGTCCCAATGGATTGGCTTTCTCGCCGGATGAAAAGCGGCTCTACGTCGTCGACAGTGGTGGTCCCGCACACATACGGGTGTTCGACGTCGCGAATGGCGCGCGGCTTACGGGCAGCAAGGTGTTTGCCGTCAGCAAGCCCGGCACTGCCGATGGCGTGCGCACCGACATGGGCGGCAATGTCTGGTGCAGCCAGGGCTGGGGCGATCCCAAAGAAGATGGTGTGCGCTGTTACGCACCGGATGGCACGCTCATTGGCAAGATCCTTCTGCCCGAGACGGTCGCCAATCTGTGCTTCGGCGGGCCGAAGAAAAACCGCCTGTTCATCTGCGCCAGCACTTCAGTCTACGCGGTGTATCTTAACGATGTCGGAGCGCAGAAGCCTTAGCGTCACTTGCGCCTGAAGCAGGTGCTCGCGTGATCGTTGACGATGCCCACGGCCTGCAGCCAGGCATAGACGATCGTGGCGCCGACGAACTTGAAGCCGCGGCGCTTCAGTTCCTTCGCAATGCGCTCGGACAATGGCGAACTGACCACGCGCGTCCGGCCATTGCCACGCAGCACCTTGCCCCGGGTGAATGACCAGCAGAACTCACTGAAGCTCTCGCCCCGCTGTTCCATTTCGCAATAGATCTGCGCGCCGCGAATCGTGGCCTGGATCTTGGCCCGCGCCCTGATGATGCCCGCATTGGCCATCAGGCGCTTAACATCCCCGGCTCCGAAGCGGGCAACCTTCGCGGCCTCGAAGCCGGCGAAGGCGGCGCGGAATGCCTCGCGCTTGCGCAGCACAATGCTCCAGGACAGGCCCGCCTGGAAGCCCTCCAGCATCAGCATTTCCCACAGCATCCGGCCGTCGCGCTGCGCGACACCCCATTCCCGGTCGTGGTAGTCGGTCATCAACGGATCGCCGTCCGCCCAGCCGCATCGCTTGCGCACGCGCTCGCGCTTTTTTGCCGCGGACCCTACCCGCGCCCGGCCACTCTCAGCGACAATAGCCACAGCCCACCCCCATGGCAGGAACTATGAGCGAACTCCCGAGCGATATCTATACAGAGCCCGAAAGCGTGGACGTCAACACGCTGGCCAACCTTGGCCCCCTGACTGGCCTGGCTGGCGTGTGGGAGGGCGTGCGCGGCGTGGACGTCAACCCGAAACCGGAAGGCCCACGCAGGCAGGCCTACATCGAGCGCATCGAGCTGCAGCCGATTGACCCGCAGGCGAACGGCCCGCAATTACTTTACGGACTGCGATATCACACGCGTGTCGTCAAGCCCGACGAGGTCGAGACCTACCACGATCAAGTCGGATACTGGCTCTGGGAGCCAGCCACCGAAGCGCTGATACATACGCTCACCATTCCCCGCGGCCAGGTTGCGCTAGCCACCGGCAACGCGGCGCGCGATGCCACGAGCTTTGAAGTCGTGGCA
>JANYHD010000035.1 GCA_025359205.1 Gammaproteobacteria bacterium
ATTTCGCGCCGGCAGGGTTCGCACCAGCTGGCCCAGAAATTGTAGATGCGCGGACGGCCGCCGTTCTGTCGCAGCGCGTGCGGCTGGCCTTCCATGTCGGGCAGGCGCAGGTCGGGCACCTCCTCGGGAATGGCATGGTCGTCGGGCTTGGCGGTTGGCGATGATGCTGGCGCTGCTTCTGGTGCTGCGGCCGGCGCCGTCGCCGCCTGCGATGGAATCGTCACGGCCACTATCCGCAGCGGCTGCGAGTCATGTGCCCAGTGCTGATAGCCCCAGAAGCCCGCGGCGCCGCCCACCAGCACGACGGCCGCGTACAGCCACAGAAGAGGCGTTTTCAAATGAGCGTGCTCACGGTGTAGTTCAATTTCTCGTTCAGGAGCGCGGCAGTGCGGCCGTCAGCGCGGCCTGGTTCAGCCGCGTGAGCACTTCCACGAACGGGGCTGCTTTCATGTAACCCACGACGCGCAGCGCCGACTGCTCGCGCCCGTCCCTGGAATAGAAGGCAATGGTGGGCGGCCCGTAGATGCCAAAGCGCTGCAGCAGCGCCTGGTCGTCGGCACTGTTGGCGGTCACATCGACGCGCAGCAGCGTCAATTGTGCAAGCGCCTGCGCGACTTGCGGGTCAGAGAAAGTGTAGTGCTCCATCTCTTTGCAGGACACGCACCAGTCGGCGTAGAAATCGAGCAGCACCTGCTGGCCGCGGGCTGCGGCGCCGCGCACCTCGCGATCGAGATCGGCCAGCGTCGCCACCGTGCGGAACGGGAGCTGGCGCGCATTGTTGCTGCCAGCCAGCGTGAATGGATGCAGCGGGTCGGTGGCGCCGCGCCACGCGCCCGTGCACAGCACCAGTGCCAGCAACGTCGCCGCCGCGGCGCCGAGGCGCGGAATCAGCGGCGTACGCAGCCGCGCGCGCCACAACAGCATGGCCAGCGACAGCAGCGACACGGCGTAGAGCAGCAAGGACCAGCGATCGCCCACCAGGCGCGCGAGCATCCACGCGGCCACGCCCAGCATCATCGCGCCGAACAAGCCTTTGACGGTATCCATCCACGGACCGGCCTTCGGCAGCAGCTTGCCTGCGGAGGCGCCGACCACCAGCAGTGGTGCGCCCATCCCCAGGCTCATTGCAAACAAGGCGCTCGCGCCGCGCGCCACATTGCCGCTCTGGCCGATCACCGCGAGTGTCGCGACCAATGCCGGTGCCACGCAGGTGCTGCAGATCAGTGCCGAGAGCGCGCCCATCACTGCCACGCCGCCGTAGGTGCCAGCGCGTTGCCGGTTGCTGGTGGCGGCGATGCGTGTCTGCAGTGATGCCGGCATCTGCAGCGAATACACGCCGAACATCGACAGCGCCATTGCAATGAATATCGCTGCGAACAGCAGGATGATCCAGGTCTTCTGGAACAGCGCCTGCACCTGCAGGCCGAGCGCTGCGGTCACCGCACCGGCCACGGTGTAGGTAGTGGCCATACCGAGTACGTAGGCCAGCGAGAGCGCAAAGCTGCGTGTAGTGGTGATCTTGCTGCCTTGCCCGGCAATCAGGCCCGAGAGAATGGGCACCATCGGCAACAGGCACGGCGTAAAGGCCAACAGCAGACCGATGCCAAAGAATGAAGCAAGCACATAGGGCATCGCACCCGTGCGTATCAGGTTCGCCAGGCGATCCTGCTCCGAACTCACGCCGGAATCGGCGCCCGTACCAGTGCCGCCCGTGCTGCTGCCGCCAGCGCCCTGTGCCGCGCCCATCGCGCCGGCCTTGGGCATCTCGAGCGTGAAACTCTTGGTGATCGGCGGGTAACACAGGCCCGCTTCCGCGCAGCCCTGGTAAGTGACGTTGAGCACGAGCGCATCGCTGGAGCCCGCGGCGCGCGCGACCGCCAGGTGCGCGATGAGGCCCGCGTGGTAGACGACCTGATCGCCGAAATATTCGTCGTGCTTGGTGTCCCCTGGTGGCAGGTCGGCCGTGCCCAGCGTCGCCTGCGGCGTGGCGGTCGAGAATTTCAGCCGCGAGCGATACAGATAGTAACCAGGCGCGATCGCCCAGCTCAGGCGCACGCGAGTCGGTGATTCGCCGACGGCCGCCAGGCGGAAGGCGACGTCGGGCGGCAGGAAAGTGTCGTTGCGCGTGGCACCGGGAAGCAGCGCGCCAGCGCCGACATCGGCGCCGAGGGCGGGCACCGCCAGGTAGCCGAGCACGAGTGCGGCGGCGCAGCCAACCAGCCGCCTGCCGGCCTGGGCAATCGAGGTGTGCCGAATTGTCACTATTGAGACCATAAAATCAACGGCTTATGTTGATCTGTCACCCGCTAAGCCAGCGAGCATAGCTCGAACCGGGCGGCCCGTCATGTGTCGCCGATCTCGTTTGGACAAGCCATCCGCGGCTTAATTCGCCTTGCCGTTGCTCTCGGTAATGGTGAAGGATTTCAGGGCCTCCGCGAATTTGTCGACGTCGCGGTCAAAGTAGTACAGCACCGGCGCCCGGTAGCCCACGAGGTAGAGCCCGGCCTTGCCTGCAGCGCCGTCAATGATCTCGCGAACCCGCACCGCGCCGCGGTTTACCGGCATCAGGTACTCGAAGCGCAGGTTGAAGCCGGGCTTTCCCGACACCACCGCCGGCTCGTTGGCCAGGATCTGGACATTTTTCCAGGCCGCGCTCCTTGGCCATGTCGGCCACCAGCGATTCGGCCATTTCCTGCGGCATCATGTCCGGCGACGCGTCCCTCTTCAGCGCCTTGAAGGCATTCTTGTGCGCACGGAAGTCGACGAAGATGGCCTGCAATTCCGGCCCGTCGCGCGTTGCGCCGGTTTCGTCGCTAAACCACAGGCAGTTGAACTTCCAGCCCGGTGGAAACTGCACGGAGTAGCCCCGGCCTGGATTGACGTGCGGTTGATTCTCGACCGCCAGCTTCCAGGATTGCGCGTGGGCGAGCGGCGCCAGCGCCAGCGACGCCAGCGCGGCCAGCAGGATTCTCGCGGCCTTTGGCCTCATGGAGCCTCTCCCTGCAGTTTCTGTATGTATTGTTGAGCGTAGCCGGTGCGCGCCGGATCGTGCTCGAGCTCCACGTACTTGCGCAGCATCAACAGCGCGTCGCCCTTATTGCCATCGCGCATGTAGCGCAGGCCAAGGGCCTGGTACGCGCCGGGATCATCCGGCGCCAGTTTGATGGCAGTGGCGTATTCAGCCGTGGCGCGCTCGCCGTCGCCGGTAGCGTTGCGCAGTCGGTAACCTTCCGCGAGGTAGTAGTGCGCACGCGGCGGCAGCGTGTCGACGAGCTTCTCGTCGGCCAGCAGGAATACCAGCAGCTTGCCGTCCAGCCGGCGATGAATGGTGGCCAGCGACTGCAGCCGCGCACGTTGCGTGACCGCCAGGTAGCGTTCCTGATTGCGCTCCGTGCCATCCATGTGAGCCGCGGCCATCGCCGCCAGGTTCGCGATACGCTCCTTCACTTTCGGGTGGTCGGCCCAGAAGTAGCCGCCGTGATTCATGGCGCGCACGGTGAGTTCACGGTCCAACAGGCCGAACAGTTCCGACCCGGCCTTCGGGTCGTAGCCGCACCGACTCATGCGATCGAAGCCGCCCTGGTCCGCTTCGCGTTCATTTTCGCGCGAGTAACCGGCCATAGACGAAACACCGATCACCTGGGACAGGATGGGCAGGGCCAGGTCGCCGATCAACGCAGCGGTGGCGGCGCGCTTGTCGTGCACGCGTTCCCGGTAGGCGTGATCGGCCGTGTAGTGCGTACCCTCGTGGCCCAGGACGCTGGCGAGTTCCGCTTCGTCACGGATCCGCAGCAACGCGCCCGTGTTGAAATAGATGCTGCCCGAGGGCATCGTGAAGGCATTGAACTCCGAATCGAGAAAAGCGCGCACGTGCAATTCGGACTTGTGGTCCGGGAACAATCGATCGGTGATTTCCTGCAGGTAGGCGTTGAGCTCCGGGTCGTTGACCAGCAGGCCGGAGTTCTGCAGCCGCTCTTCCGAATCGGCGACTTCCAGCGCGATGCGCGCGCGTTGTTCGGCCTCGCTCAGGCTGGCGCGAGCGGGGGCTGTCGCCGCCACGGCCGCCAGCCCAAGCAGCAGAAGTCCCGCGGCGCGCACGTCAGTTGCCCGGGACTGGTCCGAGATTCAATCCGGTGGTGTTGGGGTAGCCCTTGAGCATCTTGGCCACCGCCGCGTCAGCACCGCCGGCTTTGCGCGCATCGGGGCCGCTGCTGATGCCCATGGCCTGCTGGCCAATCTCGGAGCCGAACCACACCAGCCTGCCCGTGTCGAGATCAATGACGCCGCCGTACATGTAGGTGCCGGCGCCAACCATGTACATGCCGGTCAGTCCCGCGAGCAGCATCTGCATGAAGATGCTACCGCCAGTCTGGCGAATCTCTGCGCCTGCCATCACGTACGCGTACTGCGCTCCGGTCTGCAGCTTCAGGAATGCGAGGCCCGGACCAATGCGGTAGTCGGCATTTTCGCGCGTCCCTTGCCAGGCCTTGCCGCCGGGTTTGACGACGGCTTCAATCTGCGAACCGATGAGCTTGAAGAGTTCGATGTGTTCGCGCAGCGCCGCAGCCTGCTCGGGCGGCAACTGCGGCACCTCGATGACCTGGAAGCGCCCATCTCCGCCCAGTACGCGGCGCGCGGAGTCGGTGAGATTTCGCTTCGCATCTTCGGTCCAGCCTGGCACTGGCTCCGTCGCGACGGTGCTGTGCTGGAATACGGTGAATTCAGCCGGCAGGACCAGTATGCCGCGATTGCCTGGAGCCGCCGCGGCTGCTGGGTGCGCCGCGGTTGATGCTGCAGCGGGTGCGGCATCAGCGGCGCTCGCCGGTGCTGCGCTGCCTGCAGGTGCCGCAGTCTCCGCAGCTGACGCAGTGTTAGCGGGTGCCGGTGCGGCTACAGGTGACGGGGTTGCCGGGGCGGGTGGCGCGTCCTGCGCGTCCGCTACGTAAGTCAGCAACTGCACCAGACCCGCGAGCAGAATCAAAGCCCGCCGTGCGTGCATGGATCGCTCCGTTTGCGAATTCTCGTGCGTTTGCGAATTCTTGTGACAGTCCCCATCGGCACGCTAGCTGAGCACGGAACTCAAGTCCAGCGCGCGAACTGTAGCCGGTCCAGGTTCGCGCCCTGATAATTAATAGTTTATAAATCAATAAGATACAGATTTCCAGGTCCAATTACAGTGCGCCTGGGCTTGATTAGCCGCAATTCGCCCCTATCATTAGCAGCCACCGAGGGAGAGTGCTAATAACGCTCCCTGGGGCTGAATTATTAGATGCCGGCTAGCCGGTTGGTTCCAAAACAAATGTTAAGGAGTTTGTTCCATGAAGATTCGTCCTCTTCATGACCGCGTGATCGTGAAGCGTCTCGAAGAAGAGCGCACCTCACCAGGCGGCATCGTGATTCCGGACACCGCGGCCGAGAAGCCCGTACAGGGCAAGGTCATGGCGGTGGGTAAGGGCAAGATTCTTGAGGACGGCAAAGTCCGTGCGCTCGACGTCAAGGTCGGCGACAAGATCCTGTTCGGCAAGTACAGCGGCACCGAAGTCAAAGTCGACGGTGACGATTTGGTAGTCATGCGTGAAGAAGACGTCATGGCCATCATCGAAGGCAAGTAGAGGAAAGCACACATGGCAGCTAAAGAAGTACGTTTCGGCGACGACGCCCGCTCCCGCATGGTCAGGGGCGTGAACATCCTGGCGAACGCCGTCAAGGCGACGCTGGGCCCCAAGGGCCGCAATGCGGTGCTCGACAAGAGCTTCGGCGCCCCGACGATTACCAAGGACGGCGTTTCGGTCGCCAAGGAAATCGAACTCAAGGACAAATTCGAGAACATGGGCGCGCAGATGGTGAAGGAAGTCGCTTCCAACACCTCCGATGAGGCCGGCGACGGCACCACGACTGCGACCGTGCTCGCGCAGGCGATCATCCGCGAAGGTCTCAAGGCCGTTGCCTCGGGCCGCAACCCGATGGACATCAAGCGCGGCATCGACAAGGGTGTCACAGCGGCGATCGAGGAGCTGAAGAAGCTCTCCAAGCCCTGCAAGGACACGAAGGCGATCGCGCAGGTCGGCACGATTTCCGCCAACTCCGACGTCAGCATCGGCAAGACGATTGCCGAGGCGATGGAGAAGGTCGGCAAGGAAGGCGTGATCACGGTGGAAGAGGGCTCGGGCCTCGCCAACGAACTCGACGTCGTCGAGGGCATGCAGTTCGACCGCGGCTACCTCTCGCCGTATTTCATCAACAACCAGGCGAGCCAGTCCACTGAGCTCGAGAAGCCCTACATCCTGCTGGTCGACAAGAAGATCTCGAACATTCGCGAGATGCTGCCGGTACTGGAAGGCGTGGCGAAGGCCGGCCGTCCGCTGCTGGTCGTCGCAGAGGACGTGGAAGGCGAGGCGCTCGCGACGCTGGTCGTGAACAACATCCGTGGCATCCTCAAGGTGGCCGCGGTCAAGGCTCCGGGCTTCGGTGATCGCCGCAAGGCGATGCTGCAGGACATCGCGGTGCTGACCGGTGGCACGGTGATTTCCGATGAAGTCGGCCTGTCGCTGGAGAAGGCGACACTGAACGATCTCGGCGAGGCCAAGAAGGTGCTGGTCGAGAAGGAAAACACCACGGTCATCGATGGTGCCGGCAAGGCCTCTGATATCAAGGCGCGCGTCGAATCGGTGCGCCAGCAGATCGAGGAAGCCACCAGCGACTACGACAAGGAAAAGCTGCAGGAGCGCGTTGCCAAGCTCTCCGGCGGTGTCGCCGTGATCAAGGTCGGTGCAGCCACCGAAGTCGAGATGAAGGAAAAGAAGGCCCGCGTCGAAGACGCCCTGCACGCCACGCGTGCGGCGGTCGAGGAAGGCGTGGTGCCGGGCGGCGGCGTGGCGCTGATCCGCGTGCAGAAAGTGCTCGAGAAGCTCGAGGGCGCGAATGAAGACCAGACGGTCGGCATCGCGATTCTCAAGCGCGCCATCGAAGAGCCGCTCCGCCAGATCGTGGAGAACGCGGGCGAAGATGCCGCCGTGATCCTCAACCAGGTGAAGGCGGGCAAGGGCAGCTACGGCTACAACGCTGCCACTGGCGAGTTCGGCGACATGCTCGAAGAGGGCATCCTCGACCCGACCAAGGTGACGCGCCTGGCGTTGCAGAATGCGGCCTCAGTGGCCGGCTTGCTGCTGACGACCGAGGTGATGATCGCCGAGGCCCCGAAGGATGACGAGCACGGCCACGGCATGCCCGGCGGCGGCGGCATGGGCGGCATGGGCGGCATGGACATGTAAGACGCGCAAGCGTCCTGCAGCGTTCGCGGCGCCGCTCCGGCGGCACCGCAACCTCCAAAAAGAAACCCCCGGCGGGCAACTGCCGGGGGTTTTTCTTGGCGGGTTCGCTCCACTGCGAGCCTTTATTTTTCGCGCACTGTCGGCTTGATCCACGTGCCCAAACGGCGCCAGGCCTCGCTCTCGGAGAGCGCGAGCGCGTCTTTGCGGACGTCAGCCGGAACCCAACGCGGAAAGCGCGTGACGCGTAGCCGGTGCGCACCCGTGTTCGTGTGCTCCTCGCGCAGCGCGCCCAGCGCAGCGGAACTGAGGAAACTCTGCAGTCGCACGATGGCCGGCCAGAGCCGGCGATGGACATAGGTGATCTTCCCGTCCACGAGGCGACATACGAGTACCTGATCAGAGTCTCGCACCGCGCGGGTTGCCCGGAATATTTCGCCTCGGCGCCGATGCGCCCACCAGTTGCCGCGAATAGTCTCGCCGGCCACCGCCTCGACCAGACTGATTCCAAGCCCGCGGGCGCCTTCCAGCACGACCCCGTGCTTCCTGACGAACTCAACAGGATCGGTAGTTGCCTCGGATCTCCTGCTGACCATGCAATAGTATGCACCCGCGCCACGCCGGCCAGGAATGGGCGACGCGCTGCTATTCAGGGTTGATTGAACGAACCGAGCCGGCCAGGCACCCGGCCAGTTTGCTACGCTAGCTGCCCGATTCGACGGCGGAGCGGCGAGCGTTTGACCTGGCTTCAAAGGTAATAGGCTGGTGCGCGCGTGCAGACGAGCCCGTTGATCCTGTTGGCCGAAGACGAACCTGCGATCGCGGAGGCGGTGGGCTTTGCGCTGCAGTCGGAGGGCTACCGGTGCCGTGCCTGCGCGACGGGCGGCGCGCTGCTCGAGGCGCTGGCGCAGGAGCCGCCGGCACTGATCCTGCTGGATGTCGGGCTTCCCGACGGCAGTGGCTTCGATGTCTTCCGGCGGGTTCGCGAACTCAGCGGCGTACCGGTGGTGTTTCTCACTGCGCGCAAGGAAGAAATCGACCGTGTCGTCGGGCTGGAAATGGGCGCCGATGACTACGTGGTCAAGCCCTTCAGCCTGCGCGAGCTGGTGGCGCGGGTGCGCACGATCCTGCGCCGCGGACCCGTGCGCATGGCGGCGCCGGCGCTGTCACCATCGGTGGCAGCGCCGGTGGTCAGCGGCAAGTTTGCGCATGATGGCGGGCGCCGGGTGATGAGTTACCACGGCCAGTCGCTTGATCTCACGCTACATGAATACCGCCTGCTGGAGGTGCTGCTGCAGCATCCGGGGCGCGTCTACACACGCGGACAGCTGCTCGAGCTGGCCTGGGAAGCGCCCGACCATCGGCTCGACCGAACGATAGACAGCCACATCAAGAGCCTGCGCGCCAAACTGCGCGCAGTGAACGGCAGCGCCGACCCGATCCGCACGCACCGCGGCATGGGTTATTCGCTGGACACGAGCGCTTGAGCATTCGCGCAAAAATCTTCCTGGTGTTCACCGCCTCGATGGTGGCTGGCTTCGCCGTGCTGGCGTACTGGGTGACCGGCGAACTGCGTTTCCGCTACAGCGAGTCATCTGAAGAAGTCATGGTCGACAGCTCGCGGTTGCTGGCCGAGCAGCTGGCCGGAGATTGGCAGCAACCGCCCGCACAGCGTTTCGCCGCGCTCCAGGCCGCGATGGCGCGGCTCGGACGGCAGTCGTTCTCGGCGCCGATCTATTCGGTGGTGAAAACCAGCGCCGATATCCGCGTCTACGTGACGGACGCGGCCGGGCGCCTGCTGTTCGATTCACGCGCCGGCACCAGTGCAGGTGACGACTATTCCCGCTGGCATGACGTGATGCTGACCCTGCACGGCGCTTATGGTGCGCGTACCACGGATGAAACGCTGCCGGACGCTCAAGGGCTGCCCGCCACGATTGCGGTGGCCTACGTGGCGGCGCCGATCATCGTCAACGGCGACCTCGTCGGCGTGGTGAGCCTGGGCAAGCCCAAGACCAACATGCAGCGCTTCATCGACTTTGCGCGCCGGAAATTCATCGCCGCCGTGCTGCTCGCGTTCGCTGCAGCAATCGTCGTGGCGTTGCTGCTGTACATGTGGGTGTCGCGGCCGATGCAGGCGCTGGTTGAATACGCGCACGAGGTGAGCCGTGGCGCGAGTGTGCCGCTGCCGGCCATGGGTGACAACGAGATCGGGCGCGTCGGGCGCGCCATCGAAAGCATGCGCGCGGCGCTGGTCGACAAGGAGTACGTCGAGTCCTACGTGCAGTCGCTGACGCACGAAGTGAAGAGCCCGTTGACGGCGATCCGTGCGAGTGCCGAGCTGCTGGCGGGCGATATTCCACCCGAGCGGCGCGCGGGCTTCGTCACCACTATCGAGCGCGAGGTGGACCGGCTCAACAAGCTGGCCGACCGACTGCTGGAACTGGCCTCGCTCGAGCGCGCCGACCGGCTGACGCACATCGAACCGGTCTCGCTGCGGGCGCTGGCGGGCGAAGTCGCCGCGTCTTCGGCTGCGGTGGCGGAAGCGCGCGGCGTGCAACTCGTGCAGCAGTACGCGGAGCGCGACACCGTCAGCGGCGATCCGCTGCTGCTGCGCCAGGCGATCGACAACCTGCTGCGCAACGCGCTCGATTTCGCGCCGCGGGGCACGGCCATCAGCATCAGCGCACAGGCGGCGGACCGGGGCGTGCTGCTCACCGTGCAGGACCAGGGGCCAGGCATTCCCGAGTTTGCACGCCAGCGCATCTTCGATCGCTTCTACTCGCTGCCGCGCCCTGCAAGCGGGCGCAAATCAACCGGCCTCGGCCTTAATTTCGTGCGTGAAGTAGCGCAGCTGCACGGCGGGCGCATCGACATCGATTGCCCGGCCGAAGGCGGTACGCGCGCGCGGCTGCTGGTGCCCTGGCGCGCGCCAGGCGCCTGATCCAAAGGCCGAAAATCACTCACTGAGCGCGTATTGGCCACGCCGCCGGCGTCCGTTCACGCCGATTTCATCTGTTCTCCACGCATTCCGCATCGCGACAACACTGGCCGCGCCGAGACTGCCCTCGTCGCTCGCAAATACAGGAGAACACTCATGTCCTGGCAGATTCCCCGTCCCGGCTGGTTGCGGTATGTACTGGCCATTCTGGCCCTGCTCGCGCCTGGGGTTGGCTCCGCTTTGGGCACGGACGACAGGCCGACGCCGCAATCGCCGCATTTCCAGCTGAGCGATGATTCGGACGTCGACCACTTTCCGCTGAAGGAAACCCGCGTCACCGCTGAAATCAACGGCGTCATCGCCGGCGTGCACGTGCACCAGCGCTACCGCAACGAGGGCACCCGGCCGCTCAACGCGCAATACATCTTTCCGGGTTCCACCGGCGCGGCGGTCAACGCGATGGCCATGACCATCGGTGACCGGCGGATCCGCGCGCAGATCAAGGAAAAGGAGCAGGCCAACAAGATGTTCGAGGCTGCCAAGGCGGCAGGACAGACCGCCTCGCTCCTGGCGCAGAAGCGTCCCAATGTGTTCTCGATGGACGTGGCGAACATCGCGCCCGGTTCGGAAGTGGAAGTCGAACTGGACTACACGGAATTCCTGCGCGCTGTCGACACGGAATACGAGTTCGTTTACCCCGGTGTTGTTGGCCCGCGCTATGGCGGCGGCGGCGAGGCGACCAATCTGCCGACCGCGTGGGTCAGCAACCCGTACCGGCACGCCGGCGAGTCGGGCCCGGCGGCCTTCGACATCAGCGTGACGCTCAATTCACCACTGCCGCTGCATGACGTGCAGTGCGCGACGCACAAGATACTCACGCGCTGGAACGGCGCCCAGAGCGGCACCATCAGTCTCGACGAGCCACGGCGGAGCGCCGGCAACCGCGACTTTGTCCTGCGCTACCGGTTGCGCGACAACGCCATCGTTTCCGGTCTGACGCGCTTCAGCGCCGGTGGCGAGAATTATTTCATGTTGCAGGCCGAGCCGCCGCGGCGGGTCGTGGCTGCCGAGCTGCCGGCCCGCGACTACATGTTCCTCCTCGATGTCTCCGGCTCGATGCGCGGCTTTCCGCTCGACACTGCCCGTACGCTCATCGACAAGCTGCTGGCGAGCTTGCAGGCGCGCGATCGCTTCAACATCCTGTTCTTCTCGGGCGACTCCACCGTACTGGCGCCGCAGTCGCTGGCGGCCACGCCCGAGAACATCGCGCGTGCGCAGCAGATGTTGCAGCAGGTGTCGGGCGGCGGTGGCACCGAACTGCTGCCGGCCCTGCAGAAGGCACTCGCCATGCCGGTGGCGGAGGGCACTTCACGCAGCCTGGTGCTGATCACCGACGGTTACGTGGACGTGGAAGCCAGCGCCTTCAAGCTGGTCGACGACAACCTCGGCAGCAGCAACCTCTACGCCTTTGGCATTGGCTCCTCGGTGAACCGCTTCCTGATGGAGGGCCTCGCCCGCGTGGGCCGCGCCGAATCCTTCGTGGTCACCAACGAGCAGGACGCGGCACGCGAAGCCGAGCGCTTCCGCGATTACGTGGCGGCGCCCTTGTTGACCCACATCAGCGTCACCGGCACGGGAGTCGAAATCTACGACTCCGAGCCGCGCACGCAACCCGACCTGCTGGCCCGGCGCCCGGTGTTGGTGCTCGGCAAGTACCGCAACGCCGGCTCGCACGCAACGATCGAGCTGTCCGGCGTCACCGGCACGGGCCGGCAGGCCTGGAGCTTCGCGCTTGCCGACAGCTCGCGCGACGCGACGCTGCCAATCCTGTGGGCGCGCAAGCGCCTGGAACGGCTGTATGTGTTTCCGAACGCGAGCCAGGACGCGCGCGCTGAGATCCTGGCCCTGGGACTCAAGTATTCGCTGCTGACCAGCGCCACCTCATTCATGGGTGTCGACGAGAAATTGCCCACCGGTGACGGCGCGAGCGCGGCCGACGTGAAACAACCGCTCCCGCTGCCCGCCGGCGTCAGCAATTCTGCGGTCGGCGAATCGCTCACGCCCGCGCCCGAGCCCGATTGGCTGGTCTTGGTCGCCTGGTGCGCGCTGCTGCTTGGCCTGCGCCCGATGCGCAAGCTTTACCGGTCCGAAGCCGGTGGCTGAGCGGTGGCAATGCCGGCGCACGCCGCTCGCGTGGTGGACGCTGGCCGTGGCTGTCGCGGTCGCGCTGAAGTGGCAGTTCAGCGCGGCCGCGACCTCCGAACTGGGATGGATGCTGCAACCGCTGGCGCTGCTCCTGCACGCCGTCACGGGCTGGAGCTTCGCGCGCAATGAGAGCGGCGAATGGGCAAGCGTCGGCGCCGGCATGGTGCTGGTCAAGGCCTGTGCCGGCATCAATTTCATGGTGTTGTCCTTCCTCGGCTGGTGCTGGCTGTGGCGCCCGCATGGTGTCCCAGGGCGGGCGCTGTGCGCGCCGCGCCGCTGGCCGCTGCTCGGCGCTGCGCTGGCCTGTGCCTGGCTGGTGGCACTGGGCGTGAACACGCTGCGGATCCTGCTGATAGCACGCTGGCAGCCGGCACTTGAGCAGTGGCTCTCGCCCGGCAATGCCCACCGCGCGCTCGGCCTGCTCGTCTACCTGCCGGCCCTGAGCCTGCAGTGGCTCCTGGTCGAGCGGCGGCATCCTGCGCGCGCACTACTCGCAGCCGCCGGCCTGTACGCCACGCTGATGGTGATCGTGCCGCTGCTGACCGGCAATGCGGCGCTGCAGCCGGCGCGCTTCGCCTCGCATGCCGCCTTCCTGATCGGTGCGTTGCTGCCGCTGTGGCTGGTGTTCCACTTGTGCCACAGCGCGGCGCGCCTGCAGCGCAAAGCGGCGAAATGCCGCCGCAGCGAATCCGTGCGCGGGGGCAGCCGTTAGATCAAGCACGCAGTTCGGGCGGCGCGGCGCTCGTGCTCAGGCTCGGACCACGATCGTATCGGCGATCTTGTCGTGTATGCACTGGCGTGCATTGCCGAAGATGAACAGCGAGTCAACGACCCAATAGATCGGGCCTATGACCAAGCCGACAACCGGGATGAACGATGGCAGTGCGTTGACCACATTGCGCAGCCATGTGAGGCGGTTGATCCCAGCTTTGCTGCCATCGCTCCGCACCACCTTGATCCCGACGAGCTTCTTGCCGACTGTCTGGCCGTTGCGAACGACAAAGATTGTGGTGAGCGCCGTCCAGGCCAGCAACATGATTCCCGCCACGCTCGCCCCGATCCCCACGCCTGGGACCGATTCCGGCAATTCCCCCGCGGCGATGGCCTCGAAGACGGCTATGAAGCCCGAGAGCGCCAATGGAGCGCCGATCAGGACCACCGGGATCACGAAATCCAGGACGAAAGCGCCAAGGCGTGCCGAGCGGCTGGCCAGCACCATGCCAACCCTGCCGGTCCCGGCGCCCAAGGCCGCAGGAGGGTTGTATGGACTGTTGGCATTGGCCAGGGTCTCGTTCATAGGCTGCCTGTTTAGGCTACCAGTGAACGGGGGAGGGTGACGATCTTCCTGCCCCAGCGCGGTGCATGGCGGTCAACCCTTTGCTCTGGCCGGCGATTCAGTGGATCATTGCGCCCTGCGGCCGTCGGGCCCGCTACCGTTCCGGGGTTCAGATCATGCGATTCAGCAAGATTCCCGCTGCCATGTCGGCGGCCGTGTGCACTACTGTTGTCATCGTGCTGGCCGGTTGTGGCTCAGGCGGGCAGGGACCAGGGGGCATGCCGCCGCAGGGCGTCACGGTCGTTACGCTCAAGACTTCCGCGGTCGAGCTGCAGCGCGAATTGCCCGGCCTGGTCAGTGCGCGCCTGGTCGCTGAAGTGCGCCCGCAGGTCGGCGGCATCGTCAAGCGCATGCTGTTCACCGAAGGCAGCCACGTGGCCGAGGGCCAGCAGCTCTACGAACTCGATGACGCGGTCTATCGCGTCGCACAACGCAGTGCGGATGCCAACCGCATGAGCGCCGAGACGGCGCTGGAGACCGCGCGCCGCAGCGCCGATCGCGGCGCCGAGCTGCTCAAGGCACACATGATCAGCGTGCAGGATAACGACAACCTGCAGACCGCCCTGCACAAGGCCGAAGCCGACCTGGCCACCGCCCAGGCGGCCGCGGACAGCGCCCGCATCAATGTTGACTACGCGCATATCAGCGCACCGATCAGCGGCCGTATCGGCAAGTCGGCGGTTACGCAGGGCGCGCTGGTGGTGGCGAACCAGCCGCAGGCGCTGGCCACCGTGCAGAAGCTCGAAACCGTCTATGTCGATCTCACGCAGTCCAGCGGCGAGTGGCTGCAGCTCCAGCAGGAACTGGCGGCCGGCGGCAAGGGCGGCAGTGGCAGCGAGGTGCACATCGCGCTGGAAGACGGCAGCGCCTATCCGCTGGCCGGCCAGCTGCAGTTCAGCGACGTCACGGTCGAGCCTGGTACGGGAAGTTTCCTGCTGCGCGTGTTGATGCCGAACCCGAAGAGCCTGCTGCTGCCTGGCATGTACGTGCGCGCCACCATCATCGAGGGCACGCTCGGCAACGCGCTGCTGGCGCCGCAGACCGGCATCACCCGCGACCCGAAGGGCAATGCGACCGCGATGGTGGTCGGCAAGGACAACAAGGTCGAGCTGCGCAGCGTCACAACTTCGCGCGCGGTGGGCGATCAGTGGCTGGTGACTGGCGGACTGGCGGCGGGCGATCGAGTGATCGTCGAAGGGCTGCAGAAAATCCAGCCGGGCATGCCGGTGCAGCCGGCAGAGCTCGGCGCGAAGTAGGCGGGCCCGCAGATGTCGCGCTTCTTCATCGATCGGCCGATATTCGCCTGGGTGCTGGCGATCATGCTGTCGCTGGCGGGCATAATTGCCATCCGCCGGTTGCCGCTGACGCCGTATCCGACCATTGCGCCGCCGTCGATCGCCATCAACGCCGAGTATCCGGGCGCGGCCGCCAAGAGTGTCGAGGACTCGGTGACGCAGATCATCGAGCAGAACATGAGCGGGCTCGACGGACTGATCTACATGTCCTCGGACAGCACCTCGGACGGTCGCGTGTCCATCAAACTGACCTTCGCCAGCGGCACCAATCCGGACATCGCGCAGGTGCAGGTGCAGAACCGCCTGCAGGCGGTGGTGCCGCTGCTGCCGCAGATCGTTCAGCAGCAGGGCATCGCGGTCAACAAGATCATCAACTCCAGCCTGCTGGCCATCGGCTTTTATTCCCAGGATGGATCGCTCAGCGCTACCGACATGAGCGACTTCGTCATGAACAAGGTCGCCGAGGAGATCCGCCGTGTCGACGGTGTCGGTGGCATCGAGGAGTACGGTGCCGGCTACGCGATGCGCGTCTGGATCGACCCGGACCGGCTGCGCGCCTACTCGCTGACGCCCGGCGATGTGGTCGCGGCGCTGCGTGCGCAGAACGCGCAATTCTCGGTCGGGCAGCTGGGTGGCATGCCGCAGCTCGCGCACCAGCAGATCAACGCCACGGTCACGGCGCGCGGCCGCTTGACCAGCATCGAGGATTTCAACAACGTCATCGTTCGTGGCTCGGCCAGTGGTGCGGTGCTGCACCTGCGCGACGTGGCGCGCGTCGAGCTGGGCGCCGGCACCTACGACTTCTCGGTGATCTACAACCGCCAGCCCGCCACCGGCTTTGGCGTCTCGCTGGCCGCTGGCGCCAACGCGCTGGCGACCGCCGATCGTATCAAGGCACGCCTCGCGCAGATGCGCCCGGAGTTTCCACGCAGCCTCAAGGACTTCATCCCCTTCGACACCACGCCCTATGTGCGAGTGTCGATTCGCGAGGTCGTCAAGACGCTGCTCGAGGCGGTGCTGCTGGTGTTCCTGGTGATGTACCTGTTCCTGCAGAACCTGCGCGCCACGCTGATCCCCACGATCGCCGTGCCGGTGGTGCTGTTGGGTACCTTCCCGGTGCTGCTGCTGCTCGGATTCTCGATCAACATGTTGACCATGTTCGCCGTGGTGCTGGCGATCGGCCTGCTGGTCGACGACGCCATCGTGGTGGTGGAAAACGTCGAGCGATTGATGACCGACGAAGGCCTCTCGCCGCTGGAGGCGACGCGCAAATCGATGGGACAGATCACCGGTGCGCTGGTCGGCATTGGTACGGTGCTGACCGCGGTGTTCATCCCGATGGCGTTCCTGGACGGTTCGACCGGCGTGATCTACCGGCAATTTTCGGTGACCGTCGTTGCCGCGATGATCCTCTCTGTGATCGTCGCGCTGTCGCTGACGCCCGCGCTGTGCGCCACGCTGCTGCGCCCGGTCTCGAAGGAGACGCACGGCGCGGGGCCGGGCCGTTTCTTCGGCGGCTTCAACCGTGGCTATCAGGCGGTCCACCAGCGCTATCACGCCACCGTTCAGCACATGCTCGGGCGCACCGGGCGCAACATGTTGATCTATGGCGGGCTCGCCGCGCTGATGGGCCTGCTGTTCGTCCGCCTGCCGACCTCGTTCCTGCCGGCCGAGGATCAGGGCTGGATGCTGGTGTTCGTGCAGACGCCGGTGGGCGCCACCGCCATCCGCACCAACGCCGTGCTCGACAAGGTGCAGGACCACTTCCTCAACAATGAGAACAAGCTGGTCGATTCGGTGTTCACGGTCGAGGGCTTCAGTTTCAGCGGTACCGGCCAGAATTCCGGCATCGGCTTCGTGCTGCTGAAGGACTGGGATGATCGGCCGCGCAAGGACCAGAGCGTGTCGGCGATCGTCGGCCGCGCCTGGGGCCCGTTCAGCCAGGTCAAGGATGGGCTCGTCTATCCGATCGTGCCGCCGGCAGTCACCGAGCTGGGGACGTCCTCGGGCTTCGATTTTTTCCTCAAGGACGAGGGCGGCAATGGCCACGAGGCGCTGATCGCCGCGCGCAACCAGTTGCTCGGCATGCTCTCGCAGGACAAGCGCCTCAATGGCGTGCGCCCGAATGGATCAGAGGATTCACCGCAGTACCGGCTTGATATCGATGCCGCGCGCGCCGCGGCGCTCGGCGTATCCATGGACCAGGTCAACGAAACGCTCGGCATCGCCTGGGGCGGCCGCTACATCGACGACTTCATCGATCGCGGCAAGGTCAAGCGCGTCTACATCCAGAGCGACGCGCCGTTCCGGATGAATCCCGAGGACTTCAACCGCTGGTACGTACGGAGCGATGCCGGCAAGATGGTGCCGGTATCGGCCTTCAGCAGCTCGCACTGGGAATTCGGCGCGCCGGAGCTGCAGCGCTTCAACGGCGTCTCCGCGGTCAATATCAACGGCGACGCCGCACCCAGCGTGTCCTCCGGCACCGCGATGAAGATAGTCCAGGATGCTGCGGCCAAGCTGCCGCCGGGCTACCGCGTCGAGTGGGCCGGCCAGTCCTATGAGGAGCGCGCCGCCGGGGCCCAGACTCCGATCCTGTACGCCATGTCGTTGATCATTGTGTTCCTGGCGCTGTCGGCCTTGTACGAGAGCTGGGTGATGCCGATTCCGATCCTGCTGGCGGTGCCGCTGGGCATCATCGGCGCGGTGATCGCCACTTCGCTGCGCGGACTCGAGCGCGACATCTATTTCCAGGTCGGCATGCTGACCACCATCGGCCTCGCCAGCAAGAACGCGATCCTGATCGTCGAGTTCGCCAAGTTGAACCTCGACGCCGGGATGGGCCTGATCGAGGCGACACTGCACGCCGTGCACGATCGCCTGCGCCCGATTGTCATGACTTCACTGGCCTTCGGTTTCGGCGTACTGCCGCTGGCGCTGGCCCATGGGGCAGGCGCCGGCGCCCAGCGGGCCATCGGCACCGGTATCTTCGGCGGCATGATCGCCGGCACGATCTTTGGTGTGCTGTTCGTGCCGGTGCTGTTCGTGTCCGTGCAGCGCCTGTTGGGCGGGCGGCGAGAGGCTACGCCGCCGTAGGCGGGTACCAGCCCCAGGACTGGTGCCAGCCTCCGGGCAGGTGCCAGCCGTTGGCGCTTGTCGCAAGGAACGGACGCACCGCGGGCTAAAGATCCGCAGGGGCCTGCCGTTGGCGTCTCCAGACACAGTGTCCTGGAGCCGGTCATGAACCCTATTTCTCCCTCGCTGATCGGCCTGCAGGGTGCCGCCGCAGCCCCGGCCGCGCGCAGTGCCATGGCCAATGCGCCCGATGCGCAGTCCATGGGCCTCACACAGGCCGCAGACATAGGCCTCGTCATGCCTGCTGCCGCATCGGCCATGCTGTCACAGGTCCTCAGCGCCCTGCGCGCCAGCTTTGCGATCGCCCCCACGGCCACGCCCGCGTCGGCTGCGCTGACGCCCGCAGAGAATGCCAACCAGAATTTCAGTTCGGCGGTTGCCCAGGCCGTGCAGTCGGGCGATGGCACCACTTCAGCCGTGGACACTGTCCGCAATACCGTAATGCAGGCCCTGGGCGACGTATCGCAGTTCCTGCTGGGCGCCGGCGCGGCGCCCGCCGACGTCAATGCGGCCGGCAGCGCCCTGCAGTCTCGTCTCGAAGCGCTGATGTCCAGCGTCGCCCCTGGCGGTGGCGTGGCCGGGCAGGCCACGCTGGTGCAGAGGGAAAAGGCGACGCTGCAGATCCGCACCGCCGAGGGCGACATCGTCACGCTGCAGATCCGCGCCCGCAGCAGCACCACGGCAAGCTTCGCGGCCGGAGCCGCGGCCGATGGCACGACCGTGGGTGCAGCCAACATGACCACCGTCAATGGCGCGCGCATCAGCGTCGACGTGCAAGGCAATATCAGTCCCGCAGAGGCGGCTGCGATCGGTGATGTGGTCAAGCAAGTGGAGACGCTGGCCGACCAGTTCTTTGCCGGCAATGTCGCGCAGGCCTTCGCCAGCGCCGGCGCGCTCCAGATCGACAGCACGCAGCTCGCCTCGGTTGCGCTGAGCATGCGCTACGGGGCGAGCTTCAGCGCGGCGGGCATAGCCACGGCGGCGCCCGCCACCGCTGCTCCCGCGACGACCCCAGCCGACGGCAGCAGTGCATCGGCACGTGCAGCCCCGGCGACTGGCACTGATGCGACTTCCGCCGTGAGCGCGCCGGCGCCATCCGATCCTGCTGCCACCGCGCCGGCCACCACGCCAGCCGCCGATCCGGCAGCTACGACTACGCCGGCAGTGACCACACCAGCAACTGCCGCGCCGCCTTCGATCATGTCGATCCTGCAGGATTTCCTGAAGCAGGTGCTCGACTTCGCCCTGACCGGCACCGGCGACCAGAGTGTCGTGGCCAGCGCGCACCTGCGCCTGAAGCTGCTGCTGACGATTACGCAGACGCTGGCGCCCGCTACGGCCACGGCGCCCGCGGCGTCGATTGGCGGTGGCACAAGCACGGATGGCAAAGCCGCGGTTCCTGCCGCGGCACCCGTTGCGGCCAGCGCCGCGGATCCGGCCGCTGCGCTCGCCAAGCTGGGCTCGGTCGTCGGCAGCATCGGCAGCCAGCTCGCCTAGCGATGGCGCGCGTCGTGACCGCAGGCGCAACTCACTGGCAATAATCGCCGAGCTTGCGCACTTCACGCGCGGGCGCTGCCCAGTCGAAGCTCGCCGGCTGCGCATCATCGGCGAAGTCGTAGTACACGACCCCGTTCGGGAACAGCACGACCGAGATCCCGCCAAACCCCGACATGAACGGCACCCAGGTGTCGTGCCTGCAGTGGAGCACTGGGCGCAGGTTGCGCGCCCAGAAGCCATGCTGGTAGCGCAATCCCGGATAACCGGCGACCGGCAGTCCGCGTGCGCGCGCGTCGCGCTGCAGGGCCTGGTCCAGCATGTCCGGGTCCAGCAGCGGCGTGCCGCCGATTGCCCCGTGATCCACGTCGTAAAAAACGCCCAGTCGCGCGATGTCGCCGGGATTGAAGGTCAGCCCCCAGCCCGTGAACGGCTGCGCCACGGCGTCATAGCTGCGGCGCGTGACGGCGGTGGTGCCACTGAGCTGCAGCGGCGCGTAGATCTGCGCATGGACCAGGTCGCGGTACAGGTCGTCGTGTTGATGGCCCGGCAGGCCGCGCAGGAGGTGCGCAAGCGCCGTGCCCAGCAGGTAGGTGTCGGAGGTGTGGTAGACCCATCGCGTCCCAGGCGGCGCGTGATGTGGATAGGCCTTGCAGGCAAAGGCAATCTTGCCGCGGTGAGTTGTCGCGAGGAACAGGCCGGCGGTCTTCGCGTCCAGCTCGTCGGCCTCGAACTGATCCGAATCGTAGTTGCCCGTCGCCATGTCGAGCGCATTGACGAAGCTGACGCCGGCCCACGCAGGCCCGCGGCATTGCGGCACATGCGCGCTGATCAGCTCCGGGCCCGCCTTTGGGTACTGCGATTGCAGCCGCATGAGCGCGGTCGCCGCGAACAGCGATTTGGCCAGCGAATAGGACGGCAGGTCCAGTTGCTCGCAGTAGGGATAGTTGCCACTGCGCGTGGCGCAATCCGACATGTAGTTGACGCCGGCAACGACCAACCCGTGGATCGTGCTGGCATCCGCAGCGCCGATCGCGAGTGCGGCAACGTCGAGTTGCGGATGGTCGGCCTGCAATTGCGCGAGCGTGCGCACGGGCATGCGTGCCGCGCGCTCAGCCCGATAGGCGAGCAGCACTACCGCCCTACGTACGGGCACGGTGGGTCGGTATTGCGTCTGCAGCATTGCCCACAGGTCGATATGCAGATACAGGCAGGTCTCACTGGTGATCTGCATTGCGGTCCGGGACCCGATGCCGTTGGCGCCGAACAGGAACATCAACACGCCGTTGTGCGTGCAATTGGAGTTCCGTTCCTGCAGCGAGAATGGAATCGCGGCGCGCGTCAGCCCATGATCGCCCGCTTCGTTCCAGACGCGCCCCGGCTCCAGGATCACTTCCCACCACGCGTGGCTGCCGGGAATGGCGCCGCGCCGCATGGGCACCAAAGCCGCGCCATCCTGCACGAACTCGTAGGCGAAGTCGGCGGGCCAGGTCAGTGCCCTGGCCAGGTCGGCGGCGCCGACATAGGCCGGGTCCGCCCGCAGCGTGCGGTGTGGCAGGGTGCCGTCGAAGCGCAGCTGCAATACGCCGGCAAATACATGGGTCGCGGCCGTGGCGCCTGCGTCAGGCGCGTAGGCCGAGAAATCGACCGGCTGCGGATAACTGCCCGTCATCAGCGTCGCGTAGCTGAGTTCACTGCGCGCCTCGGCGCGCATCGCCGCCAGCAATGCCGCGCAGCACAGCGCAACAGCGAGGGCCGTGACGCGCAGCGATCCGCGCATCAGGGGCGTGCTCCGCGCCGGCGAACGATCACCGCCGTATCTATGAACAAGCCGTCGGCGTTGAACCAGCGCACCTGGTCGCCGTCGATGAGTGTGACCAGCCCGAGGCGCTCGCCGTAGGCCCAGTGCTGCCACTGGCGGTACCAGCGGTCGCCTTCGACCCACCAGCGGCCGCTGTCGCGGTCCTCGTTCGAGTAGCCGGCGCGCCCGCTCAGCGTGCCGTCGCTCCCCAGGTGAATGGTGCAGGGCTCCCCGTAGACCGTGTTGTACAGCAGCGTGGCGCCCGCCAGCGCGCGCTGCAGCGTTGCCCCGGCCAGCGGCGCGACCGTCTCTTCGCGCAGCGTGCGCGAGCCCAGCTGCGGGTCGGCGCGCACGATGCGCGCCAGCTCCTGCACGCCGGCGCGGATCCGCTCGGCGCGGATGCTGGTGACGCCCATGCAGAACTGCGCCGTCTCGCCCGCGGCTGAAGCCGGTTCGATCAGCACACCGAGTTCGGCGGCGGCGCGCGCCAGGTGCGTGGCGTTCCATTGCGGACCGCCACTGATCCAGTAAGCGCTCGAGCCGGGACGCGTCTCGATGCGCACGAAGCGGTGCAGGTAGTGATTGAGGGCATCACGCAGGGCCGTGCGCCGCTCGAGCAGGCGCACGTTGGCGCGCGCGAGCGCGCCCGCGTAGTGGCCGAGGCCAATGAAGTACGCCCAGGCGCGCTGGATGCCACTCGGAAACTCCGCGCCGGTGTGGCGGCGCAGTTCGCGGATGCGCGCGATCAGGCGTGCGTTGCCGTGTACGATGCCGGGCGCCGTGCCGAGCGCGGTCACCGCGCCGAGGCTCCCGACGGCGATCACCTGGTCGCCGCGCGCCAGGCTCCGCAGCGTCACGGCATCGCGCCCGCTCTCGAGCAGGTCGGCGCCGTGCACACATTCGACGATGGTGGCGCCACTCTCGGCGGCGGCGAGCAGCAGGGCAGCGGCGCGCTCGCGCGTGCGGATCGTGCCGGGCGTGGCGCGGCGCGAGCCGGCCAGCAGCACGGCACCATGTGGCAATGGCGCCGCCAGCCGGGCGCCCGTTCCCTCCCAGCGCAGGGCCGTGGCGGTGGCGCCGCGTGCGAGCACCTGGCGTTGCGCACCGGCATCGATGCCGGCATCGAAGATCACTGGCGTGCTGCGCTCGAGCAGGCTTGCCATGACCAGGTGCAGCGCCTGTTGGCCGGAGACGGTGGCGAGCACCTCGTCGGGTCCGGCGTCGACGCCCCACGAGGGCAGCACCTTGGTGCGCAGCTCGTCCACGAAGCGCGCGTCGTCGGAGTCGCCGCCCGTCGTGCCCCAGCGCAGCAGGTCCTGCTTGGAAAAGGACAGGCGCAGCGCCTCGCGCCAGCCCTCGATCGGCAGCAGCTCGGGTTCGATGCACCCGTCGATGAACGGATAGGGGTACTGCAGCCAGTTGGGCGGCACGCGGAACCCGGGCTCGTCGCGAGCAGCCGCGCCGCGCTCGTTCGCTACCGGCGCGCGGCGCAGGCCCCGCCGTCCGGTCGTCACCCGCTCGACCTGCGGGCTCGCGGGCACGTAGACGCCGCTGCGCGCGCGGCTCTCGAGGTGGCCTTCAGCCAGCAGTGCGTCGTAGGCCAGTGTTATCGTATTGCGCGATACGCCGGTCTGCATCGCCAGCAGGCGCGTCGAAGGCAGGCGGCGGCCGGGGCGCAGGATGCCGAGGCTCAGCGCGTCGATGATCCGCTGGCGCACCTGCAGCTGCAGGCTCAGCGGCCCCTGCCGGTCAACGGCGATGCTGAAGCCGAATTTGGGCGCCTTCATGGTGCCAGTATGACTGGACCCAAGCAGGGGTTGCGACTGGACCTATAGCCAGGTCCTGACCGCTGCCAAGCTGGCACGAGGGGAGGGTGCACTGCATGTCCATGAGGCTGACTACCAGCTGGCCGCGGGCGGCCCCGGACGGCCTGCTGGCCGCCGTGCTGCTGTCGTTCCTCGCGACCGCCGGCTTTCTCTACGTCAACATCATGCCGGCGATCGTCGAGGGCCTGCAGACCGGCCTGCATTTCTCCGCGCGCGTTGCCGGTCAGATTGGTTCGGCCAACGTCTACGGCGCTGCGGCCGGTGCGCTGCTGGCGACATTGCTGGTCGCACGCTGGCCATGGCGTCCGGTCGCGTTGGCGCTGCTGGCTACGCTCATCGTCATTGACACCGCCAGCATGTTCATCTCCGATAGTGCGGCGCTGCTGGCTGTGCGCGCCGTGCACGGCGTAGCGGGCGGCTGCCTGGTCGGCTTCTCCTTCGCGGTGTTTGCCCGGACGGCGCATCCGGAGCGCGTCTTCGGCGTGCTGCTGGTGGTGCAGGGCGGCCTCGGGGGCCTCGGCATCATGGTGCTGCCGCGGCTGGTGCCGCTGTTTGGCACGGCGGCGCTGTTCGCCGCGCTGGCCGGCTTCAGCCTCATCACCTTGGGGCTGCTGCCGCTCCTGGCGCCGTATCCACCGCGTGCTGCGCCCGGCGCAAGTGCCGTCGCCGCAAGCGCGGCGCAGCGAGCCGCAGCACGGGTGCCGGCGGGAATGCTGATACTGGCGCTGGCGTTGTTGTCGGTGTTCCTGTTCCAGTTCTCGAACATGCTGCTGTTCACCTACATCATCGGCCTGGCGCGCCACTACGCGCTCGACCCGCAGCACGCTGCCACCGTGGTCGGCGTGTCGACCTGGGTGGGGATGCTCGGCTCGCTGCTGGTGGTGGCATTCGGCACGCGCTTCGGCCGCGTCCGCATGCTCACGGTCGCGCTGTTGCTCACGGCCGCGGGCATGTACGTACTCCACGGCTCCGCGAATCCGGTGATCTTCGCGCTCGCCAACGCCGGCACCGGGATCACCTGGGCCTTCGTGATTCCGCACTTGCTCGGCATGTGCGCGCGTTGCGACGTCACTGGCCGGGCATCGGCGCTCGGCGGCTTCGCCTCCAAGATGGGCCTGGCCACCGGGCCCTTCGCGGGTTCGTTGTTGCTCGGTGCTGATCGCTACGGAGTGCTGATCGACGTCGCCACGGTGGTGATCGTGATTTGTACGATTGCGGCGCTCCTGCCGGCCGCGCGCCTTGACCGGCTCGACGCGCAACTAGCCGCTGTCGATCGCGACACCGCCCGCGCTTAGGGCCGCCGCCAGCGGCTCCAGCTGTGCGGCGTAATGTCGCCAGTTGCCGATTGAACGCGCATGCAGCGGCTCGCGTACCTGCGCCGCGCTGGCCGTCGCTGCGGGCGCCGGATTGCGGTGGAATTCCAGGCACTGCGGCTCGAACTGCAGCCCGCACCAGGCCAGCAACTCGCGCGTCGCCTGCTGCTGCGATTGCACCACGTACTCGTAATCGAGATCGAGGAAGCGTTCCGGCAGCACGCTGCGCCAATGGGCCATCAGCTTGTCGTAGGCGAGGTAGTACCGCGCCAGGTCTTGCTGGTCGTAGGAATAGGGCGAGCCATCGCGGAACAGCGTCTTGTAGAGCGCGAAGCAGCTGTCCATTGGATGGCGGCGCACGTGCACGATGCGCGCGCCGGGCAGGGCCAGCGCGATCAGGCCCAGATACAGGAAATTCCAGGGCGTCTTGTCGATGAAGCGCGGCCGGTTGCGCTCGTAGCCGGCCACGCGCCTGAGGTAGTCATCGCCCAGCACCGCGTGATCGAGCAGCGCGGAACGCCTGATGAGTTCCGTCCGTTCGGGCGGTGCGGCGTCCGCATCCATGGTGCCGTACACCTGGCCGATGACGGCGTAGGCCAGATCGTTGATCTCGCCCAGGCTCTGCACCGCGGAGTGGCTGCTGAGGATCCGATCGACCAGCGTCGTGCCGCTGCGCGGCAGGCCCATGACGAATATCGCGGTCGCGCCGCGCTCGCCGCCGGGTGCGGTTGCCATCCGCTGGCCGCCAAAACTCTGCACGATCACCTGCAGCGCGTGCTCGTCATCGGCGACGTCGTAGGACAGGTTGCGCCGGCGCCGCGCCGCGCCGCGCTGCAGGAAGGCGCCAGCCTGCCGAGAATCACCCAGGTCTTCGTACTCCTTGGCCAGGGCAAAGCACAGCGGCACGATTTGCGGTGCTTCCACCGGCAAAGCGGCCAGCCGGGAGCTCATCTCGCGCAGGTGGTTGCTCGCCGCGTTCTGCCGGCGCAGCGTGCTGCGCCGGTAGTAGGAACCGTAGTCCTGCGGGTGCGCGGCCAGCAGCTGGTCGAGATGCGCTTCGGCTCCGCTGACTTCGCCGCAGGCCGTTTCGGCGGCAGCAGCGTTCGCCAACAACTGTGCTTCGGCGGGCGCCAATTCCAGCGCACGCAGCGCACAGCGTAGCCGGTCCGTGTGTGCGCCGGCGGCCAGGTACAGGTTGGAGAGCGCCGTGAGCAGGCGCGCGTCCTGCTGCCCGCCGCGCTCGAGCGCGGCGAGTCCGGCGCGTGCCTCGGCCCCCAGGCCGCAGTACAGCTGCGCTTCGCGCAATTTGAGCAGCACCGTGGTGTTGGTCGGTTGCAGCCGCAACGCCGCGTGCAGCGCCGACAGCATCGCGTCGAAGCGCTGCTGGCGCTGTTCGGCCAGCGCCAGCAGCAGCCAGGCTTCGGTCAGCCGCGGTTCATCGGCGAGCAGCGTGCGCGCCGACCGTGCCGCGGCGGCGAAGCGCCCTGTTTCAATGAGGCGCTGGGCTTCGCTGAACCGTGCGCTGGCCACGGGCGTGCGCAGATCAGAAGCGGTACTTGGCGATCAACCCGATCGTGCGCGGAGTCGTGATGAGCTCGCGACTGGTGTTGCCCGCAAACCCGTCCGCCGGCGCGCTGCCGAACTGCGCCTCGGTGAACACACCCGAAATGGCCTTCGAGTTGCCGAGGTTGCGCACCTGCAGAGTCAGGCCCCAGTTCTTGGAATTAAGCGCCACCGATGCGTTCCACAATGTGTACCCATCGAGCGGGATCGCCGCCGTCGGCGTGGTCGCCAGGCGGTTGTAGGTGCCGCTCTGGTAGTAGGCATCAATGTGAGGCAGCAGCGTCAGTCCATCGCCGAGCGGAATGGAGTAGTCGAGCGAGGCGTTGATGACGCTGGTCGGCGCGGCGGGTAACTGCGTGCCGCTGGGCGCTATCACCACCGGCGGATTCGGCGCGATGGCGTACGGCCGCACCGCGTTTTCGGTGAGCTTGGCGTCCGTGTAGGCGTAGCCCAGCGCGTAGCTGAGCGCGTTGCCGAGCTTGCCGCGGAACTCCAGCTCCACGCCCTGCGAGCGCGCCTTGCCGGCATTGACGGTGACGTAGTAGCCCCAGACCGGTGTCGCAGTGTTGAGCTGCACGTCCTTCCAGTCGATCAGGAACAGCGAGGCATTGAAGCTGTAGGTGTCGTGGGCGCCCTTTATGCCGAGCTCGTAGTTGTTGAGCGTGTCGGGACCGAAGTTCACCCAGCCCGGGTTCTCGCCGATGTACCCGCTCGTCGGGATGTCGTTGACGCCGCCGCGCCGGTAGCCCTGCGAAGCCGTGAAATACACGTTGTCGTGCGGCGTGACATGCCAGGAGGAGTTGAACTTGAAGATGGTCTTGTTCTTGGTGATATCCGGCGTCGACGGTGACGACAAGCCCACGCGCGTGGGCAGGTCGGGCACGACGGAGACCTGGTTCGAATCCTGGTCCTGGAACCAGCGCGCACCGCCGGTGACCTGGAAATCGGGCGTGATGTGATAGGTCAGCTCGCCGAACGCAGCGGTCTCGGTGAACTGCTCGCCGCGGTCGTACAGGAAGTCGCGATCGCTGGTGGGCGCCACCGGATCGTAGTAGGAGCCGAAGCCGGGCGTCACCGCATCCTGTGCGGCGAACCATTGTGAGAAGCCACGCACCCAGTCTGTTTCGCCGGAGTGCAGCTTTTCCTTTTCGTAGTACAGGCCGGCAATATAATCGAGCGCGCCCTTGCTGCTGGAGACCAGGCGTAGTTCCTGCGCGAAGCTCCGGTCGGTGTAGTCGCGGTACTTCTGCGCCATCAGGCGCGGATAGAAGTCGTACAGGAACGGCCAGCCCTTGGCGTACAGGCCGGAGTTGTCGTTGGTGCTGCTGCCGGTGTGGTCGGTGTAGGAGGTACTTGAAGTCAGCGCGGCGAAGCCGAGGTCGAAAGTGCCTTCGAGGCTGGCCACCGACACTTCGCGCGCCGAAGGCTCGAGCATCACGGCGCCCTGTTCGTAGTCGCCGTACACGCCACCGGTGGCGTTGTTGACCGTGCCCGGTGCGGTGATCTGGCGCCGGCCGCCAGTGCTGTCCTTCTGGTGCACCAGCGAGAACACCAGCTTGGCGGCGTCCGTGGGCTTCCACGTGGCGGCCAGGCGCGCGTAGTCGATATGCGCCCAGTCGGCGTCCTTCTTGGATGTGTATTGCGCCGCCGGATCGAGCACGCCGTTCGGCGCCACCGGGATGCCATTAGCGCCGAGCACGTACAGGTTCGGGTAGTCCACCACGCCGGCGTCATCGAAATGGGTGTAGTTGACCCGCATCGCCAGCGTATCGCCCAGCGGCAGGTTCAGCGTGCCGCTGGTGGTCCAGTTCATGCCACTCGACCCGGTGGTGGATGAAATGCCGGCCTCGACGTTGCCCGAGGTCTGGCCCAGCACCGGTTCGCGCAGCAGGTAGCGCACCGTGCCGCCGAGCGACCCGCGGCCATATAGCGTGCCTTGCGGGCCGCGCAGCACTTCGACGCGGTCGATGTCCTGCAACAGGAAGTTCGCGAAGATCGGCGTGTCGTTCACATAGCTCGACACCGCCGCGGCGCCCGCCACGGCGTAGTCGCCGAGCGTGGCCGCATCGACATTGATGCCGCGGATGCGCACGTTGTTCACCACGCCGGAATTGCGGATGCCGCGATCGACCACCGACACGCCCGGCACGGTGCGCAACAGGTCAACGGGATTGGTGAGGTTCTGCGCCTCGATCTGCGCGCCGCTGACCGCCGAAATGTTGAACGGCACGTCGACCGTGGTGACCGAACGCCGCGTGGCGGTGACCACGATCTCCTCCAGGCTGGCCTCGGCAGCGGTGCTGGACGGCGCGGCCTGCGCAAACACCGGCGGTGCGAGCGCGGAACCGTAGAGAAGCCCGGCCACGGCAGCACCGATCGGCGTCAGGCGCCAGGCCTTGTTCAGGTTTCCAGATGCAACGTAGCTCATGTCGGCAGTCCCCCGTGGCGTGTGGGCATCGTTAACGGACCAAGCGAATCGAGATAGGCGGAGTGGCGGGCGCCCGGCGCGTGCGCCGGCAGCGCGACCACGCTGTCGCGGAAACTCTTGAGTGGCTGCACCAGCCCCAGCCAGCCGCGCGTGCGCGCATTGCGCACGGCCTGCAGGTCCAGTTCGACCGCCAGCGCCTCGCGACCGGCGCCTGCGGTGCAAATCACCTCGCCGCCTGGCCCGAAGATCGCCGAGCGACCGAGACCCAGCTCACCCGCGACATTGATGTCGAGAAAGTAGCACTGGTTGACCATGGCATTGGCGCGGCCGATGGCCAGTTCCCCGTCGCGATCGATGGTGTTGGTCATCGAGGGATGCAGGATGACTTCTGCGCCAAGCCAGGCGAGGTTGCGCGTGGTTTCCGGGAACCACATGTCGTAGCAGATCGAGACGCCAAAGCGACCGACTGCGGGCACCTCGAAGGTCACGAAGTCAGACCCGGGTGTGATGCCCCGTTCATACGGCAGGAACGGAAACATCTTCCGGTAACGCGCCACCACCGTGCCCGCCGGATCGATCACCGGGGCCGTGTTGTAGACCTTGCCGTCGTGCTGCTCGAACAGCGACCCTGGCACCAGCCACAACTGGTTGCGCCGGGCGGCGGCGCACAGGCGTGCTTCCGCGGCACCGGGCAGCGGCTGGGCGCGGGACGGGTCGGGGCCGAATGCAGCCAGTTCGCCGATCACCGCCATGGCGACCCACGGGAAGCGGCGTCGCAGCAGATCGAGCTCAGCTTCGAGCTGCTCGAGGTTGTCACCATTGCGCAGTTCGAGCTGCAGACCCGCGATGCCAAACAGGCTCAAGGCTCCCCCCGATGACGCAGCCGGCCGGCTGCCAGTCTGGCGGCCAAGTTGACAGGAGTAGCCGGGCAGCTATAGAGCCAGATTCGGGAGTCCGATGGTGCCAGATGTGGATGGTGCAATCGGCCTGCCGCCCCTTGGTCCGTGGCAAACTGGGCCGGTATGCTCAATTTCACTGACATGGCGGTTCGCCGCGGGCCGCGCCTGCTGTTTTCCGGCGCCACCTTCAGCCTGTTTCGCGGCGAGAAGATCGGCATTACCGGCGAGAACGGCAGCGGCAAGTCGACGCTGCTCGAACTGGTGCGCGGCACGCTGCATGCCGACGCGGGCACGTTTGAAATGCCCGGCAACCTGGTGATGGCGCATGTCTCGCAGGACATCGACGCCACCGACCAGAGCGCCATTGAGTTCGTGCTCGACGGGGATGCCGAGCTGCGCACCATCGAGGCCGGCATCGCGGCGGCCACTGAGCACGACGATGGCGCGCGCCTGGGCACGCTGTACGCGCGCTACGCCGAGGTGGGCGGCTACGACGCGCGGGCGCGGGCGGCGCAGCTCATGCATGGCCTCGGCTTCGACCACACCGAGGACGAGCGGCCGATCCGCAGTTTCTCGGGCGGCTGGCGCGTGCGCATCAACGTGGCGCGCGCGCTCATGTGCCGCTCCGACCTGCTGCTGCTCGACGAGCCCACCAATCACCTCGACATCGACGCGATCCTCTGGCTGGAAGGCTGGCTGCGCGCCTATCCGGGCACGCTGCTGCTGATCGCGCATGATCGCGAATTTCTCGATCGCGTCTGCAACCGCATCGTCAATATCGAGCACGGCGAGGTGCACGCCTATCGCGGCAATTATTCCGCCTTCGAGACCCAGCGGGCCGCCGAGCTGGCAGTGCAGGCTTCGCTGTACGCGCGCCAGCAGCGCGAGATCAAGCACATGGAGTCTTTCGTCGAGCGCTTCCGCGCCCAGGCCACCAAGGCACGCCAGGCGCAAAGCCGCCTCAAGGCCCTCGAACGCATGCAGCGGATCGCGCCTGCGCACGTGGATTCCGCGGCATTCGAATTTGCGTTCGCCGAGCCGGCGAGGTTGCCGCGTCCGCTGCTGGCGATCGACGACCAGAGCGTCGGTTATGGGGAAGTTCCGCTGCTGCGCCACGTCAAGCTGACGCTCATGCCCGGCGACCGGCTGGCCCTGCTCGGCCGCAATGGCGCCGGCAAATCGACCTGCATGAAACTGCTGGCCGGGGAACTGCAGGCGCGCAGCGGCACGCGCACCGAAGCGCGCGACCTGCGCATCGGCTATTTCGCGCAACACCACCTGGAGCAGCTACACGCCGACGAATCGCCGCTCGAGAATCTGCGGCGCAGCGGCGGACAGCGCGCCAAGCGCGCCACCGAGGCCGAGTTGCGCGATTACCTGGCCACCTTCGGTTTCCGCGGCGACCGCGTGTTCGAGGCGGTCGAGCCCTTCTCGGGCGGCGAGAAAGCGCGGCTGGTGCTGGCCCTGGTGGCCTACCTGCAACCCAACCTGTTGCTGCTGGACGAGCCGACGAACCACCTGGACCTGGAGATGCGCCAGGCGCTTGCTGTGGCGCTGCAGGAATTCGCCGGCGCTGTGGTGCTGGTCTCGCATGACCGGCACCTGCTCAACACCGTCGCCGACGAGCTGATCGTGGTGCACGACGGGCGGGCAGTGCGCTTCGATGGCGACCTGGAGGACTACGCGCTATGGCTCGCCACCGGCGGACCCGTGCGCGCGATCAATGACGGTGGTGTCTCGCCCGCAGCCGTGCCCGCAGCTGCAACAGCCGCTGCCATGCCGGCGGGCGTGCGACCCGCGCCAGCGGCCCTCACGGAGACCGCCGAGCAACGCCGCCAGCGGCGGCGTAACGAAGCGGCGGAGCGCGGCCGGCTCTCGCCGCTGCGCGCCGCCGTGCAGAAATACGAACAACAGCTTGAACTGCTCGCGCGCGAGCGCACTGCGCTCGAGCAGCAATTGACCGCGCCGGAACTGTACCAGCCGGCCGGGCGCGTGCGGCTGCAGGCTGCGCTGGCGCGGCAGACGGAACTGGTGCGGCTCAATGCGCAGGCGGAGGCCGGTTGGCTCGAAGCGAGCAGCGCACTCGAGGACCGCTCGCGCTCGGGCTAGGGCCTGCTGGCCGCCGTCGCAGCGCTGCTATGAGCGTTTACAGGCCCTGGGCGCTCCCTAAGCGCACCCGGAGTACACTGGGGCATCTTCGCGTCCATGCGAGTCCGCTAGATGAAGGCCATGATTGCAATCCTGTGTATGGCGCCGCTCGGCGCGCCGGCGCTGGCCGCCGGATCCTGGCAACTGGCGATCCACGGCGGTGCCGGCGTCGTTGACCGCGGCTCGCTCACGCTGCAGATGGATGCGGCCTACCGCGCCAGCCTCAACCGTGCCCTCGAGGCTGGTGCGGCGGTACTGCGCCGGGGCGGCGCGAGCCTGGATGCCGTCGAGGCCGCCGTGCGCGTGCTCGAGGACGATCCGCTGTTCAATGCGGGCAAGGGCGCGGTGTTCACGGCTGAGGGCCGCAATGAACTCGACGCGTCCATCATGGACGGCAGCAATCGTAAGGCAGGTGCGGTCGCCGGCGTCACGCGTACGCGCAATCCGGTGAGCCTGGCGCGCGCGGTGATGGAGAAGTCGACGCACGTGATGCTGACCGGACCAGGTGCGGACGCCTACTCGCTGCAGCAGGGCCTCGAGCAGGTGGAGCCGGAATATTTTCGCACTGAGGAGCGCTGGCAGCAGTACCTGCAATGGCGCGACAAGCGCGGCGCGCTGCTCGACCGCACGCACGCTTACGGCACGGTGGGCGCCGTTGCACTCGACCAGGCCGGACATCTCGCGGCCGCAACCTCGACCGGTGGAGTCACCGGTAAGCGCTGGGGCCGGGTCGGCGATTCGCCGATCATCGGCGCTGGCACCTACGCCGAGGACGGCGTGTGCGCGGTCTCCGCGACCGGCACCGGAGAATTCTTCATCCGCGCCTCGGCGGCGCGGCAGGTCCGTGACCGCATGGCCTGGCATCGCGAGAGCCTGAATGCCGCGGCCAGCAACACCATCAGGGACATTGGCAGCATCGGTGGCGACGGCGGCCTGATCGCGATCGATGCGCGCGGGCGCGTGGCCTTCGCGATGAACAGTCCGGGCATGTACCGCGGATCCGTGGGTTCCGAAAATCCCGCCAAAACGGCCATCTATGCGGACGAGAAATAGTGCCCGCTGGTGGTGCACGGTGGAGTCGTTAAAATATTGAAATTATTAATAATTTTGTGGGCGACAACCGGGGCGTTCCAATGTGGTGCCGCGATCCAGCCGCTTCACGAATAGTTCACTTTACAAACCAATTCATTCACGTATTATGTGCCCATGGGTGAGGCCAGACGCGAGTCCGGCATTACCCGTTAGCCGCGGAACAAGACCCCCCCCGTTTCCGCGCAATACCTTAGAGCCCCGCTTGCGGGGCTCTTTTTTTGCCTGCTGCATTTGCACGGCCAGCGCCGGGCACGCCAATGTTTCGACACGCGGCCGCATTAGAATCGCCGCATGCCAGCAACAACGGAATTCGCCGCACAGGCGTTCGCGACGCTCGAAGAGCGGGCGCCAGCGACCGCAGCGAGGCTGAAGTGCGCGCCGCCAGAATTCCTGCAAGCTGCACAGTGGGTGCTTGCATCCAGTGACTTCGTCGTCGATGCCCTGGCGCGCGACGACCAGCTGCTGCCTGCGCTGCTCGCGCAGGCGCCGCGGAACGGCGACGCGCCGGTGCTGGTGCCGGTGCCCGTGCCGCTGGCGGGCGATGAAGCGGAATTCATGGCGGCGCTGCGCCGCTGGCGGCGCACGGAGCTGGCGCGCATCGCGTGGCAGGACCTGGCCGGTTGGGCGAGCCTGCCGGACACGCTGCTGCAACTCAGCAATGCCGCGGACCTGGCCATCCAGGCGGCCGAAGGATTTGCCTGGGGCCAATTGCGCGATCGGCACGGCACGCCGGAATCGACGGATCCCGAAGCGCAGCGGCTGGTCATCATCGCAATGGGCAAGCTCGGTGGCCAGGAGCTGAATTTTTCCTCCGACATCGATCTCCTCTTCCTGTTCGGCGCGCAAGGCGAGACACGCGGCCCGCAGCCGCTGGCGCACGAAGAATTCTTCCTGCGGCTCGGCCAGCGGCTGATCCGCTACCTCGATGCACCGACCGCCGAGGGCCGTGCCTACCGGGTCGACATGCGGCTGCGACCCTTCGGCGCCAGCGGGCCGCTGGTGGCGAGCACGGCAGCCTTTGAAGATTACCTGGAGCGTCACGGGCGCGACTGGGAGCGCTACGCCTGGATCAAGGCGCGCGCCGTGACCGGCGCGGCACTGTACGCGCAGGCGTTTCGCGCCAGCGTGCAGCCCTTCGTGTATCGCCGTTACCTCGATTTCGGCGTGTTCGAATCGCTCCGCGAGATGAAGGCGCTGATCGAGCGCGAAGTGGAGCGCCGTGACCTGCAGGACAACATCAAGCTCGGGCCTGGAGGAATTCGCGAAATCGAGTTTATCGTGCAGTCGCTGCAATTGATCCGCGGCGGCAGCGAGCGCCGGCTGCAGAGCGCTTCGCTCCTGCAGACCCTGCCGCGCCTGGCCGGCGCCCGGCTCCTGCCGGCCACAGTCACGGCCGAACTGGCCGAGGCCTACGAATTCCTGCGGCGGCTGGAGAACCGCCTGCAGATGTACGGCGACCAGCAGACGCACTCACTGCCCACCGAACCGATTGCGCGCGCGCGCATTGCCGCCGCCATGAATTGCGCCAACTGGGACGAACTGGCAACTGCGCTCGCGCTGCAGCGGCAGCGGGTGACGGCGCATTTCAGCGCACTCGTGCAGTCCGACGGCAGCGCCCGGGCGCCGGTCGTTCCGGTCACGGCCTGGCTGGAGGGCGAGGGGGTGCGCCCGGCGCTGCAGGCGCGGCTCGTGGAGCTCGGCCTCGCTGACGACGAATCAGCCGCCGCGGCCCAGCTGCTGCAGGACCTGCAGGGCTCGGGGTTCATGCGGCGACTGGATGAGCCGGGGCGCCGCCGCCTGCACGCGCTGCTCGCGCAACTGCTCGCCGAAGTGGCGCCGCTCCCGGAGGCGCTGGCCGTGCTGCGCCGGCTGCTACGCGTGCTGGAAGCGATCGGCACGCGCTCAGCCTATTTCGCCCTGCTGCTCGAGAACGCGATCGCGCGCCGCCGCCTGGTGGAGCTCTCGCGCCACGGAGATTTCCTCACCGCGCAGATCGCAGCCTGGCCGCTGCTGCTCGACGAGCTCATCGACGAGCGGCTGTTCGAGCAACTCCCGGGGCGCGCGGAGCTGGCCGTGGAGCTCGCCGCGCGGCTCGCCGACGTGGAGACCGGCGACGAGGAGCAGTTGGTGGCGCAGCTGCGCAGCTTCCAGCGGGCCGCGCTGTTCCGAGTGGCGGTGGCCGATCTCGGCCGGGCGCTGCCGCTGATGCTGGTGAGCGACCGGCTCACGGAGATCGCCGAACTGATCGTCGAGCAGACGCTGAAGCTCAGCTGGGATTTCGTCACGGCGCAGTACGGCACGCCGATGTGCGGCTCGGGCAGTGAGCGGCGCGCGGTGCGGATCTGCGCGGTCGGCTATGGCAAGCTCGGCGGCATCGAGCTCGGCTACAGCTCGGATCTCGACCTGGTGTTCCTGCACGATTCGGCCGGTGAACGCCAGGACACGGAAGGCGCGCGTTGCGTCGACAACCAGGTGTTCTTCGTGCGCTTCGTGCAACGCATGGTGCACACGTTGACCATGCATTCGGCCGCGGGCCGGCTCTACGAAGTGGACATGCGGCTGCGGCCCAGCGGCAAGGGCGGCATGCTCATCACCAGCATCGAGGCTTTCGAGGAGTACCAGCGGCGCGAAGCCTGGACCTGGGAGCACCAGGCCTTGTTGCACGCGCGCGCCGTGTGCGGCGACGCCGGCTTGCAGGAGCGATTCACGGCGCTGCGCGCGCGCGTGCTGGAACAGTGTGTGCGGCGCGCCACGCTGCGCGAGGAAGTGCGACAGATGCGCGAGCGCATGCGCAGCGAGTTGTCGGCGGCCAAGCCGGGCGAGGTGGATCTCAAGCAGGATCGCGGCGGCATCGCCGACATCGAATTCCTGGCCCAGTACTGGGCGCTGCGCTGGGCGGCGGAGTATCCGCCGGTCGCCTGGTACGCCGACACCATCCGCGAGCTCGAATCGGTGGCCTCCGCGGACCTGGTGCCGCAAGCCACCGTCGACATCCTGACCGGTGCCTACCGCAAGTACCGCGAACGCAGCCACCATCGCGCCATCGCTGGCCTCGACGCTATGGTCAGCGCGAACGAGTTCATGGCCGAGCGGTCCGCCGTCAGCGCCATCTGGCAGCGGACAATGGAGCTATAATGTGGCCATGAAGGCAGCCAGCGCGCCGCAACCGGCCAACACCCAGAGCCACTACGAAGTCACCATGCAGGACCTGCCGCTGTCCTGTCCGGGCCCGGCCATGGTGCTGTGGAACTCGCATCCGCGGGTCTACCTGGCCATCGAGCAGACGGGCTTTGCGAAGTGCGGCTACTGCGGCGCCGAGTACACGCTCAAGCGCTGAGGCGGCAGCCCGGCGCCCGCGGCTTGCGTGGGCCTAGGCGTACGGGCGGTACGATTTTTCCTCGACCAGCGCCGAACCCAGCCGGGTGTTGATGCGTTTCTTGATGGCCGCACGTTCGTCGTTGTTGAAGTAGACGGCGCGCGCCAGCCCGGTGAAATCCTCATCGAAGCGCTTGGCGGCTTCCAGGTCGCGCAACCGGTCTTCCACCTCCCACAGCCGCTCGTTCACTTCCTGCAGCGCACGCTCTTCGTCAGCGAGCGCCACGCCCGCGGGCACGGCGCCGGCCCAGGTCTGCTCAAGCAAGCGCAGTTCGTGGCGGACATTGGCGAGCTTCGCCGCATCGCTCATGCGCGCCGACTTGATGCGCAGGATCGTGATCTTGTCGAGCAGTTCGCCCGGCGATATCGGCACCAGTATGTCTTGCATCGGCCTATGGTAGCAGGCCGAGCAGCTCGTCGAGCCGCGCGCACACGGCCTCCGTTTCCACCAGGTCCATGGCGCCGGGTGCCTCGATGGTCGCGTTCCACGGCAGTTCGCTTGCCGGTCGGCCGCGAAACTTGAGCGCGGCTTCGGCATAGCGGTCGACGCACCATTGGCGGGACAGGTACGGGCCGCTGCGCGCGCTGCGCGTGGTCGCGCACACGCCGATCACGGGCGTGCCCACCATGGTGGCCATATGCGCGGGACCGCAATCGGGCGCCAGCAGCACGGTGGCGCGTGCCAGCAGCGCCAGCAGCTGCGGCAGCGTGTCACTGCCTACGATATTGCGCACCGGCACGCTTACCGCCCGCTCGATCGCGGCGCCGATGCCCCGCTCGTAATCGTTGGGGCCGCCGCACAGCAACGCCTGCAGGCCATGGCGCCGCACGGCATGGTCGATCACCGCGGCATAACGCTCGACGCGCCAGTTGCGCGCGCGGCGGCTCGAGCAGGCGCTGACGATCAACGTGCGCTGCCCGTCCGGTATCTGCTGCCGCGCCCATTCCCGTGCCGCCGCCGGGATCGGCAGGTTCCACTCGAGGCGACGTTCGCCGATGCCGAGCGCGTCGGTGAAGCCAAAGAAGCTGTCGAGCACATGTTCATTGCGGCGGGCCGCGATCTGCCGGTTCGTGAACAGCCACTGCAGTTCGCGCGCACGTGCGCGATCGAAGCCAAGGCGCACTTGCGCACGGATCAGCGTCGAATACAGGCTGGCACGCAGCGCGTACTGCATGTGCAGCAGCACGTCGAAGCGCCGCCCGCGCAGCGCGCGCCGTAGCGCCAGGGCGCTCTCGCGCAGGGAGCGTTTGTCGATGGTGATAAACTCGACGCCAGGCAGCAGTTGCAGCAGGCGCGCCTCGGCGCGGCCGATCACCCAAGTGATCGCGGTGTCAGGCCAGGCATGCTGGATCGTGCGGATGATCGGCACCACGTGTGTCGTGTCGCCGATGGCTGAAAGGCGCAGGATGCACAGCGTGCGCGGCGGCGTGGCCTCATTGCTCATGCAGGAAACGGGTGGACTTTGTCGCGATTGAACTTCATGGCCGTCGGTCCCGAGATTCGCATCCAGGAATTCACTGGCGGCGCGATGCTATATGACAGCTCCCGCGCCGGCAATGCGGCGCCCGGCTGGCTCGATGCTTCGTGGTGGGCCGCACGCGGTGCAGTGAGCGCGGCCAGCGAAGGACGTGGTTCCGCGGCGCTGATCGAGGCCGACGGACGGAGCCTGGTGCTGCGCCATTACCGCCGTGGCGGATTCGTGGCACGCCTCGTGGCCGATCGCTACTGGTGGCGCGGCGCCGAGCGCACGCGCTCGTTTCGCGAGTGGCACCTGCTGTACCACATGCACCGTGCGGGACTGCCGGTGCCGATGCCCATCGCCGCCGGTTACCGGCGCAGCGGCCGCACCTACACCGCCGACCTGCTGGTGCAGCGGATTCCGCGCGCACGCTCGCTGGCGCAGGCTATCGGCGCCGCGCCGCTACCACTGGCAACCTGGATGGCCATAGGCAGGTGCCTGCGGCATTTCCATGCGCGCGGCATCTGCCACGCGGATTTGAACGCACACAACATTCTGCTGGGCGAGAGCGAGGATGAAATCTGGGTCATCGACTTCGACCGCGGTTCGCTGCGCCCGCCGGGTTGGTGGAGCGACGCAAACCTGGTGCGGTTGCAACGCTCGCTGCTGAAATTGACTGCCGGAGCCGGAGCCGAGCGCTTCGGCGTGGCCGACTGGCAGATGCTGCTCGACAGTTACCTGGCGACTGCGATCGAGCTGCGGCAATATCCGGCGCTGCAGAACAGCTGAGTGGCGCGCCGGCTCTACACGCTGCTGGTGCTGCTGGCGCTGCCGCTGGCAAGCTGCGCAGTGCTCTGGCGCGGCCTGCGCGAGCGTGACTATTGGCGTGGCTGGGGCGAGCGCCTGGGCCGGGGTGCGTCGCTGCCGGGAAATGCGCGCGGTGTGTGGCTGCACGCGGTATCGGTCGGCGAGGTGCAGGCAGCCTCCGTGCTGGTGGCAGCGCTGCAGCGTGAATGGCCAGGGCTGCCGCTTGCGGTGACGAGCGCCACGCCGGCGGGGCGCGCGCGCGCGCGGGCCGCCTTCGGCGCGAGCGTCGCTGCGCGCTACGCGCCCTACGACCTGCCCTGGAGCGTGCGCGGGTCGCTGCGCCGACTGCGGCCGGCCTTGCTCGTGATCATGGAGACCGAGCTGTGGCCCAACCTGCTCAATGAATGCGCGCGCGCACGCGTACCGGTAGTCATCGCCAGCGCACGCCTGTCGGCGCGCAGCGAGTCACGCTGGTCGCGCTTTGGCGCGCTGCTGCAGCCCGCGTTGGCGGGCTCGATTGACGTTGCGGCGCAGACCGCGGCGGATGCGGCGCGCTTCAGGGCGCTGGGTGTGCCGGCAGCGCGCGTACGGGTTGCCGGCAACCTCAAGTTCGAGCGCAGCGCTTCAGTCGCTGCGCGCGCGAGCGGCAAGGCGTTGCGCGCACGTTACGCCGCCGCTCGGCCACTGTGGGTGGCGGGCAGCACGCACGCGGGCGAGGAGGCGGCGGCGCTGGCTGCCCATGCGGCGGTGCGCGCCCAGTGGTCGGCTGCGCTGCTGGTGCTCGCGCCGCGGCACCGGCCGCGTTTCGATGAGGTCGCAGCGCTGCTCGCGCGCAGCGGCATGCGTTGGCTGCGTCACAGCGAGGTCACGGCGGATCCTGCCGGCACGGCCGCGGCCGCGGCGGCTGCCGCTGTGCTGCTGCTCGACACGATTGGCGAGCTGGAGAATTTCTACGCGGCGGCCGATGTGGCCTTTGTCGCTGGCAGCCTCGCGCCGATCGGCGGCCACAACCTGCTCGAGCCCGCCGCGCTCGGCGTGGCGACGCTTGCCGGCCCGTCGCAGGGCAATGCGCCGGATATCGCGCGAGCGCTCGAGGATAAAGGCGGCATGCGGATTGTGTATGACGCCGCCGGGCTCGGCGCCGCGGTGCTGGCGCTGCTGGCGGATCCGGAGGCATGCGCCCGGATGGGCGCTGCAGCTCTGGCCACGCTGATGGCCAATCGCGGCGCGCTCGAGGCGGTGCTGGCGCTCGTCAGGGAGCGCCTGGCGCCGCTGCCGGGGCCGCAGTCGCCGGGCTAGCCGTTGCGGGATCGGCCGGCGCCGGGCTGGCAGGCGCTGGGTTGGCAGGTGCCGGGCTGCCGGGGTCGCTCTCAGGCACCGGCGGCGCGGGTTCCGCCAGCCAGTTGTTGATCTGCGCGATTGTCGCCCGATCGAGATTCCCGGCCGCGAGGCGCAGCGCAATGATGTTGTTCAGGTAGCCGTACTTGGCCTGCGCATAGTTGGTCTGCGCCTGCACCAGCAGCTGGCGGGCGCTCAGCACGTCGATGGCTGTCTTGGTGCCGACCTCGTAGCCCGCCTCGGTTGCCTGCAGCGAAATCTTGTTCGACTCCACGGCCTGCTTGAGCGCGCCGACCTGCGCGATCTGGCTGATCACGCCCTGGTAGGAGTCGCGCGCCAGCTGTTCGGTCTGGCGCAGCGCGCTCTCATAACCGGCCTTGCTGGCATTCCACAGGTAGCGGGTCTGGCGCACGTGTGATTGCGTGGCGCCGGCGCTGAACAGCGGCACGGTTACGCCGACTGACCAGATGATGTCCTTGGTGTCGGTGCTGAACCCAGTCAGCGGATTGGGGACGTTGGTGGTATTGGAATTGCTGAGATCCCAGGTGCGCGAAGCGGAAGCGTTGATCTGCGGCAGGTGCCCGCCGATCGCGGTGAGATAGTTGTCGCGTGCGATGTCCGCTGACAGGCGGCTGGCTATCAAGTTGGCGTTCTGGCTGAGCGCGGTGGTGACCCAGGCGTCTTCACTGGCCGGATCGGGTGCGAGCAGTGGCATGCCATCGCCCGGGGTCGACAGCTGCCGGTACTTCTCGCCGGTGACGGCGCGCAGCTGCTCCTCGGCGCTGGCCAGGGCGCGCTTGGCCGCGATCACGGCAGCGTAGCCGCTGTCGCGCGCCGCGCGCGCGATCTGCACGTCGGTGATGGCGATCAGGCCGACGTCGTAGCGCCGTTCGGCCTGCTCGAGCTGGCGCGTCACGGAGCGCAGCGCGCTTTCCTGCGCGGCCAGCGTGTCCTGCGCGCCGAGCACGCCAAAATACACCAGTGCGACGCGTGAGATCAGGTCCTCGCGAGCTGCGAGGTAGTTGGCCTCGCCCTGCGCGACCGTGCTATTTGCTGCTTTGAGCGCAACCCAGTTGTCCCATGAAAACAGGTTGACCTGCAGGTTCAGGTTGGCCAGGGCCGGCGTGCTTTGCCGCACGCTCGCCACGCCCGTCCAGTTCTTGCTGGCGCTGGCATTGAGCGGCAGCATGTTCAGTATCGCCTGCGTGCGCGTTTCACGGATCGCCATATGCAGGGCCTCGGCCTGCTGCATGGTGGGATCGGCCGAGAGTGCGTGGTCGTAGACGGTCTGCAGGTCTTCGGCGCTGGCGGCGCTGGCGGCGCAGCTCAGTGCTAGGGCAGTCAGCCAATTGCGATTCATGCGCGATACATCCATGGGTTTGTCGTTGCTGTTATTGCGGAACGCTGCTGTCAACCGGGATCCAGGCCGGGATCGAACTCGCGGGCCCAGGCCGCGATGCCGCCCCGCAGGTTGCACACCCGGCCGAAACCGCGGGCTGCGAGGAACTCTGCCGCCCGCTGGCTGCGCGCCCCAACCTGGCACATCACAATGATCTCCGTGCCTGCGTCAAGTTCCTCGAGCCGGGAGGGAATTTCATGCAATGGGATGCACACGCTCCCCGGGAGGCCGGCTTGGGCCACTTCCCAGGGTTCGCGCACGTCGAGCAGGCAGTATTCCTGGCGGGCGTCCATCCTGGCTTTTAACCCCGCAGGGTCGATCTGGGTTACAACATCCATCGTCAAAACCGGAATGAAGTCGGGACCGGGACGTTCTCGAGCGCCTCGAGGCTGGTCTCGAACAGCACCCGCGAGCTGTACTCGGCGGGCCCCAGCCGCCTGATCAGCCGCGCTTCCATGACCGGGCCTGTGCCCACCACCACGAACAGCCGGCCGCCGTACTTGAGCGCACGCTCGAAACGTGGCTCGTAGATCGGGAGCGAGGCGGTGAGCACGATCGCGTCGTAGGCGGTTTCGCTCATCAGCGCTGCGCCATCGGCGGTGGTCACCTCGACGCTGCCGGCGCCGGCAGTACGCAGGTTGGCGCGCGCCTGGGTCGCGATCTCGGCGTGCAGCTCGAGTGATTGCACGCGGCCGCCCAGCGCGGCGAGGCAGGCGGAGAGGTAGCCCGAGCCAGTGCCGATCTCGAGCACCTGTTCGCCCTGGCGCACGCCCAGTGACTGCAGCATGCGGCCGGCGAGCATCGGCGTGAGCATGTGTTTGCCGCAAGGCAGGGGCAGCGCGCAGTCGGCGTAGGCCAGCGTGCGCCAGGCTGCCGGCACGAACGGCTCGCGCGGCACGGCGTGCATCGCGTCGAGCGTGCGGATGTCGAGCACCTCCCAGGTGCGCACCTGCTGGGCGATCATCTGGTCGAGGGCGGCGTGAGCGTTGGTCATGGGGGTTGCAATGATAGCAAGCTTTACTTAATTCACGGCTGGCGTCGCCCTGGAAATGCGGGCGGCGAAGCGCAACAAAGTCGTCATCATATGGTGAATTCGCCCTCCGGTGCGACCACCCGCTGGGCTATGCTGCCGCGGCTGTTATCAAAGAGGGAACCGCAGCAGCTCCATGTCGATCCTGGCGTTATTTTGCCTGTTGTTCGCGCTGCTTGCGGCCGCGCTGCTGGTGCTGTATGTGATGCAGCGCCGTCAGCGCAGCGCGCTCGAGGAACTGACGCGCCAGCTGCATCGCATCGCCGTCGGCGGCTCGCTCCGCGGTCGCGTCGAACTCGCGACCGACCAGCGCGAAGTCACAGGACTCGTGACGGTGGTCAATCACCTGCTGACGCGTGCGTCCGTTGCCGCAGAGCCCGAAGCGCAACCCGCGCCGCCAGCGCCCGTGAGCGAGCTCGGCGATCGCCTGCACGAGGCCGTGCTCATCCACGGGAAGACCGGCATTCTCTACGCCAATCCGCAGTTCGCGCAGCTGATCGGCGCGCAGCCTGCCGAACTGGTCGGCCGGCGCCTCGAAGACCTGGTGCCGCCCGAGTACGCCGAACTGGTGGGCGACAACATCCGTCACCACCTGGCCGGCGAAGCGGCCGCCGCACGCTACGAAGTCGATTTGCTGGGCCTGCAGGGGCAGCATGCGCGCCTCGAGCTCAGCGCCTGGCCGATCGGGCACGCCGGACAGCAGGCGCTGCTGATCGTGGGCGTGGAGGTGCTGCCCACGCAGACCATGGCCGCCCTCGGCGCTCCGTCCGCGACGCGCTCGCGCTCGCGCGCCACGCTCGAGGCCCTGCCCGGCGCGGTGGTGACGGTCGATCTGCACGCCCGCGTTGAATACCTGAATCCCGCGGCCGCAGCGCTCCTGGGCGTGCCGGTCGAGTCCGCTGCCGGCTTGGGCCTGGACGAGCTGGCGCGCCACGCCAGCGAGGCCGACCGCAAGCTCCTGGCCGAGCCTGTGCACCAGGCGCTGACCGCGGGCACGCCGCTGAACCTGGGCCGCCGGCCGCTGGTGTTCGGGTCGGAGTCGGCCGAGCGGCTGATCGAGGTGACGGCAGCGCCGTTGCGCGACGAAGTGGGTGATCAGACGGGCGCCGTGCTGCTGCTGCACGACGTCACCGAGTCGCGTGGCCTGACGCGGCAGATTTCATACCAGGCCGCGCACGATGCACTCACCGGCCTCGTCAACCGGCGCGAGTTCGAACGCCGGCTGCAGGAAGCTGTCGAGGGCACGCGGCGGGGCGACGGCAACCATGTGCTGTGCTATCTCGATCTCGACCGCTTCAAGGCAATCAACGACACCAGTGGCCACCAGGCGGGCGACAGCCTGCTGCGCGATATCGCCAAGCTGGTGCGCGGTGGGGTACGCGACTCCGATACCGTCGGCCGGCTGGGCGGCGACGAGTTCGGCCTGTTGCTGATGGGTTGTCCGCTCGACAAGGCGCGCCAGATTGCCGATGACGTGTGCCGCAAGGTCGCCGACCATCGCTTCGTGTGGCGCGACCGCATCTTCAACGTCGGCGCCAGCATTGGCCTGGTGGAGATCTCGAAGGACGCGGCCAGCATCGAGGAAGTGCTCGCCGCAGCCGACTCGGCCTGCTACCAGGCCAAGCGCCAGGGCAATCACGTGACGGTTTATTCGGCGCGCGACGAACTGTTCGCGCGCCAGAGCGGCGAGATTCACTGGCTGCAGTTGCTGCAGCGCGCGCTCAAGGAGCACCGCTTCGAACTCTACTGCCAGCCGATCGTCGCCGCTTATGGCGACGGCGATGCCGGCCCGGCCATGGAAGTGCTGGTGCGGCTGCGCAACGAGGCTGGCGAGCACGTCTCGCCCACGGACTTCCTGCAGGCCGCCGAGCGTTATCGCCTGATGGGCCTGATCGACCGGCAGATCGTGCAGACTACCTTCGACGCGCTCGGCCGCGGCGCGATCACGCTGCCGGCCAGGCGCAGCATCGGCATCAACATCTCGGGCCAGACCCTCGCCGATGCGCAGTTCCTCGAGTTCGTGGTCGAATGCTTCGACGCCACCGGCGCGAACCCGGCGCAGGTGTGCTTCGAGATCGCCGAGAGCGCGGTGATCGCCAACATGGAACACGCGCGCCGTTTCATCGGCGTGCTGCACGGCATGGGGTGCCGCTTCGCGCTCGACAATTTTGGCAGCGGCCTGGGTTCGTTCTCGAATCTCAAGTTCCTCGCGGTCGATTTCCTCAAGATCGACGGCTCGTTCATGCGCAACCTGGCGCGCGATTCGGTCAACCAGGCGATGGTGACCGCGATGATCAAGCTGGCGCGCACGCTCAACTTCAAGGTGATCGCGGAGCAGGTCGAAGACTCGGCCTCGGTCGATGCGGCGCGCGCGATCGGCGTGGACTTCATGCAGGGCTACGCCCTGGGCCGGCCCGCGCCGCTGCCGATCGCGGCCTAGGGCCTACGGCGCCGGCGCGTAGATTTCGTCGTTGCGGACGAAGGCCTCGAGAAAGCGGCGCATCACGCGCAGCTGCGTGCGGTGTTCACCCAGCGCCGCGAGCTTGCCTGCCACCTGGGCGTCACTGAGCGGCAGGCGTTCCCACGCGAGGTCCCTGGCGATGCGCGGTGGCAGGAGCGCTCGCTCGCGATGCAGGCCGCGAGGCGCGGGCCATTCGTGCCCGCCGTGCACGATCCAGTAGTAGAGCTTCGCCCGCGTGGAAGCCGCGCGCACCAGATCGACGGCCAGTGCGCCGCTCGCGCTGTGATCCGGGTGCCGGTCCTGTGGTGCTGCCGCCAGCACGATCGTGGGGGCAAAGCGTTCGATGACTTCCTGGAGATTGCGTCGCAGCGCGGCGCCCGTGTACGCGCTGCCTGGATGCAGGGCTTCGGCATACGGAACGGCGCTCACGCCCGTGTAGCGGGAGCGGAGCGGCGTGCTGGCCGGCCCGCGCAGCAGTACGCGCAGGTCGCGGTCGGGAAAGCCCAGCAGGTATTGCTGCGCGCGTGGCACGCCGAGCCGGTCCGCTGCCGCGTGCGCCTCGACCATGCGCTGCACGCCCAGTTTTTCCAGCCCTGCGCCCTTCGGGCGCAGCGTGCGTTCGGTGACGATGGCGTCGATCTCGAAGCTGTCGCCGGCCGTCATCCACACGATCCCGACAGTCGCGCCGGCCGCGACCGCCTGCTGCAGGTAGCCGCCACAGCAAAGGGTCTCGTCGTCAGGGTGTGGTGCGATGACCAGGATGCGATCGCCGGCGCGCGGCGCCGCCATCTGCGCGAGTGGCGGCGGCGAACGGCCCGCGGCGATCAGTACGCCGCTGCTCAGCGCCAGGCAGGCGCCAAGCAGGCACGCCAGGCGCGTACGAAATGAATGCCGCTGGCATGGCACGGCGCTGGACATGCGCCGATTCTACCCGGCCTTCGCGCCACTCTCCCGCTCGAGCAGCGCGCGCTTGCGCTGGATGCCCCAGCGATACCCGGACAGCGCGCCGTCGGTGCGCACCACCCGGTGGCATGGTATGGCGACAGCCAGCGTGTTCGCCGCGCAGGCCCGGGCCACTGCGCGCGCCGAGCGCGGCGCGCCGATGCGCCGGGCAACATCGGCATAGCTGACCCGGGTGCCGGCTGGGATGGCGCGCAGCGCCTGCCAGACGCGCTGCTGGAACACTGTGCCGCGCACGTCCAGCGGCAGCCTCAGCCCGGTGGCGGGTGCGTCGACAAATTTCACCACCGCGGCCACGCAACGCTCGAAACCTGCGTCGCCGCCCAGTAGCTCGGCGCGCGGGAAGCGGTCCTGCAGCTCGCGCAGCAGCGCTTCGGGGTCTGCGCCCAGCAGGATCGCGCAGATGCCCTTGTCGCTCTGCGCAACCAGCACCACGCCCAGCGCACAATCGCCCACGGCGAAGCGGATTGCCGTGTGCGCGCCGCCGGCGCGAAACGCGCGTGGCGTCATGCCGAGTACGGCGTTGGAGGTGGCGTAGAAGCGTCCGCCGGAGTTGAAGCCCGCGTCCAGGATGGCCTGCGTCACGGTGCCGGCGCGCCGCAGTTCGCCGCGCACGCGCTGGCTGCGGTGCGCCAGCGCGTAGGCGCGGGGGCTCAGGCCGACCATGGCCTTGAACACGCGCTGGAAGTAAAACGGGCTCATACGGGCCTGGCGCGCCAGCGCGGCGAGCCGCGGCGGCTCAGGCGCCAATTCGATGTAACGGCAAATACGCGCCATGAGCGCCGCGCGCGCTTCGGCCGCTGGCGCTTGGCCCGGCCGGCAGCGCTTGCAGGCCCGGAAGCCGGCGGCCTCGGCCGCCGTGCAATCCGCGTGGAAGGCCACGTTCTCCGGCCGCGCGCGCCGCGACGGGCAGGAGGGCCGGCAGTACACGCCGGTGGTCCGCACTGAATAGACGAAGCGGCCGTCCTGCGCGACATCCCGCGCGAGCACCGCGGCCCAGCGCGGATCGCGAAAGTTGGTGGTGAGCTGTTCCTTCATGGCGGAACTCTAGCGCAGGGCGTGGGCGCGGACACCCCGGCGCTTGCGGTCAAATCAATTGCCGGCGGCGGCATCCGCGTGCAGCATGCGCGCGCGGCCCCGGTGGCAGACAGCCAAGCCAACGGCGAACACCAGTATGCAGCCGCCCGCGCCCTTGATGAGAAACAGCGTGGGGTGCGCGCTGCCCTCAGGCGGAATCAGCGATACGACCGTGGCGAAGGTCGTGGCCAGCACGCCGAGCCATGCCACCATCCAGCCCACACGCGGCCCGCCGGGAATCAGCGCCACTTCCTCGCGGTCGCCGACCCCGCGCCGCCGCAGCACCGGCAGTGCCGCGAATATGTAGACCCACACGGCGCAGCTGAGCGCCGCGGTCATGTCGATCAGCAGCAGGTAGGCTTCGTGCACCGTGGAGCCCGAGATGGCGGCCAGCAGCACCACCGAGGTCGCGGCGGCCTGCACCAGCAGCGCCACGTGCGGCGTGCCATGCCGTGGGTGAATCGCCCCCAGCCGTCCAGGCAGGTAATGGCCCAGTCCCATCACAAAGGGCAGGCGCGCGGTGCCCGTGACCCAGGCGCCAAGGCCCCCGGCGCTGGTCAGGGCCAGCAGCGCTGCGGCGACCGGGCCGAACATTGGCATGCCGATGCGCGCTCCCGTGGCCTCCATGGCTTCCGGGATGCCGCTGATCACGCCGATCTGGCTGGCCGGCAATGCCACGAGGAGCGATGCGGTGCCGGCGACGTAGATGATCGTGATCACTACGCCGGAGATGAGGATCGCGCGCCGGATCGAGCGCGCCGGATTGCGGATTTCATCGCCGAGTATCGGGCCCAGCTCGAGGCCCACGAAGGCGAGGATCAGGATGGCAAAGGTGTTAAGCGTCGGGAGCGAATTGAGGTCGGGCGCCAGGCTGGCCAGGCTGACGTGTGTCGCCGAGCCGAAGCGCCACCAGGCCAGGGCGCCGCCGATCAGCACCTGTGCGCCAATGGCGATCGAGGCCAGTCCGCCGATGTTCTGCAGCCACTTGGCGCGTCGCAGCCCGAGGATGTTCAGGAAAGTGACCGACCATAGCAGTGCCAGGCAGAACAGGCCGTTGTACACGGGGTTCTCCGCCAGCGAGCGCCACGAAGGGCCGGCCACGTGCAGGATGACTCCGGATACGAACAGCAGCACCGACGGAAAGAAGACCAGGTTCGACACCCAGTACGCCCAGCCGGCCAGGAATCCGTGCGTGTCGCCGAAGGCGGACTGCGTCCAGCGATAGAGCCCGCCGACATGCGGGATGCGCGAGCTGAGTTCCTGCACGGTCAGCGCCGAGGGGACGAAGAACAGCACGAAGGCGATGATCCACAGCGTGAGGCTGGCTGGCCCGAGCTGGGCCGCGGTCGACAGCCAACGCAGGCCGACAATCGCGGCAATATTGAGCAGCACCAGGTCGAAAGTGCCGAGTGCACGACGCAACCCCGGGCCACCGCCCGGCGGGGTACCGTTAGTCATCGCAGATTGAAATCCTTACGCGCGACCGAAGCCGCATGTTGCAAGCCTCGCACAACGCGCGTCACTCGGCCAGTGCCGGCTGCGCGCGCAGCTATCGCGTGGCGTAGCGGTTGTTGCAGAATGGTCCGCGGGCTACCGCAACAGGCAAGCGCATGGATCGAGTCGGCGGCATTGTGATGACTCTCACGCTATCGGTGTGCGCGATGTCCGCGACGGCCGTGTATGCGGCGGACTATGGCCCGCTGGATGCGTCGGCCGCGGCGCGTTTTGCCGGCCTCGCGCTCAAGTGCCTGCACCAGGAATATCCCAACCACATCAGCCACACGCTTGACGGCGATGCCGACGTGCGTGCGCCGCATGAATTGACGCCGGCTTTCTATGGCTGTCTCGACTGGCACTCGGACGTGCATGGGCACTGGCTGCTGGTGCGGCTGCTGCGCTCGTTCCCGGATGCGCCCTTTGCTGCGGCCGCGCGCACCGAACTTGCCCGCAGCCTGACGCCGGCCAACATCGCCGGCGAAGTGGCCTATATGCAGCGCGCCGACCGCGCCTCCTTCGAGCGTCCCTACGGCCTGGCCTGGCTGCTGCAACTGTGCGCCGAGCTGCGCCAATGGCAAGACCCGCAGGCGCAGCTGTGGCTTGCGACACTGCGGCCGCTGGAGAGCGAGGTGGCAACGCGATTTCGCAGCTGGCTCCCGAAGCTCCATTATGCCATTCGCATCGGCGAGCATGACCAGACCGCATTCGCATTCGGCCTGGTGTGGGACTGGGCCAGCGCGGCGGGCGACGCGCCGATGCGCGCCGCGCTGTCCGATGCGGCCCGTCGCTTCTACGCTGCTGATCGCGCCTGCCCGCTGAACTTCGAGCCCTCGGGCGAGGATTTTCTTTCGCCCTGTCTGGCGGAGGCGGATTTCATGCGCCGGGTGATGGATCGCAGCTCGTATGCGCGTTGGCTGACGGCGTTCCTGCCAGGCATGCCGCGGCGTGGCGGCGTTCCCTGGCTGTCGCCGGCGGTGGTCACCGATCGATCCGATCCGAAGCTCGCGCATATCGATGGCCTCAACCTCAGCCGCGCGTGGATGCTCGAGGGCATAGCGTACGCGCTGCCGCAAGCTGACGGCCGCGTCGCCGTGCTTGTAGCTGCCGCGCGCGCGCATCGCGACGCGGCGCTGCCGGCGGTAACTGGCCAGTACTACGATGGCGGGCATTGGCTCGGCACCTATGCGGTCTACCTGACCACCAGTGCCGGCCTGCATTGATCTCGAGGAAATCGTCGATGAACAGGATCTGGATCATGGCCCTGCTGGGCGCCGCGTCGGTGAGCAGCGAGTTTGCCCTGGCTGGAGCCGTGCCATTGCCCGCGCCCGGGCCGGAGGTGCTGCCGTTTGTAGCAACATCAGCGCCGCTCATCGCGCTGCGGCACGTCAATGTCATCGATGGCACGGGCTCGGCGCCGCGCGCGGACCAGACGGTCGTGTTCGAGCGCGGGCGCATTGGCGCGATCGGGCCCGCGGCCAGCACGGCTGTGCCTGCGGGCGCCCAGTTGCACGATTACCCGGGCTACACCGTGCTGCCGGGCCTGGTCAGCATGCACGATCATTTCTTTTACTCCGCCTCGAATGCGCTGCAGCGTGGCGACGGCAGGAGTGCTGAGCCAGGGCTCCAGGTCAACGAGATCGCCTTTACCGCGCCACGCCTTTATCTCGCCGGTGGCGTTACGACGCTGCGCACCACCGGCAGCATCGAGCCCTACACCGATCTCAAGGTGCACGATCGCATCGAAGCAGGGTTGATGCCGGGCCCCGACGTCGCCCTGACCGCACCGTACATGGAAGGCGGGCCTACGCCATTTGCGCAGATGCGTGAACTCAAGGGCGCCGATGACGCGCGCCGCTTCGTCGCCTTCTGGGCCGAGTCGGGCATGACCTCGTTCAAGGCCTACATGAATATCACGCGCGACGAGCTCGCTGCGGCCGCGGCAGCGGCCCACCAGCGCGGCATGAAGATCACCGGGCATCTGTGTTCGGTCACCTGGCCCGAGGCGGTGGCGGCGGGCATCGACGACTTCGAACACGGGCCGGTGTACACCGACAGCGAATTCGTGGCCGGCAAGAAAGCCGATGTGTGTCCGCGCGGCCGCGACCTGGACGCGTCCTGGCAGGCGCAGGCGATCGACGGGGCGGGCGTGCAGGGCCTGATCAATCTGCTGGTCTCGAACCATGTCGCGGTGACCTCGACCTTGCCGGTGTTCGAGCTGTACGTGCCAGGCCGCCCGCCGCCACAGCGACGCACGCTGTTGGCGATGTCATCCGGCGCCCGCGAGAGTTACCTGACCGAACGCGCCTCGCTCAATCCGAGCGATGCGGCCAGCGTGGCGCTGTTCCGCAAGGAGATGGATTTCGAACGTGCCTTCGCGGCTGCGGGCGGCCTGTTGCTGGCCGGTCCCGATCCGACTGGGAGCGGTGGCGTACTGCCGGGCTTTGGCAACCAGCGTGAAATCGAGCTGCTGGTGGAAGCCGGGTTCACTCCCGTGGCCGCAATCCACATCGCCACGCAAAACGGTGCGCGCTACCTCGGGCGCGAGGCAGACATCGGTACGCTGGCGTCTGGCAAGCGCGCGAACCTGGTGCTCGTGAAGGGCGATCCGGCGCAGCAGATCGCGGATATCGAAAATGTCGAACTCGTATTCAAGGACGGCATAGGCTACGACCCCGCGCGGTTGATCGAATCGGTGCGCGGACAGGTGGGTGTGCGATGAAAATGTCATATGTGCCGTGGCTGCCCATCGCGTTCGCCGCTGCGATGGCGGCCACGCTGCCCGCGGACGCAATGGCAGGCGCCCAGGCGCGCGCCGGAGTATCGGAAGTGGCGGCGCTCGAACCCGAACTCGAGGTGCTGTACAAGGACCTGCACCAGCATCCGGAGCTTGGTTTTCAGGAGCGGCAGACCTCGGCGACGCTGGCGGCGAAGCTGCAGCCGCTCGGTTACGAGGTCACCACAGGCGTCGGCAAGACGGGCCTGGTAGCAATACTGCGCAATGGGCCCGGCCCGACGGTCATGCTGCGCACCGAACTGGATGCGCTGCCCATCGAAGAGAAGACCGGGTTGCCATTCGCGAGCACGGCGACCGCGGTCGATGCCCGAGGCGCGAGCGTGCACGTGGCGCACGCCTGCGGCCACGACCTGCACATGGCGGCCTGGTACGGCACTGCAAAGCTGATGGCACAGTGGCGCAATCGCTGGCACGGCACGTTGATGCTGGTCGGGCAACCCGCCGAGGAACTCGGCGACGGTGCAGCGGCCATGCTGGCCGACGGCCTGTTCACGCGCTTCCCGAAGCCCGATTTCGCGATCGGCATGCACGACGAACCGACGCTCCCGTCAGGCGTGGTCGGCTTCCACGCCGGCTATTTCCGCGCCGCTGTCGACTCTATCGAGATCGTCATCTACGGCCGTGGCGGGCACGGCGCCTACCCGCATCTGGCGATCGATCCGATCGTGATCGCGGCGCGCGCGATACTCGGTATCCAGACCGTGGTCTCGCGCGAGACCAACACGCTTTCGCCGGCGGTCGTGACGGTTGGCGCCATTAACGGTGGCACGGCCCCAAATATCATCCCCGATGAGGTCCGCATGCTGCTGACGGTGCGCACCTTCGATGCGGCCGTGCGTGAACACGTGCTCGCTGCGATCAAGCGGCAGGTGGATGCGGAAGCGACTGCCGGGAATGCGCCGCAGCTGCCGCGCTTCAAGGTCTACGACAGTGCCGACACGGTGTACAACGATCCCGCCACCACGGCCCGTCTGGTCGCGGCGCTGCAGCGCGATCTCGGCCCCGACAGCGTGCGTGAGATGCCGCAGCAGATGGGCGCGGAAGATTTTTCACAGTACGGCCGCGCGGGCGTGCGGTCCGTGCTGCTGCACGTTGGTGCGGTGAGCCCGGAAGACCTGGCCAGCGGCCGGCCTCTGCCGTACCTGCACTCGCCGCTCTGGGCCCCCCAGCTCGAACCGACTTTGCGTTCCATGGTTTCCGCGGAGGTCGTCATGCTGACTGAATTGCTGAACACACCCCACCGGCAGGCGCCATGAACAGCGTCGCCGGCATGAAAGGCACGGGCCGCTTTTACGTGTGGATGGCTGCGGCCTGCGTGCTGATTGCATTCGGCGGCTTTGCGCCGACCTATTGGCTGCAGCTAATCCCGGGCACTTTCATCGGGCCGGCGTTGCTGCACGTCCACGGCTTCCTGTTCTCGGCCTGGACGCTGCTGTTCCTGGTGCAGGCGCGCCATGCCGAGCAGGGACGCATGGCCGCGCATCGCGCCTTCGGCCTGGCTGGCATTTCGCTCGCCACGGCGCTGGTGTTTACAGGCCTTGCGGCGGAGGTTTTGTCACTGAATGTGCAGCTGGCTGCCGGCTACGGCGACCGGGCGCGCGCCTTCTCGATACTGCCGGTGAGCGCCATCACCCTGTTCGCCGGTTTCATTGTCGCAGCCATTGCCAACATTCGCCGGACGGAGTGGCACAGGCGGTTGATGTTGCTGGCCACGATTTCGCTGTTGCAGGCAGCCATGGCGCGGGTGTTCTTCGTGCTCATCGCGGGCGGCGGGCCTGGCAGGCGCCCGGGTCTTGGGCCGCCGCCGCCGCTCGCGATCGGCATCGTTCCGAGCCTGCTGCTCGAACTGCTGATCGTCGCCGGCATCGTCTACGACTGGCGCACGCGCGGCAAACCGCATCCCGCCTGGCTGGTGGGTGGCGCAATCATGACGGCGGTGATCCTGCTGCGTGGGACCATCGGCGGCACAGCGGTCTGGCTGGCGATCGCCAATGCGTTCGCGCACATCGCGGGCTAGCGCCAAGGCCGCGGCACAGCCAGTAGCGCGGATGAGCAACAGTGCTTCGCCAGCGGACCATTTCTCCAGCGTAGCCAGCCAGTACGCGGCCTTCCGCCCGCGCTACCCGGCTGCGCTCTATCAATGGCTGGCCGCGACCGCGCCAGGTTGCGATTGCGTTTGGGATTGCGCCTGCGGCAGCGGTCAGGCCTCACTCGACCTCGCCGCGCACTTTCACACGGTGATCGGCACGGATCTCAGCGCCGGGCAGCTCGCGCAGGCGGCGGCGCACGAGCGCATCAGTTATCGCGTTGCCCTGGCGGAGCAGAGCGGCCTCGCGAGCGGCAGCTGCGACCTGGTGACGGTGGCGCAGGCCCTGCACTGGTTCGACCTGCCGCGTTTTTACGCTGAAGCGCGCCGCGTGCTGAGGCCCGATGGGTTGCTGGTGGTCTGGTGCTATGGCATCGCTACGATCTCGGAGCCGTACTGCGATGCGCTCTTTCAGAACTTTTACAAAAACGTAGTGGGCCCTTACTGGCCGCCCGAGCGGCACCTGGTCGAGACGGGTTATCGCACGCTGGCGTTTCCGGCACCGGAAATCGCGGTGCCCACATTCACCATGAAGCTCGACTGGTCGCTGGATGAACTGCTGGGCTACGCGAGCAGCTGGTCCGCCACGGCGCGCTACGTTGAGGCGCGCAGTGCGAATCCCATTCCCAGCCTGCGGGCCGCGATGCTGCCGCGCTGGCGAGACCCGCAGGCGCGGCACGTGCTGAGCTGGCTGCTCCGCGTGCGGGCCGCCCGCAGCAAGCCCCTGGGTGTGAACGAGCCCTAGAGCAGCGGCACCAGCAACAGCGCGACGATGTTGATGATCTTGATCAGCGGGTTGATCGCCGGGCCGGCTGTGTCCTTGTAGGGGTCGCCGACGGTGTCGCCGGTGACGGCGGCCTTGTGCGCTTCGGAGCCCTTGCCGCCGAAGTGGCCTTCTTCGATGTACTTTTTGGCGTTGTCCCAGGCACCGCCGCCGGTGCACATCGAGATCGCCACGAACAGGCCCGTGACAATCGTGCCGATCAGTAGCCCGCCCAGCGCCTTGATGCCCTCGCCCGGGCCCATCAGCGCATTGATGCCGAAGGCGACGACGATCGGCACCAGGATCGGCAGCAGTGAGGGAATCACCATCTCCTTGATTGCGGCGCGCGTAAGCAGGTCGACCGCGCGCGAGTAATCGGGCTTGGCCGTGCCTTCCATGATGCCCTTGATCTCGCGGAACTGGCGCCGCACTTCGGTGACCACGGAGCCGGCGGCGCGGCCCACGGCCTCCATCGCCATCGCGCCGAACAGGTAAGGCACGAGCCCGCCGATGAACAGCCCGATGATCACCGCCGGGTCGGACAGCGAGAAGCCGACCATCGGTCGGCCCACGCTGGCGAGGTGCGTTTCGAGGTTATGCGTGTAGTCGGCGAACAGCACCAGCGCCGCGAGTCCCGCCGAGCCGATGGCGTAGCCCTTGGTCACGGCCTTGGTGGTGTTGCCCACCGCATCGAGCGGGTCGGTGATGTCGCGCACCTTCTTGTCGAGCTTGGCCATCTCCGCAATGCCGCCGGCGTTGTCGGTGATCGGGCCGTAGGCGTCGAGCGCGACGATCATGCCGGTCAGCGAGAGCATGGCGGTGGCGGCGATCGCGATGCCGTACAGGCCCGCGAACGCGTTCGCGGCGAAGATCGCGGCGCACACCGCGACCACTGGCAGCGCGGTCGACTTCATCGACACGCCGAGCCCGGCGATGATGTTGGTCGCATGGCCGGTCTGCGAGGCCGCGGCGACCAGCTGCACGGGCTTGTATTCAGTGGCGGTGTAGTACTCCGTGATCACGATCAGCGCTGCGGTGAGCGCCAACCCCACCAGCTCGCAGCGGAACATGGCGGCAAAGTTGCCCGGCATGATCTGCCGGGTGATGAACCAGAACAACACGGCCGATATCACGGCGGCGACGATCACGCCCTTGTAGAGCGCGTTCATGATCTTGCCGCCATCCGAGACCTTGACGAAGAAGGTGCCGATGATCGAGGAGACGATCGAAGCGGCGCCGAGCGCCAGCGGGAACACGATGGCCGACATGCCGGCTTCCTTGAGCAGCAACCCGCCCAGCACCATCGTGGCGACGATGGTCACCGCGTAGGTTTCGAACAGGTCGGCGGCCATGCCGGCACAGTCGCCGACGTTGTCGCCGACGTTGTCGGCAATCACCGCCGGGTTGCGCGGGTCGTCCTCGGGAATGCCGGCTTCGACCTTGCCGACCAGGTCGGCACCGACGTCGGCGCCCTTCGTGAAGATGCCGCCACCGAGACGCGCGAAGATCGAGATCAGCGAGCCGCCGAATGCGAGGCCCACCAGCGAATGCAGCGCCACGTCGTCACCGTTGACGGTGCCCGCCAGAAAATGGCGTGCAAAGATGTAGTAACCCGCTACGCCAAGCAGGCCCAGGCCCACAACCAGCATGCCGGTGATCGCGCCGCCGCGAAATGCGACCTGCAGTGCGGCGTTGAGGCCCGTGGTGGCCGCCTGCGCGGTGCGCACGTTGGCGCGCACCGAAATGTTCATGCCGATGTAGCCGGCCAGTCCGGAGAACAAAGCACCGACGGCGAAGCCGCCCGCCAGGACCCAGTTCAGCGCGAGACCCAGCACCACGAACAGCACCGCGCCGACCATCGCGATAGTCGTGTACTGGCGGTTGAGGTAGGCCTGGGCACCGGCCTGGATGGCCGCCGCGATTTCCTGCATCCGGGCGTTGCCGGCGTTGAGCCGCAGGATCGAGAACATCGACAGCACACCGTAGGCGACGGCAAGCAAACCGGCGATTACGGCCAGCCACAGCCAGTTAGCGGCATCCATGGGAAATCCTCCGGAAATCAACGAGTTCTAAGTTTTTTGCACCCGCCACAGAGTCTGTCTACAAAGGCCTGGTTCGCGGGGGCGCGCAATATACCACAGGGGCGGTTTTCAGCCCTTGCGCGCGCGCCTCTCGAGCCAGGCATCCAGGGAAATCCTTCCGGGACCGAACACGATCAGCACGGTCAGCATGAATCCCCACAGCACGTGCTGGCCGAGCGCAGCCTCGAAACCTTCCGACAGCAGCACCTGCCGATAGGAAACCACGGCCATCACGTTGACGAATAGGGTGCCCAGGGCGCCGAGCCGGCTGAACAGCCCGAGGTACAGCAGGATCGGGAATCCCAGCTCGCCACAGGTGCCCATGACGGCCGCGACATCGGGCGGGAGCAATGGCACGTGGTATTCGTCGCGGAACAGGCCGAGCGTCGTGTCCCACGAGGTGTACTTGAGCCAGCCGGATTTCGTGAACTGCCAGCCCACGTAGCAGCGCGTGGCCAGCAGCAGGAGCGGTTGCAGGCGATCGAGGGCGCGGCCGAGGGCTGCATGCAGGTTGCTGAGCGTGTAGACGTATTTCATTGTTGTGTGCTCCCGCTGGCATGCGATTGTGGATGATGAGGGCCGCGCATGCCAGCATGTCGCCCGGAACACCATGCCCCACTGCAGCGGAGTGACCCATGAGCAGACCGCCATTGCCGCCGTTCACGCTTGAAACCGCCGTGCAGAAAGTGCGCATGGCGGAAGATGCCTGGAACTCCCGCGATCCTGCGCGGGTGGCGCTCGCCTATACGCCCGATTCCAGCTGGCGCAATCGCGCAGAATTCCTGCAGGGGCGCGCGGCCATCGAGGCCTTCCTGCGCCGCAAGTGGGCGCGCGAACTCGACTATCGGCTCATCAAGGAGCTGTGGGCGTTTCGTGAAGGCCGCATCGCGGTACGTTTTGCCTACGAGTGGCACGACGACAGCGGCCAGTGGTTTCGCAGTTACGGCAATGAGAACTGGGAGTTCGACGCCGAGGGGTTGATGCAGCGGCGCATCGCCAGCATCAACGACGCGCCCATCGCCCCGGGCGAGCGCAAGTACCACTGGCCGGCCGGGCCGCGCCCTGCCGACCATCCAGCGCTTGGCGAGCTCGGGTTCTAGCAGGTCGCATGGCCAGTAAGCCGGTGCGCCACGGCGTGGCGCGGCACATTTCCAGGCTCGGACTGGCCTCGCGCAGCGAGGCCGCGGCGTGGGTGCGCTCCGGCAGGGTGCGGGTCAAGGGCCGCGCGGTGCACGATCCGGAATTTCCCGTGCGCGACGGCGTGGATGCGGTGGCGATCGACGGCGCAGACATGGCCGCCGCAAGCCGCGTGGTGGTGATGCTGAACAAGCCGCGCGGCCTCGTGACGACCACGCGCGACGAGCAGGGCAGGGCGACGGTGTATCAGTGCCTTGCGGGCGCGGGCCTGCCGTGGCTCGCGCCCGTCGGGCGTCTCGACAAGGCGAGCGAAGGCTTGCTGCTGTTCAGCAACGATCCGGCCTGGGCGGCGCGTGTCACTTCGCCCGCAACCGGGCCCGACAAGACCTATCACGTGCAGATCGACCAGCTGCCCTCGGCCCGGTTGCTGCAGCAATTGGCGCAGGGCGTCGAGGTCGATGGCGAACGGCTGCGGGCGAAAGCGGCGCGCAGCCTGCGCAGCGGTGCACGGCATGCCTGGCTCGAGATCGTGCTGGTCGAGGGGCGCAACCGGCAGATCCGACGATTGCTGGAAGCCTGTGGCGTGGCGGTGTTGCGCCTGGTGCGCGTACACATCGGCAGCCTGGCGCTGGGCGAGCTGCCCAAGGGCCAATGGCGCCTGCTCGGCGAGCAGGAAATCGCGGCCCTGTGCGCCTGAACTCCACACCGCTCCTGACGCAGCGCGAGTGCGAGGCCCTTTTAGCCGCGCGCGCCGCGGGCCACACGCAGGTCGAGTGCACGCTGGACCTGGGGCGCACGCGCAGCACCGTCGCCCTGGGCCTGGACGCGTGGACCTGGGAGGGCCGCGCCTTTCCTTACGCCGAGGGCTGCAAACCGCGGACGATCTATCACTGGACGGGGAGCGGCTTTGAACCGGTCGCGTGTTATACGACCTCGCTGTTCAAGCTCGTGCCCACCGATTGGGGGCCGCCCACTTTCGAGATCGACGGCATCAAGATGCTGCCGACCGCAAAGGTCTCGCCGTACGCCGATGCGCAGCGCAAGGTCGGGCTCATCGCTCCGCGCGGCAAGGTGGTGCTCGATACCTGCGGCGGGCTCGGCTATTTCACGGCCTGGTGCCTGCAGGACCGCGCGGCGCGAATACTGTCGTTTGAAAAGCACGCCGGCGTGCTATGGCTGCGCTCGCTCAATCCCTGGTCACCCGATAGTCCCTGGCAGGAACCGCCGGGACCTGCGCTGCAGCTCGCGCAGGGCGACATCGCGCAGGAGATCCACGCGCTGCCGGACCGATCGGTCGATGCCATCCTGCACGACCCGCCGCGCTTCGCGATCGCCGGTGAACTGTATTCGCAGCTCTTCTACGGGCAGCTGGCGCGGGTGCTGCGTCCTGGCGGCATGCTGTTCCACTACACCGGGGCGCCCAACAGCCTAAGCCGTGGGCGCGAACTCGCGCGGGAAGTGACCACGCGGCTCCGTCACGCGGGCTTCGCCGCCGAGCTCAATGGTGACGGCGTGCTGGCGCGCGCTACGGATGCTCGGCCTCCACGTGCACGCGTTCGCGCCGCACGAGGAACAGTCCGGCGGCGATGATGATGGCAGCGCCGAGCAGCGTGTAGCCATCCGGGACGGTATGCCAGATCAGCCGGTCGAGTCCTAGCGTCCAAACGAGCGAAGTGTATTCGAACGGCGCGATCGCGGAGACTTCGCCATGCCTGAAGGCGTAGGTGACGCCCCACTGCCCGCAGAAACCCGTGCTGCCGACACCAACAATGATCCAGGCATCGCTTGCGCGCACCGGCTGCCAGTGCGGCCAGGCGAGGACCGTGGAGCCCAACGCCAGCATCGAGATCAGCCAGAACATCAGGCTCTCCATCGAGTCAGTGCGTCCGAGTATGCGCACCGCGATGGCCGAGATCGTGTAGCAGACGGCTGAGGCGATGATCGCGAGTCCGCCCAGCGTCAGCACGTTTGCGCCGGTGGGTCGCAGCACCACCAGCACGCCGGCGAGCCCGATGCCGATCGCGAGCCAGCGCGCAGCGCCGACGCGCTCGCCCAGCAACGGCACCGACAGCGCCGTAATCAGGAGCGGCGCCACGTAGAAGATCGCGTAGGTCTCGGTCATCGGCAGCTGCCGCAGTCCGTAGACGAATGTGGCCAGCATGACCACGGCCAGCGCGCCGCGCGCCATGTGTAAGGGCCAGCGCACGCGCAGCATTGCGCCAAAGGAGCTGCGCCAGGCGACGTAGACGTACACCAGCGGGAACGAGGCGAGGCTGCGCAGCGCCGTGACCTGCATGGGCGAATAATGCTGCGCCAGCAGCTTCATGCCGGCATCCATCACGGTGAACAGCGCCGCCGCCACGACCATGGCGACGATGCCGGGCAGATTCTTGTTGGCGCCCATGATTCCCAAAGTCCGCGGCGGCCGGTGACTGTAATACAATCACTGCGGTGGGCATAGGCGCGAACTCCATCACCGGCAATTCCCCTTTCATCGTCGGCGTGTCGGGTCATCGCGACCTGCATCCCGCCGATCGCGCTCGCCTGCGCGAGGCGGTGCGCTCCTTCGTGCGGGAAATCCGCGGCCACCTGCCAGACACGGAATTGCACGTCATGGTCGGCATGGCCGAGGGCGCCGACCTGCTGGTCGCGCAGGCCGCGCTGGAACTCGGGGTGCGCGTCGAAGCGGTGCTGCCCATGCCGCTGGCGAATTACGCCGCGGACTTCGACCCGGATACCTTCAACGTGCTGCGTGAACTGCTGGCGCTGCCCGAGGTCAGCTGCACGGAACTGGCGCCGCCGCCGCCCGCGCTGGCCGGCAACATTGCGGTTGGCCGCGACGCCATGTACGCCAACCTCACCGAGACGCTGATCCGCCGCAGCAGCCTGCTGCTCGCGCTTTGGGATGGCAAGCCTTCAGCGCTGAGCGGCGGCACCGCCGACACCGTGCTGCGCTTCCTCGGCGTGCGTACCGACGCCAACCAGTCAACCGACAACATCGCCATGGTTGATATCGCCGAGGACCTCGATACCGCCGAGCGGCTGGTCTACTGGGCGCCGGCGGTGCGCGGCGCTGGCGACGCCACGGCCGAGATGCGCCCGCCTGGCTTCCTGCGGGGGCTCGGCGACAACACCTTGCAGATGCAGCAAGCCATGCCCACGCCGCTGGTGCATCAGCTGGCGGCCCTGAACCAGTACAACCGCGAGTACCGGCAGCTGCACGCGGACGGGAGTCTTGGAGCACCCGATTCGTTGCTCGCGGTACTCCCGGACGATGTGCCACTCGCTGCAGGGCTGCGCCTCGAGGACATCGACGCGCAATACGGCAAGGCCGATGCGCTGGCCGTGCATTACCAGCGGCGCTCCGACCTGTTGTTCCGGCTGTTCGGCGTGATGACCTTTACGATGGGCCTTGCCTATCTCGCCTACGAGAAGCTGACTGAATCGAAACTGGTGCTGATCGCCTACCTCGCGGTCATGTTCACCAGCCTTGGCCTGTACTACGTGCTGCACGGCCGCCACTGGTTTGCCAAGCACCTGACCTACCGCGCACTGGCCGAGACGATGCGCGTGAAGTTCTACCTGCGCCTTGCGAACGTCGATCACCGCGTCGATGCCAGCGAGGTGCTGTCGCTGTCGGGCATCGACCGCTTCCGCGGCTTCAGCTGGATCGGCTACGTGCTGGCCGGCGTGGAAGTGCCAGACCTCCATGCAGCCAACGACGCCGAACTGGAGGAGCGCCGGCTGCGCTGCGTGGAGCAGCAATGGATCGAGAGCCAGCACCGCTATTTCACGCGCAAGGTGGCCAGCCTTGAGCAGAGCAGCCGCCGCATCCGCCAGCTGCGCAACACGCTGCTCGGCGTGATCCTGGTGGTGATCATTGCATTGTTCCTGTTCGGCGAGGCGCTGCATCGTCAGCAACTGGGTTATGGCGTCTCGCTGCAGAACCTGCTCACCTTCTGCATGGGCTTCCTGGCCGTGCTGCTCGGCGCTTGGGAATTGCACCAGAACAAGATGGCGACGCGCGAGCTGCTGTGGCAATACCGTAACCAGCTGCGGCACTTCGCCCGCGCCCGGCTCGACCTGGCGCGCTTCACGACGCAGAGCCGGCGCAATGACGTGCTGGTGGCCCTGGGCAAGGATTCACTGATGGAAAGCTACCTGTGGACGATCCACCGGTATCACCGCGAGCACGAGCCGCCGACCGGCCATTGATTTCAGCCGGCGGGTCTGGCGGCGTACGCTCAGTAGTGAGGCGGCGGCTCGTGTGCGGTCGCGCTGGCGCCGCCCAGATCTTCGTAGCCTGCCAGCCGCTCGCTGACAACGCGCAGGCGCTCGCGCAGTTCCGCCAGCTCGCGCTGTTGGTGAGCACAGGTCGAGCCGAGTCCCGCGACCGTGTCCTCAAGGTGCATGAGCTTGATCTCGAGCGACTCGAAGCGCTGCTGCTCGTTCATTTGAGCGTGTATTCGCCCTTGAGCTTGCGCCGCACGGCCTTGCCGCGCAGCCGCGCGTAGCTGGGCAGGCCGTTGCGATAGGGCGGGTAGTCCTCGCCGCCGATCAGCGGCTCGAGGTAGCGGCGACAGGCGGGCGTGATGCCAAAGCCGTCCGCAGTAATGAAATGACGGGGCACCGTCTTCTCGACGTTCGCCACCGACTCGAGCGGCACCGGCACGATCTTCCAGCGATAGGGCTTCGACGAGAGCCGTTTGATCGCCGGCATCACGCCGTGCTTGCCCTGCACGGCATATTCAACCGCCGCCTTGCCGACCGCATAGGCCTGGTCGACGTCGACTTTCGAGGCGATGTGGCGCGCGGCGCGCTGCAGGTAGTCGGCCACCGCCCAGTGGAATTTGTAGCCGTGCGCCTCGCGCACCATGTTGGCTACCACCGGGCCTACGCCGCCCAGCTGGGTGTGGCCGAAGGCGTCCTTGGTGCCCGCCTCTGCGAGGAATTTACCATCAGCGTAGTGCGCACCCTCCGATACCACGATGACGCAATAGCCGTAGTCGGTGACGCACTGCTGCACGCGTGCCAGGAATTGCTCGCGCTCGAACGCGATCTCCGGGAACAGGATGATGTGCGGCGCATCGCCGGCCTTGTGGCCCGCCAATCCGCCCGCCGCCGCGATCCAGCCAGCATGGCGGCCCATCACCTCGAGCACGAACACCCGCGTCGATGTGCGCGCCATCGAGGCCACGTCCATCGCACCCTCGAGCGTCGAAACCGCGATGTACTTGGCCACCGAGCCGAAGCCCGGGCAACAGTCCGTGTGCGGCAGGTCGTTGTCGACCGTCTTGGGCACGCCGATGCAGGCGATCGGATAACCCAGTTGCGTGCCGATCTGCGCCACCTTGTGCGCGGTGTCCATCGAGTCGTTGCCGCCGTTGTAGAAGAAATAGCCGATGTCGTGGGCACGGAACACCTCGATCAGGCGCTCGTACTCGGCGCGGTTCTGGTCCAGTCCCTTGAGCTTGAAGCGCGCGGAACCAAAGGCACCGGAGGGAGTGTGGCGCAGCGCCCGGATGGTCGCGCGGTCCTCGGCACCGACGTCGATCAGGTCCTCGGTGAGGATCCCGACGATGCCATCGCGCCCGGCATAGACCTTGCCGATGTGGGCGCGGTGCTTCATCGCGGTCTCGATTACGCCGCAGGCCGAGGCATTGATGACGGCGGTGACGCCTCCAGACTGGGCATAGACGGCGTTGCGGGGCTTGGGTCTGGACATGGCTCGCTCTCCGGGCTTGGGGGTACCTGGTGAACGCGCAGGATAGCCCAAGGCAGCGGGCGCGGCAGCGGGTGTTTGACCACGCCCGGAGTGCTCGGTACCTTGTCGCACATGCGTATCGTCCTGTTAGGTGCGCCCGGCTCGGGCAAAGGCACCCAGGCGCAGCGGCTGGTCGCGCGCTTTGGGGTTCCACAGATTTCCACCGGCGACCTGCTGCGCTCGGCGGTGGCGCGCGGCACGCCGCTCGGCCTCAAGGCCACGGCGGCGATGGACGCCGGCGCGCTGGTGTCAGACGAGATCGTCATCGCCATCATCCGCGAGCGGCTCGGGCAAATGGACGTCGCCGGCGGCTACATCCTCGATGGCTTCCCGCGCAATCTCGCGCAGGCGCGTTCACTCGCGTCGATGCTGGCGGCAATTGGCCAGCCGCTCGATGCCGTGGTGCTGTTCAACGTGGATTATGGCGAGATTACGCGGCGCATCTCCGGCCGTCGGACCTGTCCGAACTGCGGCACGATCTACAATGTGCATGACGCGGCCACGCCTGGCATCACCCACTGCACGAGCTGCGCCGCCGGGCCGGCGCTCACGCAGCGCCCGGACGACAACGAACAGACCGTCACGCGCCGGCTGGCGGTTTATGACGAGCAGACGCGGCCGCTGATCGAGCACTACCGCGCGCAGGGCCTGCTGCGCAGTGTGGATGCGGAGGGTCCGGTGGACGAAGTGACCGCGCGCCTGATCGCCGTGCTCGCACCGGCAACCGCGGCTTCCAGGTCGGCTCCAATGCGCAAGGCGAAGGCGAAGACCAAAGCCAAACCTAAGGCCAAACGTAAGCCCAAACCCAAACCCAAGCCCAAGACTAAGGCCAAAGCCAAAGCCAAAGCCAAAGCGAGGGGCAAAGCGCGGCCGAAGGCGAAGCAACGCGCAAAGGCGCGGCTGGCACCTGCTCGCAAAGCGACACGCACGAGCGTACGCAAGACCGCACGCAAGAAGGCGCGCAAGGGTTCACGCAAGAGCCCGCGCCGCGGCTAGACCGCCTTCAGCAGTTCCTCGCCGATGATCGCGCGGCGCCAGCCGCGCATTAGCGCTCCCTCGCGCACGCCGCGGGCGAGCTGTTCCAATTCGCGCCGAGTTGCCAGTATTTCCGGTGGCAGTTCGAGTGAGCCGGCGATACGACGCGTGACATCCGCAAGGCGCGCCACCTGTTCGACCTGCTCCGGGTCCGGACGCCGGCGCTGCGGCAGCGGTGCAGGCGGCTTCGGGACCGCAGCCGCACTGACCAGCTCCAGCAACTGCGCGCCGCTGTTTTCCCGGATGCCGTCTGGAAGTTCGCGGATGCGCTCGAGCGCGCTGCGATCGCGCGGCACCTGGAACACTATGTCACGCAGCGCCGCATCGGGCAGGATCCAGCCGCGCGGCCGATCGGAACTCATTGCGCGCCGTTCACGCCATCCCGCAAGCAGTTGCGCCAGGCGCTGCCGGTCAGGGTCGAGATCGGCGAAGGCCTTGATGCGCTGCCAGGCCTGGTCGGGTTCGATGACGAAGGATTCGCTGCCGATTTCCGCCATCTCTTCGTCGAACCAGGCGCGGCGGCCGAGGCGCTCGAGCCGCTCGGCCAGCTGTTCGCGCAGTGGCGGCAGGTGGCGCACGTCATCCAGCGCATAGTCGATCTGCGCCGCCGATAGCGGGCGCCGTGACCAGTCGGTGCGCGTCTGGCTCTTGTGCAGGTCGACGCCGAGAATCTGGCGCACCAAGTCCGCGTAGCCGACCTGCGCCGGGAACCCCACCAACGCCGCCGCCACCTGTGTGTCAAATACGTTCTGCAGCGTGCCGACTGCCGGCGCCAGCACTTCCAGGTCTTGGCGCGCTGCGTGCAGGATCTTGCACTGGGCTGGCGCTGCCATCAGTGGGCGCAGCGGATCGAGCGTCGTGAGCGCCAACGGGTCGACACACACGGCTATCCCTGAGCTGCCGAGCTGCAGCAGGCACAGTTGCGCGTAGTAAGTGCGCTCGCGCATGAACTCGGTGTCGAGTCCCAGCGCTGCGTGCGGCGCAAGCGCGGCGGCCGCGGCGGCCAGCGTCGCGGTGTCGGTAATCGGTGCAGTCAGGATGGCGGTGATCCCCTGAGTGTGAACAGGCCCTGGGCCCTCGGGCTGCGCGCGCGGGCGCACGTGTACAATCGGCGTGATTATGCACGTACACATACTCGGCATCTGCGGAACTTTCATGGGTGGCATCGCCGCAATCGCGCGCGGCGCCGGCCACCGGGTCAGCGGCTCAGATCGCAACGTGTATCCGCCGATGAGCACGCAGCTCGCCGCGCTCGGCATCCAGCTCACGGAGGGCTACGGAGCGGAACAGCTCGAGCCGCGGCCCGACGTGGTCGTGGTGGGAAACGTGTGCACGCGCGGCATGCCGGTGATCGAAGCGCTACTGGAGCAAGGTATTCCCTACACTTCGGGGCCGGAGTGGCTGGCGCGCGAAGTGCTCGGCGAGCGCTGGGTGCTCGCGGTCGCTGGCACGCACGGCAAGACAACCACCGCGGCGATGCTGGCCTGGATCCTGGAGGACGCCGGGCTTTCGCCCGGCTTCCTGATCGGCGGCATTCCCGGCAATTTCGAGCTCAGCGCGCGCCTGGGTGAGCTGCCTTTCTTCGTCATCGAGGCCGACGAATACGACACGGCCTTCTTCGACAAGCGCGCCAAGTTCGTGCACTACCGGCCGCGCACGCTGGTGCTGAATAACCTGGAATTCGACCACGCCGACATCTATCCGGACCTCGCCGCCATCGAGCGCCAGTTCCATCACCTGGTGCGGACCGTGCCCGGGGGCGGGCGCATCCTAGTCAACGGCGCGGATGCCAATCTCGCGCGCGTGCTGGCCACGGGCTGCTGGAGCAGCGTCGAGCGATTTGCGCGCGCGGATGCGGGCGCGGATGCGGGCGCGGACGCCGGCGTTGGCGCAGGTGGCGGGCACGCTGCCGCGACCTGGACCGCCAGGCTCGCGCCAGGGAGCGATGGCTCCGCATTTGCGGTGCATTGCGATGGCCAGCCCTGCGGCGAAGTGCGCTGGCCGCTGATCGGTCTTCATAATGTCGACAACGCACTCGCCGCGATCGGCGCGGCGCGCCACGCCGGCGTCCCGCCCGAGCGCGCCTGCATGGCGCTGGCGTCCTTCGCAGGCGTCCGTCGCCGCATGGAACTGCGGGGTGAGGCTGGCGGCGTGCGCGTATACGACGACTTCGCGCATCATCCGACCGCCATCGCGACCACGCTTGAAGGACTCCGCCGGCGCGTTGGCCGCGAGCGCATCGTGGCCGTGCTCGAGCCACGCTCGAACACCATGCGCGCGGGCGTGCACCGCGACACGCTGGCCGATTCGCTGAGCGCTGCCGACAGCGTCTGGTTGTACGCGCCGCCGGACCTGGGCTGGGACGCGGCCGCGGCGCTGCAGCCGCTCGGCTCACGTGCGCACCTGGCCCGTGATCCCGACGCGCTGCTGGCGGGCCTGGTGCGCGATCTGCACGCGGGCGATCACGCGCTGCTGATGAGCAACGGCGGCTTCGGCGGCCTGCACGAGCGGCTGCTGCGTTCGCTGGCTTCGGCCACGACTGCCACGACGGCCACTTGAGCCACGGCGGGGCAGCGTGAGCGAACTGCCGCTGTTTCCGCTGCGCACTGTGTTGTTCCCTGGCGGTCTGCTGCCGCTGCGCATCTTCGAGCCGCGCTACGTCGACATGGTGGGCCGTTGCATGCGCGAGGGCGGCGAATTCGGCGTGCTGCTGATCACCGACAGCGCCGGCGCCGAGACGGGTCCGGTCGGTTCCCTGGCCGACATCGGCACTACCGCGCGCGTCGTCGATTTCCACGCCTTGCCCGACGGGCTCCTCGGGCTCATGTGCCGCGGTGCGCGCCGTTTTCGCCTGCTGTCGCGCCGGGTGCAGGAGGATGGGCTGCACCTGGGCACGGTGGAGTGGCTGGCCGAACCGGCGCCGAGCGCGCTGTTGCCGGAGCACGCGCCGCTGGCGCGGGTGCTGCGCCGCGTGCTGCGGGAACTGGGGGACACCGCGCGGCACCTCGATGCCGGTTTCGACGAGGCGGGCTGGGTTTCCTGGCGGCTGGCGGAATTCCTGCCGCTCGAGCGCGCCGCGCAGCAGGAGTTGCTGGAACTCAACGACCCGCAGGCGCGGATGCGCGCGCTGGCACCGCTGATCGAGGTTCCGCCCGAGGCCGGCGGCTAGGCGTTCAGCCGCCGCCGGCGCTGCGCTGCGCCGGCGCTGCGGCGGCCACCGTTTCCACCCGCAGCACTTCAGTGTCAATAGTGCCATCGCTCCGGAGCGTGAGGCGCCGGTAGCCGGGCGGACCCGGATCGATCGCGAACTGGTCGGAGTGCGGCAGGAACTGCGCGCAGGTCGAAGGCACTGCCAGCAGCCGCACGCCCTTGCGGCGCGAGTCGAAGGACTGGTGCACGTGTCCCCACAGGATGACCCGCAGCTGCGGATAGCGATCGGTGATCGCGAAGAACTCGTCGGGATTTTGCAGGCCCACCGAATCGATCCAGCGGCTGGCCATGCGCACGGGGTGGTGATGCAGGCTGATGAGCACGTGGCGCTCGCCAGCGTCCGCCAGTGCCGCATCGAGCCGCGCCAGCTCGGCCGCGCTGAGGCGCCCGTGCGCCTGGCCGGGCACGCAGCTGTCGAGCATGACCAGGCGCCAGTTGCCCACGTCGTGCACGCCGCAGGTCTCGAACGGCGCCGCGGCCAGCTCGCGCCGCATGGCCTCGCCGTCGTCGTGGTTGCCCGGCAGGCACCACACGGGCTTGCCCAGGTTCCCGAGCATTTCCCGCACCGTGACATATCCGCCGGCGTCGTCATTGACGAGGTCGCCGGTCAGCAGCAGCGCCTCGGCGTCCCAGTGGTGGGCGCGGGCATGGCGCAGTACCGCCGCGAGCGAGTCGCGCGTCACCACGCCGCGCAGGGCGCGGTCGGCACGCGCATACAGGTGCGGATCGGACAGCTGCAACAGGCGCACATCGGTCTTCATGCCCGTCATCTTACCGGCCGCGCCGCCTGCTCCCGGTGATCTGCTTCAAGTTCGCAGCTGCCATATATGTCTGGACTGCCGACGCGCTCCACAGTTCCTGCGGCCCGTTTCCGCAGATGTTAAACGGACCGCGCAACGGCTGTCGCCGTTCCGCGGCAGTGGAGCGGCAATGCGTCAATAACGGTAGTGATCGGCCTTGAACGGGCCCTGTCGTTCGACGCCGATATAGCGCGCCTGGGCATCGGTCAGCTCCGTGAGCTGGGCGTTGAGCTTCACCAGCTGGAGCCGCGCGACCTTCTCGTCGAGGTGCTTGGGCAGCACGTGCACGCCCACGGCATATTTCTCATGCCGGCTCCACAGCTCGATCTGCGCCAGCACCTGGTTGGCAAACGAGCTGCTCATCACATAACTCGGGTGGCCCGTGCCGCAGCCGAGGTTCACGAGCCGGCCTTCCGCCAACAAAATGATGCGCTTGGATGGTTTGCCATTTTCTGGTGGAAAGATCACATGATCGACCTGTGGTTTGATGTTCTCCCACTGGTACTGCTTGAGCGAGGCGCAGTCGATCTCGTTGTCGAAGTGGCCGATATTGCAGACGATCGCATTGTTCTTCATGCGCTTCATGTGCTCGTGCGTCAGCACGTGCAGGTTGCCGGTGGCGGTCACGAAGATGTCGGCTTTGTCACAGGCGTAGTCCATGGTGACCACGCGGTAGCCTTCCATCGCCGCCTGCAGCGCGCAGATCGGGTCGATCTCCGTGACCCACACCTGCGCCGACAGCGCACGCAGCGCCTGGGCCGAGCCTTTGCCGACATCGCCATAGCCAGCCACGACGGCGACCTTGCCGGCCACCATGACGTCGGTGGCGCGCTTGATGCCGTCCACCAGCGATTCGCGGCAGCCGTACAGGTTGTCGAACTTGCTCTTGGTCACCGAGTCGTTGACGTTGATCGCCGGGAAGGCGAGCTCGCCGTCACGCGCCATCTGGTAGAGGCGCTTGACGCCGGTGGTGGTTTCTTCCGACACGCCGCGAATTGCCTTGAGCCGCACCGAATACCAATGCGGGTCGCGCTTGAGTGTGGCGGCGATCGAGGTGAACAGATGTTGCTCTTCCTCGCTGCCCGGATGATTGAGCAGGCTCGCATCCAGCTCGGCCCTGGTGCCGAGGTGCAGCAGCAGCGTGGCATCGCCGCCGTCGTCCAGGATCAGGTTGGCGTGCTGCCCGCCGGGCCAGTCGAAAATGCGATGCGTGAATTCCCAGTACTGCTCGAGCGACTCGCCCTTGTAGGCGAACACGGGCGTACCCTTGACGGCAATGGCCGCTGCGGCATGGTCCTGGGTGGAGAAGATGTTGCACGAGGCCCAGCGTACTTCCGCGCCGAGAGACTGCAGCGTTTCGATCAGCACTGCGGTCTGGATCGTCATGTGCAGCGAGCCGCTGATGCGCGCGCCGCGCAGCGGTTGCAGTGGCGTGAATTCCTCGCGGATCGCCATGAGGCCGGGCATCTCGGTCTCGGCGATGGCCACTTCCTTGCGGCCCCAGTCGGCCAGCGCAAGGTCGGCGACACGGAAATCGCGGTTCTCGGCCATGGGTTTGACGGCAGCGTTCATGGGCTCCAACTCCTTTTGTCTGTACAGGGTTGTGAGCGCCGTTGGCTCCTTAGCCACGATGCACCAAGCCTGGCAGGGTCTTAGCCTGTCGCAGCGCTCCTCGGTGCACCGGCGCGCGGGCGGCCCGCGCGACGTCCCCGATTATAGCGCAAAAGGTCCTACTGGCGCCTACCGACGGCCCGGCGCGCCAGGCGGCGGCCCGCGGCGGCGAGCGCCTCGGCTCGATCGGTGCGCTCCCAGCTGAAGTCTGCTTCCTTCCGTCCGAAATGGCCGTAGGCCGCGGTCTGGCGATAGATCGGCCGCGTCAGGTCGAGCATGACGCGCAGGCCGTAGGGAGTCAGGTCAAAGTGGCGTCGCACCAATTCGGTGAGCTGCTCGCGGCTGAGCGCGCTGGTGCCGAAGGCGTCGACCATGATCGAGGTGGGCTCGGCGACGCCGATCGCGTAGGACACCTGCACCTCGCAGCGCTCGGCCAGGCCTGCGGCGACCAGGTTCTTGGCCACGTAGCGTGCGGCGTAGGCGGCCGAACGGTCCACCTTCGATGGATCCTTGCCGGAGAAGGCGCCGCCGCCGTGGCGCGCGAAACCGCCATAAGTATCGACGATGATCTTGCGCCCCGTGAGGCCGCAGTCGCCCACCGGGCCGCCGACCACGAAGCGTCCGGTCGGATTGATGTGATACTGCGTGCGCTTGCTGAGCCAGCGCTTCGGCAGCACCGGCTTGATGATCTCTTCCATCACGGCTTCGCGCAGTTTCTTGGTCGAGATGTCCGGGCTGTGCTGGGTCGAGAGCACCACGGCCTCGATGCCCACCGGGCGATCGTGCTCGTAGCGCAGTGTGATCTGGCTCTTGGCATCGGGACGGAGCCAATCGAGCTTGCCGCGCTTGCGCACCTCGGCCTGGCGCTTGACCAGGCGGTGGGCAAGGGTGATCGGCGCGGGCATCAGCACGTCCGTTTCGTTGGTCGCGTAGCCGAACATCAGGCCCTGGTCGCCCGCACCCTGCTTGCGTCGGGTCTTGCGGTCGACGCCCATGGCGATGTCGGGTGATTGCTTGCCGATGATGTTGATCACGCCGCAGCTCGCGCCATCGAAGCCCATCTCGGAGCTGTCGTAGCCGATTTCGAGGACGGTATCGCGCACCAGCTTTTCCAGGTCGATCCAGGCCGAAGTGGTCACTTCGCCTGCCACGACCACGACGCCGGTCTTGACCAGCGTTTCGCAGGCCACGCGGCCGGCCGGATCGAGCGTCAAGATCGCATCCAGAACGGCGTCGGAGATCTGGTCGGCGACCTTGTCGGGATGGCCCTCGGAAACCGACTCCGAGGTGAAGACGAAGCTGTTGGACATGCGCAATCCTGGAACGTGGCGGGCGGGAAGCGACAGTATAACGTGCGGTTGCCGGGCACGGCCGCATCGACGTATTGAGTGTGAACAGGCCCTAGTAGACAATGCGCGCCCCTTGGCCGCGTCGCCCTAGAGCTACGAGAGTCCCATGCCCACACGCCGCGAACTCGCCAACGTCATCCGCGTCCTTGCCATGGACGCGGTCCAGCAGGCGAATTCGGGCCACCCCGGCGCTCCCATGGGCATGGCGGACATGGCCGAGGCGCTGTGGCGCGGGCCGCTGAAGCACAACCCGGCGAACCCGCGCTGGTGGAACCGCGATCGCTTCGTGCTCTCCAATGGCCACGCCTCGATGCTGCTCTATTCGCTGCTGCACCTGACCGGCTATCCGGTTTCGATGGACGAACTGCGCAGCTTCCGCCAGCTCGGCAGCCGCACGGCCGGCCACCCGGAACACGACCTGGCCATGGGCATCGAGACCACCACCGGCCCGCTCGGGCAGGGGCTCGCCAACGCCGTGGGCATGGCGCTCGCGGAGAAAGTGCTCGCCGCGCAGTTCAACCAGCCCGGCCTCGCCATCGTCGATCACCACACCTGGGTCTTCCTCGGCGACGGCTGCATGATGGAAGGCATTTCGCATGAAGTGGCCTCGCTCGCCGGCACGCTGGGGCTCGGCAAGCTCACAGCGCTCTATGACGAAAACGGGATCTCTATCGACGGCAAGGTGGCTGGCTGGTTTGCCGATGACACCGCGAAGCGCTTCGAGGCCTATGGCTGGCAGGTGATTCGCGACGTGGACGGCCAGGACGGCGATGCCGTGGCGGCGGCGATCCGCGTCGCACAAGGCGATGGTGCACGTCCCTCGCTGATCTGCTGCCGCACCGTGATCGGCTATCCCGCGCCTACTCGCGGAGGTACGGCCAAAGCGCATGGCGAACCGCTGGGAGTAGAGGAGGTTGCCGCCGTGCGCAAGCTCCTCAACTGGACCGAGCCGCCGTTCGTAGTGCCCTCGGAACTGCGCGCCGCCTGGGATTGCCAGGCGAAGGGCCGCGCGGCAGAACAGGCCTGGCAGGAGCTGTTTGCGCGCTATCGCGACCAGCATGCGCAGCTGGCCGCGGAATTCGTGCGACGCATGCAGGGCGAACTGCCTGCCAACTGGCCGGCGCAGCGCGCGCAGTTGCTGGCTGCGGCGGCCGCGACCAGCGGCGCGCAGGCGACGCGTGTGTCCTCGCAGAACACGCTCAACGCGATCGGCGAGGGGCTCCCGGAGCTGCTTGGCGGCTCTGCCGATCTCACCGGATCGAACAACACGCTGCGTAAGGGCGCGCGCGCGATTACGCATGGAGACGCCTCGGGCAGCTACATCTACTACGGCGTGCGCGAATTCGGCATGAGCGCCGCGATGAACGGCATGGCGCTGCACGGCGGCTTCATTCCCTTCGGCGGCACCTTCCTCACTTTTTCCGACTACGCGCGCAACGCCGTGCGCATGGCCTCGCTCATGCACCAGCGCGTCGTGTTCGTCTACACGCACGACTCAATCGGGCTGGGCGAAGATGGGCCGACGCACCAGCCGATCGAGCACCTGGCGAGCTTGCGGCTGATGCCGCATCTGCATGTCTGGCGTCCGGCCGATGCGCTCGAGACTGCGGTGGCCTGGAGCGCGGTCATCGAGCGCAGCCAGGGACCGAGCTGCCTGGTGCTGACCCGCCAGGGACTGGCGCAGGTGGCCGCTGCGGCCCAGCCGGAACACATCGCCCGCGGCGGCTACATACTGCTCGATTGTGCGGGCGCGCCCGAGCAGCTCGTGATCGCCACCGGCTCCGAGCTGTCGCTGGCCCTCGATGCGGTCAAGGCGGCGCAGGTGCAGGGACGGCGCGTGCGCCTGGTCTCGATGCCCTGCACGGCGGTCTTCGATGCGCAGGATGCCGCCTGGCGGGAATCGGTCCTGCCCGCCGCGGTGACGCGGCGGCTGGCGATCGAGGCGGGCGCCACCGGCTTGTGGTGGCGCTACGTGGGCACCGCCGGGCGGGTGCTGGGCATCGACGAGTTTGGCGCTTCGGGCAAGGCGCCCGAGCTGTTCCGTAAATTTGGCCTCGGCGCCGACAATGTGCTGAAGGTCGTACTAGAATCCTAGGCGCGAAAACGGTTATCTCCAAGGAGTGGGCAATGGCAGTGAAGGTGGGCATCAACGGGTACGGTCGCATCGGCCGCAACATCCTCCGGGCGCTGTATGAGAGCGGCCGCCAGAATGAGCTGCAGATCGTGGGCATCAATGATCTGTGCGACGCGCAGGCCAATGCGCACCTGACACGCTACGACACGGCCCACGGCAAGTTCCCGGGCAAGGTGAGCGTCGAGGGCGACTCGATGGTCGTCAACGGCGATCGCATCAAGGTCACCGCGCACCGCGACCCGGCGCAGATTCCCTGGGGCGCGATGGGTGCCGAGTTCGTGCTCGAGTGCACCGGCTTCTTCACGACCAAGGCGGATTGCGGCAAGCACATCGCCGGTGGCGCGAAGAAAGTGGTGATCTCGGCACCGGGCGGCAAGGACGTGGATGCGACAGTCGTCTATGGCGTGAACCACAACGTGCTGAAGTCCACGCACAGCGTGATTTCCAACGCGTCCTGCACGACCAACTGCCTCGCGCCGCTGGCCAAGGTGCTCAACGATGGCATCGGCATCCAGTCGGGCCTCATGACCACAATCCACGCCTACACCAACGACCAGCGCCTGACGGACGTGTATCACGAGGACATCCGCCGAGCACGCTCGGCCACCATGTCGATGATCCCGGCCAAGACCGGCGCTGCCGCGGCCGTGGGCCTGGTGCTGCCGGAGCTCAAGGGGCGGCTCGACGGATTTGCGATCCGTGTGCCGACCATCAACGTATCGCTGGTTGACCTCACCTTCACGCCCAAGCGCGCGACTACGATCGAGGAGATCAACAAACTGGTGATGGCCGCTGCCAGCAGCGGTCCGCTCAAGGGGATCCTTGCCTACACCGATGCGCTGCTGGTGTCGGTCGACTACAACCACGACCCGGCTTCCTCGACCTATGACGCGACGTTGACGAAGATCATCGAGGGCAACCTCGTCAAGGTCTGCTCTTGGTACGACAACGAGTGGGGTTTCTCGAACCGCATGATCGACACGACGCTCGCCTGGTCGCGCGCAGCTTGAGCACGGTTCCGGGCGTGCCCTCGCTGCTACGGATGGCGGATCTCGATCTCGCCGGCAAGCGAGTGCTGATCCGCGAAGACCTCAACGTGCCGATCAAGGACGGCAAGGTCACCAGCGACGCGCGCATCCGCGCCGCGCTGCCCACCATCCGCCTGGCGCTCGACAGGCAGGCGCGCGTGTTGATCCTCTCGCACCTGGGTCGGCCAAAAGAGGGCCAGTTCGAACCCGAACTGTCGCTCGCGCCCGTGGCGATGCGGTTGTCCGAGCTGCTGGGCTCGCCCGTGCCGCTGGTGAAGAACTGGCTCGACGGCGTCGAGTGCGCGCCCGGCAGCGCGGTGCTGTGCGAGAACGTGCGCTACAACAAGGGTGAGAAGGCCGATGACGAGGCGCTCTCGCGCCGCATGGCCGCGCTCGCCGATGTGTACGTGATGGACGCCTTCGGCACCGCGCACCGCGCCGAGTCCAGCACGCACGGCGTCGGCCGCTTCGCGCCGGTGGCCTGCGCGGGCCCGCTGCTGGTGGCTGAGCTCGATGCGCTCGAGCGCGCGCTGCTCAAGCCGGCACGGCCGCTGGTGGCGATCGTGGCGGGCTCGAAGGTGTCCACCAAGCTCACGGTGCTCGAAACGCTGCTCGAGAAGGTCGACAAGCTGATCGTCGGCGGCGGCATCGCCAACACTTTCCTGGCCGCCACCGGCGTGCAGGTCGGCAAATCATTGTGTGAGGCCGACATGCTCGACATGGCGCGCCGACTCCTGGCGCGTGCGCGCGAGCGCGGCGCCGAGATCCCGCTGCCTACCGACGTGGTGGTGGCGCGCGAGTTTGCCGCCACCGCGCATGCCGACGTGCGCGCCGTTGGCGAAGTCAACGCCGACGAGATGATCCTCGACATCGGTCCCGATACGGCGGAGCGGCTGTGCGCCGTGATCAAGGATGCGGGCACGATCCTGTGGAACGGCCCTGTTGGCGTGTTTGAATTCGACCAGTTCGGTGAAGGCACCAAGGCCATCGCTAATGCCATCGCCAGCAGCGCGGCGTATTCACTCGCCGGCGGCGGCGACACGCTGGCCGCGATCGAGAAATATGGTGTCGAGGACGGCATCTCCTATATTTCAACCGGCGGTGGCGCCTTTCTCGAGTTCGTCGAGGGCAAGACCCTGCCGGCGGTGGCAATGCTGCAGGCACGCGCGGCGACCTGAGAAAAAAAGGCCTGAGGAATGATATGGATACCGGACGCCGCACCAAGATCGTCGCCACGCTGGGACCCGCCACCGACGACCCGGCGGTGATCGCCGGCATGGTCGCCGCGGGACTCGACGTCGCGCGAGTTAATTTCTCGCACGGCACGCGCGAATCTCAGCGCAAGCGTGTCGAAAGCGTGCGCGCGGCTGCAAAGGCCGCCGGGCGCAACATCGGCATCCTCGCGGACCTCGCCGGCCCCAAGATTCGCATTGAAAGCTTCGCCAAGGGCAGCATCCAGCTGGTCGAGGGCGAGCCCTTCGCGCTCGATACGGCGCTCGATGCCACGGCCGGCAATGACAGCGAAGTCGGCTGCGCCTACCAGAACCTCCCCAACGATGTGCGCGCCGGCGACTCGCTGCTGCTGGCCGACGGCCAGATCATACTCGGCGTCGAGCGCGTGACCGGCACCCGCATCCACTGCGTGGTGCGCGTCGGCGGCGAGCTCTCCAACCGCAAGGGCCTCAATCGCCAGGGCGGTGGCATCTCGGCGCCGGCGCTGACAGAGAAGGACCTGGCCGATGTGCAGCTGGCCGCCGAGCTCGGCATCGACTACCTGGCGGTTTCCTTCGCGCGCGATGGCGACGACATGCGCCGCGCCCAAAGCGAACTGCGCAAGTGGCGTGGCGAGGCGCGCGTGGTCGCGAAGATCGAGCGCCACGAGGCGCTCGACAACCTCGCCGGCATCCTCGCGGTCACCGACGCGGTGATGGTGGCGCGCGGGGACCTGGGCGTCGAAATGGGCTACGCCGAGCTCACGGGATTGCAGAAGACCATCATCCGCCAGTCGCTGGCGCGCAACCGCGTGGTGATCACGGCGACGCAGATGATGGAATCGATGATCCAGAACCCGATGCCGACGCGCGCCGAGGTGAGCGACGTGGCCAACGCGGTGCTCGACGGCACCGACGCGGTGATGCTCTCCGCGGAGACCGCCGCCGGCAAGTACCCGGTCAAGGCCGTGCAGGCGATGGCGGACGTGATCCGCGGTGCCGAGAAATACCAGCTGGGCGCGCCGCCCGGCGTGGTCCGCGTCGAGGACGAATTCGGCAATACCGAAGAGGCGATCTCGCGTGCGGTGATGTACACCGCCAATCACATGCGCGTGCGCGCCATCGTCGCGCTGACCGAGTCGGGTCTGACGCCGCTGTGGATGAGCCGCATTCGCGCCGACATTCCGATCTATGCCTTCACCCGCCACGAAGGCACCCGCCGCCGCGTGACGCTCTATCGCGGCGTGTACGCAGTGCCCTTCGATATCACCGACAGCCGCCCGCAGGAACTGTATCGCGCGATCTTCGAGCGGCTGCTCGGCCAGGGCCTGGTCGATGTTGATGACCTGGTGATACTCACCAAGGGCGAGCTCTCTGGCGTGTCAGGCGGCACTAACTCCATGCAGATCGTGCGGGTGACGCAGCCCTGAGGGCGGGCGGCGGGGGTCGCGTCGACGTGGGTCAGCGTGGTGGCTGGGCGTCGGGGAGCGTGTGCAGGTAGCTGTATAGGGATGCGATCTCGGCATCGGTGAGCAGCGGGAGATTCATCCGCGACTCTTCGCGCAACATGCCGAGCTTCTGGCCGCCGAGTGGCACGCCGGTGCGCATCAGGCGGGTAAACGCTTCTGCTGAGTATGCGGCCACGATGTGCTGGTCGGGGCTGACAAAAGCGGGCGTGGTCTGGCCGCCGAGGTTCGTGCCGTGGCAGTGCGCGCAGACGCTCTGTGCTATGTAGCGGCCCGTGACCGCATCCGGGCTTGCAGCTTGCGGCACTGGGACTGTTTCGGCGATGAGCTGGGCCGCCATCTTGAACTGACCAATGACTATCCCGAGCGGTCCAAGCGGGCCGAGGAAGCCGCCGGGGCCGGGCCCGGGAGTAGCTGGTAGGCTGTGCAGGAAGGCGATGATGCGGCCGCGGTCGGCGTCGTTCAGATAGTTGAACGCTTCCGAGGGCATCACGAACACGCTGCGGCCGTCCGGACGCAGGCCGTTCCTGATGATGTTGGCCAGTTCCGTGTCGCTGCGCGCACGCACGCTGGCGGGCAGATTCGGCACAATGAGCCGGCCGATGATCGGCTGGTCGAACAGCACCGCGCCTTCGCCCAGCCGGCCGTGGCAGCTGGCATAGCAGCCAGCGATGGTGGCGAGCCGCTGGCCCGCGGCGATCGACGCCGCAGCGTACCAATCTCTTCACCATCCGTCCCCCTAACTAGTCCCGTGCGGTCCGGTGGCTCAGCTCGCCGGCTTGATCAGCGCCTGCAGGTCCGCGAGGAGCTGCTTGGAATGCGCCTTCGGGTCCACGTCCGGATAATGCTTCGCGATGCGGCCCTTCGGGTCGATCACGAAGGTTTCGCGCTTTGCGTAGCCGAGCACGCTGAGCACACCGTAGGCTTTCGCGACGGATTTATCCGCGTCGGCGAGCACCGAGAACGGCAGGCTGTGCTTGGTGGCGAATTCCTTCTTCGAAGCGACGTCCTGTACGCTGATGCCGAGCACGTTCACGCCCAGTTTGCGGAAGGCGAAGATGTTGTCGCGGAATTCGCAGGCCTCGGTCGTGCAGCCGGGCGTTTCATCCATCGGATAGAACATAGACCACCAGCCATTTGCCGCGCTGGTCCGCGAGGCTGATCCAGGCGTCATGCTGGTCCTGCAGCTTGAAATTGGGGGCGATGGAGCCGGTGGTCGGCTCGGCGGCGGCGATCAGGGGCAGCACCAGCGCAAAAAGCAGTGCGCCGAAGCGAGAAACGAGACTTGCATTCATGACGGTCCTCCAGTATTTCCGAGTATCTTATGCCGGTGGGCGCGCTACCGTCACTGGGTATGAGGCAGGGTGTGGGTAACACCGTCGGCCTGGTGCTGCCGGGGGGCGGTGCGCGCGCCGCCTACCAGGTGGGTGTGCTGCGGGCCATCGCCGACATGATGCCGGGCGCGCCCAACCCTTTTCCCGTCATCGTGGGCACGTCGGCCGGCGCGGTCGCGGCGACGGTGCTGGCCACCGAAGCCTGTCATTGGCACCGCGCCGTCGATTCGCTCGAGCGCGTGTGGCGGCAGTTTCATGTCGGCCAGGTGCTCAAGGCCGACGCACTCAGCATGCTGCGCTCCGGCGCACATTGGGCGGCCTCGCTCGTCTCCGGCGGCATGCTGTTGCCGCCGCCAGCTGCGATTTTCGATAACTCACCGCTGCGCGCACTGCTGGAGCGCAACATCCACTGGGACCATCTGCAGATCAGCATGCGGCGGGGCGCGCTCAAGGCGCTGGCGTTGTGTGCGACCAGTTACACCAGCGCCGCCTCAGTGGCCTTCTACGAAGGTGGGGCCGGCCTGGAGGGCTGGGAGCGGCACCAGCGTATAGGCCGGCGCGAACCGCTGACGATCGACCACCTGATGGCGAGCATGGCCGTGCCATTCCTGTTTCCACCGGTGATGCTCGATGGCGAGTACTACGGCGACGGCGCGCAGCGCCAGTTATGGCCGCTGAGCCCGGCGATACACCTCGGTGCCGACCGGCTGCTGGTCATCGGCGTGCGCTCCGAACAGGGCGCAGGCGTGAACGATCGCGGCCGCGCGGCGATCGAGTCGCCGACCATGGGGCAACTGTTCGGCTACATGCTTGACACGCTGTTCATGGACCAGATCTACGCCAACGTCGAGCACGTGGCGCGCCTCAACCAGGTCGCGGAGGTCGCGCCCGCGGCGGTGCCCGGCGTGCACAAGGTGGCGACGCTGATGATCGCGCCGAGCCAGGACCTGCGCGAGATCGCCGGGCGGCACATTCGCAGCCTGCCGCGCAGCCTGCGCGCGCTGCTGCGCGTGATGGGCGCGCGCGGTGTCGGCGGCGCACAGCTCGCCAGCTACCTGATGTTCGAGTCCACGTTCACGCGCGAGCTGATCGCGCTCGGCGTGCGGGATGCGCGCCGGCAGGGCGAGGAGATCATGGAATTCCTCGGTGGCGGCCAACTGGCACGCACCATCAAGATGCCGGCATTGACGCTCGGCAGCTGAGCCGCCATTGTGGACACTTGGGAGGGGGGACCTGAGTGGAAGAAGAGCTGAAAAAGGCCGCACTGGACTATCACCGCCTGCCCACGCCCGGCAAGATCGCGCTTACGCCGACCAAGGCGCTGGCCAACCAGCGCGACCTGTCGCTGGCCTATTCGCCCGGCGTCGCCTATGCGAGCCTGCTGATCAAGGACGATCCGCTGGAGGCCGCGAGCATGACCGCGCGTGCCAACCTGGTCGCGGTGGTCACCAACGGCACTGCGGTGCTTGGGCTTGGCAATATCGGTCCGCTTGCCGCCAAACCGGTGATGGAAGGCAAGGGCTGCCTGTTCAAGAAATTCGCCGGCATCGATGTGTTCGACATCGAGATCGCCGAGACCAATCCCGACCGGCTGGTCGACATCGTGGCCGCACTGGAACCCACCTTCGGCGGCATCAACCTCGAGGACATCAAGGCGCCCGAGTGCTTCTACATCGAGCGGAAGCTGCGCGAGCGCATGAAGATCCCGGTGTTCCACGACGACCAGCATGGCACCGCCATCATCGTCACAGCCGCCGTGCTCAACGGCCTGAAAGTGGTTGGGAAGAACATCGCCGACGTGAAGGTGGCAGGTTCGGGCGCGGGCGCGGCGGCGCTCGCCTGCCTGGACCTGCTGGTTGCGGTGGGCCTGAAGAAGGAAAACGTCTCGATCGCCGACAGCAGCGGCGTCGTATACAAGGGGCGACCAAAGACCGACGCAGACAAGCTGCGCTACGCACGCGACACCAAGGCACGGACGCTGGCTGAGATCGTGGTCGACGCTGATATTTTCCTTGGGCTTTCCGGCCCCGGCGTGCTCAAGCCCGAAATGGTGGCGCGCATGGCACCGCGGCCGCTGATCCTGGCGCTGGCCAATCCGGAGCCCGAGATCCGCCCGGAACTGGCGCACGCCGCGCGGCCCGATTGCATCGTGTGCACCGGGCGCTCGGACTATCCAAACCAGGTGAACAATTCGCTGTGCTTTCCATTCATCTTCCGCGGCGCCCTCGACGTCGGCGCGACGGTGATCAACGAGGCGATGAAGCTGGCGACCGTGCACGCGCTGGCCGAACTCGCGCAAGCCGAGCAGTCGGACGTGGCCACGGCCGCCTACGGTGAGAGCAGCGAAGGCTTTGGCCCGCAGTTCCTGATTCCGCGCGCCTTCGATCCGCGGTTGATCACCACGATTGCGCCGGCGGTGGCGCGCGCCGCCATGGACAGCGGCGTCGCCACGCGGCCGATTGCCGATCTCGCCGCGTACCGGGCGGGCCTCACGCATTTCGTCTACCAGTCGGCTTCGGCCATGCGCACGGTGTTTGCCGCCGCGCAGCGGCGCCCGCAGCGCCTGATCTACGCCGAAGGCGAGGACCCACGCGTGCTGCAGGCGGTGCAGGTCGTGATCGACGAAGGGCTGGCGCGGCCGATCCTGATCGGGCGCACGGAACTGATGGCAGCGCGCATCGAGAAGCTCGGTCTGCGTCTGCGGTTGGGCGATAACTGCGAAGCGGTCAACGTGCACAATGATCCGCGCTTTCGCGATGCCTGGAGCGAGTATTACGAACTGGCTTGCCGTAGCGGCGTGACCAAGGCACTGGCGATGGAGCAGATGCGCAGCCGCACTTCGCTGATCGGCGCGATGCTGGTGCGGCGCGGTGACGCCGACGCCATGCTGTGTGGCACGGTTGGCGACTATCTCGATCACCTTAATTACGTGCGGCGCGTGATCGGCCTGAAGCGCGGCGCGCACACGGTGGCCACCATGCAGATGCTGATCCTCAACGACCGGCAGCTGTTCTTCTGCGATACCCACGTTAACCGCGATCCAGACGCCGAGCAGGTGGCCGAGATGACGCTGCTCGCCGCCGAACAGGTCAGGCGCTTTGGCATGACGCCGCGCGTGGCGCTGGTTTCGCATTCGAGCTTTGGCAGTTCGGATGCGCCCTCCGCGCAGAAGATGCGCGTGGCGCTCGGCCTGATCAGGGACCGCGACGCCGACCTCGAGGTGGACGGCGAAATGCGCGCAGACTCGGCGCTCTCGAGCGCCATCCGCGCCAACGAGTTTCCGGACTCGCGCCTGCAGCACGATGCGAACCTGCTGATCATGCCCAACGTCGATGCCGCCAACATCTGCTACAACGCGTTGCGCATCGCTGCCGGCGGGGGCGGGGTGATCGTCGGGGGCATCCTGCTCGGCATCGCGCAGCCGGTGCACATCATGACGCCCTCGTCGACCGTGCGCCGCATCGTCGACATGAGCGCGGTGGCCGTGGCGGACGCTGGCGCGGCGGCCGATACCGCGGCAGCGCGTGCGGGAACTCCGCCGACGTAGTGAATATCGTCTACCGGAGCGACGTCGGGCGGATCTGTCCGGGCTGCCAGCGTCCGCTGGCGCAATGTGCCTGCAAGGACGCACGCGGCAAGCCCGCGCGTGGCAAGTCCGAGCGGCTCCGAACAGGCGCGGTGCGCGTGTCCCGCGCCACGCAGGGCCGCGGCGGCAAGGTTGTATCGGTGATCACCGGACTCCCGCTCGGCGACATGGAACTCGCCGCACTGGCCGCCGAACTCAAGAAGCGCTGTGGTTCAGGCGGCACGGTGCGAGCCGGCGCGATCGAGATCCAGGGTGAGCACCGCGACACGCTGGTGGCGGAACTCGTGCAGCGTGGCTACGAAGCGCGGCGCTCGGGCGGCTAGGACGGGCGGCTAGGGCGGGCGCCTAGGGGCGGGGGCCGACGCGCACCTCGGTTGCCGTGCCCGTTTGCGTCAGGCCTGAATGACGCACACGCACCTCGGGCAGCGTGCGCGCCAGGATCTCCGCGAGCCGCTCGACGATGTAGACCGAGCGGTGCTGGCCGCCAGTGCAGCCCACCGCCACGGTCAGGTAGCGGCGCGCGCTGCTGCGATAGGCCGGGATGCGCGCAGTCATGAACTTCGCCACATCGTCGATGAACTCGCGCACCGCCGGCTGGCCTTCGAGAAAGCGCACCACGGCGGCATCACGTCCGGTCAGCGGACGCAGGGTGCTCTCCCAGTAAGGGTTCGGGAGTGAGCGCGCGTCGAAGACGAAATCGGCATCGCCCGGAATGCCGTGCTTGAACCCGAAGGATTCCAGCTGCAGCGACAGCCAGTCTGCCGCGCGCGGATCGACGCGCAGCTGGATCAGCTCGCGCAGCTGGTGCACGCCCAGCTGCGAGGTGTCGAGCACCTGGTCGGCGCAGGCGGCGATGGGCTCGAGCAGCCGTCGTTCGCTGGCGATCGCCTCGCGCAGCGTGTCGCCCTGGCGGCTGAGCGGGTGCACGCGGCGCGTCTCGGCGAAGCGTCGCAGCAGCGCATCCTCGGCGGCAATCAGGAACAGCACTTCGCAGCTGATGCCGCTGCGCTTGAGCTCGTCGACCAGCGTCGGCACCGAGCCGATCTCCGGCTCGCTGTTGCGGGCATCGAGGCTGATGGCGGTGCGCGCGTAGATCTTGTCGCTACTGCGCACGCTGTGCGCGATGAACGCCTTGAGTAGCGCCGCTGGCATGTTGTCGATGCAGTAGTAACCCAGGTCCTCGAGCATGTGCAGCGCCACGCTTTTACCGGCGCCCGACAGTCCGCTGAGGATGATGAGTTGCATGCGGCTGTCGATTTACCTGATGCGCGCCGACCAACCCTAAAGGCGCGCGCTCTTCTGCGCCTCGCCGGCGTGATGGTCAGTGATTTTTTCCTTGTGCTTGCGTACCAGCCGCTCAAGCTTGTCGGTCAGGGCGTCGATAGCTGCATACATGTTCCCGTCCTCGGCCAGCGCGTGCACGCTCTCGCCGCGCAGGTGCAGCGTGGTCTCGGCCCGCTGCACGAGCTTCTCCACGGTGAGCACGCAATGGGCGTCGATGACGTGGTCCGAATGGCGCACCAGGCGCTCGAGCTTTTTCTCCACGTAGCTGCGCAGTGAGGCCGTGATCTCGACATGATGGCCGGTAACGCTCAGGTGCATGGGCTACTCCTCTGTCTAGTAAGGCAATGGTGTATTGGCAGGCATTGGCAGTGGGTCAGGGCGCATGACTCGTCAGCTTGCCGGCATCGCGGCGCCGCTCGTTCGAGGGCGCGAGCCGCATGGATTCGCGGTACTTGGCCACGGTGCGGCGCGCTACCGGGATGCCGGCCCCACTCAGCAGCTCGGCGATGCGACTGTCGCTGAGCGGATTAGCCGGATCTTCCTCGCGGATCAGCTTCTTGATCTTGGCGCGGATCGCGGTCGAGGAATTGCCGGCGCCGCCACTGGCATCCTCGACTTTGCTGGAGAAGAAGTAGCGCAGCTCGAACACGCCGCGCGGCGTGTGCATGTATTTTCCCGAGGTAATGCGCGACACAGTCGACTCGTGCATCTCGATCGCCTCGGCAATGTCGCGCAGGATCATCGGCTGCATGTGCTCCTCGCCCTGCTCGAGGAAGGCGCTTTGGCGCGCGACGATCGAGCGCGCGACCTTCAGCAGCGTGTCGTTGCGGATCTCCAGGCTCTTGAGCAGCCAGCGCGCCTCCTGCAGCTGCGTGCGCATGGTCGCGTGATCGCTCCCTCGGCCGATCAGGTCGGCATAGCCCTGGTTGACGCGCACCTTCGGCAGGGTCGAGGGGTTGATCTCCACCGACCAGCCGCGCGCGGTGCGGCGCACAAATACATCGGGCACCACGTACTCGGGCGCGGCGCTGCTGAATACCGAGCCGGGGCGCGGATGGCAGGCGCGCACCAGCACCAGCGCCGCCTCGAGCTCCTCGTCGCTGGCGTGCAGCACGCGCCGGAGCGAGGCGAGCTCGCGGCTGGCGACCAATTCCAGGTGGTTCCTCGCCAGCAGCCGCGCGGTCACCAGGCCAGGCGTCGCGGGGTCGAGTTGGTTAAGCTGCAGCGCGAGGCATTCGCTGACGCTGCGGGCGCCCACGCCGGAAGGATCGAGGCCCTGCACGATGGCCAGCACGGCAGCGACGTCCTCGCTGCTGGCTTCGATCTCGGGCCGCAGCGTGGCGGCAATCTCCTCGAGCGGGTCGGCCAGGTAGCCGTCGTCGTTGATGGCGTCGATGATGGCCCGGCCGATCGCCTGCTCGCGCGGCGTCAATTGCGGCAGTTCGAGCTGCCACAGCAAGTGCTCGCGCAGCGTCTGGCCGCTGGCGTCGGCGATGTCCTGCTGACGATCGTCGTCCCCCGGGCTCCAGGGATTCTCGGCCGGACCTACGCTCTGGTCGTTCCAGGCGTCGTCAACGACCTCGACGTTGACTTCAGGCTCGGGCGTGGTGGTATCGCCGCCCATTTCGGTGGTGGCGAGAGGCTGGAATGCGGCCGCCTCGGCCTCCTCGTCCGGCTCGAGCATGACATTGCTCTCGAGCGCCTCGCGGATGTGGGCCTGCAGTTCAATGGTCGGCAGTTGCAGCAGGCGTATGGCCTGCTGCAGCTGCGGTGTCATCGTCAGCGACTGGCCCAGGCGGAGCTGCAGGGAGGCTTTGAGCAATGCGGCGGGGCCTTAAGGGGTCTCTAAAGCTGGAAAGTGTCCCCCAAGTACACCTCACGCACCTGCGGGTTGGCAAGCACTTGTTCCGCGGATCCGGAAGCGATTACAGTGCCCCGATTCACGATGTAGGCGCGTGCGCAAACCCCGAGGGTCTCGCGCACATTATGGTCGGTGATCAGCACGCCGATGCCGCGCCCGGCCAGGTCGCGGATGATCTGCTGGATGTCGGCCACCGACAGCGGATCGACACCCGCGAAGGGCTCGTCCAGCAGGATGAAGCGCGGATCGGCCGCCAGGGCGCGCGCGATTTCGACCCGCCGGCGCTCGCCGCCCGACAAGGACATGCCCAGCGTGTCGCGCACGTGCGTGATGTGCAGCTGCCCCAGCAGTTCCTCCAGCCGCCGTCCCCGCTCGGCGCGGTCAATCCCGGGCACCAGTTCGAGTATCGCGGCGATGTTGTCCGCCGCGGACAGCCGCCGGAACACTGAAGCCTCCTGCGGCAGGTAACCAAGCCCCAGGCGCGCGCGCTGGTCGATGGCGAGCGGCGTGAGATCGCGCCCGTCGAGCTGGATGCTGCCGCCATCGGCTTTCACCAATCCGACGATCATGTAGAACGCGGTGGTCTTGCCAGCGCCGTTGGGACCGAGCAGCCCCACGACTTCGCCGGTGTGGATCTCCATCGACAGCGAACGCACGACCTGGCGCGCACCGTAGTGCTTGCTCAGTCCGGCGGCGCTGAGAGTGCTCACGGTGACCTGGCCGCCGCTGGCGCCGTCGACTCCGCGGGTGCCGCGGCGGCAGGCGGCGAGCTTGCCGGCGCGGGCACTGCGGCCGGGGCGGGTTTGCACTTCTGCTGGAAGGTGCCGCGGATCCGCTCATGGCTGGCGCCGGCGACGGGTTCGAGGCTCTTGAGGCTCTTTTGCGTGAGGTTGTAGACGAAGCCGTCGCCGTGGATGTCCTTGCAGCCGTCGAACAGCTGCACGTCGCCGCGCAGCCGCACTTCGCCGCCGGCCGCGTTGTCGTACTCGATCGTGTGCGCGCTGCCCTTCACGTTAGCAAGCGCGGTCGAAGTTCCGCCCGGAGCGGCTGGCGCCGGGGTTTCCTCGAAGGTGGCGGGCTTGCCATCGAACATCGCCGCCGTGAGGTTGCTGGACTCGAAGTGCACGGTGGCGTTGTCCGCGGCCAGTTGGCCCTGCGCCAGGCGCGAACGCACGCCGCCGGAGAGATTCCAGGTGCTGTCGGCGGTGTCAGTCGAGGGCGTCTCGGCGCGCTTCGCGCGCACCAGCAGCGGGCTGCCGCCCTGGTAGAGCACCAGGTCGTTGAGTATGACCTTGTCGCGGCGATACTCGACATCGCCCGCGCACCAGCACAGCGTACCCACCGAGCACGTCGGCCAGCTCGCTGCCTGTTCCGGGTCGCAGTCGGCGCGCGGGCTCGAGTCTTCGTCGGCGGCATGCGCGGCACAGGGCAAGGCTGCCGCCAGCAGCAGCGCCACCAGCAACTGGAGCTGCGCGTGGGGTGTCTTCATTGCTCTAGCCGTGCGATCTCGCCATGAACCGGTGATTTTAGCTTGAGCTCGCCAGTCTTCATATCGGCGTGCAGGCCGGACGCCCACAGGCGATTGCGTCCCCAGTCCATGATGACCGCGTCAGCGGAATCCGCGGTGCGCGCGACCATGTCGATGCCGAGGCTGGTGGTGCGAAGTTGCAGGGGCACCGAGCCGGCCCGCTGGGCGTGCGCCACGACGGAGCCGAGCAGGCTGACCTGCTGCACTGAGGGTGGCAGCACGCCGCGATCGGCAGTCAGCGTCCATTCGGTATCGCCACGGTAGCTAAACTGCGGGGCGGCCAGTTCGATGTCGGCCGCCGGCGTCGGCTGCGAGATCTGCGTGGCGCGCAGCGAGTACTGCGGCTGGCCCGCCTCGTCGGTGTCGATCAGCTCGGCATTGATGGCGACGTAGCCGGGCTCAGCGGGCGCGCCATTGCTGGCTGTAGCAGTGTCAGGTGATTGGCTGTGCGGCGAGCGCCACAGCCACAGCGCGAGCGCAGCGGCGAACACCAGCAGCAACCAGGCGCGCCGCACTGGCAGCCCTTCAGCGGCCCGCGCGCGCGCGCGCCGCGAGCAGCCAGTCGCACACTTCGCGCACCGCGCCCGCGCCGCCGCCAAGGCGGGTGCGCCGGTGCGCCACGCGGCGGGCGTCGGGGTGTGCGTCCGCGACTGCGACCGCGAGCCCGGCGCGCCTGAGCAGCGGCACGTCGGGCGTGTCATCGCCCACGCAGGCACATTCGCGCGCGGCGATGCCAAGGCGCGCCAGCAGCGTCTCGAGCGCCTGCGCCTTGTCCGCGACACCCTGCTGCACTTCGCGAATGCCGAGTTCCGTGCAGCGCTGCGCCACCGCCGGCGTGTCGCGTCCGGATATCACCGCGACGGTGACGCCGGCCGCAGCTACAGCGCGGAGCCCAAAGCCGTCGCGCACGTGAAAGACCTTGTCGCGCTCGCCTTCCGGCCCGTAGTGCAGGCGTCCGTCGGTGAGCACGCCGTCCACGTCCAGCACCAGCAGGCGGATTGCAGCGAGCGGTGCAGGGCGACGGGCCACGCGCTTACACGACGCCGGCGCGCATGAGATCGTGCACGTTGAGTGCGCCGACCAGGCGCTGCTCATCGTCCACCACCAGCAGCGCGGTCACGCGATGCTGTTCCATCAGCAGTGCCGCCGATGCCGCCAGTTCACGCGGACCGATGCTGCGCGCGCCGGGCGTCATCGCCTGGCGCATCGTGGTTGCGTGCACGTCGGTGCGCCGGTCGAGCGCGCGGCGCAGGTCGCCGTCGGTGAACACACCGAGCACGCGCTCGTCCGCGTCGACCACCGCGGTCAGGCCCAGCCCCTTGGCGGACATTTCCACGAGGCCGGCGGCCAGCAGCGTATCGGGCGTCACGCGCGGTACGGCACTGCCGGTGCGCATGATTTCCGCCACGTGCATCAGCAATCGCCGCCCCAGCGTACCGCCCGGGTGGCGGCGCGCGAAATCCTCGACTGAAAAGCCGCGCGCCTCGAGCACCGCGACCGCCAGCGCGTCGCCCAGCGCCAGCGCCGCGGTGGTGCTGGTGGTGGGCGCGAGATTGTGCGGGCAGGCCTCCTGATCGACGCTGGCGTCGAGCGTGATGTCGGCGGCCTGTGCGAGCGTGGAATCGCTCCGCCCGGTGAGTGCGATCAGCGGCACGCCCAGGCGCTTCAGGTGCGGCAGCAGCAGCAGGATCTCGGCGGTCTCGCCCGAGTTCGACAGCGCCAGTAGCAGGTCCGGCCGCGTGATCATGCCTAGGTCGCCGTGACCGGCCTCGGCCGGGTGCAGGAAGAAAGCGGGCGTGCCGGTACTGGCCAGCGTGGCGGCGATCTTGCCGGCGACATGCCCGGATTTGCCCATGCCGGTGACAATGACCCGGCCTTCACAGGCCAGCAGCGCGCGGCAGGCGGCGGCGAACCGGCCGTCCAAGCGCCCGGACAGGGCCGCGATGCCCGCCATTTCCGCAGCCAGCGTGCGCCGCGCTGCAGCCAGCAGGGTGGCGTCATCGGACTGGCTGGATGGGGCGTTGCGCATCAGCCCGGCATGATAGCGCGCCAGCAGGGTATTGTAAGATGCACCCATGCATCCCACCCAGGTCGCCGAGTTGATCCGCGCCGCGTTGCCCGGCGCTGAAGTGGCCGTCGTTTCCGACGACCAGACGCATTACGCCGCGCGCGTCGTCAGCGAGTCGTTCGCGGGACTCCGTAGCCTGGCGCGCCACCAGCTCGTGTATCGCGCGCTCGGTGAGCGCGTCGGCCGTGAAATTCACGCCCTGTCGATCGAGGCGCTGACTCCCGGCGAAGCCACCGGCCGCGCCGCGCTGCCGGAGCCACGCCTTGGATAAGCTGCAGATCACCGGTGGCATACGGCTCGATGGGGAGATCCGCATCTCGGGCGCCAAGAACGCGACGCTGCCGGTGCTGGCCGCAGCGCTCCTGGCCGACGGCCCGGTGACCATCGGCAACGTGCCGCACCTGCACGACGTGACCACGATGATCGAGCTGCTCGCGCGCATGGGCGTGACGGTCACCGTTGATGAAAAGATGCGCATCGAGGTCGATCCCTCGACGATCACGGAATGCTTCGCGCCCTACGAGCTGGTCAAGACGATGCGCGCCTCGATCCTGGTGCTCGGGCCGCTGGTGGCGCGCTACGGGCGCGCCGACGTTTCACTGCCCGGCGGCTGCGCGATCGGTGCGCGGCCCGTGAACATCCACGTCGCGGGGCTCCAGGCCATGGGCGCCGATATTCACATTGAGGGCGGCTACATTCGTGCGCGCGCCGGCCGGCTCCACGGTGCGCGCCTGGTGCTCGACACCGTGACCGTGACTGGCACCGAGAACCTGATGATGGCCGCCGTGCTGGCCGATGGCGAGACCGTGATCGAGAATGCGGCGCGCGAGCCTGAAGTGGTGGACGTGGCGAACTTCCTGATTGCGATGGGCGCGCAGATCGAGGGCGCCGGCACGGACAAGATTGTCATCAACGGCGTCAAGTCACTCCACGGCACGCACTACGACGTGCTCCCCGATCGCATCGAGGCGGGCACCTACCTCGTGGCCGGCGCGATCACCGGCGGGCATGTGCGCCTGAAGAACACGCGTCCCGAGCATCTCGATGCCGTGCTCGCCAAGCTCACAGAATCCGGTGCCCACATTACCACTGGCACAGACTGGGTCGATCTGGACATGGGCGGCCGTCGCCCGCGCTCGGTCGACGTGCGCACCGCGCCGTACCCCGCATTCCCCACCGACATGCAGGCGCAGTTCGCGGCGCTCGACACGGTCGCCAACGGCGTCGGCACGGTGGTCGAAACCATCTTCGAGAACCGCTTCATGCACATGCTGGAAATGCGCCGCATGGGCGCCGAGATCCGCCTCGAAGGCAACACGGCGATCATTCACGGCGTGGACGAACTCACGGCGGCGCCGGTGATGGCGACCGACCTGCGCGCGTCCGCCAGCCTGGTGCTCGCCGGCCTCGTGGCCAAGGGCCGCACCGACATCGAGCGCATCTATCACATCGACCGCGGTTACGAGGCGATCGAGGAGAAGCTCGCGCAGCTCGGCGCGCACATCAGGCGCGTGCCCAACTGAGTCAACGCCCGCGCGCCCGGCGGCGCGCGCGCGCGCCTACACTTGGCTAGGCCGCTGCACGACTTTGCAATCCACCTCGCGCACCTCGGCGCCGCGCTGCACGCGCAGTTTCACCGTGACGCCCGGACTCGTGCTGGCAAGCTGCGTGAGTGCATCCTGCGCGTTGCGAAGTTGGTGGCTGTTGATCGCCAGCAGGATGTCGCCGATGCGGAGCCCCGCGTTGGCCGCGGGGCCGTTGGTGTAGAGGCTAGTGATCACCACGCCGCCGTGCGGCAGCCGGTACTGCGCCGCCTGCTCGTCGCTGAAGTCATAGGCCTCGATGCCGCTCCAGCCGCGCACCACGTGGCCGTGATCGAGGATCTCGCGGATCACGCCGCGCGCCAGGTTGACCGGGATCGCGAAGCCGATGCCCTCCACGCCGGTGGGATCCGAGTTCTTGGCGATCACGGCGGTGTTGATCCCGACCAGTTGCCCGGCGGCATCGATGAGCGCGCCGCCGGAATTGCCCTCGTTGATGGCGGCGTCGGTCTGGATGAAATTCTCGAAGGTGGCGAGGCCAAGCTGCTTGCGATCGGTGGCGCTGACGATGCCGTGCGTCACGGACTGCTGCAGGCCGAGCGGATTGCCGATGGCCAGCACCTCATCGCCCACCTGCAATCGATCCGAGCGTCCCAGCGTCATGACCGGCAGCCGCTCCATCTTGATCGCCAGCACTGCCAGGTCGGTGTCCGGATCGCGGCCGATCACGCGGGCGTCGGCACTGCGGCCGTCGGCGAGGCGCACCTTGATGACCGTCGCGTTGGCAATCACGTGGTTGTTGGTCACGATGTGCCCGGCATCATCGATGATCACCCCCGAGCCTAGCGCCCGCTGCACATGCTGCTCGTAGCGCGGGCCCAGCCCGCCGAAGAGCTGCTCGAGGGTATTGGGCTGCACCTGTTCGGTGACCACGCGGGCGGTGTAGATGTTGACCACGGCAGGCGCCGCCCGCCGCACCGCGGCAGCGAAGGAGCGCGCCGCTACTGCCGCCGGGACCGGCTCGGGCGCGAGGGCCGGTTCGCTGACCACGGGCGCGACGGTGCTCGGGACCGCCGACGAGACTGGCGCCGGCGCGATCACGTTGCGAGTGCGGATCAGCAGTTCGGGCCGGAAAAACACCACCAGGAATGCCAGCGCCAGGCCACCGATTACCGCGCCCGCCAGAAACACCAGGCCCAATCCAAGCTTTCGCAGTCCCATTCCAGCTCCTTGTGGCTACACGTACCCCGCGCACGCCCGCTGAGCAGCCCAATTGGATGTGTATAATGCGACACTTCCCGAGACAATCGTGAGCCTCGCCCCGAAGTTCGCCGCCAGTGCGGCACGGCCGGGCCGGCCCAGGGCAGCGGAGTAGCGACAGATGACGGATGCCGGAGCAAAGGCCGACGATGCGGGCGTGGACAGTGACCGCCGCAAATTCCTCACGATAGCCACCGCTGCCACGGCGGCCGTGGGCGCGGCCTTCGCCGCCACCCCGTTCGTGGCGAGCTGGCAACTCTCCGAGCGTGCCAAGGCGCTGGGCGCGCCGGTATCGGTTGATCTCAGCAAGCTCGAGATCGGTCAGATGATCACGGTCGTGTGGCGCAAGCAGCCGATCTACATCTTCAAACGCTCGCACGCGGTGGTGGCGGAGCTGGTCAGGAATGATGCCAGCCTGAAGGATCCGAAGTCGGCCGAGTCCGATCAGCCGGCCTACGCGACCAACGAGCAGCGTTCGCGCCGCGATGACCTCGCCGTGTTGATCGCTACCTGCACGCACTTGGGGTGCCTGCCGAAGCAGCATTTCGAGCCGGGCGACGTCGAGCTCGGCGCCGACTGGCCGGGCGGCTTCCGCTGTCCCTGCCATGGGTCGCGCTTCGACATGGCCGGTCGCGTGTTCAACGGTTCGCCCGCCTCGGTAAACCTCAAGGTGCCGCCCTACAGCTTTCCGACCGACAGCACGCTGCTCATCGGCGACGATGAGTCGGCGGCCCAAGGAGCCGCGTGATGGCGAGCAACGACGCGCAGTTCAAGCCCGGTTTTTGGGGCTGGCTGAACAAGCGCCTGCCGGTCGAGAGTTTCTTCCGCGAGCAGCTGCTGGAATACTACGCGCCGAAGAATTTCAACGTTTGGTACTTCTTCGGTTCGCTGGCGCTGCTGGCGCTGGTGATGCAGCTGTTCACCGGCATTTTCCTCACGATGTTCTACAAGGTGGGCGACACCACCTCCTTCGACTCGGTCGAGTTCATCCGGCGCGAGATCAGCTATGGCTGGCTGATCCAGTACCTGCACTCGGTCGGCGCCTCGGCGTTCTTCGTGGTCGTCTACCTGCACATGTACCGGGCGATGATGTACGGCTCCTACAAGTCGCCGCGCGAGCTGCTGTGGCTGTTTGGCATGTTCATCTACCTGGCGCTCATGGCCGAAGCCTTCATGGGCTACGTGCTGCCCTGGGGCAACATGTCGTACTGGGCGGCGCAGGTGATCATCAACCTCTTCAGCACCATCCCGGTGATCGGCCCGGGCCTGGTCGAGTGGATCCGCGGCGACTACGGCGTCGCCGATGCCACGCTCAACCGCTTCTTCTCGCTGCACGTGGTGGCGATCCCGCTGATCCTGCTGCTGCTGGTGGCGCTCCACCTGGTGGCGCTACGCCAGAGCGGCTCGAACAACCCCGACGGCATCGAGATCAAGGAGCGTCGCGGGAGCGACGGCAAGCCGCTTGATGGTATCCCGTTCCATCCTTACTACACGGTCAAGGATGTGGTCGGCGTCGGCGTGTTCCTGCTGTTGTTCGCAGTGGTCGTGTTCTTCGTGCCGACCTTCGGTGGCCTCTTCATGGAAGAGGCGAATTTCGAACCGGCCAATCCGCTCTCGACGCCGGAGCCGATCGCGCCGTCGTGGTACTTCACGCCCTATTACGCCATCCTGCGCGCGGTGCCCAACCAGCGCCTGGGCGCGCTGCTGCTGCTGATGGCGGTGCTGCTGTTTTTCTTCCTGCCCTGGCTCGACCGCTCGCCGGTCAAGTCGGTGCGTTATCGCGGCTGGTGGTACCGTGGCTTCCTGGCCGTCTTCACGGTGTCATTCCTGACGCTGATGTACCTGGGGCTGAAGCCGGCCACCGGAGCCTATGTGACGGCGGCGCGCGTGTCGGCCATCGGCTACTTCGCCTTCTTCCTGTTGATGCCGTTGTATTCGCGCTGGGATCGCGTCAAGCCCGTGCCTGAGAGAGTCAGCTTCCATGCGTAAGTCAGCCCTGCTCGCCCTCGCGCTCCTGTTCTCCCCGCTGGTTCTGGCAGCCGAAGGCGAGGGCGCCGGCGCGCCGCTCGACTGGGAGCACTGGCAGGCCGGCAACGAGGTCAGCAACACCGCTTCGCTCCAGCGCGGCGCGCGCAATTTTTTCAATTACTGCGCCGGTTGCCACTCGCTCAAATACCTGCGCTATTCGCGCATGGCCGCCGACCTGAAGATTTCCACCGACCAGCTCAAGGCCAACCTGCTGCCCGCGGGCGCCGCTCCGGCCGATTACGTCCGGGCCAGTATGGCGCCGGAGGATGCGCTGGCCTGGTTTGGCAAGGAACCGCCCGACCTGTCGCTGATCGCGCGTTCGCGCGGGCCCGACCGGAACTACCAGTTCCTGAAGACCTTCTATCTCGATCCATCGCGCCCGAACCGCAGCAACAATCTGCTGGTGAGCAACCCGGCGATGCCGGCGGTGCTGAGTGACCTCGAGGGCGTGAAGGAAGCGGTGTTCCGCAACGTCGAAGTCACCGTCGACGGCAAGGTCACCACCGAGAAGCGCTTCGATCATTTCGTCACCGTGGTTCCCGGCCAGCTGAATGACGCGCAGTTCGACGACTTCGTGCGCGACACGGTCAATTTCCTCGACTATGCCGGCGAGCCCTCGCAGGTCGACCGGCGCAGCATCGGCGTTTGGGTGGTGCTGTTCCTGCTGGTATTCACCTGGTTCGCGTGGCTGTTGAAGAAGGAATATTGGAAAGACGTCCATTGACGCGGCGGGCGCGGCGGTGGCGCGGTGCCGGCGGCAGGAGCGCGTAGGTGGCTAGCCGGCGGTCGGTCATGACGCTGTTTTCCGCTCCCGAGGAGCCGCAGAGTCACCGTGTGCGGATCGTGCTCGCCGAGAAGGCGAGCGAGATCGACATCATCAGCGTGGTGCCGGGGCGCTACCCCGAGGACCTGCTCGACCTCAATCCCTACCGGAGCCTGCCGACACTCGTCGATCGCGACCTGGTGTTGTACGACGCCCGCGTGATCATCGACTATCTCGACGAGCGCTTTCCGCATCCGCCGCTGATGCCGGTCGATCCGGTGCTGCGCGCGCAGTTTCGCCTCGCCATGTATCGCGTCGAGCGCGACTGGTACGGACTGGCCGAGCAGATCGAGCGCGAGCCCGATCGCAAGAACCAGGCACGGCTCAAGAAGGACTTGCGCGACGCCATGCTGCAAAGCGCGGACCTGTTCAAGATCAAGCCCTACTTCCTCAGCGACGAGTTCTCGGTGGTCGATGCGACCATCGCGCCGATCATCTGGCGTATGCGCCGCTATGAAATCGAGCTGCCGCCGCAGGCGCAGGCGATGTCGAAATACGCGGCGATGATTCTCGCGCGCCCTTCGGTCCGCGCCAGCCTTTCTGACGCGGAAATCGAGATGGGCACCGCCTGATGGCGGCCACCGGCGAAGCTGGCGCCGGCTCCGGTCCCTCGCGCCGGCCGTACCTGCTGCGCGCCATGCACGAATGGATGGGCGACGCGGGATTCACGCCGCACATCATCGTCGATGCCGGCCGCGCTGGCGTCGAGGTACCGGGCGCCTACGTCAAGGACGGCAAGATCATCCTCAACGTCTCGGTGAACGCCACGCAGCGCCTGCAGCTGCTCAACCACGCCATCGAGTTCGACGCCCGCTTTGCCGGCGTCGTGCATCACGTGCGCGTGCCGATGAGTGCGGTACTCGGCATCTACGCGCGCGAGACCGGCGAGGGCATGGTGTTCAACGAAGCCGAGCCTGACGCACCGCCGCCGGTGGACGCCGGCGCACCGGCCGCCGCAGTCAAGGGCGAAATGCGGCGGGCAAAGCTGACGGTCGTGAAGTAGCGC
>JANYHD010000033.1 GCA_025359205.1 Gammaproteobacteria bacterium
AATCGGAAAGTCGCAGGCAACGCAAACCCGGGCGACACGCTGATCGAGTTGGCCACCCGGGTCAAGGGCCAGGCAAGGGAACAGGTGGTCGATCTCGCCTGGCGCGAATGGCCGGTGGGCAAGCGCCTCGAGCACGCGATGGTCAAGGGCATCACCGAGTTCGTCGTCGCCGACACGGAAGAATGCCGCGCGGCACTGTTCGCCGAAGGCAAGCCGCCGCTGTCGGTGATCGAGGGTCCGCTGATGAACGGCATGAACGTGGTCGGCGACCTGTTCGGCGCCGGCAAGATGTTCCTGCCGCAGGTGGTGAAATCGGCGCGCGTGATGAAGCGCGCGGTCGCGCACCTGGTGCCGTTCATCGAGGCCGGCAAAGCCGCGGGTGCGGCAGCCCACAGCAACGGGCGCATCGTCATGGCCACGGTCAAGGGCGACGTGCATGACATCGGCAAGAACATCGTCGGGGTCGTGCTCCAGTGCAACAGCTTCGAGGTCATCGACCTGGGCGTCATGGTGCCCTGCGAGAAGATCCTGGAGACCGCGCGCCGCGAAGGGGCCGACCTGATCGGCCTGTCGGGGCTGATCACGCCCTCGCTCGATGAGATGGTGCACGTGGCGAAGGAAATGCAGCGCCAGGGTTTCACGATTCCGCTGCTGATCGGCGGCGCGACCACGTCCCCGGCGCACACCGCGGTGCGCATCGACCCGCACTACGAGGGCGCCGTGGTTTACGTGAAGGACGCCTCACGTGCCGTGGGCGTGTGCCAGCAACTGCAAACGCCCGATACCCGCGCCGCCTACGTGCGTACGATCAAGGCCGAGCACGCCGCACGGCGCGAGCAGCACGCCGGCCGGCGCGTAAAGGGACCGCAGATATCGCTCGCCCAGGCGCGCGCCGACAAAGTGCGCTGCGACTGGCAGGCCTATGCGCCGCCGCTGCCACGGCAGCTAGGCGTGCGCGTGCTCGAGGACTATCCGCTCGAGGAACTGACGCGTTACATAGACTGGACACCGTTCTTCCAGGCCTGGGAACTGCGCGGCCGCTTCCCCGACATCCTCACCGACGCGCAGTACGGTGAGCAGGCCTCGAGCCTGTATGCCGACGCGCGCCGCATGCTGCGCAGCGTGATCCGCGAGCAGTGGCTGCGCGCGCGCGGCGTAGTCGGATTGTTTCCCGCCAATGCCGTGGGCGATGACGACGTGGTCGTTTATGCCGACGCGGATCGCCAGGGCGAGCTGGCGCGGCTGCATTTCCTGCGTCAGCAGAAAGACCTGCCCGAGGGCAAGCGGCATGGTGCGCTGGCGGACTTCATCGCGCCCGCCGGCGTGCAGCCCGACTATATCGGGGCCTTCGCGGTCACGGCCGGAATCGGCATCGAAGCCCAGCTCGAGCGCTTTGCCAGCACCCACGACGACTACTCGGCGATCATGCTCAAGGTGCTCGCCGATCGCCTGGCCGAGGCCTTTGCCGAACTGCTGCACCAACGGGTGCGGCGCGAGTTCTGGGGCTACGCGCCAGAGGAGCAGCTCGGCAATGAGCAGCTGATCCGCGAAGCGTACCGCGGCATCCGCCCGGCGCCCGGCTACCCGGCCTGTCCTGACCACACGGAGAAGGCGGCGCTGTGGAAGCTGCTGGATCCGCAGCGGGTCGGCATGGCGCTCACTGAATCGTATGCCATGCATCCAGCCGCGGCAGTGGCCGGCTGGTACTTCTCGCACCCGGACTCGCGTTACCTGGCGGTCGGCCGCATCGATCGCGACCAAGCCGAGGACTACGCGCGCCGCAAACGATTGCCGCTTGCGGAAGTGGAACGTTGGCTGGCGCCCAACCTCGGCTACGAGCCCGCACCTGCAACGGACGGCACGGGTGCGCCAGCCGCGGCGTCCGTGGCAGCCGCGGCAGCAGCGCCGGCCGAGGCGGCCGCACAGCTCGCCGCGGCGGTCGCGTGAGTTCCCACGGGCCGCCACAGCCGCTGCCGGCCGCGGCGCCGCAGCGCGCGGGCGAGGCGCTGCGCGGTTTCTTCGGTGTGTTTCGCTACAGCCGCCACGCGGTGCAGCTGGTCTGGGACACCAACCGCAGCCTGCTGTTTGCCGCCGCCGCGCTGACGTTGGTCGGCGGGCTGCTGCCCGCGGGCGTGGCCTGGGTGGGCGCGCAAATCGTCGACGCGGTGTTGCAGGCCATGCATTCGCCCGCTCACGAGGTGCAACGCCTGCTGCGCCTGGTGTTGCTCGAAGGGCTGCTGGTGGCAGTGCTGTCGGGCGTGCAGCGTGGGCTGTCGCTGTGCCAGGCGCTGCTGCGCGCGCAGCTGGGTCAGCGCGTCAACGTGATGATCCTGGAGAAGGCGCTGACGCTGCAGCTGGCGCAGTTCGAGGACTCCGAGTTCTACGACAAGCTGACGCGCGCACGGCGCGAGGCTTCGAGCCGGCCGTTGAGCCTGGTGATGCGCACCTTCGGTCTGCTGCAGAACGCGATCTCGCTGCTGAGCTTCGCGGTGCTGTTGGTGCGCTTTTCGCCGTGGTCCGTGGTGGTGCTGCTGCTCGCAGGCGTGCCGGCCTTCCTCGCCGAGACCAAGTTCTCCGGCGACGCGTTCCGGCTGTTCCGCTGGCGTTCGCCCGAGACGCGCATGCAGATGTACCTGGAGACCGTGCTGGCGCGCGAGGACCACGTCAAGGAAGTGCGGCTGTTCGGGCTGGGCGCGCGCTTCCTGCAGCGCTATCGTGACATCTTCACGCGGCTGTACGGGCAGGACCGGGCGCTGTCAATCCGCCGCGACACCTGGGGTTTTGCACTCGGGCTCATCACCACCGTCACGCTCTATGCCGCCTATGCCTGGATCGCACTGGCCGCGGTGCACGGGGAAATCACGCTCGGGCAGATGACCATGTACCTGCTGCTGTTCCGGCAGGGGCAGGGCGCCGTGGCGGCGATGCTGAGCGCGGTCGGCGGCATGTACGAGGACAATCTGTACCTCTCGACGCTCTACGACTACCTGGAGACACCCGTGCCGCCGGTGCGCGGCGCCGCCCGGCGCGGGCCGCAGCCGGGCGCCGGGATAGCCTTCGAGCACGTGAGCTTCAGCTATCCGGGCGCCACCGAGCCGACGCTGGTGGACATCAACCTGCAGCTGCCGCCGGGCAGCTCGCTCGCGCTGGTCGGCGAGAACGGCTCGGGCAAGACCACGCTCATCAAGCTGCTGACGCGCCTGTACGAGCCGACCGCGGGCCGGATCCTGTTCGAGGGCCTGGACATCCGCGACTGGGACGAGGCGGCGTTGCGCGAGCGTGTCGGCGTGATCTTCCAGGACTTCGCGCGCTACCAGCTGCGCGTGGGCGAAAATGTCGGCGCGGGCGACGAAGCGCACTTCGAGGATGCGGCACGGTGGCGCGAGGCGGCGGAGAAAGGCCGGGCCGCCGCTTTCATCGCCGAGCTGCCGCTGGGCTACGAGACGCAGCTGGGCAAGTGGTTTCGCGACGGCCGCGAACTGTCGGGCGGCCAGTGGCAGAAGATCGCGCTGTCGCGCGCCTTCATGCGCACCGGCGCGGACGTGCTGGTGCTCGACGAGCCCACCGCGGCGATGGATGCGCGCGCCGAGGCGGAAGTGTTCGAGCACTTCCGCCAGCTCGCCCGCGGCCGCATTACGATCCTGATTTCACATCGCTTTTCGACCGTACGCATGGCCGATCAGATCGCAGTGCTGGATCGTGGCCGCATCATCGAGCGTGGCACGCACGCGCAGCTGACCGCCGCCGGTGGCCACTATGCGCAGCTGTTCGCGCTACAGGCGCGCGGCTACCAATAGTTCGCGGGCGCTGAGGTACAATGCGGCCATGGAAGAAATCGCAGACACGTTTGACTCGGCCTTCACCAAGGCCGTCGATCTTGGCAACCGCCTGGCGGGCAAGGACAAGGAAGCCGACCTGTGGGACATCGCCGATGGCCTGCTCGCGGGCGCGGTGCAATATTGGTTGTACACGCGCCAGCCCTGCGGCGACGCGCGTTGTGAAGACTGCCTCGCGGTCAACACGGCGGAGGCGCGACTCACCGAACTCAAGCGCCTGATCGCGCAGCTGGCCGCTGAAAGCGAGTACTTCCACTCGCCGACCGACGCCAACGTCGGCCGCGCCTAAGCCGCAGCCTGGCTCGCGGACGCCGTCACTTCCGCCATTGCCGCTTCGAGCTTGTCGAGCCCCTCGTCGAGCAGGGCCTCAGGGATAGTCAGTGGCGCGAGAAAGCGGATCACATTCCCGTACACGCCGCAGGAGAGGATCACCAGCCCGTGCCGGGCAGCCGCCTGCACCAGCGCGCGCGTGACATCGGCGTCAGGCTGATCGGCCTTGCCATTCTTGACCAACTCCATTGCCACCATCGAGCCTAAGGCCCGGATCTCGCCGATTACCGGGAAGCGCTTCTGCAGTACGCGCAGCCGCGCCTGCAGCCGCTCGCCCAGCCGGAGCGAGCGCTCCAGCAGCTTCTCGCTCTGCATGACCTCGAGCACCGCGAGCGCCGCGGCGCATCCGAGCGGCGAGCCTGCATAGGTGCCGCCCAGCCCGCCCGGCGGCGGCGCATCCATGATCTCGGCCTTGCCGATCAGACCCGCTAGCGGCACGCCGCCGGCGATGCTCTTGGCGACCGTCATGAGATCCGGCTCCACGCCGGCGTATTCCACGGCGAACATCTTGCCGGTGCGGCCAAAGCCTGACTGGATCTCATCGACAATCAGCACGATGCCGTGCTTGTCGCACAAGGCGCGCAGCGCGCGCAGGAACTCCGGCGGCGCGACATAGAAGCCGCCTTCGCCCTGCACGGGTTCAATAATGAGGGCGGCGACCTGCGCCGGATCAATGTCACACTTGAACAAGGCGTCGATGGCCGCGAGCGAGTCGGCCACGCTGACGCCGTGGTAGCCCACCGGGAAGGGCGCGTGAAACACCGACGGCAGCATCGGCCCAAACCCGGCCTTGTACGGCTGCACCTTGCCGGTCAGCGTCATCGCGGCCAGGGTGCGGCCGTGGAAGCTGCCGCTGAAGGCAATCACGCCGGAGCGCTTCGTGTGATAGCGCGCCACCTTGAGCGCGTTTTCCACGGCTTCCGCGCCGGTCGAAAACAGCATGGATTTCTTCGGCGTCGGTCCGGGCGCCAGCTTGTTCAGCTGCTCGCACAGTTCGATGTAGTTCGCGTAGGGTGTGATCTGGAAGCAGGTGTGCACCAGCTTCTCGAGCTGCGCTGCGATGGCCTTGACGACCGTCGGGTGACGGTGGCCCGTGTTGAGCACGGCAATGCCGCTGGCGAAGTCGACGTAGCGCTTGCCCTCGACGTCCCACAGCTCCGCGTTGCTGGCGCGGTCGGCATACACGGGCAGGGAATTGGCGACCCCGCGCGGCACGGCGGCGACGCGGCGCTGGTGCAGTTCGGCATTGGTGGTCATGATCGTCCTCGCAGCTTAAGAACTAAGCCCCGATATGCCTTGCGGCACATAAGGTTTGAATCAATTCTCCCTGTATTTTTGTTTGATGACTAGGGGTGGCGTGGCTAGAATTGCCCGCCCGTCAACTCCCTATAAGGCAACAGTAAATTGAGCGATCCCATTGCGACCGAAGCGGTCATCATTGGCGCCGGTCCGGCGGGACTGTTCCAGGTATTCGAACTGGGGCTGCTGGGGATCAAGTCGCATGTGCTTGATTCGCTGGCTGCTCCCGGCGGACAGTGCACCGAGCTCTATCCTGACAAGCCCATCTACGACATTCCGGCGCTGCCGATCTGTGGCGCGCAGGAGCTGGTGGATCGCCTGCTCCAGCAGATCAAGCCCTTCGGGGCCGGGCTGCACATGGGCGAGGAGGCCGTCAGCCTCGAGCCGCAGCAGGGCGGGCGCTTCCGCGTCGTCACCAGTGCCGGCACGGTATTCGACGCCGGCACGGTGGTGATTGCCGCGGGCGTGGGTTCGTTCCAGCCGCGGCGGCTGGGTGTCGAGGGCGCCGATGGCTTCGAAGGCCGCCAGATCCACTACAAGGTGCGCAGCGCCGCCGAACTGCAGGGACGCAAGCTGGTCGTGTTTGGCGGCGGCGATTCCGCGCTCGACTGGGCCATCGATCTGGCGCCCAGGGCCGCATCGCTCACGCTCGTGCACCGGCGCGCGGAATTTCGCGGCGCGCCGGCCTCGGTGGCACGTATGCGCGAACTCGAAGTCGCTGGCAAGCTCAGCTTCGTCGAGGGGCTCGCGCATGCACTCCATGGCGCCGCCGGGCAGCTGACTGGCGTCGAGATCAAGCGCACCGATGGCACGCTGCAGTCGATCGAGGCCGAGCAACTGCTGGTGTTTTTCGGGCTGGCGCCGAAGCTCGGTCCGATCGCCGAGTGGGGACTCGAGCTCGACAAGCGCGCCATCAAGGTCGACACGGAGAAATTCCAGTCGAACATCCCGGGCGTGTTCGCGATCGGCGATATCAACACCTATCCTGGCAAGAAGAAGCTGATCCTGTCCGCTTTCCACGAGGCAGCGCTTGTGTCCTTCGCCGTGCAGCACCACCTCTACCCGGCCAAGAAGCAGTTCCTGCAGTACACCACGACCAGCCCGGCGATGCAGAAGCGCCTGGGCGTCGTGGCCGACTGACACAGTGGATCAGCGGCTCGAAGGCCTGCTACGGCTCCTGGATCTCGAGCGGCTCGAGGTCAACATCTTTCGCGGTGAGAGCCGCGACATCGGCAGTCCGCAGGTCTACGGCGGCCAGGTGCTGGGCCAGGCGCTGCAGGCCGCTTATGCGACCGTCGACGCCGATCGCGTGGTGCACTCGCTCCACGCCTACTTCCTGCGACGCGGCGATTTCAACGCGCCGATCGTGTACTTCGTCGACCGCAGCCGCGACGGCCACAGTTTTACCAGCCGGCGTGTCACCGCGATCCAGCATGGCGAGCAGATCTTCAACTGTTCAGCGTCATTCCAGGTTCCGGAAGCGGGCTTTGAACACCAGCTCGGCATGCCCGAAGTGCCGCCGCCCGAGGCCCTGCCCGAGTCGCTCCTGCCCGGGTCGGAATTCCTGGAGGGACTGTCGCCGCGCCTGCGCCAGTTCGTGCACGAGCGTCCGATCGAATTCCGAGTCGTGCCAAACTCGGTGACTGCGACCATGGCTGGAGCGCGCCGCCAGTACCTGTGGATCCGCACCGTCGACAAGCTCCCGGACGACGATCGGTTGCACCAGTGCCTGTTGGCCTACGCCTCGGACTTCCACCTGCTGGGCACGGCGTTGGCGCGCCACCAGCACAGCATCGCGCAGGGCAAGCTCATGGTCGCCAGCATTGACCATGCGATGTGGTTTCACCGCAAGGTGCGCATCGATGAGTGGCTGCTGTACGCTGCCGACAGCCCAAGCGCCTCGGGTGCGCGCGGCTTTACGCGCGGCAGCCTGTACTCGCGCGCTGGCGTGCTGGTCGCGAGCACGGCGCAGGAAGGCCTGATTCGGGTATTGCCGCCTTCCAAAGCGTAGCCACTGGCTTGCACTAAGGAGTCCGGCCATGAGTACGACGATTCGCATGTTTGCGCTGTTGCTACTGGCAGGGGCAATCGCATTGCCTGGCCACGCAGCGGCCGCAGCCGCGCCAGCGCCGTCGCAGCCGGATGAACGGGAAAAGCAGTTCGCCGCGCTCAAATGGGTCAAGGGCCCGGCCACCGAGATGATTGCGGGCAACTCCACGCTGGTCGTGCCCGAGGGTTACGTCTATCTCGATCGGGCCGACACCAAGAAATTCCTCGAGCTCAACCACAATCTGGGCGACGGCCAGGAAGTGATGGTCGCGCCGATTTATGGTGGCTGGACCGCCTACCTGGAATTCGATGACGGCGGATACGTTAAGGACGACGGGAAGATCGACGGCGCGGCGCTGCTCAAATCACTCCAGGAAAATACCGAGGCGGCCAACGAGGCGCGCCAGAAGCGCGGCTGGGAGCCGCTGCACGTCACGGGCTGGGCCACGCCGCCGGCCTACAACGGTACAACCAAGCGACTCGAGTGGGCCACGGTGCTGTCCAGCAACGGCCACGACAACGTCAACTTCTTCACCAAGATACTGGGCCGCCGCGGCCACACCTCTGTGGTGATGGCGTCGTCGACCCAGACGCTCCAGGCCAGCGAAGCCTCGCTGAACCAGCTGCTGGAGGGCTACACGTTCACTGGGGGCGAGACCTACGCCGAATGGAAGCCTGGCGACAAGGTCGCCGAATACGGTCTCGCCGCGCTCATCCTGGGCGGAGCCGCCGCGGTTGCTACCAAAAAAGGCCTGTGGGGCGTGCTGGCCGGGTTCATCGCGGCAGCCTGGAAGGCGGTGGCGGCGGCGGCCGTGGCAGTGGTCGCCTGGTTGCGGGCACGCTTCGCGAAAAAGCCTGATGCAGGAAGCTGAACTCTACCTCGTCGTCGGCGCGCTGCTCTTCTATCTGCTGGACTCGGTCCTGCTGCTGTACGGTGATGAGTTGCTGTTCGCCACGGGCCCGCGCGGATGGCACAACGTGGCTGCTGGCGACCTGTTGCTGTTTGGTCGTCGCGTGCTGGTGCCAAACCCGTTGACGCCAGGTGCGCGGCTGCTGCGGGCCTGCTGGTCCGGGGCGTCGGCGCCGATGGAGCGGGCCTCGGCGCCCGCATTTCTGCGTGCGCTGTACCCACTGCAATGGGGCGTTGTAGCGCTGCTGCTGCTGATCGCGGTGGCGTTGCCGACCGTGTTGTACGCGTTCGGACAGGGACTGCCGCTGCTGCTGTTGCTGGCCTCGATCTATGCACTGAACCTGTGCATGACCGCCTGGCTGTGGCGAGTGCGTACAGCGCTGGGACTGGGCGCGCGTGCCTGCATTTTCCTCACGGTCGATCTGCTGCTGTGTCCGCCTTTCGCGATCAACCTGGTGCGCAAGATCACGCTGCAGCAAAAGCAGGCAGGCGATCCGTTGTCGTTCGCAACCGCACATTTTGGCGCATCGCAGTTTGCTGCCTTATGCGTACTGCTGGCAGGGCGCGTGCGCGCCGAGTTGGCCGCCGCAGAGCCGGGCGGCGCGCACTACCAGCAGCTGCAGGCCCTGTGTCGCCGTCTCGAGGAACTGGCTCCATGTCCACCAACGAACTGATTGTCTCCATCCTGTGCACGGTGGTCGGCTACGCTCTGGTGAGCTGGCTGTTGAATCGCGGCGGGCGCCACGGGCAGGAACCGCGGCCTGAAGCACCGGTGCCACCATCGTCGGCGCCGCCAACGCCGGCGCCTCGGTCCGGGGAGGCTCCCTGGCACCAGGTGCTCGGCGTATCGCCCAACGCCACGCGCACCGAGATCGCCAGCGCCTACCGCTCACTGATCAGCCAATACCACCCGGACAAGGTGGCGCGCCTCGGTGCCGAAATCCGCGCCGTGGCTGAGCGAAAGTCCGCGGAGCTTAACCGCGCCTACGAGCAGGCGCTCAGCTCGCGGCCGGTGTTTCCCTGAGTGTGTCCGCCACGGCCAGCAGCTTGCCCGGGTTCATGATGCCGTGCGGGTCGAGCGAGCGCTTGACCTCGCGCATCATCGCCAGCGTTACCGGCGAGGCGTAGCGCTCCAGCTCCGCGACTTTCAGTCGGCCGATGCCGTGCTCGGCACTGAAGCTCCCGCCGTGCGCGGCAACCAGGTCGTGTATGGCGCGACGTATGAGCGGTTCTTCCCGCGCCAGAAATTCCGCCGGCGTCTCCTTCGGGAAGCTGATGTTGAAATGCAGGTTGCCATCGCCGGCATGGCCGTAGGCCACCAGAGTGCCGCTGGGAACATGTTGGCGTACCCAGGCGGACGCAGCCGCGACGAAATCGCCCAGTGCGCCGATCGGCACCGAAATATCGTGCTTGAGGCTCGGCCCTGCGCGCCGCTGCGCCTCGGGCACGTTCTCTCGCAGGCGCCACAATTGCGCGCGCTGCCGTTCGCCGGCGCAGAGTGCGGCGTCCTGCACCAGCCCCACCGCGCTCGCGTCCGCGAGCGCCCCCTCAAGCATTGAGTTGAGCGCTTCGTCGGCGAAGGAGCTGAGCTCGCACAGCACGTACCAGTCGTGGTTTCCGGGCAGCGGATTGGCGACCCCCTCGATGTGCCGCAGCGCGAGTTCGACTGCGTTGCGCGGCAGCAGTTCGTAGGAATTGACGCGCTCGCCCACGGCGGCGCGCAGCCGCGCAAGCAGTGTCACGGCCGCGGCGACATCCGCCACCGCCACGAAGGCAGTGGCCCAGCAGCGCAGCTGCGGCCAGAGTCTCAGCGTGGCCGCTGTGATGATGCCGAGCGTGCCCTCCGAGCCCACCATCAGCCCGGTGAGATCGTAGCCCGTGTTGTCCTTGCGCAGCGCGCGCAGGTGACTGAACACGCGGCCGTCGGCAAGCACCGCTTCGACGCCGAGCGTCAGCGCGCGCGCCATGCCGAAGCGCAGCACGTTCAGGCCACCGGCATTGGTGGCGAGGTTGCCGCCGATCTGGCAGCTGCCAGCGGAGCCAAGCTCGAGCGGGAACAAGCGCTCGGCTGCTGACGCCGCTTGTTGCACTTCGGCGAGCGTGCAGCCGGCCTCAACGGTCATGGAGAGATTTGCGGCGTCTACTGCGCGCACGCGCCGCAGGCGTTGCAGGCCGATGACCAGCTGCGCGCCGGACTCGTCCGGGGTCGCGCCGCCGCAGTAGCTGGTGTTGCCGCCCTGTGGCACCACGCCGACGCGCTGCGCGTTGCACCAGGCGAGCAGCGTCGAAACCTCTGCGGTGCTGCGTGGCAGCGCCACGGCCAGCGCGCGTCCCTGGTACAGGCGGCGGTGATCGGTCAGGAAGGGCGCGCGGGCCGCCTCGTCCTCGAGCAGCACGCCGGCGGGAATTGCGGCGCGGAGCGAGCGGAGCGGCAAGCGTCAGCCCGCGGCGATGACGGCGCGCCGGCAGTCCGGCTTCGTCAGCAGCATCTGTACGTCGCCAAGCGCGCGCTCGGCGAAGGCGCCCTCGCAGCTGCAGAGGTAGAATTCCCACATGCGGATGAACTGTTCGCTGAAGCCAAGCTTGCGCACGGCGCCCAGGTGCTCGGTGAAATTGCGGCGCCACAGCGCCAGTGTGCGCGCGTAGTGCGGGCCGATGTCCTCCAGGTGGAAGATCTTCAGGTCGGTGACGCGGCGGAGCGAGTCGGCGATGGCGCTGACTGAAGGGATGAAGCTGCCGGGGAACACGTAGCGTTGGATGAAATTGATCGAGCGCAGCTGCGCGCGGTAGTCCTGGTCCTGGATTGTGATGGCCTGCAGCAGCATCGCGCCGCCCGCGCGCAGCAGCGCGGCGCATTTGGCCAGGTAGGTGTCGAGGTAGGGCGCGCCGACCGCCTCGATCATCTCGACCGAGACCAGCTTGTCGTACCGACCGCGCAGGGCGCGGTAATCCTCGAGCAGCAGCGTGACACGGTCACCGAGGCCATGGCGCTCGATCTGCTCGCGCGCAAAGTCGTGCTGTTCGCGCGAGATGGTCGTCGTGGTCACGTGGCAGCCGTAGCGCTGCGCGGCGTGCAGGGCCAGGCCGCCCCAGCCGGTGCCGATCTCGAGCAGCTGGTCGCCCGGCCGCAGCGCGAGCTTGCGGCAGGCCGCGTCGAACTTGGCGCGCGAGGCCTCGGCCAGCGTCGTGGTCTCGTCGGCGAATATCCCGCAGGAATAGGCCATGGTCTCATCGAGCATCAGCCGGTAGAACTCGTTGCCGAGGTCGTAGTGCGCGCGAATGTTGCGCTCGCTCCCGTCCTCGTTATTGCGGTGCAGCCAGTGAAAGACGCGCAGCAGCGGGCGGCTGATGAAGGTCCAGCGCCGGTCCATTTGGTCCATCAGCGCGCGATTGACGTACATGATGCGCGTCAGCGCGGTCAGGTCGGCGCAGCGCCACAGTCCGTGGATGTAGGCCCCGCCCGCCCCCACGGTGCCGCCGAACACAGCGTCGGCGTAGAAGCGCGGGTGCAGCACCTCGACGGTGACCGACAGCGGGCAGCGCTCGGTGCGTGCACCAAAGCGCAGTTCCGTGTCTCCATCAAGGATACGAATCTCGCCATCGCGCAGGCGGCGCAGCTGCGCCTGCAGCAGGCGGCGGCCGAGCGTTGCCAGCGGGCCGGACTCGGCCGCTTCAGGCAGTTCGAGATCTGCGGGAACGATGCTCGGTTTCACGGCGCCAGTATCCCCCGAACCTGGCGCGGCCGACAAATGCGGCGAATCCCCGGGCGTGATCAGGCCCTGGGCGGGGTGCGCTCAGGCCCTAGGCGGCCCCTAGGCGCGCTTTTGCAGCCGCCGGGCGGGGTTTTCACGCACCGCGACCGGGATGGGCTTGAGGTCCCAGATGATGCCGCACCAACTCAGCAGCTTGAGCATGTAGAAAGTGATGTCGTATTCCCACCAGTAAAAGCCCTGGCGCACCGTGTTGGGGTAGTAGTGATGGTTGTTGTGCCAGCCTTCGCCCAAAGTCAGGATCGCCAGCAGCCAGTTGTTGCGGCTGGTGTCCCCGGTCTTGTAGCGCTGCCGGCCGAAGACGTGCGACAGCGAGTTGATCGTGTACGTGGCATGCCAGCAGAACACGGTCGAGATCACGAAGCCCCACACCAGCATTTGCCAGCCGGTGGTGCCGAGGCCCGGCGCGACCTTGTGCAGGATCACGCCCAACAGGAACATGCCCACGCCGAGCAGCACCGGTACGATGATGTCGAAGCGGTCGAGCCAGCGCAGTTCAGGGAATTTCATCAGGTCGCGCACCAGCTGGAAATCCGGCGTGAAACCTTTGATCGTCAGGAACCAGCCGGTGTGCGAGCGCCAGAAGCCATGTTGCGAGGGCGAGTGCACGTCGGCCGCGCGGTCGGAGTTCGCGTGGTGATGGCGGTGGTGGGCCGCCCACCACACCGGCCCACGCTGCACGGCTGAGGCGCCGAGCAATCCGAATATGAACTGCCCAGCGCGCGAGGTCTTGAAGGTGCGGTGCGAGAAATAGCGGTGGTAGAAACCGGTGATCGCAAACATGCGCACCAGGTAGGCGCCCACGGCCACGGCCACCGCCACGGGGCTGACGCCCGTCCAGATGGCGGCGAAGCAGGCCAGGTGCATCAGCAGGAAGGGCACGCTGCGCGCCCAGTCGACGCGGTCGGGCATGTGCTCGCGGGCGTGCTCGCGGGCAGCGGCCAGATTCAGCTTGCTGGTGTCCCAGAACCCCGCCACGACATCCCGGATGCGCGCGGTCAGGCGGAAGGATTTGTGTTCGGCGGGAGCGGCCATCAAGTTCCTCGCGGCCGCGTGCGCGACCTAAGTGTTGTCAAGTAGCACAGAACTGTACCGAAGCGGGCCCCGGCTTGCAATCGTTCTCTGAAAAATCAATGACTTGGGAGAACCGCGTCACACCTGGGATTGGAGCGCCGCGATGCGATCCTCGAGCGGGGGATGGCTCATGAACAGCCGCTGCAGACCGGTTCCGGGCCCACCGCCGATGCCGAAGGCCGCGAGCTGCTTGGGCAAGCTCGGCTCGTGCGCCAGCCGCAGGCGTTCGAGGGCCGCGATCATGTTGTTGCGGCCGGACAGGCGGGCGCCGCCTGCGTCCGCGCGAAACTCGCGCCGCCGCGAGAACCACATGACGATCATGCTGGCGAGGATGCCGAGCACCAGTTGCATGAACATGACGGTGACGAAGTAGCCGATTCCGCCACGCCCCTCGCCGTCGCGCGAGATCGCGCGATCGACGATGCCGCCGACTATCCGCGAGAGGAAGATCACGAAGGTGTTGACCACGCCCTGGATCAGCGTCAGCGTCACCATGTCGCCGTTGGCGACGTGGGTGATCTCGTGGCCGAGCACCGCCTCCACTTCGTTGCGCTTCATGCTCTGCAACAGCCCGCTGCTCACAGCCACCAGCGCCGCGTCGCGACGCGCGCCCGTGGCAAAGGCGTTGGGCTGCGGCGATTCAAATACACCGACTTCGGGCATGCCTATACCGGCTTGCGTCGCAAGCTGGCGCACCGTACTGACCAGCCATTCCTCGTTCGCGTTCGAGGGGCGTTCGATGACCCGCACGCCCATCGCGCGCTTGGCCATCCACTTGGACATGGCCAGCGAGATCAACGCGCCGCCGAAACCGAACAGCGCGGCCATGGCGAGCAGGCCTTCGTAACTGCCGCCGTGCATCGCCACCCAGCGATCGAGCCCCGTCACGCGGGCGACAACCGACAGCACCATGACCACGGCGAGGTTGGTGACCAGGAACAGGAATATCCGCTTCATGTGAATGACCTGCCTTGCGGGGAGTGATTTCCGGGCAATCGCTACCTTGAGATGATACCGAAGCGCCGGAGTTCAAGTCCGCGCAATAACTGCCAGCATTTACAAGGGCTTGGCTATGCCCTAGCCGAGCGCGGCGCCGAGGAAATGGCCGACGGCCCAGGTGCAGGCTGCGGCCGCCGCACCGATCAGCAGCATGCGTGCGCCGCCGTGCAGCGAGTTGCGGCCATTAAAGAGGCTGAGCGCCATGCCCACGACGAACAGCGCGGCCATGGTGGTGCCCGCCGACCAGTAAAGCACCGTGGCGCTGGCCGCGTGCAGCAGATAGGGGAGCAGCGGCAGGAGCGCGCCGGAGCCAAAGGCGCAGAAGGAGAACACGGCCGCGGCCCAGGGCGAGGCCAGCTCGTCCGGGTTGAGCCCCAGCTCCTCGCGCGCGAGCGTATTGAGCGCGTGCTCCGGACTGGACATCAAGCGCGCGGCGATCGAGCGAGCCTGTTCGAGTTCCACGCCGCGCGCCTGGTAGATCAGCGCCAGCTCTTCGGCTTCCTCGGCCGGGTATTCCGCCAGTTCATCACGCTCGAGGCCGATCTGGTACTCGTACATCTCGCGCTGCGAGCGTACCGACACGTATTCGCCCGAGGCCATCGACAGCGAGCCTGCGAGCAGCCCCGCCAACCCGCTGGTGAGGATCACCTGGCTGCTGGCGCCGGCGCCGGCCACACCGAGAATCAGGCTGAGGTTGGAGACCAGGCCATCGTTCACGCCGAACACGGCCGCGCGCAGGTTGTTGCCGCCGGTGACGCTGCGGTGGCGCTGTCCGACATCCTGCACGGTCACGGGCATCAGGTGGCCATCGATGGCACCCGCACCGCTGTACACCGACAGCCCGCGCAGCTTCATCGCGGCGAGCACCGGCTTCAGCGCCCGCGGCCCCAGCCGCCGCACCAGTATGGCCACCAGCCGCGCGCGCGCGCGCGGGCGAAATTCCCCGGGGTTGGCGAGCCTGGCCCAGTGCGTCGCCTGCTCCTCGGCCGCCTGCGACAACGCGCGGAACAATTGCTGGTGGCGCGGATCGCTTTCGGCGTTCGCCACTACGCGGTAGAGCCAGGCGGATTCGCGTTCGTGATACCAGCTGTCGTGCGGGTTGCTCATTAAATTCCGGGCAATGGCGATGACAGGCCCTAGGCTAGCAAACAACGCCAGGCAGCGCTTGCCGGCCAAGCGCGGATGGCCGCGTGCAGCCTCGCGCGGACGCTAGCGGGCCCGCAATAGCGGTGCGAGATGCACCATCAGTCCGGTGCTGAGTATGCGGCTGTCGATCACGGCGTGCGCCCCGGAGCGCATGACCAGGACCGCTTCGCTGACGGCCGGGTTATCGACCACCACGAACACCGCCAGTCCGGGCGCAACCTCGTGCAGTGCGCTGATCACTGCGCTGGCATGCATGTCGGGCATCTGCAGCGGCACGACGGCGCAACTCAGCGGATCACTGCGCGCCTCAACAATAGCCGCGTGGCCATCGGCGCATTCGCGTATTGGCGCATGCAGGGCGGCCAGCACGCGACGGATCTCCTCGCTGTCGCGTTGCTGCACGCACAGCACCGCCGGCACGACGCCGGGGCCTTCCGCGCCAGCAGGAACCCCACCGTTGATCAGGATTGGCACCGGGCGAGTCTGGCCCGGGCTGGCTGCGCCCGAAATCAGGGATTGTGCGTAGGATCCTCGGAATCAAGCACCATGCGCACCAGTTCGGCCAGCGAGCTGGCGTTCATTTTCTCCATAACGTGGGCACGGTGGATCTCGACGGTGCGCTGGCTCACGCCCAGTTCGGCCCCCACGACCTTGTTGGCCTTGCCGCGCGTGACCAGCTGCAGCACTTCGGTTTCACGCGGCGTCAGTGTGGCCAGGCGCGCCTGGATCTCGGCGCGCGCCGCCAGCCGCGAGCGCGATTCGGTGTCGCGCGCCAGCGCACGTTGCACGCGGTCGAGCAGGTCCTGGTCGCGGAAGGGTTTCTGCAGGAAGTCGAAGGCACCCTGTTGCATGGCCTCCACCGCCATCGGCACGTCGCCGTGACCGGAGATGAAGACCACGGGAATCGTCGCGCCGCGGCGGTTGAGTTCCTGCTGCAGTTCAAGCCCGCTCATGCCCGGCATGCGCACATCCAGCAGCAGGCAGCCCGGGTGGCGTGGATCGTAGCCGGCCAGGAAATTCTGTGCCGAAGGGTAGACCTGCGCCTGCAGGCCCACCGAGCGGATCAGAAAGCGCACCGAGCTGCGCACCGCTTCGTCGTCATCGACGATGAACACACACGCCGCGGGGGTCTTCATTCACTCTCTCCATTGTTGACAGCCGGCAGGAAGAAATGGAAGCAGCTGCCGCGCGGCTCGTTGGCCCGCCAGTTCAGTTGCCCGCCATGAGCCTCGACGATCGAGCGGCTGATCGCCAGCCCGAGCCCGGTGCCGGCCGGTTTCGTGGTTGCAAAGGCCTCGAACAACCGGTCGCGGATGGCCGCATCGAGTCCGAGTCCGAGATCGCTGACGCTGATGTCGACGCCGGTGCCCGCGCGCGAGGTGCGCAGCGTCACCAGCCGCTCGCAACCGGCCGCCTGCACGGCCTCGATGGCATTGCGCACCAGGTTCAGCATCACCTGCTGCAGCTGAATTGCATCGCCGAGCACGGGCGGCAGGCTGGCGGCAAGATCCATCACCAGGCGCACGTCGTTGACGCGCGCGTCCGATTCTGCGAGCACCGCGAGCTCGCGCACCACCGCGTTCAGGTCGAGCAGTTCCTCGTGGGTCTGGCGATTGCGCACCAGCTCGCGCAGCCGCTTGATGATCTCGCCGGCGCGCAGGGCCTGCGCGCTAATCTGGCGCAGCGCGACCACAACTTCCTCCAGGTCGGGCGTGGCCTGGCTCGCGATGCGCTCTGCGGCCTGCGCGTAGAGCGTGATGGCGGTGAGCGGCTGGTTGATCTCGTGCGCGAGCCCGGTGGTCATCTCTCCCATGGTGGAGAGCCGCGCGACGTGCGTGAGCCGTTCGCGCGCCTCGCGCACCGCCTCCTCGGCGGCTTGCCGCTGCGCTTCCTGCGCGCGCCGGCTGCTCAGGTCATGCAGGAAGCCCACGAAGTGGGGCGGCGTGCGGCCCTCGATCCGGCCGATCGCCAGCGAGGCCGGGAATTCACTGCCGTCGCGCCGCCGGCCGGTCACTTCGCGGCCTATGCCGATAACGCGTGCGGTACCGCCTTGCAGGTATCGCGACAGGTACTGGTCGTGTTGTTCCCGGTCGGGCGAGGGCATCAGCATGCTGACGTTGCGGCCCACGGCCTCTTCGGCCGTATAGCCGAACATGCTGCAGGCGGTGCGGTTGAAGGTCGCGATGCGGCCCTGGTGATCGATGATGACGACCGCATCGATGCAGGCGTCGAGCAAAGCCTGCAGCTCGCCATTCACGGCGCTTTACGCTCAGTAGTTTTCGTCGGTCTCCTCGTCGAGATCGTCTTCGTCTTCATCTTCATCGTCATCCCAGTCCTCGTCCTCGTCTTCGTCTTCGTCCTCTTCCTCGTCGACTTTCTTGGTGATGTCGGCGCCCGACCAGCCTTCCGGCTGTTCGATCTTCTCGAGGTCGAACTCCGCCCAGGTATCGACATCGATCTCCTCGATGTCGCCGTCGAGATATTCGATCTCGATCAGCTCCGCATCCTCGTCCACAGACAGGACTCGGAAGCTGTCGTTCTCGTCGATGTTCTCGTACCACTGGCCCACCACAGGCTCGAATTCTCTGGCCACCGCTCTGATCCTCATGCTCGCCGCCGCCGCGCGGCTCCAGACCCGATATTAGGGTCTGGGCGGCGTTTTAGGCAACGCGGGAGCAGACGAATCGTCATCCAGGGCGCGCTCGGCGACATGTTCGAGGTCTTCGAACTGGTCGTTGTTCACTGCCCAGAAGAATGCCCATACTGCAACCGCGAGTAGCAGCAGGCCCAGCGGAATCAGCAGCAGGGCGATACTCATGCTTCGGCCCTGGCAAAGCGCCGCGCGCGCTCCACCACGTACAGTGAACTGGCGGACATGCCCAACGCCGCCAGCCACGGCGAGACCAGGCCGGCCGCAGCCAGCGGCACCGCACACAGGTTGTATGCCAGTGCCCAGCGCAGGTTGGCGCGCACCAGCCGTGTGGCGCCGCGCGCGGTCTGCACGGCGGCGGCCACCGCCAGGAGCGATTCGTTCATCAGCAGCAGGTCGGCCGCGGCATGAGCCAGTGCCGCGCCTCCGCCCATGGCGCAGGAGGCATGGGCAGAGGCGAGGACCGGACCGTCGTTGATGCCATCCCCCACCATCAGCACCCGCCGCCCCTGTGCCTGCAGGTCGTGGATCAGTGCGAGCTTGGCCTGCGGGTCCATGCGGCCCTCGGCTGCGGCGATGCCGAGCTCGGAGGCGACCCTGGCGATCGTGGCGCGTCGGTCGCCGCTGGCGATGCGCACGTCCAGTCCTAGCGCACGCAGCCGGGCGATGGCCGCGGCCGCGTCCGTGCGCAGTGTGTCCGTCAGGGCAAAAGCCGCGGCACAGCCAGTGGCCGAACCCAACCAGACGTACTCATCCTCGTCGGGCAGCTTGGTGCCGTGCGCACCGCCAGGTCGCAGCTCAGCCACGTAGTTGGCCTTGCCGATGCGCCAGGTCACGTCATCGACGACGCCTTCGATTCCGCGGCCTGTGTGCTCACGCAGGTGGTCCACTGCAACTCTGCTATGGGTTGCGGCGGTAAATGCCGCAGCCAGCGGATGTGCCGACTGTTGCTCCAGGCTCGCAGCCAGGGCCAGCACCTCCGCGCGTTGTAACGCGCCGAGGCAGCTGACTTCGGCAAGTTGCACGCGGGCATTGGTCAGCGTCCCGGTCTTGTCGAGGACCACCGTGTCGACGGCTGCCAGCCGCTCGAGTGCGTCCGCGCGGGTGATCAGCATTCCGCGCCGCGCCAGCCGCGTGGTCGCCGCGGCCAGGGCCGCCGGGGTGGCGAGCGAGAGCGCGCAAGGGCAGGTGACGACCAGCACGGCCAGCGTGGCGCCAAAGGCGCGCGCCGGATCGAACCCGTACCAGAACGCCGCGGTGGCTATGGCCAGCAGCACGATCCAGAAGACGAAGTGAGCCGCGGCGCGGTCCGCCGCCTGCGCCTGCGGCGGACGCTCGGCCTGCGAGCGCTCAATCAGTGCCGCCATCGAGGCCAGCGTGGAATGGTGCGCGTCGGTGCTGGCGCGCACCGTGCAGGCCGCCCCCATGTTAATCGCGCCGCCAGGCAGGCGCGCACCGGTTGCGCGCCCCACCGGCAGCGCTTCGCCGGTGATGAGCGATTCGTCGATCAGCGTGGCTCCGCTCTCAAGCGTGCAATCCACCGGAATCACGGCGCCCAACGGCACGACCAGCCGATCGCCGGCGTTGAGCTGCTGCAGGGGCACGCGCTCGCTTTGTCCGTCGCCGCGCAGACGGGTGACGGAGGCGGGCAGGCTCCGCACCAGCGCCTCGCCGGCGTCCAGGCTGCTGCGGCGCACGTTCATCTCCACGTAGCGGCCCACCAACAGAAAGAAGACGAACATGGCCACGGAGTCGAAGTACACCTGGCCGCTGTTGCGCCAGGTGTTGAGCACACTGGCAATGAACGCCAGCAGCAGTGCGGCGGCCACGGGTACGTCCATCCCGAGCGAGCGGCGCCGCAAATCGTGCCAGGCGCCCGTCAGGAACGGCGCGCCCGAGTAGAGCAGCACCGGCACGGCGATCAGCATCGCCGTGACGCGCAGCAGCTGCTCAATCCACGGGTCGATGCCGCTCCAGGCGCCGACGTACAGGCCGACCGTGTACATGGACATCTGCATTGCGGCGAGTCCGGCCAGGCCGATGCGCTTTTGCATGCGCTGCCGTTCGGCGCGCTGCGCCTTACTGCCAGCCGCACCATTGAGCGGCACGGCGCGGAAGCCCAGTCCCTCGACCGTGTCGAGCAAGGTGCCGAGACGCGCGCGGGCGGGGTCCCAGGCGACGCTGACGCGCGCGGTGGTGAGATTGACGTCGACCTGCTGCACGCCCGGCAGCGCGCCCACGCGCGAGCGGATCGAGCGCGCGCAATTGGCGCAGTGCATGCCCTCGGCGAAGAACTCAACCTGCTCGAGTCCGCCCGCGCCGCGCCAATGCAGGTGTGCCGCGGCCTGGCTCAATGCGCCCCCAAGGCCAGCGCCGTTCCCAGCTGCACCGGTTCATGCAGGTCGCCGTGCAGCCGGCGACGCAGCAGCCAGCCGTCCTGTTCGTCCGCCAGTTCCAGCCACCAATGCGCAGCCGGCAGCGCGCTGCACGGCGTGCGGTAGCGGTCGCCGCGTAGCTGCAGCAACAGGTGTTGATCGAGGTTGCTCTCCGTTGGATGCACCAGGGTCAGGTGCAACGCGGCGGGCGCAGCGCCACGCAGCAACAGCGTGCACTGGCCGGTGGCCGGATCGAAGCCGAGCGTGGCGCCGATGCCCAGCCGCGCCGCGCGCGCCTGTTGTGCGTCGTCGCGATCGAGCGCGCCACCCTCCCAGTGGTAGTTCTTCGGCAGTTCGCTATCGCCGCGCATGACGGCAAGCGCCAGCGACACGAAGCTGCCGACCACCGCGAGCAGCGGCAAGGCAATGACCAGGGCGAGTACGGGATTGGCGGGTTTGCGCATGTTTACCTACCGGGAAGGTGCAAGCAGCCGGGCAGCGTGGGAGGCCGCCACGCGCGGATCATCGCGCGCGGCGATGTGAAATTGTATGGTCTCGGAGCCCAGCGGCCGGTAGGCATCGCGCTGCACGCGCACGACCACCGGATAGACCTCGCCCGGCGCAACGCTGACGGCGGGCCGCGCCGGATCCAGCGTCAGCAGGCCGGGGCCGCTGACCGATATTGCGAAGCTGCGCGCCAGCTCCGACTTGTTGAGGATCTTGAGCGTGTACACATTCTCGATGCGGCCGTCGTCGAGAATGCGGAACAGGCTGTTGCGATCGCGGATCACGTCCAGCCCGAGCGGCGTGCGCAGCGCCAGCGCCGCGGCGAAACCAAGCGCGAGGATCGCCAGTATCGTCCCGTACACCAGGATGCGCGGCCGCACCACGTGCGTTGTGCCGTGATCGAGCGCGTGCTGGGTGGTGTAGCGCACCAGACCGCGCGGATAGCCGATGCGATCCATGACGCTGTCGCAGGCGTCGATGCAGGCGGCGCAGGCGATGCACTCAATCTGCAGCCCCTTGCGGATGTCGATGCCCGTGGGACAGACCTGCACGCACCAGGTGCAGTCGATGCAGTCACCCAAGGCCCCGGTGCCGCGCGGCGCTGCGCGGCGACGCGAACCACGCGGCTCGCCGCGCACCGCATCGTAGGTAATTATCAAGGTGTCGGGGTCGAACATGGCGCTCTGGAAACGCGCATAGGGGCACATGTACTTGCACACCTGCTCACGCAGGTACCCGGCGTTGCCGTAGGTGGCGAACCCGTAGAACAGGATCCAGAACAGTTCCCAGGGGCTGAGTGAAAGCGAGCGCGCGTCCGCGACCAGCGCGCGGATCGGCGTGAAGAAACCTACGAAGGCGAATCCAGTCCAGGCGGCGAAGCCTATCCACAGTACCTGCTTCGAGGCCTTGCGCAGGAGCTTGCCCGCTCCCCAGGGCGCGGCATCGAGCCTGATGCGCGCCTGGCGCGTACCCTCGGTGAGCCGCTCGAGCCACATGAAGGCCTCGGTCCAGACCGTCTGCGGGCAGGCATAGGCACACCACAGGCGGCCCGCGAGCGCCGTGAAGAAGAACAGCGACAGCGCGGCCAGCACCAGCAGCCAGGTCAGGAAGATGAAGTCCTGCGGCCACATGACCAGCGTAAAGATATAGAACTTGCGCTCGGCCAGATCGAAGAGCACGGCCTGGCGGCCGTGCAGGTCGAGCCAGGGCAGCAGGTAGTACAGGCCGAGCAGCACCCAGACCGCCAGCACGCGCAGGCGCGCGAAGCGGCCGTGGATCTCGCGTGGATAGATCTTCTGGTGCGCCTGGTAGTAGGAGTCACCGGCGGCCGCGGCCGCCATATCGGCCTTCATAACGACGCTCGCGGCCTGCCGCCATGCCGGTCATTGCCGCTGATCTGGCGGTGCACGTAGAGCGCCAGCGCACTGGCCAGCGCGCTCAGGCACCACAGGCCGAAGAATCCGAGCGTATAGACACCGAGGCGATCGGGGTGATCGCTATCCGCATAGGTGCCGACCAAATCTTCTGGCGCCACAAAGGCGAAGAAGAACATCGTGCCCGCACAGGCCGCGAGGAACGAAGCCCACAGCACTGCGCCAACCGCGAGCGCACGCCGCCGCCGCTCGCTTAAGGGTTCACCGGGCGGCGGCGCCACTGCTTCCGCCCGCGCCCAGCGACAGGACATAGGCGGCCAGGAGTTTCACGCGCTGCGGCCCGAGCCGCTCGAGCTGCGCCGGCATCTGGCCCTGGCGGCCGTTGGCGATCGATGCGCGCACCGCGTCCACTGAGCCGCCGTAGAGCCAGGTGTGGTCCGTGAGGTTCGGAGCGCCGATCGCCTGGTTGCCCTTGCCATCCTCGCCGTGGCAAGCGACGCAATTGGTCGCAAACAGCTGCTTGCCCGCCGCGACATCGCCGGCCGGAACGCTGCGCCCGGACAGCGACAGCACGTAGGCCATCACATTCTCGACGCCGTCATTGCCGAGCGCAACCTGCCAGGGAATCATCATACCGCTCCGCCCGCCAGCGATAGTCGCCTCGAGCTGCTCGGGCGTACCGCCGTAGAGCCAGTCCTGGTCGCTGAGATTGGGGAAACCGGGATTGCCGTGACCGTCGGAACCGTGGCACACGGCGCAGTTGTTGGCGAACAGGTTGCGGCCGATGACCAGTGCCGCCGGATCGTTGCGCAACTCCGCGACCGACTTGCCCGCGAAGTGCGCCAGCAATTGCTCCGCCTGCGTCGCGCTCACGCGCTGCTGCTCCTGGTGCTGGCCGACGGAACTCCAGCCGAGGCGCCCGGCGTAGTTGCCGAGTCCCGGGTACAGGAACAGGTACGCGATCGCAAAGGCCACCGATATGAAGAACAGCCACAGCCACCAGCGCGGCAGCGGATTGTTGTACTCGCCCAGATCGCCGTCCCACACATGTCCGGTCGTCTCGGAACTCGGCCCTGGTTCCTCGCCGCTGCGCTTGCGCATCGACAACATCAGCCATACGGCGCCGGCTATGTTGAGGCTGGTCAGGACGATGATGAATGCGCTCAATGCGGGTGTCACGGCACGCGCTCCAGTTTGTCTTGCGTGGCGAGGGCGAAGTCTTCCTCAAGCGGTGCGCGCGCCGCTGCATCGAAGGCCTCGGCTCGCTTGCCGCTCCAGGCCCAGGCGGCGATGCCCGCCAGCAGCACGATCAGCACGGCGGTGAAGATGCCGCTCAGGGTCCCGAACAGTTCCTGCATGTTGTGCATGGCGCAGCCCCTGTTATTTCCAGCCCTGCGAGGCCACTCCCAGGCCCTGCAGGTAGGTGATCAGTGCGGTGAGCTCGGTCTGGCCCGCCACTTCGGCACTGGCCCCGGCAATCTGTGCGTCGGTGTAGGGCACGCCGACCGCACGCAGCGCGCGCAGCTTCTTCGGCGTGATGCGAGCATCGATCTTGTCGCGTGCCAGCCAGGGGAAGCCCGGCATGTTGGACTCAGGCACTACGTCGCGCGGATTCATGAGGTGGATGCGCTGCCAGTCGTCAGAATAACGGCCACCGACCCTCGCCAGGTCCGGTCCGGTGCGCTTGGATCCGAACTGGAAGGGATGGTCGTAGACCGATTCCCCTGCCATTGAATAATGCCCATAGCGCTCGGTTTCGCCACGCAGCGGGCGGATCATCTGCGAGTGACAGTTGTAGCAGCCCTCGCGCACGTAGATATCGCGCCCCTCGAGCGCCAGCGCGCTCAATGGGGCAATGCCGGGCGCAGGCTTCGTGACCTGGCCCGAGAGGTACAGCGGCACGATCTCCACCAGGCCCCCGACGCTGATCACCAGCGCGATCAGCACGGCCAGCAGCCCGACGCGCTTTTCGATGATGTCGTGTTTCACGTGCAACGCTCTCCCTATGCCGGTGCCATGACGGGCTGGTCGATCCCGGCGCCGCGCTCCTGCAGCGTGCGGCGCACGTTGTAGATCATCAGGAACATGCCGGCGAGCACCAGTGCGCCGCCACACAGGCGCACGATGTAGAAGGGATGCGTGGCCTGCAGTGCCTCGACGAAGGTGTAGGTCAGCGTGCCGTCCGGATTGGTCGAGCGCCACATCAGGCCCTGCATCACGCCCGCGATCCACATGGCGGCGATGTACAGCACGATGCCGATGGTGGTGGTCCAGAAATGCCAGTCGATCAGCCGCGTGCTCCACATGCTGGTGCGGCCGTACAGCCGCGGGATCAGCGCATAGAGGCAGCCGATCGTGACCATCGCCACCCAGCCGAGCGCGCCGGAATGCACGTGGCCGATCGTCCAGTCGGTGTAGTGCGAGAGTGCGTTGACAGTCTTGATCGACATCATCGGCCCTTCGAAGGTCGACATGCCGTAGAAGGACAGCGAGACGATCAGGAACTTGAGGATCGGATCGGTGCGCAGCTTATGCCACGCGCCCGAGAGTGTCATGATGCCGTTGATCATGCCGCCCCAGGAGGGCGCGAGCAGCATCAGGCTGAAGACCATGCCGAGCGACTGCGCCCAGTCAGGGAGCGTCGTGTAGTGCAGGTGGTGCGGGCCGGCCCACATATATATGGAGATCAGCGACCAGAAATGCACCACCGAAAGCCGGTAGGAATACACCGGCCGGCCGGCCTGCTTCGGCACGAAGTAGTACATCATCCCCAGGAACCCGGCCGTCAGGAAAAATCCCACGGCGTTGTGGCCGTACCACCACTCCACCATCGCATCGACCGTGCCGGCATAGACCGGGTACGACTTGGTTAGCGTCACCGGGATTTCGGCGCTGTTGACGATGTGCAGCACCGCGACGGTGATGATGAAGGCCGCAAAGAACCAGTTGGCCACGTAGATGTGCTTGACGCGGCGGATCGCCAGCGTCCCGATGAACACGAACGCGTAGACCACCCACACGATCGCGATCAGGATGTCGATCGGCCACTCGAGCTCGGCGTATTCCTTGCCGCTGGTGATGCCGAGCGGCAGCGTGATCGCGGCGAGTACGATGATCAGCTGCCAGCCCCAGAAGGTGAAGCCGGCCAGCTTGTCGGAGATCAGGCGCACATGGCAGGTACGCTGCACGATGTAATAGGAGGTCGCGAACAGCGCCGAACCGCCGAAGGCGAAGATCACCGCGTTGGTGTGGAGCGGGCGCAGCCGGCTATAGGTCAGCCACGGCGTATCGAAGTTAAGGGCCGGCCAGATCAGCTGTGCGGCGAGCAGCAGTCCCACGCTCATGCCGACCACGCCCCAGACGATCGTCATCAGGGCAAACTGGCGCACGACCCGATCGTTGTAATTCGTGCCGGCCAGTGCTGCTTGGGTTCCCTCAGCCATTGGGTGGTCTCCGCCGCTGTGGTTGACGCGTTGCTTGCGGGCCGGGAAATGTTCCGCGAAAGCTGTGCCCGCGCGAATCCGTAGGTACACTTAAGTTCCGGCGATGCCGCTACGTACAAGCCACAATTGACAATGAATCCCACCAAGCCCGGAAACACCAAGCCTGGCAACAGCCGGGCGCGCGGCCCCCTGGCCGGCGCCCGGCGCGTGGTCGTCAAGGTGGGCTCCGCCCTGCTGGTCGACCCGCGCAGCGGCCGATTGAACCGCGCCTGGCTGGAAACGCTGGTCGAAGACCTGCTGCGGCTGCGCCGCCGCGGCCAGCAGTTGGTGCTGGTCTCCTCGGGCGCCATCGCCCTCGGGCGCCGGCACCTGGGCCTGGCCGCGGGCGCGCTGCGGCTGGAGGAAAGCCAGGCCGCCGCCGCGGTGGGCCAGATTCGCCTGGCCCATGCGTACAAGGAACTGCTGGAGGCGCACGAAGTGACGGTTGCGCAGGTGCTGCTTACGCTGGAGGACAGCGAGCAGCGCACGCGCTACCTCAATGCGCGTGCAACGCTCGAAGCGCTCCTGGCGCTGGGCGCGATCCCGGTGATCAACGAGAACGATACAGTCGCGACCGCCGAGATCCGCTACGGCGACAACGATCGGCTGGCGGCGCGGGTGGCGCAGATGACCAGCGCCGATTGCCTGGTGCTGCTGTCGGACGTCGACGGACTTTATACGGCCGATCCCAATCGGCACGGCGACGCGCGCTTCATCGACCAGGTGGCGCAGATCACGCCCGAGATCGAGGCCATGGCCGGCGGGTCGGCATCCAACATGGGGTCGGGTGGCATGGCCACCAAGATCGCGGCGGCGCGCATCGCCGTGGGTGCGGGTTGCCACATGTGCATCGCCCCGGGCAGGCACTCGCATCCGCTCAAGCGCATCGAGTCCGGCGCGCGCTGCACCTGGTTCGTGCCCGCTTCGACTCCGGTCGCGGCCCGCAAGCAGTGGATTGCAGGCACGCTGCGCCCGGCCGGCGCCTTACACATTGATGACGGCGCTATGCGCGCGCTGCTCGCGGGCAAGAGCCTGCTGCCGGCGGGCGTCACCGGCGCGCTGGGCCGCTTCGAGTCGGGCGACACCGTCAGCGTCATGGACAAGGACGGCCGCGAAGTGGCACGCGGCATTGCTGGTTACTCGGACGCCGAAACGGCCAGGATACTGGGCCGACAGAGCGGCGAGATCGAGGCCCTGCTCGGCTACCGCGGGCGCGAGGAACTGATCCACCGCGATGACCTGGTGATACTGCGGCATGAATGAAATCGCGGCTTTGATGCAGACCATGGGCCGCGCCGCAGTGGCGGCGGCGGCGCTACTGGCGCGCGCTGACGCGGCTACGAAGAATCGGGCGCTGCGGGCGGCCGCCACGGCAATCCGCGCCCAGCGCCCGCAGCTCATCGAGGCCAACGCAGCCGACCTGGCCGCCGCGCGCGCGGCCGGGCTGGGCGCGGCGCTCCTCGACCGCCTGCAGCTCAATGAGCAACGCATCGAGGCAATGGCCGCCGGTCTCGAGGACGTCGCAAAGCTGCCCGATCCGATCGGCGCCGTCGTCGCCGAGTGGACCCGGCCAAATATGCTGCACATACAACGCGTGCTAGTGCCGTTGGGAGTAGTGGGCATCATCTACGAGAGCCGCCCGAACGTTACCGCAGACGCCGGCGCGCTCTGCCTCAAGTCGGGCAATGCCTCGATCCTGCGCGGCGGCTCGGAGAGCGGCCGCTCGAACGCGGCGATCCATGCCTGCCTGCGCGCGGGACTTGCAGCCGCCGGCCTGGGTGCCGACTGCATTCAACTGGTGCCTACCGCTGACCGCGCCGCGGTCGGCGAAATGCTCGGCGGCATGCAGGACTACATCGACGTGCTGGTGCCGCGCGGCGGCAGGAGCCTGGTAGCGCGGGTGCAGGCCGAGGCGCGCGTGCCGGTCATCGGCCATCTTGAGGGCAATTGCCATGTCTATGTCGACCGCGACGCCGACGCGCAGATGGCGCTCAGCATCGTGCTCAATTCGAAGCTGCGCCGCACCGGCGTGTGCGGCGCGGCCGAGACGCTGCTGATCGATCGTGCCGCGCCGCCCGCCATGGTGCAGTCATTGGTCAGCGCGCTGCTGGAGGCCGGCTGTGAAGTGCGCGCCGACGCGGGTGTGCGTTCACTGCTCAACAATGCGCGGGTCCGCGAGGCCGTCGAACAGGACTGGTACACCGAATTTCTCGACGCGATCATCGCCGTGGGCCTGGTCGACGGGGTCGACGGCGCGATCGCGCACATTGCGCGCTACGGCTCGGCGCACACGGAATCGATCGTCACGGCGAATGCCGCGACCGCCGAGCGTTTCCTGGCGCGCGTCGACAGCGCGATCGTGCTGCACAACGCCTCGACGCAATTTGCGGACGGCGGCGAGTTTGGCATGGGCGCGGAAATAGGCATATCCACGGACCGCTTCCACGCGCGCGGCCCGGTCGGCGTCGAGCAGCTCACCAGCTACAAGTACGTGGTACGCGGATCGGGCCAGGTCAGGCCGGGCTGAGCGCCCGCGCCCGATACCGCGCCAGCAGTGCAGCGGCGCGTGCCGGTGCCGCAAACATCTGCACCTTCGTGAGCGCGTCAGCCAGCGCGGCGCTCGGGGCGATGACCGTCGCCGCGCGTGGCGGCGCGCGGTGCGCAGCTTCGCCGCGCCGGTAATAGCCGCGATGTTCGCGCGGCATTGAATCGCCGCAGTCGGCGCTGGCGGCAAGCGCCAGGTCCCGCAGCGGCAGCTCCTGCAATGCTCCGGTCTGGGCCCGCACCGAAATTCGCCAGTCATTTGAACCGTAGACCCGCAGGTCGCCGCCGGCATTAACGAGCCCGGCATGGGCGCCGGTGCGCTGCAACGCCGTTATGGCCAGGTCGATGGCGTAGCCCTTCGCAATGCCTCCCAGGTCGACGACGGCGCGCCGCCGCACGTACACACTGCGCAGCCCGATGAGCTCCCAGTTCATGACCGAGCCCTGGCCGGGCAGTGCCGGTTCGAAAAGGCCATCCGAACGCGCACACAGTTCGCGACTCAGGCGCAGCACCGCCGCTGTCCACGGATGCACCCGCCTGCGCGCGCCCGGCGCCAAACGGTTCAGCAACGCCAAGTCGCTGCCGCGGCGGGTAGGGTGCAGCAGCCATTCAACATAATTAATGACCGCGAAGGCGGCATTCACTGCCCGCTCTGCTGTCTCGATACAAGGTGAGCGCGCCTCTACCGCGACCAGCGTGCCCATGGCAGGGCGCAATCTTGCTACGGCCTGTTCTTGACACATGCCTTGATCTTAGTAAGAATCATTCTCATTCGCAATAACGTCTGAATGAAACGTACGCTCATGCCCGATTTGCCGCGCAACCCCATGACTCGTCGGAACTTCGGCCTGGTGCTCAGCCTGTTGCTTGGGCTATTTCCAGCGGCTATGCCCGTCCAGGCTGCGGCCAGTGCTCCGGATCTTGAAGCGAGAGTGGCTGCACTGGAAGCCGAGCTGCAAGCGCTCAAAGCGCAACTGGCGCTGATCCAGGCCGGCGGTGCGGCGCGCTCAACTGCAACACCGGTGACTGGCGTTGCGGCTGCGTCGCCCGTGGCCGCAGCCGCGGCCGCGGCGGCGCCGCTCGCGCCCATGGTAGCGACGGCTGATGTGCCGGCGTCGCGACCGGCGCTCAGCTGGTTTGGCTACGGCGAACTCAACTACACGCGGCCGACGGACAATCCAGCCGACGCACGCGCCGATCTCGGGCGCTTCGTCATTGGCGCAGGTTACCGCTTCGACGAACGTACGCGGCTGCAAAGCGAACTGGAAATCGAGCACGCGGTGTCATCGGCGAGCGATCCGGGCGAAGTCGAAATCGAGCAGGCCTACATTGAGCGCGAACTCAACGGCGCTGCGCGCCTGCATGCCGGGCTGTTCCTGATACCGAGCGGCTTGCTCAACGAGAATCACGAGCCGACGCGCTACTACGGCGTGTTCCGCAATATCGTCGAGACCGCAATCATTCCGAGCACCTGGCGCGAAGGTGGCGTGGGCTTCCAGGGCAACACTGCCGGCGGCCTGCGCTGGGACGCCGGGCTGACCACGGGCTTCGACCTGTCCAAATGGGACGCCACCTCTGGCAAAGGAGTCGAATCGCCGCTCGGCTCCATACATCAGGAGCTGGCGCTGGCACGTGCCGCGCAACTCTCGGTCTACATGGCGGCGAACTACACTGGCATCGCTGGCCTGCGCCTCGGCGCGTCGATATTCAGCGGCGGCGCCTCGCAACGCCAGGCTGGCCTGGCCGGCAGTCACCTGAGCTTGTGGGAAGGGCACGTGCGCTGGCAGCCGGGCGCATGGGAGCTGTCGGCTTTGTACGCGCGCGGACACATTGCGGGCACGAGCGCATTGAACAGTGCCCTGGCCGCGCAAGTGGCCGACGCCACGCTGGTGCCCGAGGATTTCTACGGCGCCTACATCGAAGCGGCCTGGCGCGCGCGTGCGGGACGCTCGTGGCCGTTCACGCCTTTCGCGCGCGTCGAGCGCTTCAACACCGCTGCCAGTTACGCCGACCTCGGCGCCGGCCTCAGGCCACTCGCACGCGCCGACCAGACGGCCTATACCGCCGGAGTGCAGCTGGAGTTTGCACCCGGCGTGATCTTCAAGACAGACTACGTGGATCTTTCTGGCGGAAGCTCCGCCGACCGCTTCGATCTGGGTCTGGGCTATGAATTCTGAAGCGCGTCCCTGGCGGCTCATGGGTGGTTGTGCGCTGGCGCTGCTCGCGCCCGCGCCCGCGCTCATAGCCGCTGACTACCTTTCGCTGGCCGACGCGCAGCGGGCAATCTTCCCGGAAGCTCTGAGATTCGAGCCGGTGATGCTGCAGCTGACCGGCGCGCAGCGCCAGGCCATTGCCGCGCTCGCTGGCGTGCAGCCACTGCGCGGACGTCTCGCCGCGTGGCGCGTGCAGGGCAGCGCGGGCGAGCTGGGATTCTTCTTCAGCGACGAAGTGGTCGGCCGGCAGGATTTCATCGACTACGCTCTCGGCATCAACCAGGATGGCACGCTGCGCGCGCCGGAGATCATGAGTTACCGCGAGAGCCACGGCGGCGAGATCCGCAATTCCGCCTGGCGCGCGCAGTTTGCCCGCCGGAGCAACGGCGCGGCGCTCCGTCCGACCATAGACATCCGCAACATTGCCGGCGCCACGCTCTCGTGCGAGCACCTGACCGCGGGCGTGCGTTACCTGTCCGCACTGTGGCAGGTGTTGCTGCGCGACGGCGCGGGAGCAGCCAGATGATCGGCCGCGTCGGCCGGCTGTCCGCCGAATTCGCTGGTGAATACGGCGCCCGCCTGTCACGCCGTATCAGCGCAGCGCTGCTGGCGACACTGGCGGCGCTGTGGCTGACGGGGGCCGCCTGGCTATTGCTGCACTACATCCTGGCGAAGCCAGATGAGTTTGGCGTCATCCGCCATCCGCTCGAGTCGCCGACGGTGTTGGCGCACGGCGTCCTGGCATTGGCGGCGCTGTTTCTGCTGGGCTGGTTCGCCGGCCGCCACGCCGGCGCGGCGAGCAGCGGGCGCCGCGTCGCGAGCGGCTGGCTGCTGACGCTCCCGCTCGCGGTGCTGGTGGTGGCCGGCTGTGCGCAGTTGTTCGTGACGAGCGCGCCGTTGCAGTCAGCGCTCGCCGCCGTGCACTGGGTGCTTGGATTGGCGTTGCTGCTGCCGCTGCTGGTGCACGCGCGCCGTGCTAGCGCGGCTTCCCGTGAAGGTGCTGCGCACCATGGGGAGCGTGGCCCTGGGCCGCTGCCGTTTCGCCATGGTGCTCGCCGTGGAGCGGGGCGGCGGCACAACGTTCGCAGTTGACCCAGCCGGAATCGCCGTTCGCGTAGTGCTCTTTCTTCCAGATCGGCAGCCGATGCTTTACTTCATCGATGATGTAGCGGCAGCCACGGAAAGCCTCGTCGCGGTGCGGCGCCGCAACACCGACCCACACTGCGATCTCGCCAAGTTCGAGCGCTCCGACCCGGTGCACGCACAGTGCGCCGCGCAGGCCGAAGTGCGCGCGCGCCTCGGCGATGATGCGCTCGCCCTCGCGCAGCGCCAGGGGCGCGAACGCCTCGTATTCGAGCCGCGTGACGCGCTGGCCTTCATTGTGATCGCGCACCCAGCCCTCGAAGGCGGCATAGCCGCCACAGGTGGGATCGGCGAGCTCGGCGCGTAGCGACGCGACATCGAACGCGGCGCCGCTGAGGCGAAAGGCGCTCATCCGCCAGCCACTGGCGGCAGGAATACGACGCTGTCACCTTCGCGGAGCAGCTGCGACCAGTCGGCGAATTCCTCGTTGACGGCGACGCGCAGCTGCTCAGGTTCCAGCAGCAGGCCATGGCGCACGCGCAGTTCCTCATACAGCGCGCGCGCATCGCGTGCCCGGCTGGACACCGTCTCGCTGTTCCGCCCAGCCTGCTCGCGCAGCAGCGCGAAATATTGGATCTGCAGCGTGTGCGACTCGGCGGGCGCAGCCGCGCCGCCGCCCGGGAGGCCGTGCGCACCCTCGCCGAGGTGGCCGCGGGCGACGCGGTATTCGTCGCTGGTGTTGATGTTGTCGAGCGCTTGTGGAGTACGGAGCGTCAGCAGCGCGACATCCGCGGCGGCCAGGAAGCCGCGCGGGCATAGCTGTCCGCTCGCGATCCACACATCAATCGGCCCGCGGCTGGCCGGCTCGTAGATCGCGCACAGCGGCTCGGGTTTGCCGTCATGGCTGCTGCGGAAGGCGGTCGCGAGCCGCTGCGCATCGCGTGCCGCGATCAACTGCTGCAGCGTCGCGGCGTCGAGAAATGGCAGATCGCAGGCGAGTACCAACCAGGCGGCCTCGGGGTAGGCATGGAGTGCCGCATGGATGCCGGCGATGGGCCCGAGCTCCGGCAGGACATCAGCGATGCAAGCATGTGCGGCGCGCTGCGGCTCGCCGAGCTGATCCGCTCGCACTGACACGAAGGCGCGTGCGACCAAGGGCTCGAGCAGCGCCAGCGCGCGCGCCAACTGCGTCCGGCCTGCGTATTCCAGGTTGGCCTTGTCGCGCTGCATGCGCCGGCTCCTGCCGCCGGTCAGCAGCAAGCCGTGGAGCGGTGCGCTCATCGCGACCGGCCCGCCGCACGGCGGCGACCCACCACGCGCCGGCCCACGCTGCGCCGGCCACCCGACTTGAGCAGCAGCCGGACATCCGCGATGCGGATCTCGTGTGACAGCGCCTTGCACATATCGTAGATCGTGAGCGCGGCGACACAGGCGCCGGTCAGGGCCTCCATTTCGACGCCGGTCTTGTGATGCGTCTCGACGCGGCAGCGGATCCGCAGCTGGTTGCGCGACCCGGCGGCGATGTCGATGCTGCAATGCTCAATGGGCAGCGGGTGGCAGAAGGGAATGAACTCGGCCGTGCGCTTGACGGCCATGACTCCGGCAATGATCGCGGTGTCGAACACCGGGCCCTTGGCGGTGCGATGACCCGTCGCACGCAGCGCGCGCGCCACTTCAGCAGGCAGCACCATGCGTGCCTCAGCCTCGGCGACGCGATGCGTGACCGGCTTGGCACCGACCGCGACCATGGTGGGGCGGCGCGCTGCATCGAGATGGCTGAGCCCGGCATTGCCGCGTCGTTTGGCCATGTTCGCTCCGCGCCCTAGCCGCCGACGTGGTTCATTTCGACGCGCGGCGCGGCCGGCGCTTCGGCCTGGCCGCGCAGCTCGCTGTAGCGGTCAGCACGCGCGCTCCAGCAACCGCGGATCACCGCCAGCAGTTCTTCGTCGCTGGCGCCAGCACGCAGTGGCGCGCGTAAGTCCAGCCCGTGGTTGGCGAACAGACAGGTGTAGAGCACGCCGTCGGAGGACAAGCGCGCGCGCGAGCAGTCGCCGCAGAAGGGCTGGGACACTGAGGAGATGAGGCCGATCTCGCCCGCGCCGTCGGCGTAAGCGTGACGCTCGGCCACTTCGGCCACGTGCGCGCGCGCAAGCGGCACGAGCGGCCAGCGGGCGCCGATGAGCGCCAGCAGTTCTTTTGATGGCACGACCTGGGCGCGCTGCCAATCGTTGCGGTTGCCGACATCCATGTACTCGATCAAACGCACCGTGATGCCGGTGCCGCGGAAATGCTCGAGCAACGGCAGCACTGTGTGTTCGTTGATGCCGCGCTGCACGACCGCGTTGATCTTGATGGGCGCAAGCCCGGCACGCTGCGCGGCGGCGATGCCGGCCAGCACCTCATCGGGGCTGCCCAGGTCGCCGGCCATGCGCGCGAACACCTGCGGGTCGAGGCTGTCGAGGCTGACGGTGACGCGCTGGAGTCCCGCGGCGCGCAATTCCGCCGCATGCTGCGGCAGCAACACGCCGTTGGTGGTCAGCGCCACGTCGTCCACGCCCGGCAGTGTCGTCAGGTCGCCGATCAATTCGGCGAGGCCGGCGCGCAGCAGCGGCTCGCCGCCCGTGATGCGGAGTTTCCGTGCGCCCAGTTGCAAGAACAGGCGCGTGAGCTGGACGATCTCCTCGAAACTCAGTCGCTCGCTCGACTTCAGGAAGCGATAGTGCTCGTGGTAACGCTCGCGCGGCATGCAATACGGGCAGCGAAAATTACAGCGGTCGGTTACCGAGATGCGCAGGTCCGAGAGCGGCCGGCCGAGCGTGTCGCGCGGACGGCGGGGCTGGAACGGGGCCAAGGAGGCGGTGTGTGCGGAACCCATGGTTCCTAGGCTACCAGCGATACAGTCGCGTGAGGAAACCCTTGGGCAAACTGGCCGGGCCGACCGGCAATTCGACGAAGCCGTCGGTGTGCGCCAGGGCGGTGAAGTCGCCCGAGCCGTTGGTGGGGCAGGGCGTGGCCCAGGGCCGGCCCCAATCGTCGTGATTGACTTTCACCGGCATGAAGCCGGTGAGCGATGGCGCCCACTCGAGGGGAGTGGCCAGTGCGATGCGCTCGGAACTCTCGCCACGCACGCCCATCGCGGCGAACAGCGCCGGCAGCACGTAGCGTGACAGGCACACCAGCGTGGAGACAGGATTGCCTGGCAGCGCGAACACGGCGCGGCCTTCGGGCGTGGTGCCGAACCACATCGGCCGGCCGGGCCGCTGCGCCACGCCGTGGAACAGGCACTGCACGCCCAGCGCTTCGAGCGCTTTAGGCACCAGGTCGAACTTGCCCATGGAAACGCCGCCCGAGAGCACCAGCACTTCGTGCGTGCGTAGGTGCCGTCCCAGCCGCTCGTGCAACGCCGCGGCGTCGTCATCGACATGGTCTTCTGCGACGCGCTGGAAGCCGCGCTCGCGCAGCGCCGCTGCCACGGCGTAGGCGTTGGAGCGGCGAATCTGGTGGGGCGCGATCGGATCACCGGGCTCCACCAGCTCGCTGCCGGTGGAGATGACGATGATCGAGGGCTGCCCACTGACGCGCAGTCGCGCCATGCCGGCCGAGGCAGCCACCGCGATTTCCGGCGCATGCAACACGGTGCCCGTCGCCAGCAACAGCGCGCCCTGGCGTTGGTCGCTCGCGCGCCGGTGCACGTTCTTCCACGGCGTGGCCAGAGAAAGACTCTCGATTTCAGCGACGCCTGCCTCGAGGCGGACACGTTCCACTGGCACCACGCAGTCGCAGCCTGAGGGCAGCACGGCGCCGGTCATGATCTCGATGCAGTGTCCGCTATCGCGCAGCGTGAGCGGTGGCTCGCCGGCTGCCTGCGTCGCCTGGATGCGAAAGCGCCGCTTGTTGGCGACCGCAGCAGCCGAAGCCAGCGCGATGCCGTCCATGCTGACCCGATCGAAGGGCGGCTGGTCGCGCTCCGCGTAGACGTTCTCGCGCAGCACCGCGCCGGCGCATTGCGCCACTGGGAGCGACTCGATTGGCAAGCACACGAGGTGCTCGCCGATCAGCCGGCCGGCGGCATTCGGATCCAGCTCTGCCACGTTTCAGACCCGTATGAAATGAGGTCCGGAATAGTACATCGGAGCGCTCGCCGATGGTGCTTGCCGCCGGATCATGACAACATAACCGCTTGTCAGCGCCCGTAGCTCAGTTGGATAGAGCACCTGGCTTCGAACCAGGTGGTCGG
>JANYHD010000020.1 GCA_025359205.1 Gammaproteobacteria bacterium
TCAATGGTCGTGTCGGGGAATCGTCCCACCAGGACGCGCTCGGTCTTGCCGCGGTACTTGCGGAGCACGTAGAACGTTTTCACGCCGTTCGCGGTGACCAGCACGCATAGACCTCGCCGTCTTTGGTCGTACACGCTGTAGCGCTTCCCTGACGCTGCTGCGGGGAGAGCGGCCAGGGCGGCCTTGGTGAAATTGATTCGAGTGTGAGGCATGGCTACAGGTGCTCGGTGCTACAGTTCCAGTGCAACCCTGGTGCAACCTTCTGCAGCAAAATCGCGGCATATTCCGCGATCCGAGTGTAGCCGAGGTTTTTGCTAAGTCACTGAGGCGTAAGGGTTCCGATATCTAAAGATATGCTCCGCTATCGAACTATTTTCGCCTCCTAAGCGGTAGGTCGTCGGTTCAACTCCGGCCGGGGGCGCCAACCGCGACGCGGCCGTTTCGGCCGCAGCGTCGCCTTGATCCCCTGGGTGACCTGCCAGAGAATGCTGGTTTAGGGGCGGGGATACGCAAATGAATGTCCAGGTCGCGCCGGCCGGGGAGGCTGGCGTTCGCAACGTTGAATTGATGATTGGCGGCCGCGACCAGCCGGCGCAGCGAGGCGCCACGTTCGAGCGGCGCAACCCGGTTTCGAGCGCAGTGGTGACGCGCGCGGCAGCCGCGAGCCCCGCGGACGCCGCCGCAGCAGCGGACGCGGCTGGCGCGGCCTTTCCGGCCTGGGCTGCGCTCGGGCCTAACGCGCGGCGCACGCTGCTGCTGCGTTTCGCGGAGGTGCTGCAGCAGCAGGCGAGCGAGTTCACGGCCGCGATGGTCGAGGAGATCGGCGCGACCGCGGGCTGGGGGCAATTCAACACGATGTTGGCCGCCGGCATGATGCGGGAAGCGGCCGCGCTGACCACGCAGGTGTGCGGCGAGACCATTCCTTCCGATCGTCCGGGCTGCATCGCCATGGCCGTGCGCCAGCCTGCTGGCGTGGTGCTGGGCCTGGCGCCGTGGAATGCGCCGGTCATTCTTGGCGTGCGTGCGATCGCCACGCCGCTGGCCTGCGGGAACACGGTCGTGCTCAAGGCTTCAGAGATCTGCCCGCGTACTCACCGCCTGATCGGCGAGGCGGCGCGCACCGCGGGCCTGCCCGCGGGTGTCGTGAACGTGGTCAGCAATGCGCCCGCCGATGCGGCGCAGGTGGTCGAGGCCTTAATCGCGCATCCGGCCGTCCGGCGGGTCAACTTCACGGGCTCCACGGCAGTTGGCCGTAAGATTGCCGAACTCGCGGCGCGGCAACTCAAGCCCGCACTGCTGGAACTCGGCGGCAAGGCGCCGCTGGTAATTTTGGACGATGCGGATATCGACGAGGCAGTGAACGCGGCGGTCTTCGGCGCGTTCATGAACCAGGGCCAGATCTGCATGTCGACTGAAAAGATCGTCGTCCACGAGAGCATCGCGGACGAGTTTGCACGCAGGCTCGTCGCGCGGGCGCGCGCACTCCCGGCAGGCGACCCCAGCGGCGGCAACGTCGTGCTCGGGTCCATGGTGAGCGCAGAGGCGGCGCAACGAGTCCAGCGCCTGATCGACGATGCGGTGGCCAAAGGCGCGCAACTCGCGCTCGCGGGCGACGCCCAGGGAAGCATCCGCTCTGCGGCCGTGCTCGATCGCGTGCCGCGCACGGCCGCCATCTACACGGAAGAATCGTTCGGACCGGTGGTGTGCATCGTGCGCGTCAAGGACGACGAAGAAGCCATACGCGTCGCGAATGATACGGAGTACGGCCTGACCTCGGCGGTGCACAGCCGCGATGTCAGCCGCGCACTCAGGATCGCACAGCGCCTGCAGGCCGGAATGTGCCATATCAATGGACCGACCGTGCACGACGAGGCGCAGATGCCCTTCGGCGGGATGAAGAGTTCCGGCTACGGCCGCTTCGGTGGCAAGGCCGGGATCGCCGAGTTCACCGAGCTGCGCTGGATCACGATCGACACTGAACACGTGCACTATCCATTCTAGAAGGAGCCAGGCTTGAGCATTCGCAACTACGCGCGCGTCGCGGCACTGGGCCTGCTCGCAGTGATGCCCGCGCGGTTCGCGCCCGCGGACGAGGCCGCGGCCTTTGACCTGGTGATCGCCAATGGCCACGTCATCGATGGCACCGGTTCGCCCTGGTATTCAGCCGATATCGGCATTCGCGGCGGTCGCGTGGCCGCCATCGGGAGCCTCGGCGGCGTGGCCCGCGCGCGCACCATCGATGCCAAGGGCATGGTCGTGGCGCCAGGGTTCATCGACATGCTCGGCCAGTCGGAACGGACGATCCTCGTTGACCCACGAGTGCCTTCCAAGATCTACCAGGGTATCACCACGGAAATCACCGGCGAAGGTGATTCCGCCGCACCGCAGAACGATGCGGTGCGCAAGGCCATGGAACACAAGTGCACCCACCTGCACATCGAGTGTGACTGGAGCACGCTGCGGCAGTACTACGCGCGGCTCGAAAAGCAGGGAATCGGCATCAACGTCGCCTCTTACGTCGGGGCCACACAGGTGCGCGAAATGGTGCTGGGTTTTGGTGACCGCCAGCCGAGCGCAGCCGAACTTGAAGCGATGAAGCAACTGGTGCGCGAAGGTATGTGGGACGGCGCCGTGGGCGTATCGACTGCGCTGGAGTATTCGCCCGCGCCCTACGCGAAGACGGACGAATTGATCGCGTTGGCCACCGAGGCCGCGCACTACGGCGGCATTTACGCGACCCACATGCGCAGCGAGGGCGATGCGATCACCGAGGCCATCGATGAGACGCTGCGGATCAGCCGCGAAGCGCACATCCCGGTGGAGATCTGGCACCTCAAGGTGGCAGGCAAGGAGAACTGGGGCCGTATGGGCGAGGTGTTGGCCAAACTCAATGCCGCGCGCGCCGACGGCGTGGACGTGACGGCCGACACCTATGCCTATACCGCCTGGGAAAACGACCTGTCGGCCTTCATACCGCCGTGGGCGCACGATGGCGGCAAGGAGAAGCTGGTCGCGCGCCTGCAGGATCCCGCGACGCGCGCACGCATCCGCAAGGACCTGCTCACGCCGGCGACCAGTTGGGACAATGAGTGGAATGAAATTTCCGGTCCGCAGGATGTGATGATCACGTCGGTATTGAACCCGAAGCTGGTGCAGTTCCAGGGCAAGCGCCTGACCGATATTGCCGCCGCCTGGCACGTGGACCCCATGGACGCATTGTTCGACCTCCTGGTGGCCGATGACGCCTATACCTACTGCGCGGTGTTCGGCATGTCCGAGCCGGACGTGAGCCTGGCCCTGCAGCAGCCGTGGGTGTCCATCAACAATGATTCCGAAGGTGCTTCCCCGGAGGGATTGCTCGGGCAGGACCATCCGCATCCGCGCGCCTACGGCACTTTTCCACGGATCCTGCGCAAGTACGTGCGCGAGGAGCACAAGCTCACGATTGAGGACGCGATCCGCAAATTCGCAGCGCTGCCGGCGCAGCGGCTGCGTCTCGCCGATCGCGGCGTGCTGAAGGAACATATGTGGGCCGATATCGTTGTGTTCGATCCCGCCACAGTCCGCGATCTGGCCACCTATGAGAATCCGAACCAGCTCTCGCAGGGCATGCAATATGTGCTCGTCAACGGCGCGCTGGTGATCGACGGCGGCGCCATGACCGGGCAGCTCCCGGGCAAGGTGCTGCGCGGGCCGGCGTACAAGCCCTGAGGACAAGCTCCCCAGTTGTAAGCAATCTGTAACCCTGCGGTGGGCGACTGGTAACGGGCCAGCCGCGATACTCCCTGCCAATGAAGCTGACAGGGAGCAAAGGCATGGCGCGGTATCGCAGCGGTTGGTTGGCCGCAACGACCGCATTGGCCCTGGCAGGCGCGGCGTCCGTCGCGACTGCCGCTGCTCCGGCCAGCGCGGCGGCAGCAACGTCCGCGCAGCGGGGAATCACGCCCGGGGGGGCGGGCGGGTTCCTGGGTCTTGGCCTGGGCTCGATGAGCTACGTCGAGCCCCAGTACAGGTCCGACACGCTTTCTTACATCTACGTCCAAGCGGGTTGGCGCTTCAACGCGCAGCTGGCGCTCGATGGCCGCGTCGGCACTGATCTGCCGGGCGACTGCGGTTGCGGCTACTACTACAGCGATCCCTACAGCCCGAGAGTGCGGTCCCTGTATGGCCTGTACCTGCGCGGCACGGTCCCGCTGTCCACGCACCTGGAAGCCTACGGGCTGGCCGGCTACGCCAGTCTGCAGCTCGATGCCGTGCCGGGGCTGGCTGCATACGGGTCCGCGGCGCACTCCGCTTCCTTTGGCGTGGGACTGGGCTGGACTCTTCTGGATCGCGGCGCCATCGACCTCGAATTGATGCCCCGGATGGCGCAGGGCGAGGGCTGGCGCGCGGATGCGCTGAACCTTGGGTTCCGCTGGCAATTCTAAGGACGGAGGAGCAGGTGAGCGACACCAGGTTCAAGGTTTCGATGGCTGGAGATATGATTGAGGCGGCCGCGCTAGACCACCGGAGAGTGTCATGAGGCGCCAGTTCCTGGTTCTGCCCGTCGCGGCGCTCGGAGTGCTGCTGAGCGGCTGCAGCGTGCAGCGCTTCGCCGTGAACAAGGCGGGCGATGCGCTCTCGGGCGACAGCAGCTCGGCGGCGCGCGATGACGACCCGGAATTCATCCGGGCTGCCGCGCCCTTCAGCCTCAAGCTGATTGAAAGCCTGCTCGCCAAGAGTCCACAGCATCAGGGCATGCTGCTCGCGGCCGCCAGCGGCTTCACGCAATACAGCTATGCCTTCATCCAGCTCGATGCCGACCAGGCGGAAGACCACGATTTCGATCGTTCGCAGCAGCTGCGCCAGCGCGCCAAACGCATGTACCTGCGGGCGCGGGATTACGGGCTGCGCGGACTCGAGGTCCGCCATGGTGGAATTGCTGCTGCGCTGCGACGCGAGCCGGTCGCGGCGCTGGTCTCGGCCGACGCCGCTGACGCCGGGTTCCTCTACTGGACCGGCGTTTCCTGGGCCGCGGCCATCAGCCAGGGCAAGGACGATCCGCAGCTGGTGGGTGACCTCGCCATCGTGGACGCGCTGGCCGCACGCGCCGATGCCCTGGCGCCCGACTTTGGCCACGGTTCATTGCAGAGTTTTCTCATCACTTACGAAATGGCGCGTGCCGCCCGGCCCGAGGTGGCGCGGGCGCACTTCGCGCGCGCGCTCGCCACCAGTGGCGGACATGCGGCCGGGCCCTACGTGGCGCTGGCCGAGTCGGTATGTGTCCCGCAGCGCTCGCGCGCTGAGTTCGCAGCGATGCTCGATGCAGCGCTGGCAATCGACGCCGATAAATATCCGGACCAGCGCCTCGAGAACCTGATCATGCAGTCGCGCGCGCGCTGGCTCAAATCACGCATCGATGAACTGTTCCTGCCGGAGGCTCCGCCGCCGGCGGACGGAAACTCGCCATGACCGACACCTTACTGTCTCGCCGGAACTTGTTGCTGTCGTTGGCGTGCACACTTGGTTGCAGCCGCCCGGCGCTGGTCCAGCCGCTATCGCTGATCCAGTCACCGCCGCTGTCGATGCGCATCAATATCGGCACGCTGGCGCCCCGCGGCTCGAGCTTCCACCAGGCGATGTTGCGCATGGCCGAGCAGTGGAAGGCGCAAGGCGTGCGCCTGGTCGTCTATCCCGATGGCGCGCAGGGGAGCGAGGCCGATATGGTGCGCCTGATGCGCGTCGGCACTCTGCAGGCGGGTTTGCTGACTGCGGTCGGACTGACCGATATCGAGCCCGCGATCGCCGGCCTGCAGAGCTACCCGTTGCTGTTCCGCAGTTTCGATGAGCTGGAGTTCGTCATCGGCAAGCTCCGGCCGATGCTGGCGCAACGTCTCGCGGCGAAGGGTTTTGTCGTTTTGTTCTGGACCGACGCCGGCTGGATCCGCTATTTCTTCAAAGACCCGGTTACGACTCCCGATCAGTTCAAGCACGTCAAGACCTTTGTATGGTCTGGTGCCACCGAGCAATACAAGCTGCTGCGCGAGCTCGGCTACGATCCGGTGCAGATGGAGACCGCCGATATCCTGCAGGGCCTCGCCACTGGGCAGATCACCGGCGTCAGTGTTCCCTCGATCTTCGCGCTCGTCAGCCAGTTCGAGAAACGGGTGCCACACATGCTCGACCTGGATTGGGCGCCGCTGGTCGGCGCGTGCGTGATCCGCAAGGACAATTGGGACCGCCTCAGCGAAACGCAGCGTGACGCGCTGCAGGGTTCGGCCGATGTCGCGGCCGCTGAGATCCGCGCTCGCAACCGCAGCGAGAGTGACCAGGCCGTCGTGCGCATGCAAGCCGGCGGACTGATCGTCCACAAGCTGACGCCTGCCGAACGTGCTGCGTGGCAGGCCGCGGCCGAGCAGATCTACCCGCGCATCCGCGGCCGGCTCGTGCCGGCGGACATGCACGATGAGGTCATGCGGCTGCTGCAGGTCTATCGAGCTGGCAATAGCGCATGAGCGGAGCCGAAGGCCGGCTGGAGAAGTTCGAACGCGGACTGATCACGCTGCTGCTGCTGGCGATGGTCGCATTGCCGCTGGGCGACCGAATGCTGTTTCACCTCGGGCGCAGCCTGCCGTCGAGTGCGGCACTGGTCTCGCATCTGGCGCTGATCCTGACGATGCTCGGTGGGCTGCTGGCCGCCGCCAGGCGGCGCCTGATCGCCACCCCGATCGTCCTCGAGCACCTGCCGGCACGGCCGCGCGCCGTCGCTAGCGCGGTGGGACAGGCCGCCGCCGCCGTGATCTGCCTGCAGCTTGCACGGGCGGCGTGGCACTTTGTTTCTGCCGAGCGTGGTTCGTCTGCCGAACTGCTGCCGGGGCTGCCGCTCTGGCTGGTGGAACTGGTGATCCCAGCCGGGTTCCTGCTGATCGGGGCGCGCGTGTTGCTGGTGGGGCATGCAGGCGCGCGATGGCGCGTCGCCGCGCTGCTGCTCGCGCTTGCCGGTGCCGCCCTGTGCCTGCACGGCTGGGACCCGGCAACCGGTCGTGCGCTCGGCCTCGTTGCACTGCTGGTGGCACTGCTATGCGGCGCACCCATGTTCACGATCATTGGTGGCCTGGGCCTGCTGCTCATGTGGTCCACCGGTCAGCCCACGGCCGCGATGGCCGTGAAACACTACGCGCTCGCGACCACGCCTGTCATTCCCACCTTGCCGCTGTTCGCCTTCACGGGCTATCTGCTCGCGGAGAGCGGTGCTGCGCAGCGCCTGGTGCGCGTGTTCAGCGCCTGGTTCGGTCCGTTCCGCGGCGGCCTGGCGGTGGCCACCGTGTTGTCCTGTGCTTTCTTCACGACCTTCACGGGCGCATCGGGCGTTACGATCCTGGCGCTCGGCGGCTTGCTGCTGCCGGCGCTCAAGTCAGCAGGCTACCGCGACAGCAACGCGCTTGGCCTCATCACGGGTTCAGGCTCGATCGGCCTGCTGTTTCCGCCTTGCCTGCCAGTCATCCTCTACTCGATCATCGCACTGCAGACGCTGCAGGGGTTCGATCCAGCGACGCTCGACCGGTACGACGTCAGTATGGAGGGCATGTTCAAGGCGGCACTGCTGCCCGGCATCCTGCTGGTGACGTTGGCGATGCTGTGGGGCCGTTCGCGCGAACCGGCGCGTGCAGGCCCGCGCCCACCCTTTGATTGGCACGAGGCGCTCGTGGCGCTGTGGGCCGCCAAGTGGGAAATGGCCTTGCCCGTGGTCGCAGTCGGCGCGATGTTCGGCGGCTGGGTCAGCTCGCCGGTGCAGGCCGCGGCCCTGACCGCGGGCTACGCCCTGTTCATCGAGACCTGCGTGCACCGCGACCTGAAGTTCCGCGTCGACCTGCCGCGCATCAGCGCAGAGTGCGGGTTGCTGACCGGCGGCATCCTGCTGATCCTGGGCACGGCCATGGGCCTGACGAACTTTCTCGTCACCGAGCAGGTGCCGGACCTGCTCACCGCCTGGGTCACGCGCTACATCACCTCTCCCTATGTGTTCCTGTTCGCGCTCAACATCGCATTGCTGGCCGTCGGTTGCCTGATGGACGTGTACTCGGCCATCGTGGTGATCGTGCCGCTGATTGTGCCACTCGGGCTCCAGTACGGCGTCGACCCGGTGCAGCTGGGCGTGATTTTCCTGGTCAACCTCGAACTGGGGTTCCTGCACCCGCCGGTGGGCATCAACCTGTTCCTCGCCAGCTACCGCTTCAATCGCCCACTTGGTGAGATAACATGGGCCGTGCTGCCGATGCTCGGCGTGGTGGCCACTGCGGTGCTGCTGATCACGTACTGGCCGCCACTGACGCATTGGTTGCCCGCGCTTCTGGCCCGCTAGACTACGCTCCGGATAGTCATCGACATGGATGCCGTCGAGAACTCCGTCCGCTACGCCAAGACCGCGCGCCCGGTGCCGGCCAATGTGCTGGCGCGCGAGCGGCTGTACAAACTGCTGGACGAAGCGCGCTCGCGCCCCGTGGTGTGGATCGCGGGGCCCCCGGGCGCGGGCAAGACCACGCTGGTGGCCGACTACCTGGCGCACCGGCCCATCGACACGATCTGGTACCAGGTAGACGGGAGCGATGCCGATCCGGCCTCGTTCTTCTACTTCGTCAGCCAGGCCGTGCAGGAGCGCCATCCGGACAGTCGTCCGTTGCCGCTACTGGCCTCCGAATTCCTCGCCGATCTCGAGGTGTTCACGCGCCGCTACTTCCGCGAACTCTTCAACCGGCTGCACTCGCCCTTTGCGCTGGTGCTCGACAATTTCCAGGACGGCGCGCAGGCAGCGGGGCTGCTCAGTATCCTGCAGAGCGGATTGAGCGAGATCCCGCCGGGCGGCAACATCATCCTGGTGGCACGCATTGAACCGCCGGCAGTGCTGGCGCGCTTCCGCGCCAACAGCCAGATGTGCGTCGTGGGCTGGGACGAGCTCAAACTCACGCGCGAGGAGCAGGACGGCATCGTCGCATTGCGCGGCATGCAATACGACGACGCGGCGCTGTCGACCCTGTACCGCCGCACCCAGGGTTGGGCGGTGGCGCTGGCGATGCTGCTGGGCGACAAGCGCGCGCTGACTGATACCGGCGAGCTGCAGCCTTCACCGGCGCTGGCCTTCGAGTACTTTGGCGAAGTCGTGTTCCGCCAGCTTGATGCGGTGACGCGCGATCTGTTGTTGCGCATTGCCATGCTGCCGCAGATCAGCCCGGCGCTGGCGCAACGGCTGTGCCCCGATCTCGATGCCGCCGCGTTGCTCGAGGGACTGAAGCCCTACGCCTACCTGTTGCTCACCACGCCGGCAAAAAACGAACTGCTCTACCAGCTGCATCCGCTGGCGCGCGAGTTTCTCATGCGCAAAGCGCGTGAAGTGTTCAGCGCGGACGAACTGCTCGCCGCGCGCCGGCGCGCGGCCACCCTGCTGGCCGGACAGGGGCAGGCCGATGCCGCGGCCGCACTGCTGGTCGAGATCGGTGACTGGAGCGAGCTGCGCACCCTGGTGCTGGCGCAGGCCGAGACGCTGCTGGCGCAGGGCCGCGGTGAAACGCTGGTGCGCTGGATCCTCTCGCTCCCGGCCGCGACCAGCGGCACGGACCCTTGGCTGCAGTTCTGGCTGGCATCTTCGCGCTTTGCGGGCGCGCCCAACGACGCGGCCGCGCAGTTTGAACGCGCCTATCGCGGTTTCAGTGCGCAGGGCGCCGATGATGTCGGGCGCTTCCTCTCGCTCGCCGGATTGATCGATTCGCTGGTGCACGATCCGGACGACCTGCATCCGCTGGATCACTGGATTGGCGAGGTCGAGAAACTGATTGCAGAGCGGCCCTGGCCCAACGCCGCCATCGAAGCGCGCGTGACCCAGAGCCTGTTCATCGCGCTGGTGCTGCGCCAGCCGCAACATCCGCAGCTCTACGCCTGGGGCGAGCGCACGCTGGCACTGGCGCAGGGCGCTGGTGATGCGCGACTGCGCATGACCTCAGGCCTGTACGTCGTCACGGTAATGATCTGGACGGGTCGCTTTGCGCGTGCCGCTGCGCTGATCGAAGCGCTCCGCGCCATCGCCGAGGAGCAGGTGGTGCCCGCCGTGGCGCTGGTGACGCTGCGTCAGCTCGAGTCCATGTACTACATGCTGGTTGGGCGGCAGGACGCCTGCCTGGAGGCGGTCTACGACGGGCTCGATCTCGCGAGCAATTCGGGCGTCAGCCTGTGGCGCAGCACACTCTTGCTGCACGGTGCAGGCGCCTCACTTGCGGCCGGCGACCTCGATACCTCGGCGAAGCTGCTGGCCGAGGTTGGCGAGCGGAGCGCCGGCATGCGGCGCTTCGGCGCCTGCATGCGCCAGTATTTCCTCGGCTGGGACGCGCTGCTGCGCGGCGACAACTGGCAGGCGCATGAGCATGCGCGCGAATCCGTGAGCCTGGCCGAGCAGCTTGGAGCGCCGTTTTTCCAGGCGCTCGCCGGCCTGGCGCTGGTGCAGGCGCAGTTCGCGATCGGTGAGTTGGCCGCCGCCCGCGAACAGCTCGAGCGCACGCTGCGTGTTGCCACGCCGATCCGCAGCCTGCTGTTTGACTACATGGCGCGGCTCGCGTCTGCACAGCTCGCGCAGAGCCAGGGCGACACCTTGCTGGCCGAGCAGCAGCTGCGGGAAGCGCTGGGGATGGGGCGTGAACGCGGCTTCAGCTACGCGATGTTCTGGCGCCCGGAACATCTTGCGCAGCTGTGCGTGCTGGCGCTCGAGAAGAAGATCGAGCCGGCCTACGTGGCCAGCCTGATCCGCAGCCGCAACCTCATGCCCGCGGTTCCGCCTTACCGGCTCGAGGCCTGGCCCTGGACGTGGCGGGTGCGGGTGCTCGGCCAGTTCGCGCTCGAACTGCCCGCGCGTGACGGTTCGGCCGGCAACGGCGGAGGCGGAGGTGTCGGTGGCGCTGCGCGCTCGCAGAACCGCGCCCTTGAGCTGTTGAAAGCACTGATCGCCTTCGGCGGCCGGCAAGTGCCGCTCGAGCGGGTCGCCGACGCGCTCTGGCCGCGTATCGACAGCGACTACGCGCAGCGCTCGCTGACTACGACGCTGCACCGTCTGCGCAAGCTCCTCGGCGATGAAACCGCGATCGTCCTGGTGGCAGGCAAGCTGAGCCTCGATCCGCACCGATTCTGGATCGACAGTTGGGCACTGGAGCAGGCGTTGGGAGATTTCCAGGGCCTGCTCAAGCCGCCCGCCGAGGGAGCAGCGCCAGCCGCAGTCGAGTTGCTCCGCTCGGCCATCGAGCGCGTGATGGCGCTATACCAGGGGCCGCTGCTGTCACGGGACCACGACTACGCTTGGGTTGCGGCGCCACGCCAGCAACTGCACGCGCGGCTGCTGCGCTTCGTTGCCGATGCGGCGTCGGCGCTGGAGTCCGCGCTGGGTCCGGCCGCGGCCGCGCGGCTCTACAACCGCGGCATCGACATTGATCCGCTGGCCGAGACGCTGTATCGCCAGCTCATGAGCATGCACCTGCGCCACGGCCAGCGCAGCGAAGCCGTCGACGCCTACGAACGCTGCCGCGAAACGCTGCGGCACAGCCTGCAGTCAGAGCCGTCGCCGCAGACCCAGCAGCTCTACAAGAGCATCAGCGCCTAGCGCGAGCGTCGGCGCCTGGCGCGCACGTTCAGGCCAGGATATGCCAGGCGATGCACATCTGGCAGCCAAAGCCCACGACAAACGCGATCGTTCGTACCCACGGCACGGCATAGGTGTACGCGGCGGCGTGCACGACACGCGCCCAGAAATACACCTGCGCGGCGCCAGCAATCGCGGCATTGTGGATTCCGGCGGCATGTGCCACCAGCACCAACGCTGCGAACACAGCCAGGTTTTCCACGGCGTTGTAGTGCGCGGCCTTGAGCCGCTGTGCCCACTTGGCCAGCGGTTTGGGGTTTTCCGGGTAGCCAACGGCGTCGACCACGCCGCGCACCATGATTTCGTTGAGGATGTACGGCACCCACAGCAGGCCGGTCAGTACGGCAACCATCGCCAGGTATGTCAGTTCAGCATTCATTATTTTCCCCTACGGCGTGAGAATCGGATCGCGGTCTCGGGCGGCGCTGAGTCTACTGCCGCACACGCCGGCCCGCCATGGGGCTTGTCGGGCGCGGGACAAACCCGCTAGATTGACGCCAGGCTTCGGGAGACACTCGTGCGTACACGTATGCGGGCATTGCTGCCGTTTTCAGTCACGCTGGCACTTGCATTGACGCCTTGCGGTGCAGCCTATTCTGCCGATGCCGCGAAATTCCGCCTGAGCAGCGCCGATATCAAGGCCAACGGCGTCATTGCCAACAAGTTCGTTTTCCAGGGCTTCGGTTGCAAGGGCGACAACGTCTCGCCTGCACTCAGCTGGAGCGGCGCGCCGCCTGGCACGCAGAGTTTCGCGTTGCTGGTGCACGACCCGGATGCGCCTACGGGTGGAGCTGGCTGGTGGCACTGGGTGGTTTACGACATTCCTGCAAGCGCCACCTCGATTGCACAGGGCGCCGGCACGGCCAACGGGGCCGGTCTAGCGAATGGCGCAAAACAAGGCGTTACGGATTTTGGTGCGCCTGGTTGGGGCGGCCCTTGCCCGCCCCAGGGCGGCGGCACGCATCACTATCACTTCACGCTGCACGCATTGAAGGTGGCGAAGCTCGATATTCCGGCAGGGGCCACGGCCGCGTTGATCGGCTACATGGTCAACGCCAATTCGCTGGGCAAGGCCAGCTTCACCGCCTTGTACGGCCGCTAGGCGGTTTCCTCGGGTTCGATGGCCAGCAGCGCCGCGGCCGCAAAGGCAAGCAGGATGCCGGTGAGCTTGAGCGGCTGTGGCACCAGCCCAAGCACCGCGAGCGAGATGACTGCCGTGATGAGCGGTGCGCCGGCGTTGGTGAGTGGCGCGACCACGATCGCCTTGCCGTAGCGGAACGCGTACACCAGCGTCAGCGCGCCGATCGAGTTGAGGATCTGCGTGATCGCTGCGAGCCACGGCCCATCGAGTCCATAATTGATCGGCTGGCTGAAGTCCGTCATCCCCAACGCGACCGGGACCAGCAGCAGGCCCGTGACCGTCATGTAGAAGAAGATGTTCTCCGCGTTCATGGTCCGGTTCGCGAGCTTCATGTAGAAGGCCTGCACGCCCCAGGCCGCCATGATCGCCAGCGTGTCGATGAACCAGATGATGCCGTGCATATCGCCGCCGCCACCGGGCGCGTAGTCGAACATCGGCAGCGCAATGAGCGCGAGCGCCACGCCCGCGGCGCCGAGGCGGCTCACGCGTTCCTGCAGCAGCAGCATTGACAACGCGATGGTGACCACGGGCGACAGCGCGATGATCGGGAAGATGAGATACGTCGGTCCGTTGTGCACGGCATGGAACAGCAGCATCTGGCCGCCCGCGCCTAGGAATCCGATCATCGAGCCGAGGTAAATCGACCGGCCGTCGGTCTGCAGCTTCCAGCCTGCGCGTTGCAACGCAAAGATTGCCGGCGGAATCATGGTCAGCGCCCATACGACGTAGACCATGGTTTCCGGAAAACCGTGCTGCGTGGGGAGCCCCGCGAAAGCGCCCCACACGCCCCAGAACACGGTGGTCAGAAGCGCATAGAGCAGCCAGGGCCTGGCAGTCACCCGCTTGCCTTTGTCGGCCGCGTCGAGGATCACAGACGGTAGGCCAGTCCAGCCACGAAGCTGCGTCCATAGGCGCTGTAGCCCGCTCCCACGCCGCTCGCGCTCTGGCCGACCGACTGGCCAGGCGCCCAGGGCAACAGCGGATTGCCGTTGAGATAAGTGCGCGCGATCGAGTTGGTGAGATTCTTGCCTTCGAGGTAGGCCTCGAAGCGCTTCGCAAACTTGAAATGTGCGCTCGCGGTGAGCCATTCAAAAGAATCGGCGATCGCCGGCCAGCCTGAAATTTCGGTGCACTGCGAGCAGGAGTAGGTGTAGCTCGAGGTGTGGTCCCAGTTGATGTCGGCGCTGAAGGGCCCCTTGTCGTAGATCAGGCTGACCGCAACGGTCGTCGGCGGTACCGCATTGACGGGGCCAGCTGAGCTGCCATCCAGATTGTAGCCCTTACTTTGCGTGTGGGTGTATTGCAGGTAAATGCCAAAGCCGTTGTCCAGCATGTGCTGCCAGGAGAGTTCGAAGCCGGTGAATTCGCTCTTGGTGCCGTTGGCGGGCGAGGAGATGTTCCACAGGAAGGGCGTTCCGGGCACGGTTCCCGGTGGACCACCGACGTACTGGAGCGTGCCCAGATCGACGGCGGGCTGGACGCCGGAGTAGATGTCATCCAGCACGCGCTTGCCGAACACGGCAATCGTGACCGCCGAATGCCGCGCGTAATACCACTCGAGCGACAGGTCAGCCTGGTCGGCCTTGATGGGCTTCAATCCGGCCTTGCCGCTATAGTCGAGCGTAGGGGCGCCGTTGATCGCATTGTTGGTCGAATTGGGTGCGAGCTGGTTGAGGTTCGGCCGCGACATCGTCTCCGCGAGCGCTGAGCGCAACTGCAGTCGGTTGGGCACGAGCCAGTAGCTGAGGTTGGCCGAGGGCAAGGCCAGCGTGTACTCACCGCGCGTCGACACGGGCGTGGAGGGCGCGTACTGCACGTTCCAGGTCTGCGTCGAGCCCACGTCCGTGGGCGTCCACAGCGACAGGGGCACCGATTCCGCGTAGGCAGCCGTGGTCGTCGTGCGCACGACACGCAATCCCACGTTACCCGACCAGGCCTGGTGCGTGAATTCTGCCTCGACGTAGAACGAGGTCGTTTTTTCAGTCACGTCATATGAATTGAATGGGTTCGGCTGCGGCAGCGTGTCGGCAAAATTGAACGGCGTGTACGGCGCGGTGCACACGGCCGGCGCGGGTGGGCAATAAAACGGGTTGGGCTTGCCATCGAGGCTCTTGAGGAACGCCATCAGGGCCTGTGCATCCAGTTGCGGCAGGGTCGTCGGGTACGAGCCGCCGGCACCCTGCATGAAGTTGGGCGGGTTGATCATCGATACGACGTTAAAACCCTGCGACGCGAACGAATACGGATTGCACTGCGCCGGACACCCGGCCGTCACGTACAGCGTGCCGTATTGCCCGGAGCCGTTTGTCCAGTCGTTGCTGCTGTCGACACGCGATTTCTCGCGCTGGCTCTGGCCGAGGCCGAAGCGCAATTTGTTGAACAGCGCCAGGCCCGTGTCATAGCTGCCATTGAGCGTAAAGCTCGTGATCTTGTCGTGCACTGAATAGCCGTTCAGGCCGACGTAGTGCGTCGACCAGTACTTGTTGTCGTTGAGGAAGCCCGAGTTCATCAACGCTGTGTAGGAGCAGGAGCCCGGGTTGGTCGTGCTCTCGGTGCCCGTCGGACAGGCGGCCAGCCCGAGCTGGCTCGGCGGCACCAGTACGTTCAGGTCGGGCAGGCTGTGCGGCCGGTCCGTCACGATGATCGTATCGGGAGCGTAGGTCTGGTCGGTCACGAGGCCCGCGGTCACGAACGTATCGGCGCCGCCTTCGGGCCGGCTGGCCGTGGAGCGATACACGTCGAGATCGAGCGTCAGCTTGCCATTCGGCTTCCAGCTGCCGTTCAGGCCGTAGAGCGAGGTGTTGACGTTGCGGTCGGTGGTGTTGTTCACCATTTCCGGCTGGAAATTGCTGGAAGTGACCGCGGTCACAACGCCATTTTGTATGGTCGGATTCGTCCAGGCCGGGCTGCCGTCGGGGTTCGTGCTGTAGTCGAAATAGTACGACTCGTTGTAGCCGATCTGCGGATCACGGAGCCTGGTCCACAGCGCGTCGGCGGTCAACTTGAAGGAATCGTTCGGACGCCACTCGAGCGTGCCCGAGAGCGCATCACGCTTCTTTTCATCGAAGATCGACCCGAAGGTGATGCAGCAGGGCAGGGCGGTCAGTGCAACCGGCGGCGTCGTCGTGTCATTCGGATCGAAGGGATATTGGCTTGGCCCGTAGTTTTCCTGGTTGTAGGCGTTCAGTGAATCGGTGCGCAGCTTGTTATCCGAGTGCACGATGCCGACGAGAAAGCCGAGTGTGCGCTCGGCGTTGGTGTTCTCGATGAACGCCGAGTACTTGCTGCCATGGAGCTTAGACATCGAGTTGTAGTCGCCCTCGACATGCACGCCGCCATGGAGCCCGGGATTGTCGAAGGGATTCGCCGTGCGCAGGTTTACCGTACCGCCGATGCTGCCCTCGAGCGCCGACGCCTCCGCCGACTTCAGCACGTCTGCTCCGGCGATGACTTCGGAGGGCAGCACGTCGAAGGCAAGATCGCGCGCGTCGTCATCGGTCGCCAGGATGCGATTGTTGAGCGTGACGATGTTGTACTCGGGTCCGAGTCCGCGCACGTTCACCTTCTGGCCCTCGCCGCCAGTGGTGCGGGTGATGGTGATGCCTGGCAGGTGACTCAGCGAATCGGCGACATCCGCATCGGGAAAGCGGCCTAGTTCCGTGGCGTTGATGGAATCGAGCACCACGCCCGCGTTCTTCTTGATGTCGAGCGACTTCTCCAGGCTCGCGCGAATGCCCGTGACCACGATCTCTTCGAGTCCGGCGTCCTTGGCGCTTGCGGCAGGGACCTGCGCTGCGGACGGCATTGTCATGAACGACGACAAACCAGCGCACAGCAGCAGGTTCGGCAGTCGGATTGAGTCAGGCATGTGTAGTCCCCGTGAGCTTTGGCTTATTAATAGGTCGGGCACGCCTGTAGGGCGCGAGCGCCGATGGGCACAGTAAACGAAACAGATAATCGTTTCAAGAGATATAATTAGCGATACAATATGGCCAATACCGACGATGAGCCCCACATTTGGGTGCAGACTTCCTGTAAAGTATATCTATTGAAACTTATGGACGTTTCGCACGTGCACCCTCACTCAGCCAATCAGGAACTCCTGCCATGATCGTGCGCCGCGACACCAGCAGCCGGCGCGAGCGCATCGTGTCGCTCCTGCGCGAGCAAAACAGCGTGCAGATACATTCGCTCGCCGGAATGTTCGGCGTCTCGACGCAGACCTTACGCAAGGACCTGAATTTCCTCGACGCCAAAGGTGTATGCACGCGCTCACCCGGTGGCGCGTTGCTGCGGCTGGGTGCGCTGTCGCCTACCGAAGAGGCGATCGACGTCAGGCGCAAGCGCTACGCTGACGAAAAAGTGCGCATCGGCCGGGCGGCCGCGGCGCTGATCAGAGCGGGCGAGTCGGTGTTGCTCGATTCGGGCACCACGACGCTGCAGGTGGCCCGCCACCTGAATACCGCCGATCCGCCCGTGGTGGTGACCAACGACGTCGGCATTATGAACGAGCTCGCAGCGCGCGAGTCGGTCCAGCTCGTATTCCTGGGAGGGACGCTGCGCCGCAAGAATCTTTCCTTCTATGGTACGCAGACTGAGCGCGCGCTCGAGGGCCTGCACGTCGACAAACTGTTCCTGGCGGCCGATGGGTTTCATTCCGAGAAGGGCATTACCACGCACTACGAGCCCGAGGCGTTGCTCAACCGGCTGATGTGCCGGGCGGCAAGCGAAATCATCGCGGTGGCCGACTCGTCGAAGTTCGGGCGCATCTGCCTGCACCAGATCGTCGAACCGCAGGGCATTTCGCGGCTGGTCACGGACGCCGGCATCAGCACCGAGATGCGCGACCAGCTCTCGCGCATCGGTGTCGAGGTGATCATCGCGTGAAGCCGCTCCTCGAGCTCATCGCGCGCCACAAGGCTGGCCAGCCGGTGGGCATCTATTCGGTGTGCTCGGCTCATCCCTTGGTCATCGAGGCGGCGCTGCGGCACGCGCAGCGCAACAGTGGCCATGTGCTCATCGAGGCTACTTCCAACCAGGTCAACCAGGATGGCGGCTACACCGGCATGCGGCCGGCAGATTTTGTTCGCTTCGTGCAGGAGAGCGCCGCCCGCTTAGGGCTGCCGCGCGCGCGCGTGCTGCTGGGCGGCGATCATCTCGGCCCCAACTGCTGGCAGCGGTTGAGCGCTGAGGAGGCCATGGCGCGTTCGGAGCAGCTGCTGGCGGACTACGTGGTTGCCGGGTTTCGCAAGCTCCATCTCGATTGCTCGATGTCCTGCACCGGCGACCCCGCCACACTCGCTGACGCGGTCGTAGCCGAGCGCGCTGCGCGCCTGTGTGCGGTGGCGGAGCAGGCCTGGCAACGCGCTGGCGGCGAGTCGCCTGTTTATGTCGTAGGCACCGAAGTGCCCGTGCCCGGGGGTGCACACGAATCGCTGACGGGGCTCCAGCCCACCGTGCCCGAAGCGGCCGCGGCGACCATCGATGCCCATCAGCGCGCATTTGCCGCTGCAGGACTCAGTCACGTCTGGCCGCGAGTCGTGGGGCTCGTGGTGCAGCCCGGGGTGGAATTTGACCACTACAAGGTCATCAATTTCCGGCCTGAAAGAATTGCGAACCTGAGTGGCGTGATTGCAGCGCATCCCACGCTGGTCTTCGAGGCGCATTCCACCGACTACCAGACCGGGGCCAATCTCGCCGCACTGGTGCGTGCGCACTTTGCGATCCTGAAGGTCGGTCCGGGTCTGACCTTCGCCATGCGCGAGGCGCTGTGGGCCCTGACGCAGATCGAAGCGGAGCTGCTGCCAGCCGGACGCAGTTCCGGATTGCGGGCAACGGTGCTGGCGGCGATGAACGCAGACCCGCGTCATTGGGAAAAATACTACGCGACCACGGGCGCGCAGCTCGCACTGGACCAGCAATACAGCCTCAGCGACCGCTTGCGTTACTACTGGCCGGTTGCGAGCGTCGAACGTGCGCTCGCACGCCTGCTCGCCAATCTCGAGGCGAACCCGCCGCCGTTGAGCTTGCTCAGCCAATACCTGCCACGAGCCTACGCTGCCGTGCGCAGCGGTGAACTGGCGATGAATGCGCGCGACTGGGTGCTCCAGCACGTGGATGGCGTCCTGCAGCAGTACAGCGTCGCCTGTGGCGCCAACGGTTGACACCATGCGCTACCTGGACATCGACGAGGTCAATTTGCGTTCCGCCGGGGCGCTGCTGACGGCGCGTGAGATCGAGCAGCAACCGGCCTGCTGGCGTCGCACCGAAGACCTGTTGCTCGAGCAGCGCCATGCGATCAGCGACTTCCTGGAACCTTTGCTGGCCGAGCGGAGCCTGCGCATCGTGCTGACGGGTGCTGGCAGTTCGGCTTTCATAGGCGAATGCCTAGCGCCCCTGTTGCTGCCGCAACTTGGACGGCGCGTCGATGCCATCGCGACGACCGACCTGCTTTCCGCCCCGCTGCAGTACCTGCAACAGGGCGTGCCCACACTGCTGGTGTCATTTGGCCGTTCGGGCAGCAGCCCGGAGAGCGTGGCCGTGGTGGAACTGGCAGAGGAATTGCTGCCGGGCTGTCACCAGCTCGTGTTCACCTGCAACGAGCAGGGCACGCTCTACCAGCGCTGCCGTGACGGGCCACGGAGTCTCGCCATCCTGCTGCCGCGCGAGACGCACGATCAGGCCTTCGCCATGACCTCGAGCTTCAGCTCGATGTTGCTCGCCGCCTGGCTGGTCTTCAGCTCGCTGCGCGCGCCGCCACCGGGCGTGAGCCAACTTGCCGCAGGCACGCAGGCGCTGCTCGCCGAGCACAACGGCGCGCTGCGCGCACTGGCGGGCGAGTCCCATGCGCGCGTCGTGTTCCTGGGCAGCAACGCGCTCAAGGGCCTCGCGCGCGAGGCGGCGCTGAAGCTGCTCGAACTCACTGACGGCGCGGTGGTGGCGACCTACGATTCGCCGCTCGGCTTTCGCCACGGACCCAAGACGATCGTCAACGGCGATACACTGCTGGTCGTGCTGCTCTCCAACGATCCCCACACACGCGCCTATGACCTCGACCTGCTGCGCGAGCTGCGCGCCGACAGGCAGGCCGGCCGCGTGCTCGCGCTCACTGCGCGCCCGGGCGATGCGGCGATGGATGGTGATCACCTGTTGATCGGACAGTTCGCGGACGCCGACGATGGCGTGCTGGCATTCCCCTACGTGGTCTGCGCGCAGCTGTACGCCCTGCATCGGGCGCTGGCAATCGGCAACACACCGGACCAGCCCAGCGCCTCGGGCACGGTCAGCCGCGTCGTGAGCGGCGTGAAGATCCACGCGCTGCCGGCGAAGGATTGCTGATGTACCTGGGCGTCGATGGCGGTGGCACGAAGACCGCGCTGGCACTGGTTGACGCCGACGGCAACATCCGCGGCGAGCATTCCGCGCCCGGCGCCTACTACTTTGCCAGTGGATTGGACGCGACCGGCAGGGCACTGGCCGACGCAGTGGCAGCCCTGCTGGAAAGCGCCGGGCTGAAGGCGTCGTCCATCGAGTTCGCCTATTTCGGCCTTCCGGGGTACGGCGAGGATTCAACCGTGGCCGATGCGCTCGAGCGCCTGCCGGCTGCCGGGCTGCACGGCACGCCCTATCGCTGCGGCAACGACATGGTGTGCGGGTGGGCCGGTTCGCTCGGGTGCCGCGACGGCATCAGTGTCGTGGCCGGCACGGGCTCCATCTGCTATGGCGAGCGCGGCGGCAACAGCGCGCGTTGTGGCGGCTGGGGTGAAATGTTCAGCGACGAGGGCTCGGCCTACTGGATCGCCTGCCGCGGGCTCAACCTGTTTTCGCGCATGAGCGATGGGCGCGCGCCACGCAGCCTGTTTCATGAATTGCTGCGCACGCGGCTCGAGCTCGCCGCCGACCTGGATCTGTGCGGCCATGTCTACACGCGCCTGGCGAGCGATCGCGCGCGCATCGCGCAACTTGCGCGGGTGGTGCAGGAGGCCGCACTGGCGGGCGACGCGCCGGCCATGGCAGTGTACGCCGAGGCGGCCGCGGAGCTCGCCGGACTGGTCGAGGCCACGCGCCGCCAACTCGGCTTCGGCGCAGATGAGGCCGTGCCGGTGTCCTATTCGGGAGGCGTGTTCGATTACGCGGGCGCGCTGCTGCTGCGGCCCTTCGCCGCGGCATTGCGCGCGCATCACCCGCATTATCAACTGGAAACACCTGCGCTGCCACCCGTGCTGGGCGCTGCGCTGTATGCCGCCCGGTGTGCGGGACATCCACTGAGCGTGGCGGCAATCAAGCGCCTACGCGAGCAGGGCAAACAATCATGATGCGCACGGGAATGGCACGTGACAGGGCTTCACTGTGTGCTCGTGCGGCGCCGTATCTATTGTGCTGGCTCGGAGCGTGTTACCCGTGGTCGCAGGCGCTAGCACAGGCACAGGCACAGGCGCAGTCGCAGGCGCAGGCGCAGGCATCGCCGCCGGTGGAAGCCGGTCCGGAGGACGTGCCGGCCGACAACCGCTTTGATACGGCGCGCATGGAATCGACGCTCGTCGTACCGCACACGGAACTTTCCCGCTTTCGCTTTCCCGTCATCGATGCGCATAGTCACGACATCTATACGAAGACCGCGGCGGAAGTGGCGGCCTGGGTGCAGTTGCAGACTGCCGTTGGCGTCGAACGTACCTTCATCTTTACCGGCAAGTCGGGCGCGGATTTCAAGGCGGAAGTGGCGCGCTACTCGGGTGCGTATCCAGGCCGTTTCCTCATGTTTGCGGGATTCACCATCGAAGGCATTGAGACCGCGGAATACGGTGAGCTGCTGCGCCGCAGGCTGCGCGCGGACTTCGCGGCCGGGGCGCTCGGATTGGGCGAGCTCACCGACAAAGGGATGGGGCTGGCGCGCGTCGGCGGCAAGGCCTACTACATTGATGACGAGCGCTTTGATGCGCTATGGGATGAGGCCGGCAGGCTCCACGTTCCGGTGTTCGTTCACATCGCAGAGCCGGCGGCGTTCTACGCGCCCGCCGATGAGCGCAACGAACTGCGCCGCTCCGCCAACTGGTCGCTGTATGGCAAGGGCACGCCCGGCTTTGAAGGCATGCAGGTGCGTTTCGAGAGGGTGATTGCGCGCCATCCCCACACCAGTTTCGTCGCCGTGCACAGCTTCAACCTCGCCAACGACCTCGGCAGGGTGGGCGCGCTGCTCGACAAGTACCCCAACGTGCAGGTTGATTTTGCCGCGCGCATGTGGGAGCTGGCGCGGCAACCATTCACGGCGCGCAAGTTCTTCAATCGGTATGCGGATCGCATACTCTTCGGCACCGACAATGACCCAGGCATGGCGATGTACCTGGCGCACGCGCGACAGCTCGAGACCGAAGATGAATGGTTCTGGCCGGCCGATGCCGAGTGGTGGCGCGGCTACGGCATGGGGCTGCCGGATGCGGTGCTGCGCAAAATCTACCGCGAGAACGCGCTACGGTTGCTGCGGCCGCACCTCGATAAGCAATGAGCGTTCGAACTGCACTGCCAGCTGCGCCGCGGGGCTGCGCACCTCGCCCAGATCCCGATCGTTGACATAGTCGCGCACGCGATAGCGACCCGGACGCAGGCCACGTAGTTCAACCTTGCCGCGAAACTGCGTCGCGTAAAACGCGTAGTACATCGTCCTGCCCTTGGCGATCACGTGCGTCTCGGGCACATCGAAGCCGATGTCGTAGAGCGTTCCCTGGTACTCGCCATCCACCAGGCGTTTCTCCTGGTAAAGCTTGGTCCACTTGCCCCACAAGGCCTCGCGCTCCGGCGTCAGCAGGAGCTTTGGATCCTTCTTCCCGGGCGCGCCGGGCCAGGCGAAATTGGTGCCGATGATCCCGCCAATGCCGAAGGTCGATGCGAAGTCAGTGCCGCCCTCGCTCAGTTCCACGAAATCACCGAGGTAGGCATTGCGATCACCGAGCAGCGCCTTGATGGTCTTGCCCTTGAGGCGCACCTGCCAGGAGCTCTCGGGGTCCGAGGCGACCGTCATGTTGAGATAAGGCATCGTGAAGAACGAATAGCCCGTGCCGCACGGACAAATCTCGACCACCGCACCGGGCCTGGTCTGTTGCGCGGCATTCCAGATCGCCTTGAAGAAATCCGGTACATGCTCGGCCGCTGCTTCGGGCGCGGCGTGGTTGTGCGACTTGTTGAAGCAGGGCGGCGCAGCGTTGAGATGCTGGCCGTCGATCTTCAGCCCATCGAAGCCCCACACGCCCAGCGCCTTGCGCACGAACGCGGCCGCGTCTTCCTGCACGGGACCGTAGGCGGGGCAGAGGTAGTCGGAATCCCAATAGCTGATGCGCCGCGGTGTCCCATCCGCGTTCTGCAGCAACCAGTCGTGGTGCTCGCGATCGGTGCGCGAGCCCGGATCGGCTGCCAGCGGCGCCCACCACAGCTGCGCCTTCATGCCCGCGGCATGGATGCGCTCCACCATGGCCTGCATGTCGGCATCGCCCGCGGGGAACTTCGCCGGATTGGGCGTCCAATCGCCCTGTGCCACCTGCCAGCCGTCGTCGAGCACTGCCCAGCGGAAGCCGAGTTGCTTGACCACGGGCAGGCTGTCGATGACCTGTTCAGGCGTGAATTCGCGGCCGTAACCCCAGGCACACCAGGTCGGCTCGAAGGCGTCCGCCGGTGAGACGTTCACTTTGAGTCCCTGCCCCTGCATGATGCCGCTGTAGGCACGCAGCGTGGCGAAGTGATCGCCATGGTGCACGCTGACGAAACTGCGGATGGTGTCGAAGCTCGCGCCCGGCGCGAGCGCGAACTCGCGCTGCACGCTGAGGCCCATTTGCGCATTGCCGTCGCCCGCACGTTGCAGCGGGAGCGACACCAGCTTCGGCATCAGTTCGACGTGGCCGACCGCGATGCCGACATCGCGGCGCCACACGTCCAGCACCGGCGTGCCGCCGCCATAGTCGTCCGCGTTCATGCCGAGGAAATTGCCGCGGGCGTAGCCGGGCTTCACGGGTAGCAGCCAGTCCGGGCGATTCTCGTAGGAGGCGCTCTGGTAGGACCAGAAGGCTGGCTCGCCCTGGCCGCGTTGCGGCTCGAATTCGTATCGATCGCTGATGTAACCGCGCACCTGCAATGCCGTCGTGCCCTCGTTGGTGTAGCGCACGCGCAGGAACAGCCAGTGGGGGTGGGCAGGGTAAGCCGTGACTTCGACGCGCTTGGTGATGGCACCGGTTCGTCCGGTCAACAGCACGCTGTGGCCGCGACCAAGTCCGTCCGTGACCTCCGCTTCGGAGCGGCTTTCGAACCTGAAGCCTTGCAGTTCCCCGTCTGCGGTCAGCAGCGTTTCGGAATCCGAGAATGGGCCGAGCGGTGTCGCCGTGGACTCGGTCGCGACGACGCGTGTGCGCATCTGCGCGTCCACATCAAGCCGCAGACCATCGCCATCGACCGAGGAAATCACGGAGGCCAAGAGGAGGGCGGCTGTCAGCATGGGGCGCGATCATAGCGCGCCCTTTGCGATGCCCGAGCCCGACCTGCGCGGCGCCGGGCAGGGCCGGATGCCACTTTCAGATGCATTTGTGGGCAAGGGCTTGGGGTTCCGCTAGACTAGACATAAACTTGGACTTATTGCCTACGTCTTTGAGTAGACTGCCTTTTTAGGAACCCCGTCCTGATGGATTCGACTCTTTCCGAGCAACAGGCCGCGCAGCTGCTGTCGGGCGGCAATGCCCCTTTTGTCGAAGATCTCTACGTGAACTGGCAGCGCGATCCCGAGTCGGTGAGTGCGCAGTGGCGCGGATATTTCGCGACGCTCGCGGCTTCCGGCGATGCCGTTCAGGCGCAGGTGCTGGCCGCGGGTACGTCCGCGAGTGCCGCCGCAGCCGCGAGCGAGAAACAGGGTGCCGTGTCGCGCCTGGTGCAGACGCTGAGCAATCGCGGACACCTGATCGCCAACATCGATCCGCTCGGCCTGATGAAACGCGAGCGGCCGCGCGTGCTCGATCCCGGATACGTGGGCTTGGGCGAAGCGGACCTCGACACCGAGTTCTACACCGGCAGCCGCAACGGCTGGATCCCCAGGCGCACCACCCTGCGCGAGATCCTCGCGCGCCTCGAGCAGGTGTACTGCGGCACCATCGGTGCCGAATTCGCGCATGTTTCCGATACCGACGAGCGGCTGTGGCTGCAGGATGAATTCCAGCTCGGCCGGATCCAGCAGCGCTTCAGCACCGAGGAGCAACGCAATATTCTCTGGCAGCTCACGGCGGCCGAGGGTCTCGAGCGCTATCTGCACACGCGCTTCGTCGGCCAGAAGCGCTTCTCGCTCGAAGGTGGCGAGGCACTGATCGCGCTGCTCGACGAGCTGGTGCAGGAAAGTGGCCGGGGCGGAGTCGAAGAGACCATCATCGCCATGGCGCATCGCGGCCGGCTCAACGTGCTGGTCAACGTGCTCGGCAAGTCGCCCGGCGACCTGTTCTCGGAATTCGAGGGCAAGGCAAAGCACGACCAGGGTTCCGGCGACGTCAAGTATCACAAGGGTTATTCCGCTGACCTGCGCACGCCCGGCGGCAACGTGCACGTGATGCTGGCGTTCAATCCGTCGCACCTCGAGATCGTGAATCCAGTGGCCGAAGGCTCGGTGCGCGCGCGCCAGGAGCGGCGTGGCGACGAACGTGGCGAAAAGGTGCTGCCGATCCTCGTGCACGGCGATGCGGCCTTCGCCGGCCAGGGCGTGGTGATGGAAACGCTGCAGATGTCGCTGACGCGCGGCTACGGCACCGGCGGATCCATCCACGTGGTCATCAACAACCAGGTCGGCTTCACCACCAGCGAGCTGCGCGACGCGCGCTCAACCACGTACTGCAGCGACGTGGCGAAGATGATCGAGGCGCCGATTCTGCACGTCAACGCCGATGATCCGGAGGCGGTGATCTTCGCGACGCGTCTCGCGCTGCGCTACCGCCAGAGCTTCCGCAAGGACATCGTCATCGACCTGGTGTGTTACCGGCGGCTCGGCCACAACGAGGCGGACGAACCTGCCGCGACGCAACCGCTGATGTACCGCGCGATCCGCCAGCATGCCCCGGTGCGCAAGCTCTACGCCGAGCGGCTGGTCGCTGCGGGCGTGCTGAGCCAGGGCGAGGCCGAGCAGCTCTCCGAGCAGTACCGGCAGGCCCTCGACGAGGGGCGCCACCAGCTGCATCCCTCGCTCGGCATGATCGGCAACAAGTACACGGTCGACTGGTCGCGCTACACGAGCGTGGATGCGCGTGAGCCCGTGAGCACCGCCGTCGCCGCGCCAAAGCTCGCGGCGCTGGGCCGGCGCATCCTGCAGTACCCGGACGGGTTCACGCTGCACCCGCGCGTGGCACAAATCGTCATCAATCGCTCGAAGATGCTGGCGGGCACGCAGCCGCTCGACTGGGGTTGCGCCGAGACGCTCGCTTACGCCTCGCTCCTCGACGAAGGTTTCGCGGTGCGCATCTCCGGCCAGGATTGCGGGCGCGGCACTTTCTTTCACCGGCACGCCGTGCTGCACGACCAGAACAGCGATCGCACCTTCATTCCGCTGCAGCACCTCGGCGAGAAGCAGCCGCGTTTTGCGATCATCGACTCACTCCTGTCTGAGGAGGCGGTGCTCGGTTTCGAATACGGCTATTCCAGCACCAGCCCGGATTGCCTGGTGATCTGGGAAGGCCAGTTCGGCGACTTCGTCAACGGTGCGCAAGTGCTGATCGACCAGTTCATCAGCTCGGGCGAGGCCAAGTGGGGGCGCCTGTGTGGACTGACGCTGTTTCTGCCGCACGGCTACGAAGGGCAGGGGCCGGAACACTCGTCGGCCAGACTCGAGCGCTTCCTGCAGCTGTGCGCTGAGTACAACATGCAGGTGTGCGTGCCCTCGACTCCGGCGCAGATGTTCCACATGCTGCGACGGCAGATGCTGCGGCCGCTGCGCAAGCCGTTGGTCGTCATGACCCCGAAGAGCCTGCTGCGCCATGAGCTGTCGGTTTCCAGCCTGGCCGATCTGACCGATGGCGGCTTCGCCACAGTAATCGATGACGTCGACGCTCCGCCGCCGGCCAGCGTGCGGCGCGTCGTGTTTTGCAGTGGCAAGGTCTACTTCGACCTGCTGCAGGCGCGTCGGACCGAGGCGCTCGCGGGAGTGGCCGTCGTACGGATCGAGCAGCTCTACCCATTCCCGGCGGTGGAATATGCAGCGGTGCTGGCGCGTTACCCCAATGCCATCGACCTGATCTGGTGCCAGGAAGAGCCGCAAAACCAGGGCGCCTGGTTCCAGATCCGCCATCGCCTCCAGGAATTCGCCGGCGAAGAACGCGTGGTCCATTACGCCGGGCGCGCTTCGGCCTCAGCGCCGGCGACGGGCGTCGCGCGCATCCACGCGGCCGAGCAGCGCGAACTGGTGCAGACCGCGCTGACCGCGGCGACGGCGGAACAGACCGCGCTGCGACGGCCGCGCCTGAACGTGTCGGCAGTCGCGAACCAGGGCGCAGCAGCGCCCAAGAGGATATCGTCATGAGCGTTGAGATCAGAGTGCCGCAGTTGCCTGAATCGGTCGCGGACGCGACCCTGGTCGCCTGGCGCAAGCAGCCCGGCGAGACGGTCAGCCGGGATGAGAACCTCGCGGATCTCGAGACCGACAAGGTCGTGCTCGAGGTGCCATCGCCCGTCGCTGGCATCGTGCAGGAGATCCGCGTGCAGGCCGGCACCACTGTCAAGAGTGGCGAGCTGCTCGCCGTGATCAGCGCGGCCAGCGGTGCTACTGCAGCGGGCGTCGCGGCTGCGCCGCCTCCGGTTGCCGTGGTTGCGGGCGCCAGTGCTGCCACTCCTGCGGCGAGCAGTGCGGCGCCCAAGCTGGGGCCGGCCGCGCAGCGCGTGGCGGACGAGCTCGGTCTGGGCGACACGGTGATCGCCGCGGCGGCGCGTGGCGGACGCGTTTCGAAATCAGACCTCGTTGCAGCGGCCAAGGTCGCGCCGGGGCCAGCGCCTGCGATCGCTCCTGCACCCGCGGCTACCGCTGCGCCTGTTGCCCCGCTGCTGAAGGCGGTGCCGCAACCCACGGCCAAGGTGTCGCCCGCGCCCGCGGCGGCGCCCGCGGCGCCTCGCGGCGCGCGCGCGGAGCGGCGTGTACCCATGACGCGGCTGCGCCAGCGCATCGCCGAGCGCCTGGTGCAGGCGCAGTCGACGCAGGCCCTGCTCACCACGTTCAACGAGGTCGACCTGACGCACATCAACGAGCTGCGCGGCCGCTACAAGGATGGATTTGAAAAGCGACACGGCGTGAAGCTTGGCTTCATGTCCTTCTTCGTGAAGGCCGCTATCGAGGGCCTGAAGAAGTACCCGTTGGTCAATGCTTCGGTTTCGGGCACCGACATCGTCTACCACGATTACTTTGACATCGGCGTTGCCGTGTCGACCGAGCGCGGGCTCATGGTGCCGGTGCTGCGCGACGCCGACGCGCTGGACTTCGCCGGCATCGAGCGCGGCATCGCCTCCTATGCGCAGCGTGCGCGCGAGGGCACGATCGCGCTCGAAGACCTGGCCGGCGGCACTTTCAGCATCACCAACGGCGGCGTGTTCGGTTCGCTCCTGTCGACGCCGATCGTCAACGCGCCGCAGAGCGCCATACTTGGCATGCACAAGACGATGCAGCGGGCGGTCGTGGTCGACGGGCAGGTGGTGGCGCGTCCGATGATGTACCTGGCGCTGAGCTACGACCATCGCATCATTGACGGCAAGGAGGCGGTGCAGTTCCTGGTGACCGTCAAGGATTGCCTGGAAGACCCGGGCCGCATGTTGCTGGGAGTTTAGATCCCCATGCCCGACAGTTTTGATTTCGACGTGGTCGTAGTAGGCGGCGGGCCTGCCGGCTATCCGGCCGCCATCCGCGCCGGGCAGAACGGTCTCAAGGCCGCCTGCATCGACAACTGGAAGAACCGTGATGGCAGCAATGCCTTCGGCGGCACCTGCCTGAATGCCGGCTGTATTCCTTCCAAGGCCCTGCTGGAGTCTTCGGAGCTCTGGCACCGCGCGCAACATGAATTCGCAGTGCATGGCATCGGCACCGGAACACTGAGCCTGGACCTGGCGGCCATGCAAAAGCGCCGCGCGACCATCGTCAAGGGCCAGACCCGCGGCGTCGCGGCGCTCCTGAAGGGTGCGGGTGTCACCGGCATCTTTGGCGCCGGCAAGCTGCTGGCCAACCGCGTCGTCGAAGTGACGGCGCCGGACGGCAAAGTGTCGCAGCTGCGCGCGCGGCACGTGGTACTGGCAAGTGGTTCAGTGCCCACGGAGCTGAAATCACTGCCGTTCGACGGGCAACAGATCATCGATTCCTGGGGCGCGCTCGAGCTCGAGGCGGTGCCCAGGCGGCTGTGTGTCGTTGGCGCCGGCGTGATCGGCCTGGAGCTCGGCAGCGTGTGGCGCCGGCTCGGCGCCGAAGTCGTGATGCTCGAAGCGCTCGACACGCTGCTGCCGATGGCCGACGCGCAGCTTTCCGCCGAGGCCGGCAAGCACTTTCGTAAGCTAGGCCTCGACATTCGCCTCGGCGCGAAGGTGAGCGCCGCGACGCCCGGCGCCGATGGCGTGACCGTGCGCTACACCGATGCTCAGGGTGACCAGTCGCTGGTTGCCGACCGGGTCGTGGTCGCCGTCGGCCGGCGGCCCTTTACCCAAGGGCTCCTGGGAGAAGGCAGCGGCGTCCGGCTTGACGAGCGCGGCTTCATCAGCGTAGACGAACACTGCAGCACAGGCGTCGAGAACGTCTGGGCGGTGGGCGATGTGGTGCGCGGCCCGATGCTGGCGCACAAGGGCAAGGAGGAGGGGATTGCGGTGGCCGACCGCATCGCCGGCAAGTACGCGCACGTGAACTACGCGCTCGTGCCCGCGGTCATCTACACGGCGCCGGAAATTGCCTGGGTCGGCCAGACCGAGGCGCAGGTGAAGGCCGCCAACATCGATTACAAGACGGGTGTGTTTCCATTTGCGGCCAGCGGCCGCGCGCGGGCCATGGAGGCGACGGCGGGTTTCGTAAAGCTGGTCGTTGCGCGGGCGAGCGATGAAATCCTGGGTGTGCACATCGTCGGCCCGATGGCCGGCGAGCTGATCGCCGAAGCGGTGCTGGCCATGGAATTCCGCGGCAGCGCGGAGGACCTGCAGCGCACGATGCACGCGCACCCGACGTTGTCGGAAGCACTGCACGAAGCGGCGCTGGCCGCCGACAAGCGCTCGATCGACAATCTCAACCGCTGATGCGCTGCGCGCGCAGCACGCTGTTCACGCCGGCGAGTTTCTTCAGCACCTGGCGCAACTGTGCGGCATCGCGCACCGCGGTGCGCATCACGATGGTCGCCACCCGATCGGCCGGGTCGGTGCTCGAGTTGACGCCCTCGATGCTGAGCCGCTCCTGCGCCATCACGTCGGAGACGTCGCGCAGCAGGCCGCGGCGGTCGTAGGCCTCAATGCGGATCTGCACCGGCATCTGCAGCTCGGTGCTGCGGTTCCAGTCCACCCGCAACAACCGCTCCGGATTGCGTGCGCTCATGCGCGCCAGGCTCCGGCAGCCCGCGCGGTGCACGGTCACGCCGCGCCCGAGCGTCACGTAGCCGGCGATCGCCTCGGGCGGGACGGGCGCACAGCAACGCGCCATGGTTGTCGGCATATTGCCCACTCCCTCGATCTCGACCGCCGACTGGTGCCGTGTGTTGCGGCGTTTGGGAGCTGGCGTGATGACCAGCTGTTCGGGCGGCGCTGCGACCGCCGCGACGGGAACGGGAGTCGCCGTGGCGGCGGTACCGGCCGCGGCCGCCTGGGCCGCCGCGTCCTGCTGGTGAAACCAGGCGCGCACCTTGGCGCGACTGCGCGGTGAAGCGAGAAAGCCGCTCTCGGCATTGAGCCAGTCGCGGCTGGGTCCGCCGCTGCGGCCGGTGATGATCTCGACAACCTCGCCATTGGCGAGTGGCTGATCGAGCGGCGCGATGCGCCCGTTGACGCGGGCGCCGCGGCAGCTGTGCCCGAGCTGCGTATGCACATGGTAGGCGAAGTCGAGCGGCGTGGCGCCGCGCGGCAGGTCGATGACCTCGCCGCGCGGCGTGAGCGCGTACAGCCGGTCCGAGAACAGCTCGTGCCTGACACGATCGATGAAGTCACCGCCAGCCTCACCGGCCTGCAGCGGGTCAAGCATGCGCCGCGCCCATTCGATCTTGCGTTCGTAGCCCGCATCACGCGCGCCGCCTTCCTTGTAACGCCAGTGCGCAGCCACGCCGAGTTCCGCGTACTCGTGCATGTCGCGCGTGCGGATCTGGATCTCGAGGGAGCGGTCCTCGGGGCCGATGACCGCCGTGTGTATCGAGCGGTACTGGTTGTCCTTGGGCGTGGCGATGTAGTCGTCGAATTCACCCGGCAACATGCGCCAACGGCCGTGCACGACGCCGAGCGCGGCGTAGCAATCGGCCACGCTCCCGACCACGATGCGTACTGCGCGCACGTCATAGAGCTGCTCGAAGGCGAGTTGCTTACGCTGCATCTTGCGCCAGATGCTGTAAATATGTTTGGGGCGGCCGTAGACCTGAGCCCTGACCCCTTCGGCCGCCAGTTCGGTGCCGAGCAATGCGCAGACTTTCTCAATGTACTGCTCGCGATCCACGCGCCGTTCGGCCAGCGCGGTCGCGATGCGGTGGTACTCGCCAGACTCGAGCTGGCGGAATGCGAGGTCCTCGAGCTCCCACTTCAGGCTCCATACGCCGAGACGGTTCGCGAGCGGGGCGTATATTTCACGCGCTTCGAGCGCCAGGCGCGTGCGTTCGGCCTCGGCGAGTGCGCGGGCGTGGCGCAGGCGCACCAGCTCCATGGCCAGTCGCGCCACGATCAAGCGCGGATCGGCGGCGATGGCGAGCAGCATCTTGCGCAGCGTTTCGGCCTGTTGTGGATTGAGGCCGCGGCTTGCGGTCCAGTCGGACGGCAGGCCTATGTCGCCCAGCAGTTCCAGTTGGCGGGCGAGCGCTTCTGCCCCGCTGCCAAAGCGCGTGGCCGCGGTTGCGGCGTTGCAGGCGAGTCCGGCCGCGCGCGCCTGGACGATCCAGGCAGCCACGGCAATCTCGGGTTCTTCGGTGAGCTGGCCGACGAGCTGCGCGAGTTCCGTGCCCGCTTCCAGCCCGGGCTGCGCAAGGCCCAGCTCGTGGAATGCCGCCGCCGCCGCGGCGATCGCGGCCGCGGGCGCGCTCAGGCTTTTAGCTGTAGTTTCCAATTGCTTGAGGCCAGTATTGGGCGTGTGGTGGCGGGCTCTTCCGGCTATCATTCTGGTAATGAGCTTCCACAGCAAGAGGCGGCATGCCGCGCTACTCCGGCAGTTCCTGGCGCAGCTTCCGGCCTGAGGCGGTGGCGGCCGGCGTGGCCGCCGGGCAGGGCGCCCTGCGGGCGCCATTCGCGGTCAAATGCCGCATCCTTGGGCTTGATCCGGGTTCGGTGCGGACCGGCTACGGAGTAATTGACTGCGGTCCCCTGGGTGAACAGCACGTGACCAGCGGCTGCATCAAGGCCGGAACCGGCGACTTCCCGCAGCGCCTGCGGCGCATCTACGAGGCCGTCGTGCTGCTGATCGAGGCGCATCGGCCCGACGAAATCGCGATCGAACGGGTATTCGTGCACCGCAACCCCGACAGCGCGCTCAAGCTCGGCCAGGCGCGTGGCGCCGCGATCTGCGCCGCGCTGGGCTTAGGTGCGAGCGCACACGAATATGCCCCACGCGCGATCAAGCTGGCGGTCAGCGGTTACGGCGCGGCGGGGAAGGCGCAGGTGGCGCAGATGGTGACGGCACTGCTGCGGCTCGAGCGCCGCCCGGCGGCCGACGCTGCCGACGCGCTCGCCGTGGCCCTGTGCCACGCGCAAACGCGCCGCATGGCCACGCTCGCTGCTGCCGTTGCGCCTGTGATCGCGCCGCGCCGCGCCGCGCGTCGCGGCGGCCGCACGGCCGCGCGGTCGGGAGCGCGTCCGTGATTGGTTCACTCGCAGGAGTTTTGGCGCAAAGATCACCGCCGGCGCTAGTTATAGAGGTCGGCGGAGTAGGCTACGAGCTCGAGGCACCCATGTCGACATTTTATGGACTGCCGCCGGTGGGGCAGCCCGTGCGGCTGCTCACGCACCTGGTGGTGCGTGAGGACGCGCACATCCTGTACGGATTCGGCTCGGCTGCGGAACGGCAGCTGTTCCGGAGCCTGCTCAAGGTCTCGGGCGTCGGGCCGCGCATCGCGCTCGCGATACTTTCCGGATCGACCGCCGAAGTCTTCGCCGCCAGCGTGCAGGCGGGCGATGTAGCGTCACTAACGAAGATACCGGGCGTGGGCCGCAAGATCGCCGAGCGCCTGATCGTCGAGATGCGCGACCGCCTCGCCAGTGCGGCCAACGAAGCCCATGCCGGTGCGGTCGCGGCGCCGGTTGGCGTGGCCGCGGAGGCCTACAGTGCGTTGCTCACGCTGGGCTACAAGCCGGCCGAGGCCACGCGGCTGCTCAAGAGCGCCGGCGGCGGCGCCAGCACCGAGGACCTGATCCGTGGTGCGCTGCAGAGCGCGGCCCGCGAGTGAGCGCGCCCGTGAACGATGAACGGCTGGTGAGCTCGGCCGGTCGCGCCGACGAGGCCCTGGTCGACCGGGCGATCCGCCCGCGCTCCTTTGCCGAGTACGTCGGCCAGGAGCAGGTCAAGAGCCAAATGGGCATCTTCATCGAGGCGGCACGCCAGCGCGCCGAGGCGCTCGATCACACGCTGATATTCGGGCCACCCGGCCTCGGCAAGACGACGCTCGCAGTGATCATTGCAGCCGAGCTGGGCGTGAACCTGCGCCAGACCTCGGGACCGGTGCTCGAGCGGCCAGGCGACCTGGCCGCGATCCTGACCAACCTGCAGCCGCGCGACGTGCTGTTCGTCGACGAGATCCATCGGCTCAGTCCCGTCGTCGAGGAAGTGCTGTATCCGGCGATGGAGGACTACCAGCTCGACATCATGATCGGCGAGGGACCGGCGGCCCGCTCCATCAAACTCAACATCCCGCCATTTACGCTGGTGGGTGCGACCACGCGCGCCGGCCTGCTGACCTCGCCGTTGCGCGACCGCTTCGGCATCGTGCAGCGCCTCGAGTTCTACAGCGTCGCCGAACTCGAGCGCATCGTCACGCGTTCGGCGGGTATCCTGCAGGTGCCGATCACGCCCGCGGGCGCCGCGCGCATTGCGCAGCGTGCGCGTGGCACGCCGCGCATCGCTAACCGGCTGCTGCGCCGGGTGCGTGATTTCGCGCAGGTGCGCGGCAACGGTCACGTGGACGAACAGATTGCCGCCGCGGCGCTCGACCTGCTGGAAGTCGATCCGCTGGGCTTTGACTCGCTGGATCGCAAGCTCCTGCTCATGATCATGGAGAAGTTCGACGGCGGCCCGGTCGGCATCGAGAGCCTGGCCGCTGCCATCGGCGAGGAGCGCGGCACGCTCGAGGACGTGATCGAACCTTACCTGATCCAGCAGGGGTTCCTGGCGCGCACCGCCCGCGGGCGAATCGCCACGCGCAGCGCCTGGCAGCATTTCGGGTTGAAGGTACCCGAGCGCGCCGCCGCCAACCTGCCGCTGTTTGGTGACAACACATGAGCGCGTTTCACTGGCCCGCGCGCGTCTATTACGAGGACACGGACGCGGGCGGTGTCGTCTACTATGCCAACTACCTCAGGTTCCTGGAGCGCGCGCGCACCGAGTGGTTCCGCTCGCGCGGCCACCACCAGCTCGAGCTGGCCGCTGACCCGGGCGTGCTGTTCGCGGTGGCCGAGGTGAACGTGCGCTACCGGCGTCCGGCGCGGCTCGATGACCTGCTGGTGACGAGCTGCGAGGCGGCGCGCGAAGGCGCGGCCAGCGTGATATTCAGCCAGCAGATACGGCGCGGGAGCGAGGATGGCGAACTGCTGGCCGAGGCCACCGTGCGCGTAGTCTGTGTCAATGCCGGTGATTTCCGACCACGGCGCCTGCCGCCAAAGATATTAGAGGACCTGCTTGATGGGCGGTGACCTGTCGATCCTGCGCCTGGTTTTGCAGGCGAGCCCGGTGGTGCAGCTGGTGATGGCGCTGCTGCTGGCCGCCTCGCTCATGTCCTGGGCGATCATTTTCAGCAAGCGCACCATGGTGCGCCAGGCCCGCAGCGAAGCTGAGCGCTTTGAGAACAGCTTCTGGTCGGGCGGCGACCTGACGGCGCTGTATCGCTCGATCGAATCGCGCGGCGGCGCCACCGGTATGGAAAGCATCTTCGAATTTGGCTTCCGGGAGTTTGCGCGCCTGCGCCAGCAGGATGGCGCCGCCGACCTGCTGCTCGATGGCGCACGGCGCGCGATGCGCGTGGCGCAGCTCAAGGAAATCGATCGCCTCGAGCAGAGCCTGGCGACGCTCGCCACGGTAGGTTCAACCAGTCCCTACGTCGGTCTGTTCGGCACGGTATGGGGAATAATGAGTGCCTTCACTTCCCTGAGTAATGTGCAGCAGGCCACGCTGGCCTCCGTTGCACCGGGCATTGCCGAGGCGTTGGTGGCAACTGCTTTTGGCCTGTTCGCCGCGATTCCCGCCGTGATCGCCTACAACCGTTACGCCGACCAGGTGAGCCGCCTGGAAATGCGCTACGACGCCTTCATGGAAGAATTCTCGACCATCCTGCAGCGCCACGCGACCCGTGGCACGACCGGAGGCTAGGATGGCGGGGTCAGGCCGACCCAAGCGCCGCCTCATGGGCGAGATCAATGTCGTGCCGTACATCGACGTGATGCTGGTGCTGCTGATCATCTTCATGATCACCGCACCGCTCCTGACGCAGGGCATCAAGGTCGAGCTGCCCAAGGCGGCCGCGGAACCGATCGATGCGCGCGCGGTCAACAATATCGAGCCGCTGGTCCTGTCAGTGGATGCGCGCGGTCGCTTGTACCTGAATGTCGGTGCGAACCCGCAGCAGCCGATCGATGATGCGACCGCGCTGGTCCGCGCGACGGCGGCGCTGCGCCGCGCGCCGCAACGGGTCGTGTTGGTCAAGGGCGATGCGGCGGTGAACTACGGGCGTATCGTTTCGGCCATGGTGATGTTGCAGCAGGCAGGCGCGAGCAAGGTCGGGTTTCTCACTGAGCCATTGCCGCCGCCTGCCGCGCCGCAGCCATGAGCCCGATGGGTGAGGGCGGCGAGCGGCCCGACGGGGCGCTGCCGATTTTCCTGTCGGTGCTGGTGCATCTCGCCGTGGTGGCGCTGCTGGGCTGGGGCTGGTGGAGTTACCGCGCGCCCAAACCGGTTCCGCAGCAACTGGCCATCGAGGCCACGATCGTCGTCGACAAGGCAGTGACGCCCGAGCCTGCCGCAAGCGCCGCTGCCCCGGTGCCGCCCGCGCCCGTCCCTGTTCCCGCGCCGGCACCCGTGCCTATGCCACCGCCGGTGCAACTCAGCGCGGAAAAGCAGCAGCAGGCGCAGCGCGAACAGGAGCAGGAACAGCACGAGCGCGCAGCACATGAACGAGAATCGCGCGAGCAACGCGAACACGCCGCAGCCGAGGCCACGCGCAAGGAGCAGGAGGCCGCAGCACGCAAGGCAGCGGAAGCGGCGCAGCGCGTGGCGCAGGAGAAGGCGCGACGCGAATCTGAACTGCGTGCGCAGTTGGCGGTCGAAGAGCGGATCAACGCTGCGCGCGGCAGCGCCGCCACTGCGGAGTGGTTGTCGCTGATCCGCGACCGTGTCACGCATGCGTGGATCCGCCCGCCGAGCGCGCGTCCTGGGGTAAACTGTGAGGTGCGCGTGACGCAGGTGCCTGGAGGCGTGGTGACGGGTGTGCAGATCGGCAGCTGCAACGGCGACGCCGCGGTGCGTGAATCGATCGAAGCCGCCGTGTACCGCGCATCGCCACTGCCGTCGCCGACGAACCCGGATGCGTTCGACCGCAATCTGACCTTCACGTTTCACCCAGATGAGTAGACCGGAACCGTGATCATCCACGCCATGGAACAAATCAGACGCACTGGCCTGCTGGTGGCGGGGCTGGCGCTCGTCGCCGCCGCGCGTGCCGAGCTGCGAATCGATATTACCAAGGGCGTGACCGACCCGATCCCGATCGCCATCGTCCCGCTGTCGACGAGCAGCGCGGGCGCGTTTGACTACGCATCGGTCGTGCAGCATGACCTGGATGGGAGCGGGCGCTTCCGCACCATGGAGCGGCGCAGCATGCATACGCTGCCGGCCAGGGCTGGCGAGGTCGTCGCGGCCGACTGGCATGCCGATGGCGCCGACTACGTGCTGGTCGGCACAGTCGCCGCGGCTGACGCCACGCACAAGAGCATTGATTGCGAGCTCGTCAACACGCTGACCGGCCAGGCGCTTGGCAGCGCACATGTCATGGCCAGCGCCGCGAATCCGCGCGCTGCCGCTCACCAGTTGAGCGATTTCGTGTACCAGAAGATCATGGGCACGCGCGGCGCCTTTGCCACGCGCATTGCCTACGTCGCCGTGGACGGCGCGCCACCGGCACAGCATTTCCAGCTCATCGTGGCCGACTCGGACGGCGAGAATCCGCAGGTTGTGCTCGATTCGCACCAGCCGATCATGTCGCCGGCCTGGTCTGCGGACGGCCAGTGGTTGGCCTATGTGTCTTTCGAGGATCGTGTGTCTGCGATCATCGTCCAGCAGTTGAGCACCGGGAAGCGCCAGCGCGTCTCCGCGCGCGCCGGCGTCAACGGCGCGCCGGCCTGGTCACCGGACGGACGGCGGCTGGCACTCACGCTGTCGGGTACCGGCGGTAACCTCGACATCTACGTGCTCGACCTGGCAACGCAGGGACTGACCCGGATTACGGAGGATCCGGCCATTGACACCGAGCCGGCCTGGAGCGCGGATGGCGCCGATCTGTATTTCACCTCAGATCGCTCCGGTGGCCCACAGATCTATCGCACCGATGTGGCGCAACACCAGCGCGTCCAGCGCCTCACCTTTGATTCGCCCTACAACGCGCGGCCGCGGCCGTCGCCCGACGGGCGCTCGCTGGCGCTGGTCACGCGCGAGGGTTCCGACTATCGTATCGCCGTGCTGGACCTCGCCAGCGGCAGCGTGCGGGTGCTGACGCGCGGGAGCCTGGACGAATCGCCGGGGTTCTCGCCCAATGGCATGACGGTGATCTACGCCGGCAGCAGCGGCGGCCGGGGCACACTCGAGGCTGTGGCCGTCGACGGACAGGTTTCGCAGCGGCTCAAATCCGACCGCGGCGACGTGCGCGAGCCGGTCTGGGGCCCGTTTGCGGGCCCCTGAACACTTCTGGAGATTTTCCGATGTACAGAAAACTCGTCCTCGTCCTGGCCAGCGCAACCTTGCTGGTGACCGCCGGCTGCTCGGGCAAGAGCGCCGTGAAGAATCCGCCCGCGGCCAGCACCGCTGGAGGTGTCGCGGCCGGTGGCGCGCAGTCGGGCGCGGGTGAGGGCGCCGGCGTGGCAGCCAATGCCGGCACGGTCGGTGATACGGGCGGCAACGGCCCCTCGGCACCGGCCGGTGTTGCCCGCCTGGTGTACTTCGATTTCGACAGCGCGGAAATCCGGCCGGAATTCGTGGCCGTCATCGCCGCGCACGCGCACGCGATTGCCGCCAACGCCAGCATCCACGTGCGGCTCGAGGGGCATACGGACGAGCGCGGCTCGCCCGAGTACAACATCGGGCTGGGTGAGCGGCGCGCGCAGGCCGTGCGGCGCGCATTGCTGTTGCAGGGCGTCGGCGAAGCGCAGGCGGCGACCGTGAGCTACGGCGAGGAACGACCCGCGGTAAGCGGTCAGACCGAAGTCGACTGGGCGAAAAATCGCCGCGTGGAATTCGTCTACCTGAATTGACGGCATGAAAACCCTGCTGCCTGCATTGTGTGGCGTCCTGCTGCTTGCGGCCTGTGCAAGCAATCCGGCCGATGATCCGGTGCAGGTCAAGCTCAACGACATCGACGCGCGGCTCGGCAGCGTCGAACGCGTGGTCAGCAACCAGAGCCTGGTCGACATGTCGCGGCGCATCGATGCCCTCGAGGCGCAGCTACGCGAGCAGCGCGGCAGCGTGGAGGTGCTGGAAAAGGCCAGCGAGACGGCGCGAAAATCGCAGCGCGACCTGTATGCCGACCTGGATCGGCGGCTGACCGCGCTAGAGAACGGTGTGCATGCAACGAGCGGTTCCGCGACCGGCGCTGCGGGTGCCGCCGGCAATACGGGCAGTACCAGTGCTCAGGCCGCGTCTGGCGGCGGGGCCGTCACGGCTGCCGGCGCCGCGGGTGGCGCCAGCTCAGGCGATGACCAGGCGGCCTATGCAGCCGCCTTCGAGAAGCTCAAGGGCGGCAGTTATGCCGATGCGATAGCCGGATTCCAAGGTCTCATGACGAATTACCCTTCAAGCACGCTGCTTGACAACGCGCAGTACTGGATCGGCGAGGCCTACTACGTCACACGTGATTACGAGCATGCGGCCACGGCCTTTCGCACCGTCGGCGAGCGCTGGCCCAGTTCGCGCAAGGCGCCAGATGCGCTGCTCAAGCTGGGTTATACGCAGTTCGAACAGAAGCACCTGACGGCCGCCCGTGCCACGCTGCAGCAGGTCATCGAGCGTTACGGCGGCAGCGATGCGGCGCGGCTCGCGCAGGAACGGTTGCAGAAACTGCCGCCGGAAGGGCATTGAATTCCGAAGCCCGGCTGAAGATCACCGAGATCTTTCACTCGCTCCAGGGCGAGGCGCAATACGTCGGCATGCCAACCGTGTTCGTGCGGCTCACCGGCTGCCCGCTGCGCTGCCATTACTGCGATACCGCCTACGCCTTCCACGGTGGTGAATGGTGGACGCTGCCCGCGATCCTCGAACGCGTGGCGCAGTTTGGCACGCGCGACGTGTGCGTGACGGGCGGTGAACCGCTGGCGCAGCGCGCCTGCCTGACGCTGTTGCACGAGCTGTGCGAGTGCGGCTACCGCGTCTCGCTCGAGACCAGCGGCGCGCTGAGCGTTGCCGGGATCGATCCGCGTGTCAGCCGCGTCGTCGACGTGAAGACGCCGGGCTCGGGCGAGGAGCCGCGCAATCTCTACCCGCAATTGCAGGCTTTGAACGACCTGGACCAGATCAAATTTGTCATCACCTCGCGGGCCGATTACGAATGGAGCCGTGCGCTGCTGGCCGAGCAGGCGCTAGCCCAGCGCTGCGGCGTACTGTTCTCGCCGGCCTTCGGTCAGCTCGAGCCGCGCGAACTGGCGGAATGGATACTCGCCGACCGCTTACCGGTGCGTTTCCAGGTGCAGCTGCATAAACTGTTGTGGGGCGACGAGCGTGGCCGCTGAAGCTGCCGCCCGGCAGCGCGCCGTCGTGCTGCTGTCGGGCGGGCTCGATTCCGCCACGGCGCTTGCCTGGGCGCGCGAGCAGCATTACGAGTGCTACGCGCTCTCCGTCGCCTATGGCCAGCGTCACCACAGCGAGCTCGCGGCCGCGGCGCGGGTGGCGCGCGCGCTCGGCGCGCGCGAGCACCGCGTCATGCACGTCGACCTCGGCGCGCTGGGCGGTTCGGCCCTGACGGATGCGAGCATCGCCGTGCCGGAACAGGCCACGAGCGGCATTCCCGTCACTTACGTGCCGGCGCGCAATACCGTGCTGCTCTCGCTCGCGCTGGCCTGGGCCGAAGTGCTCGCGGCGCGTCACCTGGTGATCGGCGTGAACGCGGTTGATTATTCTGGTTACCCCGATTGCCGGCCGGAGTTCATCGCTTCATTTCAGCGCCTGGCCCGGCTCGCCACGCGCGCAGGCGTCGAAGGGGCGCCCTTGCAGATACACGCGCCACTACAAGACTGGAACAAGGAGCGCATCATCCGTGAAGGATTGCGGCTCGGCGTGGACTACTCGCTCACGGTATCCTGCTACCAGGCGGACGGCGAGGGGCGTGCCTGCGGACGCTGCGACTCCTGCCGGTTGCGGCGCGAGGGTTTCAAGGCGGCTGGCATCGCCGATCCCACGCACTACGCCTGACTGGTGCCCGCGGCCGGGCCGCACGGTATGATGCCGGCCTTAAAATCGGCAGGCGAGGCCATGAAGAAAACGCTCGGGAGCTACCTGATCGAGACTCTCGAGGCCCACGGCGTGCAGCACGTGTTCGGCATACCCGGGGTGCACAACATCGAGCTTTACCGGGGCCTGGCCAGTTCTCGCATCCGCCACGTGACTGGGCGCCATGAGCAGGGGCTGGGATTCATGGCCGACGGTTACGCGCGCGTCGCGCGCCGGCCGGGCGTCTGCTTCACCATCACGGGCCCCGGGCTGACCAACATCACCACAGCGATGGGCCAGGCCCATGGCGACTCGATTCCGTTGCTGGTGATTGCGAGCGAGAATCGGAGCAGGGAGATTGGGACTGGCCGTGGCTACCTGCATGAGATGCCGGACCAGCTCGGCGTGGCGGCGCGTGTCTCCGGCATGAGCCGCCGAATCGGCACTGCGGCCGAACTCCCCGACGCGATTGGCGAGGCCTTTGCGGGATTTGCCAGCACGCGGCCCAGACCCGCATATATAGAGATCCCGCGCGAACTGATGACGCAGGACGCTGCCGGGCTGCGCACGCCCGTGGCCGCTGCTGCGCCGGCCCCTCCCGCGGCCCCGGCTGCTGCGATTGCTGAGGCGGTGCGCCGCCTGCGCGGCGCAAGCGCGCCGCTGATCCTGGCCGGTGGCGGCACCCTGGGAGCCAGCGCCGAACTGCGAGCGCTCGCCGAGCGGCTCGATGCGCCGCTGGTGATGACGATCAATGCGCGCGGTCTCCTGCCGCCAGAGCACGTGCTCGGCGTGTCGGTCAGCCCAACTCTGAACGCGGTGCGAAAATTGATTGCGGAGGCCGACCTCGTACTCGCCATTGGCACCGAACTCGGCCAGACCGACTACGACGCCTACTGCGTCGCGGAGTTTCCGGCGCACGCGAACCTTATCCGCATCGATATCGATGCCACGCAGCTCACACGCAACGCGCAGCCGGTACTCGCGCTGCACGCCGATGCCGCAGGCGCCGTGCGCGCCATCCTTGCGCAGGATCTGGGCGCGGCGCGAGCGCGTGGCGGCGCAGCCCGTGCGGCGGCTGTCACCGCCGCGGCGCTCGCCGAGTTGTCGCCGGCGATGCGCCGGGAGATCGCCTTCCTGGATTGCATACGCGCTGTGCTGCCCGCTGCCACGCTGGTCGGCGACTCGACGCAGCCGGTGTATGCGGGCAACATGGGTTTCGCCGCCGCGCAGCCCGGCTCCTGGTTCAACAGCGCCACCGGCTACGGCACGCTCGGTTACGCGCTGCCGGCCTCGACGGGCGCGGGCCTGGCAGCGCCTGATCGCCCGGTGGTGTGCCTGGTCGGCGACGGCGGCTTCCAGTTCACGCTCGGCGAGCTCGCCGTGCCGCGCGACGTCGACGCGTGGACGGCCATCATCATCTGGAACAATCACGGCTATGGTGAGATCAAGAATTCGATGCTGGCCGTGGACATCGATCCCGTGGGCGTGGATGTGCAGCCGCCTGATTTCGAGCTGCTGGCTCGCGCCTATGGGTATGGCCATGTGCTGGTTGACAGCATTGCAGCCCTTGAGCGTGCGCTCCGGGAGGTCGGCTCGCGCCGCCAGGTTCGCGTGATCGAGGTGCGTGCGGAGGCCTTCGAGTGAACACGCCGCGCAAGCCGCGCTTCGCCGACCTGGCCGGCCGCGTCGCGCCCGAAGGCACTGATCCGTGGGTGCTGCACTGGGAAGCTCGCCAGGCGGCAGCCGCAGGCAAGGACGTCATCGTGCTCAGCGTCGGTGATCCCGACCTCGATACGCCCGCGCCGGTGATCGACACCGCGATCGAGCGCATGCGCGGCGGCGACACGCATTACACCGAGACGGCGGGCCGCCCGGCATTGCGCGCCGCGATCGCTGCGCGGCATGTGGCGCGCACCGGCCAGAGCGTGACGGCCGACAACGTCATCGTGCTCGGCGGCACGCAGAACGGCCTGTTCGTGGCCTCACTGTGCCTCGCCGGCCCTGGCGATGAGGTCATCGCGCTCGATCCAATGTACGCGACCTATCCGGCCACGATCAAAGCCTCGGGCGCGAAACTGGTGCCGGTGGCGACGCCGGCCGAGCGCGATTTCCACACGGACCTGGGCGCGGTCGAGGCCGCGATCTCGCCGCGCACGCGCGCCGTCTTCGTGGCTACGCCCAATAATCCGAGCGGCGTCGTGCTCAGCGAGGAAGAAGTCGACGGCCTTGCGGCCATCGCTCGCCGCCACGGCCTATGGCTGGTGTCGGATGAGGTCTATGCCGGCATCGCCGACGGTGGCCGCGTGCCCAGCCTCGGTGCGCGCCTGCCGGAGCAGACACTGACCGTGGCGAGTCTGTCGAAGACCCATGCCATGACCGGGTGGCGTACGGGCTGGATCGTCGGCCCTGTCGATTTCATCAGCCGTGCTCACGATCTGGCGCAATGCATGCTCTATGGGCTGCCGGGCTTCGTGCAGGAGGCCGCCGTGACGGCGCTCGCGATGGCCGAGGAATGCGAGGGCGCGGTGCGCGAATACTGCCGCCAGCGCCGCGAAGTCCTCTACGCCGGCTTGCAGGATATCCGCGGGATCCGTGCCTGCTGGCCGCAGGCGGGCATGTTCATGCTGATCGACATCCGCGCCACGGGCTTGAGCGGCGAAGAATTCGTCCACCGCCTGTATCGCGCCGAAGGTGTTTCGCTGCTGGATGGTGTGCCATTCGGCGCGGCCGCGCAGGGGTTCGTGCGCGCCTGCTTCGCTACGGACGAAGCGGTACTGGTCGAGGCCACGCGCCGCATCCGGCGGTTCTGCGAGGGCCTGCGATGAGTGGTACCACTGAACCGGCCGGCGCCGCCGACCCGACCGGCACCCTCGAGGTGGCGCTGGCGCGCGCTGAGGGGCTGCTGCAACACGATCCGATGCTCGCCATCGAGCAGGCGAACGAGATACTCAAAGCAATTCCGAACTACCCGCCCGCGACGCTGCTGCTCGGCAAGGCGCAACGTGCCACCGGCGATTCCGGCGCGGCGCTGCGTACCCTGACTGCGCTGGTCGATGCCCAGCACCGCTGGGCAGCCGCGCACTACGAGCTGGCGCTGTCGCTCGCCGAGAGCGGGCAGCAAGCCGAGGCGATTGCCAAACTCAGGCGCGCCGTGGAACTGAAGCCCGACCTGCCGGATGCCTGGCGCGCGCTCGGCGACCTGTTGACGGATGGCGGCGAGGCCGCCGCAGCCGATGCCGCCTTTGCCAATCACATCAAGTACTCGACTCATGACCCAAAGTTGATGGCCGCAGCCACCGCGCTGGTCGAAAACCGCATCCCGGAAGCCGAGCACGCACTGCGCGCGCACCTGAAGCAACATCCGACCGATGTCGCGGCGCTGCGCATGCTGGCCGAGGTTGCGGCGCGCCTGGGCCGCTATACGGACGCCGAGAATCTGCTGATACGCTGCCTGGAACTCGCGCCGAGTTTCCCAGGTGCGCGCCACAACTACGCGATCGTGCTGCATCGTCTCAACAAGTCGGTGGCTGCGCTGCAGGAGGTGGAAAGGCTCATCGAGGCCGAACCGCGCAACCCCTCATACCGGAATCTCAAGGCAGTGGTGCTCGCCAAGATCGGCGATTACGCCGAGTCAATCGAGCTGTTCGCGGGTGTGCTGAAGGTCAATCCAACGCAGCCAAAGATCTGGATGAGCTATGCCCATGCGCTGTCGACCGTGGGCCGGGAAGAGGAAAGCATCGATGCTTACCGGCGTTGCATCGCGCTGCTTCCTACGTGCGGCGAAGCTTACTGGAGTCTGGCCAATCTCAAGACGTTTCGCTTCTCCGCGGCGGAGGTTGGGGCGATGCGCTCGCAGCTCGAGCGTGAAGATCTGAGCAATGAGGATCGCTACCATTTTGAATTCGCGCTCGGCAAGGCGCTCGAAGATCTACAGGAATATGCGGATTCATTCGAGCACTATGCGCAAGGCAACCGCCTGCGGCTCAAGGACATCCGCTATCTCTCCGAAGACGTCACCGGACTGGTGCGGCGCACGCGCCGGCATCTGGGCGCCGAATTCTTTGCGGCGCGGGCCGGCCATGGCTGTCCGGCCCCGGATCCCATCTTCATCGTCGGCCTGCCGCGTTCCGGATCCACGTTGATCGAGCAGATTCTCGCCAGCCATTCGGCGGTCGAGGGGACGATGGAGTTGCAGAACATCATCAGCATTGCAGGCAAGCTCGGCGCACGTGGATCGAAGGGCGAGGGGCCGCGATACCCCGCAGAACTGGCGAACCTGTCGCCTGATGAATGCCGGAAGCTGGGCGAGCAATTCCTCGAGGACACCCGCATCCAGCGCAAGAGCGGCAAGCCTTACTTCATCGACAAGATGCCGAACAACTTCATGCACATCGGACTGATCCAGCTGATCCTGCCGCGCTCGAAGATCATCGATGCGCGACGGCACCCGATGGCCTGCGGGTTTTCACTCTACAAGCAGCACTTTGCCCGCGGACAGAACTTCAGCTATAGCCTCGAGGACATCGGCCACTTCTATCGCGACTACGTGGAAATGATGGCTCACTTTGACGCCGTGCTGCCCGGCCGGGTGCATCGCGTAATCCACGAGACCCTGATCGAGGACACCGAGGCCGAGGTGCGCCGACTGCTGGCCTACTGCGGGCTGGAGTTCGAGGATTCCTGCCTGCGTTTCTATGAAAATGAGCGTGCGGTGCGCACCGCCAGCGCCCAGCAGGTCCGCAAGCCCATCTCGCGCGCCGGGGTGGACCAGTGGCGGAACTACGAGCGCTGGCTCCAGCCACTCAAGGAGACCCTGGGGTCGGTTCTGGAGGCCTATCCGGCGGTGCCCAGGTTTTGATTTTGCCGCCGTGTGGCATACACTCCGCGCGGGGCCTGCACTAAAACCAACGGTTTGAGGGGAGCTTCAATGACTCGGAGTCGCAAGCGCAAACTGCACAGGACTGCAGCCAATTGGGCCGGCATGCCATTGGCTACCGCTGCATTCGCATTTGGAAGTGTTGCGCACGCGCAACAGACCGAGACCGGGGCCGGACTCGAGGAGATCATCGTTACGGCGCAGAAGCGCGTCGAGGACGTGCAGAAGGTACCCATCAGCATCCAGGTACTCGGCGGCGAGAAACTCGAGCAGCTGCAGGTTTCGAACTTTGTCGACTACGCGAAGTTCCTGCCCAGCATGTCGTTCCAGACACTGGGCCCTGGCCAGTCGCAGGTCTATTTCCGCGGCATTTCCTCAGGCTATTCAAACCTGCATGCCGGGCCTCTGCCCTCAACTGGTACTTACGTGGATGAAACGCCGGTCACCACGATTTCCGGCGTGCTCGATGTCCACATGTACGACATCCAGCGCGTCGAGGGCCTGGCGGGTCCACAGGGCACCCTGTATGGCGCGAGTTCGCTCGCCGGCACGCTGCGCATCATCACGAATAAACCGGATCCGACCAAGTTCGAGGCGGGTTACAACGTCAAGGGCACATCGTTCGCGAAGGGCTCCTCGGGCGGGTCGTTAGAGGGTTTCGTCAACCTGCCGGCAGGCGATCATGCCGCCATCCGCCTGGTCGCTTTCTACGACAAGGAAGGGGGCTACATTGACAATGTGCCCAAGTCGCTCACCTACCAACGGCCCGCCGGTGGTGCTTTTGACTTCACGCCCACCACGGAACGGCCTTGGCTTTGGACGGTTGCATACACGCCCACCGACTACTCCAGCGAAACTGCGAACCCTCATCCAATCACGGTCAACAACTCCGCTCTGGTAGAGAAGAATTTCAATAGCGTTGAGAACTCTGGTGGCCGGGCGGCCGTCAAGCTGGATCTCAATGACCACTGGACTGTGATGCCCACAGTCATGCACCAGGAACAGAAGGCGCATGGTGACTTCAGCTTTGACCCCAAAGTCGGTGACCTGAAGGTCTACGACATGAGGCCGACCTACAACAATGACGCGTGGACGCAGTCGGCCCTGACGGTCACCGGCAAGATTGCGAATCTGGATGTCGTATATTCCGGCAGCTGGTTCACGCGCCACGTCGACAATGAATATGACTATGCACTTTATACGGTGCAGTACGATTACTGCTGGCACGTGTGCTACAACTATTTTCCGGAAGTCGGGCACCAGAACGACGGGCCGAACATTTCGGGGGTGGGTGGCCCGAACCTCAACAAGCTCGACGTCAATCCGGTACTGGCCGATCCCACGCAGTACGTTCAGAACCACGACGACTACACCAAGCTCAGTCATGAGCTCCGGATCAGCACGCCAGCGGATTATTCGACCCGGCTGATCGCCGGAGTCTTCTCCCAAAAACAGACGGATGCGATTCGTGCCGAGTTCCGGGTCGATGGACTTTCGGCCTACTGGTCCGTGCCACGTAATCCCGGCATTCTGTACCTGTCCGACCAGAACCGTACAGATAAGGATTCGGCGGTGTTCGTGGACGTCTCGCACGACTTCACGGACAAGCTCAAGATGAGTGCGGGCATCCGCGAATTCAATGTCGACAATACACTCTACGGTTTCTTTGGCTACAACGCCCACCTGCCAAGCACCAGCGGCGAGCATGGCTGTTTCGCTATTGCGCCGGCGGGAGTAACGCGGCCGTGCATCAATACCCAAAGCCGCGTCAAGGAGTCGGGTGAAACGCACCGCGTGAATATCACCTATCAGTTCCAGCCGAACCGGATGGTGTACGCCACCTACTCCACGGGCTTCAGGCCTGGCGGCAACAACCGGCGCCCGGAGGCCCTGAGCTTCAAGGCGGACACGCTGACCAACTACGAGATTGGCTGGAAGACTTCGTGGGCTGGTAACACCGTGCGCTTCAATGGCGCGATCTTCGATGAGAAATGGCAGGGTACGCAGGTAGCCATCCAGGGCGAGAACGGCATCACCTCCGTTGTCAACGCGGGTGATTCACGCACGCAAGGCTTCGAGACGGAACTGGACTGGCTGGCCATGAATAACCTCAACCTGTCGGTGTCAGGTACGTACGTTAAGGCCAACACGACCACCGATTTCTGCCAGCCATCGCCGCTCGGTGTGCCAAATGCCACCTGCACTCCCGATAAACTGGATGCGCCCTCCGGCACGCAGCTGCCCGGCGTCCCGAAGGTGAAGGCCAATGCGACCGCACGCTACCGCTTCAATATGAATGGCTACGAGAGCTTCGCGCAACTGGCGGGTGTCTACGAGGGCTCAACCGTTTTCGGCCTCGAGGCCCCGAAAAACGCACTCGTGGGTGACTCGCCGGCCTACTCCACCTTTGATTTCTCCGTCGGTACCGCGAAGAGCAACTGGACGCTGGAGGCCTACGTCGGCAACTTGACTGATAAGCGCGGTGAAATGGCACGCACTGCCGAGTGCGCCGCCAAAAATTGCCTGGCGAATTACCGTATCGTGCCCATCATGCCGCTTAATTTCGGCATAAAGTACGGTCAGCGGTTCTAGGGATCGCACGACTCGCGGCGCGGCGGGTCAAGTTGAAAATCGGGGCGCCGGTCTCACGGCCGGCGCCCCTTTTATTTGCGCATTGGGTATGATTCCGGCCCCGCGGCGGGTCGGTAGCTCAGTCGGTAGAGCAGCGCCCTTTTAAGGCGTTGGTCGTGGGTTCGAGCCCCACCCGACCCACCATCTAATTGCGCTAATTGCGCTCGGCGCTGAGTTTGGAATGCTTCTGGCCGTAGCCGAAGTAGATCGCAAATCCGATCGCGAGCCAGATCGCCAGGCGTACCCAGGTCTGCCAGGGCAGGAACACCATCAGCACGACACAGCTGATCACGCCCAGCACCGGCACCAGCGGTACCCAGGGTGTGCGGAACGGCCGGTGCATGTCCGGCATCCGCCTACGCAGGATGATGATGCCCGCGCACACGATCGCAAAGGCCATCAGCGTGCCGATCGAGATCAGCTCGCCGAGCAGGTCGAGCGGGAAGAGGCCGGCAATCAGCGCCGAGGCGCCGCCGGTTACGAGCGTGCCGATATGCGGCGTGTGGTAGCGCTCGCTGCAGCGGGCGAGCGAGGGCGGCAGCAAACCATCGCGCCCCATCGCGTAGAAAATGCGGATCTGGCCAAGCAGGCTCAGCAGGATCACGGGAATCAGGCCGAAGCCGGCGACGACCGCGATCATCGCCTTGAGCCAGGCCAGGTTCGCGTGCGCCAGGCTCAGCGCCTGGTAGAGGGGGTCAGGCACATTGAGCTGGCGGTAGTCGGCGATGCCCGTGACCGCGAGGCTCACGGCTACGTACAGAGCCGTGCAGATCAGGAGCGAAAGGCCCAGGCTCAGCGGCATCGTGCGCTGCGGGTTCTTCGCCTCCTCGGCCAGCGTCGAGACGCCATCAAAACCGATATAGGCGAAGAATACGATGCCCGCGCCCCGCATTACGCCCGACCAGCCGAAGTCGCCGAACTTGCCCGAGTTGGGCGGGACGAACGGGTGCCACAGGTGCGTGTCGATGTGCGGCAGGCAGGCTGCGACCAGCACCAGGATGGCCAACACCTTGGCGACGACGATCACCGAGTTGACCATGGCGGATTTGCGCGTGCCGATGATCAGCAGTGCGGTGCAGGCGAGCGTGACCAGCACGGCTGGCAGGTTTATCCAGGCGCCGGTCAATACGACGTGACCGGAGGCATCGGCCTGGAGCGGTGCATTGGCCAGCACCGCCGGAATATGAATGCCATGATCGCCCAAGGCCGAGGTCACGTAGCCCGACCAGCTGATCGCGACCAGCGAGGCCGAGAACAGGTACTCGAACATGATGCACCAGCCGATGATCCACGCGATCAGCTCGCCAAAGGTGGCGTACGCGTACGAGTACGCGCTGCCCGCGACGGGCACCATCGAGGCGTACTCGGCATAACAAAGGCCGGCGAAGAAACAGGCGATGCTGGCCAGGATGAAGCACAGGGTCACGGCGGGTCCGGCGCGCAGTGCGGCGACCGTTCCGGTCAGTACGAATAGACCCGCGCCGACGGTATTGCCGACACCAAAGGCCGTGAGGTTGAGGACCCCGAGCGTGCGCAGCAGGGCCGGGCGGTCACCGCCGTGCGCCTCCTGCTTCAGCGTCTCTATGGACTTGCGCGACCAGACCCCCATGCGCGCAGCCTAACAGGTGTAGGCGCCGGCTTGCACGTGGGTCGAGGTCAGGATCGGCGCGCCAGTGATGCCGCGTCGCGCGCCAGCGCCTCGATCTGCGCCCAATCGCCGGCCTTCAGGGCCGCGGCCGGCGTGATCCAGGAGCCGCCGACGCAGACCACGTTCTTCAGCTGCAGGTAACGCGGTGCGCTCTCGCGCGTGATGCCACCGGTGGGGCAGAAGATCACATCGGCGAAGACCGGTGCGAAGGCTGAGAGCATCGCCGTGCCGCCCGCCGGTTCGGCCGGAAAGAATTTCAGTGCGGTATAGCCTGCGGCGCGCGCAGCCAGCAGCTCGGAGGCCGTGGCAACACCGGGCAACAGCGGAAAGCCGGCGTGCCGACCCGCCACGGCCAGCTCTTCGGTCAGACCCGGCGTGACCGCAAACTGCGCGCCAGCGGCGGCAACGCGGGCAAAATCCTCGGGAACGGTGAGCGTGCCGGCGCCGACGATGGCTTCGGGCACGGCCTGGCGCATGGCCTTGATCGCCGCCAGCGCAACATCCGTGCGCAGCGTGACCTCGAGCACGGTGAGGCCGCCTGCGCACAGCGCTCGCGCCAGCGGCACCGCGTCCGCCTCGCGCTCGATGGTGAGCACCGGTATGACCGGCGCACGCGCCATGATGGCTCTCATCTGCATGGGAAACTCGCTTTCATCAGGGAGTAGTGGTGATGCCGCCGCCCTGTTCGGCCGTGGCGGCGTGCGCACGAAATAGCGCGAACAGCTCGCGTCCAACTCCGCTCTGGCCATGCGGAGGCGGTATCTCGAATGCGCGTTGCGCCCAGGTCTCAGTGTCCACCAGCGCCTCGAGCTTGCCGCCATTGCTGTCGAGCCGCACCAGGTCGCCATCGCGCAACTTGCCGAGCGGCCCGCCGCAATGCACTTCGGGCGACACGTGGATGGCCGCGGGCACGGAGCCTGATGCGCCCGACATGCGGCCATCGGTGACCAGCGCGACCTTGAAGCCGTGCGACTGCAGTGCCGAGAGCGCGGGCGTGAGCTTGTGGAGCTCAGGCATGCCATTGGCGCGTGGTCCCTGGCCGCGCACGACCACGACCACGTCGCGATGCAGTTCACCGGCCTTGAACGCAGCCGTCACCGCTTCCTGCGAATCGAAGATGCGCGCCGGTGCTTCCACGGTGCGGCGTTCGGGCTTGACCGCGGATACCTTGATCACGGCGCGGCCGAGATTGCCCTGCAGAAGCTTCAGGCCGCCGTCGGCGCTGAAGGGATCGCTCACCGGACGCAGCACGTTCACATCGCCGCTTTGCGTCGCGCCTTCGCGCCAGGCCAGCTTGCCCGCGTCGAGCCAGGGTTCCTGCGTGTACGCGTGCAAGTCGGCGCCAGACACACCACGAACATCGCCATGCAGGAGCCCCGCGTTGAGGAGTTCGCGGATCACGAAGGCCATGCCACCCGCGGCGTGGAAGTGATTCACGTCGGCGGCGCCATTCGGGTAGACGCGCGCGATCAGTGGCACGACGGCGGAGAGTGCACTGAAGTCGTCCCAGTCAATGACGATGCCGGCCGCGTGCGCCATCGCCACCAGGTGAATGGTGTGGTTGGTCGAGCCGCCGGTGGCGAGCAGACCCACGATCGCGTTGACGATGGCGCGCTCGTCAACGATCTGCGCGAGCGGCCGGTAGTCGCTGCCGTGCGCCCACAGCTGCGCGGCGCGTTGCGCGGCTGCGCGCGTCAGGGCCTCGCGCAGCGGCGTGTTGGGGTTCACGAAGGCGCTGCCGGGCAGGTGCAGCCCCATGATCTCCATCAACATCTGGTTGCTGTTGGCGGTGCCATAGAAAGTGCAGGTGCCCGCGTCGTGGTAGCTCTGGGCCTCCGATTCGAGCAGCGCCGAGCGGTCGAGCTTGCCCTCGGCATGAGCCTGGCGGATGCGTGCTTTTTCCTGGTTCGGGAGTCCCGAGGTCATGGGGCCCGCGGGCACGAACAGAGTCGGGAGCGAGCCGAAGCTCAGCGCTCCAATCAGCAGGCCCGGCACGATCTTGTCGCAGACGCCGAGGCACAAGGTCGCATCGAACATGCCGTGCGAGAGCGCCACGGCGGTTGAGAGCGCGATGACATCGCGGCTGAACAGCGAGAGCTCCATGCCGGCCTGGCCCTGCGTGACGCCATCGCACATCGCCGGTACGCCGCCCGCGACCTGCGCTGTGGCGCCGGCCTCGCGTGCGGCCGCGCGGATGAGCGCGGGATAGCGCTCGAAAGGCTGGTGCGCCGAGAGCATGTCGTTGAACGCGGTGACGATGCCGATGTTCGGCCACTGCATCTGCCGCAACGCCTGCTTGTCGTTCGCGCTCGAAGCGGCGAAGCCGTGGGCGAGGTTCGTGCAGCTCAGGCGCGCGCGCGCGCTGCCTTCACGCCCCGCCGCGTCCATGCGCGCGAGATAGTCCGCTCGGCCGCTTTGGCTGCGTGCACGGATGCGCTCCGTGACCTGCCTTACCGTCTCGTGCAATGGAGGGGTCGCTCTCACGCAGCGTAGTAAAACTCCATATTCGATCTTTGGCAAGCCCCGATTGTCATAATGCCAAAGTGCGCATAAGAACCTAAATTGACGGTCAAAAATCCCTTTGCGCGGGCGGGCTACGAGATATATAGTAGTTTAACTACATGTCTCGGCCTGCCAACGGCAGGAGGTGAACGGTGCAATTGCTCGACCCATTCGAAATCGTGCTGTTTGGCGGCACCGGCGACCTGGCGATGCGCAAGCTCATCCCCGCGCTGTTCCAGCGTTACGTAGCCGGGCAATTCGATGCGCGGGCACACATCCTGGCCGCGGCCAGCAGCGCCCTGACGCGCGAGGCCTACATCGAGCGCGCGCTGGAGCATTGCCGCGAGCATGTCGGTGCGCCCGATTTCACCGAGGCGCGCTGGACGGAATTCGCAGCGTGCCTCGATTATCAGCAGATCGACGCCATGCGCGTCGAGGACTTCAAGGCGCTCAAGACCAGGATCGCCGGGCGCGACGCGCAGACGCGCGTGTGGTTCCTGTCGACTTCGCCCAGCCTGTACATCGCCACCGCTGCAAACATGGCGGCCGCCGGCGTCGTGACGCCCAACGCACGGGTGGTGCTCGAGAAGCCGCTGGGGACCGATCGCGCCTCGGCGGCACGCATCAACGAGCAGGTTGCGCTGAGCTTCGCTGAGAACCAGATCTATCGCATCGATCATTACCTCGGCAAGGAGCCGGTGCAGAACCTGCTGGCGCTGCGCTTCGGCAACGCGTTTTTCGAGCCGCTGTGGCGTCGCGGCCGCATCCGGCACGTGCAGATCACGGTGGCCGAACAGCTCGGCGTCGAGGGACGGGCGAAGTTCTACGACGAGACCGGCGCGCTGCGCGACATGGTGCAGAACCACATGCTGCAGCTGCTGTGCATCCTGGCGATGGAGCCGCCGGCGAGTTCCGATGCCGACACGGTGCGCGATGAAAAGCTCAAGGTGCTGCGCGCACTGCGGCCAATCGATGGCGATACCGTCGACGTGAAGACGGTGCGCGGCCAGTACAAGGCCGGCAACATCGAAGGCGAGAGCGTGCCAGGCTACGCTGATGAACCGGGCGTGCCTGCGGGCAGCCAGACCGAGACCTTCGTGGCCATCAAGGCCGAGATCGACAACTGGCGTTGGGCCGGCGTGCCGTTCTACCTGCGCACCGGCAAGCGGCTGCAACAGTCGCTGGCCGAGATCGCCATCACCTTCGACGACGTGCCCTTGTCGATCTTCCAGAACCGTGCGCAGGATGCGCCCAACCAGCTGGTCATCCGGCTGCAGCCGGACGAGAGCATCACGCTGACGATCCTGGCGAAAGCGCCAGGCGATGCCATGCGATTGCGTCCTGTAAACCTCGCGCTCGACCTGGGCGAGAGTTTCAAGGAGCGGCCGCTGTCGGCCTACGAGCGCTTGCTGATGGACGTCGTGAAGGGCAACCTGACACTGTTCATGCGCCGCGACGAACTCGACACCGCCTGGAGCTGGATCGATCCGATCCGCGCCGGCTGGGCGCAGACCGGCAACCCGCCCAAGACCTACACCGCCGGCAGCTGGGGCCCCGCTGCGGCCACGGCGCTGATCGGGCGCGACGGCTATGCCTGGCGCGACGAAACCTGACTCGCTCGCCCCGCGCCTGGTGCGCGCGGCCGACGGCGCGGCTCAGGCGGCGCTGCTGGCAGAGGCCATCGCCGTCGAATTGAACGCTGCGCTCGCTCGCCGCGAGAGCGCCAGCATCGTGGTCTCGGGCGGGCGCACGCCGGCGGCCATGTTTGCGCTGCTCGCGCGTCAGCCGCTCGCATGGGCGCGCGTGCAGGTCACGCTTGCCGATGAACGCTGGGTCGGCGCGGACGACCCGGCCAGCAACGAGACCCTGGTGCGCAACGCACTGCTGCGCGAGCACGCCGCTGCTGCGCAGCTCATTGCCATGAAGAACGCGGCGCCTACGCCCGCGGCCGGTGCAGCAGCAGCGTGGCGCACGATCAATGCGATGCCGCAGCCTTTTGATGTCGTCGTGCTGGGCATGGGCGATGACGGCCATACGGCCTCGCTTTTTCCCGGTAGCGTAGGTCTCAGCGCCGCACTCGACGCGGCGGCGGCCCCAGCCTGCGTAGCGATGCAGCCGCTGGCGGCTCCGCATGCGCGCCTGTCACTGAATCTTGCGGCGCTCCTGCGTTCGCGCCGCATCTGCATCCAGATCAGCGGCGCGGGCAAATGGCAGGTTTACCAACGCGCGCTGGCGGCGGGTCCGGTCGAGGAATTGCCGGTGCGCGCGATCCTCCGCCAGCAGGCCGTGCCCGTGGACGTGTACTGGTGTCCGGACGCACCACCGGCCGGAAAGTCATGAGTAGTCCGGAACGCAGCGTGACGCCGGCGGTGAGCGAGGGCGGCTGGCTCAAGTTCCTGATGAGCGCGCGCGAGCGTTTGCCGGCGGCCGAGCGGCGAGTCGCCGACCTGGTGCTCGAACGCCCGCACGAGTTGCTGCAGCTGTCGTTGGCCGCGGTGGCGAGTCAGGCGCGGGTGAGCGAGCCGACCGTGATCCGCTGCTGCCGCTCGCTCGGCTGCCACGGCTTCGCGGACTTCAAGCTGCGCATGGCGCAAAGCCTGGCCAGCGGCCAGTTGTTCATGCACTCGGATGTGAGTCCGGGAGATTCGGTGGCCGAGATGGCGGCCAAAGTCTTCGGCAAGGCCGCGCGCACGCTGCTGCAGGTGCGCAGCCAGCTCGATCCGGCGCGGCTCGAAACCGCGATTGCCCTTTTGTGTGCGGCGCGGCGCGTCGAGTGCTATGGCCTCGGCAGTTCCGGCATCGTTGCCGCCGACGCGCAGCACAAACTGTTCCGGCTCGGCCTTCCGTCGGTGGCCTATTCGGACGCTCACGTGCACGGCATGGCGGCGACTATGCTGCGGCCCGGCGATGTGGTGCTGGCGTTTTCGGCCAGCGGCCGCACAGTCGACCTGATTTCGAGCGTCGACCTGGCGCGCGAGTCGGGCGCGGATGTCATCGGGATTACCGCGCTCGGCGCGCCCCTCGCCGCGCGCTGCAGCGTGGCGCTGGAGTTGCTCATCGACGAGGATACGGATATCTATACGCCCATGACCACGCGGCTGGCACAGCTCACGGTCGTCGATACGCTGGCGGTCGGTGTGGCGCTGCGCCAGGGGCCGGAGCTGCTCACGCGCCTGCAGCGCGCCAAAGAGAGCCTGCGCAGCAAGCGCGTGCGCGGATTTGAGTAACTCAGCACCGAATCAACGGAATAGGGGAGCGGCCATGTCCAAGGCAATCCGACTGTACGAACACGGCGGCGCCGACCGCCTGCGGTGGGAGGATTATCCCGTGCCTGCGCCGGGCAAGGGCGAGGTACTGGTCCGCCACAGCGCCATCGGGGTGAACTACTACGATATTTACGTGCGCTCGGGGCTCTATCCGCAGGCACTGCCGACTGGACTCGGCAATGAGGCCGCCGGAAACGTGGTCGCAGTAGGCAAAGGGGTGCGCGGATTCCGGGTTGGCGATCGTGTGGCCTACCAGGGCGCTGCCGGCGCCTACGCGGAGGAACGCGTGATCGCGGCCGACCTGCTGGTGAAGCTGCCGCGCGACCTATCCGTGGAGCAGGCGGCGGCCGTGTTGCTCAAGGGCCTCACGGCCTGGTGCCTGCTGCGGCGCGCCTACCCGGTCAGGCGTGGCAGCGTGGTGCTGGTGACCGCGGCCGCGGGTGGCGTGGGACTGATCCTGGGCCAGTGGGCGCGTGCGCTCGGCGCGACGGTGATCGGCGTCGTGGGTAGCGGGGCCAAGGCGGCGCTGGCCAAGCGGAGCGGCTGCCGCCACGTCATCGTCGGCTACGAGGGCATGGCGGCGAAGGTGCGCTCGTACACGAAAGGGAAGGGCGTCGACGTGGTCTACGATGGCGTCGGCAAGGACACTTTCATGGCCGGCCTGGATTGCCTCAAGCCGCTGCACCTGATGGTCAGTTTCGGCAACGCCTCGGGCGCGGTGCCGCCGGTGTCACCGCTGGAGCTGATGCGCCGCGGCTCCTTGTTCCTGACACGGCCGACCTCCGCCGACTACCTGCGCGATCCGGCGACGCGCCGACGGGCGGCGCGCGAACTGTTCTCGCAGATCCGGCGCGGCAAGATCCGGGTGGTCATCGGCCAGCGCTTTGCGCTGCGCGATGCGGCGCTCGCGCACGCGGCCCTGGAAGGACGCCAGACCACTGGCTCGATCCTGCTGCTGCCTTAACGCCGCAGCTGCGACTGGTTGGCGCAGAACCACGCGTAGGTCGCGCGCAGGCCCTCCTCGAGGGCCGTGCTGGCGCGCCAGCCCAGGGCATTGAGCCGCGTCACGTCGAGGAGCTTGCGCGGCGTGCCATCTGGCTTGCTGGTGTCGAACACCAGCTCGCCCTGGAAGCCAACCGCTTTGCCCACCAGCGAGGCGAGTTCGCGGATCGTAACGTCGGTTCCGGTGCCGACATTGATCGGGCCCGCGTCGGAATAATTGCGGGTCAGGAATACCACGGCGTCGGCGAGATCGTCGACGTACAGGAACTCGCGCCGTGGAGTGCCCGTGCCCCACACCACGACCGATTGCTGGGCACCACGTTTGGCGGCGTCGAACTTGGCGATCAGGGCCGGCAGCACGTGCGAGTTTTCCAGGCTGAAGTTGTCGCCGGGACCATAGAGATTGGTCGGCATCAGCGATATGGCGTCGAACCCATGCTGGCGGCGGTACGCCTGGCACATCTTGATGCCGGCGATTTTGGCGATCGCATACCACTCGTTGGTGGGTTCCAGCGGGCCGGTGAGCAGGCAGTCTTCATTCATCGGCTGCGGCGCATGCTTTGGATAGATGCAGCTCGAGCCAAGAAACGTGAGCTTGCGCGTGCCATGGCGGTAGGCGGCGTCGATGACGTTGTTCTGGACCTCGAGGTTGTCGCGGATGAAGTCGGCGGGGTAGCTGTCATTGGCATGGATGCCGCCCACGCGGGCCGCGGCGAGGATCACGACTTCCGGACGGTGCGCGGCGAACCACTGGTCGACATCGGCCTGGCGCGTCAATTCCAGCTCATCGCGCCTGGCCAGCAGCAGGTTGCCGTAGCCCAGCGCGTGGAGCCTGCGCACCACCGCCGAGCCCACCAGTCCCTGGTGGCCCGCGACATAGATGCGCGCGTCGTTATTCATGGTGCCGGTAGGTTTTGAATCCCTCGCGCGCGATCAGCGCATCGCGGCGCGCGTGCTCCAGGTCGCCCGCCACCATGTCGTGCACCAGCTGCTCGAAACTGATGGTTGCGCGCCAGCCGAGCTGGCGCAGCGCCTTGGAGGGATCGCCAAGGAGCGTTTCGACCTCGGTGGGTCGGAAGTAACGTGGATCAACTTTAACCACCGTTTTGCCCGTGCCGACATCAATTCCATGCTCTTCAACCCCGGTCCCGCGCCACTCGATCTTCATGCCGAGCTGCGCGCCGGCCAACACCACGAAGTCGCGCACCGAATGCTGCTCCCCGGTGGCGATCACGTAGTCCTCGGGCTGTTGCTGCTGCAGCATCAGCCACTGCGCGACGACGAAGTCCTGCGCGTGGCCCCAGTCGCGGAGCGAATCCATGTTGCCGAGAAACAGGCAGTCCTGGAGCCCGAGCGAAATGCGCGCCAGCGCGCGCGTGATCTTGCGCGTGACGAAGGTCTCGCCGCGGCTGGGCGACTCGTGGTTGAAGAGGATGCCGTTGCAGGCGTACAGGCCATAGGCCTCGCGGTAATTGACCGTGATCCAGTAGGCATAGACCTTGGCTGCGCCATAGGGCGAGCGCGGATAGAAGGGAGTCGTCTCGCGCTGCGGCGTCTCCTGCACCTTGCCGAACATCTCGGAGGTGGAGGCCTGGTAGTAGCGCGTCTTTCGCTCCAGGCCGAGGATGCGGATCGCCTCGAGCAGCCGCAGCGCGCCGAGTGCGTCGGCATTGGCCGTGTACTCGGGCGTCTCGAAGGACACCGCCACGTGGCTCTGGGCCGCCAGGTTGTAGATCTCGTCGGGCTGCACCTGCTGCACGATGCGGATCAGGTTGGTCGCATCGGTCATGTCGCCGTAGTGCAATCGCAGGCGCACGTTGGCTTCGTGCGGATCCTGGTAGAGGTGATCAATGCGGTCGGTATTGAAGCTCGAGGCACGGCGCTTGATGCCGTGCACTTCGTAGCCCTTGCCGAGCAGGAATTCGGCCAGGTAGGCGCCATCCTGGCCGGTGATGCCCGTAATCAGCGCTGTCTTGCTCAAGGCCGATCCTCACGTTGGGTCGAAAGGCAGGATTTTACGACGAGATGCAACCCGGCGGTCCGTTTTGGTTGCACAATAACCCAATTGTGCGCAAGTGTCGGACAGGCGTCATGAGGAATGTAGTGCGGTACGCGGCATGGCGCGGTTGCGTGCTGCTGGCGGCGTGGCCTGCGGACGGTATGGCCGAACCGGCGGATCCGGCCGCGCTTGCCCGGTTGGCCGAGCAGGAAGCAGGTCTGCGCATCGCGCTCGCGCCGACGGCTGCGGTGGTCGAGCACGCTGATGTGACCGTAGTGCTGCATTTGCCCGCGCGCATGGCCTTTGCCCCTGACCGGGCCGAGCTGCTTCCGGCGGGCACCGCATTCCTGGACGCCGTGGCGCGTTCGCTGCGCGAATACAAGCGCAGCCGGGTCATCGTGGCCGTATACACGGACGCAATCGGCGGCACCGAATTCAACCAGCAGCAGGCACAGGCCCGCGCGGGTGTGGTGGTGGCCTACCTGCAGATCAAGGGAGTGGCGCCCGAGCGGCTCGTGGCGCGCGGGGTGGGCGAGACCGCGCAGTTGCCGGCTCCGAATACGCCCGAGGGGCGCGACCTGAACCGCCGGCTGGAACTGACCATCACGCCTTTGTCTTCATGAGCTGCTTCACTTAGGCTTGCGCACCTTGGCAATCGACCCGGGGATCCAGCGCCCATGAAAGTGACGATTTTCGGCTCAGGCTATGTCGGCCTGGTAACGGGCGCCTGCCTTGCGGAGGCCGGCAATCACGTGGTCTGTGTCGATGTCGATGCGGCCAAGATTGCGCGGCTCAACCAGGGCGAAGTGCCGATACACGAGCCGGGGCTCGACGCGCTGATCCGGCGCAATCGCGCCAGCGGACGCATCGAATTCACCACCGATGCCGCGCGCGGCGTCGACCATGGGCTGTTCCAGCTCATCGCGGTGGGCACGCCGCCGGGCGAGGACGGTTCGGCCGATCTGACGCACGTCCTCGAGGTGGCGCGCACGATCGGCGAACGCCTGCAGCGTCATGCGGTCGTGGTCACCAAGTCCACCGTGCCGGTCGGCACTGCGGACCAGGTACGCGCGACCGTAGGCGCCGCGCTGGCGGCACGTGGCGCGAACATCGACTACGACGTGGTTGCCAATCCGGAATTCCTCAAGGAAGGCGCGGCGATCCAGGACTTCATGAAGCCCGACCGCGTGGTAATCGGCACCGACGGAGCGCGCGCGACCGAGCTGATGCGCGCACTGTACGAGCCCTTTACGCGCAATCACGATCGGTTGATAACGATGGACATCCGCTCTGCCGAGCTGACCAAGTACGCGGCCAATGCCATGCTCGCCACCAAGATCAGCTTCATGAACGAGCTCGCCAACATCGCTGAGCGCGTCGGCGCCGACATCGAGCGCGTGCGCGTGGGCATCGGCTCGGATCCGCGCATTGGCTACGGTTTCATCTATCCCGGCACGGGCTACGGCGGCTCCTGCTTCCCCAAGGACGTCAAGGCGCTGATCCGTTCGGCGCAGGAAGTCGGCATCAACGCCGGGATCCTGCACGCGGTCGAGGCGCTCAATGCGCGGCAGAAATCGACGCTGGTCCGCAAGCTGCGCAAGGTGCTGGGCGGTTCGCTCCGTGGCGTCAAGGTCGCGCTGTGGGGCCTGGCGTTCAAGCCCAACACCGACGACATGCGTGAAGCCCCGAGCCGCGTGATCATCGACTCGCTCCTGGAAGCCGGCGCCAGCGTGAGTGCCTACGATCCCATCGCCATGGAAGAAGCGCGGCGCCTGTATGCCGGCCAGCCGAAGTTCACGCTCGGCGCCGACGCCTACGGAGTCGTGGCCGGCGCCGCGGCGCTGCTGATCGCCACGGAGTGGCAGGAATTCCGCAGCCCCGATTTCGAGCGCCTGCGTGAGCTGCTGGCCGCGCCGCGCATCTTCGACGGCCGCAATCTCTATGATCCGGCCCTGCTGGCGCGGCTGGGATTTGACTACTACGCAATCGGCCGCGGCCTCAGCGCCGTGGAGACTTGAGCCGGTGAGTGAGGTCGCGCCGACGCTGACTCCCGTCGTGCTGTCCGGCGGCGCGGGCACACGCCTGTGGCCCCTGTCGCGCGAGCTCTATCCGAAGCAGCTCCTGCCGCTGACCAGTGAATACACGATGCTGCAGGAGACCGTGCGGCGTATCGCGGGGCTCCAGGCCACGGCGCTGATCGTCGTCTGCAACGACGCGCACCGCTTCATCGTCGCCGAGCAATTGCGCGCCATTGGCGCTGCCGCGCAGGCCATCGTGCTCGAGCCGGTCGGCCGCAACACCGCGCCCGCCATCGCGCTGGCCGCACTGGCCGCGCTGAACGGCGGCGAGGGCGATGCATTGCTGCTGGTGCTGCCCGCAGACCACGTGATCCGCGACCTGAGCGCGTTCCACGTGGCCGTGCAGACAGCAGCGGCCGCCGCACGGAGCGGCGAGCTGGTGACCTTCGGCGTGGTGCCGCGCTCGCCCGAGACCGGCTACGGTTACATCCAGCGCGGTGCAGCGCTGGCCAACGGCTGGCGCATCGCGCGCTTCGTCGAGAAGCCCGAACGCAGCAAGGCGGAAGAGTTCCTGGCCAGCGGGGGCTACTACTGGAACAGCGGCATGTTCGTATTCGGTGCCCGCCAGTACCTCAAAGAGCTGCGTCGTCTCGCGCCCGACATCGCCGCTGCCTGCGAACAGGCCTATGGGAATGCGCAGCGCGACCTGGATTTTACGCGCGTCGATGCCGCGGCCTTTGCCGCTTGCCGCTCCGATTCGATCGATTACGCGGTGATGGAGCGGACCGGCAATGCGGTGGTGGTGCCACTGGACGCGGGTTGGAGCGACGTCGGGTCCTGGTCATCGCTCCATGCCGCTTGTACACCCGACGCGAATGGCAACGTGATCCGCGGCGACGTGCTGGCCGAGGAAACGCATGACAGCTACCTGCACGCCGAGAGCCGGCTGGTGGCAGTCGTGGGCCTGAACGATCACGTGGTGGTCGAGACCAAGGATGCGGTGCTGGTCGCGCCGCGCGATCGCGTCCAGGACGTCAAGGCGCTGGTGGCGCGGATCAGGCAGGACGGCCGCAGCGAGCACATGCTCCATCGCGAGGTGTTCCGGCCCTGGGGCAGCTATGACAGCCTCGACAGTGGCAAGCGCTTCCAGGTCAAGCGCCTGACGGTCCGGCCGGGCGGCGTGCTCTCGCTGCAATTGCACCATCACCGCGCCGAGCATTGGGTGGTGGTTTCCGGGACCGCGCGCATCACCCGCGGCGAAGAAGTGTTCCTGCTGGAAGAGAACCAGTCCACCTACATCCCGATCGGCGTGCGCCACCGCATCGAGAATCCGGGCAAGGTGCCGCTGCACATCATCGAGGTGCAATCCGGCAGCTACCTGGGCGAGGATGATATCGTCCGCTTCGAAGACCAGTACGGGCGCAAGGGGACCACGAAATGAGCACGCTCAATTGCTTCAAGGCCTACGACGTCCGCGGACGCATACCCACGGAACTCAACGAAACGCTGGCCTACCAGATCGGCCAGGCCTACGCCGCGTTCGTCAAGCCGGGAAACGTGGCCGTGGGCCGCGACATCCGCGCGACCAGCCAGACGCTGGCCACAGCGCTGATCCGTGGCCTCAACGATTCGGGCGTCAGCGTCACCGATATCGGACTGTGCGGCACGGAAGGCGTCTACTTCGCAACCTTCGCCGAGCGGCTCGATGGCGGCATCATGGTGACCGCAAGCCACAATCCTCCGGATTACAACGGCATGAAATTCGTGCGCGAGGAGAGCCGGCCGATCAGCGCCGACACGGGTCTGATGGACATGCGCACGCTGATCGAGGGCGGGCGGCTTCCGCCGCGCGCCGCGCAGGCCGGCACTGCGCACGCGCTCGACATCAATGCCAAGTATCTCGAGCACCTGCTCGGCTACGTCAAGGGTGCGAAGCTGCGGCGCCTCAAGGTGGTCTGCAATGCCGGCAACGGCGGCGCAGGGCTGGTCGTTGACCGGCTCGAGCCGCACCTGCCCTTCGAGTTCATCAAGGTGCACCACAACCCGGACAGCAGCTTTCCAAATGGCGTGCCCAACCCGATGATCGAGGCCAACCGCAACAGCACCATCGAAGCCATGCGCAAGAGCGGCGCCGACATCGGCATTGCCTGGGACGGAGACTTCGATCGCTGCTTTTTCTTCGACGAGCACGGTGGCTTCGTCGAGGGTTACTACCTTGTGGGCCTGCTGGCCGAGGCCTTCCTGAAGCGCTATCCGGGCTCGCGCATCGTCCACGACCCGCGCCTGACCTGGAACACGATCGACATCGTGAAGAAATTCGGCGGCGAGGCGGTGTTGTGCCGCTCCGGCCACGCCTTCATCAAGCAGCGCATGCGCGAGGTCGACGCCGTGTACGGTGGCGAGATGAGCGCCCATCACTACTTCCGTGAGTTCGCGTATTGCGACAGCGGCATGATTCCCTGGCTGCTGGTGCTGGCCGTGATCTGCGAAACCGGCAAGTCGCTGGGCCAGCTGGTGGGCGAGCGCCAGCGGCTGTTCCCGGCGAGCGGGGAAATCAACCGCGAGATCGCCGACGCCAGGGCGGTGACCGCCCGCGTCCAGCAGCACTACGCGCGCTCGGCCCTGGCGGTGGATCACACCGATGGACTGTCGATGGAATTCGAGCAGTGGCGGCTGAACCTGCGCGGCTCGAACACCGAGCCGCTGGTGCGTCTCAACGTCGAGTCGCGCGGCAGCGAAGCGCTGATGCGCGAGAAGACCGCGGAAGTCCTGCAGCTGATGGCGAGTACGTGAAGGCGGGTGCATGAAGCCGGGCGACGGCGCCACCAGCGAGGCTCGCAGGGCCGCGATCAAGGCGCTGCTGGGCCGCCGCTCGGTGCCGGCGCAATGCCTCACCGCGCCGGGTCCCGACGCGGCTCAGATTGCCACGGCGCTGGATGTCGCGCTGCGGGCGCCGGACCATGGCCGCATGCAGCCCTGGCGCTTCCGGATTATACGCGGGGCGGCGCGCGCGAAGTTCTCGGAGGCGCTGGTGGCCGCGGCGCGGGTACGCGAACCGTCACTGGCGGCGGCACAGCTGGAGAAGCTGCGCGCGCGTCCGCTGCAGGTGCCGCTCGTGATCGCCGCCAGCGCGCGGCTGCGTGACAACCCCAAGGTGCCACACATCGAGCAGCTGCTCAGTACGGGCGCGGCGGTCATGAACCTGCTGAATGCGTTTCATGTACAGGGCTATGGAGCGATCTGGCTGACCGGGCCGAGTGTCTACGATCCGGCAATCGCCGCGGCGCTCGGACTCGGCGGCGACGAGCAGTTGCTGGGTTTCGTGTACGTCGGCACCGTCGGCGCCGTGGTGCCGACGGCACCGGAGCGGCCGGCACAGGCAGGCTTCGTGAGCGAAATCCAGCCGGACTGACACGCGCATGCCGTTCACGATCGCGCATGTCGCCGCAGTGTTACCGGCGCGCCGCTGGCTGCGGCACGGCGGGCTGTTCTCCGCTGCAGTCATCGGCAGCATGGCGCCGGACTTTGGCGTGCTGCTGCCATTTCACCTTTCCCGGGGCGCCACGCATGGCATGCGCGCGCTGCTGAGCTTCTGCCTTCCGGCGGGACTGCTGGCGTGGTGGCTGTACCAGATGCTGATCAAGCCGGCATGGGCCGAGGTGCTGCCAGGCGGCTGGCGCCTGCGTGCCGAGGCCACTGCAGGCGCGTCGCGACTGGTCGACCCGCGCACCTGGCTGGCGGCCAGTGCGGCCATCCTGTGCGGCGCGCTCACCCACCTGTGCTGGGACGCATTCACGCATGAAGACGGCCGCGGCGTGCAGATGCTGCCCTTCCTGGACGACTACTACGGCCCGGAGCTGATCGGGCACCCGATCCGCGTTTATCGATTGCTGCAGCTGGGTAGCAGCCTGCTCGGACTGGCCGCGGTGGCGTTCGCTGTCTGGCATTGGACGCACGGGCCGTCCGAGAGGTCGCGCGGGCAGGGTGGCGGCAATGCCAACGTCGTTGCGAGCGCCGTGCTCGAGTTGAGCGAACGCCACTACTGGCTGCTCGCGTACCTCGCGGTTCCAGCGCTGGTGCTGGCTGGCGCGCTGCTGCTCGGTTATCCGCACCACTATCCCAGGAGCACGCTGGGAGATATGGTGACCAATCTTGCGATCATCGGGCTCGATGGCGCGGGCATTTCGTTGTTGCTGGTGAGCGCGCTGCTCCGCCTGCGGATCAAACACGCCACGTCGCTCGACGGCTGAGCGGCGCTCCAGTAGTCTGCGCCCGTATGTGGGGCATTACGCGTTACCAGTGGCTGGTGCTGTTTGCCGCCTGGCTGGGCTGGGGCTTCGACGTATTCGACGGCCTGTTGTTCAACTACGTCGCACCCAATTGCATTCCCACGCTCCTGCACCTGCCAGTGGGCTCCGCCGCGGCCCGTTCGGCCACCCTGTACTGGACCGGGGCGCTCACCTCGCTCCTGCTGGTGGGCTGGGCGCTCGGCGGCATCCTGTTCGGGTTCATCTGCGACCGCTTCGGACGGATGCGCACGCTGATGTTCACGATGGTGCTGTATGCCGTGGGCACCGCGGCCTGCGCCGCATCCACGAACCTTGCGATGCTGGCGGCGTTCCGGCTGGTGGCGAGCCTTGGGATTGGCGGCGAATGGGCGGCAGGCGCGTCGATGGTCGCCGAGGTCATGCCGGAGAAGCGGCGCGTCGAGGGTGGGGCGCTGCTGTACACGGCCGCACCTTTCGGCCTGTTCCTGGCGACCTCCCTCAACTATCTGGTCGCCGGCGTGTGGTTCGCCAATGACAGCACGCATTCGTGGCGCTACGTGTTCCTGTGTGGACTGCTGCCGGCGGCGGTGGCATTCACGGTGCGCTGGTTCATGCACGAACCCGAACGCTGGCAGACGGTGAAGGCGCGCAGCCAGGCACGATTGCAGCAGATCTTTACGCCGGAACTGCGCCGCCGCACGCTGCTCGGCACGATGACCACGATCATTGCGCTGGCGGGCTGGTGGAGCTGCAACGCCTTCATACCGGTGATCGCCACCGGGCTCGCGCGTGGCGAGGCGACGTTGCGCGGCTTTGACCAGGCCGCGACGCTCAACCTGGTCGAGCACTGGAAATTCACGGCTACACTGGGTTTCAACTTCGGCGGCCTGATCGGCACGCTGCTGACGATCCCGCTTGCCAAGCGGCTCGGCCGGCGGCCGATGTTTGCCTGGTACTTCGGCGCTTCGGCGGCCGCGATTTTTGCCACCTTCGGGCTCGACATGCCGGCCGCCACGCGGCTCTACATGTTCTTCCTGATCGGCGTCCCGGTGTTCGGGGTATTCGGCGCCTTTCCGTTTTACCTGACGGAGCTCTTCCCGACGCGCCTGCGTGCGACCGGCGCCGGCTTCTGCTACAACATCGGGCGTGTGCTGGCCGCGATCGGACCGTTCATCGTGGGGGCAGCGGCGGCGCGCGGGACCGCGATGCAGACCATCTTCTACGTCGGCTTCGCACCGCTCCTGGGTCTGCTGCTGGTGCCGCTCATCATCGAGACGCGCGGCGGCACGCTCGCCGACTAGGGCCTGTCAAAGCTATGGACTTCATCGACCTCAAGACCCAGTACCGCGCGCTGCGCCCTGACATCAACGCGCGCATCCAGGCCGTGCTCGATCACGGCCAGTACATCCTCGGCCCGGAAGTGCGCGAGTTCGAGCAGCGCCTGGCCGCTTACGTCAACAGCGGCCATTGCATCTCGGTCGCCAGCGGCACCGAGGCGCTGCTGATTGCGCTGATGGCGCTCGAGATCGGTCCGGGCGATGAGGTCATCACCTCGCCATTCACGTTCGTGGCTACGGCCGAGGTCATCGCGCTCGTGGGCGCCAAGCCGGTATTCGTCGATGTGGAGCCGGACACCGCCAACATGAATGCGGCGCTGCTGGACGCTGCCATTACAGATCGCACCAAGGCCATCATGCCGGTGAGCCTCTACGGGCAGCCCGCCGACATGGACGAGATCAGCGCCATTGCCGCGCGCCGCGGCAATATTGCCGTGATCGAGGACGCGGCGCAGAGCTTCGGCGCCACCTACCAGGGCCGGCGGAGCGGTGCGCTCTCAGGGCTAGGCTGCACCAGCTTCTTCCCCAGCAAGCCGCTCGGCTGCTACGGCGACGGCGGCGCGATCTTCACGGACGACGCCGCGCTGGCGCAGGCCTGCGCCGAGATCCGCGTGCATGGCCAGAGCGCTCGCTACCTGCACACGCGCATTGGTGTCGGCGGCCGCATGGATACGCTGCAATGCGCGATCCTGCTGGCAAAGCTCTCCCGCTTCGATTGGGAGATCGCGCGCCGCATCGAACTCGGCCAGCGTTATGCCGAGGCGATCCGGGCCAGCGGTGCGCGCGCTGAACTGCTGACCGTGCGCCCCGACCGGACCTGCGTATGGGCGCAATACACGGTATTGGTCGAGAACCGCGATGCCGTGCAGGAGAAGATGAAACAGGCGGGCATTCCGACCGCCGTGCACTATCCGCGCCCGCTGCACCAGCAGCCGGCGTACGCGAAGCTTTGCGATCCGAAACCCATGCCGGTGAGTGAAATGCTGGCCGGCCGCGTGCTCAGCCTGCCCATGAGCGCAGACCTCAGCGACTCGCAGCTCGAACTGGTGGCCGCGGTGCTCGCGCGGGCCACTGCCTGAGGCTCAGCGCTCGCGGTCCTTGAAGTCGTCGGGCATGAGCTGGTGGCGCCCGAGCAGCTTGTAGAAATCGGTGCGATTGCGCTTGGCGAGGCGCGCGGCCTGGCTGACGTTTCCGCCGGTGATCTGCAGGATCTGCGACAGGTAGCTGCGCGTGAATTCGTCGCGCGCCTCGTCGAACGAGGGCAGCTTCGCCTGCGTGCCGCCGATCGACTGTTGCACCAGTTCCACCGGGATGATCGGTGTCTGTGCCAGCGCGCAATTCTGTCGCACGACGTTGGCGAGCTGGCGTACGTTGCCAGGCCAGTCACTGGTGGCCAGCAACTCCACCGCCTCCGGCGCATAGATCTTGCGTTGCCCGGTTTCCTTGGCCAGCTCGGCCAGAAAGTGCGCCACCAGCAGTGGGATGTCCTCGCGCCGCTTGCTGAGCGGCGGCAGCTCGATGTGCACGACGTTCAGTCGGTAGTACAGGTCTTCGCGCAACTGTCCGCCGGCCAGCAGTATGTGCAGGTCGCGGCTGGTGGTGGAGATGATGCGCACGTTGGGTGATGCATGCTCGGTGCCGCCACCCGCGCTGTCAGGCTTCTCCTGCAAGAGCTGCAGCAGGCGCAGCTGTGCACGCATCGGCAGGGCGCCGATCTCATCGAGCAGCAGCGTGCCGCCCTCGGCTGACTGGAACAGGTCACCGTCGAAAATGTCTTCGGCCACCGCGCTGCAATTTGCCAAGACGAAAGGCCGCGCGCGCCGCGGGCTCGCCTTGTGGATGGCGCGCGCCAACAGCTCTTTGCCGGTGCCGCTCTCGCCGGTGATCAGCACGCGCGCTTCGGTGCCGGCCACCATGTGCGCCTGCCCGAGCTTCTCTTCCATGAGCGCGCTGCGGGTGATGATGCCGGCGCGCCAGTCTTCGGCCGCGTCGACGAAGCCGGAAATCCTCAGGGCCTTGTGCACCTGTGCAAGCAGCTCCTGCTTTTCGACCGGTTTGGTGAGGAAGCCGAAGGCGCCCATCTGGGTGGCCTGCACGGCATCCGGAATCGTGCCGTGCGCGGTCAGCAGGATCACCTTGAGCCCGGGCCAGCGGATCTGCAGTTCCTTAAGCAGGCCGATTCCATCGAGCTGGTCCATGCGCAGGTCGGATATCACCAGATCCGGCCGGAACCGGCTGGCAGCGGCCAGTGCCTGTACGCCGTTTTCCATCGGCTCGACTTCATAGTTCTCCGCCCGCAGGCGGATGGTCAGCAGGCGCAGCAGTCCCGGGTCGTCATCGACGACGAGTATGCGTGCCTTGCGCTTCACGGTCGGATTCACTTCTTGCGTACCTCGGAGTTGCTCTTGTGGTCGGGCTGATTGCGCTCAATATTGGCCAGCGCCTCGAGCTTGGCCTGCGTTTCCTCGAGCAGGCGGCGCAGGCGCGCATTGTCGTCCAGCTCCGCCTGCAGGCGGCGGTTGGCCGCCGCGTAACGGTCCTGGTCGACGCTGCGGCTGGCGCTGGCCTGCAGGCGTTCGTTGTCGCCCAGGAGCCCGAGCTCGCGATCGAGCTGCGCCAGTTCGAACAGCGACAGTGCGCGCTCGACTGGCGCCAGCGTTTCGGGCTGCGCCGCCAGTTCGCGCAGTAGCTGGCGCGCGCGCACTGCATCGCGCCCCGCGTGGCCGGGCGTCGCCAGCACCAGCGCGTAGCGCAGCTGCGCGCCGCCCCCACCGCCGCGCTCATAGGCCTGCTGCGCCGTGGTGACGATCTCCGCCTGCTCGGCCGGACTCCCGCTGCTGAGGCGCTGCAGTGTCTGGATCGTGTCGGCCAGCAGGACCGCGACCTGGGTATCACGATCAAAGATGGGTCCCGACGGCTTGCTGCCGCTGCGGTCCGTATTCAGTGCGCCCAGGCCCCCGCAGCCGCTCACCAGCATCAGGGTCGCCGCCAGGGTCAGCGCCAGCCGGATCGGGCTACGCTGCATGTGCCTTCCTGCGCGGCGTGGGTGCGCCTGCCGCCACCGCCGGGATCGGCTCCGGCTGCTCGGCCTGCAGGGGCATGCGGATGCGAAAATGCGCACCGCGGAATTCCCCGTCCACGATCTCGATCGTGCCCCGGTGCACCTGCACGAACTCGTGCACGACCGATAGTCCGATGCCCGTGCCGCGCACGTGGCCGCCAGGCGCGCGGCCGGTGTGAAAGGCCTCGAATACCCGGGCGCGCTCGGCGACCGGAATGCCCGCGCCGCTGTCGGCCACATCCAGTAGCAGATCCGTGCCTGCGGCACGGGCGCGAACCACGATCGTGCCGCCGCGCGGCGAATACTTGATGGCATTGGAGAGCAGGTTCTCCAGAATCAGGCGCAGCTTGCCGCGATCGGCGTACAGCGTGAGGTCTTCGATCTGCACTTCCAGCCGCACCCGTTGTGACACCAGCGTCAGCTGCTGATTTTCCAGGACCTGCTTGACCATCGGTCGCAACCGGAACTCGGCCGCGTCCAGGCCGACGCTATTGCTCTGCCAGGCGCTGTAGGACAGCAGGTTCTCGATCATCCGCTGCAGCTTGATGCTGTTTTCCTGCAGAATTGCCGCGACTTCCCGCTGGCCCGGCCGCAGGGCGCCGACCGCGCCGTCCATGAGCAATTCGGTGCCTTCGCGAATGTTGGCCAGCGGCGTCTTGAGTTCGTGCGACATGTGCCGCAGGAAGCGGTTGCGCTCCTGCGCCAGTTCGAGCAGGCGGCCACGCAGCCACTCGAGCTGCTGGCCCAGTCGCTGCAGGTCGATCGGGCCACTGACCGCAATTTCGCGGGCAAAGTTCCCGCTGCCCAGTTCCGTGATCGCCCGGTCAACCTGGCGGATTGGCCTGCCAATGCCGAGCGTAAAGCTGAGCGTGGCGGCCAGCGCCAGCGGGATCAGCAGGCTCGATTCCCACAGCAGCAGCCGCCGCGCGGCATTGGTCTGGTCTTCCAGCGACGCAAGCTCGGTTACCTTCTGTGCATTGGCGTAGTGCGAGATGCTCGCTGCCCGCTCGTCGAGCGGGGCGAAATCCGGCGCCAATCGGACTGCGGCCGCGCCACCGCGCGCCAGCGCCGCTGGCGTGCGCACAGCGTCGGCGATTTCACGCTGCAAGCCGGAGAAGGAGGCAACCGCGCTGCGCGCCTCCGGGGCGCGCAGCACCGCGCGCAACTCGCCCATGGTCGAGTTCAGGGCCGCATCCTGCTTGTTGAAATTGGCCAGGTCCTGGCTGCTGCCCAGCACCAGGTAGACCTGCGCCTTCTGCCCGAGTGAATTGCGGAACTCGAACATGTCCTGGATCAGCTCGGTCGTGTGGACGCTTTCGTTCACCAGCGCCTGGCTGAAGTCGGTGAGCCGGCGAATCTGGAAGGTAGCATGCAGGATCGCCGCCAGCAGCGGCATGGTGATGACCCCGATGCCAAGCAACAGGTAGCCGTTGAGCGAACTTGGCAGGGCCGCACGCATCCGGCCATTCTAAGTCAGTCCTGCCGCCGGAGCGCATGCCTCCGCGTCGCCGGTTGGCGACCCCCGGCAGGGGTCGCCCTACCAGGGACTATGCTGCAGCTGTTCTTCCCAGCGCAGCGCCGTGCGCACGATGCCGTCGAGGTCATCGAGCTTTGGCTCCCAGCCCAGCACCTGGCGGATGCGCTCTGCGCCGGCCACCAGGGTGGGGGGATCGCCCTCGCGGCGCGGCTCCTCGCGGATCTCGATGCGCTTGCCGGCGACGCGCTGCACGCTGTCGAGCACTTCCCGCACGCTGTACCCATGTCCATAGCCGCAATTGAGCGTGGTGGTGGCACCGCCGGCGCGCAGGTAGTAGAGCGCATTGAGGTGCGCCCGCGCCAGGTCGTCCACATGAATGTAGTCGCGGATGCCGGTGCCGTCGCTGGTCGGGTAGTCGGTGCCGTAGATCGACACATGGCTGCGCTTGCCCACGACCGCCTCGCAGGCCACCTTGATCAGCAGCGTCGCCTTGGCGGTCGCCTGGCCGATCCGGCCTTGCGGATCCGAGCCCGCGACGTTGAAGTAGCGCAGGGCCACGGCGCGCAGGTCGGTTACGGCAGTCACGTCACGCAGCATCCATTCGGACATCAGCTTAGAGGTGCCGTAGGCGTTGATTGGCGCCATGCGGCTGTCCTCGCGGGCTATGCCGCCCTCGGGCATCCCGTACACCGCCGCGGTCGAGGAGAATACGAACTGGCGCACTCCGCCCTCAAGGCAGGCAGCCAGCAGGCTGCGCGTCGCGCAGGTGTTGTTGCCGTAATACTTGAGGGGCTCGCGCACTGATTCGGGCACGATGGTATGGGCAGCGAAGTGCAGCACCGCGCTTACGCGGTGCTCGGCAATGGTGCGGCGGAGCAGCTCGCCGTCGCCGGCATTTCCGACGATCAGCGGTGTGTCGAGCACGGCCTGGCGGAAGCCGGTAACGAGATTGTCCAGCACCACCACCTGCTCGCCGCGCGCGCGCAGCTGCAGCACGACATGGCTGCCGATATAGCCCGCACCGCCGGTGACCAGCACGGTATCCTTGATAGCCATCATGACTCCTGCCATCCAGTTGCACTCGAACCTCCCATGATACCGGCTGTCGTACCCGCGGTGGTGCGGGTGAAGGGCGGTGCCGCGGCATGAGCGCCCGGAACGATCCGCGGCCGTTTGCGGCGTTGACACCCGACGCGGTGCTCGATGCGGCCGAGGCGGCCGGGCTGGAGCCGGACGGGCACGTCTTCGCGCTCAACAGTTACGAAAACCGCGTGTACCGGCTTGGCCGCAACGACGCGCCACCGGTAGTGGTCAAGTTCTACCGCACCGGGCGCTGGAGCGACGAGCAGATCCTCGAGGAGCACGCCTTCGCGCTCGAGCTGGCCGCGGCAGAAATCTCCGTGGTGGCACCGCTGAGGCTCGGGGATTCCACGCTCTACCACGGCTCGGGCGTGCGCATGGCTGCCTTCCCGCTGCAGCCCGGCGGGGCGCCGGATCTCGACCAGCCCGAGGCGCGGGAGCTTCTCGGGCGTACGCTCGGGCGCATCCATGCCATCGGCGCGCTGCGCACTTTCGCGTACCGGCCCTCGCTCGCCGGCGAGCGGCTGGGCAGCCAAGCACGCGCCACTGTGCTCGCCTCCGGGCAGCTCCCCCAGCACATGCGCGAGAGCTATGCGCGCATCAGCGCCGAACTGCTCCAGCAGATCGATGCCGCGGATATCGGCGCGTGCCGCCGGATCCGGCTGCACGGGGACTGCCACCTCGGCAACATACTGTGGCAGCCATCGGGGCCGGTGTTCGTCGATCTCGACGATTGCCTGAATGGTCCGGCAATCCAGGACCTGTGGATGTTCCTCGCCGGCAATCCCGATGAGCAGCGTCGCCAGTGGGTCGAACTGCTCGCGGGCTACGAGCGCTTTGCCAACTTCGATCACAGCCAGCTGCGCCTGGTCGAGGTGCTGCGCGCCGTGCGCATGCTCAACCATGCGGCGTGGATCGCCGAGCGCTGGGCCGACCCGGCCTTCCCGCGCGCCTTCCCGTGGTTCGGCGAAGCACGCTTCTGGGAACAGCACGTCAATGACCTCGCCGAGCAGGCCTCGGTCCTGATTGGCGGTTCGTGTTAGATTGCCGGGCGCATGAAGCCCACAACGATGGCCCGTTGGTCGATGGTTCTGGCTGTGGCCGCTCTGGCATGCGGTTGCGGGCGCGACGCGGACCAGGCGCGCGCCGAGCATGCCGCGCATGCGCAGGCCAGGGCCGGCGCTGACCGGACGGCGGATGCGGCGGCCGCAGCCGCGGCGGCCGAAGCCGACTTTGTCAGCGCCGTAAGTTCGGCCTCATCCGCGGCGCCGGTAACGCTGAAATTTCGCCTGCAGCAGCCGCCGCGCGTGGGCCAGCCGCTGCAGCTTGAACTGGTGCTGTCGCAGCAGCCGGGGGTCGATATCACTTCGATGCTGGTCTCGCTCCAGCCTGGCGACGGCCTGCAGCTGCAGTCCGATCACAGTTTTGAATTCCGTGCGCCTGTGCCGGGCGCTACGCAGCGCATGAATGTCACCCTGATGGCGGACCAGGCAGGGGTGTTGAGCCTCGGCGCCACAGTGCTGGTCGATTCCGCCAATACTTCGGTGGCGCGTTATTTCCTGATTCCGCTGATCGCGATGCCGTCCGCGCCCCTTTAAACCTATTCCGCGATATGCCTCACGCGCCGTGCGCGGGGCGCTTCGTATGATCACCCTGGTCGAAATCACAGCCAGGGTTATGTCAAGGGAAAGCAACGCGTCGCTGCCGGTGCCCACGCTCCAGCCCGCCGCGGCGCCTGGAGCGACCGGCGCGTTCCGCTCGGGCGAGGACCTGCACCCGCGACTGCGGGCGCAGCTGGATGCCTTGGGGCTGGGCCGCGCGCCCAATCCGGCCGCCGCCATGAGCGCGCTGCTGCCTGTCATCAGCACGCAATACGAACAGATCGACGAAGAACGTCGCGGCGTCGTGCGCTCGATGCAGATGCTCGCCGAGGAGGCGCGCAGTTTTGCGCAAGGACTGACGAATGCCGATGCCGGCCAACTGCGCGCCATCCTAGATCACATCAAGGACGTGGTCATCACCGTTACCGGCGATGGCGCGATCTGCGTGTTTAATCCCACCGGTGAGCAGCTGTTTGGGTTTTCGCAGGCCGAGTTGATTGGCGTCTCCATCCTGCGCTTGCTCCCGGACCTGCCGGTGCAGGGTTCGCTGGCGCGTGGCCTGCAGGCTTTCACGGTTGAGCTGGGCGCGCAGGGCCGCAATTCCGAACCGCGCGTCACGCAGGCGCGCCGCAAGGACGGTGCGCTGTTCCCGGTGGAGGTCGTGGCCAGCCCGGTGAGCATAGACCGGCGCGAGGTGTTCGTGATCTGTTTGCGCGACATGAGCGAGCGGCTGGCGGCCGAGCAGGCATTGCGCGACAGCGAGACGCGCTACCGGACACTGGTCGAGACCGCGCCCGAAGTCATTGTCGTGATCGATACCGCGAGCGGCGCCTGCGTCGATGCGAACGAGAATGCACTGCGATTCTTTGACGTGACGCGCGAGCGCATATCGGCGCTGGACCTGCGCAACCTGCTGCAGACAGGCGCGGCGGCGCCCACAGTGGCGACAGCCGCGGATACGGGCAGCGACGCACACAGCCCACGCGTGTTCGAATGGCTGTATCGGCACAGCACGGGCGCCACGGTGGTGGCCGAGGTGCGGCTGATGCCGCTGCCGGGGGCCGCCGGCCTGGTGCGCGCGAGCATCACCGACATTACCGAACGCAAGCGCGCCCAGACCATCATGGCGGGCGAGCGCAACGTGTTCGAACGCATCGCCGCGGACGCACCGCTGCACGAAGTGCTGGCGGCCACGGTCACGCTGGCGGAATCAATCTGCCCCGATTTCGTGGTCAGCATCGGGCGCCTCGGCCACGACGGCCGCAGCTTCGTGGAGGTGATTGGCGCGCGGCTGCCGGAGCCGCTGCGGGCCGCGGACCAATGCACTACCATCGACGTGCGCAATGGCTCGAGTGCGGCCGCAGTCTACCTCGGGCGTGCGGTGCTGGTCGGTAACGTGCGTACCGATCCTTATTGGCAGCGCCGCCGCGAGCTGGCGCTGAATGCCGGCTTCAGCGCCGCCTGGGCCGTGCCGATCAAGGCCGCCGGCGGCAAGGTGCTCGGCGCGTTGACCGTTTACCGCGCCGCGGCCGGCAAGCCCGCCGAACGCGACCTGGAATTGATCGCGCATACGGCGCGGCTGGCCGCCGTGGCCATCGAGCGCTGGGATGCCGCCGAAGCCCTGCGCACCAGCGAGGCCAAATTCCGTGGCCTCTACGAAAGCGTACTCGAGGGCGTCTACCAGTTCTCGCCCGCCGGCAAGGTGCTGGCGGTCAACCCGGCTTTTGTGCGGCTGCTGGGTTATCCCAGCGCCGAGGATATCTACGCGTTGCCGGGCGCCGCTGCGCTTTACTGGGATCCGGCCGCGCGCGCCGTGTTCGTGCAGGAGCTGGAGCGGGCCGGCGAGGTGCATACCGCGGAAACACTACTGCGGCGCCAGGACGGCGCCCAGCTCGTGGTGCTCGAGAGCGCGCGCGTGGTGCGCAACGAACTGCAGCAGGTGGTCGCCTACGAGGGCACGATCGCCGATATCACCGAGCGCAAGCGCGTCGAGCAGGCGATCTTCGAGGAGAAGGAGCGCGCGCAGGTTACGCTGCAGTCCATTGGCGATGGCGTCATCACCACCAATCGCGACGGGCGCATCGAATACCTCAATCCGGTGGCCGAGCAGCTGTCCGGCTGGCGCGGCGCCGAGGCGCACGGCGCCAGGATCACGGAAGTGCTGCGACTGCGCGATGAGCTGTCGCACGAGGAGATCGAGAATCCGTTGCTGCGTTGCCTGCGTGAGGACAAAGTCGTCAACTTCGGCGAGCACAGCGTGCTGATCAACCGGCTCGGCCAGGAAATCGCGATCCAGGATTCGGCGGCGCCCATCCGCGACCGCAACGGTCGCACCGTCGGCGCAGTGCTGGTGTTCCGCGATGTGACCAAGGAGCGGCGTCTGAAGCGTGCGCTGTCCTTCCAGGCGAGCCATGACGCCCTGACGGGCCTGATCAACCGCCGCGAGTTCGACAGCCGCCTGCAGGCTGCGGTGCAGGGCGCACGGAGCGGTGAGGGCACGCACGCGCTGCTGTACGTCGACCTCGACCAGTTCAAGGTGGTCAACGATACCTGCGGCCACCCGGCCGGCGACCGCCTGCTGCGCGACGTCACCGCGCTACTGCAGCAACAGGTGCGCTCGGCCGACCTGATCGCGCGGCTGGGCGGCGACGAATTCGGCATCCTCGTGCAACACTGTTCAATCGAACAGGCGACTCGCATTGCCGATCAGGTCCGCCAGGCGGTGCGTGACTACCGCTTCAGCTGGGAGCAGCACACTGCCAGCATCGGCGCGAGCATCGGCGTGGTGGCCATTACCAGCGAGAGTGACAGCGTCGCCAGCCTGCTGAGCGCCGCCGACATTGCCTGCTATGCGGCCAAGGACGCCGGCCGCAACCGCGTGCATGTCTACGACTCGAGCGAAGTGTCGGGTCGGCACCGCGAAATGTACTGGGTGAGTCGCGTGACCCGTGCGGTCGACGAGGGGCGCCTCGAGCTCTACACACAGCCGATCGTGGCGACACGCCGCGATTCACCGCGCCTGCCGCGGTTCCAGGAGCTGCTGGTGCGCCTGCGCGATGACGACGGCGAGCTGGTGCTGCCGGGCGAGTTCATACCGGCGGCCGAGCGCTATAACATCATTGGTGCGATTGACCGCTGGGTGCTTGAGAAAAGCGTGGCGCGCCTGCGCCAGTACCTGGCGGCTGGACTCGAGCTGCCGCTGCTGTCGCTCAACCTCTCGGGCACCTCGATCTGCGAGCGCAATTTTCTCGACTTTGTGCTTACGCTGGTCGAGGACCCGGTTATCGGCGGCCATCTGTGTTTCGAGATCACGGAGTCGGCTATCATCACCGGCATGTCGCAGATCGTGTACTTCGTGCAGGAAGTGCGTAAGCGCGGCTGCCGCTTTGCCCTCGATGACTTCGGCACCGGCCTGTCCTCGTTCCACTACCTCAAGAAGCTGCCGGTGGATTTCCTGAAGATCGACGGCCAGTTCGTCGGCAGCCTGACCAACGACCCGGTCGACCGCAGTATGGTCGAGGCGATCAGCAAGGTGGCCGGCGCGCTGGGCATTGCCACGATCGCCGAACGCGTCGAAAGCGCCGAAGCGCTCGAGCGCCTGACGCAGCTGGGCATTGATTTTGCGCAGGGCTACCATCTGGCGCGGCCCGAGCCGCTGGCGGAGCCGGCCGCCGAATAGCAAGCCTGAAGAACCAGTGGTGGACGGTACAGGGATTGAACCTGTGACCCCTGCCGTGTGAAAGCAATTTTACAGTTTTCCGCTGTTTCCTACGGTGCAGTAAGTGCCTGAAAAGCAGCGTTTTTCGTATGTAGGTGTTTTCCGCTGTCCCCCTGTAGTATTCCATACCAGTTCCATACAGGGATGCGGCAGCGGCAATGGCATACGAAATTCAAACGGCGCGCGTGCGGGCGCGCCTACCGGTTCGCATAAACGAGCCGTATTGGCGCTTGCTCAAAAAGCGTGGCCAATCCCTCGGCTTCCGTAAGA
>JANYHD010000025.1 GCA_025359205.1 Gammaproteobacteria bacterium
CCGGCCGCGGCACCAGGAGCCGGGGGCACGCCTTGAGCGAGACCCCAGCCGTGGCAGCGCCGGTGCCGCGCCTGCCCTTTGCTTTCGCGCGACGCCATGGCCTGCTGGTGCGCACCCAGCCATCCGGGCAGGTCGAATGCCTGTACCGCGCGCCCGGCACGCCGGCCGCACTGGCCGAGGCGCGGCGCCTGCTGCGTGTGCCGCTCAGCTACACGCCGATCGGCGCGGAAGAATTTGACGCGCTGCTGCAGAAGACCTACGAAGCTGGCACTGAATCGATGCAGGCGGTCGAGGGTCTGGAGGAGAACGCCGACCTCGAGCACCTGGCGCAGGACCTGCCCGAGCAGGCCGACCTGCTCGAGAGCAGCGACGACGCGCCGATCATCAGGCTGATCAACGCGGTGCTCACGCAGGCGGTGCGCGAAGGCGCCTCGGATATCCACATCGAGCCCTTCGAGAACCGCCTGGTGGTGCGCTTTCGCGTCGATGGCGTGCTGCGCGAAGTGTTGCAGTCGCGCCGCGCGGTGGCGCCGCTGGTGGTCTCGCGCATCAAGGTCATGTCGCGCCTCGACATCGCCGAGAAGCGCCTGCCGCAGGACGGGCGCATCAGCCTGCGCGTCGCCGGACGTTCGGTCGATGTGCGCGTGTCGACCATCCCTTCGGGTCACGGCGAGCGCGTGGTGCTGCGCCTGCTCGACAAGCAGGCCGGCCGGCTCGAGCTCGGGAGCCTGGGGATGGACCCGGCCACGCAGACGCTGATCGACGAGCTGATCCACAAGCCGCACGGCATCCTGCTGGTTACCGGCCCCACGGGTTCGGGCAAGACCACCACGCTCTACGCGGCCCTCGAACGGCTGAACGACAACACGCGCAACATCATGACCGTCGAGGATCCGATCGAGTACTACATCGACGGCCTCGGCCAGACCCAGGTCAACACCAAGGTGGAAATGACCTTCGCGCGCGGACTGCGCGCCATCCTGCGCCAGGACCCGGATGTGGTGATGGTCGGCGAAATCCGCGATCTTGAGACCGCCCAGATCGCGGTGCAGGCCTCGCTCACGGGACACCTGGTGCTGTCCACGCTGCACACGAATACGGCTGCGGGCGCGCTGACGCGTCTGCGCGACATGGGCATCGAACCCTTCCTGCTCTCCTCCAGCCTGATCGGCGTGGTGGCGCAACGCCTGGTGCGCGTGCTGAGCCCCGAGTCACGCCAGAGCTTTGTGGCCGGTGATTACGAACGCCGCCTGCTCGGGCTGGAGCCTGGCCAACCCTCCCCCACGCTGTATCGTCCAGGGCCTGGCGCCTCTGGCTATCGCGGCCGCACTGGCATCTACGAACTGATCGTCGTGGACGACGCCATGCGCACCATGATCCACGACGGCGCCAGTGAGCAGGAGCTCGAGCGCCGCGCGCGTCTGCAGACGCCCTCGATCCGCGACGACGGCCTGGGCAAGGTGCTCCGCGGCACGACCACGGTCGAGGAAGTTCTGCGCGTCACGCGTGAGGACTAGGCCTCCCCCGCACGCATGGGCGCCTTCGAATACACCGCGCTCGACACCGCCGGCCGCTCCCACAAGGGCGTGCTGGAGGGCGACACCGCGCGTCACGTGCGCACGCTGCTGCGCGAGAAATCACTGCTCCCGGTGACCGTGGCGGAAGTTGCGGCGCAGGAATCGCGCACGCAGCGCGCTGCCCAGGGCATTGCGTGGCGACGGCGCGTCTCCACCTCGGACCTGTCGCTGCTCACTCGGCAGCTCGCGACGCTGGTGCGCGCAGCGCTGCCGCTCGAGGAAGCGCTGCTCGCGGTCTCACAGCAGACTGAGCGTCCGCGCGTGCAGGGCATCCTGCTTGGGGTGCGCGCCCGCGTCATGGAAGGCCACGCGCTGGCCGACGGCCTGGCTGACTTCCCACGCGTGTTCCCCGAGATCTACCGCGCCACGGTCGCCGCGGGCGAACAGTCCGGGCACCTCGACACAGTGCTCGAGCGCCTCGCCGACTACACCGAGAGCCGCGAGGTGCTGCGCCAGAAGGTGCTGGGCGCGATGCTCTATCCGATGGTGCTGACGGTCCTCAGTTTCGCGATCGTCACCGCGCTCCTGGCCTATGTCGTGCCCAAGGTCGTGCAGGTGTTCGAGAACAGCCAGGCGAAACTGCCGCTGACGACCCGCGTGCTGGTGGCCGTCAGCGACCTGATCCGTCACTACGGCATCTGGGCCCTGCTGGCCCTGATTGGCGCCGGGTTCCTGTTTGGGCGCTGGCAGCGCGACCCGGCCAACCTGCGGCGCGTCCATCGGCGGCTGCTGACCATACCGCTGGCGGGTAAGCTGCTGCGCGGCTTCAACACGGCACGCTTCACGCGCACGTTCAGCATCCTCACTGCCAGCGCCGTGCCGGTGCTTGATGCTTTGCGCATCTCCGGCCAGGTGGTCACCAACCTGCCGATGCGCGATGCCGTCACCGAGGCGACGGCACGGGTGCGTGAGGGCGCGCCCATAGGCCGCTCGCTCGCCCAGAGCCGGCTGTTTCCGCCGATGACGATACACCTGATCTCGAGCGGCGAGGCCAGCGGGCAACTGGAAGGCATGCTCGAGCGCGCTGCGCTGAACCAGGAGCGGGAACTGGAGGGCCTGGTAACGGCGCTGACCGGCCTGCTGGGTCCGCTGCTGATCGTTTTCATGGGCCTGTTTGTCATGGGCATCGTGTTTGCCATGCTGCTACCCATATTTGAGATGAATTCGCTCATTCACTGAAGAAAAATGTGACCCACCGCCATTGCATCGGCGCCCGGTTGGACTTATTTTCCGCAAACATCGGTTGCACCATCTCCCGGAATGGCTGCCATGGGCGGAAACTCGGAAACAGAAGAGTTTGACGACGAAGACGACGGCGACGAGAGCGTCGGCGACGACGCGCTCGATGTCGATCGCGTCATGAAGGACATGGAAATCGCCAAGCGGCGCGCCGCCAAGGCTGGCGAGCCCGCCTGGCGGCGCCTTGAGCGGCGCATGGAACAACAGCACACCGCCGAGCTGATCAGTGATTTCGAGGACTACGACATTGGCGACGGTCACCCGCGTCGCAAGCCCAAGTCAACGCGCGCGGGCCACTAAGGCGCCTACTGGCTGCCGCGCCTCAGCACCCCGACGACCACGCCCTCGATCAGCAGCGGCTCGTGGTGCAGGTCGACTTTGATGGGTTCGAATTCGGCATTCTCGGGCAGCAGCCACACCACCGACCCCTGTTGTTTGTAGCGTTTGACCGTGACTTCATTTTCGAGCCGCGCGACGATGATCTGGCGATTGCGTACTTCGCTGGTGCGGTGCACGGCGACCAGGTCGCCATCGAGGATGCCGGCATCCTTCATGCTCATGCCCACGACCTTGAGCAGGTAATGGGGTCGCGGCTGAAACAGGGCCGGGTCGATATTCAGGTGATCGACAATGTGCTCCTCGGCCAGGATGGGCCGGCCAGCGGCAACGCGGCCGATGAGCGGAAGGCCAAGCTGCTCGCGCAACGTATCCTTGAGCCTGATACCCCGTGACGAGCCGGGCACGAGCTCGACGCAGCCCTTGCGCGCCAGCGCACGCAGGTGTTCCTCTGCGGCGTTCGGTGAGCGAAAGCCGAGCTGCTCGGCGATCTCGGCACGCGTGGGCGGCATGCCCGTGCTGACGAGCGCTGTGCGGATCAGCTGGAGCACTTGCGACTGGCGGGGCGTAAGGTCTGACATGCCTGTAATTATATACAGGTATGCATCCACTACAAGGCCCACCTACCCTGCGCGCGTGAAAGTTAAGAGTCTGTAAAACCTGTCGCGCACAGCCGACACTTTGGTAGTTACGCTTGCAATCCAACGCCAGATTTGGTCAAGTTGCGCCTCCGCAGATCTCCCGCGACAGCGATGTTGTGCAGGCGTGGCGCGGTATGTACTCACACGCATGAAATCAATGGGGACTTTATCAATGAATAAGGCAATTTTTGTGAAGCTGGCTGCCGCTGCCGCTGTTGTCGGTCTGGCCGGTTGCACGGACCTCAAGCCGTTGCAGGCCGAAGTTGACGCGCTCAAGACTCAGGTGGGCACGCTGCAGTCCAATCTGGCCGCTCACACGGCGGACAAGTCGGCTGAGAACGCCGCTGCCAAGGCCGGCTCGGAAGCCGCCTCCGCCTCGTCGGCCGCTGCCGCTGCGCAGAGCACGGCGAACCAGGCCCTGGCCGCCGCTCAGGCTGCCCAGTCTGGCGTCGATGCGACCAACGAGAAGATCGATCGCATGTTCAAGAAGTCGGTGTCGAAGTAAGTTACTTCGGCTGATTTCTCCGGCCGCAAGGCTGGAAATGAAAACGCCGCGATTTTCGCGGCGTTTTTTTTGCCTCTCCGCCGCAGTTGCAGGCGGTCAATAGCGTACCAACGCGGAACCCCAGGTAAATCCGCCCCCGAACGCCTCCAGCAACAGCAAGTCCCCGCGCTTGATGCGCCCGTCGCGCACGCCCACGTCGAGGGCCAGCGGCACCGAGGCGCTGGAGGTGTTGCCGTGGTCTGCGACGGTGACGATCACCCGGTCCATCGACATGCCGAGCTTCTTCGCAGTCGCCTGGATGATGCGAATATTAGCCTGGTGCGGCACCAGCCAGGTGAGCGCTTCCCTGCCAAGCTGGTTGGCTTCGAGCGCTTCATCCACGGCGCGGCCAAGCATGTTGACGGCGATCTTGAACACTTCGCTGCCGGCCATCTTGATGTAGTCGCCTTCCGGGTGAAACCCGGCGGAGACGCCGCCCGTGCAGCGCAGCAGCTCGAGGTGCGAACCGTCGGCGTGCAGGTGCGTGGAGAGTATGCCGGGCTCGGCTGCGGGCCCCAGCAGCACGGCGCCCGCGCCGTCGCCGAACAGGATCGCGGTGCCGCGATCATTCATGTTGGTGAGCTTGGAGAGCGATTCCGCGCCCACGACCAGCGCCAGCTTCGACTCGCCGGCGCGGATGAACTTGTCGGCGAGTGACAGCGCGTAGATGAAGCCGCTGCACGCCGCCTCGACGCTGAGCGCCGGGCAGCCGAGGTTGCCGAGGCGCCCCTGCAGCATGACGCCGCAGTTCGGGAAAATCAGGTCCGGGGTGCAGGTACCGACGATGATCAGGTCGACTTCGCGCGCTGCGCGGCCGGCGGCCGTGAGCGCTGCGCGCGCGGCGTGCTCGGCCATGTCGACGGTAGTCTCACCCGGCGCCACGATGTGGCGCCGCTCGATCCCGGTGCGTTCGCGGATCCACGCATCCGTGGTATCCATGCGCTTTTCAAGATCGAAATTCGTCAGCAGGCCCGCGGGCAGGTAACTGCCCGTGCCGAGAATTCGGGAGCGCGTCACGAGTGCCTGCTCCGGCGCGGCCTAAGTGCGCCTAGCCCTTGTCTTCCAGGTCGGCCTTTTCGATCACGCGCTTGCCGCGGTAAAAACCGTCGGGCGTGATGCAGTGACGCAAGTGGGTCTCGCCGCTTTGCGAGTCGATCGACAGCGCCGGGCGCTTCAGACCGGAATGCGAACGGTGCATGCCGCGCTTGGAAGGCGTCTTGCGGCTTTTCTGTACGGCCATGTCCTTAACACTCCTGACTGATCATTCGAAGCAAACTAATTCCGGCCCTTCTCGAGCAGCGCGCGCAGGTCCGCGAACGGCCGCTGCTTCTCCTCGGGCACCAGCGTCGCGCCCGGCGCGGCCGGCGCGGCCGGCGCGGCCGGCAGCACGTTCACCGCGCCCGTCGTCGCCTCGAGGCAGGACTCGCCCGCGGCGTGCCGCGGCACGATCGGGAGCGACAGCAGCAACTCTTCCGCGGCCAGCGCCGCCAGCGTGCCGTGGCCATCCGCGGCGAGGAAAGTCTCCGTTTCCTCCGCCACGTTCGCCGCCTGCGCTTCGCTGTCGACGACCGCAACGTGCGATTCGCTCGCGATGTCCAAGCGCATCTCGCCCAGGCACCGCTGGCATTGCGGCTTCAGCACCGCCTGCACTTTCACGTCCGCGACCGGCACACCCCGCTCGCGAGCAAACTGCAACCACACCCTGACGGGCCCGTCGGCGAGACTGAATTCGGCTGGTATACCCGGCAGGTCGCCCAGTGGAATCTCGAACTCGAACCGCGCGCGCATCTCGGCCAATTTGGCCAGGTCACGCGGCTTGGACCAGCCGTTGGGCATGGGGCGCGTATGATAGGTAGGCTCGAGCGGCAAGTCAAAAGTCCACATAATGGTTAAGCCCTTGTTTCTATTCCCCTGATTTGCACCCTGCCGTGACCGCGCCCTTTGGACTCATCCTCGCCTCCACTTCCCCATACCGCCGTGAGCTGCTCGCGCGCCTGGGCCTGCCCTTCAGCGGGGAGCGCCCGGACGTGGACGAGGCGCCACGGGCGGGCGAGGCACCACGAGCGCGGGCCGAGCGGCTGGCGCTCGCCAAGGCCATGGCCGTGGCCGCGCGCCACCCGCAATCGGTGGTGATCGGCGCCGACCAGGTGGCCGCCTGCGATGGCCGCGTACTCGACAAGCCTGGCAACGCCGAGGCCGCGCGCGCGCAGCTGCGGGCGCAGTCCGGCCGCAGCGTACAGTTCCACAGCGCCGTGGCGGTCGTGCACGCTGAGCGTGCCTTCCGTGATCGCTTCATCGACCAGACCACGGTCGTATTCCGGACGCTGCGGGATGCCGAAATAGACGCCTACATCGCCGCTGACCAGCCTTTCGATTGTGCCGGATCGCTCCGCAGCGAGGCTCTGGGCCTGGCCCTGTGCGAGCGCATCGAGTCGCAGGACCCCACCGGCCTCATCGGGCTGCCGCTGATCAGGCTCGCCGTGAGCCTGCGTTCCTGCGGCTACGCGCTGCCCTAGCGCCGGCGCGGAGACCTGGCGCCTGCGCGCGGGCGTGGCCGCTTTCCCGACCTGGCGGCTGACGCTCCCGCCGCGCTGCCCAGGGCATCCAGCACAGCCTTCAGTTCCGCAGGCAGCGGCGCACTGATGCTCACCTGCCCGCCCTGCGGCCAATCGAAGGACACGCTGTGCGCGTGCAGGAACATGCGCTGCAGCCCGGCCTCGCGCAACGCGGCATTAGCCGCCGCGTCGCCGTATTTTACGTCGCCCGCGACCGGGTGCCCACAATAGGCTGCATGCACGCGGATCTGGTGCGTGCGGCCGGTCTCGAGCATGGCCTCGACGAGCGACGCGCGCGCGCCAAATTGTTGCACCAGGCGGAAACGCGTGCGCGCGCTCTTGCCGCCCTCGCCCACCCGCACGGTGCGCTCGCCGCCGACGCGCGCATCGGTCTGCAGCGGCAGGTCGACCAGCTTGCGCCCGAGTTCCCAGCGTCCGACGACCAAGGCCAGGTAGCTCTTCTCGACCCGGCCCTCGCGCAGCAGTTCGTGCACGATGCGCAGCGCCGAGCCCTTGCGCGCGATCATCAGAATGCCGCTGGTGTCGCGATCGAGCCGGTGCGCCAGCTCGAGCGTTTCCTTGGGTCGCGCGGCGCGGAGCGCTTCGATGACCCCGTAGGTCAAGCCGCTGCCGCCGTGCACCGCAAGCCCGGCGGGCTTGTCGAGCACCAGCAGCCGCTCGTCCTCGTGCACGATGGCAGCGCTCACTCGAGCGATGAGTGCGGGCGGCACGCGCGGTGCGCCGCCCGTGGCGACGGCCTGGGCAGTCTCCGAGCGCTCGTGCACCGGGGGCACGCGGATCGTATCGCCCGCGGCCAACCGCTGCTCCGGGCTGCTGCGCTTGCCGTTGACGCGCACCTCGCCCTTGCGGATCAGGCGGAAGATGCGGGTGCGGGGCACGGCGGGCAGCAGGCGCGCGAGGGCCTTGTCGAGCCTCACGCCGGCGTCCTCGGCGGCAACCAGGTGCTGCTGGACACTCGAGCGCGAACCGTGGGCCGCCGGGCGCGATTCGGGCATGAATTTGCGGGTCTCCACCCAGTTTAGGCTAAATCGTTGTTTCTAAAGCCCGCCGCCGCTATACTTCCCAGGTCCCGCAGCGGGCCCAGGCTCTTCACAGAGCTCCAGGTCACGCGCGGCGGCAAGTTCGCGGCCCCACAAGCGGTCCGCATAGTAGTTGGTCCTCGAGAACGAGGCCATCGCAAGAGATCGGCCGACCTAAGGTCAAACGGGCCTTGTCATTCAAAGCTGCTCCCGGAATCACGGTAGAGCCTGAAGACAATCGCCCCTACAGGTCAGCAAACCTCAAGATTTTCCGGCGCTGCCGACCACGGCGGCAAAAAAACATAATCGATGCCCCACCGCACGCGCCGCCAATCAATCTTCGGGTTCCCAAGCTGTCCGCCTGACGCCGCAGCGCCGCCTGTATCCAGGCATGGTGCTGTCCGGTCGGTCCCTCACGCAAATGTAGCAGGGACAAATGAAGAGAATGCTTATCAATGCAACTCAGCAGGAAGAGTTGCGCGTCGCACTGGTTGACGGCCAGAAGTTATTCGACCTATCGATCGAGATCCCGTCTAAGGAACAGAAGAAAGCCAATATCTACAAGGCGCGCATCTCGCGCGTCGAGCAGTCGCTCGAGGCCTGCTTCGTCGATTACGGCGCCGCACGCCACGGCTTCCTCCCGCTGAAGGAAATCTCCAAGGAATACTTCAAGGGCTCGGCGCAGGGCGGGCGCATGAACATCCGTGAGCTGGTCAGCGAAGGCCAGGAGCTGCTGGTGCAGGTCGAGAAGGAAGAGCGCGGCACCAAGGGCGCGGCGCTCACGACCTTCATCAGCCTAGCGGGACGCTTCCTCGTGCTAATGCCCAACAGCCCGCGTGCCGGCGGCGTATCGCGCCGCATCGAAGGCGAAGACCGCGACCAGATGCGTGAGGTGATGAACCAGCTCAACGTGCCGGAAGGCATGGGCGCGATCATCCGCACCGCCGGCGTCGGCCGCGCGGTTGAAGAGCTGCAGTGGGACCTCGACAACCTGCGCACCCAGTGGGACGCAATCGCACAGGCGGCGACCAGCCGGCAGGCGCCCTTCCTCGTGTATCAGGAGGGCGACGCGGTCACCCGCTCGCTGCGTGATTACCTGGGCGATGACATCGGCGAAGTGCTGGTCGACGACGCCTACGCCCACCAGAAGGCGCAGGAATACATGCAGCGCTTCATGCCGGCGGACGCGCAGCGCAAGCTCAAGACCTACACCGACGACATCCCGCTGTTCACGCGTTACCAGATCGAGAACCAGATCGAATCGGCCTACGCGCACAAGGTGCAGCTGCCCTCGGGCGGCTCGCTGGTGATCGACTACACCGAGGCGCTGGTTTCGATCGACATCAACTCGGCGCGCGCCACCCGCGGCACTGACATCGAGGCAACCGCCACCAACACCACCCTCGAAGCGGCCGACGAGATCGCGCGCCAGCTGCGCATCCGCGACATCGGCGGGCTG
>JANYHD010000039.1 GCA_025359205.1 Gammaproteobacteria bacterium
CTCGCCGGCCCAACGTATCAACACGCTGCGCAACAGTGGACGTGTCCATCTATACCTCACGCGGACACCTACACTCGTCCGCGCAAGCATCATCTACACGTCAGTACCCCGTTGGGAATGCGGCCGTGACCAAACGCTTACTCTCCGGCTACGGTTCCAGCGTCTGATTGGGGGCCGACTGCAGGCGATCGGTTCTTATCCGATCAGATACGACAACGGCGGGAACGAGAGGAGACCGTCCACGATGTATTCAACGCTTTGCATCCGTCGACACGCGGATTTTCAACGGGTATAACTGTTTATGAAGCAATCACTTGCAGAGCTTGCCAGCCCCCGTTTCAGCCTCACCCTGGCACATTCCTGGCACATTCCTGGCACACCCAATCTGGGTTCGACACATATGCGTCACACTGTGGAAAATTTGGAGCAACCAACGCGCTTCATGACTGCTCCGCTCCAGTCAAAATTCTAAAGAGGGGCGTATTGATGTAGTAGTTGCTCCTTCCGATCTTGCGTTTCCGCAAAATGCCGCCCGCAACCAGAGCGTCCAAGTACTTCGTCGCAGTCAGACGCGAAACATCCAGGTCGCGCTGAATAAACTCGATCTTGGTGTAGGGGTGACTAAAGAGATTATTGAGCAGATCCTGGCTGTAAAACTTGTAGTGTGCGCGAAGTTTTTGCTTCGTCTTCATCAGGAGCGTGCGAATGGAATGGATCGTAGTGACCGTTTCTGCGGCAGTCACGTCTATGGCGGTCAGCATGTACAAGACCCAGTCCTCCCAAGTGTCCTGCTCCCGCACGCTCTGCAGCAGCCGGTAATAGTCCACCTTGGTGCGGACAATGTGTCGGCTGAGATACAAGACCGGGATGTCCAGGAGCCGTTCTTTGACGAGGTACAACACATTGACGATGCGTCCGGTGCGGCCATTGCCATCGTAGAACGGGTGGATGCTTTCGAACTGGTGATGAATCAGCGCCATGCGTATGAGCGGGTCGACATCATAGGCTGGCTCGCCGTGCCAGAATTTCTCCAGTTCGCCCAGCAGGCGTTTCACTTCGTTGCCATCTTGTGGAGGTGTATACACGGTCCGGCCGGCAGCATCTTTGAGTACTGTGCCCGGGAGTTTGCGGAGCCCTGCTTTGTTGGCTTCGAGCTCTCGTTGAATGTCGATAACGGTGTTCAGCGTTAGCAGCCCGGTGACGCGCACCTTCTCGTACCCCAGCTTCAACGCCTGCCGGTAGCGCAATACTTCCTTCGCTGTCGCGCCAAACTGGCCGGGCGTAGGATCGTCCTCGCGATAGAGCTCATCGTGGGTCGTGATGATGTTCTCGATCGCGGAGCTGTCCTTCGCCTCCTGCAAGCCAAGGGTATTGATGAGAATGGCCTGATTGGGGATGGTGGCCGCCACACCCTTGAGCTCCGCCAGGCTGCGACTTGCCGCCGCCATTTTTTTTAGTATGGCGGGGGTCTCGAAGCGCGTGGGCTTTAGATTGTGAAGAGGGGATATGGTCGTCATTTGCCGCTTTACCAGTGCCGTATTATATATATATAGCAAACCGGCTTTTACTATACATGTTCTGCAAACCTGTAAAGCAACTCAATTGGCTCTATGCACGTCGTGGCGCGGACTACCTGGACTGCTTGCAAACCTTTGATTTGTTGGTGCGGTGCTGCCACCGAAACGCGCGCCCAAGCCATTAAAAGCATGGGCTTTAGCCCGAGGTGATGCGCCAGTTGCCCCCATAGTTGCCCCCGTAGCAATGTGAGCGAGGGGGCGACGTCCCCCCGCTTTTGAGTAGCACTAGGGTTTAGAGTCTAACCCCGGCCATGGAGGTTGGACGTGAAGAAGCGATTCAGCGAAGAGCAGATCATTGGGTTCCTGCGGGAGGGCGACAAGGGCGTGGCCGTAAAGGAGCTGTGCCGCAAGGGCGGGTTCTCGGAGGCGAGTTACTACCTGTGGCGCAGCAAGTACGGCGGCATGGATGTATCGGATGCGAAGCGCCTGAAGGCGCTGGAAGCGGAGAACGGGCGGCTCAAGAAGCTGCTGGCCGAGTCGATGCTCGAGAACGAGGTGACGCGTGAAGCGCTCCGAAAAAAATGGTGACCGCGCCGGCGCGTCGCGAGCTGGTGCGGTGGATGCAGACGAAGGGGCTCACCGAGCGGCGGGGTCTGCAGATCGTACGGATGAGCGCCAGTGCGCTGCGCTACCAGCCACGCCCGGACCGCAACCACGTTCTGCGAGCTCGCATCGTTGCCCTCGCGCAGCGTCACCGGCGCTATGGCGTGGGCATGATCCACCTCAAGCTCCGCCAGGCCGGCGAGATCGTCAACTACAAGCGGGTCGAGCGGCTGTATGGGCTGGAGAAGCTGCATATCCGGCGCCGGCGGCGCAAGAAGATCCCCGTGGCTGATCGGCAGCCCTTGATCAGGCCAAGCCGGGCCAATGAGATCTGGTCGATGGACTTTGTCTTTGACCGCATCGCTTCGGGCCGGACGCTGAAGTGTTTGGCGATCGTGGATGATCGCCACGCATGAAGCCGTCGCCGTCGTACCGGAGCACACCATCGGCGGCGACCATCTCACGCGCATCCTGGACGGCATCTACTCGCAACGCGGCAAGCCGGCGATGATCCGCACAGACAACGGCCCCGAGTTTACCGGTAAAGCGATGCTGACCTGGGCGCATCGCCACGGGATCGCTCTGCGGCTCATCGAACCGGGTAAGCCGAATCAAAACGCGTACGTGGAATCGTTCAATGGGCGACTGCGAGATGAGTGTTTGAATGAACACTGGTTCACGAGCCTGGCTCACGCTCGCACTGTGATCGAAACCTGGCGACGCGAATACAACGAGGAGAGACCCAAGAAGTCACTGGGCGGGCTGACGCCCGCCCAGTACGCAAAGCAGTTGGCCCATAGGGCCGTTACAATGCCGGAAAACTCTAATGCCCTACGCTACTGAAAGCGGGGGGACGTCGGAAGTACCCCGCTGAGCTCTACCGCCCATCGACACGGCCTTACGCGGGTTTACCGGATCTGCAGTATCCGTTCCATGATCGCACCGTCACGGTCACTCAATGCGGTCGCCTGTGTTTTGGCAGACGCAAGATCAACCTCAGTGCCGTGTTCGCCGGTCAGATGGTCGGCATCCGCGAGGTCAGCGAAAGGATCTGGATGGTCACCTTCATGCACTACGATCTGGGCTTCTTCGATCACGAGTCCACTCGCGTCGAATGTGCCCCAAACCCCTTCAGTGCTAAAGTGTCAACCATGTCTCCGGCATAAACCGTCAGCGATCTGACCGGAATAGACCGCAACTTAGTGGTGGCCAGGGGTGGAATTGAACCACCGACACGCGGATTTTCAATCCGCTGCTCTACCAACTGAGCTACCTGGCCGCCGGAAACGGGGTCGCGTATTAGACCGGGCCTACTGCGCCAGCGTCAAGCAGAACGCGGTAGCGGCGCTCGAAATCAGGCTTCCGGCGGCTTGAATTCAGCGGGGCGGTCGGAGCCGGATCCGAAGAAGAATTTCTCCATCTCGGACTCGAGGAACTTGCGGGCCTTGGGCTCCAGCGGCGAGAGGCGGTATTCATTCATCAGCATGACCTGGTGCTTGACCCAGCGGGACCAACCCTCGCGCGAGACCGATTCATAGATACGCTGGCCGAGCGGCCCCGGATAGGGCACGCGCTCGAGGCCAGGCGCCTCGCTTTTGAGGACGACACATTGAACAGTGCGGGTCATGACAGGCTCTGGATCAGTGCGCTGACGGGGGCCGGGAGCCCGAGGCGTTCGGGCTTGGCAGGGTTATACCAGAGCACGGGTGGGCCATCCATCACGCCGCTCCAGCCAGTGCAGCTGGCCAGAAGCGGTGAGATTTCCAGTTGGAAGTGCGTGAAGGCGTGGCGAATGATCGTGCGCGATTGCGGTTCCACCTCGGCGGCGGCGAGCCGCGTCTCGGCAAACAACCGGGCAGCTTCGATACTTGGAAACTGCGGCGGACACCACAACCCGCCCCACACCCCCCGTTCGGCGCGGCGCTCAAGCAGCACGCTGCCATCCGCCTGGCGCGCGAGCAGCATCACCACGCTGCGGGTGCGGCGCGCCACGCGCGGCCGCGCCGTGGGCAGTTCATGCTGGCGTCCACTGCGGCGCGCGCTGCAACCCTGCTCGAGCGGACAAGCCGGGCACAGCGGGCGGCGGCGCACGCAGATCGTTGCGCCCAGGTCCATGATCGCCTGCGTGTACACCGCGACGTCGTGCCCGGGCGTGCAGGCTTCGGCCAGCTCCCACAGTCGTTCCTGCACGGCGCGCTGACTCGTCACGCCCGCCACGGCGAAGTAGCGCGCCAGCACGCGCCGCACGTTGCCGTCGAGAATCGCGGCGCATTCGCCCGCACTCAGCGCACGGATCGCCGCTGCGGTCGAGCGACCAATGCCCGGCAGTGTCGCAAGCGTGGCAGCGGCGGCGGGGAGCTCGCCGCCATGATCGGTCATCACGAGCTGTGCGGCGCGGTGCAGATTGCGCGCACGCGAGTAGTAACCCAGGCCCGACCAGAGGTGCAGCACTTCATCGAGCGGCGCGGCGGCCAGCGTAGCGGGGTCGGGAAACCGTTGCATGAAGCGGTCGAAATACCCGATCACGGTGGCGACCTGGGTCTGCTGCAGCATGATCTCGGATACCCAGACGCGATAGGGCGTCGGGTTGCGCTGCCAGGGCAGATCGTGCCGGCCGTGGCGCGCGTGCCAGGCGAGCAGCGCCGGAGCCATGGCCGCCGTCGCTGCGGTGCTTGCGGCTGCAGCTCGGCTACTTCGCTGGTTGGTGGCCGCCTTCATGTCCATCCGGCGGATGAGTGTACGTCAACGCTGGTCGGGTGGCGTCGCGGCACGCACCAGGCGCGGCATATTCCGCGCTTTATGGGCGATGTGATCTTCGGCGGCTCGCACCAGGTCGATGCGCAATCGGTCGGCGACACTGACCACGCTGACCAGCAGCTCGCCCAACTCCTGCTCGGCGGGCGAGCGCTCGCCCGCTGGCAGCCGCGCGCGCGCCTGGGCATACACCTGCAGCGCGAGCTTCAGGGCCACGAAGTCCTGACTGTCGTGATGGGTCACGCCCGCATTATCAGCCTGATGCGACGCTGCACCAGCCTGTCGGCGCTCACCGACAGGCTGGCGAACTTAAGGCGCCTTATTTCTCGGCTTCGAGCTTCTCGATTTCGTCCATCAGGCGATTCATGCGCGCGGCCAACGCGCGGTACGGCGCGGGTGTTGCCATGTCGATGCCGGCGCGCTTGTAGAGCTCGTAGGGATAATCCGACCCACCGGCACTCAGCAGCGTGAGGAACCGCGCGCGGGCCGGGGCGCCCTCCTTCAGGATCTGGTCGGTCAGTTCGGCGGCGCCCGCCATCGAGGTGGCGTACTGGTACACATAGAAGTTGTAGTAGAAGTGCGGCACCACCGCCCACTCGATGCAGTACTCCGGCTCGATCTTCATGACGCCTTCGGCCTCGCCGTAGTATTTGCGCAGCACGCTGCAGTACATCTCCGTCATGCGCTCGACCGACAGCGGTTTGCCCCGCTCCAGCTCCTCGTGGATCGCGAGCTCGAATTCCGCGAACTGCACCTGGCGGAAGAAGGTCTGGCGAATCGACTCCACCCCCGCACCCAGGTAATAGAGTTTTTCCTGGCGGGTCGGCGCATGCGCGACCATGTAGTCGTTGAGCAGCATCTCGTTGCCGATCGAAGCGGACTCGGCGATGAAGGTCGAGTAGTTTGATTTCTCGTATGGCTGCGCCCGCGCGGCGAGCAGCGTGTGCACCGCATGACCCCACTCATGCGCCAGCACCGACAGAGAGGTGATATCGCCGTTGTGGTTCAGCAGCAGGTACGGATGCACGTCGTAGGCGCTGCCGTTCATGTAGGCGCCGAGCTTCTTGCCTTCGCCGGGATACACGCTCATCCAGCTCGAAGCAAAGCCCTTGCGCATCAGGCTCAGGTAATCCTCGCCCAGCGGCTGCAGCGCCTCGAGCGTGATGCGCTCGGATTCTGGCACATCGAACTTCGGTTGGACATCGAGCTTAAACATCGGCGGGTAGTTGTCGTAGTAGTGCAGGTCATCGGTGATGCCCAGCAGGCGCTTGCGCATCTTCAGGTACCGATGGAGCGTCGGCAGCGCGGCATTCGCCTCGGTGACCAGCGTGCGATACACCGCATCCGGCATGTTGTCCGGGAACTGCGCGGCCTGCAGTGCGGTCGCAAACTTGCGCGATTGCGCCGTGAAATGATCGCCCATCACCTGTGTGGTCAGCATCGAGCCGGCGGTGCCCTCGAACTTCTTCCACGCACCCCAGTACTGGTCAAACACGAGCTTGCGGTCGGCGCGATTGGGCGACTGGCGGTATTTCTCGTACTTGGCCTGGGAGAGTTTGACCTGGGTGCCATCGCTCAGGGTCACGGTTGGCGTCGGCAGCTCGGCATTCGCGAGCACGCTGTGCAGAGTGTCGGGCTGCGCCAGTACACTGCCCGCAGACGCAAGGATGCCCTCGGCCTCGACACCGAGCGTGTGTGGCGCGGCGCGCAGCGTGTTGTCGAGGAAATAGTTGAAGCGGCTCTTGAGCGTCTTGTCCGCTGCGAGGTACGCCCGGATTTTCTTAGCGCCGACCTGCAGGATCTCGGGGGCCACCCAGGCGGTGCTCTCGGCGACGTGCGTGCCGAGCGCCTGTGCCTGCTGGTTGCGCTCCAGGTTGGTGCCGACCCGCAGGTCCTGGTCTGATGCGAGCGAGGCGTAGGTCGCGAGCCGCGAGGCTTCGCGGTTCACGTCGCTGATTGCGACCAGCGCACTAGCGAGCGCAGCGGCGCTTTTGCCGAGCGTACCTTTGTAGGAGACGAGCTTGTCGGCGGCCGCCTTGGTCCGGGCGTAAGACTCATCCCAGGCCTTCGGCGTGGGGTAGAGGTCGGCCAGATCCCACATCGTGTGATCGCTGATGGAGGCGATCGGCGCACCTGCGGCTGGCGCGGCAGCCTCGGCGGCCCGCGCGGGCTGCGCAACTGCAAATGGTGCGCCCAGCAAAAACAGGGACAGCAAACGGACAAGACCTGAGTATCGGGACATGTTGGTACCCTTAGGTAGCGAGGGAGTGAGGGGCGCGATTCTACGGCGGGGACTGGCCGCCGGCCAGTGCCACTCGGACCTAGCGGTTTGCTTCGCCCTGCAGCTTCTCGAGCTGCTCCCAGCGCTCGAGCCGCGCGCTCAGCAGCGTCTCGATCTCCGCCGCGCGTGAGCGATCGATCCGCATGCGCTCCGCGCCCGCGCGAAAATAATCGGGCTGGCACATTCGCCCCGTGAGCTCGCGCTGTTCGGATTCAAGAGCCGTGATCTGCTCGGGCAGGGCCGCCAGTTCGCGCACTTCCTTATAGGACATCTTGCGGCGCGCGGCGGCCGCAGACGCCGGCTCGCTGCCGGCCGCGGCGGTACCGGCGGGTTGCAGCGCCAGCGTCGATGCCGCCGGTCGTTGCGCCAGCCAGTCGCGGTAGCCGCCGGCATATTCCTGCCAGTGGCCGTTTCCCTCGGCGACCAGCGTCTGTGTCACGACGTTGTCGACGAACACGCGGTCGTGGCTCACGAGCAGCAGGGTGCCGGGGAAAGACTGGAGTGAGGCCTCCAGCAGTTCGAGTGACTCCATGTCCAGGTCGTTGGTCGGTTCGTCAAGCACCAGCAGGTTGGCCGGGCGCGCGAACAGCCGCGCGAGCAGCAACCGGTTGCGCTCGCCGCCCGAGAGCGCACGCACCGGCGTCGCCGCACGCTTGGCCGAGAACAGGAAGTCGCCCAGGTAGCTGCTGATGTGGCGCTTCTCGCCGTTGATTTCGACGTAGTCGGAGCCCTCGCTGACCGTGTCGGCCACAGTGCGGTCGAGATTGAGCTGCTCGCGCAGCTGGTCGAAGTAGGCAATCTGCAGATTTGTCCCCAGCCGCACCGTACCGCTGTCTGGTTCCAGCAGCCCCAGCATCAACTTGATGAGCGTCGATTTGCCTGCGCCATTCGGGCCCAGCAGCGCCAGCCGGTCGCCGCGCATCAGCCGCAGCGTCAAGTCGGTCACCAGCGGGCGTTCATCAAAACGCTTCGACACGTTGCTGAGCTCGGCCACCAGCTTGCCGGAGCGCTCTGTCGCATCGATGGCGAGGCGCAGGTTCCCGATGCGCTCACGCCGCGCGGCACGCTCGTTGCGCAGTGACTCGAGGCGCCGCACCCGGCCTTCATTGCGCGTGCGGCGCGCCTCGACGCCGCGCCGGATCCACACTTCCTCCTGCGCCCAGAACTTATCGAACTTGCGCCGCCCCACCGCCTCGGCAGCGAGTTCAGCGGCCTTCTGCCGCTCGTAGGCCGAATAGTTGCCCGGGTAGCTGCGCAGCCAGCCGCGATCGAGCTCGAGGATGCCGGTGGCGACGCGATCGAGAAACCAGCGATCATGGGTCACGAACACCAGCGCCGGCGCCTTGAGCAGCAGTTCCTCGAGTTGCTCGATACCACCGATGTCCAGGTGATTCGTGGGTTCGTCGAGCAGCAGCAGGTCCGGCTCGAGCGAGAGCGCCAACGCGAGCGCCGCGCGCTTGCATTCGCCGCCCGAGGCCTGGGCCGGATCGATCGTGCCGTCGACCTTGAGGCGGCTCGCGAATTCCACCAGCCGTGCTTCACCACGCCAACGCCGCCGCTCGTCGTCGATGTCCTCCAGCCCGCCGCGCTGGCGCAGGCTCTCGAACAGGGTATCAGCCGGCGGCAACACCGGCTCCTGTTCGACGGTGACGATGCGCATGCCGTCGCGCCGCTGCACCTCGCCATCATCGAGTGTGACCCGACCTGCCATGACTCCCAGCAACGTCGACTTGCCCGTGCCATTGCGCCCGATCAAGCCAATCCGGTCACCCTCATTGAGTGAGCAGGTGGCCGCATCGAGCAACGGGGTGAGTCCGTAGGCGAGTTCGGAGTTGAGCAGCGTCAGCAGTGTCACGGTTCAGCCAGGCGGGATGGAGCGGGTGATGGGAATCGAACCCACGTTAGCAGCTTGGGAAGCTGCAGTTCTACCATTGAACTACACCCGCGCGGGGGCGCGATTATAGCCTTGGCCGGCTCGCCAGGTACACGGCGCGGCGGCAGCAGCGGTGGCCGCCGAATCAACCCGCGGCTGCAGTTCGCGCCTTTCCTTTCGAGGCCTGCCAGCGCTGCAGGATGCCGCGCGCCTCGTTGGTCGCCGGGTCCATCAGTCGCGCATGTTCGGGAGTCTTTGCGGTCAGCTCGATGACGTAGCCGTTCGGGTCGCGAAAATAGATCGAGCGCACGAATTCGTGATTGGAGACACCGCGGGTCTCCATACCGCGCGCCTTGCCCTTGGCGAGCATCGCATCGAGCACCGGCGCTTCGACCTCGAGCGCGATGTGCAGGTCGAAGTCGTGCTGGGTCTTGAACTCGAAGGGCATGTCGGGCGCTTCGAAGAAGGCAAGATAGGAGCCATCGTCGAGCCGGTAGAAGGTATGCAGCACCGAGGTTGGACGGCCGGTCTTGGTCTCGCGAATCTCGAGACTGCCTGACAGTGGCAGGCCGAGGAAATCCTCATAGAACTGCCGCGTCTGCTCGGAATCGCGGCAGCGGTAAGCGTTGTGGTGCAATCCCTTGATCATGACGACTCCTGCTGCGGGCGGCGGTTGCTAAAGCGCGGTGAAGGCTTTGTCTTTGTTCGGTTCGACCATGTACTGGTAGAACACCTCGTTGACCTTCGACCAGTGCTTCAGCGCCTTCATGTTGTTCATCCAGCGGGTGATGTTCGGGTAGGCCTTGGTGTTGCAGGCGATGCACTCGCCGGCCAGCATCATGATGCTGCCCAGGTAATCGGCGATCGTGATCGCGTCGCCGCACACGTAGCCGTGGTGCCGGCCGATCAGGTTTTCATCCAGCACTTTCAGCCAGCCGAGTGCCTTTTCCCTACCGTAGGCGATGGTGCCTGCCTGCAAGGTGTCGTCCGCCCGGCGCATGGTCGGAAAAATCTGCGGATAGATAAAGCCGTAGGAAAAATCGCGGTAGAACCCGGTGTTGAACCAATCGAGCCGTTCATTGACGCGCGCGCGCGCGTGCGGCGCGCTGGGATAGGCGCTCGAGACGTGCATGTCGGCCAGGTACTTGAGGATCGCGGACGATTCGGTGAGGCGGAAATCGCCATCCTCGAGCACCGGCACCTGGTGGCTGGGGTTGATCGCGCTGAATGCGGGTTGATACTGGGCGCCAGTAAACAGGTCGACGACCTCGTAGTCGAGTGGAATGCCGGCCTCGGCGGCGAACAGCATCACTGGGCGGCTGGTCGTGGAAACAGGATGGTAGTAGAGCTTCATGTGAAATCCCCCGTAGTCGAATTGCGGCCGGAGTCGTGCCGGCAGTCCATCAGGCGATTGTGCCACCGTGCGAGACGATGGGGGTACTGCGGTATCATGGCGCGATGAAGCAAATCCACTTTTCCCGGGCCTTTGTGGCTCTGGCCCTTACGACAGCCCTGACTCTGGGCGCCCCCTCCCCGGCTCGCGCCGACGCGATCGACGACTACCTGGTGAAGGAGCAGGCCGCGCGGCAGATTCCGGGCCTGGCGATGGCGATCGTGCGCCACGGTCGTATCGAGCGCATCGCGACCTATGGCAGCGCCAATCTCGAGACCGGCACCCCAGTCACCCAGGAATCCATTTTTGCCATCGCCTCGCTCGACAAGGCGGTCACCACCACCGGCGTGCTCAAGGCCGCAGAACTGGGCAAGCTCACGCTGGACGAACCGATCGGCAAGCACGTGGACGTGTCCATGCCCGGCGTGACGCTCGCCATGCTGCTGAGTCACACCTCGGGGCTGCCCGACATGGATGTCACGCTTGCGGGGTACTACGGCGCGCACACCTTCCAGCATTACACCACCGCGGAACTGCTGGCGGCCGTGCGCGAGGCCGTGCCCCTGGGTCCGCCGGGCGGCCAGTATTCCTATTCCGACGCCGGGTTATTTCTGGCCCAGTTGGCGACACAGAGCGCGACCGGCAAGCCCTGGTTTGATTTCATGCAGGAGTCGCTGTTCCGGCCGGCCGGCATGACGAACGTGGTTGAGCTCGATCCGCACGCGATCATTCCGCACCGCGTATCCGCATACACCTTCGATGCCGCGCAACGGCTGATCCGCGACGATCGCACCGACGTCGAATATTCGGAGATGTACAACGACCTGGGCATGACGATCGGCGACTTCGCACGCTGGCTGATCATGCTTGACGGCCACGGCCCGCTGAGCGCAGCGAGCGTGCAGCGCATGTGCACGCAGACGATGCTCAATGACGGCACCCCGGCGCGCGAAGTGTATTCGTTCAGCGGCTACGGCCTCGGCACCGGGCTCGACGATGTGCTCGGTCAACGGATGATCCTGCACACCGGCCACAGTGGCGTGGCCTGGGTGAAGTTTCCGGCGCTCGATCTGGGCGTGGTCGTATTTACCAACCTCGAGCATCCGCGCGGCTCCGACCCGGCTGGGATGGCGCTCGCCGTCGCAGGGATGCTGGAGCCTGCCCTCGCGCTGCGCGTGTTGGTGGCGCCGAAGATCGAGCCGCCGCCTGCCAAAGGATTGCGCCAGGACTACGAGGCTTTCCTCGCCGGCAAGCCGGACCTGCAGCGCTACACGCTGCACATGCAGCCGACCATGTGGGCGAATCGCGATACCTTCTCCGGCCGCCTGCCGCGGCTCGGGCCGCTGGAATCCTGGCAGTTCCTGCGCGCGGCGCAGGTCGAGGGCGAGCCCACCTTCCTGTTTCGCGCCACGCACGCCCACGGCGAAATCTACCTGCGCTACTCACTCGACCCGGCGGGGCACATCAGCCGCCTGGTGTGGTGGCATCTCTAGGAACCGTCGCCAGGCTCTGCGCTCCCCACTCAACCCTAATTGGCGGGCACCGCGGGCGCTGCGGCGTAGAAATGGCGCTTGCCGGCCTGGGCGAGGCGGTATTCGTCTTTGCTGAGGATGTTTTCCTCCAGCTGCATGTCGATCCGGCTGTACAAGCGGAAAAACTCCGCAGTGTGTTCGGCGCTCGAGAGCACGAAGTCGTCGATGTAGTTGATGTCGATGTTGATGCACAGCGCGCCGACCACGCCGTAGTCCTTGCGCAGGATCGGAATGGTCGTGCACTTGAATCGTCGCGCGCCGATCTGCAGCGCGTAGTTCAGCTTGTCCTGGTTGAGGTTCACGCGGCGCATCAGGTCGACGAGCAGCGTCGTCGTGCCCATCTCGAGCGAACGCCCGGTGACTTCGCCGCCCTCGATGCTGGTAATCGACTTGCTCGGGTTCGACAGGTCGTGCACCAGCACCTCGATGCCCATGTGCGGAAAGGTGCGGCCGATGAGCCGTGCGATGTTGCGGTAGTTATCGAGGAACTCGCGCGAATCGTCCTGGATGCTCTCGCCGTGAAACTTGGCGTAGAGCTTTTCATAGGCGCGCAAGTCGTCGACGCCGAGCAGCGAGCGTACGTTGTTCTGTTCACCGATGAAAATCAGCTGGCGCGCCGCACGCGCGTCGTGGCTGCGCAGCAGGAAGTGCACGCCGATGCGAAAGTCCTTGAGGCTGAATTCGGCGAATTTCTCGGGCGTGGCGATGTAGGGAAAGAAGTCGTATTCGTGCAGGTCACGCCCCTTCAAATGCCGGCGCTCACGGTAACGGCCGACCAGGAACCCGGCCACTACCAGCAGCGCCGACGCCGTGAACTCCGACAGCATCGTGCTGAACCATTCGTTGTGGAACATGAGTCACCTCCCGCTGCCGGCCCCACAGTACCGCAGGGGGTGGCGACGGGCTAGGCACGCCGCATCAGGGTGCTCTTGCCAAACAGCGAGGCGACCAGGTCGACGGCCACCTCGGCGGTCCGATTGCGCACATCGAGGGCAGGATTGAGCTCCATGATGTCGAGTGAAGCGAGGCGAGCGGTGTCGGCGATCATCTCCATGCACAGCTGCGCCTCGCGGTAGGAGGGGCCGCCGGCCACCGTGGTACCCACTCCGGGGGCGATCTCGGGGTCAAGAAAGTCGACGTCGAAGCTGACGTGCAGGTGGGTATCCTCATCGATGCCGGTGAGCGCCTGCTCGAGCGTGTGGCGCATGCCCATCTCGTCGATGTAGCGCATGTCGAACACTTCCAGCCCGACTTCGTGCACCAGGCGCTTCTCGCCCTGATCGACGCTGCGGATGCCGATCTGCCGGATCACCTCGGGGTCGACCGCCGGCACCACGCCGCCAATCTCGAGCAGCGCGCGCGGGCCGCGCCCGCACAGGCAGGCGACCGGCATGCCATGAATGTTGCCGCTGGGCGTGAGCACGCTGGTGTTGAAGTCCGCGTGCGCATCGAGCCACAGCACCCGCAGGCGGCGCTGGTGTTCACGGCAGTGGCGCGCGACGGCGCTGATCGAGCCAATGGCGAGCGAATGATCGCCGCCGAGCAGGATGGGCAGGCGTGCAGCCTGCAGTTCCCCGTACACGGCGGCATGCACGAGCTCGTTCCAAGCCACCACTTCATGCAGGTGACGGTAGCCGCCTTCGGATGGCAGATTGGGATTACCGGGGCCGGCGAGGTTCCCCCGGTCGCTCACCGTGAGCCCCTGCGACTCGAGCATGGACCCGATGCCCGCGACCCGCAGCGCCTCGGGGCCCATCGATGCGCCGCGCATGCCCGCACCGATATCCGTCGGCGCGCCGATCAGGCCAATGGTGGCTGTCATGGCCAGGGCCTAGCCAGTCAGGCGCAGGCGCGCCCGCTTGCCGCTGCCGATGGTGCCGCCGTAGAGATCCTTGGGGTCCTCGAGCTTCGGCACCAGGTCGATCTTCCGGTGGCTCCCACGTTCCTCGTGCAGCAGTGCATGCAGGAAACGCAGGGCCGAGTAGTCCTGCAGGGCGAAGCCCACGGAATCAAATATCGTGATGTCGGAATCGCTCCTGCGGCCATGGGCCGCGCCGCCGAGGAGCGTAGCGAACTCAGTCACCGGATAGTCAGGCTCCATTTGCTGGATCTCGCCTTCGATGCGCGACTGCGGCTCGTACTCGACATAGACGTGTACGCCGGGCATGCGCAGGATGTCGCCGTGCAGCTCGGTCTTGCCGGGGCAATCGCCGCCCACCGCGTTGATGTGCATGCCCTCGCGCACCATCGGCGGCGTCATGATGACCGCGTTCTTCTTGTCAGCGGTCACGGTGGTGACGATGTCGGCACCCTTGCAGGCCTCGGCCGTGGAACGGTTGCGCACCAGCTTCACGTCGGCAAATTCCGGCAACGCGCGCAGGTTCCGCTCCAGCTTGGCGGTGGCCGCGCCGTCGACGTCGTAGAGACGCAGTTCGCGGATGCCGAGCATGCGGCAGAAGGCGATCGCCTGGAATTCGCTCTGCGCGCCGTTGCCGATCAGCGCCATCACGGCACTGTCCTTGCGCGCCAGCCACTGCGCCGCCAGCGCCGACATCGCCGCGGTCCGCAGCGCCGTGGTCACGGTGAGTTCGGACAGCAACAGCGGATAGCCGGTGTCGACGTCGGCCAGGACACCAAAGGCGGTGACCGTCAACAGACCCGCCGCGGTGTTCTTCGGATGGCCGTTCACGTACTTGAAGCTGTACAGGTGCCCGTCGCTGGTGGGCATGAGTTCGATCACGCCGACCTTGGAATGGCTCGCCAGCCGGGCAGACTTTTCGAACTCGCTCCAGCGCCGATAGTCCGCTTCGATCTCGGCGGCGAGGCGCTCCATGAATGCACCGGCGCCGAGCCTGTGCACGAGCCTCTGGATATCGCTGACGCCGATGTAGTCGACCATGATGATTGCTCCCTTGAGGAGATCATCCTCCGGCCCGCGGCTAACAAGAAGCGAGCTAGATGCGCAATATGCGGTCCGATTTGGCTATAATGTCAGCCACATTTGGCGTTTTGATCAGTTTTCCTATGGACGAACTCGACCACCAGCTGATCTCCCACCTGCGCGGCAACGCGCGGCTGACGGTCGCGGCACTGGCCAAGCGGCTGCAGGTTGCGCGCGGGACGATCCAGAATCGCATCGCCCGCCTGGAGCGCGACGGCACGATCGCCGGCTACACGGTGCGGCTGGGCACGCAGCTCGACGAACGGGGCATCACCGCGCTCATGACGATCGCGGTGGAAGGCAACAGCGCGGATGAAGTGCTGCGCCGCCTGCGCGGCGACCCGGCGGTGCGCACGCTGCATACGACCAACGGCCGCTGGGACATCATCGCCGAGCTGCGTGCCGACACGCTCGAGGCCTTCGATCGCGTGCTGGGGCGCATCCGCAAGGTCGAGGGCATTGCCAACACCGAGACCAGCCTGCTGCTGTCGACCCACAAGCTGTGAGGGCAGCGGCGCAGCGCGTTGGCGCCCGCTTCAGAGCGTCGCGGCGCTGTAGATCGCGGTCGCGAGCAGCATGAACGCGCCGCACACCAGGTAGGCGCAACCCAGCACCGCGAATTTCAGCACGGTCAGCCGGCGCGACTGTCCGTACACGAGCTTCATCGAGCGGTACAGGTAACGGACCAGGTACCAGGTCGCGACCAGGAACAACACGCCGGACAGGCCATCGGAACTGATCCAGTGCGTCGCCAGCATGAAGATTGATAGGAACAGGAAAGCAAAGGCGTGATTGTGGATCAGCAGCAGCAGGTGCTCGAGGTAGTAGCGCCGCGGCCGCCAGTACAGCAGCTTCATGAGCGCTGCCATCAACGGCAGGAAGACGAACAGCGCGCGCCCGAGGTTGTGCACCACGCGCTCGCTGAACTGCCGCCCATTGTCTGCATGGATGTTGTGACAGGCTGCCTTGAGCAGTGGCAGCACGCGGGCCTTGGCCCAGTCGAGATTCGTGGTCACGTCGGCGCAATCCCAGGATCCGGTTGGGTTCGTGGTTCTCGCTTCGCCGCCGCGGGCGCGGCCGGCGCTGGTGTGGCCGCCGCCGAGCACGGCGCTCAGCACGAAGAACAGCACGCTCATGATCAGGTACAGCCGGAACGGCTGCAGGTAGCGCGCGCGCCGGCCTGAGAAATACTCGCGGGTCAGGAAACCCGGCCGCGCCAGCAGCGGCCAGAGCGTGGCCCACGCGCGCGAATCCGCATGGGTGAGCAATTCGGCCGCCTCGCCAAGGAAATGGCCGAGCGAGTGGGCCTGCGTATCGGCGCGCTGGCCGCAGGCGCTGCAATAGCGTCCCGCCAGCAAGGCATTGCAGTTGGCGCAGGTCGTGGGCAGCGTCATATGATGGCCGCCATCATAAGCCGGCAGGTACCGGTGGGGAATCGACAGCATGCACACTGAAGCCACGTCTGTTGCCGAGAGCGGCGAGCTGCGGCGCGTACTGGCCTCGCGGCACGTGTCGATGATCTCCATCGGCGGCATCATCGGCGCCGGTCTGTTCGTCGCCAGCAGCGCGACGATCGCGGCCGCCGGCCCGGCGATCGTGCTCAGCTACCTGATCGCCGGCGCGATGGTGCTGCTGGTGATGCGCATGCTGGGCGAAATGGCGATCGCCCTGCCAAGCGTGCGCTCGTTCCCGGATTTCGCGCGCGTGGCGCTCGGCGACTGGGCGGGCTTCGTCGTCGGCTGGCTGTACTGGTATTTCTGGATCATCGTGGTTCCAGTCGAGGCCATCGCCGGCGCGGTGCTGCTGCATGGCTGGATCGCGCTGCCAACCTGGATGATTGGCGTCGCGCTGATGGTCGTCATGACCGGCGTCAACCTGCTGTCGGCGCGGTCCTATGGCGAGTTCGAGTTCTGGTTCGCACTGATCAAGGTGTCGGCGATCATCGCCTTCATGCTGACCGCAGCCGCCTGGGTCTTTGGCCTCACTTCGGGCGGCGTGCCGACCTGGGCCAACCTGGTCAACGGCGGTGGCTTCGCCCCGAAGGGCCCCCAGGCGGTGCTGGCCGGCGTCACCAGCGTGTTCTTCGCGATCGTCGGCGCCGAGATCACCGTGGTGGCAGCCGCCGAATCACGCGAGCCGGTGCGCGCCGTGGCGCGCATGTCGATCTCGGTGATGACGCGCATCCTGATCTTCTATGTCGGTTCGATCTTCCTGATCGTCACCGTGGTGCCGTGGCAGCAGATCGTGCCGGGCCACTCGCCGTTCGTCGCGGCGATGAACGTGATGCATTTCGAATGGGCCAGCAAGCTGATGACCTTCATCATCCTGACCGCGGTGCTGTCGTGCATGAACTCGGCCTACTACGTCACCTCGCGCACACTGTTCTCGCTGGCCGCGCGCGGCGACGCGCCGGCGGCCCTGGTCAAGCTCAGCAATCGCGGCGTGCCGGCCTACTCGGTGCTGATAGGGAGCGTGGCTGGCCTGGCCGGCATTGCCGCGCAGATGATTTCTCCACAGCTGGTGTTCCGCTTCCTGGTCGACGCGTCGGGCGCGCTGGTGGTGCTGATCTATATTCTGATCGCGCTCGCGCAGATCAAGCTGCGCCGCGACCGCAGCCCCGAACAGCAGCGCGCGCTGCCGGTGCAGATGTGGCTGTATCCGTACGCCAGCTACGCGGCGGTCGCCGGGATGGCGACCGTGCTGCTCGCAATGGCGTTCACGCCGTCGATGGTGCGCGAGTTCTGGACCAGCATGGCAACGCTGGCGCTCGCACTGCTCGCCGCATGGTTACACGGGCGGCGCAAGCGCGCCGCCGCGCGCCGCTGAAACCACCTGCGCTAGTGGCGGAGTATGCGCAGCTGCCGTGTCGGCAGGTTGAGCGGCATGCCCACCAACGTCGCCCCCTGCTGCGCCACGAGTGATTTCGCCAGTCCCGAGGCGGCCGGGCAGGCGCCCGGCACGGCAATATAGTTCAGCGCCGCGGCCAACCGGCCTTCGGCTGCGTTGCCGAGTGCGTGCGTGAGGTCATCGGCCACCGAGCAGCCGGGCACTGTCGCATTGGTGGGCGTGGGCGCATTCTGCGGTGAGAAACCATCGGTGTAGTCGCCGAAATTCATCGCATTGACGCCGCGGAACTCGATCGAGAAGTAGGTCGTGCCGCAATTGTCCTGCGGGTAGAAACCATAGGGCTTGCCGCAGGTGGTCGAACCGATCTGCACCACCGTCACGCCGACGCCGCGCAGGCTGTTGATGATCGACTCGCTCGCGGAGCAGGTGCGCGGGCCGGTCAGCACAAACACACGCGGCAGGTCCAGGTGCGGCAGCGCCTGGCCCGCCGTGGTCGAGAAACCCTGCGTGGTCGACTCGAACAGCACCGGCGTGATGGCCGTGCCCGCGACCGGATCGATGGTCGGGTGCTTGCTGTTGAACTGCGTGAGCTCGAAGGTCTTGCCGCCGGTCGGGCCCGGACCCGCGATCATGTAGGCCACTTCGCTCGCAATATCGAGAAAGCCGCCGCCGTTGTAGCGGATGTCGAGAAACAGGTCGTTCACGCCCGCCGCCTGCAGCGTGGTGAACGCGGTGACCAGGGCCTGTTCGGATGTCGCCAGATGATCGTTGAACAGCATGTAGCCAGCGGTGCCACTCGCGCTCGGCAGCGTGGTGACGTTCTGCACCGACATCGAGGCAACGGTGGCCGACATCATTGTGAAAGTGCGCGCACTGCCGGCGCCAGGATCCAGCACCTGGAAGCTGTGGCTTTCATTGAGACCGGCTGGATAGAGCCCGGCGACAACGGTATTTACGGCGGCCTGGTCGGGCGGATTGACGGCATCGACGCCATCGACCTGCAGCACCTTGGCACCGCGGGCGAGGCCATTGACCTTGGCCGGCGAATCAGGGCCAGGCGCACCCGGATCGATGTAGGCCACCTCGATATCGTTCGCGGCGCCAGGCCCTGGAGGCAATGCCACCCAGTACGCGCCGTAGCCCGCCTGCACGCCGGTCTGCGACAGTGCTTCCCACACCGAAGTCTTGTAGGTGAAGTGGAATTTGTCCTTGTCCGCCCCCGAGGCGGTCTTCGCCATCGTCTTGAGCACGTCGAAATAGGCGGCGGTGGTCGCAACGTTGGCGGGGTTCTGGTCCGTGATCTCGCTATACCAGAGGTACAGGTCGTTGGACCACGAACGCAGCCAGTTCTTCTCGTCGAGCGTGGTGCCAGCCATGTCGGGATAGGTCTTGTTGGTGAACGGGTCGGTGCCGCTGCGCGGCGCGGCGCACTTGTTCACGAATGTCGATGCCGACTGGAACACACCGGAGGTCCAGCCCACGGGGGCCAACGTAGTGCCCCCGCTCCCTCCACCGCCGCAGGCGGTCAGCAGCAGGGACAGTGCCGCGCCAATACCGGCAATTGAACGCATCGCTTGTACCCACCTTTTAAAATGGAGGCGTTGAAGCCACCGGTAACCCAATTTCTGCCTGCCGCGCCGCGTATTACAAACCGCAGGCGCCGCGTCCTACAAACTGCAGCAATTTTACGACAGGCTGGGCCCCGCAGCGCCAGGCCGGCGCACCAAAGCAGCGCATGGCGCCCGGCGGCGGGGCCGTTTTGGCGCAGCCCCGCTTGACTCCCCCGGGAGTAGCGGCACCAAGTACAGTTGGCAGCACAACTGGCACGAAAGCCGCACGGTCTGCAGGGATGTCCGCCATGCCCTTCGATGAGATGCACGATGCCGACGGCGCCGCTCGCGCGCATTGCCGGCCCTATCTGGAATGGCTGCAAAAACAGCCGGCGGAGCTGCTGGCGGCCAAACGCGCCGAGGCGGATGCCCTGTTTCATCGCGTAGGCATCACCTTCGCGGTCTCCGGCGAGGAGGCCGGCACCGAGCGGCTGATTCCCTTCGACATCGTGCCGCGCGTGGTGCCGGCCGCCGAGTGGGAGCTGCTCGCCGCAGGCCTCCGGCAGCGCGTCCGTGCACTCAATGCCTTCATTGCCGATATCTATCACGCGCAGGACATCCTGCGCGCCGGCCGGGTGCCAGCGGAATACCTGCTCTGCAACGCGCAATATCGGCCCGAAATGCAAGGCGTCGACGTGCCCGGCGGGATCTACGCCCACATCGCTGGGATCGATGTGGTGCGGGCCGACGATGGCGCCTTCTACGTGCTCGAGGACAACCTGCGGGTCCCTTCCGGCGTGTCGTACATGCTCGAAAACCGCAAGATGATGATGCGGCTGTTCCCCGATCTGTTTGCGGCGCATGCCGCGGCAAGCGTGGAGCACTACCCGGACGTGCTGCTCGAGAACCTCAAGAGCGTCGCACCGCCCGGCGTCACGGACCCGACCGTCATGCTGCTGAGCGCAGGCGCGTTCAATAGCGCCTACTTTGAACACGCTTTCCTGGCGCAGCAGATGGGCATTGAACTGGTGGAAGGCCAGGACCTGTTCATCCGCGATGATTTCCTGTACGCGCGCACGACCAGCGGCCCGCAGCGCGTCGATGTCGTGTACCGCCGCATCGACGACGACTTCCTCGACCCGCTGGCGTTCCGGGCGGACTCGATGCTCGGGGTGCCCGGCCTGCTCACGGCCTATCGCGCCGGGCATGTGACCATCGCCAACGCCATCGGCACCGGGATTGCCGACGACAAGTCCATCTACCCCTACGTGCCCGAGATGATCCGCTTCTACCTGGGCGAAGAACCGCTCATTGCCAACGTGCAGACGTGGATACTGCGGCGCGAAGCCGACCGCGAATACGTGCTGGCGCACTTGGCGGAGCTGGTGGTCAAGGAAGTGCATGGTGCCGGCGGCTACGGCATGCTGATCGGTCCAGCGTCCACGCGTGCGCAGATCGAGGAATTCCGCCACAAGATTCTTGCCGCTCCGGAACGCTACATCGCCCAGCCGACGCTCGCGCTGTCGACCTCGCCCACGTTTACCGAGCAGGGGCTCGCCCCGCGCCACATCGACCTGCGCCCCTTCGTGCTGTCCGGTCGCGAGATCACCATCGTGCCGGGCGGCCTGACCCGCGTCGCCCTGCGCGCAGGCTCGCTGGTGGTCAACTCCTCGCAGGGCGGCGGCACCAAGGACACCTGGGTGCTGGGCGCGTGACCGGGACGTTCGCACCATGCTGAGCCGCACCGCCGACCACCTGTACTGGATGAGCCGTTACGTCGAGCGCGCGGAGAACCTCGCACGCATGCTCGACGCACACTACCGGCTCTCGCTCCTGCCACGCACGCCGGAGGCGCTGGTGCAGGGATGGCAGGCCACGCTCACATCGCTCGGCATGATGGAGGCGTACCGGCTGCGGCACGACGAAGTGGTCGCCCGCACGGCGCTGCGTTTCCTGGCATTCGACCGCGGCCACGCCGGCAGCATCCTCTCCTGCCTCAGCCGCGCGCGCGAGAACGCACGCGCGGTGCGCGGCACGGTCACCGCCGAATTGTGGGAGACGCTCAATGCCACATTCCTGGATTCGCGCGCATTCGGCGGCAACACCGAGAACATCGACGTCGCCAACTTCATCGAGTGGGTCAAGTACCGCTCGCACCTGACGCGCGGCGTAACGGTCGGCACAATGCTGCGCGACGAGGCCTATCACTTCACCGCGATCGGCACCTTCATCGAGCGGGCCGATGCGACCACGCGGCTGCTGGAAGCCCGCTGGCGCGATCCGGGCGGCGCGGGCGAGCGCTTGCTCACCGAGGCCTCCGAGTGGGCGGTGCTGCTGCGCGCGCTGTCCGCCTTCGAGGTGTATCGCAAGGTGTACCGCGAATCGGTTACGCCCTGGCGCGTGACCGAGCTGCTGCTGCTCAATCCCGCCATGCCGCGCTCGGTCCATTGTGCGCTGTACTACCTGCTGTACAATCTCAATGCCGTGCATCACGAGCGGTCCGGCGAGACTGAACGCTATGCCGGCGAGCTGCATGCCCGCTTCCGCTACGGACGGCTTGAGGAACTGTGCGCGGGAGGCGTGCCGCAATTCCTCGACCAGGTGCAGGGCCGGCTCAACGGGCTTGCCGATCGCATCGGCGCCGACTTCCTTGTTGCCGGCTACACGGGCTAGACCATGCTGCTGCACATCCGCCACGAGACGCGTTACCAGTACGACGAGGCTGTGCGCTACAGCGTGCAGAGCCTGCGGCTCACGCCGCGCCGCGAGCGCGGCCAGCGCAGCCTTAACTGGCAGATGAGCACGCCGGGGCGGCGCACCGAGCAGGTGGACGCGCACGGCAACGTGGCCCACCTGCTGACGGTGGACGAACCGCATCGCGAGATCTGCATCACCGTTGACGGCACGGTCGACGTGCTCGATGGCGGCCCGCTGATTTTTGAGCGCGGGCCGATAGCGCCGCTGGCCTACCTCGCGGCCACGACGCTGACGACGGCCGATGCCGCCATCGGCGCGCTTGCAGCCACCAGTCTGCCCGCCGGTGCCGCGAACGCGGCGCAGCTGCTGGGCCTGGCCCATGCGGTCCGCGACGCCGTGCAATATCGTCCCGGCACCACGACCGTCGCCGATACCGCGGTCACGGCCCTGCACCGTGGGGAGGGCGTGTGCCAGGACCAGGCGCATGTGTTCCTGGCGTGCTGCCGCGCGGCCCGCGTGCCGGCGCGCTATGTGAGCGGGTACCTGCTCGCCGGCGGCGCGAGCGACGCCGCCAGTCACGCCTGGGTCGATGTGTGGCAGGAAAAGGAGGCCGCGTGGCTGGGACTGGATGTCACCCATGCAAGCCTGGCGGGTGCGGATCACTGCCGTCTTGCGGTGGGGCGCGACTATCTCGACGCGGCGCCGGTGCGCGGCATGCGCCGGGGCGGTGGAAATGAGACACTACAGGTCACGGTGCAGGTTGCAGGGGAAGTCGGCCAACAGTAGACCGGCGCCGATCAGGAAGCATGACCTATTGCGTTGGAATGTTGCTCGACACCGGCCTGGTGTTCCTGTCTGACTCGCGCACGAGCGCCGGCGTCGATCAGATCGGCACGTTTCGCAAGACCACTGTATTTGAGCAGCCCGGCGAGCGGGTCCTGGTGTTGCAGACTTCCGGCAACCTGGCCGTCTCGCAGTCGGTGATGAGCATCCTGCGCGAGCGCCTGCAAAGCGGCGGCGAGTCGCCCAACCTCATGAACGTCCACTCGATGTTCGATGCCGCCCGCTGCGTCGGCGATGCGCTGCGCGAGGTGCACCGCCACGACGCGGAGGCGCTGCGCAGCTTCGCGGTCGAGTTCAACACCGCGCTGGTGCTGGGCGGGCAGATAGCCGGCGAGACACCGCGGCTGTTCTCGATCTACGCCGCCGGCAATTTCATCGAAGCCACGCCCGACAACACCTATTTCCAGATCGGCGAGTCGAAGTACGGCAAGCCGATCATCGATCGCGTGATCCGCCGCAGCAGCAGCCTCAACCAGGCCGCCAAGTGCGCGCTCATCTCGATGGATTCGACCATCCGCTCAAATCTCTCGGTAGGCCTGCCGCTGGACCTGGTCATGATCCGGCGCGACCAGCTGCGCGTGGCGCGCCACGTCACCATCGGCGACGACAACGCCTACTTCTCCGGCATCCGCGCCACCTGGAGCGAGGCCCTGCGCCACGCATTCGCGCAGCTGCCGGAACCCGATTGGCTGACGGCCGGCGCCTGAGCGCCGCGCACGGGCGAATCCATTCAAGTCGACTTGCTGGAGTACAACCATGGCCTGGGTCGATATCGTCGGAATGCTGGCCGTCGCGCAGTTGTTCGTGTTCGGAACAATGGTGGCGCTGGCCCGCGGCAAGTACGGGATCGCAGCGCCGGCTACCACCGGAAACCCGATCTTCGAGCGGCTTTACCGCGTGCAGATGAATACGGTGGAGTGCCTGCTGGTATTCCTGCCAGCCCTGTGGCTCGCGGCAAAGTACTGGCCGCCCGCGTACGCGGCGATCCTGGGCGTGGTCTACCTCGTGGGGCGCACGATCTATTACTTTTCATACATCAGCGATCCCGGCAAACGCAGCGCGGGCTTTGCGCTGAGCATGGGACCCGCAGCCCTGCTGGTGCTGGCCGCCCTGCTGGGTGCCTTCCGCGCCTTGATCCGTGGCTAAATACTGAAGTGACGCATTATTAAGACGCGTAAGGATTCCTTAATAGCCGTAACATAGCCTCAATCTGCGATCCGGCGCTTTCCGCCGGGTGGGCTCGAGGAGGCGCTATGCGAGTGCTGCTAATCGAAGACGACGCCATGCTCGGCAAAGCGGTGCAAACCGGCCTCCAGCAACAGGGCCACGCAGTCGACTGGGTGCGTGATGGGGTCACCGGCGAGGCAGCTGCCCTGGCCAATGACTACGCCGCGGTGCTGCTCGACCTGGGGCTCCCCCGCCAGGGCGGCATGCAGCTGCTCGAAAAGCTCCGCCGTGGCGGCTACCAGCAACCGGTCATCATCATCACCTCGCGCGACGACATTCCAGAGCGCGTGCTGGGGCTGGATGCCGGGGCGGACGATTTCCTGGTCAAGCCCTTCGACCTCGATGAACTGGGAGCGCGGCTCCGGGCCGCCGCGCGCCGCGCGCGTGGGCGCGCGGCCGCTATCGTCGAGCACGGCACGCTGCGGGTCGACCCCGCCTCGCACAGCGTACGGCGCGGTAACAGCACCATCGCCCTGACTGCCCGCGAGTTCGCCCTGCTGCTGCAGCTGCTCGAACACCGCGGCCGGGTGCAAAGTCGCACGCAACTCCAGGACGCGCTCTATAGTTGGAGCAATGACATCGAGAGCAACGCCGTCGAAGTGCACGTCCATCACCTGCGTCGCAAGCTCGGCCGCGAGCTCATCCGCACGGTGCACGGCCACGGCTACATGATCGATGTTCCGGAGAGTCGCCAAGCCGCCAGCGCCGCCAGCTGAACTCCCGCTCGGTGGCGCGGCGCGCGGCCGCCTGCTGGCCTTCACGATTGCCGCCACCTGCTGCCTGATGAGCGTGGGCGCGGGGCTGATATTCCTTGAAGCGCGCGCCAGCAGCCAGCGGCTCTATGACGACTCGCTGCGTGAGACCGGCGTGCTGCTGCTGCAGCTGGCGCAGCATGAGATGAACGAGCACGGCCGCACGCTCGGCGTCGCACTGATCGAGGCCGAGACCGACCACGATCCCTACTCGTTCCGCTTCCAGGTCTGGACCGACGACATGCGCGCGGCCTATCGCACCGCCGACGCGCCGGCGACGCCGTTCGTGCCGCTCGATGCCAGCGGCTTCGGCTGGACGCGCATCGACGGCGCGCCCTGGCGGAGCTTCGCGCTTTGGAATCGCCAGCACACCATGCAGCTGCAGATCGTCGAGTCGCAGAAGTACCGGCAGGTGCTGCCGCGCGCCATCTTCTGGCGGCTGGCGATAGCGCTGGCGTTGCTGGTGCCGCTGAGCATTGCGCTGCTGTGGTGGATCATCGCGCGGAGCCTGGGCAACCTGCGCGCGCTCGCGCGCATGCGCGAGACGCTGGCCTTCGAGCGGCGCTTCACCTCCGACGCGGCGCACGAGTTGCGCACGCCGCTGGCGGCCATCCGCGCGAATACCCAGGTCATGCAGGGTGCGCGCACGCCGGAGGAATTCACCACCGCCTCGGTAAACCTGCTGGCGAGCGTGGATCGCAGCGGCCGGCTGATCGAACAATTGCTGGCACTGGCGCGGGTCGATGCGAGCGCCAGCCTGCCGCAGCGCTTCGAGGTGGTCGACCTCGCGCCGCTCGTGCACGCGCAGATCGCCGAGCACGAACGCTTCGCCTTGCGCCGCCAGGTGGAGATCGGGGCGAGCACCGAGCCGGCACCGGTGTGTGGTGACCGCGAGCTGCTCGGCGTGCTGCTGCGTAACCTGGTTGACAACGCCATACGCTATTCGCGCCCGGATACCCGCGTGGTGATTTCCTGCGATACTCTGGCCGACGGTGTCGAACTGGCAATCAACGATGAAGGCGTGGGCATTGTGCCGGATGAGCGCGCGCGCATATTCGAGCGCTTTTACCGCGCCAGCGCCACGCACGACTACGGCAGCGGGCTGGGCCTGTCGATCGTGAAGCGGATCGCCGACCTGCACGGCGCGCGCATCACGGTCAGCACCGGCGCCGCCCAGCGCGGCAGCTGCTTCACACTGTGGTTTCCCAGGCCCGCCAACGAAAGGCCGGCGTGATGGCAAGACGACGCATTCAGGAAAAGACCAGCGCCTTGGCATTCGACCGGTTGCCGCTCAACGCGCTGCGCGTGTTCGAAGCGGTCGCCACGCAGATGAGTTTCGCCGACGCCGCAGAGACCCTGCACGTCACCCCGGCTGCGGTGAGCATGCAGGTCAGGACACTCGAGGATTACCTGCAGGTGCCGCTATTCCGGCGCGCGGGCCGCAGCATCGAGCTGACGCCCGAGGGCATGCTGCTGCTGCCGGGCGTGCGCCGCGGACTGGGCGACCTGCAGACCGCGCTGCACCAGCTGCGCCAGAGCCGCACAGCCGGCACGCTCAACATATCGACGCTCGCCTCGTTCCTGCAGAAGTGGCTGCTGCCGCGGCTGCCGCAGCTGCACGACCAGCAGGGCGACTTGCAGTTGCGCATCCACACTTCGCGCGCAGCGGTGGATTTCAGCCAGACCGATTTCCATGGCGCGCTCCGCATGACCACTGGGCCGGAGCCTGGGCTGCACTGCGAGAAGCTGCTCGACGAGTGGTTCGTGCTGGTCTGCAGTCCCGAGCTGTACCAGCGCTTTGGCCCCGTGCGCGAGACAGCCGACCTTAAGCGCTACCCGCTGCTGCGCTCCTCGGACGAGCCCTGGCAGCTGTGGAACCGGCCCGACGCCGATCGCGACTGGATGGAGCACGGCACGGCCTACGACGATTCGGTCGCCGTGCTGACCGCGGCCGAGCAGGGCCAGGGGCTGGGCCTGACGCGCTGGTGCCTCGCGGCCGGCGACATCAAGCTCGGCCGGCTGGCGCTCGCGAGCACCACGGCCCTGCCCTGTCCCCGCGCCTACTACTTCGTCTGTCCGGAAGCCTACCTCGCGATGCCGAAGCTCCAGGTGCTGCTGAAATGGCTGCGTAGCAAGGCGCGGGAGTTTGCCAACCCGCCCGGCGCGCCTACCGCGCCCGCGGCGGGCAGCGGCCGGACGGTGGGCGGCACCCGGCCGACGGCCGCGAGCCGGCCGACCGGCGGCGGCGGCGGCGCCAAGCGCAAGGCCTGATGAACCTGCGCGCGGTGCGTTCCTTCGTCCGGCGCGCTGGACGCATGACGGACGCGCAGCAGCGTGCGCTGCTGGAACTGTGGCCGCGGTACGGGGTGCGCGCCGGCGACAATCCGTTGGAACTCGCAACCCTGTTCGGGCGCAGCGCCCCGTGCACGCTGGAAATCGGCTTCGGCAACGGTGATCACCTGGCCACGCGCGCGGCCGCGGAGCCGCAGCGAAATTTCCTGGGCGTCGAGGTGCACCGGCCCGGCATCGGCCACTTGCTGCGCGCCGCCTCTGTCGCGGGCCTTGCCAACCTGCGCGTCATCGAGCAGGACGCGGTCGAAGTGCTGCGCTTGAGGATCGCGCCGGAGGCGCTTGATGAAGCACAGATCCTGTTTCCCGATCCCTGGCCCAAGAAACGCCATCACAAGCGGCGCCTGATCCAGCCGGACTTCGCCATTTTGGTCGCGAGCCGGCTGCGCCGTGGCGGGCGGCTGCACCTGGCGACCGACTGGGAACCGTATGCGCAGCACATGCGACTCGTGCTTGATGCCTGCGCGTCACTGGCGCCGCTGGCGCTGCAGGCTGGCGACGGCCAGGCAGTGCGTGCGGCGACCCGCTTCGAGCAGCGCGGGTTGCGGCTGGGACACGCCGTGTGTGACCTGGTCTACGAGCACGCTGGCTGATGCGGCGCATCACGCAAAATCATTTGCGATAGCGCTTGATCCGCACCGGAGCCGGGAGCAACATCATTGCGGAGGCTACGCCATGAACATGCAGCGACCCGGCATCGGCGAGTGGTACCGCCTGAGCAGCGGCGAGTTGCTCGAGGTCGTGGCCTTTGACGCCGCCGATGGCACGATCGAGGTGCAATACTTCGACGGCACGGTCGAGGAATTTGATTTCGACGACTGGCGTTCACAGCGCGCGAGCGGCGCGATCGAAGAAGCCGAGGCGCCCGAAGACTGGAGTGGCTCGGTCGACGTCGAACCGGAAGACGGCCGCGCCGATCGCGATCCGAACGACGAAGAAGACCGGCAGCTGCGCGCCGACCGGCTGGAGGGCCTCGATTTGTTCGAATGAGCGTCGCCGCAGCGATGCCCCAGGTGGGCACAGCCCCTAGGCGAATCGCGCCACCAGCGCAGCCACGTCGACGGCCTCGTCCAGCAGTACCAAACCCGCCACGACCTGCACGGCAACGCGCTCGAGCGAGGCCCCGAAACAGGGCCCCGACACGCAAAAGCCCGTGCGCTTCTCGAACAGCGCCCCGTGTGCCGTGCACAGGATCAGGCTGCCGTCGTGCGTCAGGAACCTGTCCGGCAACATGTTCAACGGCAGCGCCTGGTGCGCGCAGCGATTCAGGTAGGCATGCACCTCAGCTCCCGCCTTGAGGGCGAAGCCGAGCGCCGGCCACTCGCCACCGCCGAGTCGGAATTCGCGGCAACCCGTGGCGTCCAGCTCGCTCAAGCGGCACAACACGCGCTCGAGATCGATCTCCATCGGGGCCGGCCGCGCTTCAGGCGCGCGCGCGCGCCGCGGTGAACAGGCCACGCCGGTGCAGCAGCAACAGCAGCAGCAGCGCCGGCACGCTCAACGATGCGGTGTAAATGAAAAACCACGAATATCCCACCGCGTTCACCACAAAACCCGACAGGCCTTCGAGAATCTTGCCAGGCAGCGCATACAGTGATGAGAACAGTGCGTATTGCGTGGCGGTGTAGCGCACGCTCGTGAGGCTGGAAAGGAACGCGATCAGCGCCGTACCGTGCATCGCTTGCGCGAGATTGTCGAAGGCGTTTACCAGTCCAAGCTCGAGCAGCGTCGGCGCCGCTGCACGCGCCAGCAGCGAGAAGCCGACATTCGAGAGCATGATCATGACGCTGCCGATCACCAGCGAGCGCAGCAACCCGAGGCGCGCGATCACAAAGCCCGCGATGACCACGCCGACCAGCGACATGGCCAGGCCATAGAGCTTGACCACCGCGGCAATCTGCGTGAGCGTAAAGCCGCGATCGATGTAGAAGGGGTTAGCCATCGAGCCCATCGTGAATTCGGTCAGCCGATAGCTGCCCATGAACAACAGCGTGATGACCGCCAGCAGTGGGCCGTAGCGGCTGAAGAAATCAATCAGCGGGCAGACCACAGCGCCGACGAACCAGACTCCGGCGTGCTGCAGCGACTCCGGCCAGTGCGCGCGCAGCGCCAGCCAGTCGGCCACGCGCTGCTCGCGCGTATCCACAGTGGCGCGCGGCGCTGCCGTTGGCTCGGCAGCGAGCAGCGTGGTCAGCACGCCGATCGACACCAGCGCCGCCATGGTGGTGTAGGTCGCGCGCCAACCGAAATGGTCGGCAACGACGAAGGCACCGGCGCTCGCCGTAATGAGCGCCCCGCGGTAGCCGAGCTGGTACGCCGCCGCCATCGCGCCCTGCTGCGTTACGGCCGCCGATTCGATGCGCCAGGCGTCAATGGCGATGTCCTGCGTTGCCGCACAAAATGCCAGGAACAGGGCCCACAGGGCCATGCGCATCACGCTGACCATCGGATCGCAGAGCGAGAGATTAACGAGGCAGGTGGCGATGCCAAATTGCGCCAGCAACATCCAGCTGCGTCGCCGCCCCAGCACGCGCGTCAGGAGCGGCAGATGCACGCGATCGACGATCGGCGCCCACAGGAATTTCAACGAGTACATCGTCCCGACCCAGGCCAGCATGCCAATAGTCGAACGCTCCACGTGCGCCTGCCGCAGCCAGGCTGATAGCGTCTGAAATACGAGATAAAAGGGCAGCCCGGCCGAGAAGCCCAGCAACAGCATGCTCAGCATGCGCGGCTGCAGATAGACACGCAGCGCCGCAAGCCAGTCGCCCGCCCCCGCGCCCACGCCGGCGGCGGCGACGTTGGGGCCCGGCCTGGGGACGCGGCCGGCGGGGCCCGTACTCAAAGTTCGTAGTCCATGATCAGCGGCGCGTGATCGGAGAACCGCGCCGCCTTGTAGATTTGCGCCGCGCGCGGCGCGCCCGCGAGCGCGGGACTCGCGACCTGGTAATCGATGCGCCAGCCGACGTTCCTGGCCCAGGCCTGGCCGCGGTTCGACCACCAGGTGTACTGGTCTGGCCCGTCATTCACGTGACGGAAGGCGTCGATGAAGCCGACTTCATCGAACAGCTCGTCGAGCCAGGCGCGTTCGTGTGGCAGGAAGCCGGAGTTTTTCTGGTTCGGCTTCCAGTTCCGAAGATCGATCTCCCGGTGCGCGATGTTCCAGTCGCCGCACAGGATGTACGGCCGCCGCCGGCGCCTGAGTGCGCGCAGGTGCGGCATGAATTTCTTGAGGAACCTGTCTTTCGACGCCTGTCGTTCCGGCCCGGACGAACCTGATGGCAGGTAGAGCGAGACCACGGCTACTGCGGGGAACTGCGCCTCCAGGTAGCGCCCTTCATTGTCAAACTCGCTCACGCCGAAGCCACGCACCAGCCGCTGCGGCTCCTGCCGCGAATACAGCGCCACCCCCGCATAGCCGGGCCGTTCTGCCGGATAGTAGGCCGCGTGGTAGCCCGGCAGCGAGATGTCGTGGCCCGCGAACTGATCCTCGCGCGCGCGCACTTCCTGCAGGCAGATCACGTCGGCGTGCTGCTGCGCCAGCCACGGGAACAGTCCCTTGCTGGCGGCCGACCGGAGGCCGTTGACGTTGAGCGTGATCACCCGCATGTGGACATGATAGCCTGCCGCGCATGCACGATTACCAGCAGGATTTCCTGGCGCTGGCCCTCGAGCACCAGGCCTTGCGCTTTGGCGAGTTCACGCTCAAGTCCGGACGCGTCAGCCCCTATTTCTTCAACGCCGGCTTGTTCAACGACGGCGCGGCGCTCGCGCGTCTCGGCCGCTGCTACGCCGCCGCCCTCGCCCGCTCGGGCCTGGGCTTCGATATGCTGTTTGGTCCTGCCTACAAGGGCATCCCGCTGGTGAGCGCCTGCGCGATCGCCTTTGCGGAACATGAAGGGCGCAGCCTGCCCTGGGCCTTCAACCGCAAGGAAGCGAAGGCACACGGCGAGGCGGGCACGATTGTCGGGAGTCCCCTCAAGGGGCGCGTGGTGATCGTCGATGACGTGATCACCGCGGGCACGGCGATCCGCGAATCGATCGAGCTGATCAGGGCCGCCGGGGCCGAGCCGGTCGGAGTGGCCTTGGCGCTCGATCGCCAGGAGCGCGGCCAGGGCGAACGCTCGGCGGTCCAGGAGCTCGAATCGCAGTACGGGCTGCGCTGCGTGAGCATCCTTTCCCTGGGCGGACTGATCGAGGCGCTCGCGGGCCGCGGCGTGCGCGGCTTCGAGCCGGCGCAGCTGGCCTCGCTCCGCGCCTACCGGGCGCAGTACGGGATCGCGAATTGAGGAGTCCTGCACTTGCCCTGCGCCCGGCTTCGTGGACAATTGGGGGCCGGGCAGAACTTCGGCGCAATTAGGATTGGTGTAATGCCTGACATAATCAGGGTTCTGGGCAGCGTCGCCGCCGCGACCGCCCTCATGCTGGCGGTACCAGCCATGGCGGCCGACTCCTCCTCGCGCCCGAACTACAGCTGGGTCGACAAGAATGGCGAGCGCCATTACGGCGACGCCGTGCCGCCCGAATATGCGCAGCAGGAGCGGCGGGTGCTGAACAGCCAGGGCGTCGAAATCCAGCGCGTGGACGCGGAGAAGAACGCACAGCAGCTCGCTGAGGACCGCAAGAAAACGCAGGCCATTGAGGACCGCGCGCAGCACGATCGGTTCCTCCTGACCACCTACACCTCAACCAAGGACATCGAGCGGCTGCGCGACGAGCGGCTCGACCAGATCGACGGCCAGATCAAGGCGACCATCGCCTACATCGAATCAATCGAAGCGCGGCTCAAGACGCTGCAGCAGCGGGCGTTGAATTACAAACCCTACAACACCAAGCCCGACGCGCGGCGCATGCCGGATGACCTGGCCGAACAGCTGGTGCGCGCCTCGAACGAAGTGCGTGCGCAACACCGCTCGATGGACCGGCGCAAGCAGGAGCAGATCACCGTGCGCGCGCAGTTCGAAGCGGACATCGCGCGCTATCGCGAGCTGACTGCGAACCCCTCGCCGGGTTAGGCCGGACCAGTCCGGACCAGTCCGGACCAGGCTCGGCGCCGGCCGAGCTAGCCGCGGCCCGTGTGGCCGAAGCCCCCGCTGCCGCGATCGCTGGCGGCAAACTCCGACACAATATCCAATTCCACCTGCACCACCGGCACGATGACGAGTTGGGCGATGCGCTCGCCCGGTTGCACGGTGTAGGCATTGGCGCCGCGGTTCCAGCAGGAGACCATCAGCGGCCCCTGGTAGTCGGAGTCGATGAGGCCCACGAGGTTGCCCAGCACCACGCCATGTTTATGGCCCAGGCCCGAGCGCGGCAGGATCACCGCCGCGAGGCCCGGATCCGCGACGTGTATCGACAGCCCGGTTGAAATGAGCTCGGCACGCCCCGGTTCGAGCAGCAGGGGCGCGCCGATGCAGGCACGCAGGTCGAGTCCGGCCGAGCCTTCGGTCGCGTAGGCCGGGAGCGGAAACTCGTTGCCGATGCGCGCATCGAGTATCCGCACCTGCAGGGAGCGGCGCGTGGAATCAGCCAAGATTCAGCAAGCCTCGGAGCGCGCAGTGGCCTGGTACTGGGTGGCGATCAGCGCCACCAGTGCGGTGGCCAGCTCGCGCTTGGGCGCGCGGGCCAGTTCGGCGCGGCCGCCGCCGCGCCACAGCACCAGCAAGGCGTTGTCCTCGCAATCGAAGGCCTTGGCGGCGCCTACTTCGTTGGCGCAGATCATGTCGAGGTTCTTGCGCAGCAGTTTTTCGCGCGCGTGCTGCTCGACCGAGTCGGTCTCGGCCGCGAAGCCGACGATGTACGGGCGATGCGCGAGCGCCGCCACACTCGCCAGGATGTCGGTGGTGCGCGTCATCTCGAGCGTCAGCGTGTTCGCTTGCTTCTTGATCTTGCGTTTGGCCACTTCCACCGGGCGATAGTCGGCCACGGCCGCGGTGGCAACCAACAGTTGCGTCGTGGGCAGTTCCTTCTGCACGGCTGCGTACATCTGCGCCGCGCTTTCGACACAGACGCAGCGCACGCCGGCGGGCACCGGCAGCGAAACCGGACCGCTGACCAGCACCACTTCGGCGCCGGCCGCGCGGAAAGCCTGTGCCACGGCGTACCCCATCTTGCCGGAGCTCCGATTGCTGACGAAGCGCACCGGGTCGAGGCATTCGCGCGTCGGCCCGGCCGTGATCAGCACGCGCCGGCCGCTGAATGGCCCGGGGCCGATCAACAGCGGCTCGACCAGATCGGCGATCGCGGTGGGTTCCAGCATGCGGCCGGGACCGACTTCGCCACAGGCCTGTTCGCCGCTCGCCGGACCCAGGATGCGCACCGCGCGTTGCGCGAGCGTGGCAACGTTTGCCTGCGTCGCGGCGTTGGCCCACATCTGCTGATTCATGGCCGGGGCCACGACGATCGGCGCATTGGTCGCGAGGCACAGCGTGGCGAGCAGGTCGTCCGCACGGCCACCGGCGAGGCGCGCGAGGAAATCTGCGCTGGCGGGCGCGACCAGCACGAGATCCGCCCAGCGCGCGAGTTCGATGTGGCCCATGGCGGCCTCGGCCGCCGCGTCCCAGAGACTGTCGCGCACCGACCGACCCGAAAGCGCCTGGAAAGTGGTGGCGCCGATGAATTCGCGCGCCGAGGCCGTCATGACGACTTGCACTTCGGCGCCGCGCTCGACCAGCCGGCGCACCAGTTCGGCGCTCTTGTAGGCGGCGATGCCGCCGGTCACACCCAGCAGGACGTGTTTGCCAAGCATGCGCGCATTATCGGCCACGCCTGCTGTTTCATGCCATGCCCACCCGATATGTCCATCGCATGCAAAGGCCATATCAGCCGAGAATGAAACTCATCCGCTACCCGATCGAGGCGTGACCCACATCACATGAACCTGCAGCAATGGCCGGCCGGCGAGCGGCCACGTGAAAAACTGCTGGCCGCGGGTGCCCAGCAGCTGTCCGACGCCGAGTTGCTGGCGCTCGTGCTTGGCAGTTCGGGGCTGCGGGGCAGCAATGTAGTCGACTTGGCCCGCGGGATGCTGAGCACTCATCATTCCCTGCGCGAGCTGCTGAGCGCCGACCGCGCCGCGCTACTGGCCACGAAGGGGCTGGGTGAGGCGGGCTACTGCCGGCTGCAGGCCGCGCTCGAGCTGGCACGCCGGCATTATGCCGAGGCCCTGCGCAGCGGCCCACTGCTCGATTCACCGGCCGCCACGCACCGCTTCCTGATCGCGCGGCTGCGCGACCAGCCGCACGAGCTGTTCTGTTGCCTGCACCTCGACAACCGTCACCGTCTGATCGCCTTCGATGAGCTGTTTCGCGGCACCATCGATGGCGCCAGCGTGCACCCGCGCGAAGTGGTCAAACAGGCCCTGCGCCGCAATGCGGCGGCCGTGATCCTGGCGCACAACCACCCCTCCGGTGTCACCGAACCCAGCCAGGCGGATGAACTGATCACCGCCCGGTTGCGCGAGCCCTGGCGCTGGTCGATATCCGCGTGCTCGATCATTGCATCGTCGGCGAGGGCGGCTGCCTGTCGTTCTGCGAGCGCGGCCTGCTCTAGGCCATTGCGCGAGTTGCTCCTACTGGCAAGGACTGGTATAAAGCCCGCCCTTCGACCGCTGCTTAGCGGGCCAGGCTTCCAGTTAAGTGATTGATTTATAAGGATTAGTGAAATGTCCCGCGTCTGCCAGGTCACAGGTAAGCGTCCGGTTGTGGGCAACAACGTGTCCCACGCCAACAACCGCAAGCGGCGCCGCTTTCTGCCGAACCTGCACCAGCAGCGTTTCTGGCTCGAGACCGAGAAGCGCTGGATCAGCCTGCGCATTTCCGGCAATGGCCTGCGCACCATCGACAAGCTCGGCATCGACGCGGTGGTCGCCGACCTGCGCGCCCGCGGCGAGCGGATCTGAAGCCCGCGCCCACCACTCCCTCGAGAGCCCAGCATCATGCGTGAAAAAGTGAAGCTCCTGTCCTCGGCCGGCACCGGCCACTTCTACGTGGCGATGAAGAACAAGCGCCTGCACCCGGAGAAGATGGAAGTCCGCAAGTTCGATCCGGTGGTGCGCAAGCACGTCGGCTACAAGGAAACCAAGATCAAGTAGGCTTGGCGCCGCCCAGCGGCCTGCCCGCCTGACGAGGATAAAGCCCGCCACCTGGCGGGTTTTTCGTTTCTGCAATCCTGCCCGCGAGGTTGAATTGCCCGAACTGCCGGAAGTCGAGACCACACGCCGCGGCATCGAGCCGCACCTGCGCAGCCGCCGTGTCACCGCGGTCCTTGTCCATGAGCGGCGACTGCGCTGGCCGGTCACGCCAGGACTCGATGCGGCGCTGCGTGGCCAGCGCGTACGCGCCGTGGAACGGCGCGCGAAATACCTGCTGCTGCGCTTCGATTGCGGCACATTGATCATGCACCTGGGCATGTCGGGCAACCTGCGCGTACTGCCGCAGGCCACGCCACTCCTGAAGCACGATCATTTCGAACTGCAGCTGGACTCGGGCCAGGTGCTGCGGCTGAACGATCCGCGCCGCTTCGGCAGCTGCCTGTACACCACGGCCGACCCGACACTGCATCGGCTGCTGCGCGATCTCGCACCCGAACCGCTCGAGCCGGGGTTCGATGGCGCTTATCTCCACCGCGTCACGCGGCGGCGGCGCGTCGCGATCAAGCTGCTGCTGCTGAACGGGCGGCTGATCACCGGGGTCGGCAACATCTACGCCAGCGAGGCGTTGTTCCGCGCGCACATCCGGCCGCGCCGCGCCGCGCGCTCGCTGAGCCTGGCCGAATGCGCCCGGCTCGCCGCGGCCATACGCCGCGTGCTGAGCGCCGCGATACGCGTCGGCGGCACGACGCTCCGCGACTACGTCGGCGCCGATGGCGAGGCGGGCTACTTCCGGCAGAAGCTCTATGTCTACGAGCGCGCCGGACTCCCCTGCCGCCGCTGCCGCACGCCAATCCGGCAGATTACCCAGGGGCAGCGCTCGACGTACTATTGCCCGCAATGCCAACAGTAGACCGCCGCACGCTGCGCCGCCGCGAGCGCGCGCTCGCGCAATGCGACCCCGTGATGGCGCGGCTCATCGCCGCCGCCGGCCCCTGCACGATCGAAACGAGCCACGAACGGCCGCCATTCGAGACGCTTGCAAGCGCGATCGCACACCAGCAGCTGAACGGCGCCGTCGCCAAGCGGATACTCGCACGCTTCACGGCGCTATACGCGCCGGGGGAATTTCCCGAGCCGGCAGCGGTCATCGCGACTGCCGACGCCGCGCTGCGCGGGGCTGGCTTTTCCTTTGCCAAGATCCGCGCGCTGCGCGACCTGGCGGACAAGGTCATCAGCGGCGTAGTGCCCACGGTCGCCGAACTGCACGCACTGGACAACGACGCCATCGTCGAGCGCATCACGCAGGTGCGCGGCATCGGCCGCTGGACGGTCGAGATGATGCTGATGTTCCAGCTCGGCCGTCCTGACATACTGCCGGTGGATGACTTCGGCGTCTGCAACGGCTTTCGCATGGCCTACGGTCTCAAGGGCATGCCGCGGCCGCGCGCGCTGGCTGAATTCGGCACGCGCTGGGCGCCGCACCGCTCGCTTGCCGCCTGGTACCTGTGGCGCGCCGTCGACCTGGCGCGTGAGAAAAAGCTGCCGCGCGCCGGGCGCGCGCCGAAGGTGGCGGTGAAGGTTCCGCGCGCGAAACCCCCGGCTGTCAAGGCACGCAAGCAGACGAAGAAGAAGAAGACGCGCCGAGCCGCGGTGCGCCGGCGCGGCAATCCGCGGAGTGTGAAAAGCCGCTAGTTGCGGCCGGGCGCGCTGACTGCGCGGCCGGCATCGACGGGCGCAGCGCCTTCGACGACCCCGGCGCCCTCGGCGCGCGGATCGGAGGCCGCCTCAACGCTGCCGGTAGCACGGTTCCAGATCACCGCCTGGAAATTGCCCCAGCGGTAGGGCACGGACTGCAGCGTGTCGCCCTGCGCGGTCAGCGTCTTGATCTCGTCTTCGCTGAACGCGCCGGCTTCATAGCGAACCACGTCGGGCGAATACTGTTGATGAAAGCGCGGCACCGCGACGATTTCGCTGGCTGAATGGCCGTCGACGAAATCGAGCGTCGCCAGCAACACCATGCCGATGATCAGGCTCCCGCCGGGCGAACCGCCGATCATCACGCGATCGCCCGACTCGACGAAGCTCGGCGTCACCGAAGAGAGCATGCGCTTGTGCGGGGCAATCGCGTTGGCGTCGGCGCCCACCAGGCCGTAACCGTTGGGCACGCCAGGCTTCATGGAGAAATCGTCCATCTCGTTATTCAGGAACAGGCCGGTGCCGGCGATCATGCGCCCGCTGCCGAAGCCGAAGTTCAGCGTGATGGTCGCAGCGACGCGATTGCCGTCACGATCGAGCGCGGAAAAATGCGTGGTCTGTGGACCGGCATTCGCACCCGCACCGATGCCCGGCAGCGCGCTGCTCGGCGTGGCGCGATCGGTGCGGATCGAGGCGGCGAGCCCGGCCGCATAGTCGACACTGGTGAGGCGCTGCACAGGCACCGTGACGAAGTCCGGATCGCCGAGGTACAGAGCACGATCGCGATGCACGCGACGCATGGCCTCGATGACGAGGTGCTTGCGCTCGACCGGTATCGCGTTCTTGAGATCGAATTGCGCCAGCAGGTTGAGCGCCTCGACGAGCGCAATGCCGCCTGAGCTCGGCGGCGGCGCCGAGACCACGCGTGCGCCGCGGTACTGGCCGACGATCGGTGCACGCTCGATGGCGCGGTACGCTGCCAGGTCGGCTTCAGTCCAGATGCCACCTTGCGCGCGCACGCCCGCGACGAGCTGCGCGGCCATCTCACCTTTGTAGAAGGACTCGAGTCCGTGGCGCGCCAGGTACTCGAGGGTCGCCGCCAGTTCCGGCTGCCGCACCAGCGTGCCCACAGGTGGCACGGCGCCGTCGCGCAGGAAATTGCGCGCTACCTCGGGCTCCGCCGCGAACTGCTCGAGGTGTGACTGCAGTGCATTGTGCAGATGGGACGACTGCGCGAAACCATCGCGCGCCAGGCGGATCGCAGGCTGAAGGCTCTGCGCCACCGGCAAGCGCCCGTAGCGTGCCGCAAGCAGGGCCATGCCCGCCGGCTCGCCCGGGATGCCCGCGGCCAGCGCGCTGCGCGTCGACAGGTCGGGCACCGGATTGCCCTGCGCATCGAGGAACATGTCGCGGCTCGCCGCTGCTGGCGCGAATTCGCGCGCATCGATTGCGGTCTCGAAGCCGTCTTGCTGCCGGTGCAGCAGATAGATGCCCCCGCCCGTCAGCCCCGAACCGGTAGGTTCAACGACTGCCAGCGCCGCGCTCACCGCGACGGCGGCATCGAAGGCGTTGCCGCCCGCGCGCAGCACCTCGAGCCCGGCCGCGGTAGCGAGCGGATGTGCGCTGGCGATGGCGGCCCGACCAGGCGCAGCCGGCCGCGCAGCGGTCGGAGCCGGATCCGCGGCGGCGGCCAGCGGCAGCGCGTAACCGAGCGTCAACGCCAACGCGGCCAGGACCGCCAGCAGGGAACGTGTCACCGGGTCGGCGCTTGCCGCCGGCGCGCACAGCGCTTTGCGCATTACTTGCCTACCTTGCGGCGAAATGCAGCCTCGACCAGCGGATGCACGAACTCGCTGACGTTGCCGCCGAGCGTGGCGATCTCGCGCACCAGCGTGGAGGAAATGAAGGTGAAGTGCTCCTTCGGCGTCAGGAACATCGTCTCGACGCCGGGAGCGATGTGCCGGCCCATGTTGGCCAGCTGGAATTCAAATTCGAAGTCCGACACTGCGCGCAGCCCGCGCACGATCACGCCGATTCCCTGGGCGCGCGCGAACTCCACCGTCAGGCCGGTGTAGCCGACCACCTGCACGTTGGGGATCTCGGCCAGCACGCCGCGCGCCAGCGCGACGCGCTCGTCGATGTCGAACATCGGCACCTTGCCGGGATTGGCGGCAATCGCGACCAGCACACTGTCGAAGATGCCGGCAGCGCGGCGCACCAGGTCTTCGTGACCGCGCGTGATCGGATCAAAGGTGCCGGGATAGACGGCTTTGCGGGATGCAGACAAGGCGCGCTCCTTCAATTGCGCTGGTACAGATCATACCCGACCGCGCCGGCCGTGCCGGAGCGCAGCGACTGCCAGGGCGCGGGCAGCCCGGCCAGTGGCGTACTGCGCGGATGCTCGAGGTAAATGAGCGCTCCGCCGGCCAGCCAGCGCTGCGATTCGAGCCGGGCAACGCTTCTGGCGAGCTCGTCACCGGCGAACGGTGGATCAAGCAACACCAGGTCGAAGGGTTGCGCCGGGCGTGACAGGAACTGCGCGGCGCTGCTGCGTTCGAGCTGCGCCAGGCCGGACTCGGCACCCCATTCGCGCAGCACATCACCGAGCCTGGCGATCGCCTGTCCGTCCTGGTCTACGAATACGCAGTGTGCGGCACCACGCGACAAGGCCTCGAGGCCAAGCGCGCCCGAACCAGCGTACAGGTCCAGGCACCGGCGTCCGCCCAGCTTGCCCTGCAGCCAATTGAACAGGGTCTCGCGCACGCGATCGCTGGTGGGGCGGATGTCGCTCGCCGGAAACTGCCAGCGCCGTCCGCGCCAGCGCCCGGCGATGATGCGCAACCGCCGGGTCTGTGCGCCGCGTTCGTGGCTCATGGCGGCGAAGCCTACCGCATATGAGAGAATCCACGCATGTCCGAAGCACAACCGCACTCAGATTCGCCGGCCGAGGCCCCGCAGGGATTCTTCGGACGGCTCCGTGCGCGACTCAATCGCGGCGGCAGCTCGCTCGCGCGCGACATACGCGGACTGCTGCAGGGCCGCAAGATTGACGGTGAACTGCTCGAGGAACTGGAGACGCGCCTCATCGGCGCGGACGTAGGCGTGACTGCCACGCAGGAAATACTCGAGGAGCTGCGCGCGCGCGTGGCGCGCCATGAGCTCGCGGACGCGGATGCATTGGTCGCCGCGCTGCGCTCGCAGCTTACTGAACTGCTGCGGCCCTGCGAGGCGCCGCTGCGCGTCGCGGTCGATGCGAAACCCTTCGTGGTGCTGATCGTGGGCGTGAACGGTTCAGGCAAGACCACCAGCATCGGCAAACTGGCGGCGCGGCTGCATGCACAGGGCCTCAAGGTGATGCTCGCCGCGGGCGACACGTTTCGCGCCGCGGCGATTGAGCAGCTGGGCGTGTGGGCCGAGCGCAGCGGTTCGCTGCTGATCGCCCAGGCGGCGGGGGCTGATGCGGGCGCGGTGATGTTCGATGCGATGCAGTCGGCGCGCGCGCGCGGCGTCGACGTGCTGCTGGCCGACACGGCGGGAAGGCTCCACAGCCAGTCGCACCTGATGGAGGAACTGAAGAAGATCAGGCGCGTGATCGCGCGCGCCGATCCCAGCGCGCCGCACGAGGTATTGCTGGTGCTGGATGCCAACCAGGGGCAGAACGCGCTGGCGCAGGCCGAACAGTTTCACGCCGCCATCGGCGTCACGGGCCTCGTGATCACCAAGCTCGACGGCACGGCGCGCGGCGGCATCGTGGTCGCGATCGCCCGCAAGCTCGCGCTACCGATCCGCTTCGTGGGAATGGGCGAGCACAGCGAGGACTTCGGGCTCTTCGATGCGGCGGCATTTGCCAGCGCGCTGGTCGACGGAGCGCACGCATGATCACTTTCGGGGGCGTCGCCAAGCGCTACCGCAATGGGCGCGAGGCCCTCAGCAACGTCAGCCTGCACGTGGCGCCTGGCGAGATGGTGTTCCTCACCGGACGCTCGGGCGCCGGCAAGAGCACGGTGCTCAAGCTCATCGCGCTGCTCGAGCGGCCGACGCGCGGCCAGGTGACGGTGGGCGGCGAGAACACGGGAAAACTGAAGGCGCGGCGCGTGCCCGCTTTTCGCCGGCGCGTCGGCGTGGTATTCCAGGACCACCGGCTGCTCGTCGACCGTCCGGTGTTCGATAACGTGGCGCTGCCGCTGATCGTCGCCGACAGCTCGCTGAAGGAAATTGACAAGCGCGTGCGCGCGGCCCTGGACCAGGTCGGGCTGCGCGGCAGCGAGCGCGTGCTGCCCTCTGAGCTGTCGGTCGGCGAGCAGCAGCGCGTCGGCATCGCGCGTGCCATCGTCAGCCGCCCACCGATCCTGATCGCCGATGAACCGACCGGCAATCTCGACCCGCAGCTGGCCAGCGAAGTCATGGCGCTGTTCCGGCGCCTCAACGAAGTGGGCGTCACCGTAGTCGTGGCCACGCACGATCTGCATCTGGTGCGGGAATCGGGCCTGCGCCAGATCGTGATTGAGAACGGGCGCATCGCCGGGAGCGAGCCGGGCGGCACTCTGCCGGTGATCGAGGCGCGCCGGTGAGCAGCGTGGGCAGTTATATGGCACGGCACGCGCATGCGCTGCTCTCCTCCGCGGGCCACCTGGCGCGCGCGCCGATCGCCACGACCTTCACCGTGGTGGTGATGGGCCTGGCCCTCGCGCTGCCGCTCGGACTCGACGTGCTGGTGCGCAACGTGCGCACGGCCACGGCCGATTTCAGCGGCGCACTGTCAATCACCGTGTATCTCAAGCCGGGCGTGGCGGAGGCGCGCGCCACGCAGCTCGCTCGCAGCACGCGCGAACGTCCCGGCGTCGCCGCCGTCGAGCTGATCACCGCGACGCAGGCGCTGGCGCAGTTTCGCGCGCAGTCCGGATTCGGCGACGCCCTCGATGCGCTGGAGGGCAATCCGCTGCCGCACGCGCTGGTGGTCACGCCGCGCCCGGCGAATTCCAATCCGGCGGACATGGAATCGCTCCGCCGCTATCTGGCGACCTGGCCGGAGGCCGACGCGGTGCAGCTCGATGGCGACTGGGTCACGCGCTTCAACGCCATGCTGGCGCTGCTGCGCCAGGCCTTGCTGGTATCAGCCGGCTTTCTGGCGATCGGCGTCATCGCGGTGGTGGGCAATACGATCCGGCTCGAGATCCAGAACCGGCGCGCGGAAATCGAGGTGACCAAGCTGGTCGGCGGCACCAATGGTTTCGTGCGCCGCCCGTTTCTCTACACCGGCGCGCTCTATGGACTGTTGGGTGGCCTGACCGCCTGGCTCGTTATCGCGGTCACGCTGGCGCTCGTCAGCCCCGCGGCCTCGCGCTTGGCGCAATCCTATGGCAGCCACTTCGTGCTCGGCGGTCCCGGCGCGCGCGAGCTGGGAGTGCTGCTCGGCGGCGGCGCCCTGCTGGGCTGGATCGGATCCTGGCTGGCAGCCGCCCGGCACCTGGCGCGGATAGAACCAGGATCTGGCTAACTGTTTGTTTAATAACAACTATTTTAGGCCCGGGAACTCCTCTGCCCCCTTAGCACTCCGACTTCAAGAGTGCTAAAATTACCTGAGTTCAAACGAGGTGAGCTGTACATGAGCGCACAGACCGCACTGATGACCCAGCCGACGGATTTCGGGCTTGCAGGGCCGCTTGGCAGCTTCGATGCCTATGTCGACCGCGTCAGCCGCGTGCCGGTGCTCAGCCGCGAGGAAGAGCAGCGGCTCGCGCGCCGCTTCCGCGACCAGGACGACCTCGATGCCGCGCGCCAGTTGGTGCTCTCGCACCTGCGCTTCGTGGTGCACATCGCGCGCGGCTACGGCGGTTATGGGCTGCCGCTGAGCGACCTGGTGCAGGAAGGCAACGTCGGCCTGATGAAGGCCGTCAAGCGCTTTGACCCGACCGTGGGCGTGCGCCTGGTGTCGTTTGCCGTGCACTGGATCCGCGCTGAAATCCATGAGTACGTACTGCGCAATTGGCGGCTGGTGCGCATTGCCACCACCAAGGCGCAGCGCAAGCTGTTCTTCAATCTGCGTCGCCTTAAGACCAACCTGAACTGGCTCAGTGCCGAGGAGACCCGCGCCGTGGCGGCCGACCTTGGCGTGCCGGCGGCGGAAGTCGCCGAGATGGAGCAGCGCCTATCGGCACATGACATGAGCTTCGACCCGCTGCCTGTAGCCGGCGAAGACGAAGATTCCTACGGCCCCGCCGCCTATCTTTCCGCACCGGAAGCCGACCCCGCCCAGCAGCTGGAGAGCGAGGACTGGGACCAGGATTCCTCGGCCCAGCTGGCCACAAGCCTGAAGAATCTCGATGCACGCAGCCGCGCCATCGTTCAGCGGCGCTGGCTGGCTACGCCGAAGGCCACTTTGCACGAGTTGGCGGCCGAATTTGGGGTCTCAGCGGAGCGCATCCGGCAGATCGAGGCAGCGGCATTTGCCCGGTTACGCGGCCTGTTGCCCGCACCGGCCGTGTGATCCGGGCCACAACCCGCCGTACCGCACTGCACTGCCGTCGTCGAAAGGCGACATAATATCGCCCACAAAGTTATGATTTGCTATGGATTTTCCTGAGGGAAAATCCTATGCTTAAGTCAATCCGTGTCGTTGCCGACAACGATGCGGAAAAGGAACAGTCACTGATTTGCAGAAATCGGGCTGTCCGGGCGGACACGGATTGAGGCGGCCGACTTTTTCGGCTGCCGGGCACGGCCAGGCGCGAACTGACGCGCAGCACCCCGCAGTTTCGGGGGCGGCAATTTGCCAGGCTTGCCGATCCGGAATAATAGTTGCCTGCCCGTGGCAGACCAGATCGATTCTGAAACGTTGGAAGCCCCGCTCTGCGGGGCTTTTTTTTGGCGCGCTCGCTCTGCACGTTGCAGAATCGCGCGCATGAAACGCGCACTTGCCGTGCCTGCGATGTCGTCCGCAACAGCGATGTGGCTCACGACCGCGACCGCGCTGCTGACAGCGGGCAGCGCGCACGCCTGGCCGGACACATTCATCGCGCGACTCGAAACTCTGGCGCTGCTGCAAACGCTGAATGCGGATCTGCTGAGTCACGACAGTGCCACGCAGACACTCGGTCAATGGTGCGCCGATCACCGCCTCGCGGCAGTACCGAAGATCGTGGCGCAGCGCGTGCAATCCGTTATGCCAACGGCGAGCGAGGGATTGCGTCGTGACCTGCACGTCGGGCCCGGTGAAGAATTGCGCTTCCGCCACGTGCGACTGTTGTGCGATTCCCTGGTGCTGTCGGAAGCGGACAACTGGTACGTGCCGGGCCGCCTCAGTGCCGCGATGAATGCGCAGCTCGAGAACAGCGACGTGCCTTTCGGCGTGGTGGTGCGCGAACTGCACTTTCAGCGCCACACGCTCGCGGCGCGGTTGCTATGGCAGCCGCTTGCGCCGGGTTGGGAGATGGACGCAGCCGCCGCAGCGCCGGCCGCAGCGCACAGTCGCGCGAACGCCAGCGCCAATGCCAGCGGTGGTGCGCTCACCGTGCCGGCCGCGGTATTGCAGCATCGCGCGTTGCTGGCGCTGCCGGATGGCACACCGATCAGCGAAGTGGTCGAGACCTACAGCGGCAACGTGCTCGCGTTCCCGCTGCCCCGATCAGCCGGCCGGCGCTGATTTCGCCAACAACTCGCGCAGGTAGTCCTGCCAGGCCACGGCCCAGGTGTGCGTGCCGTGGCCGTGCGTGTTCTCGCCAACCGGCAGCAGCACAAAGCGGCCATGCGGAATCTTCGTGATCTCGCGCTCTGCGATGCCGAGCTCGGGCGGGTTGATGAAATCATCCGCCGAGTTCACCCACATCAAGGGGGCCCGGATCTCACCGAGTTTTGCCTGCGGTTCATAATCGCGCGAGGCTGACACCTGGTACAGCAGGTCGTTGGCATCGAGACCATCGAGCGTGGCGGCGAGTGCCTCGTCGGCGTGACGATCGGCGGCGTCGCGCGTCGGGTACTGGCGCTGCAGCTGCGCCGGCGCGGTGCCGGCAATGAACAGGATCGCAGCCGCGCTGCGCAGACCCGTGGCCGGCTGGTGCTGGTAGTCGCCGTTCTGCCAGGCCGGATCGCTCGTGATCGCGTCGATGACCAGGCGGCGCCACATGCGGTTGCGGCCGGCGATCTGCACCGGCAGGCAGGCAAGCGGCATCAACGCCTCGACATGATCAGCGTGCAGTTCTCCCCACATGAACGCGTGCATGCAACCCATCGAGGTGCCCAGCAGCAGCCGGAGCCGCTCGACGCCCAGCCCGCGCGTCAGCAACTGGTACTGCGCCTCGACCATGTCGGCGTAGGCGTAGTGTGGAAAATGGGCGTGCGCGCCGTCGCTCGGCTTCGAGGAGTGACCGTGGCCGATGCCGTCCGGCAGGATGATGTAGTAGCGCGCCGTATCGAGCAGTCCGCCGGCGCCAAACAGGACATCGGCAAACTGCGGCCGCAGGAACTGGTGGCCGTCGCCACCGGTGCCGTGCAGGATCATCACCGCATTGCTGATGCGTCCCTGGACATCGCGCCTGGGCGTGCCGAGCGTGGTGTAGTGCAAGCGCAGCTCAGCGAGCGATTCACCACTGGCGAAGTGAAAATCGCGCAGCACGAAATCGCCTTCGTGCGCCTGCTGCGCGATGGGCGAGGCGGCCGCAGTGAGCGTTGGGGCGGGCATTGATGCGAGGCCACAGGCGAGCAGCGCGGTAGTCCACACATCCATCAGGCGCTTCATGTCGGTGCCTCATGGGCGAGCCAGTCCCGGCCGCGCAGTGTGGTCAGGAAGGGCAGCAGCCGGGCGTCGAGCTGCGCATCCGGCGAGCGGTACGCCCAGTTCGCGGTCGGCGGCATCGACATCAGGATGGCATCGCTGCGCCCGCCGGATTGCAATCCGAACAGCGTGCCGCGATCGAACACCAGGTTGAATTCCACGTAACGGCCGCGCCGATAGAGCTGGTAGCGGCGCTCGCGCTCGCCGTAGGCTGCATCGCGCCGCCGCTGGACAATTTCGCGATACGCGGCAAGGTACGCAGTGCCCACCGCGCGCATGAATTCGAAGCAGCGTTCCCAGGACATGCCGAAGCCGGGCGTCGCTTCGTTCAGGTCGTCGTAGAAGATGCCGCCGATGCCACGCGCCTCGCCGCGATGGCGCAGGAAGAAGTACTCGTCGCAGGTCTGGCGCAACTGCGCATACAGGTCGGCGTGAAAGGGCGCGCAGGCCGCGGCCGCCACGCGATGCCAGCTCGCGGCGTCGTCCTCGTAGGGCAAATAGGGCGTGAGGTCGAAGCCGCCGCCGAACCACCACACGTCACCGGCGCTGAAGTAGCGCACGTTCATGTGACTGGTCGGCACCTGGGGATTGCGCGGGTGCATGACCACCGACACGCCCATGGCGCGAAAGGCGCGGCCCGCCAGGTGCGGGTTGCGTGCGGTCGCCGCCGGCGGCAGCTTCGTGCCGCGCACGTCGGAGAGCGCCACGCCGCCGCGCTCGAACAACGAGCCGTCCTCGAGCACCGCCGTGATGCCATCGCCGGCGAGCGCATCGGCGCCACCGCTGCGCTGCCAGGGATCGCGCAGAAACCCGCGCGTGCCGTCGGCGGCCGCGAATTCGTTGCACAACTCTTCCTGCAAAGCGCCCAGAAAGGCGCGCACGTCTGCGGCGCGTGCTTCATGCACCGCTTGGGCCTGCGCAGCCGTCAATGCTTGACCATGACGTGACGCACGACGCTGTAATCTTCCAGCGCGTACATCGACAGGTCCTTGCCGTAGCCGGAGCGCTTCAACCCGCCATGCGGCATTTCGGAAACCAGCACGAAATGCGTGTTGATCCAGGTGCAGCCGTAGCGCAGCCGTGCGGCCACCTGCATGGCGCGGCCCACGTCGTGCGTCCACACCGATGAGGCGAGGCCGTAGTCGGAGTCGTTGGCCCAGGCGACGGCGTCATCCGCATCCTTGAAGCGCGTGACTGAGACCACCGGGCCGAATACTTCACGGCGCACGATCTCATCGCTCTGGCGCGCTCCCGCGATCACCGTTGGCTCGAAGAAAAAGCCCTTGCCGGCGCGCACCTTGCCTCCGGTGACGACTTCGATATGTTTTTTCTCCGTGGCGCGGCCGACGAAGCCGGCGACGCGGTCGCGCTGCTCGGCGCTGATCAGCGGCCCCATCTCCACGCCTTCCTGCTGCTGCGTGCCCACCTTGATCGTGCCCACGGCCGCGGCCAGGTCGGCCACCAGCCGGTCGTACACCTTCGCGCCGGCGTAAATGCGGCAGGCCGCCGTGCAATCCTGGCCGGCGTTGTAGTAGCCGAAGGTGCGCACGCCGTTCACCACCGACTCGATGTCCGCATCGTCGAACACGATGACGGGCGCCTTGCCGCCGAGCTCGAGGTGCGTGCGCTTGGTGCCCTTGGCCGCGGCGGCCAGCACCTTCTCGCCCGTCGCCACATCACCCGTCAGCGAAATCATCGCCACGTCCGGATGGCTGATCAGCGGCGCACCGACACTCAGGCCCCGCCCGCAGATCACGTTGACGACACCGGGTGGAAACAGCTCGGCCAGGAGCGTTGCGAGTTTCAGTGTGCTGAGCGGCGTCTGCTCGGAGGGTTTGATCACGACCGTGTTGCCCGCCGCCAGCGCGGGCGCGAGCTTCCATGCCGCCATCATCAGCGGGTAATTCCAGGGCGCGATCGAGGCGATGACGCCGACCGGGTCGCGGCGGATCATGCTGGTGAATCCAGCCACGTATTCGCCGGCCACCAAGCCGTGCACAGTGCGCGCTGCGCCGGCAAAGAAGCGGAACACGTCGGCGACCGCCGGAATCTCATCGCCGAGCGCAGCGGCGAGCGGCTTGCCGCAGTTGCGCGATTCAAGCGAGGCGAATTCCGCGGCCTCGGCCTCGATGCGGTCTGCGAGCCTGAGCAACAACGTGGCGCGGCCCTTCGGTGGCGTGGCCGCCCAGCCCTCGAAGGCGGCACGCGCGGCCTGCACGGCAGCGTCGATCTGCTCCTTGCTGGCTTCCGGCACCGTGGCCAGCGGCTTGCCCGTGGCGGGATCGAGCACCTGCTCGAGGGCGCCCTTGCCCGCAACCAGCTTGCCATTGATCAGGAGTCTGGTGTTCATGATGCATCCACCCTGGTGTCTGCCTGCTATTTCTTACTCGACCGCGCGATCAGCCGCTGCAGTTCGGCAACGCCGCGCACCATGATCGGGTCGTCCGCGGCGCCTGCGCCGGCTGCCGCATCAGGCAACAGCACGGGCGGCAACCATTCCTGTCGCGGTTTGCCATTGACGTGATAAAGCTGCTCCGTTGCGAATGCGACGTCAATGCCCGTGCGCGGCAGCGTGAAATCACTGACGGCGCCGGCCAGGTGCGCCATCGTCGTGCCCACGACCAGTGCGCGCCCCATGCCATCAAGCCCGATCGCCATGCCCTCGCCCATGCTGCCGGTCCAGCGATCGACCAGCACCACCACCGGTGCCTCGTAGGTGAAAGGCCCGCGTGGCGCCACGTATTCGAACCAGTTGCGCTCGATATCCGCCTGGCCGTAGTTGGGGATGCGGTGATGCTGGTAGGGCAACATCGATTTAAGCAGCCGGCCCATGATGCCGAGCGCCACGGAACTGTCGCCACCGCTCGGCACGTCGCGCAGGTCGATGATCAGGCCGGGCGCCGCACGCAATTGCTCCAGCGCGCGATCGAAAGCGGCCACGGTGGCGAGTTCGCCGATCGAATTGTTGAAGCGGATCCAGCTGATGCCGCCCGCCAGTTGCCCGCTCGCCAGTGCGCCCGCGGGCCGGTCGAACTGGCGCTCGAGCTGCAGCGTCACGCTGCGTTCCGCGCCGTCATGACCCCGTACCGTGAAATGGCGCGCTTCGTCCGCACGACCCGCCAGCAATGACAGCAGTGCCCATTCGCGCGCCTGCTGGTCATGGTTGTCGACACTCGCGGTCAGCCGCGCGGCCATCGCCACTGCCAGCGGTTGGTTGCCGACGACAGTGATGCGATCGCCAACCTTGATGCCGGCGCGCTCGGCATCGCTCCCGTGGCGCACGGCCACCACCAGAGCAGTGCCGGCGTCTTCCTTCGCCCACATATCGGCAAAGGTCGGCACCGGCAACCAGCGATGCGGATTGTGCGCACGCACTTCGGCGTGGAAATCATGGATTTCATCCAGCGCGGCCTCGATCACCGCCGCGTAGCGCTCGGGCGTCTGTGCCTCGAGGACTGCCGCGTGATAGCGTTCGGTCCAGCCCAGCCAAGGCTTCTGCGCCCGGTCCAGGTAAGCGTAGTTGTCGGTGAAATCCTGCGCGAAGGTGGCGAAGTCGGCCACGCGCGACTCCGCTGTCAGGTCCGCGGCGCGTGCGCCCGCAGCGGCCAGTGTGAGTACGCCGGCGAGAAGCGCTGCAGTGACGAAAGTGCAGTGCCGCCTGTAGTTCGTCATAATGGCGCGCATGATCCCACAGTTCGAGGATTCCCTCATGCTCGTACCGAAACCCCTGGCCGCCCTGCTTGCAACCAGCCTGATTGCAATTGCAGGCAGCGTGACGCCTGCGCTGGCTGCCACCGACATTGACCCGCAACTGGCGGCGTTGGTCGCGAGCCCGCAACGCTCGGCGAATTTCGTCGCGCGCGATGGCGCCCGCCACCCCGCCGAGGAACTGACTTACTTCGGCCTCAGGCCCGGCATGACCGTCGTCGAACTGTGGCCCGGCACCGGTTACTGGACCGAGATCCTCGGACCGTATCTCGCCAAGAGTGGTCATTACTATGTCACGCAGCCCGTGCCCGGCAACAAGGAGGCAGACGAAGGCGTGGCGCGCTGGCAGGCCCGCGTCAATGGCATGAAGGGTCGCGTCGGTTCGATCACGCAGACGACACTCGGCAAGGATCACTACGATATCGCGCCGCCCGGCCCCGCTGACCTGGCCGTGACCTTTCGCAATCTGCACAACTGGGTCAGTGCCGGATACGCGGAGCAGGCGCTGACCGGCGTCTTCCGCGCACTGAAGCCCGGCGGCGTACTGGGCATCGAAGATCACCGCGGCCGCACGGACAAGCCACAGGATCCGAAGGCCGATGACGGCTACCTGCGCCAGGACTACGCGATCGCGCTGGCGAAGAAGGCCGGTTTCGAGTTCGTGGGTTCCTCGGAAATCAATGCCAATCCGAAGGACACCAAGGACTGGGCTGACGGCGTCTGGACATTGCCGCCGACGCTCTCGCAGGGCGACAAGGACCGCGCGCGCTACGTAGCGATCGGCGAGGCCGACAACTTTGTGCTGAAGTTCCGCAAGCCGCTGGGACCGAAGCAGCCCTAGCGCCCGCCCATCACCGCCACGTAGTCGGTCGCCCAGCGGCTGTAGGGTACGCAGCTGCCCTGGCTCTTGCAGGCCGCCTCCGGCGTGCGCCAGAAATGCAGCTTGCCGAACTGGTCAATGCCGTTGGTTTTGCAACCACCCGCGCCGAGCAATGCGTTGTTGTTGCATGCCGCTGGCACGGTCGGCACCGACCCGAACCAGGAGGCCACGTCGCCCTGCACCTTGCGCGTCAGCGACCATGACAGCCACTTGTAGGCGCAGTTCGGGTGCCTGGCCTGCGCGTGCAACATGGTGGAGTCCGCCCAACCGGTAGCGCCTTCGCTGGGGATGGTGCTGGCAACCGGCTGCTTCCTGGCGATCAGCGTGTTGACCTGGTACGGCCAGGAACCAGAGACCACTACGCCCTCCTTGGTGAAATCCTGCACCTGCGCATCGGCATCCTGCCAGTAGCGCTGGATCAGCGGGTGCTGCGAGCGCAACAGTGCGAGCGCCGCCGCATACTGCGTTTCGTTGAGCTCGTAGGGATCCTTGATGCCCAGCGCGGTGTTGTGCGCCATCAGGTAGAGCGCCGCGTCCGCGATATAGATGGGGCCGTCGTAGGCCTGCACACGGCCGCGGGCGGGCTTGCCATCGGGAAATTTCCCGCCCTCGAACACGACGGACCACGAAGTCGGCGCCTTTTTGAATATGCGCGTGTTGTACATCAACACATTCGGCCCCCACTGATAGGGCACGCCATAGTGCTTGCCGTCGACGTAGTGCCACGGCGCTTCCTGAAGCCGCGCATCGAGCGTGTCGTAGCCCGCGACCTTGGCGATGTCAATCGGTTGCACGGTGCCACCGCGCACCAGACGCAAGGCCGCGTCGCCGGAAGCGGTCACCAGGTCGTAACCGCCCTGGTTCATGAGCGAGACCATTTCATCGGAAGTGCCAGCCGTCTTGACGCTGAGTTTGCAGCCGGTATCGCGTTCGAATTGCGTGGCCCAGTCGTAGCGCTTATCCGTCTCGCCGCGCTCGATGTATCCGGGCCAGGCAATGATCGCGAGTGCACCTTCGAGCGCGTCGGCAGGCGGCGGTGGCGGCGGCAGCTCGGTATTGCTGCAGGCGGCCAATGCAAGGATCGCGGCGGCAAGCAAGGCCCTGAGGCGATCGATCGGCGAGGCGCGGAACATGGAAATCTCCCGGGGCATGGTGCGGCAGAGCGCAGATCATACGCGGGACCGAAGTCAGCGCTACCGCCGCCAGGGGCGATGCAACTTTTGCCGCGTGTCGTGCATCCAACAGGCCGGCAGGGCATCATTGCCTTCCAGCAAGGGGTACTTAGTGAGTCCATCCCGCCTGGCCAGTCTGGCCGCCCTGTCCTGGTTTGCGGCCGGCAGCGTCCACGCGATCACGATCGACGGCCGCCTCGACGAGCCCGTGTGGCGCCAGGCCCAGAGCTTCACGGACTTTCGCGTTACCGAGCCCCTCACCCGGGCGCCAGCCGCGCACGCCACCGAGCTGCTGATTCTGCCGTTGCCGGACGCGTTGTACGTCGGCATGCGCGCCGAGCATCCGCCGGACCAGCGTACGCACGGGCATTCGCCTCGCGACGCGCCGAACATGGACGCGGATCCTGCGATCCTGGTCATCGATTTCGAGGGCCAGGGCAAGACCGCCTACGAATTCACCGTCACCATCAGCGGTTCGAAGCGCGACAGCATCATCCTCAACCAGTCCGACCTGTCGCGCGACTGGGATGCCGACTGGACCGCGCAGACCAGCGAAGACGCGCACGGCTGGAGTGCGGAATGGCGCATTCCCTGGTCGACCGCGCCCGAGGGCACGGTGCGCGACGGCAAGCGCACCATTGGCGTATACGCGGCGCGCTACATCAAGCGCGAGTCGGTGCGTTACGCCTTTCCCGCGATCGAACTGCTCGGGGCCAACTTCGTGCGCGACTTCAAGCACATCGAGATACCGCATTACAACGCACCGACGCTCGACCTGTATCCCTATGCTTCGGTCACTCACGACACGCTAAGGGGCGCCACGCGTGGCCGTGCCGGCTTCGACCTGTTCTGGAAACCGAACGGGCGCAACCAGGTATCCGCGGCCGTGAACCCGGATTTCGGGCAGGTCGAGAGCGACGACCTGGTGGTCAATTTCTCCGCGATCGAGACCTTCTTCGAGGAGAAGCGGCCGTTCTTCACGCAGGGCCAGCAACTGTTCGATCTGCGCATGAGCACGCTGGGAATCGATGTCAGCGACCGCCTGGTCAACACGCGTCGCATCGGCGCCGCTCCCGACGCCGGTGCGGAAGGTGCGAGCGACATCCTGGCAGCGGCCAAGTACACGGGCATCAGCGGCGACCACGAGTACGGCGTGTTCGGGGCCCAGGAGCGCGATTCCCTGCTCGCGCAGGGACGGAGCTTCCTGGTCGGACGCTGGCGCCACGTGCACAGCGATTTCAGCCTGGGCTACCTCGGCACTGCCACGCGCCATCCGACGCTGGGCCGCGACGCCTATGTGCACGCCGCCGACCTGAACTGGCGGCCTGCTCCCGGCCTCGCGCTCACCGGTCTCGCGTTGCTGTCCGACATCCACGCCAGCACGGCCGGCGGCAGCGTAACCGGCGGCAGCGCAACCGGCGGCAGCGCGCGCGGCTACGGCGGCTGGGCCCGGCTCGACTACCAACCCGGCGGCCGCTGGCAACACCAGTTGAGTGCCAGCTGGTTCGACCGGCGGCTGGACTTCAACGACCTGGGCTACCAGATACGCGCCGATCTTGCCGAAGTGAAGACCGACAGCCAGCTGTTCATCCGCCAGTATCGCCACGGTTCGATCGCCGACAACGGCTACTGGCATCTAGCCCTCGACTACCCCTACACCTCGCATGGCGAGCGGCTGGTGGCGACCGACGAGTTCGGCCACTACTTCCAGTGGCGCAGCGGCGCGGGCAGTTACCTCTTCTACCTCCACGAGTGGCCGGGCTTCGACGACCTGCTGACGCGCGGCAACGGGAGCCTGCGCATGCCTGCGCGGCACAACTGGGGCATCGACTACCAGAGCGCGATACACGGCCGCTTCCGTTTCTATGCGGCTGCCTACGCAAAGGAGCAGGGCTTCACCTCCTACACGCACGAGTTGCAGCTCAAGCCGAAGTTCTTCGTGAACGACGACCTGAGCCTGGAGCTCATTCTCGACTATGCCGACAGTCCGAACTGGCTGATCTGGGTCGCGGGCCGGCAGGTCGGCATCTATCGCCGACAGGAGCTCAGCTCAAGCTTCGGCGCCAACTGGTATCCGACCTCGCGGCAGGAGCTGCGCCTGCGCATGCAGTGGGTAGGCCTGGCGGCACAAGCCCGCCAGGCCTACAACCTCGCCGCCGACGGCACGCCCGAGCCGGTTGGCGTGGTGCCAATCGACTTCACCGTCAGCACGCTGGGCCTGCAGCTGCGCTACCGCTACGAGTTTCATCCGCTCTCAGATCTGTACGTGGTCTACAGCCGCGGCGGTGACGGCTCGCTCGCCGACCGCAGCGAGACGCTGCGCGAGCAGTTCACGCGCGCCTGGAACCAGACCGATACCAGCCTACTGTTCGTCAAGCTGCGCTACAGGATCTAGCCATGTCACACTTATATGACGATCACCACCGTGCCTGGCAGCGCCGCTTCGATACCAAGCGCCTCGCCGATCGCCTCGAGCAGCGGCTGTACCGCGAACGGCCTACGCTGGTGGGCGCCGAAACCGCCGGCGCAGCGCGATGATCCACACGATCACGGCCAGCAGGTAGGCGCCGAGGAAGATGCTGAAGCGGGTGTTGTCCAGCGAGGGCGGCACCACCGCGTTCGCGCTGACGACCAGCCAGTGCACGCCGCACAGGAATACGACGAGCAGCAATCCGAAGCAGCGCATGTGGCGCAGCAGGAACTCAATGGTCTGGCCGCGCTGGGCCGCGGATAGCCAATGCTCGCGGTTTGGCAGGTTGATGCGCGCGTTGGGCGAGCTGAGTACCCGCTCCAGCGCAAAATTCACCAGCCACGGCAACAGCACCACGAATGCCAGCATGAAGCGCAGGTACGTGGAGTGCGTCATGTAGCCATTCGGTTCGCCCGTGGGACCAAAATGCGTCGCCACCACCGCTGGCAGGCGCTCGCTGGTCTGCCAGATGAACAGCGCCGCCAACGCCAGGGCCAGTAGCAACAGCGGCGAAGTCGAGGATCGCTTCATTCACCCACCGCGGCGATCGCAGTGTGGTACACGGCCTGCGGATCCTGCGTCTCCACCACCGTCGTGTTCAGGTCGCGCAGCAGGCCGTCCTGCAGCCCATAGACCCAGCCGTGGATGGCGAGCTCCTGGCCGCGCTCCCAGGCATCGCGCACGATCGTCGTCTGGCACACATGCGCCACCTGCTCGATCACGTTGAGCTCGCAGAGCCGATCTCCGGCCGCCGCGTCGGCACCGCCCGCGGCGAGGCGATGCTCGTGCTTCTGGCGCACGTCCTGCACGTGGCGCAGCCAGTTGTCGGAGAGGCCGATGCGCTCGCGCCGGAACGCGGCGCGCACGCCGCTGCAGCCGTAATGGCCGCAGACGATGATGTGGCGCACCTTCAGGATATCGACCGCAAACTGCATCACCGACAGACAGTTCAGGTCAGTGTGCACCACGAGATTCGCGACGTTGCGGTGGACGAACAGCTCGCCAGGCAGGAGCCCGACGATTTCATTGGCCGGCACGCGGCTGTCGGAACAGCCGATCCACAGGTACTCGGGCGACTGCTGGCGCGACAGCTTCTCGAAGAACTGCGGATCCTGCGCCCGGATGCGCTCCGCCCAGGCGCGATTGTTGTCGAACAGCTGGCGTAGATTGCGCATGCAGGCCCATGTCTCACAAAACCGGTGTCGGCACTGTAACAGGAGGGCCGCCTTTACTGCCACGCACTGGCGGCCGGACGTGCTGCCTCAGTATAGTTGCCGCTATCGCAATCCGGCCACGCCGAGGAGCTCCGCCATGTACGGTCGCACAATCACGTTATTCGCCAGCGCGCTGCTGTTTTCGGCACTCGTGGCAGGCGGACCGCTCTATCCGCCCGCGGGCCTCGACCTGTCTGCCGTGGACACGACGACGCGCCCGGGCGATGATTTCTTCCAGCACAGCAACGGTGCCTGGCTCGATCACATCGCGATTCCGGCCGACAAGCCGTTCATTACCGAGGCTCAGCGGGTGCGCGATCTCACCGAGGCGCAGCTGCATGAGATCATCGACGCGGCCGCAGCGGGCGTTGCGCACCAGCCCATGACGCTCGAGGGCAAGGTCGGCGCCTTCTACAAGGCCTTCATGAACGATCCACGCCGCGAAGCGCTCGGCCTGCGCCCGATTGAGCCCGAGCTCGGCGCCGTGCGCGGCAGCAAGACGCGTACGCAGCTGGCCGCGATCATGGGCAAGTCGATGGCGGGCTTTGGCGGCAGCCTGTTCGCCATCAATATCGATGCGGACCTCAAGAACACCGCCCGCTATGCCGTGTACCTGTCGCAGTCGGGACTGTCGCTTCCCGATCGGGACTACTACCTCAACCCGGAATTCGCCAAGGAGAAGGCTGCACTGCGCGACTACGCAGCCCGGCTCCTGACGCTCGCGCACTGGCCGGCGCCGCAGGCCAACGCCAATGCGATCCTCTCGCTCGAGAGCCGCATCGCCGCCGCCAGTTGGACCAAGGCGCAGCAACGGGACCTGCCCAAGACCTACAACCCCTACACGCCAGGTGATCTGCAGGCCTTTGCGCCCGGCTTCGCCTGGGCTGAGTTTCTCAAGGGCGCCGGGCTTGGCGGCAAACAGCGGGTCATCGTCTCCGAGCTGAGCGCCTTTCCGCAGCTCGCGCAGATTTTCGCCGACACCAGCCTCGACACGCTGCGCGCCTGGGCCGCCTACATGACGCTGGATACTGCCGCGCCCTACCTGGACCGCACCTTCGCCGATGCGCGCTTCGCGTTCCGCGACCAGATGTTGCTCGGCATCAAGCAGCGGCCGGAGCGCTGGAAGGAAGGGGTGAAGGCGGTCTCCGGCGGCGACTGTCTTGGGGGCGGTGAGTGTTTTGGCACGCTGAACTGGGCCGTGGGGCAACTCTACACCGCGCGCAATTTTCCGGCCGCCACGAAGGCGGGCATCCAGGTGCTGGTCGCCGAGCTGATGGCCGCGTACCACAGGCGCATCGAACATCTGGACTGGATGGGACCCGAAACGCGCGCCGAGGCGCTGCGCAAACTCGACACCTATGTCGTCAAGGTCGGCTATCCCGACAAGCCGCGCGACTACTCAGCCGTCGTCGTCCGCGATGACGACGTAGTAGGCAACGTGCGGCGCGCCGCCGCCGCGGACTGGCAATTCCTCGTGGGCCGGAGCGATGGATCCGTGGATACCAGCGATTGGGCCATGACCCCGCAGACCATGGACGCGTACAACGGCTCGCTGCGCGACATCGTATTTCCGGCGGCGATACTGCAGGCGCCGTACTTCGACATCAACGCCGATCCCGCCGTCAACTACGGCGGCATCGGCGCCATCATCGGTCACGAACTCACGCACGGCTTCGATGACCAGGGCCGCACGCTCGACGCCAGCGGCGCGCTGCGCGACTGGTGGACGGCCGCCGACGCGGCGGCCTTCAAGGAACGCTCAGGCAAGCTCGGCGCGCAGTACGCCACGTACGAACCCGTGGCTGGCCTGCACATCAAGCCGGACCTGACGATGGGCGAGAATCTCGCGGACCTCGGCGGAGTCGCGATCGCGCTCGACGCTTACCACGCCTCGCTCCACGGCGTTGCAGCGCCGGTCATCGATGGACTCACCGGCGACCAGCGCTTCTTCCGCGCCTATGCGCAGAGCTGGCGCGGCAAGGGGCGCGATGATTACATCCGCCAGCTCACCACCAGCGACCCGCACTCGTATCGCAAGTACCGCGTCAACGGCGTGGTGCGCAACATCGATGCCTGGTACGAGGCATTCAACGTGCAGCCGAGCGACAAGCTGTATGTCGAACCGGAAAAGAGGGCGCGCATATGGTAAGCAAGCGCATCACGATCATCGACGGGCACCCAGACTCGGACCAGTTGCACTATGTGCATGCGCTTGCCGATGCCTACGAGCGCGGCGCAAGGGAAGCGGGTCACGAAGTGCGGCGCATCGCGGTTGCCGACCTGAAGCTGCCGCTGCTGCGCAGCGCGCGCGATTTCCAGTCCGGCAAGCCGAGCGCGGCGGTACGCCGCTGCCAGGAAGAACTAGCCTGGGCGCAGCATTGGGTCATCCTCTACCCGCTCTGGCTCGGTTCGATGCCGGCGATGCTCAAGGGATTCTTCGAGCAAGTGGCGCGCCCTGGTTTCGCATTCAGCGCCGCGCGCGGCGGCGAACGTGCGCACCGGCTACTCGTCGGCCGGTCCGCGCACGTGTTTGTAACCATGGGGATGCCTGGGTTCTTCTACCGCTGGTACTACCGTTCGCACAGCCTCAAGAGCCTGGAGCGGAATATCCTCGCGTTCATCGGCATAGCGCCGGTGCGCTCGAGCATCGTCGGCATGGTTGAGGGCGTCAGCGCCGCGGTGCGGAAGAAATGGCTGCTGCGAGCACGCGCACTGGGCACGCGCGCCGCCTGAAAGTGGCCGGCAGCCATCGCGCGAGTGTAAACCTGTCCTAGGGCACGCCCGCCGTCAGGGCACGCCCGCCATGCGGTCGTGCGCGACGAAGAACTTGCGCGCCAGCGCCACGAGCTGGCCATCACTGGGATGATCGACAGTTTCCCAGCCGGCAATACGTGGCACGAGTGCAGGCCGATGCTTGTCGAGGTAGTGACGAAAATCGGCCTGCGCCTTGTGCGAGCCGGTCACCAGCACTTCCTTGATGTCCGTCAGCGCATCGCAGACCTCGCCGAAGAACTCGTGCTCGGTGCGCACCTTGCTGCCGTGCTGGCGCGTATGGTGAATGTGAGCCTTGATCTTTTGCACCTGCGTCGAATCGGACTCCAGGTGCATGACCTGTGCGTGCTGGTGATCGACCCACAAAATTGCGTGCAGATTCGACATGGACCCACTCCCGGAAGTTTCGAGATTCGCGTTTCAGTATAGACTTGGCCGGAACGCCGCGACGCCGCATCCCCACGTATTGACAATTGCCTACCAGCCCACGGCCGCGCCGTCCTTGCGATGATCGGAGCCGGCGCGGTAGTAGCCTCCGGGCGGCGCCGGTGTGTACAGGATGGCCTGGTAGCCCCCCATGTCGTCGCCGTTGCCCTTGACGACCTTGTGCCCACGCGCCGTGAGCTGCGCGCCCACAAGGGCGTAGAGTTGTGACTCCATTTCGAGCGTGTTGCTGTCCTGGAAATGCTGGAAGCGCGCCGCATCACTGGCGAGCTGCAGGTTAGCGCCCAGGTCGATCATGTCCACCAGCACCTGCATGTGCCCCTGTGCCTGCATGCTCCCGCCCATCAGGCCGAAGGCCATGAGGGGCTTCCCGTCCTTCATCACGAAGGCGGGAATGATCGTGTGGAAGGGGCGCTTGCGCGGCGCAATGATGTTCGGGCTGGCGGGATCGAGCGAAAACAGCGCGCCCCGATCGTGCAACACGAAGCCGTAGCCTGGCACCGTGATGCCGGAGCCAAGCGCGTCATAGACACTGTAAATGAGAGACACCATGTTGCCCCAGCGATCGGCAGTGGTGAGGTAGACCGTGCCGCCCTGTTGCTGGTGGTGCGTAGCCGGCACGGCCGCGTGCGCCGGATCGATGCGTCCGCACTGCGCGGCCGCATAATCCTTCGAGATCAGCTTTTCGACGGGCACACTCGCAAAACGCGGATCGGCGTTGTAGCGGTTGAGATCGTCGAAGGCGATCTTCTTGGTCTCGACCAGCAGATGCCAGTAGTCAGGCGAAGTCGGCCCCAGCTTCGCGAGCTCGAAGCCGAGCCGCGGCGCGCAGGCCTCGAGTATGTTCAGCTCCTCGAGCACCGCGAAGCCCTGCCCGTTCGGCGGCAGTTCGTAGACATCGTAGCCGTGGTAGTTGGTGCTGAGCGGCGTCACCCATTCCGCGTGATAATCGGCGAGGTCCGCCGCAGTCATGGTACCGCCGAGCGCCGTGGATTTCGCGACGATGGCCTTCGCAATCTCACCCTTGTAGAACGCGTCGCGGCCATGTTGCTGCAGCGTGCGCAAGGCCCGCGCGAGATTGGCGTTGCGAAAGACGCCGCCGGGAGTGGGCAGGCTGCCGTGCGAATAGTAGGTGTCGAGCGTGTCGGCGTCCGAACGCACCTGCTTGTTGTAGGTGTAGGTGTCGGCCATCTCCGCGGCCACGCGCTGCGACCAGGGGAAACCCTGCTCGGCCAGCTCCACCGCCGGCTGCAGGACCTTTTTGAAATCCATGGTGCCGGCGCGGCGCAACAGCTGGTCCCAGCCCTCGACCGCGCCGGGCACATCGACGGTGAGGATGCCAAACTCGGGCATGCCCGTAGCCGCATCGTAGTCCTTGGCTTTGAGCCGCGCCGGCGTGGCGCCTGTGGCCGCCCAGCCGCTGGCGTTGATGCCGATGAGCCGGTGCTCTTTCGCCACGTAGACAATCGCGAACATGTCGCCACCGATGCCCGCGCTCTCCGGTTCGACGACATTGAGTACTGCCGCAGTGGCAATGGCCGCGTCGATTGCGTTGCCGCCCTGCTGCAATATCCGCAAGCCCGCCTGCGCTGCCAGCGGGTGACTGGTACTGACCATGCCGTTGCTTGCCATGATTTCCGAGCGGCTTTGCGCCAGCCACCCCTCGGCCCGATCGCCGCGCACGGCGCTGCAGGCCAGTGGCAGTGTGGCGCCGGATTGCGCATTGCAGGTCGAGAGCGTAAGCGTTGACTGCGCAGGCAGTCGCGCGGGTGATAGCAACAGACACCAAAGCGCGAGCGCACAGACGCGCTGGGGAAAGACTGGATTGATCATGGGTTGAACGCCTTGGTGAGTGCCTGGTCGGCGCGCCGCAGCAACTCGGCACGTGCCTCGGAGTCCTCAAGGTTGTGGTCCAACCCTTCGAATTCCAGCAATTCCACTCTTGCTCCCAGCGACTTTAGCCTTTTGGCCATCGCCCGCGACTCGTCCACGCCCACGTTGAAATCGAGTGTGCCATGGACCAGCAGCACGGGAACCTTGATCTTGGCGGCACGCTGCAATGGCGATGCCTCGCGCGATTCCGGCCCGCTGCCCAGGAATTTGTCGATGACGTAGTAGTCGGACCAGTTACTGTGTTCGTCGCGCAGCAGATTCAGGTCCGTGACCGGTGCGATCGCGACGACTGCCTTGAACGGATTTGTATCCATGGTCGCTGATTGAAGCGCCGCGTAGCCGCCATACGACCAGCCGACGATCCCCAGTTTCGCCGGGTCGGCGATGCCTTCGCTGACCAGCCAACGGCCGCCGGCGATCACATCGCCGATGGCAAGCTGCCACGACTTGAACCCGTTGTTGACGAACCACCCGTCACCGTATCCGCTCGAACCCCGGAATTCAGGCTGCAATACCGCATAGCCGCGCGCGGCAAAATACTGCGGGAGCCAGTCAAATCCCCATTCGTCCCGATAGCTCGGGCCGCCATGCGGCATGACGATCGCCGGAAGTCCCTTGGCATCTTCGCGCCCGGGTGGCAGCGTCAGGTAGGCCGGTATTCGCGTTCTATCTCCGGATGGATAGACCACTGACTTGACGTGGGCGAGCTGGACGCCCTCAAGTTGATCTCTGCTCCCGGAAAAGTTGGCCATCTGGTGTGTATTGCGATCCAGTATGAAGTAAGTGCCGGGATCGGTATCGCTGCTCGCATAGATCAGCAGATGACGGCCATCCACACTCGAATCCAGGATGTCCACCAGCGGTTGCCGTGGCAGCGCCGCTGCCAGCGACTCGCGCAGCTGATCGATGTCCGCTGCAAAGTAATGAACGTGGCGGATGTCCGTTGCGTACGAGACGCCCACCGCGCGATCTTGTCGGCCGATGGTCACGAATTCATCCACATCCACATCCGGACGGGCGTAGACGAGTTCCTGTTGCAGGGAACTATCGAGCTTCATCGAGTACACTGCCATGCGACCGTCTTTCTTCATGAATCCGTAGGCAAGGTCCAGGCCCGGATCAACGGCGACGGGCTGGAAGCCCATGCGAGTCGTCTCGTCATACTCGCTGAGCGGCCGCCAGTCGGTAGAGTCCTTCGCGCGATACAGGTATCGCAATTGCCCGGAATCGCTCCCACCGCCTACCGTCTTGCGCCTGATCATGATGCGCAAGACACCGTGCCCATCCGTGATGTAGCCGTCGACCTCGGAATTCGGGGCGATCACGTGCTTGACCTCGAGCGTGCGCGTGTTCACGCGGTCGACGCCCAGGCCTGCCAGCGAATTGCCAATGTGGCTGCCCGCGTGATCGTCGGGAACGTATACTCGCGTCATCAGCACGGCGTCATCGTCACCCGAAGACCAGTCGATGATTTCACCCCCGCCAATGGCAACGCCGCGGCTGTATTCGTTCTGCCGCGTGCTCAGCACCTGCGAATTTGATCCATCGGCATTGATGGCGACTACTCTCACCTGCGGCAGCAAACCGTAGTTCGGATCCTTGATCATGGCGTACACGGTGCAAATGAGCCTGACATTGGACGCCCAGCTGCAACCTTCCAGTCGATATGGCTTGCCGTCTGCGTACTGGATGGCGTGCGCCTTCCCTCCATTTGCGAGATTGAGTGTGTAGGCCACCGCACCCTGCCCCTTGGCGGGCTCCACGTACGACACGCTCATGCCATCGGGCGACAAGTGCACGTGTGCAACACTCTCGCGCGTGCCAAAGACCAGTGCAGGATCAGCCGGCTTTGCACCGTCTGCGCGCGCCAACGACACCAGTAGCAGCAGCGCGGTGCCCAGCGGGGCGAGTTCATACCGATGTATTCGCATTGCGCCTCACTCCCCGGAGCCGTTTGTCACTCCCATCGTACTGTGGACGTGCGGGCGTGCAAAGAACGCAATAATGGTGGGCCCGGTAGGATTCGAACCTACAACCAAGGGATTATGAGTCCCCTGCACTAACCGTTGTGCTACAGGCCCGTCGCGGAACCGGGGCAGTCTAGCAGGGCGGCGAGCGCACGGTCAGGCGCTGGCGAGGAAGGCGTCGCAGCTGCTGCGCGCGGCGTCGGTCTTCGGGATCTTGCCGCAGATCTGCTGCATGCGATCGTGCAGGCCGACCAGCACGTCGTGATGCACGCCCTTGGTGGTGGTGTTCCACTTGCGCAGCGCCTGGTCGAGCCGTTCGAGACGCATGCGCGCACGCCGATAGATGCGATCGGTCCCGTCGAGTTGGCCCAGCACCTGCGCCGTCACCTCGCTGATCTTCGCGGCGTCGTCCGGCTGCAGCCGCAGCAGGCCGCCGGCGTAGATCGCGCCCCACTGGAAGCGGGTCGCCGGTCCCTGCGCTTCGGCAAAGCCTTCCGCGTACCACTTGAGGGCCTCGCTCTTGCGCCCCAGCTCTTCAGCCAGCTCGCCCAGGTCGGTCTTGTAATAGTAGGGGGTCGCAGTCCGGGTCAACTCGCCCTGCACGACTTTGTAGGCCTGCTCGTTCTGACCAAGCAGGTCATAAATGGGCAGCACGGCATTGATGATGCCCGAGCGCACGTAGGGTATCTGGTGCTCGGCGAGCGCCGCGGCCACGCGGGCGCTGGCGGCGCGCGCCACGCCGGCTGAAATGGCGCCATTGATCGTCTTGATCGCCTGTAGCTTCGAGCCGATGGCGCCGAGCTGGTCGGCCTCGGCGTAGGCCGGCAGCGCAGCCGCCTCGTCCATCACCTTGCTGTAGCGCGCCAGCCAGGGTTTGGCCGCATCGCCACGCGCCTTCACGGCGCGGAAAAAACCCTCGTCGAGATACTGCAGCGCATCGGCGACGGCCAGGGCCGTGCGTTCGTTCGACAGCACCTCATCAATCGTGTTGACGCGCGCGCGCAGCGCGGGGCTCGGCGCCTGCCCGGCCTTGAGCGCGTCCGCTTCGGCGCGCGTGGCGAAGGCCGCGGCAAAGATCTTCAGGCGCGCCCGTTCGATGCGCGCGTCTGTCGGACAAAATTCGGATGCGGCGTCCAGGTGTAATGCCAGGTCTGCGTTGGCCGCGGCGTTGGCGCCAACTTCGAGTTCCCAGCTGTTGAACGCGAGCCGGCGGCACTGGCCGATGTTGAGCGGATGCCTGGCCGCCGCCTGGTCGAGCAACGCGGCGGCGGGCTGCAGGTCCGCCAGTGCGTTGTCGAGCACGGCCGCGTACTGCCCGAGATCCATGCCGCCGGCGATGCGCATCAGCTCGTGGCGATCGGCGTCGAGCACGACCACCGTCGGATACCCGGACACGCGAAACTCCTCGCCCCACTTCTGCGCGCCGGCATCGTCACCGTCGAGATACACCGGCACGAACAGGCGACTCTTGGCAATAAAGTCGGGGCGCGAAAACACTGTCGACTTCAGCTGCTGGCACGGTGGACACCAGACCGCGCCCCAGTACAGCAGGATCGGCTTGCGCGCGCTGCGCGCCGCGGCGAAGGCGTCGCGCACGTCGCCCGGAAACCAGTCAATGCCGGGTGCGTCGGCGTGGCGCGGTTTGGCAGGCGCACTCGTAGCTGTCGGTACCGGCGCCTGGGCCGAGGGAGCCGTGGTCGGGCCCGGCGTACAGCCGAGCAGGAGTGAGGCAGTGCCCGCGGCGAGGACGAGACCGATGCAGTTCAATTTATTCATGCGGCAAAGATTACGCCTCGACCGGGCCTTAAGCCAATGACAGCGCGTCATAATCAATTGCGTCATTTGCGCCGGCGGGCGCCGCGCGAGGGCGTGGCGGCGAGCGGATCCTCAGGCCAGTCGTGCCGGGGATACCGACCGCGCATCTGCTTGCGCACCTCGGCATAACTCGACTTCCAGAACCCGCCCAGGTCGCGCGTGATCTGCACCGGTCGCCGCGCAGGCGAAAGCAGCCGCATCGTGATGGGTACCGTGCCACCGCCGATGCGCGGCGTCTCGGTCAGGCCGAACACCTCCTGCAGCCGCACCTCGATGGCGGGCGCCCCGTCACCCGCATACTCGATGCGGATGCGCGAACCCGAGGGCACAGCGAGATCGCGCGGCGCCAGTTCATCGAGGGCTCGGCGCTGCGGGCCCGACAGCCGCGCCAGCAAGGCTTCCGCCAGCGGCAGGCGTACCAGATGCTCACGGCGCGTCATGCCCTCGAGCCATGGCGGCAACCACTGGTCGAGTTCGCGCAACAGCGTTGCGTCATCACTCGCGGGCCAGGGCCCGTGCGGGGCTCGCGGCAGTTGGCGCGCAAATTCCAGGCGTGAGCGCAGATTCTCGGTTGCGTCGTCCCAGGGTAGCGCCGCCAGGCCCAGTTGCCTGACGCCCGCCAGCATGGCTGCCGCAGTCTCTTCCGGCGGCTTCGACGGCATCGGTTTGTCCTCGATCAGCAGGGCGCCGAAACGACGCGTGCGATGCGCGAGCACGGCACCCGCGCGCTCATCCCAGTCCACCTGCTCGCCGCTAATAATCTGAGTAGCGAACAGCGTCTCGAGTTCGGCCCGCTCGAGCGGCGCGGCCAGGTCGATGCGCGCTTCGCGATCGCGGTCATCGAGTTCCACCGCCACGATGAACTCCTGCGCTCCGAGGCCAGTTGCCGCCGCGAACGCGGCGCCGCGGCCATTGGCCAGCAGGTAGCGTCCGGCTCCCTCCGTCCGCCGTCGGCCAACCCTATCCGGAAACGCCAGCGCAAGCAGCATGCCGGGCGTGACCGGTGACGCGTCAGGTGCAGCACGCGATGCTGGCGCCGCGCGAGCGCCCGCGGGTGCGTTGTTGGCGGCGAGCCGCATGAACTGCGCGGCATTGCGTTGCATGCGCTGCCGCGTAGCCGGCTCGATCCGCTGCGCCCCGGCGTCATTGCGCAGCATTTCGAGTCGTGTGCGCACATCGGGGTCGCGCTGTGCGCCGCCGCGCAGCAGGTCGCGTTCCGAAAGCAGCGCGGCAAGTTCCGCGGCCAAGGGAAGCGCGCCGCGCGACCGGGCTGCGAGCACCATGTGGGCGAGGCGCGGATGCAGCGGCAGCCCGGCCATTTCGCGTCCTAGGGGCGTGATCACGCCGCCTGCATCGAGCGCCTCGAGCCGCTGCAGTAGCTCACGCGCCTGCGCCAACATCGGTGCGGGGGGTGCGTCGAGCCAGGCGAGGCGCGCAGCGTCGGCACTGCCCCACAGCGCCAGGTCGAGCGCGAGCGGCGCGAGGTCCGCCTCGGTGATCTCCGCCGCGGTGAATGCGGCCAGGCTCGCCTGCGCACCCTCGCTCCACAGCCGGTAGCAGCTACCGGGCGCAGTGCGGCCGGCACGGCCGGCGCGCTGGTCGGCCGCGGCGCGCGAAATGCGCGTCACTTCCAGGCGATTCATGCCGGTGACCGGATCAAAGCGCGACCGGCGCGCGAGACCCGCATCGACGACCACCGTGACGCCCGGAATGGTCACGCTGGTCTCGGCAATGTTGGTCGCGAGCACGATGCGGCGCACGCCCCCAGGTGCCGGGTTCAGTGCGGCGTCCTGCTCCTGCGCCGCCAGATCGCCGTACAACGGAAGCAGCTGCAGCCGTGGACCCGCGAGATCGGCGAGCAAGCCCTGCACGCGTCGGATCTCACCCACACCGGGCAGGAACACCAGCAGGTCGCCATTCGATTCCGCCAGCGCGCGCCGCACGGCCTGCGCCACCAGCCGCTCGGGCGAGTCCGCACCACCGGGCAGAAGCGGTGCGCCGCGGCCGGCGTAGTGAATGGTGACCGGAAATGCCCGTCCCGGCACGTCGACGAGCGACGCATCGTCCAGCAGCGCGGCGACGCGCGCGCCATCGAGCGTCGCCGACATGACCAGCACGCGGAATTCAGCCTCGAGGGCGTTGCGCGCGTCCAGGCACAACGCGAGGCCGACATCGGCCTGCAGGCTGCGTTCGTGAAATTCATCGAAGATGACGCAGCCGTATTCCGCCAGCTCGGGATCAGACTGCAGCATGCGCGTGAGCACGCCCTCGGTGATCACCTCGATGCGCGTGTCGCGCGACACGCGCGTATCGAGCCGCATGCGGTAACCGACGGTCGCACCGACCTGCTCGCCACGCAGCCAGGCCATGCGACGCGCGATCGCGCGCGCCGCGACCCGGCGCGGCTCCAGCAGCAAGATCCTGCGACCGCGCAGCCAGGGCTCATCGAGCAGCGCGAGCGGCACCAGCGTGCTCTTGCCCGTGCCCGGCGGCGCCATCAATACGGCGTCGCGGTGCGCGGCAAATGCCGGGCGCAATTGCTGCGCCAGCGGCGAGTCGGCGGGCCGCGGTGCGCTCACTGCGCCGGTCGCGCCCCGGAGATCCTGATGCCCGCGCCGGCCATCACGGCCTCGGCGAGCGCCGCGTAATCGCCGCTGAAGTGATGTCCCTTGCCCACCTCGCGCGCGTTCATCGTCGGCCCGGCAAGCTCGGCGCAGGGATCGTGCTTCTCGCCCTCGCCATACAGGCAGGTCGTCGGCACGCCCTGCAGCTTCTCAATTTCAGGGCGCACCGGTTGCTCACCTATGCTCGAACCCGGCAACCAACCGGTAACACGGATCTCGAAGCTCGTGTTCACATCCAGGCCCAGCAAACTGATGCCGGCAATACGGCCGCGCAAATCCACCGGCAGGCGATTGACGATAAAAGGCAGCACGTTGGCGCCGAAGGAATAGCCCACCAGTAGCACGCGCGTGCGCTTCCAGGCGGCGAGGTAATGACGCATGACTCGCGCCAGATCCTTCGCCGACTGCTCCGGCGTGCGCGCCTGCCAGTAGTATTTGAGCGTCGACAGGCCGACCACGGGCAGGCCACGGGCCGCGAGTTCCGCGGCCACGCCCTTGTCGAGGCCTGCCCAACCGCCATCGCCAGTGAGCAGGATGGCGAACGGCAGGTCGTCCGCGCCAGAGGCGACGGGGACTTCGATCAACGGCAAATCGCCCAACGATGCATCGCCCTCTGCGCCAGTCGTTGCCGGCGGTGGCGTGGGCGGCGACTGCGCGGGTGGATACTGTGCAGCTGGCGGCAGCGCGGGCGCGAGTTCGTCGAACAACTGCTGATACTGCGTAATCCATCGCTTCTCGATGCCGTAGCCGTGGCCGACGCCCTCGAGGTGCACGACCCTGGCATTGCCCACCTGCGCGGCGTAGGCGTCCACGGCCGCAGCGGAGCAGGTCTGGTCTGACTGGCCCTGGAAGGCGATCCAGCGGTCTTTCAGGTGCGGCGCCGGATCGAAGACCCACGCACCTTTCTTGCCGGGCTTGTACGTGAGCAGCTTTTCGGGCCCCGGGCATAGGGGTGTGCCGCCGAATTTCTGGTCCGGGCAAAAGCCCAGGCTCACGGCCGCGCCAAATGTGCCCGGTGGTGACTGCACCAGCGTCGCGTACGCAACGGTGGCGCCGGACGAGTAACCGTACAGGAGCGGCACCAGGTACTCGCTCAATCCCAGCTCGCGCTGCACGCGATGACCGAGAGTCTCGAAATCCGCGGCCATGTAGCGGCAGGCACCCGGATGCGCGGCGATGTCAGCCAGGTAGGCGCGCACATCCAGGCCCACCACCACGGCGCCCTGCTCGACCAGGTGCCGCGCCATGTTCACCACGCCCAGGTGCCAGCCGCCGTCACCAGAAAGGAACAGCACCACTGCGCGCGGCTTGCCCTCCGGCGTGTACAGGGTGATGTCGCCGAACGGCGGGCCATATCGCAGAGCACGCTCCGCGCTGTGACTCGCAGCCGGCGCCAGGACAATCAGCAGCAACGTCAACCAGGGGAATTTCATTTCGCGAACATCTCCCGCAATCCACCCGAAACGAGTTTCGACACGTCGAGCAATACCCTTGGAAGCACCAGGCCGCCTGGCGAGGCAAGATATTTGGATTCCCACACGGGATTGAACTTGCTCTTGTAGCGGCGCAGGCCATCGAAGTTATAGAAATGCTCGCCGTGGCGGAACACGAAATTGCCGACCCGATGCCACGCGGGCGCCAGCGGATGCCGTTCCAGACCGGCGAGCGGCGCCATGCCCAGGTTCAACCATTGGTAGCCCTGGGCGCGCGCCCACAGCATCAGTTCAACGAACAGGAAATCCATCGCGCCGCGCGGTGCGTCCGGGCCGAAGCGCATCAGGTCGACCGACAATTCCTTACCGTCACCGGCGCCCCAGAGCGTGGCGAAGGCCACCGCATCGCCCTCGCATCGCACCAGTGCAACCGGGAAGTTGCGCACATAGTCAGGTGAGAACGCACCGACCGAGAAGCTCTTCTCGGCCACTGCCTTGTCTTCGAGCCAGTTGTCGGAAATGAGCTTGAGGCGCGGCATTAGCGCTTCGACCTTGTCCGCCGCGACCACCTCGAAGCTCGCGCCGTCGCGTTCCGCGCGCCGCCGCTGCGTACGCAGTTCGGCGCGCGCGCTGCCCTCGAGCGAGAAATCGGCGAGCGACACGCGCGCCTCCTCGCCGAGCTTCAAGGCCGCGAGCCCGAGGTCGACGTACAGTGGCAGGCGCTCGCCGCTCACCTGGTAGAACACGGTCCAGCCGCCATGCCGGTCGGAGAGTTCGCGGAACTGCCACACCAGCTCTTCATGGCTTTCGCGCCGACCCACCGGATCACCCAGCGCGATCCAGCTGCGGCCGCTCACCTGGTACATGAGGAAGGCATCGCGTGCCTCGCTGAACAGCAGACGCTTGTCACCCATCAACACCGCATTGGCGAGCGCCTGGTCGGCCTGCGCCAGCAGGCCGCGCGCCACTTGCAGATCCTCGGCCGAAGCGCGGCCCGGCTCGGGACGCGAAGGTTGCAGCAGATTCATTGCCAGGAACACGGCCGCCAGCAGCACCACGGTGAGCGAAGCGCGCAACATGCGCGGCGCGTCGCCCTTGAGCGCAAAGGTCCACCACAGGGAATGCGAATACTCGACGTGGCGATGCGCGAAGAAGCCCACCCACACGGCGGTCGAGATCACAATCACCAGGCTTGCGACCCACACCGGCGTGAAACGCTCGGCCATGATCGTCGCCGGGCGATAGAACGCGCGGCGGCCAAGCCACAGGATTCCCATCACCACCGCCAGCACGACGGCCTGCTCGACCTCGAGTCCCTTGAGGAGCGAAGCGACGATGCCGGCCGCGAGCAGCCAGATCGTGAGCTGGTAGGCCGCTGCCAGGCGCCGGAACAGCGCGCGCGCCAGCACCAGCAATGCGAGACCGATGACGCTGCCGGCGAGGTGCGAGATTTCCAGCACCGCGAGCGGCAATGCGCGCCACAGCAGCGCTATGCGCGAATCGATGGCGGGCGTGGCTCCCGACACCAGCAGCACGAACCCGGCCATGAACACCAGTGCGCCGCTCACCTGCGGCACGACCGGCGTCACGTAGACGCCGACCATCTGCTCGAGCCGCGACAGCCGCGGGCGCAGCGCGAGGATCTGCTGCGCGCCGAACATGAGCGCGGCCACGCACAGCGGCATGGCGTAGTACACGGCGCGCCACGCCAGCAGCGAACCGGCGAGCTGCACCGCGGGTACGCCCGGGAGCGCCAGCACGATGACCGATTCGAACACGCCGAGCCCGCCGGGCACATGACTGATGACACCCGCCGTGATGGCCACCGCATACACGCCGACGAACAGCGGCAGCGTGACCGGCGCGTCGGCGGGCAGCAGGAACCACAGCACCGCCGCCGAGAACGACAGGTCGACCACCGCCAGCAGTATCTGCGGCAGCGCCACCGACGGAATGGGTGCGCGCAGGGCCCAGCCAAACAGCTCGAGCGGTGCCGGGCGCAACAGCGACCAGAGCGCGTACAGCGCGACCGCGGTGAGCAGCAGCGCGCCGATCGCACCCACCGCCGGCGTCGCCAAATGCAGCGCCGCGGCACCGGCAGCCGGCGCAGCCAGGAAAGCCACGCCAGCCAGCACGGCCAACCCAATCGCGGTGGTCAGGCCGCAAAACACGGCCACTTCGGCCACATCCGCGGCACTCAATCCTGAGCTCGCATACAGTCGATAACGCACCGCGGCGCCGGTGAAACTCGCGACGCCCAGGTTGTGGCCGAAGGCGTAGGCGATGAAGGCAGTGAAGGCCGCACGCGCGTAAGGCAGCGGCTTTTCGATGTAGCGCAGCGCGAGCACGTCGTAGAAACTCAGCAACCAGTAGCTCAACACCGTGAACAGCACCGCACGCAGGACCGATGCGGCCGGAATCGCGCGCAGCGTGGCGAGGATGGCTGTCAGGCGGATCTGCACCAGTTCGCGGTGGATGACCCAGGCGACGAGCGCAAAGACCAGCACCGTGAAGACTGGCAGCAACCAGCGGCGCCAGAATTCCCGGAATTCGCCGAAACTCATTTCACTCCATCCGTGGCGGCGCCCGCCACAAAGCCACTGCGGCCAGCAACCAGCCGCCAATCAGGCACAGGCCGCCGAGCGGTGTGAGCGCGCCGATCACGAGCGGCGCTCCGGCCAGCAGCAGGTAGAGGCTCCCCGAGAACAGCAGCACGCCCACGAGCAGCAGGTCCGCAGCGATGCGCAGCAGGCGGTCATGGCGCTGCCTCTCTAGCGCGCCCAGCAGCAACAGGCCCAACGCATGGATGAACTGAAGGAGCACCGCAGTCTGCAGCACCTCGTAGCGAACCGCCGCCAGGCGGTCGCGCAGCAGGTGCGCAGCCAGCGCCCCGATGATGGTGGCGACCGCCATCAATACGGCGCCCGCGCACAGTGCGCGACGCGGGGAATTGCCAGCCCCCGGCTCCGCGCTCATTTGCGGCTCTTGCGCCCGGTGGTCTTGGCGGCCGGCGGCGGCGTGCGCGGCACGCGCGGCAGTCCGGTGTGCTGCGTGCGGATGGGCTGACTGCGTGTCGGCGCAGAGCGCTGTCCCTCGCGCGCCAGCCCCGTGCCCGGCGGCTGCCATGACGGAATGAGCTGGTGGCGGCCTGATCCGATGAGCTCAGCCCGTCCCATGCGGCGCAGCGCCTCACGCAGCAGCGGCCAGTTGTTTGCGTCGTGGTAGCGCAGGAATGCCTTGTGGAGCCGGCGTACGCGCAGCCCCTTTGGCACTGCGACGGTGGCGCTGGTGCGAGTCACGCGATGCAGCGGGTTTCTGCCCGTGTGGTACATCGCCGTGGCCGTGGCCATGGGCGATGGCAGGAAGGCCTGCACCTGGTCGGCGCGGAAGCCATTGCGCTTGAGCCAGAGCGCGAGCTCGAGCATGTCCTCGTCGGTCGTGCCGGGGTGCGCGGCTATGAAATAAGGAATCAGGTACTGTTCCTTGCCCGCCTCCTTCGAATACTTGTCGAACAGCTCCTTGAAGCGATAGTAGGTGCCCACGCCCGGCTTCATCATCATCGACAGCGGGCCTTCACGCACATGCTCGGGCGCGATCTTCAGGTAGCCGCCGACGTGATGCTGCGCCAGCTCACGCACGTATTCGGGTGACTCGATCGCCAGGTCATAGCGCACGCCGGAGGCGATCAGCACTTTCTTTACGCCCGGCAACTCGCGCGCGCGGCGATACAGGCTGATGAGCGCACTGTGATCGGTGTTCAGGTTCGGGCACACACCCGGAAACACGCACGAGGGAAGGCGGCAGGCGCTCTCGATCTCCCGGCTCTTGCACGCGATGCGATACATGTTCGCGGTCGGGCCGCCCAGATCCGAGATCACGCCGGTGAAGCCCGGCACGACGTCGCGTATTTGCTCGATCTCGCGGATCACCGAATCTTCCGAACGGTTCTGGATGATGCGGCCTTCGTGTTCGGTGATCGAGCAGAAGGTGCAACCACCGAAGCAGCCGCGCTGTATGGCCACCGAAAAACGGATCATCTTGTAGGCTGGGATATTCGCCTTGCCATAGGCCGGATGGGGTTGCCGCCGGTACGGCAGTTCGTAAATCCAGTCCATTTCGGCCATCGCCAGCGGAATCGGCGGCGGGTTCAGCCACACTTCCTGGTCACCGTGCCGCTGCACCAGCGCGCGCGCGTTCCCAGGGTTCGATTCCAGGTGCAGGATGCGCGAGGCGTGCGCGTACAGCACCGGATCTTCCGCCACCTGCTCGAAGGCAGGGAGCCGGATCACGCTGCGTTCGCGATCCGCGTTGCGCACGCGTCTTGGGAATGACACGACGTTGAGGCCCGGCTCCGGCGCGGCAGCGGCATTGGCGGCTGACTTAGCACCCTCCGGCGTCATCGCATAGGGATCGACGGGAGGATTCAACGGCCCCGGCGTATCCAGGTGGGTCGAGTCAATTTCGATCCACCCTTCCGGCAGGCCGCGCCGCGCGTAGACCGTGCCGCGGATGTCGGTGAGAGACGCGACGGGCTCGCCGGCATCGAGCCGCCGCGCGATCTCCATCACCTGGCGTTCGGCATTGCCGAACACCAGCAGGTCCGCCTTGGCATCGAGCAGGATCGAGCGGCGCACCTTTTCCGACCAGTAATCGAAATGCGCTATGCGCCGAAGCGAAGCTTCGATGCTGCCGATGACGACCGGCACGTCTTTGTAGGCCTCGCGCACGCGTTGCGCATAGACGATCACCGACCGATCGGGTCGCAGCCCACCCTTGCCTTCCGGCGTGTACGCATCATCGCTCCGCACCCGGCGGTCGGCCGTGTAGCGATTGACCATGGAATCCATGTTGCCGGCCGTCACGCCGAAGAACAGCCGCGGCCGGCCCAACGCACGGCACGGCGCCGCGCTGTGCCAGTCGGGCTGGGCAATGATGCCGACGCGGAACCCCTGCGCCTCCAGCACGCGGCCGATCACCGCCATGCCAAAACTGGGATGATCGACGTAGGCGTCGCCGGTGACGATGATGATGTCGCACTGGTCCCAACCGAGTTGCTCCATCTCGGCGCGCGACATGGGCAGGAACGGCGCCGGCGGCCGGCGCGCGGTGGGCGCGCCTGCGGCCGCGGGCAGGAGCCAGGACTGTAGTTGCGGGGCGGCGAGCATGCCGGGATTATAGGCGTGCCTACGCAATCACAGGGACGGCACATGAAAATCAGCGGCGGATGCCTATGCGGCGCGGTGCGTTATGAAAGCACGGCGGAGCCGGTGATCACGCGCGTGTGCTGGTGCCGCCTGTGCCAGTACCTCGGCGCGGGCAGCGGCACCGTCAATGTCTGCTTCCAGACCGAATCATTCGCGGTGCACGGCACGGTAAGCGACTACGTCAGCATCGCCGACAGCGGCAATGTGCTGCATCGGCGCTTTTGTCCCGCTTGCGGCACGCCGATGTTCAGCGCGGCAGAAGCGCGGCCGCACCTGGTGTTCGTGCGCGCGGGCACGCTCGATGACACGGAGATCGCGCGCCCAGCCCTGACCATCTGGACCTCCGCGGCGCCAAGCTGGGCCTGCATCGCGGATGACCTGCCGCGCGTCGAGCGGCAGCCACCGCCGCTGTAGGGCCTGTTCGCTTCAGGGGATCGGTGCGAGGGCGGCGGCGAGCCGGGCAAAGCGCGCGGCCGCTCCCGCCGCGTACGTGAAGAACAGCGACGGTTCGGCAAGCTCGAGCTCGAGCACGCAGGGCGCGCCGTCGGCGCCGCGCAGCAGATCGATACGCGCGTACAGCAGTGGCGCGAACGGCAGCGCCTGCAGCACGCGCGCGCCCAGTGCCAGCTCGTCGGCGCTGGGCGTCCGCGGCGTGATTTCCTCCGGCGCAAACAGCGCCCGGGTCGGGCCGGAGCCGCGCTGCAGGAGCGGCCCCTTGCGGATCGCGTGACTGAATTCGCCGTTGAAATACATGAGTGCTGTCTCGCCGTGATCGTCGACCCGCTCCAGATAAGGCTGCACCAGCACGCTGCGTCGCTCGGCCAACAGGCGCGCAATATGGGCCGTCATTGTGCCGAGTTCGCCGCGCGGATGGCGCTGCGCGTCGCGTGAACCCGAACCCACCACGGGCTTGATGACGATGTCGGCGGCCGCTTCGCGGCGCAGCAACTGCTGTAGCGCCGCGGCGGGATCATCCCCGGGCTCGACGAAGATCGTCGGCACGATGGCGGCGCCGGCCCGGCTGAGTTCCGCCAGGTAGTGCTTGTCGAGGCTCCAGCGCACGACGGGCGGCGGATTCAATACGCGCGTGAGCTGCGCGGTGCGATCGAGCCAGCCGAGAAACTCGGCCAGCCGGGCCGAATAGTCCCAGCTGGAGCGCAGCAAGGCTAGCCGGAAGCCCGACCAGTCGACGCCTTCGTCGTCCCAGTCCACCGCTTCGGCGGCAGTGCCCTGCGCGGCAAACGCTGCGAGGAGCGGCGGCAGGTCTTCGTCCAGATCGTGCGCGGCGCGCGCGGTCACCAGTGCAATCGGGCGTGTCGAGTCGGCGGCCTGGCGCATCGAAATACATCCTCGCGGTGGAGCGCCATTCTACAAAAACAACGGCTAAAATGACGCGATGAAAGCGCGCGCCACCGAGGCCATCGTCGTCCGTGGCGCTTGCCAGAATAACCTTCGCAATCTCGACCTGGACATTCCCCACGGCGAGCTGACCGTGGTCACGGGTGTGTCGGGTTCCGGCAAATCCTCGCTGGTGTTCGACACGCTCTATGCGGAGGGACAGCGGCGCTACGTCGAGACTTTCTCGCCCTACGCCCGCCAGTTCCTCGATCGCTGCGACAAGCCGCGTGTCACCAGCATCGAAGGGATCCCGCCAGCCATCGCCATCGACCAGGTGAATCCCGTGCGCACCTCGCGCTCGACCGTCGGGACGATGACCGAGATCAACGATCACCTGAAGCTCCTATACGCGCGCGCGGCGACGCTGCACTGCCGGCGCTGCGGCCAGATCGTGCGCCGCGACAGCCCGGCCAGCATTGCGTTCAGCGTGCGGGAACGCGCCGCCGCGGCCGCCAATCCCCGTTTGCTGGTGTGCTTCCCGGTCGCCATTCCAATGCGCATGCCGGTAGCGGAAATCCGCGCCGAGCTCGAGCGGCAGGGTTATGCGCGCGTGCACCGGGAATCAAAGCAGGAGCTGGAGGTGATCCAGGACCGGCTGCGCGCTGACGATGAGAACGCGGCGCGCCTGCACGAGGCGCTGGAAGCGGCGCTGCGCTCGGGCCATGGCCGGATCATCGTGCATGCGCTGGACGAGCCAGGCACAGTGTTGCAGAGCTGGCGCTACTCAAGCGACCTGCACTGCGCCGAGTGCAACCTGCACTACCAGGATGCGCTGCCCGCGCTGTTCTCGTTCAACTCCGCCATCGGCGCGTGCGAGCAATGCCGCGGTTTCGGCCGCGTCGTCGGCATCGACTACGCGCTGGTGATCCCCGACCCGGGCAAGACGCTGGCAGAAGGCGCGATTCGTCCCTGGCAGACCCCTTCGTTCAAGGAATGCCAGGACGATCTCGAACGTCATGCCAAACGCCGCGGTATCGCGCTCGATGTGCCGTGGCGCGAGCTGCCTGCGACCGATCGCGCCTGGGTGCTCGAGGGCGAGGGACCGTGGATCAAGAAGACCTGGTACGGCTTGCAGCGCTTCTTCGCCTGGCTGGAGACCAAAGCCTACAAGATGCACATCCGCGTGCTGCTGTCGAAGTACCGCAGCTACACGCAGTGCACGCTCTGCAACGGCGCACGCCTCAAGCCCGATGCGCTGCTGTGGCGGCTGGGCGCCGAAGCCAGCGCGCGCGGGCACAATATCCACGAGCTCGTCTGCCTGCCGGTCAGCGACTGCCGCGATTTCATCCAGCGCCTGCGCCTGCCCGCGCCGCTCGATGTAGCCGCGGAGCTGGTGCTGGCGGAACTGCGCTCGCGCCTCGGATATCTGTGCGAGGTGGGCTTAGGTTATCTCACGCTCGATCGTCAGTCGCGCACGCTCTCGGGCGGCGAGGTCCAGCGCATCAATCTCACCACGGCGCTCGGCACCTCGCTCGTCAACACGCTGTTCGTGCTCGACGAACCCTCGATTGGCCTGCATCCACGCGATATGGGGCGCGTCATCGGCGTGATGCAGCGGCTGCGCGATGCGGGCAATACGCTGCTGGTGGTCGAACACGATCCGCAGATCATGCACGCCGCCGACCGGCTGCTCGACCTGGGCCCGGGTGCCGGCGAGCACGGCGGCCGCATCGTCAGCTACGGCACGCCGGCGCAGGTTGCCTCTGATCCCGCCTCGCTCACCGGCGCCTGGCTGTCGGGTCGCAAGCGCCTGCCCCCGCTCCGCGCCGCGCAATCCGTCGCCGACAGGGCCGGTCACTACGACGCCGGCGGCGAGGTCGCCGCCCGCGCGATCGAACTCGACGGCGTCACAGCACACAACCTCAAGAACATCGATGTGCGCATTCCCCTGCGCAAGCTCGTGTGCCTGACGGGTGTTTCGGGCTCGGGCAAGTCCACGCTGGTTGAACAGGTGCTGTACCCGGCTCTGCAGAAGGCCAGGGGCAAGCCGGGCGAAACGCCGCTCGCGCATCGCACGCTGCGCGGCACGGAACTGATCGAATCAGCCGTGCTGATCGACCAGAAGCCGATCGGGCGCACCACGCGCTCCAACCCGGTGAGCTACGTCGGCGCCTTCGATGAGATCCGCGCTCTGTTCGCCGCCAGTCCGGACGCGAAACTGCGCCGCTACACCGCCGGCACCTTCAGTTTCAACAGCGGCACCGGCCGCTGCCCGGTCTGCAGCGGCAACGGCTTCGAGCACGTTGAAATGCAGTTTCTCGCGGACGTGTACCTGCGTTGCGGCGAGTGCAACGGCAGCCGCTATCGCGCCGCGACCCGCCAGGTGCGCATCGAGGGCGCCACGGGAACGCAGGCCGACATCGCCGCGGTGCTGGAGTTCACCGTAACGGAAGCGCTCGCGTTCTTCGTCCACGCGCCGCGCGTACGCTCACGACTGCAGCCGCTTGCTGACGTCGGCCTCGATTACCTGCGTCTCGGGCAGCCCGTACCGACGCTTTCGGGTGGCGAAGCGCAACGGCTGAAGCTCGCAGGATACCTGGCCGAAGCGGCCCTGGCTCCACGCCGCAAAGCCGATGCAGCGCGCCGGGGCAGCGCTAAGCGCGGCGGCGGCGCAACGCCGCAGGCCAACGGCGCCGCTGGCAAACTGCTGCTGTTTGACGAGCCGACGACCGGCCTACATTTCGAGGATGTTGCGCGACTGCTGCGTGCTTTCATGCTGCTGCTCGAGGCCGGCCATTCGCTGCTGGTGATCGAGCACAACCTCGAGGTGATCGGCGCCGCCGACTGGATCATCGATCTCGGGCCCGAAGGCGGCGCGGCGGGTGGCCAGATCGTCGCCACCGGCACGCCGGCCGGAATCATGGCTACCGCCGGCTCGCACACGGGCGCCGCGCTGCTCGCCCAGCAGCGGCTGCTGCACGCTGCTGCGATCGCAACGGCTCCACCCACACGCGCTCCGGCCCGTGAACGCGGGCTGGTGCAGCAAGTGAAGCCACCGCCCGTGATCAGCGTGCGCGGCGCGCGCGAACACAACCTGCGCGACCTCAACGTGGACATACCGCGCGAAAAATTCACGGTCATCACGGGCGTGTCAGGCTCAGGCAAGTCGACGCTGGCCTTCGACATCCTGTTCCACGAGGGGCAGCGGCGTTACCTGGAATCATTGAATGCCTACGCGCGGCAATTCGTGCAACCCGCGGCGCGACCGGACGTCGACTCGGTCAGCGGTCTCCCACCCACGGTCGCCATCGAACAACGCGCCAGCCGCGGCGGCTTGAAGAGCACCGTGGCCACGCTCACGGAGATCTACCACTTCATGCGGCTGCTGTACGTGCGACTCGCCGTGCAGTATTGCCCGGACTGCAACCTCGCCATCGCGCCGCAGAGCCCCGAGCAGATCACAGCGCAGCTCTCGCGCACCCATCGCGGCCGGCGTGTGCGCCTGCTGGCGCCGCTTATCGCACAGCGCAAAGGCATCTACACTGACCTGGCGCGCTGGGCCGCGGCACGCGGTGCGCGCGAACTGCGCGTCGACGGCGCCTTCGTGCCGACCGAGCCCTTTCCACGGCTCAAGCGTTTCGTCGATCACAGCATCGAGATGCCCGTGGCGACGCTCACGGTTAATGCGCGTTCCGAGCCCGAGCTGCGCGCCGCCTTAGTCGCGACGCTCGAGGCCGGCAATGGCGTTGCACACGTTCTCGACGAGCGCGGGCGCGTCACGGTGCACTCGAGCCGGCGTGCCTGCCCGGGCTGCGGGCGGGGCTTCGCAGAACCCGATCCGCGCCTGCTGTCCTTCAATTCACCGCAGGGCTGGTGCCAGGAATGTCACGGCACCGGCGTGGCACTGGGCGAATTCACCGCGGAAGAGACGGGCGAGGAGTCGCAGTGGCTGGACACGGAGCTTGGCACCACTGCTACCTGCCCGGCCTGCGAGGGCGCGCGCCTCAATCCGGTGGCGCGACACCTGCGGTTGGGTGGCCGCGCCATCAGCGAGCTGACGGCGCTGAGCGCGGCGGCGCTTGGCAAGTTCTGTGCGCGGCTGCGCCTGGATAAGCGCGGCGCGGCCATCGCGCTCGATGCGCTGGCGGAAATCCGCAGCCGCCTGCAGTTCCTGGAGCGCGTGGGCCTGGGCTACCTGTCGCTCGATCGGGCGGCACCCACGCTCTCAGGCGGCGAAGCGCAGCGCATCCGGCTCGCCGCGCAGCTGGGCTCCAACCTGCAGGGCGTGTGTTACATACTCGACGAGCCGACGATAGGCCTGCATCCGCGCGACAATGCCATCTTGCTCGGGGCGCTCGACGCGCTGGCCGGCGCGCGCAACACGCTGCTGGTTGTCGAGCACGACGAAGACACGATCCGCCATGCCGATCACATCATCGACCTGGGCCCGGGCGCCGGCACGCGCGGCGGTGAAGTCATCGCCGCGGGCACGGCGGCCCAGCTGTGCGCCAACCCGCTGTCGGTGACTGGCCGACTGCTGGCCGCGCCGCTCCAGCACGCAGCCGCGCCGCGCCGGCCGGTGACTAAACATACGCCGGCACTGCAGCTCACAGACGTCACGCTGCACAACCTGCGCTCGCTCGCGGTGAGCATTCCGCTCGGGCGTCTGGTCTTGATCACCGGCGTGTCGGGCTCCGGGAAGTCGACGCTGGCGCGCGACGTGCTGTACGCGCGGCTGCGCGCCGCGCTGGACCCGGCGCGGCGCGAGAGCGGGGCCGGCGCCGGCAAGCTGACTGGCGCGGAGTCCGTGACGCGCGTGCTCGAGGTCGACCAGACCCCGATCGGCCGCACGCCGCGCTCCTGCCCCGCGACCTATGTCGGCTTCTGGGACGATATCCGGTGCATCTACGCGGGATGCGATGAAGCGCGCATGCGCGGCTACACCGCCAGCCGCTTCTCCTTCAACACCGCCGGCGGCCGCTGCGCGGACTGCGATGGCCAGGGCCAGCGCACGATCGAGATGAGTTTCCTGCCGGACGTGAAGGTGCCATGCGAACGTTGCGGCGGACGGCGCTTCGACACGCCCACGCTCGAGGCGCAATGGCGCGGACGCTCGGTTGCCGACGTGTTGGCGATGAACGTCGAGGACGCCGTGGAGTTCTTCCAGGCGCACAGCCGCGTGGAACGGCCGCTGGCGCTGCTGCGCGACGTGGGCCTGGGTTACCTCACCCTCGGGCAACCGAGTCCCACGCTGTCAGGGGGCGAGGCTCAACGCATCAAGCTGGTCACGGAGCTGGCACGGCTCGCCGCTGTAAAACCCGGCCGCCGCGCGACTCCGCACACGCTCTACGTGCTGGACGAGCCCACCGTCGGGCTGCACATGGCGGATGTCGAACGGCTGACGACCGTGTTGCACCGGCTGGTCGACGCAGGCAACTCCGTGGTCATGGTCGAGCACAACCTCGACCTGTGCGCCGAGGCGGACTGGATCATCGACATGGGACCCGAGGCGGGCGATCGCGGCGGGCGCGTGGTCGCCGCCGGCACGCCCGCGCAGATTGCCGCACGCGGCAAGCGCTCGCATACTGGCGCCGCGCTGGCGCCGTTTCTGCGCGAGCGCGCCGCCTGAGTGGGAGAGTAGCGATGGAACACGGGCTGGTGTGCTGGAAATGCGGCGGGGATCTCGCAGCGCTCACGCTGCCGCTGTCGCGGCTTGATGAATGCTCACGCTGCCGCGCCGAGCTGCACGTGTGCCGGATGTGCGTGGAATATGACACGGCAGTCGCCAAGCATTGTCGCGAACCTACTGCGGAAGAGGTCAGCGACAAGCAGCAAGCGAACTTTTGCGACTTCTTCCGGCCTCGCCCCAAGGCCTGGGTGCCGCCCGACACGGCCGCTGTCGACAGCGCACGCGCCGAGCTCGAGCGGCTGTTCGGAAAGCGCTAGGCGCCGACGCGCGCTCTAGCTGTTGCCGAGGCGCTCGGCGAGGCGGTTGATCAGCCGGCCAAAGCGCGAGCCACTGGGTGTCACGGCCGTCTTGCGTTCACGGCGCGAGGCGTCGTTGATCAGTTCGCCGCGACCGTTGTCCACCTGCAGTTCGCCGGCGCCGAGGATTTCCAACGTCTCCTCCAGCGACAACGGCCGATTGTGCGTCGGGCGCTTGCTGACGGGCCGTGTGCCCTGCGCAACACGCAGCTTGGCGCGCTTGCCGCCGGGCGATGCGCGGTTCGACACGCCCACCGCATCCATCGCAGCCCGCACCGCCGGCGTAATTTCCGGCTTCGCGCCCAGGACGTCATCAGGCAACTGCAGCGCCGGGCGGCTGCCGCTGGTCGCGGTGTCGGTCGGCACGTCTTCAATGAAATTCAGTTCCGGACCAGTGCGCTTGGCCGAAGATATCGCGGGCAGCGGCTTCGCAGTCGCGGCACCGGCGCGCGCGCTCGCGCACGCTGACCGGCACGACGGAAACCGAGGTGAATTCGGAGCGCACGTAGTGCGCCACCTGCTTGGCCGAGACGGCATCGGTGAAGAAGCCGAGCCGCAGGCCGTACCAGCGCCGGCCATCGCGGTTGCCTTCCGCGCCGTAGAGCGTGTAGGCGCTGAAAATGGCGAGCTGCGGCACCTTGCCCATGTCGATCGGCTGCACCGACCAGAGCAGCTGCACCGCGAACAATGCGGGTTCCGCGCGCGGCGGCGCGGATACTGCCGAAGGCGCCGACCGCGCCGGCACCGGCGGCTGCGGCCGCGTGGCAACCGCCTTCGGCGGTGCGGGCGGCGCTATCCGCGCAGCGGTTGCAGGCCGCGCGGATTCGAGCAGTCGCAGCAGGGCCGCGCCCTCGAGCGCCGCTGCGCCTGCGGTAGCGGCTGGCTGTGTGGACTGTGCAGGCGGCGCGTCGCCGAGTGAATCGATGGTCGCACGCACCTGATTCAACGAGCGCGTGGCGCCGTCGTTGGCGGCTTCGAGTTCGGGTATGGGCGCGGGTATGGCGCGCGGCCGATCGGGAACGAGTTCCAGCTTGACTGTAGCAACAGCCACAATCGGCGCCGGCGCCGCTGCGGCCTGCGGCGCTGCATACAGCACCGGCGGCTGCCGTGTCGCCACCCCCGCGGGTGCCATTTCAGGCTCCGCCACGGCGGCGGTTGAATTTGCTGCCGGAGCATTTCCAGCTGCGGTACCGGTAGCCGCGAGCTCAGTCGCCGCAACATCCGCAGCCGCATCGTCGGACGCCGCGGCGCGTGCCCGCAGCTTGATGCCTGGCGCCGCGCCCGCCCAGGCAGCGGGGTATACGTCGCGCACCAGGTCGAGAATCTTCTCGGCCTCTTCCTGGGTTTCGAAATAGCCCATGTGCAGGCGGAAGCGCTCGCGTCCCTCTTCGAGCCGACGCGAGACAAAGAACGTGAATCGCTTGAGGCCGGCATGGCTCGGCTGCACCAGGCCGACCGGCGTAGTCGAGGCGCAAAGATTGATGACGAAGCGGGGGGCAGCGGCGGCAGGCGGCAAGATATTGCCGTTGGCGGAGACGACAACTCTACCGATCGAACTGCTGGCCTGCTGCATTCAATGATCCCCGCTGCGCTGCTGAATACCCGATTCTGCAACCGGTCGCGCGGGGGTCGACACTCGGCCTTGAAGCCGGGTGGCAACCCCGCTATCCCCGCTACAAATCAGGGGACCGGAAGCTTTGCGTCCCTGTCTTACAACAGGTATGCCAATCGATGAACGTGACGAAGTTTGGCACGGTGACGCTGTAGGTCAAGCCTGGGGTTGGAGAGCCAGTTCACAACTGCTGCAAGCCGGTGAACCCGGTCACAGTTCTGTCAAATTCGCTTAAGTTCAACCCGTCGCGCGCCAGTTGCCGCTCACTGCGAGGCTGCGTCCCTCGAGCAGCGCGGTGATGTCGGCTGCGGCGGCAGGACGCGCGAAATAGAAGCCCTGTGCGTAGTCGCAGTGGCGTGCGCGCAGGAACTCCAGCTGTTCCATCGTCTCGACGCCCTCGGCCACCACGTGCTTGCCGAGCGCATGCGCCATGGTAATCATGGTTTCGGCCAGCGTCGCCGCGGTGACGTTGTGGGCCACGTCCTCGATGAAGGAGCGATCGATCTTGATGGCCTGCACCGGGTGCGCGCGCAGGTAACCGAGCGAGGAATAGCCCGTGCCGAAATCGTCGAGCGACAGGTGCACGCCGAGCGAGGCCAGCCGGCGCAGCGTCGCCAGCGCCTCCTCGTCGGCGAACACCGATTCGGTGAGTTCGAATTCCAGCTTGTCTGGCGCTACGCCGGCCCGTTCGAGCGCACGCCGCACCAGCTTCGGAAAATCAGTCTGGCGCAGCTGGTGCACCGACACGTTGAGCGCCAGCCGCGGCGGTGCGATGCCCGCCGCGGTCCATTCGGCCATCTGCGTGCAGGCAGCCTCCAGCACCCAGGCGCCGATGTCGACGATCAGCCCGCTTTGCTCGGCTGCCGGCACGAACTGGCTGGGGTAGCGCATGGCTTCCCGCGGCGGCTGCCAGCGCAGCAGCGCCTCGAGCCCGGAGAGCCGGCCATCGGCGAGCGCGTACTGCGGCTGATAGTAGAGCGAGAATTCGCGTCGCTGCAGCGCGTTGTACAGGCCGCTCTCCGCCGCCAGGGCCGGCATGCGCTGCATCGCGCGGTTGTAGAACACCGCGCGCGAACGCCCGTCTTCCTTGGCGCGGTACATGGCGAGGTCGGCGTTGCGCATCAGCTCGTCGAGCGCGCTGCCATCGTCCGGAAACAGCGTGATGCCGATGCTGGCGCGCACGTAGTGGTCGCGCCCGCCGATGTTGACTGCTTCCTGCAGCACTTCGATCACGCGCGCCGCGACTCGCTGCGCGCTTTCAGCCGTGCCGACGCTGCGCAGGATGATCGTGAATTCATCGCCGCCGAGCCGCGCCACGGTGTCGCCTTCCTTGACGCAGGCGCGCAGGCGCTGTGCGACGATCTGCAGCATCTGATCGCCGGCACTGTGGCCAACTGTGTCGTTGACCTTCTTGAAGTGATCCAGATCAACGTACAGCAGCGCGCCACGCTGGCGGCCGTCCGCGGCGCTGGCCAGCTCCTGCGACAGCCGGTCGCGGAACAGCAGCCGGTTCGGCAGCGCGGTGAGTGGATCGAAGTGGGCCTGTCGGTAGAGCTGCTCGCCGCGCGCGCTGTTGGAGAGCGCAACGCCGATGCGGGCGGCGCATTCGGTACCGTAGCCGGCCACTTCGGCCGCGACCTGCGGCACGTCGCGATACCCTACGGCCAGCACGGCCACCAGCTTGTCCTGCGAGATCACCGGCCAGAGCCAGAAGAATTCCGCGCCCTGCGCACGCAGCGGCTCCAGCACGCTGTGCCTGCCCGGCTCGAAGCGACCAACCGTGAGGCCTGAATGCTCCTGGCACAACTGCGAGAGCAACAGCGGATCGAGGCTGATACGGCTCACCGGGGCGTGCCCGCCTGCGGCTGCCAGGTAGGCGCGGCCGTAGTCGGTGGCGTCCGGATCGAGCAGCGCCAGCATCGCGGCATCGCACCCGGTGATCTTGCAGATGCGCTCGAGCAGCGGATCCAGGCAGGACTCAAGCTCGGCCGATTCGAGCAGCATGCGGTCGATGTCATTCAGGCTGGCCAGCGCGCGCATCTTGTCTTCGAGCACGCCGACGGTGCGGTTGAAGGCCAGCGCCACTTCGCGCGGGGCGTCGCGCGCCTCGCCCAGCGGCACGCGCTGGTAGCGACCCTCGGCGAGCGCAGCGCAGGCCGCGCGCAGGTCCTGCAGTACCGGTTCCCAGTGCGGACGCAGCCAGGAGCACAGCAGGAGAATGAGCAGCGCCGCGAGCAGGGCCGGCACCGGCAGCAGCGCGCCCGCTTGCGCCCAGTAATCCCACGACGAGGGCATCGGCACGCTCGCGATCACGGTCCAGCGGCCTGCCGACAGGTGCGCCTCTTCCGGCAGCACCGTCAGCACCGCGCCGCGCCATTCGTGCCGCGCCACGCTCCACGAGCGCAGCTCTGCTGTCGCCTGGGCCTCGGTCGCGCTGGCGTGTTCGCGCGCAAACATCGACAGCAGGTCGCCAGGCAAATCGTCGCTGGCGCGCAGCAGCGTGCCGCTCCCGTCGAGTACCGCGTAGACTGCCGGCTGCGGCACGGCATCGTCGTGGCCCTGCCAGAGCCAGTCCGCACTCAGCTCGAAGTACGCGGTTGCCGTGCCGCCGGCAGCGCGCACGGCGTGCACCAGGTAGATCGGCGCGCTGTTGCCGTGGCGCGCCCGCGCGCGCAGCAGCGTCTGTCCAGCGCTGAGCGCCAGCGCATCGGCCGCGTAGATCGGCACCGGGCCCGCTGCCTTGCCCGCAACCGTGACCACTACGCCGCGGAACATGTCGGAACGGAGGATGCGCGCGCGCAACTGCGCGCCGCCGGAACCCGCGTCGTCGCTGGTCACCGTCTGCACCACGAGTTCGCCGGCAGCCAGCCGCGTGCGCAGCTCGCGCGTGTAACTGCGGCCCAGCACGGTTGCGGCGCTCACGGCCGAGCGCTCGTCCGCCTCGCGCAGCGCGTGCCCCGCGCCCAGCGCAAGTACCAGCAGCAGCGCAGCCGCCAGCAGCGCCATCGCCACACTCAGGCGCCGGCTCATCGAGAGTGGGAAAATACCGCGGGGAATCGGCATGTATTGGCAGCGGGCTGGAATACTTGAGCCCATTTAACGATAGCCCGGCGGGTGCCAATGCGCGCCAGATCACGCTTACATCAATTATGTCCCGCTGTTTGCGATGCGCGTCACAGTCGCGGCTTCGGCGGTGCGGTTTGCGCCATGGCCCGCAGCGAGCGCCCGCTGTAGCGCTGTACGCCGAGCCGGCCCGAACGCGCCGCGGCCCGCATCGCCGCGGCGACGTTGCCTGCGCTGATGGCCCGCCAGCGCTCCATGCGGCCGAGCAGCAGCGGATTGACCAGCGGCATGAACACGCGCCCGAGCGTCTCGGCCATACGCCACTGCCGGCGCTGCCCGAGCAGGAGCGAGGGCTGCATCAGGTGCAACGAGCGGAGGCGCAGGGCTTCCAGGGCCAGCTCGGTCTCGCCCTTGACCTTGAGATAGAAATTGCGCGCCTCCGGCGCGGCTCCGGCCGCGGACACGACCACCAGCGTCTTGGCGCCAGCAACCTGCGCGAAGCGCGCGAAGCGCAATATCAGGTCATGGTCGACGGCGCGAAACGCCTGCTGCGAGCCTGCCTGGCGCAGCGTCGTACCGAGGCAGCAGTAAGCATCGTCACAGGCAAGGCCACGCAAGTCATTTTCGAGGTTCTCGAACCGGAGGATGCGGTTCACCAGTCGCGGCGACTCGATCGGCAGTGGCCTGCGGCTCAGCGCGATCACGCGCCGGTAGTCGCCGCTTGCGACCAGCACGCGCACCAGCTCGGCGCCGACCATGCCGCTCGCGCCCGCCACCAATGCCACCGGACCGCCTTCTGTCTGCATGGGGATGGAGCTTAACCCGTGCGGCGCCCGCCTACAGCAGCAGATCCATCTGCCCGCTGCCCTGCGGGCGGCAAAAGCGGCTCAGGTCGAGATCCGGTTCGCGCGAGCCATCGAGGCCGAGCCGCGTGCGCGCCAGCTCGAAGCGCGCGCGCAGCATGGCGGCCCACGGACCTGCGCCCCGCATCCGATGGCCGAAGCGCGGGTCGTTGTCACGCCCGCCCCGTGCCTGTTGCACCAGCGACATCACGTGCGCCGCGCGCAGCGGCAGGTGCTGCTGGAGCCAGGCGCGGAACAGGTCTTTCACCTCGTGCGGCAGCCGCAGCAGCACGTAACCAGCGCGGGTCGCGCCGGCGGTGGCAGCGGCTTCGAGGAGCGACTCGAGCTCGGCATCATTGACCGCGGGAATCATCGGCGCGGTCAGGACACCGACTGGCACGCCCGCCTGAGCCAACGCCGCGATCACCCGTAGCCGCGCCTGCGGCGAGGCGGCACGCGGCTCGAGTGTGCGCTTAAGCTCCGGGTCGAGTGTCGTCAGGCTGACGGTGACGCGCACCAGGTTGAGGCGGGCCAGGTCCTGCAGCAGGTCCAGGTCGCGCAGCACCATGGCGCCCTTGGTGATGATGGTCACCGGATGGCGCGCCTGCCAAAGCACTTCGAGGATATCGCGCGTTACCCGCAACTGTTTCTCCACCGGCTGGTACGGATCGGTATTGGCGCCGAGCATGATCGGTTGCGGCCGGTATGCGGGACGCGCGAGTTCGGCGCGCAGCAGCCGCGCGGCGTCCGCCTTGTAGAACAGGCGGGTCTCGAAATCGATGCCGGGCGACAGGCCGACATAGGCGTGGCTGGGCCGCGCATAGCAGTAGACACAGCCGTGCTCGCAGCCGCGGTAGGGATTAATCGACTGCGCAAACGGGATGTCGGGCGAGTCGTTGTGCGAGATCAGCGTGCGCGCGGCCTCGGGCCGCACTTCGGTGGCGATGGAATCGGGAGTGGCCTCCTGGTACCAGCCATCGTCCACGGCCTGCTGCCTGGTGCTGGCAAAACGCCCCGCCGGATTGATCGTGGCGCCCCGCCCTTTCAGTACGCCTGCCATGCGCGTACTGTACGGATATACAGTCCTAACGCAAGTGCCGCAATTTGCGCAGACCCGGAAACAGCAGCGCCCAGCTGCCGGCCACCAGCAGCGTCAGCACGCCCCCGATGACCACCGACGGCACCGTGCCTAGCCACTTCGCCGTCAGGCCCGACTCGAATTCGCCCAGCTCGTTGGACGCGCCGATAAACATCGAGGTCACTGCGCTCACGCGCCCGCGCAGCTCGTCGGGCGTGGCCAGTGGCACCAGTATGCCGCGCACGTACATGCTGACCATGTCACCGCTCCCGCTCAGCAACAGCGCGAGCAAGGACAGCGTCATGCTGCGTGACAACCCGAAGACAATCATGCACATGCCGAACACGGCCACACCCCCCAGCAATGCGCGGCCGGCGTGATCGCGCAGCGGCCGCAACGCCAGCGCCAGCGCGGCCAGTCCGGCGCCGACCCCAGGCGCTGCGCGCAACAGGCCCAGGCCCACCGGGCCAGTGTGCAACAGGTCACGTGCGTAGATCGGCAACAGCGCCACCGCGCCGCCAAACAGCACAGCAAACAGGTCCAGTGAAATCACGCCGAGCACGAGCGGGCTGTGGCGCACGAAGCGCAGTCCCTGCACGAAGCGCTGCGCACTGCCGATCGGCGGCGGCGCCACGGGGCGCGTATCGGCGCGGATTACGCGTATGAGCAGCAGTGCGACCCCGAACAACAGCGCGCAGGCCCCGAACACGACCGGCGCGCCGGCCAGGTACAGCACTCCGCCCAGCACCGGGCCCGCCGCAGCGGCGATCTGGTAGAGCACCGAATTGAGAGCCACGGTGCCAGCGAAGTCCGCGCGTGCCACGAGGCCCGGCAGCATGGATTGCATGGCCGGCGCCCAGAACGCGCGCGCCGCGCCGAACGTGCCCACCACCAGGTAGACAGGCCAGGCCTGCCGATCACTGCCCAGGGTCAAGGCAAGCAGGGCCAGCGCGCACAGCACCACCACCATGTAGGCGCGGCTTGCCAGCGCGCGGCGCTCCGCGTGATCGGCAGCGTGTCCGCCGACCAGCACCAGCAGCACGAACGGCAGGAACTCACTCAGACCCACGAGCCCCAGCGCCAACGGATCCCCCGTCAGCGCATACACGTACCAACCCACCGCGACGGCCTGCATCTGCCAGCCCAGCGTGGCGCAGAAGCGCGCGATCGAAAAGCAGGCGGCGTCGCTCACGCCTGCATCGCCGCGAAACGCTGCAGCGCAATCGCCACCTGCGCGGGCTGCTCGTGCGGCAACAGGTGACCCGCCGCGGCGATGCACTCGACGGTCATCGCGGGCATCAGCGCATGCAGGCGCGCAAGCGCATCCGCACCGATCGCACGCTGCATGTATTCCGATTCGGCCCCGTACATGAGCAGTAGCGGCGCCCGCAGCTGCGCCCAGCAGGCCTCCAGATCGGCCCGCGCGTAACGGATCGGCATCGGCAGCTGCTGGCGCGGGTCGGCAAGGATTTCGAAAGCCCCGTCGACCGCGCGCGTCCAGACACGCGCCAGGTAGCGCGCATGCGCGGGAGGCAAGCGCGGATTAGCGCGCCGCAACGCCACGGCCAGCGACTCCAGGTCCGGATAGCGCCGCGGCGTGGGCGCTGACTTGAGCGCGTCGAGCCAAGCGGCGACCTGCCCGGGAAGCTGTGCGTGCGGGAGCTCGGGCATGCCGAAGCCCTCGAGATTCGCCAGCCACGCGACCCGCGACGCGCGCACGCCGGCATAGATCGAGGCCACCGTGCCACCCATACTGTGGCCGATGAGCCGCACGGGCAGGTCCGGCGAGAGCACGCCGGCCAGCCAGTCGAGCTCCGCCAGGTGATTGGCGAACCAGTAGCGATCAGCGCGCCGCGCGCTGCGTCCGTAGCCCGGCCAATCGACGGCTACCAGTGGCCAGTCGTCCGGCAACTGATCGACCAGCAGCTGCCAGCCGGCGCCGCAGTCCATCCAGCCGTGCAGCAGCAGGATCGGCGATGGATGCGGCGGTCCCCACTGCGTGAGCGCGATGCGCCCTTCGCGGCCGTCGAACTCGGTAAGCCGAGCCTGACGGCGCGGCAAGTATTCATCCGCTGGCCCAGCCGCATCCATAGGCTTCAGCCTGCGAGGAAAGTACGGTAAGCGGGATTCGCGGTTTCGTCGGTGTAGGGGTAACCCAGCTCGCGCAGGTGCCCGAGGAACAACTCTCGGTCGGTGCGTGGCACCTGGATGCCGGCCAGCACGCGCCCGCTGTCCGAGCCATGATTGCGATAGTGGAACAGCGAGATGTTCCAGTTCGTGCCGATCGCCTGCAGGAAGCCGAGCAGCGCGCCCGGGCGCTCAGGAAATTCAAAGCGGAACAGCATTTCATCTGCGACGCCACTGCCCTTGCCGCCCACCATGAAGCGCACGTGGAGCTTGGCCATCTCGTTCGCGCTCATGTCGACCACGCCGTAGCCGGCGGCGCGCAACCGCGCCACCACCGCCGCGCATTTTTCCTGGCCTTCGCGCAGCCCGAAGCCCACGAACAGCTGCGCACGCTCCGCACCCTGGTAGCGGTAATTGAACTCCGTGACGCTGTGCTGGCCGAGAGCGCCACAGAACTTGAGGAAGCTCCCGGGCTGCTCCGGCACTTCGACCGCCAGCAGCGCCTCGCGGCCGGCGCCGATATCCGCACGCTCGGCGATGTAGCGCAGCCGGTCGAAATTCAGGTTGGCGCCGCTGCTGATCGCGACGTAGCGCTGGCCCGCAGGCGCGCCGCGCGCCACATAGCGCTTCACGCCCGCGACCGCCAGCGCACCGGCCGGCTCGAGCACCGCGCGCGTGTCTTCAAACACATCCTGGATGGCCGCACAGATCTCGTCGGTGTTCACCAGGATCACTTCGTCGACGTAGCGGCGCGCCAGCGCGAAAGTCTCCTCGCCCACGCGGCGCACCGCCACGCCATCGGCGAACAACCCGACACGCTCGAGCGTGACGCGCTGGCCAGCGCGCAGCGACTCGTACATCGCCGCGGCGTCCTCAGGCTCGACGCCGATGATGCGCACGCGCGGGTGGAGTTGCTTGACGTAGGCTGCGATGCCGGCGATCAGTCCACCGCCGCCGACCGGCACGAAGATCGCGTCGAGCTCGCCGCCGGTCTGGCGGATGATCTCGACGCCGATCGTGCCTTGGCCGGCGATCACGTCCGGATCATCGAAGGGATGCACGAACGCCAGGTTCTGCTCGCGCGCAATGACCAGCGCATGCTCGAAGGCCGCATCGAAGATGTCGCCGTGCAACACCACTTCGCCGCCAAGGTCGGCCACCGCGCGCACCTTGATGTCGGGCGTGGTGCAAGGCATGACGATCACCGCGCGTACCTGGCGCTTGCGCGCCGCGAGTGCCACGCCCTGGGCGTGATTGCCGGCCGAAGCGGTGATCACGCCGCGCGCCGCCACGCTCGCGCCCAGGTGCGCGATCTTGTTGTAGGCGCCGCGCAGCTTGAAGGAAAACACCGGCTGCAGGTCTTCGCGCTTGAGCCGCAGCTCATGGCCCAGGCGCTGCGACAGGCGCGGCGCGTGATCGAGCGGCGACTCGATCGCCACTTCGTACACTCGGGCCGTCAGAATCCGCTGCAGGTAGTCGTCGCTCATGAGGCGAAGCTTAAGGCATCGGCGCCGTGCCGTGCTCCTACTTGAGCAGGAAGCGGAAGGTCGTCTTGCCGAAGGTCACCAGGTCGCCGGGGTTGAGCTGGCGGCGCGCGACGCGCACGTTGTTCACGAACACGCCGTTGGTGCTGTCCAGGTCCTCGACCGTGGTGCCGCCCGCGGCGTTCAGCACCACGGCGTGGTGGCGGCTGATGTAGTCGGCGTCGATGCGCAGGTCATTGTCGGGCGTGCGACCGACCGTGGTGCGGTGACCGAGCGCGTGCACGATGCCTTCATCCCCTTCGGTACGCACCAGGATGCGCTCGCGCGTGTCGGGTGTCGGCTCGCTACTCTCGAGGCGCGCCTGGCGCGCCGCCAGCTGCGCCAGCTCGCCCTCGCGACTGCGGATCAGGTCCTCGGCGGCCGCGAGGTCACCGCGCAAGGTCTCGTTGGCTGATTCCACGGTGCGCAGCTGCTCGCGTATCGTGTTCGCGACAGCCGTATGGTCGGCGAGATCGGCGTCGAGCAGTGCCACATGCCGTTGCGCCACCAGCGCCGCTGCCTGCGCCTCGTCAAGTTCCGCACGCGCGCGCCGCAACCCGGCCTCGAGCTCGTCCGCGCGTGTGAGCGCCGCCGCGCCATCCGTGATCAGCTGCTGCGTGTGTGCGTGGACCTGCTGGTCCTGCTGCGTCAGGCGCTGCTCCAGCGCTCGCTGCTGCTCGCGCTGTGCGGTCAGCTGCGCGGAAAGTTCGTCGGCCAGCTGTTCGCGCTCGCGCAGCATCGAATCGAAGATGTAGCGACGCCCTTCGGCGTGCCGCAGCGTTTCCTCGTGGCGCGTGACGCGGCGCTGCAATTCGGCGAGGTCGGCCTGGCTGCGCTCCAGCGCCGCTTCCTGTCCGCCAGTTGCGCGCTGCACCTGCACCGGCGCCGGCGCCTGCGCGGACTGCGCAGCTTCCTGCTGTGCGCGTTGCTGCGTGAGCGCGGCCAGTTCCGCCTGCGACTGCTGCAGCTGCCTGCGCAGCTGCTCGCGCTGCGCGTCGCTCACGCGCAATTGCTCCGACTGCTCGCGCAGGCGTTGTTCGAGCTGCTGCAGGTTGGCGGTCGCAGCCGCCAGGTTGGCTTCGAGCTGCCGCCGGCTGCCGGTGACGGAGGCGAGGCTCGCACGCAGGCTGTCGATTTCCTCCTGGTGCGAGCGCAGCACGTCATCGAGCGGCGTAGCGCCCGGGACCTGCGGCACGGCCCAGGTGTCGGTGCCGGAGGAATCGGCGCCTGCGAGGCCAGGCATCTCCGCCGTGTCGTCCGGATCCGGAGGTGTGTGCAATGATCGGCGCTTATCGGTGCTCATGGCGCTTTCCAGTCTACGCGAAGCTCCGCCGGCCGGAATTGCCGCCGGTGCAAACTGCGATCTGCATGCTCATGCAGGCTTGGCGGCGCCGAAAAGCCCAATTAAGTCATGCAGCTGTGCCGCCACTGCCTGGGCTGAGAGAGTCGCCTCGGCGGCCTGCGCCAGGCTCACTTCGCGCACCTCGAGGCCCTGCTGGCGCAAGCTATCGAGCGCGCGCGGCGGCGCCGCAGAGCAGGCCACGCGGCGCAGCAGTGCGCCCGGACGCAAGGCGGCCAGCGCCACGGCGACCTCCGCACCCTCGGCCTGCGCCAGCACGTCCACGCGCCGCTGACGCAACGAGTCGAGCAGATCAAGCAGCGCGAGCGCGTACTGTTCGTTACCGGATGGACCGATCGGGGCATCGGATTGGCCGTAGCCCGGCAGATCGGGCGCGTAGATCGAGCGATCGGCGCCCAGTGGCCCCAGCAATGGCTGAAAGAATCGTCCCTCGCCGGCCGCGCCCGGAATGCACAGCAGCGCCGTGGCCTCGTCGAAGCCCCCGCCCGGTGGAATCGCCTGGTGCACGTGCAGCTGCCCGTAGCGGCAGTCAAAATAAGTGCGCCGCAGCCGCGCCGCAGGCCTCACTGGCGATCACCGCAGTCGGCGTGCAGGCGGTGCAGAAAGCGGTGCACGAGCGGCGCGGCAATGACGCCAGCGATCGCCAGCACCGCGATGCCGGAGAACAGCGCATAGCTGCCGGCGAAGATCTTGCCGGCGGTGGTGCCCGGCGAGGCCAGCGGTCCCATGCCCGAGAGGATCATCGCTGCATTCTCGTAGGAGTCGATCCACGACAGGCCGACGAGATAGTGATACCCAAGCATGCCCGCGTACAGCGCGACGACGATGAACACCAACCCGATGCCGATGCTGCGCAATTGCCGGCGCAGATAATCGGGAAACCGCGCGACCGGCTGCGAAATGTGTTCGTACCCTGCTGCATTCTTTCTTGCTGCCATGACCTGCGACAACTCTCCGCGGCGCTGCGCCGATGGCAAATCATAGGCCAAGCGGCGCAACCGATGTAGTTTGATTGACGCTGGCTCCCGCACAATGGTCACATAGCCGGCAATGGGAATTTCGCGCGCGCCGTTGTTCGCCGTGTCGTTGCTGCTGGCCGCCGGCGCCGCAGCTGCGCTGGTGCCCGGTGCGCCCGACTTCGCCACGGTCAAGGATCACTCCGTACTTCCGGACGACGCGGCGCTCGAAGCCGCCGGCGCGCGCATCGGCCAGATCACCATCCGCAGCGCCGAGATCTTCGATCTCAGTGATCCGCGCGAGAACCGGAGCCTCTACCGCGTCGCCAACCGCTGGCACATCAACACGCGCGCGGGAGTGATCCGCGCGCAGCTGCTGTTCCGCAGCGGCGAACCCTACCGCCACCGGCTGCTGGAAGAGACCGAGCGCAAGCTGCGGCAGCTGAATTTCCTGCGCGAACCGCGCATCCGCCCGCTTGGGTACCACGACGGCGTGGTCGACATCCTGGTCGAGACTCACGATGTGTGGACACTTCAGCTCGGCCCGAGCTACGGGCGGCGCGGTGGCAAGAACGACACCTCGCTGGAGTTCCAGGACCACAACCTGCTCGGCTTCGGCAAGACTCTGATCGCCGGCAGCAGCCAGGGAGTGGACCGCAATTCCACCTATTTTGAATGGCGTGACCCTGCCGTGTTCGGCGGCCGCTGGATCGACTCGCTGCGCTGGGCCAACAACAGTGACGGCCGCGACTGGCGCGTGCAGCTGGCGCGTCCTTTCTACGCGCTCGATGTGCGCTACGCGGCCGGCCTGACGCTGGCGGACAGCAAGGGCGAGGACACGCGCTACCTGCTGGGCAGCGAATACGACCGCTATCAGCACTCGGCACGGCTGCTGGACGTTTTGGCAGGCTGGTCGGCGGGCCTGCGCGCCGGCCATGTGCTGCGCCTCTCCGCCGGCTGGCGTGAGGAACGCGATGCCTTCGGCGCGCTCTATGCGGGCGCACCGCCGCTGCCCGTCACGCTGGCGCCGCTCCCCGCCGATCGCGATCTCGTCTATCCCTATGTGCGCGCCGAATGGCTCACGGACCAGTTCCACACCACCCGCAATCAGGACCTCATCGCGCGTACCGAGGACCTGACTTTTGGACTGGCCGCTACGCTGCAGCTGGGCCTCGCGAGCCCGGCATTCGGTGCGGATCGCCGCGCCTGGGTATTTGCGGCGCGCGCCGACTATGGCTGGGAACTGTCCAGCCGCCAGCAGCTATACGCCGGCGCCGGACTGAGCGGCCGTAGCGAACAGCGCGGCGCTGTCGATCGGCGCACCAGCGCCGACCTCGCCTGGTACTGGCGCACCTCGCGCCGCACGCTCACCCACGTGCGGATCAGCGGCGATGCCGGGCACGCGCTCGACCTCGATCACTATTACCAACTGGGCGGCGACAATGGCCTGCGCGGCTATCCGCTGCGCTACCAGTTGGGCGATGCACGCGCCCAGCTCAAGATCGAGGAACGCGTCTACACCGACTGGTCGCTGTGGCGCCTGTTCAATATCGGCGGCGCTGCATTCTTCGACGCCGGCCGCACGTACGGCAGCAATCCCATTGGCGTGCCGCAGCTGGGCTGGCTGCGCGATGTGGGCATCGGGCTGCGCCTCGGCAACGATCGCTCGTCGCTCGGCAACGTCATCCACATCGACCTGGCCACGCCGCTCAATGGCGAGCATCTCAGCCGGCTGCAGTTCCTGGTGAGTACCGAAGCGACCCTCTGATCACTGCTGCGACTGCAGGCTGAAGCTGCGACCGCAGGCTGAAATCGCCTCGCTAGGTACTGTGCGCCGCGGCCACCCATCGCCGCCACTGCCGCACGTCATTCAGGTCGCGCACGGCCGCCACCGGCGAGTCGAGCAACGCGGCGCTCTGCCTGAGCAGCTCCGCGGCATGCGCAGGTTCGGTCAGCGCCTGCGCGTACAGCGCACTTGCCAGGTCTACCGGCACCCACTGATCGCCGTGGTTCTTCGCCGCCAGCTCGCGGCGGAACTGCACAACGGGCCTGATCAGGTTCGCCGCTTCCGCCAGTCTTCCCTGTCGCGCTACGGCCATCGCCAGCCAGGTGGTTACCTCGCCGAGGTCGCGCCGATCCGGTATGGCCTGCGTGCCCCAGATCTTGCGCGAGGACAGCGCCGCGCGCATGGCCCTCTCGGCGGCGGCATAGTCACCCTGCCCGTAGGCGGCGCGACCGGCTATGAACTGGGCAAAGTACAGATTGCCGTAGGTCTGCGAAATCTCGAAGCTCCCGCTTGGCTTGATGCTGTGGAATTCGCGCTCGGCATCTTCTGCGGATCGGCGCGCGCCGGCGAAATCCCCGCGTTCCAGTGCAATCACCGCCGCGCCGACCTGGCCAAGCGCCGTGGTGATCACCAGCGATATGCCCTCTGGCCGGGCCTGCTTGCGCAGTTTCTCCAGGTAGAGCCCGCCGCTGGCCAGCGTCGATTCCGCTCCTGCCAAATCGGCCAGCTGCGCTTGCCGGAATGCTGTGCCGAGCACATCAAATGCCCGGATCATGAAGAACCCCGAACCGCCTACTGTGGCGTGACCATAGTCTTCGAGTGAAGTCTGGTAGGCCGCAATCGCCTCGCGGAGCCTGCCGGCCGCCCAGTACGCATCACCCAGGGTCTGCCGTGCGACGCCAAGATTGTTCATGCTCGTGGTGCTGTCGGGGTCGAGTTTCAGCAGCGTCACCGATACCTGTTCGCCGCGCTGCTGGACGCGCACGGCCTCCAGCGGATTCAGGTCGTTCTGGGCGACGCTGGCCAGGCCACTCAATATGACCTGCTGCGCGTGCAGCGCGATGCGGTAACCGGGCCGCTGTTCGAGCACCTTGTCGCCGAGCGCCACGGCAGCTTCGCCGAATTGCCTGGCCTGCTCGTTGCGACCAAGGTTGATGAGCCCGCCCACCAGCCAGGCGCCTGCCTCCGCGTGGAAGGCCGCCATGTTCAGGTCGCGCAGATCCAGTGCGCCCAGCTCTTCGGCATAGTGCTGCGCCTTGCTGGCCGTGCGCACGGCGTCCTCGTTCTGCAGGCCGGCCCACTGTTCGTAGCTCTTCCGCACCAGCACTTCGACGTAGGCACGGCGTGCCGCCGCGGATGCGTCGGGCATCTCCGCGAGCGGCCGCAACAGTTCCGCGGCACGGCTCCCGGCAAGCGGGCCGCCGGGATCGTTGCTGTTGTCGAGTACCTGGGCCCTGGCCGTGTTGGCCAGCGCCAGCGCAATGATCGTGGCCTCCGATTCGTCACCGGCGGCCCGTTGCTGTTCAAGCAGGCCGATCGCCTCGTTGGCACTGGCGCCCGCGGCGCGCAGATCGCCGAGCACGCGTTTCGCGCGCGCGTAGTGCACCATCGCCAGCGCGCCGTTGCGAACCGTCTCCGGTCCCTTAAGCGCCTGCGGCAACCCATGGAAATAGTCGATCTGGCGCTGGGTGAATTCGGCCACCACATTGAGGCGGCCGAAGCTCTCGAGCTCGCGCACAAAATCGTCGGTGAGGTACCCCAGCAGGTGCTCGGAACCCGCGCGCGCCTGTTCGGCCACCTGTTCGGCGCGATGCGCCCGCTGGCGGCTCAGATAGGCGATGCCCGCCGCCACGATCGCGCCGGCAGCCAGCAGTACGCACACCGCAGCTACCTGGCGGGCGCGCACCAGCGCGCGACGTGCAGACTGCTCGCGCGCGCGCTGCTCCGCCAGCATGCGCTCGGTGGCCTCGCGTGCCTCACGCTCCTTGCGCTGGTCGCGGCTGCTCATCACCACGCTGCACAGCACGTCGTGCGTGAGCTCGACGCGGCGCGCATCCAGCCGCTCCTCGATGCGCAGCAGGCGGCGATTGACCAGCAGCGCCACCGTACCAGGCACGGCTCCGGCAGCGGCAAAGTCGCCGGCCAGGCGCTCTTCGGCAATGTTCTCGCGGTAACCCGAGGCCGTCAGCAACTCGTCCTCGATGATGCGCCGCACGGCTGCGGGCTGGTCGGCCAGCGCGCGTTCGTAAAAATTGCTGAGGATCGAAGCGTGCGAGCCTGCCAGCAGGTCAAGGGAAATTTCGCTGCGGACCTGCGCGATGCGCGCGTCGTTGAGCTCGCGGCAGATCAGGCTGAGGAGCGAGGGTTCGACCTCGGCGTTGGCCAGCTCCGCGCCGCCGGCCACGAAGCGCACGATGGCTCCAGCCACCTCCTCGGACACCAGTCCCTTGCCCGGCCGCATGACCGCGGTCAGGGCCTGTACGCCCGTCATGGGCGCGAGACGCAAGCGATTCTGCGTGATGCTGGGCATCGCCGCCTTCAGGCCCTCGAGCGGCGCCAGGTAATCCTCGCGCAGCGCAATCAGCACGCGATAGTCGCCGCGCGCAAAATCAAAGCGCTCGGCCAGGGTATCGTCCGCCTCCAGCCGCTGCTCCACCGCCTTGGGCGCGCGGTTCTCGACGAGGTCGGCCAGGTCCGCGATAAAGGTCGCGGCCCGCGCGCGGCCGAAATCATCGCTCTGCGCCAGCGTGAAGATTTCCTCGAACTGGTCGAAGATCAGCAGCGGAATGAGCGTCTTGCCCACCTCGTCGCGCAGCACGTCGTCGCGATGATGCAGGTATTCCCACAGCGATTCGCCCGCAGCCGCCACGCCGACTCGCGTCCACTCGCCGGCGCGGCGCGCGCTGCGCGCGATCGCCTGCTTGATCTGCTCGGCTGGCTCCGGCGCGTCACGGCCGTAGTCGACGCGCACGTACACCGGGCAATAGCCCTGTTCGCGCAGGCGCGGCACCAGGCCAGCGCGCAGTGTCGAGGTCTTGCCCAGGCCCGACTGGCCGAACAGCACCGTCAGGAGCTTGCGCTGCACGCGGCGCGCGAGCTCGGCCACTTCCTCGTCACGGCCGTAGAAATAGGCGCGGGTTTCCTCGGTGAACGAGGCCAGGCCCAGCCACGGATTGCGCTCGTCGATCGTCGGTTCGCCCGCATCGGCGGCGGGAATGGCCGGCAACGCGTTCATTGCTGCCGCGCCCGCATGAAGTCCCGCAGCCGCTCGGAAAAGCCGGCCGGCACCTCGCCACCGGGCAACTGCGTGATGTGCAGGGCGCGGAACTTTTCGGGCACCTGGGCCCGCGCCGCGTCGGTCCCGTCGATGGCCACCGGCAGGATGAACAGCGCGCCATCGGCCATGTTGCGCGCGCGGTCGATGGCGTAGCTCCACTCGCGGCGGAAGTAGCCTTCCAGGCGTCGCTGCGTGGTGGCCGAGACCACCGGTATGAAATACGAACAGCGCGCGATATTGCGCTGGATCATGCGGTCGTAGTCATCACCGCTCTCCAGCCGATCCATGTCGAACCAGGTGGTGACGCCGGCGGCTTCGAGGCTGGCCTTGATCTTTTGCACGGCCGGCAGGTCTTCACGCGCGTAGCTGATGAACACAGCGTTGTCCGGCATCTCGCGCGCCGGCGGCATGAAGCGCAGCGGTGCGGACGTTTGGGTCGCGGCGGTGGCCGGCCTGCGACGTGCGGCCAGGCGATCGTGCAGTTCGTCGACGAAGCGCTCGGCGCCCTGGTAAATGCGCGTACGCACGCTGACCTGCTGCAGAAAGGACACCAGCCGCTCGTCTTCGCTAGTGTGATCGTCGGCCATGATCTCGCCCACGTCGCGTGGATCGGACAGTCGCTGCCGCTTGGCCATACGCAGGAACAGGCGCGCCAGCCAGTTGGTGAAGTTGCTGCCGATGAACAGCAGGTGATTGTGCTCGAGCTCGTGGAACAGCTTTTCCGGCGCCAGGTGCTCGCTCTGCAGCGCGCAGATGAATTCCAGCAGATCCTCGTCGGAGATCACGTAGGTAGGTGAAGCAGACACCCGGCCAAACAGGTGATAGACCACCGGCCGCTGCAAGCGATCGCGCTCGCTCGGCAGGTCGGCAATGCGGTTCGGCGAATAGGAGAGCACTTCGGTCGTGGGCGCGCCGGCGAAGCGCGCGCTGTTGATCGCGTTCTCCAGCAACGGATCGAAGGTCGTGGACACGAACAGGTCGAACTCGGGTATGGCCGCGAGCCGCTGCAGCGCCCGTGGCGGCTCGAAGCTCGCTTCCTTGAGTATGCTGCGCAGGCGTACGTAGGCTTCTTCGCGCCGGCCGCGTGCGCCCAGGAACCAGCAGACCACGTCGTTGAGCGTGTAAGGTTTCGGCAACAGGCTGACGTCGACGTTCAGCCGCACCGCGAGCTTCTCCGCGAGCCAGTCGTACAGCAGCCGCGGACCCTTGTCGGTGCTGACCTGCAGCAGCTCAGGACCGATGATCGGAATGACGCGCCGCTCTTCGATGAAGCTGAGCAGGTCGTCCCACGCGTCGTCGTCGAGCGCGCTGGTCTGCAGCAGGGCGGTGGCGCTGGTGCTCAAGTGATGGCGTCGAGGCAATCGATAGAATTCATTAAGTAAAACCAGTGTACGGGGCCGGCCCCGCTCCCCCTTTGATTGGACGTACTGATCGCGTCCGCGCCCGCGTCGATCGAGTTTGCCGCAGCCCCGGAACACAAGCAAGGCAAGGCCGGAACTTCATGACCCACCCGTGGTCGCATGAACCGGTTGCGATTGAAGCTCACGCGGCCGCATATTGCGGCCTCACCAGGGGCGGCGGTGCAGCGTGCGATCACCCGTTGAGCACAGGATCTCGCGCCGCGTCGCGCTGCTCGCCGTCATCGGCCTGCATCTGTTGGGCGGCCTGCTGATCAGCAGCGCGTTCCATGCATCGCGAACTCCGCAACCGGCCGGCCCAGCGATGGTATGGCTAGGCTGGTCGGATTCAGGCGTGGTGAAATCTCTGCGCGCACCGCCACTGCGGCCGCAGCCGCGCATTCCACCTGCCGCGATTGCGAGCGCACTCGTTCCACTGCTTCCCGTCCCACTGCTTCCTGCAGCGCCTGCCCCCGCAAGGCCCGCAACCAACTGGAGCCTGGAAGCGCAGCGGGCAGCCGCGATAGTGATCACCCATTCCGCGGCGGACCAGCAACGCGACGGGGTGATGGGATCTATCCCAAAGTCGCCGTTCAGGACAAGCAGCGCAGGGCCCGCATTTCCGTGGTCGCGCGAACCGCTCGGCAAACACTTCGACGCGGACCCGCACACCGGGATCGTCAGCCTGCGCGGCAAACGCTGCTCGCTCGCGCTCTTCCTGATCCTGCCTGGCTTCGGCTGCGCCTTCGGCCCGCTCGATCCCGAACCCGGCCGCGGCGACCTGTTCGACCCCAAGTATCAACCTCAACCGCTCGAGCTCCCGGACTCGCTCGCCACGGTGCACTGACGCGCCCGCGGACATGCTTGAATTCTGTGCTACGCGGACGACTCTGGATTTTCCGCGTGTGCTTTAGCGCCTGCGCCTCAGAACATGCTCGATGGATCGATATTTCCCCCATCCTTCGGATCGCGCGAGGGAATAAACTCGCCCGTGATCATGGCCTCGTAGCCCTGCCCAGGTCCGACCATCGGATAGACACCGGCGTCCGGATCAATGATCACCTCGAGGAACGCGGGTCCCTTGAAGGCCAGGAACTCGGCGATCACCGCGGGCACATCCGCGCGCCGATCGAGCCGGCGCGCATAGCGGAAGCCGTCCGCCTGCGCCGCCTTGACGAAATCCTTCTTGTGCAGTGACTTGTCGCTGCCCGAGAGACGACCCTTGAAAAACAGCTTCTGCCACTGCTTGACCATGCCGTCGCCGAAGTTGTTGAGCACCACCACCTTGACCGGCAGGTCGTAAGTGGTCGCGGTCTCGAGCTCGCCGATGTTCATGCGGATGCTGGCGTCGCCGTCGATGTCGATCACCAGCCGGCCGGGGTTCGCAACCTGCGCACCGATCGCGGCCGGCAGGCCGAAACCCATGGTGCCCATGCTGCCGGAGGTGAGCCAGCGCCGCGGTGCGCCGAAATCGAACATCTGCGCGGCCCACATCTGGTGCTGGCCGACGCCAGTGGTGATGATCGCCTCGCCGCGCGTGTGCCGGTTGATCTCCTCGATCACGTATTGGGGCTGCACCATCTCGCCATCGCGCTGGTAATTCATGCCGTAGCGCTGCCTGAGCGCGTCAAGGTGCGCGTGCCAGGGCGCATAGCTGCGCTGCCGCGCGGCGCCCTTGACCGCCGCAGCGATAGAGCGCAGCGCATCCGGCAGCAGGCCGACGTGACTCCAACGGGCATTCTTGACCTTGTTGATCTCGGCGCGATCGACGTCGAGATGCGCGATGGTGCGCGCCGCGCGCGCGAACTTCGCCGGATTGCCGGCGACGCGATCATCGAAGCGCGCGCCGACCGCGAGCAGGAAGTCACAATCCTCCACGGCGTAGTTGGCCGCGGCCACGCCGTGCATGCCGAGCATGTGCATTGCCAGGCGATGCGTGGTGTCGATGCTGCCAATGCCCATGAGGGTCGTCACCACCGGGATGTCGAGCGTCTCGGCAAATGCGGTGAGCGTCGCGGCCGCTTCACCGTTGATTACGCCACCGCCCGCGTAGATCAGCGGGCGCTGCGACTCAGACAGCAGCTCGACGAACGTGGCCAGCTGTTCGGGGCTGAGCGTGCTCGCGCCGAGGGCGGCAGTGCGCCGGCGGTAGCCCGGGATCGGCAGCGTGCCCACGCCGCTGAATGTTCCGGCCCAGTTCTGCACGTCCTTTGGAATGTCGACCACGACCGGACCGGGCCTCCCGCTGCGCGCAATCTCGAAGGCGGTGCGCATCGTCGCCTCGAGCCGCGCCGGGTCGGTGACCAGGAACACGTGCTTGGCCACCGGGCCCATGATCGCCGCAACCGGCGCTTCCTGGAATGCGTCGGTGCCGATGGCCGCGGTGGGCACCTGACCGCAGATCACCACGATCGGCACCGAATCGGCCATGCAGTCGCGCACCGGCGTGACCGTGTTGGTCGCGCCCGGGCCCGAGGTCACCAGGCAAACGCCGACGCGCCCGCTGGCGCGCGCGTATCCGGCCGCCATGAACCCGGCACCCTGCTCGTTGGCCGGCACGATCAGCGGCACCTCGCGGCCACCGCTGCGGCGCTGGGCCTCGTTGAAGGTGAAAACGGCGTCGTAGGTCGGCAGGATCGCCCCGCCGCTGTAGCCGAAGATGGCGGCCACGCCCTCGTCCGCCAGCACCTGGACGATGATCTCGGCCCCGCTCATGGCCTGGCCGGCCAGCGGATGCGCCGGGGCTGCAGATTTGGGCAGGGCGTCGTCCATGGGCAGAGCCTATCAGCTTGGCACGCCCGCACAAAACTCGGCTATTCTTAAGCCTCCCGACCCCAGGAGCGCTTGGTGGCAGACGTGAAGGCAATGCGGCACATCATCGGCATACTCCTGCAGAACGAGGCGGGAGCGCTCGCGCGCGTGGCCGGCATGTTTTCGAGCCGCGGCTACAACATCGAATCGCTCTCGGTGGCCCCCACCGATGACCCGACGGTCTCGCGCCTGACGCTGGTGACCACCGGGTCGAACGCCGTGATCCTGCAGATCGTCAACCAGCTCAACAAGCTCATCGACGTGGTGCGCGTGGACGACATGACGCGCGGCGAACACCTGGAGCGCGAGCTGGTGCTGGCCAAGCTGCGCGTCGACCCGGCGCGCCGCGACGCGCTGCGCGGCTACGTGGTGCGCACCGGCGGCCGGGTGCTCGACCCGTCCACCGATGGCTTCGTCGTCGAGCTGCTGGGCAGCGAGGCCGAGGTCAACGGCTTCATGCGCGAGGTGGCCTCGCACGGCGAATTGCTCGAAGTCGTGCGCAGCGGCGCGCTGGGCATCAGCCGCAACACGCGGGCGGTACGGCTGGTAGAGCCGGCCTGAGGCCTGTTGACAGGCCCTGGCTCAGAGTGCCGCGGCGTCGGTCTCGCCGGTGCGGATGCGGATCACGCGCGAAATCGTGGTGACGAAGATCTTGCCATCGCCGACCTTGCCGGTCTTCGCGGCACCGACGATCGCCTCCACCGCCTGCTCGAGCAGTTCATCGCGCACCGCCACTTCAACGCGCGTCTTGGGCACGAAGTCGACCACGTATTCAGCACCGCGATAGAGCTCGGTGTGGCCGCGTTGGCGGCCGAAGCCCTTGACCTCGGTGACGGTCATGCCGGACACGCCCAGCTCGTTCAAGGCTGCACGCACATCGTCCAGCTTGAAGGGTTTGATGATCGCGGTAACCAGTTTCATGCGTGCGCTCCCGGCCGTCGATAGGGCCTGTCTGGCGGATGGAAGTGCACTTTTCATGCCATGGCCTGGGAGCGTGAATTCCGCGGGCTAAAGCGTCATCGGCAGGGAATTTGCCTGCTCGCGGCACCATTTTGGCGCGCGCCGCAATGGCGGCTGCCCGCGCTTGGTGCGCGGCGCGTCAGGCCGGCCGATTGCGCAGGTTTGTCAGGCGGCCGTCTTCCGCGGCCGTGTCGAGCACACGCGCGAGCTGCGCTCGTTGTGTGCGGGTCCAGCCAGCCACCTCGGCCGCGGGCATCGGTCGGCTGATGTAATAGCCCTGCGCGAGATCGCAGCCGAGCCGCAACAGCGCCGCCCACACGTCCGGCGTCTCGATGCCCTCGGCGACCACCTTGAGGCCCAGGCTGTGGCCCAGCTCGATGGTGGTACGCACGATCGCCAGGTTGCTGGCTGAACGCTCGAGGTTCATGACGAAGGCACGGTCGATCTTCAGCTCGTCCACCGGCAGCGCGTGCAGCTGTGCGAGGCTCGAGTGCCCGGTGCCGAAATCGTCGATCGCAAAGCGCACGCCCACCGTGCGCAGCTGCTGCATGACCTGCGCGGCAAGCTGCGGCTCGCGCATGATCGCGCTCTCGGTCACCTCGAGCAGCAGTCGCGTCGCTGGCACCTGGTGCTGGCCGAGCAGCGCCAGGACCCGTCCAGGCAGACCGCCATCGGCGAAGTCCGCGGCCGACAGGTTCACCGCCACTTCGAAGTCGAGGCCGGCGCGCTGCCACTCGCCGAGCTGCATGATCGCCTGGTTCAGCACCCAGCGCGACAGGTCTGGCAACACCGAGGCACGCTCGGCCAGCGGGATGAATTCGGCCGGCGAGATGTTGCCGAGCGTCTGGTGGGACCAGCGCAGCAACGCCTCGAAGGCGAGCGGGGTGCGATCGGTCATGTTCACCAGCGGCTGGTAGTGGAGCGACAGCCCGTCGCCGGCCAGCGCGCGCCGCAGCTCGGCCACCAGCAGCACGCGGCGGCGATGATCGGCGTCATGGCTGGACTGGTAGACCACGGCGATGGTCGATTGCTCTTTCGCCTGCAGCAGAGCGACGTCGGCCTGGCGCAGCAGGTCCTCGACCGGCACGCGCGGCGCGCGCCATTCGCTGATGCCGGCGCGGATGTCCACGCTCAGCCGCAGCTCACCGAGCTGCACGCCCGCGCGCCACTCGTCGGCCAGCACCAGCAGCCGATGCAGCAGTTCGCTGTCGTGGATGGGCGCGGTCAGCACGAACTGGTCGGCGCCGACGCGCGCGCAGGGTGCGTGGTCACCGGACAGTGCCTGCAGCCGCGTTGCCAATGCCTGCAGCAGCTTGTCGCCGGCCTGGTGACCGACCGAGGCGTTGATGTCGCGGAAGCGATGCACGTCGAGTAGCGCCACGCTCAGTTGCGCGCCGGGCGGCAGCGCCGCGAGGCGCTCGCGCAGGCCCTCGCGATTGGGCAAGCCCGTGAGGGCGTCGTGCGTGGCCTGCCGCACGATGTGAGCCTCGCGCTCGCGGATACCCTCCTGCATGGAGTTGAAGGTGCCGGCGAGCCGCTGGAACTCCTCGCCACCGTTCACCGCGATGTTTTCGCAGTAGTAGCCGCGCTCGATCTGCTGTGCGGCGGTCACCAGCGCGCCGAGCGGACGCACCGCGCTGCGACCCGCGAACACGGCCACGATGATCGCGCCGAGCAGCGCCGCGCCGCCGATCAGCAGCAGCGCGAAACGCATCTCGCGGAACTGCGCCATCGCCGCGAGCTGCGAGCGCTGCACCACCAGCTGCAGCGTGCCGCTCTGCGCGCGCAGCGGCGCACTGAGCGTGAGGTATTGCTGGTCGTTAAAGGTCGAGAGTGTCGGTGCGTTGTCGGCGAGGCTGGTCGGCGGCCGCGCCGCGAGCTGCGACGCGGTCGCCGGCGCGAGCGTGGAGATCGCGCCGCCTGCGCCGCCCGGCTCACGGTAGATGAAGCTGACGTCGGTGCCGGCCAGGGCGGCGAGCTGCTGGGCCAGTGGCCGATCGAGCGCGAAGCCCAGGGCCACCCAGGCGATGACGTCGGGTGCACGGAGCGGCGCGAACACGATCTGGTAAGGCCGGCCGCCCACCACGGCAAAGGGCGCAGCCGCGCCCTCATCAGGCAGGTGCAGGCTGGCGCCCGCCTGCTGCGCGAGTTCAGGCGTGGTCGCGGTCAGCACTCGTCCATCGGGCGCATACAGCACGGCGAGATCGGCGCCCACGCGGCCGGCATGGTTGCTGAGCGCCGACTGCAGCGTCGGCCGGTCGGCGGTGGCGACGGCCTCCCGAAAGGCGAAATCGGCCACCAGCACGTCGGTCGCGGCCCGCAACAGCCGGGCGCGCACGGCCAGCGTGCGATCGAGCATGGTGCGGGTGGCCGTGAGCTGGCGAGCCGATTCGGCGCGCACTGCGCCGCGGATCGAACCCAGAGTCAGCACGATCGTCACACCCTGAGCAAGCGCCATCAGGGAGACGATCAGAATGAGCAGTCGGTTCTTGAAGCTGGTCAACTACAGGCGCTCTAATCCGCAGTGATTATGGATAGTAGAAGCGCACTGCTGACCGCTTGTGTGATGGCCTGCACGGTTTTGGCCGTGCCGGGCATGGCGTCGGCTACATCGGCGCTGTCGGTCACGGTCGTGGGGGCCGATGGCAGGCCGGTGGAAGGCGCCGTGGTGCTGGCAGAGCCCATCGCGGCGCCCCCCCGGTCCGCGGCCGGACTCAAGGCGATCATGGATCAGCGCAACCTGACGTTCGTGCCCGACGTGCTGGTGGTGCAGACCGGCACCGCAGTCGACTTCCCCAACAGCGACCAGGTGCGACACCAGGTGTACTCATTTTCGAGCGCCAAGCCCTTCCAGCTCGCGCTCTATGCAGGGCGCGCGCACGCGCCGGTGGTCTTCGATCACGCTGGCCTGGTGACACTCGGCTGCAACATCCACGACAGCATGGTCGGCTACATCTGGGTCACCGACTCACCGTGGTTTGGACGCACCGGCGCGAATGGCACGCTGCAGCTGCGCGATCTGGCGCCGGGCGAATACCGCGTGCGCATCTGGCATGCGCGCCTGGCCGAATCCGGCCCGCAACTGCAGGCGCGGCTGAACCTGGCTGGCGGCGCGACCGCCAGCGCGGACTTTCGCCTGCGCCAGCCGCTGAAAGCGCCGTTGCTGAACCACGGAGCGGACAAGAAATGGGCAGACTACTGACCGTCATCAGTGCCGCCGGTGCGCTGCTGCTGGCGCGCACTGTTTGCGCCTATGAGTTCGATTGGAGCGTGGACTTGCGCGCCGTGTCGAGCGACGCCACGGCGTCGCGTCTCGACGGGGGCTTAGGCAAGCTGCGCTACGACGCGGCGCACGATGGCCTGCGCTTGGGCGAGGCGCGCTTCAGCTACCGGGGCGATGTGACCGAAACGCTGCGCGTCGCGGCCGACGGCGTGGCCTATGGCGATCACGACGTCAATCCCATCGACCTGACTGAATTTTACGCGGACTGGCGGCCGATCCCGCATTCAATCTGGCGCTCGCGCGTGAAAGTGGGCGCCTTCTATCCGGAGATCTCGCTTGAGAACCGCAAGCGCGGCTGGGGCTCGCCCTACACGCTGACCTACTCGGCGCTCAACACCTGGGTCGGCGAAGAACTGCGCACGATTGGCGCCGAATACAGCCTGGACTGGCTGGGCCGAAGCAACGGCCACGACTTCGATTTCAGCCTGAATGCCGCCGGATTCGGCTGGAACGATCCGGCCGGCACGGTCATCGCCACGCGCGGCTGGGGCCTGACCGATCGTCAGACCACGCTGTTTGGTCGCTTTGCTACCGGCGGCCAACCGAACCCGGAACGCACGCTGTTCTACGATGATCTGGACAAGCGTGCCGGCTATCACCTCGGGGTCACCGCCAATTACCGCGGCCTGCTGGAACTGCACGCACTGCACTACGACAACCGCGCCAACCTCGCGTCGTTCTCGACGACAATCCAGGACTCAACCTGGCTCACCTACTTCGACAGCCTCGGAGTCCGCTGGACGCCGACCGCCGAATGGACACTCATCACGCAGTGGTTGCACGGCCGCACCTATGCCGGCACCGATCTGCCAGTCAACGCCTGGAGTTTCGATTCCGAGTTCCTGCTGGCGAGCTGGCAACGCGGTGCGATGCGCTACAGCGCGCGCTATGACCGCTTTGCTTCGCTCCAGACTGCCAGCAATTTCCTCGAATACGCAGACAACACGTACTACGGCGACCACGGCCACGCCTGGACGCTGTCCGCGGCGCGGCGTTTCAACGAGCACTGGAGCGCCACGCTCGAAGGCATCGAAGTGCAAAGCTGGGTCGCGCAGCGCGCAATTCCGCTCGACTACGGCGGCCTCGGCACAAACGCCAACGCCACCGAGCGTCAATGGCAGCTGGCGCTGCGCTACGAACGATAGAAATCGTCAGGCGAGCACGACCAGCAAATCCTTGGCATCGACCTGGCTCGAGACCCGCACCAGCACCTCGCTCACCTGGCCGGCGCTCTCGGCATGCACCGCAGTCTGCATCTTCATCGACTCCAGCGTCACCACGACATCGCCGCGCGCCACCTTCTGACCGACCACGACGGCGACAGTCGCCACCGTGCCCGGCATCGGCGCACCGATGTGCCGCGGGTTGCCCGGCTCGATGCGGCGCTGCGGCGGGCGGCTCGGCGTCGCGGCTCGATCGAGCACGCGGATTTCGCGCGGCTGGCCATTGAGTTCGAAGAACACCGTGCGCGTGCCATCCTCGTGCGGCTCGCTGCGCGTCACGTAGCGCACGATCAGGGTCTTGCCAGCCTCCAGGTCGATGCTGATTTCCTGGCCTGACTCGAGCCCGTAGAAAAACGCCATGGTCGGCAGCTGCGCGACATCGCCGAAGCGCCGGCGCCCGGTGTCGTAGTCGGCGTACACCTGCGGGTACATGAGCCAGGAGGCGAACTGGCGATCGTCGATGTCATGGCCGACCTTCGATTGCGCAGTGGCCCGCAGCGCCGCCAGGTCGGCCGGCGGCAACTCTTCGCCCGGGCGCTTGGTCAAAGGCGCTTTACCTTTCAGCACCTTGGCCTGCAACGCCGGTGGAAAGCCGCCGTAAGGCTGGCCCAGCTCGCCGTGGAAGAACTGCTCGACCGAGGATGGAAAGGCGACGGCGTTTTGCGGATCCAGCACGTCGGTGCGCGTCAGGCCGCTGCTGACCATGAACATCGCCAGATCGCCGACCACCTTGGAACTCGGCGTCACCTTGATGATGTCGCCGAACATCTCATTCACTTCGGCGTAGGCCTGCGCCACTTCCGGCCAGCGCGTGTCGTCGATGCCGAGCGAACGGGCCTGCTCGCGCAGGTTCGTGTACTGCCCGCCGGGCATGCCGTGCACATAGACATCGGAAGTGCCGGAGCGGATGTCGCTCTCGAAGGCCGCGTAGTAGTTGCGCACCTGCTCCCAGTAATGCGAGATCAGTCGCAGCTTGGCCGGGTCGAGCTGCGGATCGCGCTCGCTGTAGCGCATCGCGGTGGCGATCGAACCCAGGTTCGGCTGCGAAGTGAGGCCACTCATCGCATCCATCGCCGCATCGACCGCGTCGGCGCCCGCTGCGACCGCCGCGAACACGCTGGCGGCGCCGATGCCGCTGGTGTCATGCGTATGGAAATGCACGGGCAGGCCGATTTCCTCTTTCAGCGCCTTGACCAGCGTGTAGGCCGCCTGCGGCTGGCACAGGCCGGCCATATCCTTGATGCCGAGCACGTGCGTGCCCGCGGCCTTGAGCTGGCCGGCCAGCTTCAGGTAGTAATCGAGCGTGTATTTGCGTTCCTGCGGGCTCGAAAGGTTGCCCGTGTAGCACACCGCCGCCTCGCACAGCTTGCCTGATTCGAGCACCGCGTCGATCGCCACGCGCATGTTCTCGACCCAGTTGAGCGAATCGAAGATGCGGAACAGATCAATACCGCCGGCGGCGGCCTGGCGCACGAAGTAGCGCACGGTGTTGTCGGGATAATTGGCGTAGCCGACCGCATTGGCCGAGCGCAGCAGCATCTGCAGCAGCAGGTTCGGCATCGCTGCACGCAAGCACTCCAGGCGCTCCCAGGGATCCTCGCGCAGGAAGCGCAGCGCGACATCGAACGTGGCCCCACCCCAGCACTCCACCGAGAACAGCTGCGGCAGCAACTGTGCGTAGTACGGCGCGATGCGCAGCATGTCGTAGCTGCGCAGGCGCGTCGCCAGCAACGACTGGTGCGCGTCGCGCATGGTGGTGTCGGTGAGCAGCACCCGCTTCTGCTCCAGCATCCATTGCGCAAAGCGCTGCGGGCCGAGCTGGTCCAGCAGCTGCTTGCTGCCCGCGGGCGGCGGCGTCAACGGCAACCGCGGCAAGCGCGGCGTGACCACGCGCACCGGCGCCGGACGGCCGCGTGCCTCCGGGTTGCCGTTGACGATGGTCTCGGCCAGGAAATTCAGCACGCGCGTCGCGCGATCGCGCCGTTTGGAAGCCACGAACAACTCGGGCGTTTCGTCGATGAAGCGTGTGGTGTACTCGCCGCTGGCGAAGCGCGGATGCGTGATGACCTGATCGAGGAAGCGCAGGTTGGTCACCACGCCGCGAATGCGGAACTCCCACAATGCACGGTGCATGCGCGCGATCGCCTCCTCCGGCGTCGGCGCCCAGGTGGTGACCTTCACCAGCAGCGAATCGTAAGAGCGCGTGATCACGGCGCCGGCGTAGGCCGTGCCCGCATCGAGCCGCACGCCGAAGCCAGCGGGACTGCGATAGGCAGTCAAGCGGCCGTAGTCAGGCACGAAATTGTTTTCCGGGTCCTCGGTCGTGACCCGGCACTGCAGCGCGTAGGCATTCAGGCGGATGTCTTCCTGCCGGGGCACGCCGCTGGCGGGCTCGCCGATGCGCGCACCGCCCGCGATGCGGATCTGCGCCTTGACCAGGTCGATGCCGGTCACCATCTCGGTGACGGTGTGCTCGACCTGGATGCGCGGATTGACTTCGATGAAATAGAACTTGCCGGTGTCGGCGTCCTGCAGGAATTCGACCGTGCCGGCGTTGCAGTAGTTCGCGGCGCGGCCAATCTGCAGCGCGGCGGCGCACAGCTCGGCGCGCTGTGCCGCGCTGAGAAAGGCGGCGGGCGCACGCTCGACCACTTTCTGGTTGCGCCGCTGCACGGTGCAATCGCGCTCGTACAGGTGCACCAGGTTGCCGTGCGAGTCGCCGAGCAACTGCACTTCAATGTGGCGTGCGCGGCGCACCAGCTTTTCGAGGTACACCTCGTCGTTGCCGAATGCAGCGCGGGCCTCGGCGCGGGCCATCGGCAGGAGTTCGCCGAGCGCGGCTTCATTCTCGATGATGCGCATGCCGCGCCCGCCGCCGCCCCAGCTGGCTTTGAGCATCACGGGGAAGCCCACGGCGGCCGCGTATTTTGCGCAGGCCTTGAAATCAGCCGGCAGCGGCGGCGTCGCCGGCATCACCGGCACGCCGGCGGCAACCGCCAGATCGCGCGCCGCGACCTTGTTGCCGAGCGTGCGCATCGTCGCGGGCTGCGGGCCGACGAAGACGATGCTGGCGTGCGCGCAGGCCTCGGCGAATTGCGGGCTCTCGGACAGGAACCCGTAGCCCGGGTGGATGGCATCAGCCTTCGCGCGCAGCGCCGTCGCGACAATCTCCTCGATATCGAGATAGGCCTGCAGCGGACCCTTGCCCTCGCCGACCAGGTAGGCCTCGTCCGCCTTGGTGCGATGAAGCGAGAAGCGATCCTCCTGCGAGTAGATCGCCACCGTGGCCAGCCCCAGCTCGTTGGCGGCGCGCATCACCCGGATGGCGATTTCGCCGCGATTGGCGATCAGTATTCGTTTCAAGGTCTTCCGCATGGGGTCGGTGTAAGCCCGCTCAGCTATGCAAGATTGGGGCCGAGCGTGCGGGCCAGATATTCGGCAAAGCTGCCACGATCGGCGCGCTCGGTCGCTGCCTGCTCGTCCAGCGAAGCGGCCGCTTCCGCGGCGAAGCCCGCCAGCACCGCGGGTTCGTGGCCCCGCACGTCGAGCAGGCGCGCGCGATGCTGCTCCGAAAGGGTGCGCGTGTATTCAGCAAATCCCGCCGCGGAGCGCCGCAGCTCCCGCAGGTGTCGCGCCGACGGCGTCAGTTCCGCATCGCGCAGCTTTTCAAGCTGGCGATCGAGCGTGCGCTGGTAGCGGCGGGTCGGATCGCCGGCGTCGAGCAGTTCGCAGATGCCGCGGAGCTGGTCGAGCAGCTCCGCGCCCCATTCCTGCAGCGCGACCGCGCGCCCGGAGCGCTGCAACTGCAGGCCCGGTTCACGCCCGCGCCGCGCCACCAGCAGGTGGTTGTGGTCCAGCTGTTGCTGCGCCGTGGCATCGAATGCTTCGCTCTCGCGCAGCAGGCACAGCGCCAGGAAGGCCTCCATGAAATGCATCTCGTCCATGCACACGCCGGTGGGTTCGAAGATGCAGATGTCGAGCGCGCGCACCTCCACGTACTCGACCCCACCGCGCGCGAGCGCGCGCATGGTGCTCTCGCCGGCACGCGGCGCGCGCTTCGGGCGGATGTTGCTGTAGTACTCGTTCTCAATCTGCAGGATGTTGGCATTGAGCTGGCGGTACTCGCCGTCCACGCACACACCGAGCGCCGCAAACGGCGGGTGCACGGTGTGCGTAGCGTGCTGCAGGTCGCGCAGGTAGTCCGCCAGCGAATTGACCGAGACGTTGACCGCAGTCTGGTCGCGGTTGCGGTAGCCCAGGTCGCTCATGCGGAGCGAGGTGGCATGGGGCAGGTGCAACGTACCCGCACCGAGCGGCTGCAATTCAGGATCGCGCGGCGCGGGCGCGAAGCTGGCGCACAGGGCCGGTGAGACGCCGAACAGATAGAGCGCCAGCCAGCCGTGGCGACGGTAGTTGCGCACCAGATCGAAGTAGCAGGAGGAAATGAAGGCGGCGTCCACCGTACGCGCCTCCAGCAACTCGGCCCACAGCGGCCAGAAGCGCTCGGGAAACGAGTAATTGAAATGCGCGCCGGCAATAGCCTGCATCAATCCGCCGTAGCGGGTCTGCAGGCCGCGCCGGTACACCTCTTTAAAGTGTCCGCGGTGCGAGCGCCCGTAGCGCGCGATGGGCACTTCCGCCTCGCCAGCGATCTCGCCCGGCATTGAGCCGGCCCACAGCAGTTCATCGCCCAGGTGGCGCGCCACGAAGTGATGCAGGTCGCCGAGGTACTGCGAAAGCGCGGCGTTGTCGGTGAAGGTGGGCGTGACCAGCTCGAGCAGGGCCTCGGAAAAATCCGTGGTGATGTGCGGGTTGCTCAGCGCGCTGCCCAATGGCTGTGGATGCCCCTGTTGCGACACGCGTCCGGAAGGGCTGACCCGCAAACCCTCGCGCTCGAGGCCACGGCGCCCGCCCACGAGCGCGGCGCCGCGTTCGCGGGTGTTGACGAGCGCCGCCAGGCGTCGCTCAAAAATGCGGTCGATCACCGCTCGCACCATGCCGATGGCCCCAAGACTTTGCCCAGGCCGTGCAGATCCGGCCGCAAGCTGGCATTCTACGCGACCAGCCCCGCTCCCGGCGGCGCCCTCGATCCCGGAGGCCACCATGCTGACTCTCGCAGCGCCCAGACGTGTCGCCATCGTCGGCGGCACCCGCATTCCCTTTGCCCGCTCGCACGGCGCCTACGCCGGCCAGGGCAACCAGGACCTGCTCACTGCGGCACTGCGCGCGCTGGTCGAGCGCTACCGGCTGCAGGGCCAGCGCCTGGGCGACGTGATCGGCGGCGCGGTCATCAAGCATTCCCGCGATTTCAATCTGGTGCGCGAAGCACTGATGTCTACGGAGCTCGACCCGCAGACTCCGGGGCTCGACATCCAGCGCGCCTGCGGCACCGGGCTCGAGGCGGCGATCCTGGTTGCCAACAAGATTGCGCTCGGCCAGATCGATGCCGGCATCGCCTGCGGCGTTGACACCGTCAGCGACCCGCCGGTGGTGTTCCCGAATTCCTTCCGCGAGATCCTGATGAAGAGCTACCGCGGCCGCAGCTTCGGGCAGCGCTTCGCGCCCTGGCTGAAGCTCCGGCCGCGCGATCTCAAGCCGATCCTGCCGGCGGTCATCGAGCCGCGCACGGGTCTGTCGATGGGCCAGAGCTGCGAGCTCATGGCACGCACCTGGAACATTACACGCGCCGAACAGGACCGCGTCGCCTGCGAAAGCCACCTCAAGGCCGCGGCAGCCTGGAAAGCGGGCTTCTACGACGACCTCGTGGTGCCCCACGCGGGCTTGCAGCGCGACAACAACGTGCGCCCGGACACCACGGTGGAGAAGCTCGGCACGCTGCGCCCGGTGTTCGACACCACCACCGGCCAGGGCACGCTCACGGCCGGCAACAGCACGCCGCTCACCGATGGCGCGGCTGCGGTGCTGCTCGCCTCCGAGGAGTGGGCGCGTGAGCGGCAGCTCCCGGTGCTGGCGTACCTGCGGGCCGGCAAGAGCTGGGCCGTCGATTTCGCCAGCGGCAAGGAAGGCCTGCTGATGGCGCCCGCCTATGCCATATCCGCGATGCTCGCCGATGTGCAGCTCTCGCTGCAGGACTTCGACTACTACGAATTGCACGAAGCCTTCGCCACGCAGATGCTGTGCACACTGCGCGCCTGGGAATCGCCGGAGTTCTGCCGCGAGCGACTGGGCCGCAATGCGCCACTCGGCGCGATCGCGCCCGGAAAGATCAATGTCAAGGGCGGCAGCGTGGCCCTCGGGCATCCCTTCGCCGCCACCGGCGGACGCATACTCGCGGCGCTCGCCAAGCTCCTCGCCAGCGACGCGCAGGCCCGGCGCGGGCTCATCTCGGTATGCACGGCCGGCGGCATGGGCGTGACCGCCATCGTGGAGCGCGCCTGATGCCGCGCCAGAATTTCGCCAGCGGCTCGCCCTGGGAGCCGATCGTGGGCTACTCACGCGCGGTGCGCGTCGGCGACTACGTGCACATCGCGGGCACGACCGCCACCGATGAGAGCGGCAAGATCGTCGGCATCAATGACGCTGGCGCGCAGACCGTGCAAACCCTGAAGAACATCGAAGCCGCGCTGCGTCGCGCCGGCGCGACGCTGGCGCAGGTCGTGCGCACGCGCATGTACGTGGTCAACATCGCCGACTGGGAACAGATCGGCCGCGCGCACGGCGCGATGTTTGGCGCGATCCGTCCCGCCACGTCGATGGTGGAGGTGAGCCGGCTGATCGCTCCAGAAATGCTGGTCGAGATCGAAGCCGACGCCTGGCTTGGCGACTAGGCTGGCTACGATGGCGACTGGACGCTGGGAAACCCTGATGGCGCGCGACGGGCACGAGTTCTCTGCCTATCTCGCGCGTGCGTCCGGCACGCCGCGCGGCGCAATCGTCGTGCTGCAGGAAATCTTCGGCGTCAACGCGCATATCCGCGCGGTGGTCGAGCAGTATGCCGCGGCCGGGTTCCTGGCGATCGCGCCGGCCCTGTTCGATCGCATCGGCCGCAACATTGAGCTCGGCTACTCGCCCAAGGACATGGAACAGGGCACCGGCTACCGGCTGCAGGTCGACGAAGCCAAGGCGCTGCTCGACATCGGCGCGGCCATCAACGTCGTCAAGCACGCCGGCCGCGTTGCACTCGTCGGCTACTGCTGGGGCGGGCAGCTCACCTGGATCGGCGCAGCGGCGCTCCCGGTGAACGCGGCCGTCGGTTACTACACCAGCCGCGTCTGGGAAAAGCTTGAGCGGGTGCCCAGCTGCCCGATCATGCTGCACTACGGCGAGCGCGACCAGAATATTCCGCTCGCACGCATTGAACAGGTGCGCGCAGCTTGTCCTCAGGCGCAGATCCATATCTATTCGGCAGACCACGGCTTCAATTGCGACGCGCGTGCCAGCTACGATGCACCGAGCGCGGCGCTCGCCTGGCAGCGCACCCAGGATTTCCTCCTGCAGTACATAGGTTGAATCGATCATGAAACTGAGCGACCCGAAACTCCTGCGCAGCCAGTGCTACGTCAATGGCCAATGGCTGGACGCGGCCGATGGGCGCACGACGCCGGTGCACAACCCGGCGACCGGCGCGCCGCTGGGCACCGTGCCGCAGTTGGACGGCGCCGCCACGCGCCGTGCGATCGAGGCGGCCGCGGCCGCGTTTCCGGCGTGGGCCGCGCAGACCGCCAAGCAGCGCGCCGTGGTCCTGCGCCGCTGGTTCGACCTGATGATGGCGAACCAGAGTGACCTGGCGCAGCTGATGACCGCCGAGCAGGGCAAGCCGCTCGCCGAGGCGGCCGGAGAGATCGCCTACGCGGCCGCCTACGTCGAATGGTTTGCGGAGGAAGCGCGGCGCGTTAATGGCGAGATCATTCCCGGCCACCAGCCCGACAAGCGCATCCTGGTGCTGCGCCAGCCGGTCGGCGTGGTGGCCGCGATCACGCCCTGGAATTTCCCGGCCGCGATGATCACGCGCAAGGCCGCGCCCGCGCTGGCCGCCGGCTGCACCTTCATCGTCAAGCCCGCCGGCCAGACGCCGCTGTCGGCGCTGGCGATGGCCGAGCTCGCCGCGCGCGCCGGCGTGCCGCCGGGCGTGTTCAACGTGATCACCGGCGCCGCCCGTGAAATCGGTGCCGAGCTCACCAGCAGCCCTATCGTGCGCAAGCTCACCTTCACCGGCTCGACGGAAGTGGGCCGCGTGCTGATGGCGCAATGTGCACCCACGCTGAAGAAGCTGTCGATGGAGCTGGGCGGCAACGCACCATTCATCGTGTTTGCTGACGCCGATCTCGACGCCGCGGTACAGGGCGCGCTCGCCAGCAAGTATCGCAACACCGGTCAGACCTGCGTGTGCGCCAACCGCCTGCTGGTGCAGGACGAGATCTACGATGACTTCGCCGCGCGGCTGCTCAAGGCCGTCAGCACCCTGAAAGTGGGCGACGGACTCAAGGGCCCCACCGACCTCGGACCGCTGATCGACGCCGCCGCGCTCGCCAAGGTGCAGGAACACGTGGCCGACGCCCGCGCCAAGGGCGCCAAGGTGATCCTCGGCGGCAAGCCGCATGCGCTGGGTGGCACGTTCTATGAACCGACCATCATCACGGGCGCGACGCCGGCAATGCAGTTTGCGCGCGAGGAGACCTTCGGTCCGGTCGCGCCACTGTTCCGCTTCAACACCGAGGTCGAGGCGATTCGCATGGCCAACGACACCGAGTTCGGTCTCGCCTCCTACCTGTACACGCGCGATCTGGCGCGCGCCTTGCGTTGCGCCGAAGCGCTCGAGTACGGCATCGTCGGATTGAACACCGGCATGATCTCGACTGAAGTCGCCCCGTTTGGCGGCGTGAAGCAGTCCGGTTTCGGCCGCGAGGGCTCGCACCACGGCATCCTCGACTACACGGAGCTCAAGTACCTGTGCATCGCCGGCATCACGCCACTGCCGGGCTGATCATGCCCGCGATTGCATGCTCGGCGTAGTCACGGTCAACACCGGCACGCCCGACGCGCCGCAGGCGCGCGAGGTGAGCCGGTTCCTCAGCCGCTTCCTCGCCGATCCGCGCGTCGTCGAGCTACCGCGAGCGCTGTGGCTGCCGCTGCTGCGCGGGGTGATCCTGCCGCTGCGCTCACCGCGCAGCGCGCGCAATTACCGGCGCGTCTGGATGGACGGCGGTTCGCCGCTGGCCGTGCACTCGCAACGGCTCCGCCAGGCACTCGAACTCGAACTGGAAGTGCGACTGCCCGGCGCGGTCGTGGTCGAGAGCGCGTTCCTGTATTCAGAGCCGTTCCTGCCGGCCACGCTGAGTAAGCTCCGCGCCGCCGGCGCGCGCCGCATCGTCGTGCTGCCGCTGTTTCCGCAGGCCAGCGGCACCACCACCGGACCGGTCTACGATCAGGCCAGTGCGGCCTTGCGCGAGTGGCGGGCACTTCCCAGCCTGCACCTCATCGGCGATTACCACGCCGATGACGCTTACATCGACGCGCTCGCCAACAGCGTGCGCGAACACTGGCAGCAGCATGGGCGCACCGCGCACCTGCTGATGTCCTTCCACGGCATTCCGCAGCGCTGCGTCGATCGCGGCGACCCCTACGGCGAGCAATGCCGCGCCACTGCGGTGCGCCTCGCCGCCGCGCTCGGCCTGGGCGCCGCCGAGTGGACGCTGTCATTCCAGTCACGTTTCGGCAAGGCTCGCTGGCTGGCGCCGGCCACCGATCGAATGATGGCGGAGTTCCCGGGCAAGGGCGTGCGCTCGGTCACGGTGATTTGCCCCGGTTTCGCGGTCGACTGCCTCGAAACGCTCGAGGAAATCGCCATCGGCGGCCGGGAGACCTACCTGCACGCCGGCGGCGAGCAATTCCAGTACGTGCCTGCGCTCAATGATCGGGGCGATCACGCGCGCGCGCTGGCGCGGCTGGTGCTGGCCAACGCGGGCGGATGAACGTGTTCGGCCGCTTCCTCGAGCTCAGCCTTAACACCAGCGACATAGCCGCGTCAGTGCAGTTCTACGAGCGGCTGGGATTCACGCAACTCATGACCGGCGACACCTGGCCGCATCCCTACGGCGTGCTCAGCGATGGGCGCCTGTGCATCGGGCTGCACCAGCGGCACGGCACCTCGCCGCTGCTGAGTTTCGTGCGCCCGGAGCTGGCGCGGCACCTGCCCGAACTGCGTGCGGCCGGTTTCGAGCCACACTACACACGCCTGGGTGACAGTGATTTCCACGAACTGCAGTTGCATGACCCGACCGGCCAGGGCATCGCGCTGCTCGAGGCGCGCACGTTCTCGCCGGCCCGGCGTGCGCAGGCGAGCTCGCTGTGCGGCTGGTTCAGCGGCTACAGCATGCCGGCCATCGACACCGAGGCAGCGCAGGCTTTCTGGGAACATGCCGGCTTCGTGGCGCTCGACCTGCCCGACGAGCCGCTCATGCAGCTCGCGCTCACCAGCGACACGCTGACGCTGACGCTGCACCGTCCGCGCGTACTGGAGTCGCCCCTGCTCGTGTTCACTGATCCCGAGATGCCGGAGCGGCTCACCCGGCTTGCGAGCATGGACATCCAGGGCAGCGGCGATCTGCCGCGCGGGCTGGACCGGCAGTCCAACGCGCTGCTCGAATCGCCCGAAGGCACGCAGTTGCTGCTGCTGCAGGCTGAGAGCTAGGGCCCAGACGCGATCGCAACTGCCATGCGCCTGCAGATGAGCCAGCTGATTGCCATCGCCGTGGCCTGTGGCGTTGGCTTGCTGGTCGGAATCGAGCGCGAACGGCGCAAAGGCAGCGGGCCGCAGCGGGGCGCGGCCGGCGTGCGCACCTTCCTGATCGTGGCACTGGTGGGCGTGATCAGCGCTTTGACGGGCGGGCCGGTAATGCCGGTCATGATGGCGCTCGCGGTGGGCGCACTGGCGGTGAGCGCCTACCGCCGCGACCACTCGGGCGACCCGGGCATGACCACCGAGGTTGCGCTGTTGGCGACCTTCCTGCTCGGCGTGCTCAGCCAGAGCGCGCCGACGCTGGCGGCCGGCATCGGTGCGCTGCTTGCGATTGCGCTGGCCGCGCGCGAGTGGCTGCATCGTTTTGTCCGTGCGCAACTCAGCGAGCAGGAGATCCACGACGGCCTGTTGCTGGCCGCCTGCGCGCTGGTGGTACTGCCGCTCGTGCCCGATCACGCCATCGGTCCCTACGGCGCATTCAACCCGCGCACAGTTTGGAAATTCACCGTGCTGGTGATGTCGATCAATGCGCTCGGTTATCTCGCCCAGCGCATCCTCGGCGCGCGCCGGGGTTTGCCGCTGGCCGGACTCGCAGCAGGCTTCATCTCGAGCTCCGCTGCGCATGCCGCGATGGGGGCACGCGCCCGCTCGCAGCTGGCGCTGCGCGCCAGCGCACTGGCGGGTGCGGCCTGGTCATCGGTGGCGACTTTCGTGCAGCTCCTGTTGGTGCTGACGGTGGTCAGCCCCGCGCTGCTGCGCCCAATGTTAGTGCCGCTGCTGGTTGCAATGCTGGTCTGCACGCTGAACGCGTTGTTGCTGACTGCGCGCAGCAAAGACGAAGCACAGCCGGCGGCCGAGCCACGCGGGCGGGTCTTTCGCCTGCGCGAGGCGCTGCTGATCGGCGGCCTGATCGCGGTGGTGCTGCTCGTGACGACGCTCGCCGCGCGCTGGTTCGGCGCCCGCTATGCCGTGGCCACCGTCATGCTCGGCGGCTTCGCCGACGTGCACTCCGCGACCGCATCGGCGGGCATGCTCTGCAACGGCGGTGCTCTTACGCCGCAACGCGCCGCGCTCGCCATTGTGTTGGCGGTCACCGCCAACACGGCGACCAAGCTGGCGCTCGCGTGGCGCAGCGGCGGCAAGGGGTTCGCGCTGCGCCTGGCGCCCGGATTGCTGCTGTCCATCGCCGCCGGCGCGCTCGCCTGGCTGCTGCTCAACCGCGCGGCGTAGCGCCTGTCTGGCGCGCGACCAGCACGAAGCGCGCGTGAATCTCATCCGCGACGCGCAGCGCGCCTAAAAGCAGGCTATAGGGCTCCAGGCCCGCCTCGCTCTGTTTGAAACTGAATTCACCGCTCGCCTGCAGAGTGTTGCCCTGCCGCTCCCACTGCAGTGGTACGGTGAGGTGCGATTCGTGATCGCGCAGTGTAACCGTGAGCTCAATTGACATCCCATCGGGCGTGGCCGTCAACCGCAGGCAACGCAGAACGATCGCCCGAAAGCGCGTGGCATCAAGCTGACGTTCGCCGAGCATGTGTGTGCGCGTGCCTTCGCGGTCCGCCGCAGCGAGCGGCTCGGCAAACTCGCCGCCGGCGGCAGCGCGCTCCTGCGGGTCGTCGACCACGAAGCCGGCCACTGGAACGCGCAGCTCGCAGGCGGAGCGTTCGGGCTGCGGCTGCAACCAGACATCACCCTCGATGCCGTGCGCGCTGATCACGTGACTGTGGCCGACGCGGGCCAGCGGACCGTCAGCGTGCAGGTAGAAGCGCATTTGCGACGCGCCGGCATCGACGCGAAACAAGCTGGCTCCGGCCGGACCTGCGGCCGCCGGCACCGGCAGGCGCACCGCAGGCTGTGGCCGGCACGCGGTCAGCAATAGCAAGACGCCAATCGCCATTGCGGCAAACGGCCGCACGGAGATCAACAGCCTTTGACTATCGCCGCTTGTTGCCAATGATCTGCTCCAGTTGTTGCCCATTATACGGTGGGTGGTGCGTGCAGCCGTTCCGGTTCTGCAGGACCGAACCATTCAGTTTTTCTGATCTGCGCATCAGGCAATGCGTTTGCTGGCAACGCCCCATCGGCCGAGACTTGCACAGGCAGAAAACACCCTACACACACAGGAGTACCCCTATGAACGCGCGCCGATTGCTTGAGGTGCTGGTTGCGGCACGCAGCCGCACGCGCTGGATCGCAGTGCCCGCCCAGCTGCCGGAATTGCGCGCCCTGCAGCGCCGCGTGGTTGCAGCACGTCTCAGCGGCGACTCCCGGCCGGTGAGAGCCGCACGCGCGCCATTTGACGACGTGCAGTAGCGTTCAGGCGCGCACGGCCTGCGCCGCGTAGCAACCCGGCCGCGCGTTGTGGAGGTGCACGAGGGCGACTCGCGCATCATCGAGATAGCGACCGAGGAGCGGAGCCACGTCGGCGCCAGCGCTGACTTCAGCGTCCACCATCATGCCGGCGGCGTCGAAGGCGCGCACCGACAGCAGCCGCGTGGCCAACACGGCGGGTATTTCATTGACGCCGGGCACGCATTCGACCGCTTGTTCGCGCACGTAGATGGCATGGCTCGAGCGATAGGGCCCCGGTGACGGCAGGTGCTCATAGTTCAACAGCAGCAGCGATTCGCCAGGCGCGGCATCGCTGAGGCTCACGCGGCAGGGAAACCCGGGCTGCCGGTCGGCGATCACGCGGCGCACGCCGCGTGCGGCCAGCATGGCCTCCGGCAGCCCGAACAGCGGCGCAAATGGCGCGGCTGGCAGTGCGACGATCCTGAAATCCATGCTCCGTACTCCCGTGGCGACCTGGCTGCAGCATGCGGCACCCCGGCATGCGCCGCACTCCGGATCTTGCGCGTCAATTCGCCGCTGGCGCCGACAGCGGCGGCCGCGCCCTTGATATCCGTAAGCACTTACGGATATTCTGGGAAGCGGAGGCAACGACGATGACGGACCTGCATGGCTACGGAACGCTGCTGCTCGCTGCGCGGCTGCGCAAGGTCAGCGAGACCCTGTACGCGGGCGTCGACGAGGTATACCGCGGCGAGGGCGTCGAGCTGCCCTCGCGATGCTTTCCAATCCTGTTCCTGCTGCGCGACCGCGGCCGGCTCGGCATCTCGGAGCTGGCGCTGCTGCTGGGCCAGAGCCATCCGGCCGTGAGCCAGATGAGCCGCAAGCTGCTCCGACACGGCGTGGTGCGCGAATGGCCCGACCCGGACGATGAGCGCAGGCGGCTGCTCGGCATGTCGCGCCGCGGCGCCAAACTCATGCAGGGGCTCGAGCCCGTCTGGAAGGCCATCGTCGCGGCGGTCGCCGAGCTCGAGGCCACGCAACCAATCTCCGCGCCCTTGACCGCGCTCGATGCCGCGCTCGCCACGCGCAGTATTGCGGCGCGCATCCGCGCGCACCTCGATACCGGACACGCGGTGCAGATTTTGCCGTTCGCACCGCGCTACGCCGAGGATTTCAAGCGCCTGAACCTCGAATGGCTGCAGAAATTCTTCCGCGTCGAGCCGATCGACGAACAGGTGCTCTCCCGCCCGCAAGACATCATCCGCAAGGGCGGCGCTATCTACGTCGCGCGGCGCGATCGCAAGATCGTCGGCACCTGCGCGCTGATCAACGATGGCGACGAGGTCTACGAGCTGTCCAAGATGGCAGTCACCGCCGACTGCCAGGGACTTGGCATTGGGCGGAAGCTCCTGGCCGCCGGTATCAGCGCGTTCCAGGCGCGCCGTGGCCGCCGCTTGATCCTCGAGACCAACAGCATCCTGAAGCCCGCAATCAAACTCTACGAATCGGTCGGCTTTGAGCATGCGCCCGCGCCACATGCTTCCATGTACGAACGCGGTGACGTATACATGGTCTATCGCGGCAAACCCAAGGGTTGAATGCCATGGCAGGCGAACGCGCGCAGGCGGCGGCCACGGTACGAATCGACGAACCGCAGGTGCGCGCCACGGAATTCCGCTTCGCGCCCGGCGCCGAGACCGGCTGGCACCGGCACGGACACGACTACGTCGTGGTGCCGCTCCTGGATGGCAAGCTGCTGCTGGAGGAGCCCGGCGGCAACTCGCGCATCGCGGAACTGCGCGCACACCAGCCGTATGCGCGCCTCGCCGGCGTCGAACACAACGTGGTCAATGCCAATGAATTCGAATTCGCGTTCCTGGAGATCGAGCTGCTGCGCTGAGCATGCGCCGCGCTCTGGCGTGCGCGTCCTGGCCACCCTGTGCGCGATGCTGCTGTCCAGCGGAGCGGCACGTGCGCAGCAGGCCATTGCCTTTCCGACCAGCGACGGCGGTCTCATTCACGCCGACGTCTACGGCGCCGGCGCCCGCACGATCGTGCTGGCGCATGGCGGGCGTCTCGACAAGGAGAGCTGGCGCAAGCAGGCCGACGTCCTGGTCGCTGCAGGCTATCGCGTGCTGGCCTTCGATTTTCGCGGCATCGGCCAGTCGCGCGGGCCGGGGCAGTCCGATCTCGAGACCGCGCCGCTGCAGCTCGACGTGCTCGCCGCCATTGACTACCTGCGGCGCACCGGCGCGACCTCCGTCGACGTCATCGGCGCCAGCATGGGCGGCAGCGCCGCGGCGGATGCGGTTATCGCTTCGCCCCCCGGCCTGGTCCGCAGGCTGGTGCTGCTGGGCGCAGCACCCGACGGGCCGGCCGGGCGACTCAAGTGTCCGACCCTGTTCATCGTCGCACGCGACGACGCAAGCGGCGACGGACCACGGCTCCCGGGCATACGCGCGAAATTTGCGCAGGCGCCGCAACCGAAGCGGCTGGTGATCGTCAAGGGATCGGCGCACGCGCAGTTTCTGTTCCAGACCGATCAGGGCGCCCGCGTCCTGAAAGAGCTCATGGACTTCCTGCAGGCCCGCTGAGCAGCCATCGTTCCGGGCCGCGCGCCGGGATCACATCAGCGGCGCTTGCCCTTGCCCCTGCTCTTGCCCTTGCCCTTGCCCTTACCCTTGCCCTTGCCGCGCGCCGCACTTCGAGCTGCACTCTTGCGGCGTGATTTCTTCTTCGGCGCGGCCTTGCGCGGCTTCGGCCTGGCGAGCTGCGCGGCTGGCCGCTTCTTCTTCGCGGGTTTCTTCTTCGCCGCTGGCTTCTTCCTGGCGGGCGTCTGCTTCACAGCCTCGCGCTTGGCGGGCTTGGCAAGCGTCTCGATGCCGCGCAACTGATCGACAATGGCCGGATTCTCGAGCGTGGAGATATCCTGCGTAATTGCCTGATCAGCGGCAATCGCGCGCAGCAGCCGGCGCATGATCTTGCCCGAGCGCGTCTTGGGCAGGTTGTCGGCGAAGCGGATGTTGTCCGGCTTGGCGATCGGCCCGAGCTGCTCGCCGACCCAGTTGCGCAGTTCCTTCACCAACGCGCTGGTATCGCCGGTGGGCCGCGGGCCGCGCAGCACCACGAAGGCGAACACCGACTCACCCTTGATCTCGTCGGGTTTGCCGACGACGGCGGCTTCCGCGACGCGCGGATTTGCGACCAGCGCCGACTCGATCTCCATCGTGCCGAGCCGGTGGCCCGACACCTTCAGCACGTCGTCGATGCGCCCCATGATCCAGAAGAATCCGTCGGCGTCGCGATGCGCGCTGTCGCCGGCGACGTAATAGCGGTTGTGGAACCTTTCCCAGTATGCGGCCAGGTAGCGCGCGTTGTCGCCCCAGATGGTGCGCAGCATGCCGGGCCAGGGCTTGCGGATCACGAGGTAGCCGCCGGCATCCGGCCGCGTCACCGGCTCGCCGTGGTCGTCGACGATGATCGCGTCGATCCCGGGCAGCGGTTGCGTGCAGGAGCCGGGCTTGGTGATCGTCACGCCCGGAAGCGGCGCGATCATGATGGCGCCGGTTTCGGTCTGCCACCACGTGTCGACGATCGGGCAGCGGCCGCCGCCGATCACGCGGTGATACCACATCCACGCTTCCGGATTGATCGGTTCGCCGACCGAACCCAACAGGCGCAGTTTCGACAGGTCGTACTTCGCGGGGATGGCATCGCCGAGTTTCATCAGCGAACGGATCGCTGTCGGTGCGGTGTAGAAGATGGTGACGCTATGGTCCTGGCAGATACGCCAGAAGCGGCCCGCATCCGGCACCATCGGCGTGCCTTCGTACATGATGATGGTCGCACCGGCGGCGAGCGGCCCGTAGGCTATGTAGGTGTGACCGGTGACCCAGCCGATGTCCGCCGTGCACCAGAAGACGTCGTCATCGCGCAGGTCGAATACCCACTCGGTGGTAAGACGCGCATTCAGCAGGTACCCCGCGCTCGAGTGTTGCACGCCCTTGGGCTTACCGGTCGAGCCAGAGGTATAGAGGATGAACAACGGATGCTCGGCATCGACCCACACCGGCTCGGATTCACTGAGCAGGTTCTCCGTCAGGTCGCGCCACCAGATGTCGCGCCCCGGCCGCATCGTGACGGGCGCGCCGCAGCGATGCAGCACGATGACCTTTTCGATCGTCGGGCAGGCGCCGTCGAGCGCCTTGTCGACCGCGGCCTTCAACTCGACGATACCGCCGCCGCGCCGGCCGCCATCGGCCGTGATCACCACGCGCGCGCCAGCATCTTCGATACGATCACGGATCGAGTTGTACGAGAAACCGCCGAACACGACCGAGTGCACGGCCCCGATGCGCGCGCAGGCCTGCATGGCGATGACCGCTTCCGGCACCATCGGCATGTAGATCACGACCCGGTCGCCGCGGCCGATGCCGAGCTGCTTGAGCCCGTTGGCCAGGCGGCAGACCTCGGCATGCAACTCGCGGTAGCTGATGCGCCGCACATCACCGGCCTCGCCCTCGAAGAAGATGGCGGTCTTGTCGCCCTGCTTCGCAAGATGGGCGTCCAGGCAGTTCCAGGAGACGTTCAGCTCCCCGTCAGGGAACCAACGGTAATTTGGCGCCGTGGAATCATCGAGCGTCACCGTGAACGGCCGATGCCAATGCAGCGAGCGACGTGCCAACTCGCCCCAGAAACCGACGTGGTCGGTGGCGGCATGGCGGCGCATCGCCTCGACTTCGGGGCCGCGCAGCCGCGCGCGCGCGGCAAATTCTTCCGATGGCGGGAAGCGGCGGTTTTCCTGCAGGGCGGATTCGATGTTCTTCTGGGTCATGGCATGCCTGCCCGGTGGTTTTACGGCTTAGAATACCGCAACACCAGAGGCCGTCATACGTCGGGTTCTGAGATACGTAGTGTTACTGGGGCGCGCACCTGCAGGTCCGGTACAATTGCGATTCGTTCCGAAGGAGTAATGAGCGATGAAAGATCTGTTGTCGCGCCGCGAGGCGCTCAAGGGACTCGCCCTCGGCGCGGGCACGCTGCTGGTGGCGGGCGCCGTTGCCGCAGACGCGGCCAAGCCCGCGGCCGCGCCGGCCCCGGCGGCAGCGCTGCCGCACGTCGCCGCGAGCGACCCGATGGCGCTGGCGCTGGCCTATGTCGAGAGCGCCAAGAGTGTCGACGCGAAGAAGTTCCCGAACTTCAAGCCCGAACAGAAGTGCTCCAACTGCCTGCAGAGCAAGGGCAAGGAAGGCGACGCGTGGGTGGGCTGCGCCCTGTTCCCGGGCAAGCTGGTCAACGCGCAGGGCTGGTGCAAGGCCTACGTTGTGAAGAAGGCCTGAGCCCCTCAGGCGGCCAGCCGGGCGATGCGCTCGGCCTGGCGCGGCAGCATCGCGCCGAACCCGTGCAGGTTGCAGAACTGCGCCAGCTCGGGCAGCGCGGGGCTGCGGCGGCGCAGCGCCTCACGATCGGCGGCGAGCGGCGCGTCGCAGTGGATGCGCGTCAGCGAACGCGCAAGAAAAGCCGCGTCGCGGTGCATTCGCAGTTTTTCGGGCAGGCGCGAGGCGCCGCGCAGCGGCAGGAACGCGACGCGCTCCAGATCTTCGTACACCGCTTCCAGCGTCGCATAGCGGCTCATGAGCGCGGCGGCCGTCTTCGGGCCCACGCCCGGCACGCCCGGTATGTTGTCGACCGCATCGCCGGTGAGCGCAAGGTAGTCGGCCATGCGTTCCGGGGCCACGCCGAAGCGCGCGGCAATCTCCTCGTAAGCGTATTCGGCCGCGTCGCTGTAGTCCCAGAAGCAATCGCCGGGGCCGACCAGCTGCGACAGGTCCTTGTCGCGTGTCACCACCGTGACGCGCAGGCCGTCCGCACGCACGCGCGCGGCCAGCGTGCCGATCAGGTCGTCCGCCTCGTATTCACGGCTCGCGAACTCGGCCACGCCCAGGTGGCGGCAGAACTCGCGGCACAACGCGAACTGGCGCTTGAGCTCCGGGGGCGCCGGGTCGCGATTGGCCTTGTAGGAAGGCAGCAGTGCGTGGCGGTGGCCGGCGCCGTGGCTCTCATCGAAGGCCACCGCCAGGTAGCGCGGCGTGCGGCGCTCGATCAGATCGCCGAGGAAGCGCGCAAATCCATAGAGTGCATGCGTGGGGTTGCCCGCCGCGTCGCGCGCGTCCGAGCTTTGCGAAAACCAGGCCCGAAAGATGTAGACCGACGCGTCGACCAGATAGACCACGCGCCCGGAGTCCAGTCGCGCCGTCAGCTGAGCCAGCGCAGGATGCGCGCGTGCAGCGGGCTGCTGCGCGGAAAATGCGCCTGCAGGTATTCCATCTGGTCGGCGAGCACGCGCCGGCCCTTGAGGAAGATGTACTCCGCGTAGGTCGGCTGGAACGGCACCGCAATCAGCTGCAGCTTCGCCTGTTCGGGCGTGCGCCAGGCCTTGAAGTTGTTGCAGCTGCGGCAGGCCGCGACCACGTTGGTCCACACGTCGCGCCCGCCCTGGCTGAACGGCCGCACGTGATCGCGCGACAGCTCGCGGCTGTGGAAACGCCCGCCGCAGTAGAGGCACAGGTAGGCATCGCGCCGGAACAGCGTCTCGTTGTTCAGCGGCGGCACGTAGTCATGGCGCGTATTGCCCGGGTTGCCGGTGTGGCCGACCGTGGCCACGATCGAGTTGACCTCGACCACGGTGCGATTGCCCGAGCGCGCGTTGACGCCGCCATAGAGGCTGTAGACGAGCGAGCCGCAGGTGTAGGCAACCTGGTCCTGGTGATACAGTCGAGCCGCCTCGCGGTAGTCGATCCATTCGAGCGGCATGCCCGCGATGTCCGTGCGCAGCACCATCTGCGCCAGCCCGTGCGCAGCCGAATGCAGCACCAGGCGCGTATCATCATCGGCGGATTGCCGGCCATGTAGGACCTTAAGAGCCATCCGTGCAAGATTAGGCAGCCTTGTGCGAGAATTCAACGGATAGGGCTCCACAGGCCCACCCAATTGGGAGTTTTTCATGCCCGTGACCATTGGCGCGCTCCGCGAAAGCGTGCCCGGCGAAACCCGCGTAAGCATCGTGCCCGAGGTGGCCGGCAAGCTGGCCGCGGCCGGGGCGCGCGTGCTGATCGAACGGGGAGCCGGCGTCAAAGCCCAGTTCCCGGATGCCCTGTACCAGAAAGCCGAGTGGGCCGACTCGGCCGCCCAGGTCCTGGCGCAGGCCGACATCCTGCTGACCGTGCAGCCGCCGGACCTGGCGCTGATTGGCGCCCTGCGGCCGGGCAGCGTGGTCATCGGCTTCATGCAGGCGCATGCGCGCAGCACGGAGGTCAAGGCGCTGCGCGACCGGCGCGTCACCAGCTTCGCGATGGAACTGGTGCCGCGCATCTCGCGCGCCCAGTCCATGGACGCGCTCTCCTCGCAAGCGGCGATCGCGGGCTACAAGGCGGTGCTGATCGCAGCCAACACGCTTGATCGCTTCCTGCCGATGCTGACGACCGCGGCCGGCACCATTCGTCCGGCGCAGGTGCTGATCGTCGGCGTCGGCGTCGCGGGCCTGCAGGCGATCGCCACGGCGCGCCGCCTCGGCGCGATCGTCGAAGCCTATGACGTGCGCAGCGCGACCCGCGAACAGGTCAAGTCGCTGGGCGCAAAGTTCATCGAGACCGGCGTGTCGGCCGAAGGCACCGGTGGCTACGCGCGCGAGCTCACCGCGGAAGAGAAAGCCAAGCAGCAGGAAGTGCTCGAGGGACGCATCGCCGTGGCCGACGCCGTGATCACCACGGCCGCCATTCCAGGACGCCCGGCGCCGCGCATCGTCTCGCGCGCCGCGGTCGAGCGCATGAAGGCTGGCGCGGTGATCGTCGACATCCCGGCCGAATCCGGCGGCAACTGCGAACTGACGCGGGCCGGCGAGACCGTGGTGCACAACGGCGTGAAGATCGTGGGTCCCGTGAACCTGCCCGCGCAGCTCGCCTATCACGCCAGCGAAATGTATTCGCGCAACCTGCTCAACTTCCTCAAGCCCGCGCTCGACAAAGACGGCGCGCTGGCCATCGACTGGAACGACGAGGTCTTCGCGCAGTCCTGCCTCACGCACGACGGCGCCATCAAACACGAAGCCACGCGCAAAGCCGTGGAGGGAACATGACCCCCATAGTTGCCATCACCGGCATCGTTGCCCTGTATATCTTCATGCTGGCGGCGTTCGCCGGCTACGAAGTCATTGCCAAGGTGCCGGTGATCCTGCACACGCCACTGATGTCCGGCTCGAACTTCGTGCACGGCATCGTGCTGGTCGGCGCAATGGTGGCGCTCGGCGGCGCGCACACGACGCTGGAGAAGATCATCGGCGCCGTGGGCGTGTTCATGGCCGCGGGCAACGCGGCCGGCGGCTACGTCGTCACCGAGCGCATGCTCGAGATGTTCAAGTCGAGTGGCGCCCGCAAGAAGCCGGGAGGCCACTGATGGAGACCTCGCTGATGGGCGCCGATGGCAGGCAGTGGCTGATCCAGATCAGCTACCTGGTCACCGCGTTCCTGTTCATCATGGGCCTCAAGCGCATGAGCTCGCCGGTCACGGCGCGCAGCGGCATCGTCTGGGCCGGCGCCGGCATGCTGGTGGCTACGCTATTCACTTTCCTGTATCCGGGACTTGGCAACTTCGAGTGGCTGCTGCCGGCGATCATTGCCGGCACTGCGCTTGCCTGGTGGAGCGGGCAACGCGTGGCGATGACCAACATGCCGCAGATGATCGCGCTCTACAACGGCTTCGGCGGCGGCGCCGCGGCGGCGATCGCCGCAGTCGAGCTGTACCGCGGCGAGCACATGACGGCGACCATGTCGACGCTGGCGGTGGTTGGTGCGCTGATCGGCGCGATCTCGTTCAGCGGCAGCCTGGTTGCCTTCGGCAAGCTGCAGGGCCTGATCAAGCGCTCGTTCCGCTTCAATGGCCAGAACATCGTCAACCTGCTGGTGATTGCCGCGACCGTGACGGTCGGCGTGTTCATCGCCAGCGGCTGGCACGCGGACATGTTCCACGTCACGCTGTTCTTCCTGCTGGCGCTGCTGTTCGGCGTGCTGATGACGCTGCCGATTGGCGGCGCCGACATGCCGGTCGTGATCTCGATGTACAACGCCTTCACCGGCCTCGCGGTCGCGTTCGAAGGCTTCGTGATGCAGAACGCCGCGATGATCATCGCCGGCACGGTGGTCGGCTCGGCCGGCACGCTGCTGACGCAGCTGATGGCGCGCGCCATGAACCGCTCGCTCGGCAACGTGCTGTTCTCGGGCTTCGGCGATACGGGCGGCGCAGCCGCCGCCGGCGGCACGGTGAGCGGCAGCATGAAGCCGATCGAGGCCGCCGACGTCGGCGTGATGATGGCCTTCGCGCAGAAGGTGATCGTCGTGCCGGGCTACGGCATGGCGGTGGCGCAGGCGCAGCACAAGGTGTGGGAGCTGTGCCAGCTGCTGATCGAGCGCGGCGTGATGGTGCGCTTTGCGATCCATCCGGTGGCAGGCCGCATGCCCGGTCACATGAATGTGCTGCTCGCGGAAGCAGGCGTGCCTTACGATCTGATCGCCGACCTCGATGAAATCAACGCCGAGTTCGAGACCGCGGACGTGGCGCTGATCATCGGCGCCAATGACGTGGTCAACCCGGTCGCGCGCAACGACAAGTCCAGCCCGATATACGGCATGCCGATCCTGAACGCCGACAAGGCCAAGAATGTGATCGTCATCAAGCGCGGCCAGGGCGCGGGTTTCTCCGGCATTGAGAATGCGCTGTTCTATCTCGACAACACGCGCATGCTCTATGGCGACGGCCAGGCCGCCGCCAGCCAGCTCATCCAGGCCGTCAAAGCCGCCTGATCGCCCGCTCGCGTACGCGGGCTGGTTGACGCAGGCGTCCTCGCTGTGGCGCGGCGCGGTGCCGCCTGACACCGCGCTGTAATAAAAATCTTTCAGCGAAGCTGCAACCATTCGCGCGCCCGCGAGTATCAAAGCTAAGGCAGCAGATTGCTGCACGACACTGAAACTCTTCTAACCATGCCGAAGTCAAGGAGGCTGGTATGTTGCGACCTGAATTTTCCCGCCCACTGCTGGTGGGCCCATTGGCGGCACTGATGATTGCCCTGGCTCCAGCCGGCGCATCGGCAGGCGAGACTGCGATGATCCAGAAGTCCGTCACCGTGCGCGTGGCGGATCTCGACCTCAACAAGCCCGCTGATGCAGCGAGGCTGCAGCAGCGCATCCGCCGCGCCGCCGCGATGGCCTGCAGTGACGGGCTCACGCCTGGTTCGCCGGGCGCGTCGGAACCAGACCGCGACTGCATGGCAAGTGCCATCGCCACTGCGCTCGCCAACGTCAAATCCGCAGCCGTGGCGTACGCGCCGAGGAGCAAGTAATGAAAGCCAGTAAATTTGCACGCCTGGCGGGCTTAGGGCTGCTCGCCATCGGCGCCACGATCGTGCAGGCCTCGTTCGTCAACGCTGCGTCTGCCGGCGTGCCGGCGGGGCAGCTGGCGGTCCGCATCAGTGACCTCGACCTCAACAAGAGTGCGGACGTCGCGCGACTCTACAAGCGCATCCGCGCTGCGGCCGAAACCGCCTGCGGCGTTGACTCACTCACCGGCACGCGGCTGCTCAACAACGGCCAGCGCAACTGCGTCGAGGAAGCTGTCGGCACTGCGGTGGCGCAGGTACACAACGAGCAGTTGTCGGCCTATCACCAACTGGGGCCGAAGGGCCTCAAGGCAGTGGCACGCCCGGGCTCAGCCGGCAAGGACAGCCTGTCCGGCGTCACCCACCGCGACCACGATTGATTCCGAAGCTGACTGCGGCGGCACCGGCCGCGGCTTACGCTTTTCAGCGCAGGTCGCGGCGGTGCTCGCGCCGCTGCTCGAGCCGCTCACGCATGTGCGCGCGCTCCGCGGGCGTTGCCTCGAGCCAGCGCCGGCGCAGCATGCGACGCTTCCACGGCGGCAGCTGCGCGTAAGCGCGGAAGTTCTCGCGCACCAGCGCCTGCGAGTCAGGATCGAGCTGCTGGAAGCGCTCCCAGCGACGCCGGATCAGTTCGCGCCGCTCTTCCGGCAGCGCGCGCCAGGTCTGGAAGCGCTCACGCGCCTGATCGCGCTGCGTCGGATCCATCTGCAGCCAGCGCTTGGCACCGCGCGCTAGCGCGTGCTGCCGCGCAGGCGCCAGCGTGTCCCAGTCCTGCGCATGGCTCTGCAGCAGCTGCCGCTGTTCCGCGGGCAGCGATTTCCACGCCAGCGGCGCCGGGGGCACGGGCGTGGCGGGCGCGAGCGGTCCGACTGCAGTCTCGGGAGCCGCAGCATCGCCAGCCGCGTCGGCCCAGGCAACTGGCATGCCGCCGGCGAGCGCGAACGACGCGCACAGTATCCACGGATGTTTGAACTTCATGACTGCTTCACCTTGCGAGGCACGTTCAGGGCGGGCGGCGGATTGGCGGGCGCCGCCGGTTGCGCGGGCGTTGCCGGCTGCAAGGGCGGCCCAGTAGGGTGCGCGGCTGCCGGCTTGACCAGCTTGTCGACGTCGGTGGAGGCGAGGTAGTCATGCCAACCAGCTTCGTTCGAATCCACCGAACCGAGATATTCCAGCAGGTCGGCGTCCGTCGCCTTGTCGGCGGCGTGCAGCGGCGCCACCGCGAGCGCGCTGCCGCACACCAGGCCGAGCGCCTGCCATGCCAGTTTCACGAGCCGACTCCCGGGCCGGCATCATCCTGCGCGGCACTCACGGCCCAGGCGTAAAACTCGTAGTCGACGTCGGCGTCGGCATCGGCGGTGCCCTGATCCTGCGCGAGCGCGAGCGCGTCGCGGTCGACGAGCAGCTCCAGGTCGTCGCCAGTGGCCACGCCCGTGACGCTGGCCTGCTGCACTTGCGGAGCATGCGGCGCAGCAACCAGCAGCAGCACTCCCAGCACCGCAGCCGACACGGCGCCGGCTGGCAAAGCGCGCTGCCACAGTGCGCGCGTGCCCGCCGTGCGGACGGCCGCGTGCTGTTCGAGCGCGGCATAGCGCGCCCGCGTCAGGCGCGAGCGGGTGCGCGCGGGCAGCGCGGCGGCGCTGGCTTCGAGCAGCTCGCGCGTACGCCGTGCAAATTCGGCACTGGCCGGATCCAGTTCTTCGCTCATGCCCAATACTCCCCGAGCTGCGCGCGCAGTGCCTGCAGCGCGCGGAAATAATGCGTCTTTACGCTGCCCGCCGAGCAGCCCATCGCCTGCGCCGTCGCCTCGACGTCGAGGCCTTCGAAATTTCGCAGCAGGAACGCCTGCCGTTGCCGCGCCGGGAGCGCCGCCAGCGCCACCTCGAGCGCCTGCAGCGTCTCGCCCGCCTGCACGCGATCCTCCGGCAACGGGGCCGGATCGGGCGCCTGCTCGAGCGGATCTGCCGCGTCTTCGTCGCCGCCGCCGCCCGCCCACGGCAACCAGGACATCACGCGGCCGCGCACCGTGCGGCGTCGCTGCGCGTCGCGCACGCAATTCTCGAGTATCCGGTAGAAAAGCGGCGCCCACTCTTCCGCCGGCCGCCGCGCATAATTACGCACCAGGCGCAGCATCGCGTCCTGCACCGCGTCGAGCGCGTCGTCTTCATGACGCAAAGCGATCTGTGCGATCCTGAACGCCTTGCGTTCGACGGCGGCCAGAAAGCTCTCCAGCGAGCGGGTTTCCTGCTGCGTCGATTCCAGCAAATCCGTATTCCTGAGCGCGAGGAGGCTCGTGGTGTCGGCCAGCAATGTAGCAAACGCGTTCATGGCTGATTAGCAGAACGGGTCACAGGGCTGGCGGTTGACAGGGGACAGTCTTGACCGGAGTTTGCGCCAGAATCATCCACTTACGCACCTCAGCGCAGGTCGGTTCGCGACGGCGGCGCGGCGCCAGGCGATTTCTGGCCGCATGGATTTCAACTCAATGAATTTATTGACATTTCCAACCCAGTTTTCGTGGATTTCCGGTTCCAGCAGGCTGGCGGGAGCGCTTTGGGCCGGTTTTCAGCGTGGCTCCGTCCACAGACTTATCCACATGCCGGGCCACCATGGGCGCGGCTGAAACCGCGACGACCAGCGACGCGGAGGCCGCTGTCCTGAAGGTGGCCGTGGATTGCCCCCTGCGCTCGCTGCTGGACTACCTGCCGCCGGCGGGAATGCACGCCCCTGACCTGCCTCCCGGGGCCCGCGTACGCGTGCCCATGGGGGCCAGGAGCGCCGTGGGCGTGGTCGTGGCCAGCGCGGCCGGGTCGTCCCTGGCGCCCGCGCGCCTGCGGCGCGTTACGGCGCTGCTCGATTCCACGCCGCTGTTCGATGCCGCGCTGCTCGAACTGCTGAAGTGGACTGCCAGCTACTACCACCATCCGCCGGGCGAGGTGTTTGCCGCTGCACTGCCCGCCGCGCTGCGCATTGGCCAGGCCGCCGTGGGGCAGGAAACCTGGGTAGCGCTGACGGAGGCCGGGCGTGCCGCACTGGCGCAGGGCGAACCCGCTCGCGCGCCGCGCCAGCGCGAACTGCTGACAAGACTCGCAGCCGCAGCGGCGGGCAGCAGCGCCGGCGAGCTCGACGCGGCCTTACAAGGCTGGCGGACCACCGCGCGGGCGCTCGCGCAGCGCGGCTGGATTGACATCTCGCAGCGCGATGAGCCGCCCGCGGCCGTGCTACCCGCCACGCATGCCGATGCGCCACATGCCGACGTGGCACATGCCCACGCCCGCGCGCCCACCGCGGTGCCCACGCCCAGCGACGCGCAGTCGGCGGCCGTCGCGGCCGTCGATGCCGCCGCGGGAGGCTACGGCTGTTTCCTGCTGCAGGGCGCGACCGGCAGCGGCAAGACCGAGGTGTACCTGCGCCTGGTGATGCGCGCGCTCGAGCGTGGCGCCGGTGCATTGGTGCTGGTGCCGGAGATCGGCCTCACGCCCCAGCTCCTCGAGCGCTTCCGTTCGCGCCTCGGCGTGCCGATCGCCGTGCTGCACTCCGGCCTGACCGACGGCGAGCGCTTGCAGGCCTGGCGTGCGGCGCGCGCCGGCGTGGCGCGCGTGGTGATCGGCACGCGCTCGGCGGTGTTTGCACCGGTGCAGCAACTCGGACTCATCGTGGTCGACGAGGAGCACGACAGTTCGTACAAGCAGCAGGAAGGCGGCTGCCGCTACTCGGCGCGCGACCTCGCCGTGCGCCGCGCGCAGCAGGCCGGCGTGCCGGTGCTGCTGGGATCCGCGACCCCGGCGCTCGAATCGCTCTACAACGCCCAACTCGGCCGTTACCACCGGCTGCTGTTGCCGCGCCGCGCCGACCAGGCGGCGGCGCCGCGCATCGCGCTCGTCGACCTGCGCGCACACGCCGTGCACGCCGGGCTCGCCGGACCGGTGACGCAGGCCATCGAGCGGCATCTCGCCACCGACGGCCAGGTGCTGGTGTACCTCAACCGCCGCGGCTATGCGCCCACGCTGCTGTGCACGAGCTGCGGCTGGATCGCGCCCTGCAGCGAGTGCGACGCGCGGCTGACCGTGCATCGCAGTGCCGCGCAGCTGCGCTGCCACTACTGCGGCGCGGTGCAACCGCTGCCGACGCGCTGCGGCCGCTGCGGCTTCGCGGTGCGGCCGGTGGGCCAGGGCACCGAGCGGATCGCGGAAACACTCGCGGCGATGTTCCCCAGTGCACCGCTGGCGCGGCTCGATCGCGACACCGTGCACAGCGCCGCCGACGTGGAGGCGGTGATGCACTCGCTCCTCGACGGCTCGGCGCGCATCCTGGTCGGCACGCAGATGGTCACCAAGGGCCATCATTTCCCCGGCGTTTCGCTGGTCGCGGTGATCAACGCCGACCAGGGACTGTTCAGCGCCGACTTCCGCGCGGCCGAGCGCCTGGCGCAGACCATCGTGCAGGTGGCCGGCCGCGCGGGCCGCGGTGCGCGCGCCGGCGAAGTGTTGATCCAGACCGAGTACCCGGAGCATCCCTTGCTGCAAAGCCTGATCCACGAAGGCTACGAGGGCTTCGCCGCCGGTGCTCTGGCGGAGCGCGCCGAGGCGCGCTGGCCGCCGTTTGGCCGCCTGGCGCTGCTGCGCGCTTCGGGCACCAACGCCACCGCCGCGCTGGAATTCCTGCGCCAGGCGCGCGATTGCGCCGGCGCGCACCCGGCCGCGCGACTGCTCGGCCCGGTGCCCGCCAGCATGGCGCGCCGCGCCGGACGCCACCATGCCCAGCTGCTCATTGAACATGCCGGGCGCGGCGAACTGCACCGCTTCATCGACCAATGGCTGCCGCAGGTCGAGCAGCTGCCCGCCGCGCGCCGCGTGCGCTGGGCGCTCGATGTCGATCCGCTGGATATCCAATGAGCTTATCGATGCAATGAGGCTGGCCATACGATGACGGATATCCTTAAACTGCGCGCCCTATGAAAACCGAGCTGGAAGAACTGCTGGCGCAGGCGCTGGCGCGCCTTGAGGGAAGCACTCTTGGCGTACCGGTGGACCGTTCGACCATCGTCGTCGAACGCGCGCGCGACGCGCAGCACGGCGACTACGCCAGCAACATCGCCATGCGGCTGGCGAAGGCCGCGGGTCTCCGTCCACGCGAACTGGCCGAGGCGATCGTGGCCGCGCTCCCGGCGAGCCCGCTGCTGGCGAGCGTGGAGGTGGCCGGCGCCGGCTTCATCAATTTTTATCTCGCGCCCGCGGCGCAGTTCGACACGCTGCGGTGCGTGCTCGAACAGGGCGAGCGCTATGGAACCAGCGATGCAGGGCGCGGCCAGCGGGTCATGGTGGAATTCGTGTCCGCGAACCCCACCGGCCCCTTGCACGTGGGCCATGGCCGGCAGGCGGCCTACGGGGCGACGCTGGCGAACCTGCTGCGGGCCACGGGTCACGCCGTGCAGCGCGAGTACTACATCAACGACGCGGGCCGCCAGGTCGACATCCTGACGGCGAGCGTGTGGGTGCGCTACCTGCAGGCCGCCGGCTCAACGCTGCCGTTCCCGCAGAACGGCTACCGCGCTGATTACGTCAACGCGATCGCGGCGAGCCTGCGTGCGGCGCGCGGCGCCACGCTCGAGCATTCGCTGGCGGACGTGCTCGAAGGCCTCCCGGCGGACGCGCCGGCGGGCGACAAGGAACTCTATATCGACGCGCTCATCGCGCGGATGCGCGCACTGCTCGGCGCGGCCGACTACGAGGCCGTTCTGGAGCTGTCGCTCGCGGCGATGCTCGCCGACATCCGTGCGGACCTCGCCGCCTTCGGCGTGGAGTTCGAACTGTGGTCCTCGGAACGCGCGCTGGCGCGCTCGGGCGCGGTGGAGCGCACGCTCGCGCGCCTCGCCGCGCTGGGCCAGACCTACGAAAAGGACGGCGCGCTGTGGCTGCGCACCACCACGCACGGCGACAGCGAAGATCGCGTGCTGGTACGCGCCAACGGCGCGCAGACCTATTTCGCGCCCGACCTCAGCTACCACATCGACAAGCGCGCGCGCGGCTTCGAACTGATGATCGACGTCTGGGGCGCCGACCACCACGGCTACGTTGATCGCATGCGCGCCGGGCTGGTCGCGCTCGGCGAGCCGGGCGAGTGCTTCGAAGTCTGCCTGATGCAGTTCGTCAGCCTGTACCGCGGCGGGGAAAAGATCCCCATGGGCAAGCGCGACGGCCAGTTCGTCACGCTGCGCCAGCTGCGCGAGGAAGTCGGCAACGATGCCTGCCGGCTGTTCTACCTGATGCGCAGCCACGACCAGCACCTGGACTTCGACCTCGAGCTGGCCAAGTCGCGCAGCAATGACAACCCGGTCTACTACCTGCAGTACGCGTACGCGCGCGTCGCCAGTGTGATGAAGCAGCTCGCTGCGCGCGGTCTTGCCTACGACGCGACTGAGGCACTCGCCAATCTCGGCCGGCTCGACGGCCCGCACGAAGCGGCCATACTCACGGCCCTGCGCGGCTACCCCGACGTCATCGCCATGGCGGCCGCGAACCGCACGCCGCACACGCTGGTGCACTACCTGCGCGAGCTCGCGCAGGCCTTCCACACCTGGTACAACGCCGCACAGTTCATCGTTGACGACGGCGCGACCCGCAACGCGCGCCTGGCGCTGGCGCAGGGCGTGCAGCAGGTGCTGCGCAACGGACTGGCGCTGCTCGGCGCGAGCGCGCCGGAGAGCATGTGAGCAACCGCCGCCTGACCGCGCGCGATTACAAGGGCGTGCGCCGCGGCGGCTTCAACCTGGGACGCTGGCGTGACCTGGGCATTGGCTGCGGCGCCGGGCTGCTGGTGGCGTTGGTGGTCTACGTCAGCGACCACCGTGGCGCGCAGGGCGCCGCCGAAGCCGGTAGCACGCCGACGCCGCGCCATGCCGCCACCCGCAGCGCGGGCACGACGGCCGCCGATGCCGGCGCCCTGGATGAAGCGCGCACGGGCGCAGGTACCGAGGGCCCTGCGGGCGCTGAAGGTACTGCGGGTGCCGCAGGTGCCACGGGCGCGGCTGAGAAGTACGATTTCTACGACGGCCTGCCGAAATTCGAAGTGCTCGTGCCCGAGAAGGAACACGGCACGCGGGTCGATGCCGCAGCACGCGTCAGCCGGCCCGGCACCTACTTCCTGCAGGCCGGGTCTTATCGCAACGTAGAGGACGCCAACCGTGTCCAGGCACAGCTGGCCCGCCAGAAGATCAGCGCCAACGTGCAGCGCGTCGCGCTCGACGCCGACGTCTGGTACCGCATCCGGATCGGGCCCATCAGCGAACTCGACCAGCTCAATCGTGTGCGCCAGCAACTGCAGGCCGCCAAGATCGTCTCGCTGGTGATCCGCGTCGACGACTAGGGAAGCCGCTCGACATTTGAACTGCTGGTGCTGGGCTTCCATCAGCATCTCGAGGATAGCGATAGGCGCGACGCTTTGCGGCTGGCACAACGCTAAACACAGATCTGGTACGCTGAGCCGGTGTATTAGGCGGCTTTCCAGATTGTCGGCCGCGCCGACCAGGAGAAGAAGTATGTCGCAGTCCTGTGCACGTAAAGCGGTGTTGATCGCCGCGCCCTGCTTCGCGATGCTCACGGCGTCCAGCCAGGGAGCCAATGCATCACGTCTGGCTGACCCCAATGCCACGCTCACTGCACCCTTGCCAGTGCCGGCGAATATGTTGCGGAGCAGGCCGACGCCGCTGCTCGCTCCGTCCGTGAGCAGCTGGATCGAGGCTGAGGCGCGCGCGCTTCTCACGCGTAACCTTCCCGCCGACACCATGATCCAGGTGGCGCGGGCCGACGTCATTGCGCGCTTTGCCGGACAGTCCTACACGCGCGCTGACGCCGAGACGCTGGTGCAGATGGTGATGTCCGCGGCCGCTGCGGACGCTCAGAACGACCTCGGCAATTTGCGGGCTGCGCTTCAGGCGGGCAAGACAGGCGGGGCACCACAAGATTCAACGACGGCGCAAATGAGCGATATGAGCACGGCGGATCAGCTGAAGCTGCAGATGTACATGGAACGCAGCAACAATGCGCGGCTGGCCCTGAGCAACATCATGAAGCAGACGAGTGACACGCAGAGCACGATCACAAGCAATCTGAAGTGACGGGGACGCGCTGCGGATGGCTCACGGTCAGTCCGCAACTTCAATGGTGACCGAAGTGGCCGCCCAATCTGCAGGTGCGGCCGCCGGATCATGAGCCGCTGGATCGGCCACGGTCGTGATGCCGCGCGTAGCCAGGCCCGCGAGTTCCCCGCGCAGCGTGCCCAGATCCTCTGGAATGCCGCGGGTCTGCACGTTGCCCCGGCTCTGGTTCGCCAGCTGCTGCAATGAGCGGATGCGCCGTCGAATCGTTTCGGCCGTGGCCAGGTCGGTGCTGGCGAACACGCGCACCGTGTCGGTGCCGCGCGGTGGACTGTAGTCCCAATGGAAGCCGGCGCGATTTCCGGTCTGCAGCGAATCGGGAATCAACACCCGTTCGCCGGCGCGGACCGCCCCGTTGGGGTAGAAATCCCGCTGCTGGTAGTCGTTGGGGAACAGCACGTTCATGCTCCCCTCGGGATCGACATCGACGATGGTGATATAGGCATCGGCATTCACGCCGATGTCCAGTTGCAGGCTGTTTTGCGCGCTGCGCGCTTCCTCCTGATGGCGGCTGTGCAGTTGCGCCGGTCCGGTGGCCGTGACCAGGCGGATGTCACGTGTGTCCACAGGTTGAGCACCCGCGACGCGCACGCTCACGACCAGTTGTGACGAGGGGTTGTCGAGCGTCAGCAGCTCGGCGGCCTTGGCTGAGCGCGAGGCGACGCGCGCCAGGTCGGTGGCGGATTTGTCGTCGCCCAGCACGAAGCGTCCCATGACGCGCAGGCCGTCGGCGCTCAACAGCCGCACCGTCTGACCCTGCAGATCGACGAGAAAACGCGCGGGCTGATCGGCGGCCACCAGCACCAGGTTTTTGATGTTGCGCCGGAGCGTGCTCTCGATGCGGCTCCGGTCCGCCGCAGGCATCTCGAGGATGTGTATCGCGACGCGCGACACGGAAGGCGCAGGCATCAGGGCCACGGCACGCGATTCAGCCTCGATTGCGCCGGTCTGGTTCGTTAGGCTGGCGCGCGCATCCTTACCCGCAAGCTGCGTCACCGTGGCGACCGCCAGCGCCTGCCCGGGGGCGAACTGCCGCTCGCCACGTCGATAGATCGCCCAGCTCGAGCCCGGCGTGGCGCCGAGCAGCACACCGTTGATGAGCGTGACCTGACCCGCCGCAGACGGCGCGACGCTGAGCCACGCGAGGCGCGGCCCCGGTTCCGCGCTCACCGCACCAGCCGCCGACGCGGGCGCGGATGCGAGTGCAGCGAACAGCGGCAGATCCAGCGCTTCCGGTGGCGCTTCGAGTTGTGGCTCCGGCATCGAGGTACGGCCGAAGCTCGTCTGTATGCGCCCAAGCTCGCGGGTCACGGCGGCGAAGACTTCGCGCGGCGACGCACTGCTGCCCGCGGTCGTGAAAGCGCGCGACAGCGCATAAGTGAAGAAGCCGTGGAAATTGCCGTCGACCGGTCCGTCCAGTGCCTCTTCGTTGGCGGCCGCGCCCCCCATGACCACAAAGCGCGAACTCCTGAGAGGCACGATGCCGCGCGTGGTGATGCCAGTCACGCCCGCCCGGTACAGATCGATGCGCATGTCCTGCGGCACCGAGCGGGCACGAATGTCGATGGCGCGCGTCGCGGTGCCGGAATGGCAGGAGTCGAGCACGATCACGACGCTGCGCGCGCGCAAGCGCGAGAAGATCGCGTCGAGCTCGTCATCGACGATATCCGGCACATTGCCGCTGCGCCCGTCCTGGGGAACTATGGTCTCGTCCAGGCCATCGTCCTCGTCGCCGTTCAGGTCCTGAACCTGCGAGCCATGGCCGGAATAGTGGAAGTAGACCGTGTCGTCGGGCCCGGATTCCTGCACCAGCTGATTGAGTGCCGCCAGCATCTTTTCGCGCGTGGCACCCTCATCGGTAAGCATCTTGATATTGCCCGCGGCAAAACCCCAGCGCGTGGTCAGAATTTCACGCATGGTCTCGACGTCGTTCACCGAGCCCTGCAGGCCGGGTACCGCTTTGTAATGATTGATGCCGATCAGCAGCGCACGCTTGACGCCAGCGGCCGGCGCCGCGCCTACCTGGGCGCCAGCGACGCCGATCAGGCCAACGTACAGCAGCACGCACATGGCGGCATAGCGCTGGAGCGAATGTCTCGTGTTCCTGACGCGCATTGCCCGGATTGAGTCGACGTGCAAACGACCAGGGTTCATGGCGGCGCGAGTTCGAGCGTCAGCAGCACATCGCGGCGCGCGCGGGCCGCAGCGAGTTTCTCGCCAAGCTGCCGTGGATCGGCCGTTGGCAGCTCGATCACGTAGCCGCCGGTCGGCGTGGGGCCGTCGACGATGCGGGCGCCGAGCACGCCCAGCAGATCGCGAATCTGCGCAGCCGTTGCCAGCGGCTTGAACGCCACGCGCAACCGGGTCGCATGCGTTGGCAGCGCGCGCGTCGTCACCGCGGCAGTTGGGTTCGTCTGGTCCGGCAACAGGTAAAGCAACGCGGCTCCCTGAACGAGAATCAGCAGCATCGCTGCGGCCGGCGCCCAGCGCGGCACCAGCGGCGCGCGCAGCCACGCCGACAGCTGCGCCAGCAAGCCCACACGATTGTCCGATTGCTGCGCGTGGATGTGCCTGAGCACGGCAACTCTGACACGCGGCGCTGGCCCGGGCTCGGCATCAAAGGCAGCGCGAATCGCACGCTGCAAGTCTTGCATCGACGCGAACTCGCCGGACTCCGGGTCAGTGCCTGGCGGCGGTTGCCCGGACGCGTTCATTGCGCCGACTCCAGGCCGAGCTTCTCGAGGCAGCCCTTGAGCTGTTGTTTTGCATAGAACACGCGCGTCTTCACGGTGTTGTCCGGAATCTCCAGCAATGCCGCGATCTCGGCGTAGGGCAGATCTTCATAGAACGCCAGCCGCAGGATTTCCTGATGGTCAGCCGACAAATGCGCAATAGCTCGCTGCATCAGTTGGGCGTTGCGCTTGCGATCGATGTCATCCGCTGGACCTGCGGCGGGGTCGACCAGCGCCGCAGCCTGATCGAGCTGCAGGTCTGCACCCTGCCGGCCGGCCTTGCGTACCGCATCGAGTGCCTTGTGTCGCGCGATGCCCAGAATCCAGGTGGACACCCGTGAGGCCTGCACATAGGAGCGCGCCCCGTGCCACACCGCCAACATGGTATCAATGACCACCTCTTCGGCGAGCGCCGGCTGGCGCACGAAGCTGCGCACATAGTTGTATACGCGACGTTCATAGCGGTCATAGAGCAGCTCGAAGGCCGCCGGGTCGCCCGACGCGGCGGCGGCCAGCAGGTCTATATCCCTCGCTGCTGCTTGGTCAGATAAGTCCACGGCGAGGTTCAATTGACGGGCTGTGCACCGCGATCTTCTGTGCCTTGAACGAATCTTGCGGTGTCGCCGACATACCGGCAGGAGCATACTGCGGGGGCAGGTGCGCTGTTGAGGAAATCACCATGAAGCAAGGCAGACGGATCCAGGACACGTGGACGCTCAGGGTCGTCGCACTCGCAACCGGCGCGCTGATGGCCTCTGCGGCATTCGCCCAAGGCACGCCAACGCAGGGCTACCCGACTCAAACACCAAGCTATCCAGGGCAAACGCCAAGCTATCCGGCGCAAACGCCAAGCTATCCGGCGCAAACCCCGGCCTATCCTGCTTACCCGGCGACCGCGCCAGCAGCGCCGCCGCGGTCGCACGCGATTCGCGACCTGTTTGCCGGGACGATTGCCACCGTGCTGCAAACCGCCACCGGCGGTCTGGCCAACGCACTCAGTGGCTCCATTCTGAATTGGTTCGCGAAGAAGCAGGCGCCCAGCGCGGCAGCAGGCTACGCCGCCACGCCGTATCCTGGTACGAGCTATCCGATGACGGCTTATCCGTCACAGAATACGCAGAGCTACGACACCAGCACCTACCCGACAACCAGCGCGTATCCGCCAGGCACCGCGTCAACCTATCCCACGTCCCCGGCCACCTATCCGAGCGGCGGCGCTCAATACCCGGGCAATGCCAGTACCGCAGCTCGATATCCTGGCGCGGCGGAGCAGTATCCGGGTGCGACGTACCCGACGACTCCAGCCACGACTTCGGCCACAACGGCTCAGGTATACGGGTCGACGGCAGGCAGCTACGGACAGCCGGGCAACCAGACACCGAGCAGCGCCTACTCCGCTTCCACCGCCAGTGCTTATGGCACTGCGCAGGTTTACGACGCGCGCACCGGGCAACTGGCCACCGGCGGCGCCAACCCCTATGCCACGCCGGCCGGCGGCTATGACGGCACGCTGTACGCGGGCATCGCCTATGAAGTGCACGCGCTGGGTGCCGACGGGAGTTCGACGCCGATCAATCCGGCTACTTACGTGTTCAGAACCGGGGATAAGTTCATGGTCTATTACCGGCCATCGCTGCCGGGGCGCATGGAGGTCTACAACATCAACCCGGCGGGACAACAGACGCTGATCGATTCGAGCAACATGGCCGCGGGACAGATGACCACGCTCGGGCCGTACCAGTTCACCAACCTCACCGGCGATGAATCGCTGCGGCTGGTGCTCTCGCCCTGCTCGAGCCCGCAGTTACTCGCCGCCACGCGCGACATCGTGCGCGCGGACTCGTCCTATCCGATGACACCAAAGACCTCACCGACGGCGAGCAGCAGCGGCCAGCTCTCGACCTGCGGCGCGACCACCACGCGCGGCCTGGACGTGCATACGCGCGATATCCAGAAAGTCGCGGTCGATGGCATGACCAGCTACGCGCTCGATCCGGTTTCACAGCATGAGCTGACTACGGGCCAGGTGACAGCGCGCGAAGCGAACATCGTGTTACACCATCGTTAGACCGCCGTGTAACTGGTGCGCGTACTGACTACCCGACGCGGCGCGCGACACGCGGTCGCCTTCATCGTCGCCGCTATTCTGTGCGGCATCACCACCCGCGCAACCGCCGCACAAATGGGCGAGCCGCTCAAGGCGGGCTCGAAAGCGCAATCCAGCGAAGCCAAGGCGGCAGCCGCTGAATTTGAAATATGGGACGCGAAATGGCGTGAGATCCAGGGCGCCAACGACAAGGTCGACTGGATCGATCATTTCCGCGTTTGTGCGATCAAATTCCGCTATCGCAACTACGATGAGTTGTTCCGTTGCCTTGATCTCTTCGAGACCAAGATAGCCAGGGGCGACCTCAAGAAGATCAAGCACGTCAGCGTTGACGAGCTGCGTCCGATGCTGCTCAAGGTGGCGCCCGTGCTGACCGGCTGGTTACGCACTTCGGCGTATGCGGAGCTGGGCGAGCCGGAGCTGGCATTGAAATGGGCGGAGTCCGCCTGGGACGCGCTGCCCGAGGACTTTCGCCAGACCAAGCGCTCGTGGATGGGTGGGCAGAAGCAGGATGATTTTTCCGGTATCGCCGTGACCATTGGCGGCTATACCGGGCGCGACGAGGAAATGACCTTTGTCGGTCGCGACAACCCGGCCGGTCTCGACCTGCGCGGAGAGACGATCGCAATGAGCCTGGCCGCACAGCGCGCTCTGCTATACGCCCGCGCTGGCGAGATCGAAAAAGCCAAGGTCGCGCTCGAGGCCCTGCGCAAATGGCAGGACCTGCGGAACAAGGACTCGATGCTCATGCTGTTTCCGACCGGCGCGCCTTTCAAGACGGAGTCGCAGTTGCTGTCCATCGGTCCGCTCTACGCGATGGGTGATTACGCGGGTGTCATCAAGACTTACGACGAAGCCGCGGCCGCGGTTGCCAGGAAGAGACACTGGCACGAGTTTCGAACCATGCTCGTCTACCTGTGGCCGCCCGATTGGGTCTACGCGCCGCTGGACAAACTGGTCATGAAGGCGTTCACGGCCGCCGACGCGCGGCTGTTCGCTGTGGCCATCGAAGATGTCTCCAATTCACTGGTCTACGCCGAGAGCCTGGCGCACACCGGCAAGACAGACACAGCGCGTGCGATGCTCGATACGATGCTGGCGCTGCCCGAGATTCGTGCGATGGGGAGCCTCTACTGGGCAACGCTTTACCAGCGCGGCCTGATCGCGCGGCAACAAGGCAAGCGCGATGACGCGATCAGGTATCTGACGCAATCAGTGGCGGCCATTGAAAACGTGCGCAGCACGATCGCTTTCGAGGCCGCCAAGATCGGCTTCGCCGGCGACAAGCAAGCAGTCTATGCCGCGCTGGTGGCGGCGTTGGCTGACAGAGGTGACTGGAACGAAGCCTTCCTGATTGCCGAGCGCGCCAAGGCGCGCTCACTGGTCGATCTGCTCGCGCAGCGCCGCGATCTCGCGCCGCCGCCTGCTGTCGACGACAAAGTGCGCGAACTGTTCGCGAGTGCGGCGACCGTGGACGCGGGTACCGGCCTTCCGGAAAGCGAGGCCGCCGTGCGCGGCATCACCCTGGTGGCCGAGTCGCGCACTGCGCTGGCCAGCAGCGCACCCGAGGCCGCGTCGCTGGTTTCCGTGCAACAAGTCTCGATCGCCGACATCGCCGCACGCATGGCGCCGGGCGAAGCATTGATCGATTACTACAGCAGCGGCGATGATCTTTATGGCCTGGTGCTGAACGGCACGACCGTCAAGGGTTACAAGCTGGCGGGCCGGGGCCTGGCGGAAGAGGTCCGCGCCTACCGCGATGCCATCGAACGGCGCGAACCCGGCGCCGCCGCCCTGGGGCGACCGCTGTACGATCGGCTGATCCGTCCGCTCGCGAGCCAGCTCAAGGGCAACAAGCTCACCATTTCCCCCAATGGCGTTTTGCACTACCTGCCCTTCGACGCGCTGATGGATGGCGACCAGTATCTGCTCGATTGTTTCAGCCTGCGGCTGATTCCCAGCGCCGGCACACTCGCGTACCTGAAGACCGATCACCCCAGCAAGGTCGGCAAGCTGCTGGCGCTAGGCAATCCCGACCTCGGTAACCCGGCCTACGATTTGCCGAACGCGCAGGTCGAGGCGGTCAATGTTGCGGCCCTGTTTCCCGATTCGCGTGCGCTGGTGCGCGCCGGCGCCAACAAGACGGCGATCCGCGAGCTGGGCAACGGTTTCTCGATGCTGCACTTTGCCACGCACGGCAAATTCAATTCCGATTCGCCGCTGGCATCCGGGCTTTACCTGGCGAAAGGCAATGAGGCGGATGGCGTGCTGACGGTGGGCGACCTGTACTCGCTGCGTTTCGATGCCGAGCTGGTCACGCTTTCGGCGTGCGAGACGGGCCTCGGCAAGGTGGCCAACGGCGATGACGTGATCGGACTGACGCGCGGCTTCCTGTATGCCGGCGCACGCTCTATCGTCGCCAGCCTGTGGGAGGTCGACGACGCGGCCACCGAGCAGCTGATGCTGAGTTTCTATCGCAATCTGGCGGGCCACGACAAGCGCGAAGCGCTGCGGCTCGCGCAGATCGAGACGCGCGGCAATTTTCCACAACCCATGTACTGGGCGGCGTTCCAGATCGTAGGCCGCGCCGACTGAACTTTCCGTGGTGTCGCATCGACCCATGGCCATGCGTAGAACAACAATGAACGGGAGAGGGATTCATGCAGCCATTTAAATCGGTGGTGATCGGCACTTCTCTTGTCGCGTGGTTCATCGCCGGCGCCCTGGCCACCGATGCGCCGACGGCAACACTGAACATTGAACACCTCGTGCATTTTCAATCTGCCGAAGGCGCTGATCTGGTGCTTGCCAGTGGCCGCTACAGCGTGGAAGCCGCAATGCCCCAGGGCATGCGCCTCAGCGCCGCAAAAGGCAAACCGGTGATCGTCCCGGCGACGGTCGCGACGCATGAGGAGCAGCTCGCGCAACCGCTGGCGTTGATGCTGGCGGTAGGCGCAGATGAACAGCACCTGATCCTGATGCTACCCGATGGCATGCGGCTCGAGGCCATCGGCTCACTGAGCGGCGTCCGCTCGCGCGGTTTGGCGCCAGGCCCGGGCATGGTTTCCAATGTGGCCCTCCAAGCCGCAGTGATGCAGCTGCAACCCGCACCCGTGATGGCCCCTGCGCCTGCGCCAGCGCCCGCACCGATGCCCGTAGTGCAGGCGCCCGTCGCCGCCGTTCAGGCGCCGCTGGCCGTGGCGCCTCCGGTGGTCATGATGCCTCGACCTTCGCTCATACCAACGGCGGGACCGGCACCGACCGGCGTCACCGTGAATGGCACGCCGCTGGTCGCGTACCTCTCCTGGAACGCAATGCCCGACGCTGTGCGCTATGCGGTCTGGCGCGGCGACGGCCCGAACCTTTCGGTAGAGCGCACACCGCCTGGATTCACCGGCACGCAGTTCCAGGATGTGGTGCCCGACCCGCGTCTCGCGTATCGCTACGCGATCGTTGCGTACTATCCCAATGGCACGTCGGCGGAAGCGCCAGTGGTGCAGTTTGTCTCGCCGCCGATGATCAATCCGGCGGGGTTCACAGCTCAGCACACAGGCAATGGCAGGGTTCAGTTCAATTGGCAGGCTGTGCCGGGGGCAATGCAATATCGGCTGGACGGACCAGGGGCACCAAACACCGGCGTGTTTGTGAGGGATACGAACACCGTTCTGGATTCCGTTCCCCTAGGCCCAGATTCCTGGCGTCTGGTCGCCATGTACCCTGGAAACTATGCTGACTACCCAGGAGCGTCAATTGCCTCGACCGTGGTTCGGGTGCTACCTCTGCATAGTCAAGCGTGGCTCTCCAAGACTTACAACGTGCCGGGCCTGGGGCAACTGTTTCAGGTCCAGACGCCTGCACACCAGGAGATCAATGACACCACAGGAGCGAGCGCCGTTGGCAACCGGAGTGGCGACCTCATGCCGGCTTATGAATCGAATTACGCCTTATGGCTCGGTCAGCACTACGGTTGGTCGGACTCTAACGTTAATGCCAGCTGTGGTCCTTGCGCCAGCGCCTTCCGATTCGACGTCGGCACTTACGATCAGGTCAGCAGCACATATATCGCCAGTCCTGAATGCGTATTCGTGGCTGACGTTTTCTCTTCGCCCTGCCAAATCCCCGGCCTGCGAGTTTGGCTCAATACAAACACTCCGCTCTGGAATCAACCGGAACAAGCTTCACGTGAGGTAGTCTACGGAAATCCCGGCGATCTCGGAGTTGGGCGGCGCGCCTATTGTGAACAGAAATTGCGGAGTGCGCCCGAGCCGGGCAATTTCACGGTAGTGCCAGGCATCTACACGGTCTGCTACGCCACAGCCCACGGTGCCAAACCCGGTGAGCCTGGGTTCAACGATCCGTATGCCATCAGGAATCCGAACGCAGGGACCGGCGCGGACTTCATCCTGTCAATGGTGATCACCAAAGATCAAAGTGGAACGGTGTTTCTCGTCTTGGGCCGTGGTAATACGGTGTTCAACACTGCTTATACGCTTTTGCCCACCGTTGGGCTGGACACTGAGGGCCAGAAGCCGTTGCCCTTTGTGTGCATGTCCTGTCACGGCGGCAAATACAACCCCAATACCCGCAAAGTGGATGGCGCGTCATTCCTGCCGCTAGATCCGGAGTTGCTCGCGTTCGCGAACGATGCAGAACAGGCCGCACAGGAAGAGAAGATCAGAAACATAAACCTGATGATCCACAACTCCGATCCGCGCTCGGCGATTGGGGCGTACATACGCGGGTTATACAACGGCGCCCTGGGCCAGCCCGGCGCGCGCGCGCAACCGGACTTTGTGCCCGCGGGGTGGGCACCGCAGGCGGGGTTCTATCGCCAGGTCGTGCGGCCCTATTGCACGATGTGCCACCTCGCCCAGCCGGGTGGAAAGGACTCCTACAACTTCGCGTCCTGGGATAACTTCCAGGGTAATAACGGCGCAATCTATGGTTCGGTGTGCGCGCAGCACACGATGCCGCACAGTGAGCTGCAATACAAAGCGTTCTGGACCAGAGACACCGGAGCGTTGTATCTGCCCGGGCTGCTGGCGTGGACGCTGGGTTTCCCGAGTTGTCCGTAGGACCAACATGAAAAACATATGCGCGATGATTGTGGGTCTCTGCCTCGGCGTACTCGCAGGCAGCACTGCGCTCGCGGCCGAGGCGACGCCGCCCGCCATGTCGCCATCGCCAGCCAGCCTGGCTGTTGACAGGGCGCTGCATTTTCTGGCACCGGACGGAACTGATGTCTTGGTCGAGCGTGGCGACTACATGCTGGTGCCTGACTCCGGCGGCGGACTGCGGCTGAGTGCGCCAAGCGGGAAATCGATCCGCGTTCCCGCCATGACCGCGAGCCATATCGAACACCTGACGGAGTCGCGCGTGCTCATCGTGCCCGCAGGCGATGACGAGCGGCATCTGGTGCTGCTGCTGCCCGACGGCCAGCGGCTGGAAGCCATCGGTTCATTGAGCGGCATTCGCTCGCGCGGTTTGGCGCCAGGCCCGGGCATGGTCTCCAATGTGGCCTTGCAAGCCGCAGTGCGGCAGCTGCCGCCCGTGCAGATTATCGCCGCCGCGCCTGCCCCGGTACCGATGCCGGTAGCGATCATTCAGGGTCCGGCCGTCATGTTGATGCCGGCACCACCTGCGGCCTACGCGGGACTGAACGGCTGGGTGGACCTGCACACGCATCCGATGGTCAACCTCGCCTTCGGCGGCAAGCTGATCCAGGGCGGCGTGGACATCGGTTCGCTGCTGCCGACGGATACGTCATGCCGACGCTGGGTTCGTGCCGCTTCGATGCCCGAGGCTCTGAGCGATGATCGGCCCACGCATGGCGGATGGAACCTGATCGACTTCCCCTGCGGCGACGCCTTGCGCCCGCTGATCATTCAGGGCCTGCAGGAAGGGAACGAGGGCGCGCTGGTCACGGCGGGACCTGGCATGCCGCCGGCGCGTGGCTTCCCCGATTTCGCGCAATGGCCGGCGTGGAACGACATTACGCATCAAAAGATGTGGTGGGAGTGGATCCGGCGTGCGCGCGACGGCGGGCAGCGTGTGATGGTCGCGCTCGCCACCAACAACCGTACGCTGGGCGATGCGGTGTCCGGACCTGGCGATGGCGCAACTGACGACAAGTACTCCGCGGATCTGCAGCTGGCGGAAATGAAAGCTTTGGTTGCGCGCCACAACGATTTCATGGAGGTGGCGCTGAGCGCAGCAGACCTTGAGCGCATCGTTCGATCGAACAAGATCGCGATCGTGCTGGGCATCGAGATCGACAACATCGGGGACTTCAACGCGCTGCCAGCGGCCGGCCGCGAGCAGATGCTGCGACAGATCATTCCGGGCGAAGTGCAACGTCTCTACAATGAAGGCGTGCGCTACGTCTTCCCGGTGCACGTCGTCGACAATCTATTCGGCGGCACCGCGATCTACCAGGACACCTTCAACACCGCCAACTACCGCGAAACCGGGCACTTCTGGTTCGTGGAATGCGCCGACAAGAGCGACGGCATCGACCATCAATACAAGTTGAGCAATGACCTCGCGCTCACCGCCGCGGCGCTGGTCAAGCTGGGCCTCGATCCCTGGCGCAAGCCGGGACCGCCGCCGGTCTGCCCGCCGCCGGGTCAACCGCAGAAAGGCATCGGGCATCGCAATGCATTGACACTGACGAACCTTGGTGCTCTTTTGATCAAGGAATTGATGAGACGCGGCATGCTGATCGATATCGACCACATGTCGCAGAAGACCGCAAACGCAACGCTGAGCATTGCCGAGAACATGCCCGGCGACGGTTACCCGCTCATTTCCGGTCACAGCGGCATCCGCGGCGTCGCCGGTGCGAACGCCGAGAACAGCCGCTCGCCGGAGCAATTGCGTCGCATCAGCCGCTTGCACGGCATGTTCGGGCTCGGCACGGATGGCGTGCATGCTTCCCAGTGGGCGCTGAATTACCAGTCCGCCATGGAAAAGATGGGTTACCTGAACTCCGGCATCGCCAATTACCAGAACGGCGCCATCTCGTTTGGCACCGATCTGAACGGACTCGTCAAAGGTCCGGTGCCGGGAGGGCCGCAGAACCGCGTGGTTTACGATGCGTCGTTTCCGCCCAGCTCGGTCACCGGCTCGGCCAAGACCTGGAACTACAATTCGGAAGGCGTCGCTCATTACGGAATGCTGTCCGATTTCCTGCACGACGTGCACACCATGCCGGCTAACAATCACATCAACGGCCAGGGCGTTCCCACGGGGATTACTGGCGCTGATCTTGTGGATCAGCACCTGTTTCGCAGCGCCGATTATTTCTGGCATATGTGGGAGCGGTGCGAGGCGCAGAGCGCCAACGTCCACTGATCACCGCGCAAGGCGTCAATCGTCCGCGGCGTGGCTGATCTCGATGCCGAGTGAGCGGAGCTTGCGGTACAGATGCGTGCGTTCCATGCCGACGCGCTTGGCGAGCTGGCCGACCTTGCCGCCGCACAGCTGCAGCTGCTGCTGCAGGTAGGCGCGCTCGAAGTGCTCGCGCGCTTCGCGCATCGGCAGCGCGAGCAGGTCCTGCTTCACCAGCGGCGCGTCGATCGGCGCCTGCGCCGCCAGCTCTCGCTCCACTTCCTCGAGCGAGATCTCCTCCGCGCCGCCGCGCAGCAGGAGCCGGCGCAGCAGGTTGCGCATCTCGCGCAGGTTGTCGGGCCAGGGGTAGTTGCGCAGCCGGTTCTGCGCCGCGACGCTGCAGCGGCGGAACTGCAGGTTCTCGCCCTGGGTGAGCTGGTCGACGCATAGGCGCAGCAGGTCAGGCACGTCCTCGGCGTATTCGCGGAGCGGTGGCACGCGCAGCGGCAGCACCGCGAGCTGCGCGTACAGGTCACGGCTCATGGTGGCGCCGCCGGCGCGGTTCTCGATGCCCGGCAGCGCCGTGGCGATCACGCGCGCGTCGAACTTGACGCTCGCGCCATGGCCGCCGCGCGCATAGCTGCCGCCTTCGAGCACCCCGGCCAGCAGCCGGCGCGCGGTCTCGGGCAGTTCCTCGATGTCGCCGGTGTAGAGCGTGCCGCCCGCCGCCTGCTCGAGCAGGCCCGCGTGGCCGTTCGCGCCCAGCAGCGCGCCCACCGCCTGGTCATCCTGCAGCGCGCGCGGATTGCAGCTCACGAAAGGTCCGCGCTCGCGCGGACCCGACTGGTGCACGAAGCGCGCCCGCGACTCGGTCTCGCTGCCGGGCTCGGCGATCAGCAGCAGTGGCGCGGGATAGGGCGCCAGGCGCAGCAACTCGCTGCGCAGCTGCAGCGCCGTGCGGCTGCGGCCGTGGAGCGGCGCCTGCGCGCGCGCGGCAGCGTAGCCGCCCGCTTGGCGCGTGCGGCGCGCGTCGAGCGCGCGCTTGACCGTGGGCAGGAGCTTGGCCAGCGAGAGTGGCTTCTCGATGAAGTCGAAGGCGCCCAGACGCGTCGCCTCGACCGCGGTTTCCACCGTGCCGTGCCCGGACATCATCACCACTGGGCAGTCATGGCGCGCGTCGCTCGACCATTCGCGCAGCAACGTGATGCCGTCGGTGTCGGGCATCCAGATGTCGAGCAGCACCAGGTCGGGCGCGGAACGGGCGCGTGCGGCGCGCGCCTGCGCGGCATCGGCGGCGACGTCGACGTCGTGACCTTCCTCGCTGAGGATCTCCTGCAGCAGGCGGCGGATGTCCGCCTCGTCGTCAACCACGAGTATCCGGCTTGCATTCATGCCCGTTCCCTCCGCAACTCCGTGCGCTTGCCTGTCGTGGCCGGCAGCAGCACGCGGATGCGCGCACCGCCGGTAGCGAGGTTTTCGGCGCTGATCCGGCCGCCGTGTTCCTCCACGATACGCTGGACGATCGCCAAGCCCAAGCCCGTGCCGCGCGCCTTGCTGGTGACATAAGGATCAAAGGCGCGCTGGAGGATATCCTCGCGGAACCCGGGCCCGTTGTCACTGACTGTGATTTCCGCCTGCGCCGGCTTCAACGTGCGCAGCCAGCGGGTGCGGACCGTAATGGCGGCGCTGGTGACCCCGGCCAGGGCCTCGATGCCGTTGCTCAGCAGGTTGGCGAGGATCTGGCGCACCCGGCCCCGGTCGGCCTCAATCTCCGGCAGCTGCGGGTCGAGCTCCATGACGATACTGACGCCTGGGTCCTGCAGGCGGTAGAGCTCGACCACCTCGGCGGTCAGCTGGTTGAGGCTGAACTGCGCCAGCTGCACCTCGGGCGCGCGGGCGTATTCGCTGAAGGCGTTGACCATCTGCTTCATGGCGTCGACCTGCTGCACGATGGTCTTCGTGCCCCGCTCGAGCAGCCGCGCGTGCTCGGTGTCCAGGCCCGGCAGGAGTTTGCGCCGCAGCTGCTCGGCCGAGAGCTGGATCGGTGTGAGCGGGTTCTTGATCTCGTGCGCCAGGCGCCGCGCCACCTCCCCCCAGGCTGCGTTGCGCTGCGCATTGAGGAGCGCCGTGATGTCCTCGAACACGATCACCAGGCCCGGATCGTCGCTCTCGTCCGGGAGCGGCGTGCAGGCCCACAGCAGCACGCGATTGCCGGCCTCGTCCTTCAGCGCCAGCTGTTCGCGCCATTCGCGCCGGCCCGCGCCGAAGCGCGCGCGCAGCGCAGTCACGAACTCGCCCAGCAGCGGCGCCGCGCCGGCGGCGGCCGTGAGGCTCTGGCCGACCATGGCGGCCAGGTCGCCGCCGAGGATCGCGCCCGCCGACTGGTTGGCGCTGCGTAGCTGCAGCTGTGCGTCGACTACCAGCACGCCGCTCGACAGGCGCGAGAGGATCACCGCCAGCCGCTCGCGCTCGCGCTCGGCCGCCTGGCGGCCCAACGCTGCCTCTTCGCTGGTGCGCCGCAGCCGCTTGGTCATGTCGTTGAACGAGTGCACCAGGAATCCCATCTCATCGCGCGACGGCAAGGGCAGGCGCGTGCCGAAGTCGCCCTTGCCGACGGCGCGCGTGCCCGCGATCAGGTCCTTCACCGGCCGCGTGAGCCGCTGCGCCGACCAGACCGCGCCGTAGACCGCGGCCAGCATCGTGATCAGCAGCACCAGCGTGAGGGTCATGATGAAGTTGATCTTGAGCGGCTCGCGCGTCGCCGACATGTCGCCGTAGTTCGAATAGGCGGCCTGCACTGCGTCAGCAAGCCCGGATAACTCCGTAGGCACGTCGTAGTTGATCACCACGAAGCGACCGGGCGGCACGCGCGCGGCCCGCGCCAGCAGCGCGGCGGTCACGACCGTGGCGTGCCCGGCGCTGGCCGGTTGCAGCGCGAAGTAGCTGTGGCCGGCGGCGATCTGCAGCCGCGCTTCCGCCGGCGGCGGCGTCGGCAGCGCCGTGGTCGCGTTGGCGCTGCTGAAGGTCAGCACGCGTCCGCCGGCATCGTAGACGCTGACGTCGGCGGCCTGCGCCGCGCGCCGCTCGGCATCGAGCCGCACTGCCAGGTCGGGGCCGCTCAGCGCAGCGATGGCGTGCGCGAAATTCTCGGTGCGGCGCGACTGCTCGTGCACGCGCAGTTCGAGCGCCGAGCGCGACAGCACCAGCGCGTCGTTCAGTCCCTGCTTGATCTCGATGCGGAACCAGCTGTCGATGCCGTAGTTGAGAAACTCAAGCGCAAACAGGTAGACGATCAGCAGCGGCACCACCACCAGCGTGCCGAACATGCTGACGGTGCGTACCGTCAGGCGCGAGCCGGGCACGTGGTCACGGAAGTCGCGGTACAGCTGCCACAGCTTGCGCGTCAGCAACACGCCCAGCGTGAGCATCGCGCAGATGTTGAGCAGCAGGATCCACGGCTGGCGGCGATTGAAGTCGGCGGAATTCTCGGCGCTATGCGCCAGCAGCAGCAACGCCCACACGCCCGCGCCGCAACCGAGCAGCGTCAGGGCGCGAAAACCCCAGCGTTTCAGCGTACGAGGGTCCATGTGTACCAGTCGCTGGTGCGATGCCAGGCGTTGGACCAGAACATCAGCGCGCGCAGCGCGTCGGGCATATGGCCGCGGCGCACCCCCGCGCGCAGCGCGATCTGCCACTGGCCGTCGCCATGCAGCTGCGAGTCGACCGCGATCGGCCATTCCTCCACGGCACCGACGCTGGCGAGCGCAGCCTCAAGCGTCGGAAAGGATTCCTGCGTGCCGGTATCGACATCGCGCAGCAGGTAGCGGTCGGTGACCACGTGGTAGGTGAGTTCGCGGTGCCGCACCAGGTCGACCGCCTCCGCGTCGAACCAGAAGCGGCGGTGGCGCGTCAAGATGCACTCGAGATCGAAGCTCAGCGTCACGCCGTCCCTGAGCGAGGCGCTCAGCAGGTCGCTCCCCGGATAGGCGACGCGCGCGCTCAGCATGATGACGCCGCGGCTGGGCACGGCATACGCGGAGCGGATCTCGAGCTCGCCATCGAGCGGATCCTCGGCCTGCGCCAGGCCCACGGTGGCCCAGGCCATGACGGCGGCGACTATCGGCAGCGCTTTGCGCAAGCTAAGCATTAACTGAGCGCCTGAGGCGCCTCCCCCTCTTTCTGCAGGCAAGCATAATAGAAGCCGTCGCCGGCCGCCCCCGGCAGCAATTGCCAGCCTGGCTCACAGGAGTGGAGTGGCAAATGGCGCAAGGGTTCCGGAACCGGCAGTACGCTGGCGCCGGGCGTGGCCGCGAGGAACGCGCTCACCACGGTTGCGTTCTCCGCCGCCAGCACCGAACAGGTGGCGTACAGCAGCCGTCCGCCGCGCCGCAGCAGCGGCCAGCAACCGCGCAACAGTTCCGACTGGCGCGAGGCAAAACCGGCGATGTCGGAGGCGCGGCGCAGCAGCTTGATGTCCGGATGGCGGCGGATCACGCCGGTGCCCGAACAGGGTGCATCCAGCAGGATGGCATCGAAAGGCACGCCATCCCACCAGGCCGGCGGCGCGCACAGGTCGGCTTGCACGAGCCGGGCCTCGCGTCCCAGCCGCCGCAGGTTGTCCGCGACGCGGGCCAGCCGCACGCCATCGCTGTCCACGGCCGTCAGCGCGATCGGGCCGCCCGCCATCTCGAGCAGTGCACCGCTCTTGCCACCGGGCGCCGCGCAGGCATCGAGCACGCGCTCACCGGGACGCGGGGCCAGCCACGCCGCCGCCAGCTGCGCGCTTGGATCCTGCACCGAGACGCGTCCCTCGGCGAAGCCAGGTATGTCTGTCACTGGCAACGCCAGTGCGAGCATCGCTGCCGTCGGCACGCCCGGCACGCTCTCGGCGTGCAATCCGCGCGCGGCGAGCTCCTGCAGGTAAGCGGCAATGCTGGTGCGGTCGATGTCAACGCGCAGGCTCAGGGGCGGATGCCCGTTATTCGCCGCAAGCAGCCGCTCGAGCTCTTCCGGCCAGGCGGCCCGCAGTGCGGCCACCAGCCAATCGGGATGGGCGTGGCGCGCCGCCAGGTCGCGATCGACCGCCCCCAGCAGGGCCACGTGCTCGCGCAGGAAGCGGCGCAGCACGGCGTTGACGAGCCCCGCCGCGCGCTCAAGCCCGAGGAGCCGCGCCGCATCGACCGCCGCAGCCACCGTGGTCGCACTCGCATGCGCGGAATATTCCAGTTGATGTGCAGCGCAGACCAGCAGCGAGCGCAGCTTCGCGTCGGTTTGCGCACCTGGACGCGCCAGCAGTGGCAGCACCGCGGGCGCCAGGCGCAGGTACCAGCGCAGCGTGCCCAGTGTGACGGCCTGCACCGCTGCGCGTAGCGGATCTTGCGGCTTCCCCGCCAGCGCCGCCTCGGCGCTCTGGCCCTCGCCCAGCACCGCGGCCACCGCGCGCGCCGCTGCGCTCAGCACCAGCGCGGCAGTGCCAGGCGGCCGCGCGCGCACGGGTGCACTGCGGTTGCTACTCATTGCGGTCAGCCAAGCCGCAGGCCGTCGAGGGCGTGACCGTGTGCGAACTCGGCGGCACTGAGTACACGCCTGCCGGCGCTCTGCAGCTGGCTGATTGCCAGCAGTCCGTCGCCGCAGGCCACCAACAGCTGACCGCCGTGGAGTCCGAGCACAGTGCCGGGCGGCAACGCAGCCGACCCTTCGACAGGCGTCGCCAACGCGTCAGCCTGCCAGATTCGAAGTTGTGCTCCGGCGATTGCGGTCTCCGCAATTGGCCACGGGTTGCAGCCGCGCACCTGCCGCGCGATGTGCGCCGCGCTCGCCGACCAGTCGATCAGCGCTTCGCGCTTCTCCAGCTTGTGCGCGTAGCTGACGCCCTCGGCCGGCTGCGCACGCGGCCTCGCCGTACCGGCCTCGAGACCCGCGATCACCTCGAGCAGCAGCGCAGCGCCGAGCTGCGCGAGCGTGTCGTGCAGCCCGGCGCTGGTCATGCGCTCACCGATGGGCAGCGCGCGCTGCGCGAGCATCGGGCCCGTGTCGAGCCCCACGTCCATCTGCATGATGGTCACGCCGCTCTCGCGATCACCGGCGAGTATCGCGCGCTGGATCGGCGCCGCGCCGCGCCAACGCGGCAGGAGCGAGGCGTGGATGTTCAGGCAGCCGAGCCGCGGCAACTCCAGCACCGCGCGCGGCAGGATCAGCCCATAGGCCACCACCACCAGCAGCTCCGGCTGCCACTCGCGCAAGGGTGCCCGCGCGGCGTCGTCCGCGAGCTGTTCGGGCTGCGCGACCGGCAGCGGCAATTGCAGCGCGCGCTGCTTGACGGGGCTGGCGCGCAGTTCGCGTCCGCGTCCTGCAGGCCGGTCGGGCTGCGTCAGTACGCCGACCAGCCGGTGCTTTGATGCGGCCAGCGCGTCGAGCGCCGGCAATGCGAATGCCGGAGTCCCGGCGAAGGCGATGCGCAGCATGCCGGGCGTCGCGTCGTCAGATGACCCTGGTGCCGGACGCGGTGCGAGCGCTCGCGCCCGCGCGGCTGCGCGGCGCGCCATCGCGCTCACGCCGTTCCTTCTCGAGGCGGCGGCGGATGCGCTCGCGCTTCAGGCTCGAGAGATAGTCGACGAACAGCTTGCCTTCAAGATGATCCATCTCGTGCTGCAGGCAGACCGCCAGCAAGCCGTCGAGCTCGCGTTCGAAGTGCCGGCCCTGCCGGTCCTGCGCGCGCACGCGCACCCGCTCCGCGCGCTCGATCGGCTCGAAGACCTCGGGCACCGACAGGCACCCTTCCTCGCTCAACTCGGTGCCGCTGCGTTCCAGGATTTCCGGATTGATGAACACCTGTGGCTCGCTGCGCTCGTCGCTGACGTCGATCACAATCAGCCGCTGGTGCACGTTGACCTGCGTGGCGGCCAGGCCGATGCCCGGCGCCGCGTACATGGTTTCGAGCATGGCGTCGATCAGCCGCGCCAGCGCAGCGTTGAACACCTGCACCGGCGCCGCGCGGGTACGTAGCCGGGGGTCGGGAAATTCCAGGATCGTCAACTGCGCCATGGCGGATTTTTGAAACCTCGGCTTGCGCCCATGTGAACCAGCGCACAAACTCCGCACCGGACCATGTGCGTTTGGCAGCCATTGAGTTTATAACAGCTGCGGGTGGCCCACCCCACCTTAAGCCCTTGTTTATCAGGAGTGAGGGATGTTCCCCTATAAGACAATGAGCTCCCGCCGGACGTTCCCGATGGCGGCCGCTCTGACCTCGCTGCTGGCCCTTGCGCTCGGCGGCTGCTCGATGTTCCACCATTGGACCGGGCACGGCGACAACGCCGGTCCCGCGCCGCCGATGACCACGCAACCGGAGAGCGCGGCGCAGGTGGCTGCCAGCGCCGAACCACAGACGGTCACGTCGAACCTGCCGGACGTCGAGCCCGCAGCTGCCGACGCGGCGCCGGTTGCCGAAACCACCACCGTGATGCCGGACGCCACTGCGGCGCTCAGCCCGACTGCGCCCAAGAGCTACGTCGTGCAGAAGGGCGACACGCTCTGGCACCTCGCCGGCATGTTCCTGAAGGATCCATGGCTGTGGCCGGAGATCTGGTACGCGAATCCCGAGGTGAGCAACCCGCACCGCATTTACCCGGGTGACACGCTGCGCCTGGCGAAGGGCGGCGCTGGCGGACCCGGCGGTACACCGGCCGTCGCGATCCAGCTGGTGCGCACCAGCGGCAGCGGCACGCGGCTGCAGCCACTCCTGCGCAGCACCGAACTCGAGGCGCCGATCGCCAATATTCCCTACGCGGCGATTGCCGCGTTCCTGTCCCGCCCGGGCGTGATCACCAAGAGCCAGGCCGAGGCTGCGCCATACGTGCTCGCACTGCGCGACCACCACATGATCGCGGGCGCCGGCAACGAGGTTTACGTCAAGCGCCTGAAGGCAGCCGAGGGCGAGCGCTACAGCGTGCTGCATATCGGCGAGAAGCTGAAAGATCCGGACGGCCACGGCTCGCTCGGCTACCTCGCCAACTATGCTGGCGCCGCGCAAGTGCTGCGTGCAGGCGATCCGGCCCGCGTGCAGATCACCGAGTCAGCGCGCGAAGTGCTCGCCGGCGACGTGCTGGTGCCCGAGAGCGCCGGCACGGTTGGCGATTTCCTGCCGCACTCTCCGGCTGCAAAAATGCACGGCCGCATCCTCGCCGTCGTCAATGGCGTGCTGCTCGCCGGCCAGTTCCAGGTGGTCGCGATCAACCGCGGCAGCCACGACGGGCTCGAACCTGGGCACGTGCTGCGCGTAAATGACTCGGCGCAGACGGTGCGCGACCGCTGCGCGCGCATCACCGGCAACGGCACCTGCACCCACTTCTTCGACACCAAGCTCCCTGCCGAGATGGCCGGCACGCTGCTGGTGTTCCGCGTGTTCGAGCACGTGAGCTACGCGCTGGTCGCAAGCGAGACCGTGCCGATCAGCGTCGGCGATCACGTCGTCAATCCCTGACCTTACTGCGCTGATTGACCACAAAGGGCCCGCGGCATCGCGGGCCCTTTGCTTTATGCTCTTCATCCATGAGGCGGCAGGCGATCGACGAGGCGACGAGCTGGCTGGCGCTGGCGCGCGCACCGGGCCTGCACGCCGACCACCTGCGCGCCGCAGTGGTAGAGGGCAACGCGGCTTCCCTGGTCGGCACCAGCGCCGCTGAGCTGATCGCGCGCGGCATCCCCGCAACAGACGCAGCCTGGCTCGCGCGTCCCGATGTCGCTGTGCTCGAGGGCGACCGGCGCTGGATGGAAAGCGCCGGCATACAACTGGTCAGCTGCGACAGCGAGCAGTACCCACCGCTCCTGCGGCTCATCGCCGCGGCGCCCGTCGCGCTGTACGTCAAGGGCAACGCGGATGTACTGCTGTCGGCGCAGCTCGCCATTGTCGGCAGCCGCAATCCGACCGCGGGCGGTGCGCGCACCGCGAGCGAGTTTGCGCAATACCTGGCGCACGGCGGATTGACTATCACGAGCGGGCTGGCCCTCGGCATCGACGCGGCCGCGCATGAAGGCGCGCTCAAGGGTGGCGGGCGTACGGTTGCGGTCCTGGGTTGCGGGCTGGACGAAATCTATCCACCCGAAAACAGCGCGCTGGCTGAACGCATCGTGGCCGGCGGCGGGTCGCTGCTGAGCGAATTTCCGCCAGGCACGCCACCGCGGCGCGAGAATTTTCCGCGCCGCAACCGGCTCATCAGCGGCCTGTCGCTCGGCACGCTGGTGGTCGAGGCCGCGCGGTTGAGCGGCTCGCTCATCACGGCACGCCTCGCCTCGGAACAGGGCCGCGAGGTGTTCGCGATCCCCGGCAGCATCCACAATCCGCTCGCGCGCGGCTGCCATCAGCTGCTGCGCCAGGGTGCAAAGCTCGTCGAGACCGCCGCCGACGTACTCTCCGAACTTAAAATTCCTTTTACAAAACAAGATATTACAGAATCGACGCCAACCAACGAAATCGGCGGGACCAACGCCCCTGGGTTGGACAAGGACTATGAAATCCTGTTAGATGCGCTCGGGTTCGAGCCCCAGAGCATCGATGTTCTGGTCGACCGGACCGGTCTGCCGAGCCCTCACCTGGCGTCCATGCTGCTGATCCTCGAGCTCGAGGGAAGGGTTGGATTGCACCCAGGGGGCCGGTATGCGCGAATCAGCTGAACAAACCTGGGCATGATGGAAAACACGGTATTCGACATCCTGGTCTACGTCTTCGATCACTACCTGTTCGAAGAACTGCCTGTGGTCGCCGAGCGCGCGGACATCGCCCGTGACCTCGAGAGCGCCGGCTTCCGGGGCGCCAACGTCGAGCGCGCGCTTGACTGGCTGGCCGACCTGGCCGACGAGCGCGCCCGTCCGGGCCTGCGCGCTGACGAGCGCGCCTTCCGCCTGTACACCAATGAGGAGTGTGAGCGGCTGGACGCGGGCGTCCGCGGGCTGCTGCTCTCGCTCGAGCGCGGCGGAATCCTGTCGGCGACGCAGCGCGAGATCGTCATCGAACGGCTCCTGGCTCTCGACAACGAAGAGCTGGGCACCGAGCAGGTCAAGTGGGTGGTGCTGATGGTGCTTTCCTGCCAGCCCGGTGAGGAAGCGGCCTGCGAGCGCATGGAAGACATGGTGTACGAACTGCCCGCGCAGGTGCCGCATTGAGCGCGCATCAAACCCGCGGCTTCATGTCCCGCGGCACGTCCGCGGTTTTTCGTTTTAGGAAGCTTGTAGTTTTGGGAAGCATGTAGTCCAGGGCATGGCAGAAAACCTCGTCATCGTCGAATCGCCCGCCAAGGCGCGCACGATCAAGAAGTACCTCGGCAAGGACTACGAAGTGCTCGCCTCTTATGGTCACGTGCGCGACCTGGTGCCGAAGGAAGGCGCGGTCGATCCCGACAATGACTTCGCGATGCAGTATCGCCAGATCGAGCGCAACGAAAAGCACGTCACCGCGATCTCGAAGGCGCTCAAGAAGGCCACCACGCTGTTGCTGGCAACCGACCCCGACCGCGAGGGCGAGGCGATCGCCTGGCACCTGCACGAGATTCTCAAGGAACGCGGCGAGCTCAAGGGCAAGACCTCGCAGCGGGTGGTGTTCCACGAGATCACCAAGAATGCAATTCGTGAGGCGGTCACCCATCCGCGTGAACTGTCCCTTGACCTGGTGAACGCGCAGCAGGCGCGCCGTGCGCTCGATTACCTGGTGGGCTTCAACCTCTCGCCACTGCTGTGGAAAAAGGTGCGCCGCGGCCTGTCGGCCGGGCGCGTGCAAAGCCCCGCCCTGCGCATGATCTGCGAGCGCGAAGACGAGATCGCGGCCTTCGTGCCACAGGAATACTGGACGATCGATGCCGAGGGCGAGCACAGCGAGCAGACTTTCCCGCTGAAGCTGGTGGAATACTCCGGCCGCAAGGTCGAGCAGTTCAGTTTCGTCGACGCGGGCGGCGCGCACGCCGCTGCGACCACCCTGCGCACGGCAGGCGGTGCCGGCACGGCGCCCGGCGCCAGCGGTACGCTGCAAGTGCTCACAATAGATCGCAAGCAGCGGCGCCGTAATCCATCGCCACCCTTCACGACTTCGACGCTGCAGCAGGAAGCCTCGCGCAAGCTCGGCTTCTCGGCGCAACGCACGATGCGCATCGCGCAGCAGCTGTACGAAGGCGTCGACACCGGTGAAGGCAGCGTCGGCCTCATCACCTACATGCGCACCGACTCGGTCACGCTCGCGGCTGAGGCAGTCACCGAGATCCGCGCCACGATCGAGAAACTCTACGGCAAGGAATCGCTGGCCGAAGAAATCCGCATCTACAAGACCAAGTCGAAGAACGCGCAGGAAGCGCACGAAGCCGTGCGCCCGACCTCGGCCGCCATCGTGCCCGCCGACATCGAGCGCTACCTCGACGCCGACCAGTTCAAGCTCTATGCGCTCATCTGGAAGCGCGCGGTCGCCTGCCAGATGGCGCACGCCGTGTTCGACACGGTCGCGGTCGACATGCTGGCCGGCCCCGACGGCCCGCAGCGCCACGTGCTGCGCGCGAACGGCTCGACGCTGGTTAAGCCCGGCTACATCGCCGTCTACCAGGAAGGGCGTGACGACGCCTCGGACGACGACGGCGACCACATGCTGCCGGCGATGCAGGTAGGCGATGCGGTGCGCCTGACCGCGCTCCACCCCGAGCAGCACTTCACCGAGCCGCCGCCGCGCTACACCGAGGCTTCGCTGGTGAAGGCGCTCGAAGAACATGGCATCGGCCGGCCCTCGACCTACGCGTCAATCATCTCCACGCTGCGCGACCGCGAGTACGTCGAGATCGACAACCGGCGCTTCACCGCCACCGACATCGGCCGCATCGTCGGCAAGTTCCTTACAGAGCATTTCCACCGCTACGTGGAATACGGCTTCACCGCCGCGATGGAAGACGAGCTCGATGCGGTTGCGCGCGGCGAAGAGCCGTGGACGGTGCCGCTGGCCAAGTTCTGGAAACCGTTTATCAGCCAAGTCGAGCTGATCGAAAAGACGGTGTCGCGCGAGCAGGTCGCGCAGGCGCGCGAACTGGGGCGCGATCCCGCCACCGGCAAGCCGGTCACGGTGCGCATGGGGCGCTTTGGCCCCTTCGTGCAGATCGGCACCAAGGATGATGTCGAGAAGCCGCGCTTTGCGGGCCTGCGCCCCGGCCAGAAGATGGACACGATCCAGCTCGCCGACGCCTTCGAGCTGTTCAAGCTGCCGCGCACGCTCGGCACGGCGGCTGACGGCGACACCGTGACCACGGCGATCGGCCGCTTCGGTCCGTATATCAAGTACGGCGCCAAATATGTATCGCTGAAGGAAGACGACCCCTACACGGTCACGTTCGAGCGCGCGCTCGAAGTGATCGCGGCCAAGGTGCTGGCGGACGCCAACCGCATCATCCAGGATTTCCCAGCCGAGAAGATCCAGGTGCTCAACGGCCGCTACGGCCCGTACATCACCGATACCGCCAAGAACGCGCGCGTGCCGAAGGATCGCGACCCCAAGACCCTCACGCTCGAGGAATGCAAGGCGCTGCTGCTGGCGGCGCCCGCCAAGGGCACGCGTGGCCGCTTCGGCCGCAAGCTCCCAGCAAAGCGCGGCGCTACCGACACGCCCGCGGCCGCAACGCCGGAGGCAGCCGGAGCCGAAGGCACGACCAGGACCAAAGACAAGGCCAAGACCCCGAAGGCCAAAGCCAAGGCACCGGCGAAGGCCAAGGCGAAGGCTCCCGCCAAAGCCAAAGGCAAGGCACCCGCGGCTTCCCGCAAGGCGGAGCCTATGGCCGACGAGGGCGCCGCGGACGAAGCGCCGCCCAAGATGGTCGCGGCGGGACACGGTTCGACAAAACGCTAGGGCGTGCCGGCAGCCCCTGGGGTCTGCCGGCATCCCCGCGGCGCAGCCTGCGCATGAAATACCGCCACAGTTATCATGCCGGCAATTTCGCCGACGTGCACAAGCACGTGACGCTGCTGGCGCTGATCGTAGCGCTGCAGCGCAAAGACAAGGGCTTTCTCTACCTCGAGACCCACGCCGGGCGCGGCCTTTACGACCTGCACAGTGCCGACACGCACCAGGGCGCCGAGGCGCGGCTCGGCATCGGTGCGTTGCAGGCCGCCCACAGCGACAGCCCACAGATCAGCGCCTATCTCGCAGCGCTGGCCCGCGCGCGCAGCGACAGCAACGCACCCGAGGCTTACGCCGGCTCGCCGGTACTGGCCGCGCTCTCGCTACGCGCACAGGACCGCGGGATCTGTTGCGAAATCCAGGCGGCCGAGTGCCGCGCCCTCGAGCGCGCGCTGAACATCTACCCGCGCATGCGCTGCGAATGCGTCGACGGCTACCAGGCGCTGGGCGCCCACCTGCCACCGGCGGAACGGCGCGCGCTGGTGCTCATCGACCCACCCTACGAGGAACAGGCGGACGACCTTCAGCGCGCCGGCGATGGCATCGGCAAAGCGCTCGCGCGCCTCGCCAACGCCGTCGTAGCCCTGTGGTATCCGATTAAGGACGACCGTGATCTCGCGCCCTGGCTCGCACGCATGGCCGCGCAGTTGCCGGTGCCGGCGCTGGTGGCGGAACTGTGGCTGCATCCGCGTGACGCGCGCGTTGGCCTGAACGGCTCGGGGCTGCTGATCGCCAATCCGCCCTACCAGCTTGACGTGGACATGGCCAAATGGCTTCCTGCACTGGGCGCAGCGCTTAGGCCCACGCGCCAGGGCGGCACTTCGGTCAGGTGGATCGCGCATGAACAGCATTGATCGCTACGCGGTGATCGGCTCTGGCATCGGCCACAGCCGCTCGCCGCAGATCCACGCGATGTTCGCCAAGGCGACGCGCCAGGCGATGGAATACGGGCTCCTCGACGTGCCGCCGGTTGCGTTCGAGACCGTGCTGCGCAATTTCTTCCGCGACGGCGGCCGCGGCCTCAACGTGACCGTGCCGCACAAGGAAGCTGCGCTGCGCCTGGCCGACACGCTCACTCCGCGCGCCCAGCGCGCCGGTGCGGTGAACACGCTCGCCAGCGCCGCGAATGGCAAGCTGCACGGCGACAACACCGACGGCGCGGGGCTGGTGCGCGACCTCACGGTCAACCTCGGTTGCAAGCTCGGTGGCGCCCGCGTGCTGCTGCTCGGCGCCGGTGGCGCCGCACGCGGCGTGATCGCACCGCTCCTCGAGGCCGGCGTGACCTCACTGGTGATCTGCAACCGCCGCGGCGCCCGCGCGAAGCAACTCGTGCAGGAGTTCGCCGACCTCGGCTCGGTTACCGTCGCGCCGGCCGCCGACAGCACGGCGGCTGGGCGCGCACGGCTCCGCGATGATGCCGGGTACGACGTGATCATCAACGCCACGTCCGCGAGCCTGCAGGGCGAACTGCCGCAGATTCCCGCTCACGCCGTGGGCACGCAGTCGCTGGCCTACGATCTCGCCTACGGCGAGCGCGACACCGTGTTCATGCACTGGGCGCGCAGCGCCGGCGCGGCGCGCGCCGTCATGGGCCTCGGTATGCTGGTGGAGCAGGCGGCCGAATCGTTCCTGCTGTGGCGCGGCGTGCGGCCGGACACCGCACACGTGCTCGCCGCGCTCAGCCAACGCGCAGCCGAGTGAAGATCAGCTCTCAGGCAGCTTCATCTTGCGAACCAGCGCCCGGAAGCGCGGGTCGCCGCGCAGCGGCGCGTACAGCGCGTTGACGTTGATCCAGCGAGCACCGGTATCGCGCTCGCGGTAGGCGCGCTCCAGCCAGGTCACAGCAGCAGCGACATCGTGTCGGTGGCCGTAGACCTCCGCGATCTGCGCGGCCGCCGTGTCGGCGTAGCGGCTGCGCAACTCGGCCAGCGCCGCATCGGCGTCGGCGCGCCGGCCCTGCGCATCGGCGAGAATCGCCCGGCCGGTCAGCCGGTACCACTGCGCCGGCTCGGCTTCGAACAGGGGACCTGCCAACTCCGGGTGTCCCTGGGCCAGCGTGGCCAGGCCGAGCAGGTAGTGGACCTTGACCTGCTGTGGATTGATGCGCTCGGCCGCGCGCAGCATGGGCAGTGCGTCGTCGTAGCGCCCGACATTGGTATAGATGCTGCCCAGGACCATGCGGGCGCTGGCGCGCAGCGGATCGACCGTGAGCGCTTCCTGCAGAAGCTCGATGGCGCGGTCGCGTTCGCCGAATACAAAAGCAAGCATCGCGGAAAATTCCAGCGTGGCGGGATTGTGCGGATCGGCCGACAACGCGAGCTGCAGTTCAGAACGGGCGACGGGCCAGTCGAAATCATAGGAACTGGCGAGCAAGGCCAGCACGTTGTGCCCTTCCGGCATGCGCGGATCGAACTTGAGCGCCTCGCGAGCCGCTGCGCTCGCGCGCGCGCTGGTTTCCGCCACCGCTGAATTGCCGAACTGGGCATCCCAGGCATAGGCGGAAGCCAGCGCCGCCCAGGCCGCCGCGTAATCGGGTTCGCGCTTAAGGGCCTGCTGGTAATAGTCCATGGCCGTATGGACGTCGGCCACGGTGGCGCGTCCGGCAAAGAACCGACCCTGCAGGTACAGGTTGTGCGCGTCGGCATTAACAGGCCTGGCGGGCTGAGCGGCCGCGGCCGCGCCCGATTGCAAAGTCGCGTTGAGTTCACCGGCAACCGTATTGGCGATTTCATCCTGCACCCTGAACACGTCCGTGAGCTTGCGATCGTAGGTCTGCGACCACAGGTGCGCGCCGTCGGAGGCACGAATCAGCTGCGCGGTGATCCGCATCGCCGTGCCCGCCTTGCGCACGCTCCCCTCGAGCAGATGCGCCACGCCAAGCGCGGCGGCAATCGTGCGCATGTCTTCGTTCTTGCCCTTGAACGCGAACGACGAAGTGCGCGCGATAACCTTGAGCGCGGGATTGTGCGCAAGATGATCGATGAGTTCCTCCGACAATCCGTCGGAGAAATATTCCTGGTCGTGCTTTTCGCTCATGTCCACGAACGGCAGCACCGCGATGGACTTGTCCGCCGCGGCCGTTGCTACAGCGACGCCAGTGCCGCTGCCAGCGCCGGTGGGCACAGCACTGTTGGCGCCGGCAGCGCCACTGGCGCCCTGCTGCGCGCGCATCCGCCACGCCTGCCAACCAATTGCTGCCAACACCAGCACGGCAGCGGCGATCACCACCGCCAACCAACCCGCGCTCTTGCGCGGCGCGGCGGCACGCGGCATTGGCATCGCCGTCCGCGGCGTCGTCGCGTGCGGCATCCCACCTGCTGGTGTTGCGGGCGTTGCAGCGGCCGGCGTGTTCGCCAGGCCGCCAAGGAGTGAGGCGATATGACTGCTGAAATCCGCGGGCGTGGCGCCATGCGGCAGCCGCGTCCACTGCACCTTGAGGAAGGACTCGGGTACATCCCCACCACTGTCAGGTGTGTTGTCAATGCACACCGGAACGATGAAGGTCCGATTGCGCGCCACGCGATGGCTGCGCTGGTCGGCCAGATCCCACTCCAGCCGGAAATAGCCCTCGGGCCGCGAGGCCGTGTTGGCAGAGATGATCGGCACGAACAACGCGCAGTCGCGGATCTGTTGGCGGATGCGTTGGTCCCAGGCATCCCCGCCGCGCAGCTCGCTCAGGTCGAACCAGACCTCGATCCCCGCAGCACGCAGCGACTCGCAGATGCTGCGCGCCGCCACGGCATCCTGCGAGGCATAGCTCAGGAATACGGCTTTGCCCGTCTCGCTCATGTTCTGAAGGCCGCGGCGGCTAAGGCGCCATCCCCGGCAGATCCAGCGCCCGGCGCAGCTGCGCTCGCGCCGTGCGCAGATCAGCCTGGAACAAGGTGTTCTGCAACATCATGCCGGTCGCGGCCGTGCCGACGCGGCGGCCGGCATCGACGTCGGTCGGGAAATGCGCGCCCACGATCAGCCGCGATTCACCGTAGAGACGGGCGCGCGCGAACAGCGCGGCGCGCTGCTCGGGCACCATCTGCGCAAGCACGATGGCGCAGGCGGTGCCGAAAGCCGTGTGGCCGCTGGGGTACGAGGTGTGGGCGCGCTCGAAGCCACCGTTGATGGCCAGCGGGCTGTCGGGCGCCACATCGCCCAGGCGCTCAACGCCGGGATTGTCGACGTAGGGCCGTGCGCGGCCCCAGAAGGTCTTGGGAGGGCCGGTGGCGCCGGCCACCTGCTTGGCCGCGCGGGTTGCGAACGCGACGGCCGCGGCCCCGTCACCTCTCGCGAGCGGCGCAGAGTTCGCGGTGGAGCCCTGCGTGGGCATCGCGGGCGTCGCTGGAACCAGCACTTCAGCCACGCGCTGGCAGTCGATCACCGTGTCGCCCACGGCGCGTGCAGTCGAACCAGACCCGTGCGCCGCCCGCTGCGCATCCAGCACCGCCTGCAAGTCGGCGCGGGCGGCCTCGCTGCCGGCCACTGGCGGCGGCTCGATCAGGGCGATCGAGTCCAGCTGGCCAATGGAGAAATAGAGCTGCGCGGCGGTGGCCTGCGCGACAGGCGCCGGGGCTTGGGCAGCCGGAGCGGCAACAGCCGGCGCAACGGCGGCGGCGGGTTTCGGGGCCTGGCTCGCGCAACCCGCGGCCAGCACCAGCCAGAAGGGCAGCAGCCGCTTGCTCCACGATGTCGTCATACCCGTCTCCGCAAGAACATTGGCCACGCCGGGCTGCCATGATATACGGCCACGTCGACCCCAGGATGACCCCGCCATGACCGTGCTCTCCGCCGCGATACTGCTGTTCCTGGTGATGGACCCGCTGGGCAACATCCTGCTGTTCGTCACGGCGCTGAAGACCGTGCCCGTCCACCGGCGCCGCCGCGTCGTCGCGCGCGAGTTGCTGATCGCGTACGGCGTGCTGGTGGTGTTCCTGTTCACCGGCGAGCACCTGCTGCACTGGCTCAACATCAGCGGGCCGGCGCTCACCATCGCGGGCGGCCTGGTGCTGTTCCTGATCGCGCTGCGCATGGTGTTCCCTTCGGCCGATAGTCCGCTGGCGGAGAGCATCAAGGGCGAGCCCTTCCTGGTGCCGCTGGCGATCCCCTATGTCGCGGGCCCGTCGACGCTCGCGACGCTGTTGCTGCTGATGAGCCGCGAGCCGCAGCGCTGGCCGGAATGGCTGCTGGCACTCACGTGCGCGTGGCTGGTGAGCGCGGCGATCCTGGTGCTGGGCGGACGCATCGGGGAGTTCCTGGGCAAGCGGGGACTCCTGGCGCTGGAGCGGCTGATGGGCCTGCTGCTGGTCGCGCTCGCGGTGCAGATGTCGATCGAGGGACTGCGGATCGCGCTGCGAACCTAGTGGCATTTACGCACCAATCACTGCTTGATATGGCCTCATTGATTCGTATATGTTACAGACATGTGGCTCGCCTCTGAGTTGGCAGCATTTGCCCAGGTCGTCGAACTGGGCTCGTTCACAGCCTCCGCGCGCGCGCTGGGCGTGCCGAAGGTCGCCATCAGCCGCGCGGTGCAGAGCCTCGAAAAGCGCGTCGGCGCAAAGCTCCTGGCGCGCACCACGCGGCGCGTTTCACTCACGGATGCGGGCCGCGCCCTGCTGCCACATGCGCAGCGGATCGCGGCCGAGGCAGCCGCCGCGCGGCGCGAGATGACCCCGCTCACCGAGGGCCGGCGCACGCTGCGCGTGCTCGCCGACCCGGCCTACGGCCGGCTGCTGCTGGCGCCGCTCCTGCCGCGCTTCATGGAGCGCTACCCCGACATCCCGCTCGAAGTGGAGATGGCGCAGGCGCTGCCCGAGGAGCCAGGCGAGCAGTGGGACCTGCTGTTCCAGAATGGCCCGCCGCAACGCGAAGGATTGGTCGGCACGGCGCTGGGCCGCCCGCTGGTGCTCCTGTGCGCGACGCCCGCCTACCTGCGCGCGCACCCAAAGCTGACCCAGCCCGCCGACCTTGCCGCCCACGCGGTGCTGGTGCCCGGCCAACTGGTCACCGAACTGCGATTGCACAAGGGCAAGACCCAAGCCCAGGTCACGCTGACCCCGCGCCTGATCGTCACCGACCCGGCCGTCGTACACGCTGCCACGGCCGCCGGCGCCGGCATCGGCGTGCTGCCCGAGTTCCTCTGCCGCCAGGGCCTGGCGATGAACAAGCTCGAGCGCGTGCTGCCGGAATGGCAAGTCGCCGATCTGCTGGAATTGCACGCGGTCTCGGACCTGCGCCGCGCCAGCGCGCCGCATGTGCGGGCGCTGATCGAGTTCTTTGTCGCCAACATGGTGCCGGTGCTGGGGCGAGCCTGATGGCGGCGGGCGCGGACACTGCCGGGAGCGAGGACCCAGCAGTCCCGTTTGCCGAGTTTGTCAGCGGCGTGCAGACGCAGAGCCCGTTGCGTGCACGCATCACCGCGGCTTACCGCCTGAGCGAACCCGATTGCCTGGCCTCGCTCCTGCCCGCGGCCACGTTGTCGCCGGACGAGGCGCAGGTCGCGAAGTCGCGGGCGCGCGAACTGGTGGTGGCGCTGCGCCGTAAAAGACAGGACGGCGGCGGCGGCGTCGCCGGGCTCATCCACGAGTATTCGCTCTCGAGCCAGGAGGGCGTGGCGCTGATGTGCCTGGCCGAGGCGCTGCTGCGCATCCCGGACTCGGCCACGCGCGACGCGCTGATCCGCGACAAGATCTCCACGGCCGACTGGCAGGCGCACATCGGCAACAGTCCCTCGCTGTTCGTGAATGCCGCCACCTGGGGGCTGCTGATCACCGGCAAGCTCACCACGACCTCGTCCGAAGGCGGACTCTCGGCGGCGATCACGCGGCTCATCGGCAAGGGCGGCGAGCCGCTGATCCGCAAGGGCGTGGATCTGGGCCTGCGGATGATGGGCGAACAGTTCGTCACCGGGCAGACCATCGACGAAGCGCTCGATCACAGCCGAGCGATGGAGGCGAAGGGCTTCCGCTACAGCTACGATTGCCTGGGCGAGGCCGCCACGACGGCCGCAGACGCCGAGCGCTACTTCCGCGACTACGAGCGGGCGATTCACGCCATCGGCACCGCCTCGGCCGGCCGCGGCATTTACGAGGGCCCTGGCATATCGGTCAAGCTCTCAGCCCTCCACCCGCGCTATTCGCGCGCGCAGTACGGGCGCGTTACAGCTGAGCTGCTGCCGCGGCTCACCAGCCTCGTGCTGCTGGCGCGTCGCTACGACATCGCGCTCAACATCGACGCCGAGGAGACCGACCGCCTCGAGATCTCGCTCGACCTGCTCGAGGCACTCTGCCTGGATCCACAGTTGGCCGGGTGGAACGGCATTGGATTCGTGCTGCAGGCCTATCAGAAAAGATGTCTCCGTGTGATTGATTGGGTGATAGAACTCGCGCGCCGCTCTAAGCACCGGCTGATGATCCGCCTGGTGAAGGGCGCGTACTGGGACAGCGAAATCAAGCGCGCCCAGGTCGACGGACTCGAGGATTTCCCGGTGTTCACGCGCAAGGTACACACCGACGTGTCGTATCTGGCCTGCGCGCGTGCGTTGCTGGCCGCGCCGGATGCGGTGTTTCCGCAGTTCGCCACGCACAACGCGCACACGCTCAGCACCGTAATGCAGATGGCGGGCGGCAATTTCTACGCCGGCCAGTACGAGTTCCAGTGCCTGCACGGCATGGGCGAGCCGCTCTACGAAGAAGTGGTCGGCGAGGACAAATTGCGTCGGCCCTGCCGCATCTACGCGCCGGTCGGAACGCACGAAACACTGCTCGCCTACCTCGTGCGCCGCCTGCTCGAGAATGGCGCCAACACCTCGTTCGTCAATCGCATCGCCGACCCGGAGGTGCCGATCGACGAGCTGGTCGCTGATCCGGTCGATCTTGCGCGCGCGATTGAGCCGGTGGGTTCCCCGCATCCGAAGATCGCGCTGCCGAGCGCAATCTTTGGCGCGGAACGACGCAATTCCGCAGGCTTCGATCTCAGCGACGAACAGCAGCTCGCCGCGCTCGCCACCGGCATCCGCGCGAGCCTCGGCGACGCGCTCGCTGCAGCGCCGCTGGTCGCCGGGCGTGGGCCATCGGCCGTGGGCGCAGGCGCGTCTGGCGCGGGCAACGCAAGCAGGCGCCCGGTGCTCAACCCAGCCGACCGGCGCGACCTCGTGGGCCAGGTCGTGTACGCCACGGCCGCGGACATCGACGCCGCTTGCGCGGCCGCGCAGGCCGCCGCGCCCGGCTGGGCCGCGACGCCACCAGCCGCGCGCGCCGCCATGCTGTGGCGCGCGGCGGAGCTCATGGAAGCGCGACGCCCGGCACTGCTCGCGCTGATCATCCGTGAGTCGGGCAAGTCGTTTCCCAACGCCATTGCGGAAATCCGCGAGGCCGTGGATTTCCTGCGTTACTACGGCGCGCAGCTACGCATCGCAGAATTGAACGGCGGCGCCGGCGCGCAACCACAGGCTGGCGCTGTTGGCACGCCGCTGGGTCCGATCGCCTGCATCTCGCCGTGGAATTTTCCGTTGGCGATATTCAGTGGCCAGGTGGCCGCGGCACTCGCCGCCGGCAACCCGGTGCTGGCGAAGCCCGCGGAGGAGACGCCGCTGATCGCCGCGGTCGCGGTGCGGCTGCTGCGCGAGGCAGGCGTCCCGGATGCCGTCGTGCAGCTGCTCCCGGGCGCTGGCGAGGTCGGCGCGGCACTGGTCGCAGATGTTCGTGTCTGCGGCGTGATGTTCACCGGCTCCACGGCGGTCGCACGCCTGATCCAGGGCCAGCTCGCCGAGCGCCTCACGAGCGCGGGCGCGCCAGTCCCGCTCATCGCCGAAACCGGTGGACAGAACGCGCTCATCGTGGATTCCTCAGCGCTGCCCGAGCAGGTGGTGGGCGACGTACTCGCCTCGGCCTTCGACAGCGCCGGCCAGCGCTGTTCGGCACTGCGGGTGCTGTGTCTGCAGGAAGACATTGCCGACCGCGTGCTGGTGATGTTGAAGGGCGCGCTGCGCGAGCTCAGCCTCGGCAACCCGGATCGCCTCGCCACCGATGTCGGCCCGGTCATCACCGAAGAAGCGCGCGCGACCATCAACGCGCACATCGAGGCGATGCGCAAACGCGGCCGCACGGTCGAGCAGTTGCCGCTGCCGGCAGCCGCGGCTGCCGGCACCTTCGTGCCGCCAACGCTGATCGAAATCGACGGCATCGCCGACCTCGAACGCGAAGTATTCGGCCCCGTGCTGCACGTGCTGCGCTACCAGCGCGCCGGGCTCGGACAACTGGTCGATGCGATCAACGCCACCGGCTACGCGCTGACCTTCGGACTGCACACCCGCATCGACGAGACCATCGCGGCGGTGACCGATCGCATCGCCGCAGGCAACATCTACGTCAACCGCAACATCATCGGCGCGGTGGTCGGCGTGCAGCCCTTCGGGGGCAACGGCCTGTCGGGCACCGGGCCGAAGGCGGGCGGCCCGCTGTACCTGCGGCGGCTGCGTCATCCGGATACGCGGCCGCAGCCGAGCGTGTCGCACGATGGTGGTTCGCTGACGAACACCACACTGGCGCTCGGGTATCGGGATTTCCTGGTGCAGCGCAAGCTCACTGCGGTGGCGGCGCGCGTGGGCCAGTACCTGCAGCGCTCCCGCGCCGGAGAATTGCAGGAACTGCCGGGGCCGGTGGGTGAGCGCAATCTCTACGTGCTCAAGCCGCGCGGCCGCGTGCTGGCCTTGGCGGCCGACCAGAATGCCTTGCTGATGCAGGTGGGCGCGATCCTGGCCACCGGCAATGTTGCGCTCGTCGAAACGGGCAATCCCGCGGCGAAGGTACTCGCGCGACTGCCTGCACCCGTGGCCGCGCGCATCGAAACCGTAGCGCGATGGCAGGCCGCCGTCCACGTGGCAGGAATTCTGTACGCCGGCGGGCATGACGAGTTGCGGGCCCTGAACCAGGCCGCCGCCCGGCGCGACGGACCGATCATCCTCGTGCAGGGCGCAACGCTCGCGGGCCTCGCGGACGGCAGCGAGGACTACGCGCTTGAGTGGTTACTCGAGGAAGTCTGCGTCAGCACCAACACGGCGGCTGCGGGCGGCAACGCCAACCTGATGACGATCGGATAAACGCGGCCTTCAGATCAGGTCTGTATCCGCTTCAGCGATGCTGGCGCCACCGGTGCGCACTGCGCGCGAGAGCGCCAGCGCCTGCGGCAGCACCTGCGCCGCGTAGCAGCGCGCGCTCTGCAGCTTGGCGCGCATGAAGTCCTGGTCACCGCCCGCGGCGGCGCCGAGCCGGGCCGCCGCGATATGTGCCGCGCGCGCCATCAGCCATCCGCCCAGCACGTAGCCGCACAGCCGCAGGTACGGCACGCTCACGGCATAGGCCGTCGCCGGCGCGCTGGCCAACTGCGGCAGCAGCGCGTTGGTCGCGGCGCGCAGCCCGCTGACGCCTTCGCGCACGGCTGCGACGATGACGGGCAGCTCCGCGTGGCCCGTGTCGTTGCGGTAATCGCGCAGCTCCGCCTCCACTTCATCGAGCAGCGTGCGCATGGTCTCGCCGCCATCACGAGCGAGCTTGCGGCCCAGCAGATCGTTGGCCTGGATCGCCGTGGTGCCCTCGTAGATCGTGGTGATGCGCGCGTCGCGCAGGGTCTGCGCGATGCCGGTGTCCTCGATGTAGCCCATACCGCCGTGCACCTGCAGTCCCTGCGAGACCAGCTCGAAGGCGGTTTCCGTGCACCAACCCTTGACGATCGGAATCAGCAGTTCACCGCGCAGCAGCGCGGCGCGTTGCGGCCCGGAGCCGGGCAGTGCGCGCGCGAGATCAAACTGCAGCGCCGCATACAGCGCGAGCGCACGCATGGCTTCGACCGAGGCGCGCATCGTGAGCAGCATGCGCCGCACGTCGGCGTGCTGGATGATCGTCGGCTGCGCTCCTGATGCCGCGCCGCCACTCGACGCTCCACCCGCTGCTGCGGCAGGGACGGGCCGGCCCTGCACGCGGTTGCGCGCCCAGGCGCTGGCACGCTGCAGCGCCTGCTCGGCCAGGCCCACGCCCTGGAAGCCCATTGCCAGGCGCGCGGCATTCATCATGATGAACATGTACTCGAGGCCGCGGTTCGCCTCGCCCACGAGATAGCCAACCGCGCCGCCGGCATCGCCATAGGCGAGCACGCAGGTGGGGCTGGCGCGGATGCCGAGCTTGTGTTCGATCGATACGCAGCGCACGTCATTGCGCGCGCCCGGCGCGCCGTCCGCATCCGGCAGGTACTTGGGTACCAGGAACAGCGACAGTCCCTTGACGCCGGCGGGCGCGCCTTCGATGCGCGCCAGCGCGAGGTGCACGATATTTTCAGTCATATCGTGATCGCCGTAACTGATGAAGATCTTCTGGCCGGCGAGCAGGTAGTGATCGCCCGCGGGCGCGGCACGCATGCGGATGGCCGCGAGATCAGAGCCGGCCTGCGGCTCAGTCAGGTTCATGGTCCCGGCCCATTCACCACTCAGCATCTTCGGCAGGTAGGCCTGCTGCAACTCAGGCGAGCCGACCATGAGCAAGGCTTCAATGGCGCCGCGCGAGAGCAGCGGGCACAGCATCAGCGCGACATTGCTGCCGCACCAGATTTCCTCCACCGCGCTTACCAGCACCTGCGGAAGGCCCTGGCCGCCGTGCGCGGCGTCGATCCCGAGCTGCGGCCAGCCGCCTTGAACATATTTCGCGTAGGCCTCGCGGAAGCCGGTGGGCACCTGCACGCCTTCGGCGCTCCAGATGGCGCCCTCGCGATCGCCGCTCTGGTTGAGCGGTGCGAGCACCTCGGCGCCAAAGCGGCCCGCTTCGGTCAGCACGGCCTCGGCGGTATCCAGGGAGAAATCAGCGTATTGGGGCAGGCGCGCGAGCTGCCCGGCATCCAGCAGGGACTCGAGCACGAAGCGCAGTTCGGTGACGGGGGCGCGATACACGGGTACACCTCCGGAGTCGCTCGAACTCCAAATTATGACAAGTCTAGCGAATTCGTGCCGCCACGGTGGAACGGGAGTGCCGTCACGGCGACAGTTTGCCGCCTCCGCCATGATAGGCACCATGACCCAACTGTCGGAGAAGACTGCTTCCGGCATGCGGCGGCGCCCCGTTCCTGACGACCTGGGTCGGGCGCTCCTGCTCGCGCTGGGGCCGTGGCGGGCGCAGTCATTTTCCCTGCATGATTCCGCCGGAGACACGCTCTGGCTGAGTGCCGGCTCCATCGGCCCGGACGAACACGGCTACGTGCTCGCGGCGCTCGATGTGTTCACGCTCGAACCCAACCGCAATTGCATCCATCGCAAGCTCGACGACGGGCGCCGCGCGCTGTTCCTGGCGGCCCGCGATCCGCTCGGCGGCTGCAGTGGCGTCGGCTTCGCGTTCATCGAAAGTGGTGTGGTCGATGACACGCGCGTGGTCACGCCGGCGGTGCGCGCGCTGATGCAGCGCTTCAGCATGCTGCTCGCGCCGCCGGTGGACAAACTGCAGGCCGCGGCGGCACCGCCCGGCGAAGCCGACAGCAGCCTGCCACTTGACCTGCCCGACAACACACCGATCCGCGCGCGCGCCTATACGCGGCTGCAGCGCGGCAGCGGCACCCGTCGCTTCGAAGTAGCGGTCGCGCCGGTTGGCGCACAACACGACGCCGCGCTGTTCGAGCGCGTGGTCGACTGGCTGGTGCAGCACCGGCAACGCTATACCAGCAAACCCTCGAGCTTTGCGATCGCGATCTCGGCGGCGGCCGTGTTTGACCGCGGCTTTGCCAGCCGTTTCGAGGCCTGCCTGAAGCGCAATGAAGTCGACGAAGGGCTGGTGATGCTGATCCTGCCGGCAGCGGCCTGGGCCGAGCAGCCCGAGCGCACGCTGCCATTGCTGGAGCTGTGCGAGCGGCTGCACTGCCGCGTGGTTCTCGACGATTTCGTGCTGAACGACGCCGCGCTGAAGCTGCTGCGCTGCAAGGCCATCCGCATGCTGAAGCTGAGTGCGGAGCTCACCACCGAGGCGATGCAGGATCGCTACCCGCGCGCGTTGCTGTCGGCCTGCACGCACATCGCACGCGTGCTGGGCATCCACTGTGTCGCCAAGCAGGTCACGTCGAACACCGCCGCGCGCTGGCTGGCCGCTGCCGGCATCGACTACATCGATCCGGCTAACCCCGCCGAAACAGACGCCGCCAAAACGACGGACGAGCCGGTGGCGTTGCAGCTGGTTTCCTGACCGCCGCCGCCGCCGCGGCCCGCGCGGCTGGACGAGCGGCCGGACGAGCCGCCGGCCCCTTTGCACCCGCCCGCGTCCCGTAAGGATCGTAGCCCGTTGCGCGCTCGGGCTTGACCGCCCCGCGCGCCACATCCATCCCAGGGCCTGCGCCAGGGTCGGCGCCACCGCCTGCTCCACCGCCCGCGCCGGGCTTCGCAGCTGGCGCCGTGGCGTCGTCCTCGAGGCGGAGCCCGGGCACCTCGAGGCGTTTCAGCAACCGCGAAGTGGAATCGATCGCGTGCTTGCCCGTGTCGACCGCCCACTGCCACACCGCGTTGCC
>JANYHD010000017.1 GCA_025359205.1 Gammaproteobacteria bacterium
GGTGAGTTTTGGGACGCGTGGAAAACTACTGACGACGCACGTGCCCTCGCCAAGCAGGATGAGCAGGACCGCGCCGCTGCTAAGGCCAAGCAGGAGAGAGCGCGGACGGCAGCCAAGGCCAGGCAGGAAAAGAAGCAGGCCGCAGTTGTCTCCAATACGGCTCCGCCTTACTCGTACGCCACATCCGATGATTCCACCAGCGCGTTGATGATGCTATCCGAGGTCGGCTTTCTCACCGGTGCGGCCGACGGCTGCAATGTGGCTCCGAGAGAATCAAATGTGCTCAGTAGCGGCATGGCGCTGGCAATCGGTCGTGGGCGCTATGGAGATCCTTCACAAGCGCACGTCTTGCTTAACTGCGTATTCCGGTGATGGTGACCGGCGATTCCGATTTCTCGTGACCGGTCTGGCACGTGGTGAAGTGCTCGATGTTGATGATAACTCAGTCGGTCACGATGGGTGCTTTGTCGGCACGGGCTTTGGATTCCTTGGTGGTGCGGCGTAGCGACTCGCCCTTGAGGGTGAGCCGGTGCGCGTGATGCAGGAGCCGATCCAGGATGGCGTCGGCGATGGTGGCTTCCCCGATCCAGCCATGCCAGTGTTCGACGGGCAGCTGCGCCGTGATCAGGGTGGCGTGCCGCTCGGCCCGATCATCCATGATTTCCAGCAGATCGTCGCGACCGTAGGGTTCCAGCGGCTGCAGTGCCCAGTCATCGAGGACCAGGACTTCGATCTTGGCGAGGGCCAGGAGGCGGCGCTTGTGGGTGCCGTCGCCGCGCGCGATGCGCAGCTCCTCGAGCAGACGCGGCAGGCGTGCATAGAGGGCGGTGTGACCGAGCCGGCAGGCCTTTTGCGCCAGCGCACAGGCGAGCCAGGTCTTGCCCACACCGGTCGGTCCGGCGATGAGGATGGGCTGGCCCTTCTCGATCCACTGGCCGTGGGCGAGACTGCTGATTGCTCGGGCATCCAGGCCGCGGCTGGCACGGGTATCCAGATTCTCCAGGCAGGCCTGGGCGTATTTCAGGCGCGCTTTGGCCAGCAGGCGCGTCAGGCGCCGGCCATCACGGTGCGCCGCTTCGCATTCCACCAGCAGCGCCACCCGATCCTCGAAGGCCAGCGTGCTGCTGCTCGGCAGGCTGATCTGTTGCTCGAAGGCCTGGGCCATGCCCTCGAGATTCAGGGTACGCAGTTGCGTCAGGGTCTGTTGCACGATCATCGATGCTTTCCTTCTGTCGTTATTGGTAATACTTGGGGCCGCGCAGATGTGCATGCTCGGGCGCACTCCACTCGGCTTTCTCACTCACCGCTAAACTCTCGGTACGTTGCTTCAAGATCGAAGCGACGGTCTGGTAACGGGCACTGCCGAGCAGCAGCGCGCGGGCGCAGGCGGCCTCCAGACGCACTGACCCGTGCTGGCGCTCCAGACGCAGCAGCCCCAGGCAGGATCGATAGCCCTGTTCGGGATGCGGCCGGGAGATGAGGATGCGGCGGATCAGCTCCGCGCACGCCCCACCGTGCTTTTCACCCCAGCGGATTAACCGACCCGGCGACCACTCCAGGTGCGCGCGGTGCGCGGCCGGCAGATGCTCGGGCAACGTCGTGTGTGCAAAGCGCACGAACGAGCGAACGTGCGCAGCCACGCGCTGGCCGCGGTGCAGGACTTCAACGCTCCTGGCCGTGGCGCGCGCCTCGACCTTCTGGTGCACCAGCGCGTGCGGTACGCTGTAGAAGTGATCATCGACGGCGACGTGATAGTCGATGTTCACCCGCACCTCGTGGTAACGGGCGAACTCGTAGCGACTGACCGGCAGGGCCCGCAGCGCCGGGCGATCCAGCTGCTCATAGGTACTGAGCCGGGAACCGGGCAGGCGCTTGAACGCACGGGCGTTCAGATCCGGCAACAGATCCCCGATGGCGCCATCGACGTCGGCCAGCGTGGCGAAGCGCTGGTCCCGCAGCCGCGCGAGGATCCAGCGCTGCACGATCTGCACCGCCACTTCGACCTTCGCCTTGTCCTGCGGCCGGTACGGTCGCGCTGGCAACACCGCCGTGCCGTAGTGACGCGCCAGAT
>JANYHD010000026.1 GCA_025359205.1 Gammaproteobacteria bacterium
CCGGCAGGCGCGCCGCTCGACCACCCGCTGTTCCCGATCATCTGGCGCGCCGCCGCGCCCGCCGGCTAGACGTTCGAATCGGCGAACGCGGACTTGCGGCGATTCATGTAGTCGTTGAGCGCCTCGTCGATCGCAGGATCGAGCGGCGGTGCCTCGTACTCGGCCAGTTGCCGCTTCCAGTACTGGTTGGCGCGCTGCCCCATGTCCTGGGCGCCGTCCGCTTCCCACTGCTCGACGCTGTTGTTGTCGGCGAGCGGCGAGCGGTAGAACGCGTTCTCGAAGTTGGCCTGGGTGTGGGCGCAGCCAAGGAAGTGCTTGCCGGGTCCGACCTCGCGGATCGCGTCCATGGCCTGGCCGTTCTCGGACAGGTCAACGCCGGCGAGCAGCGTGTGCATCATGCCGGCCTGGTCGGCGTCCATGACGAATTTCTCGTAGCCCATCGCGAGGCCACCCTCGAGCCAGCCCGCCGTGTGCAGCACGAAGTTGACGCCAGCGAGCGAGGTCGGCAGCAGCGTCTGGGCGGATTCGAACGCGGCCTGCGCGTCCGGGATCTTCGAGGCACACAGGCTCCCGCCCGAGCGAAACGGCACGCCCAGGCGACGCGCGAGCGCGGCCATCGTGTAGAGGACGAGCGCGGGCTCCGGAGTGCCGAACGTCGGGGCACCGGACTGCATCGAGATCGAGGAGGCGAAGCTGCCGAGCACGACCGGTGCGCCGGGGTTAAGGAGCTGCGTCAACGCCATTCCGGAGAGCGCCTCGGCGAGCGTTTGCGCCGCCGTGCCTGCCACGGTCACCGGCGACATGGCGCCGGCCAGGATGAAGGGAGTGACGATCGTCGCCTGGTTGGCGCGTGCATAGACTTTAAGCGCGCCAAGCATCGTCGCATCGAAGGTCATCGGCGAGTTCGCGTTGATCAGGTTGATCAACATCGTCTTCGGCCGTCCCGTCTCGGGGTCGGTGAGGTCGGAGCCGAAGGCTATCTTCGCCATCTCGACGCTGTCCTCGGCCCGTTCCGGATGGGTCACGGAGCCCATGAACGCCTTGTCGCTGTACTTGATGTGGCTGTACACCATGTCGAAATGCCGCTTGTTGACGGGCAGGTCGACCGGCTCGCAGATCGTGCCACCCGAGTGATGGAGCCCGGTGGCCATGTAGGCCAGCTTGACGAAATTCCTGAAATCCTCGATGCGCGCGTAGCGGCGGCCTTCGTCCAGGTTCCTGATAAAGGGCGAGCCGTAGGCTGGCGCAAATACCGTGTTGGCGCCGCCGATCACCACGTTGTGCGCCGGGTTACGCGCGTACTGCGTGAATTCGCGTGGCGCCGTGGCCTGCACCAGCTTGCGGCACATGCCGCGCGGAAAGCGAACGCGTTCGCCCTGCACGTCGGCGCCCGCCTGCCTGAACAGCTCCAACGCCTCGGGATCGTCACGGAAGTCGATACCGATTTCCTGGAGGATCGTGTCGGCGTTGTGCTCGAGCAGCTCCAGGCCCTCGCTGCCAAGGACTTCGTAACAGGGGATCTTGCGGGTGATGTAAGGAACGAAATTGTGCGCGCGGGCCGTGCGCGCCGCGCGCTTGGCGTCACGCCCGCTGGGGCGGCGACCTCTGGTAGCTGCGGTGCCGGGTTCGTCCATGTTGGCCCAGTATGGTAGCCGTGCCGCAGCCCGGCTGATCCGATTGCGGCACTGACTTGTGCGGTGGCGTCATCCGGCCGTGGCGGGCACCACCGTCGCGCCAAAGGATCCAGCCAGGGCGCGCAGGATCTCCGCCTCGCCGCAGGCGCCGCAGAGCCGCCCATCGTCCTGCAGCAGCACCGGGTGACCGCTGCGCGAGCACAGCTCCACGATCTGCTGCAGCGCCGTGGCGGCTGGCGCCAGCTGCATGCCAGGCGCCATGGGCTGGCCCGCAGTTGCGGCGATAGGCACGATCGGCAGGGGCTCGCCGCTCATGCGGGCGCTTTCCGGCCGCCCGTCGGCGTCGAGCCTGACCACATAGCGGCCCGCGGCATCGACCTGGATACCCTGCGCGGCGCCGGCGGCGGCAGAACTCATGTCGGCGCGCGTGCGCATGATCATGTCGCCGCTCAGCACCTGCAGGGGATTCATGTGCTGCACGAACTCCGCGACGCGCGCGTGCGCGGGGTGGAGCACGATGTCCTGTACGCTACCGGTCTGCAGGATACGTCCACCTTCGAGCACCGAAATCTGGTTGCCCAGCCTCAGCGCCTCATCGAGGTCGTGGCTGACGAACAGGATGGTTTTCTTGACGCGCGCCTGGAGCGCGAGCAGCTCGTCCTGAAGTTTCGTACGGATCAGCGGGTCGAGCGCCGAGAAGGGTTCGTCCATCAGCAGGATGTCCGCATCGGTGGCAAAGGCGCGTGCCAGGCCGACACGCTGCTGCATGCCACCCGAGAGTTCGCTGACATAGCGGCCGGCCCACTGCGACAAACCGACCAGTTCGAGCTTCTGGTCGACGATCTGCGCGCGGCGGTCGGCCGGCTCGCCGCGCAGCTCCAGGCCAAACCCGACATTGTCACGCACGGTGCGCCAGGGCAGCAGTCCGAATTGCTGGAACACCATGGCGATGCGCTCGCGCCGCAGCTGCCGCAGCTTGCCTGGCGCGCAGGCGGCTACGTCGGCCGTGCCGTCGCCGTCACGCACCAGCACTCGGCCGCGCGTCACCTGGTTCAATCCATTCGCGGCGCGCAACAGCGTGGACTTGCCGGATCCCGACAGGCCCATGAGCACGCAGATGTGGCCACTCTCGACGCGCAGGTTCGCGTCGGCCACGCCGAGCACGACGCCGAACTGCTCGGCGATCTGTGCACGCGTGCCGCCCGCGTCAAGCGATGCGAGCGCCTCGCGTAATGAACCGCGACCCTTGCGACCCTGTTCGCGCGTGAACAGGATATCGACGTGCTGGAATTCGACCGCGCTGTGCGTCATGAGCGTGCCTTGTCTGCCGGGCGGCTCATGCGATCCAGGATGATGGCCAGCAGCACGATCGCGAATCCCGCTTCGAAACCCATGCCGATTTGCACAGTATTCAGGGCACGAACCACTGGTACCCCGAGCCCGCCGGCACCGACCAGCGCCGCGATCACCACCATCGAGAGGCTCAGCATGATGCACTGCGTGATGCCCGCGATGATCGTCGGCGCGGCGCTCGGCAGCTCGACCTTCCAGAGCAGCTGCATCGGCGTGGCCCCGAAGGCCTCGCCCGCTTCACGGAGCGATTGGGGTACGGAGGAAATGCCCAGATGCGTGAGCCGAATTGGCGCGGGCAGCGCGAAGATGATGGTGGAGATCAGGCCGGGCACCACTCCCAGTCCAAACAGCACCAGCGTGGGGATCAGGTAGACGAAGGTTGGGAGCGTTTGCATCAGATCGAGTATCGGCCGCAGCGCCTGGAACAGCCGCGGGCGATGCGCCGCAGCGATGCCGATTGGCACGCCGATCAGGGCGGAGAGGACCGCCGCGACCAGCACCAGCGACAAGGTCTCGAGCGTCGCCAGCCAATAGCCCTGGTTCATGATGAACAGTAACGCGAGCGCCACGAACAGCGCGAGCTTGATCGAGCGGCGCAGCACCCAGGCCAGGCCGGCAAAGGCCAGGATCAGAATGGCCGCGGGTACGGCCACAAAGGCGGCAGTGACGCCATTGACACTGCCGCGAATTCCACTGGCGATCGCATTGAAAAAGCCCATGCCGTGGACCTTGATGTATCCGATCGCCACCTCCATCGCTTCGCCCAACGGAATCTTGTGGGCTGTGACCCAGCTTTCGAAGCGGTGACCGGGAGCAGGGCCCGCGGTGGACTGCATGGCCAGCAACGCCGGCCGACCGTCGAAGCTGCGCACCCCTTCGAGCCACTGCGCGACCAATGGGCCATGGCCGCGCAGCCAGGCCGTTGCGGCAACGTCTGGTTGCTGGTGCAGGTTGAGGATGGCATTCATCATCTCGCTCTCGCCCCGCAGCGTGAACTGGAGATTCCTGAGGAGCCTGCCGACATTGGGGCATTGCACGCTGTAACCGGCGCGCGCGGTCGTGTAGATGGTCGCTGCCCCGTAGTTCGGTCCGAACGTGGCGTCGCCGCCGGTGAGGTAGCGCAAATCGAAGCGCATGTTCATCGGATGCGGATCCCAGGCCAGGAACACGATCGGGCGGTGGCCACGGGTCGCACGCTCGACTTCCGCGAGCATGCCCTGTTCGCTCGACTCGACCAGTTTGAAATTGCCGAGGCCAAAGGCGTTCTGCTTGATGATCTGCAGGATATGCCGGTTGCCGTCATTGCCCGGCTCGATGCCGTAGATCGTGCGATTGAGCTGCGTGTCAAAGCGGCCGATGTCGGAGAAATCATGCAGTCCCGCCGCATAGGTGTAGGCGGGCACCGCGAGCGTGTACTTGGCGTTCTGGAGGTTGGCGCGGATCACCTCGACGGAGCCATCAGTCACATAGGGCCTGCGATCGCCGTCCTGTGCGGGCATCCAGTTACCCAGAAACACATCGATGTCCCGGTTCTTCATCGACGCGAAGGTCACTGGTACCGATAGCACGGTGATCTGGGGCTGGTATCCCAGCTGGCGCAGCAGGCTCGCAAACACTGCTGTAGTCGAAGTGACATCTGTCCAGCCGACGTCCGAGAGTCGCACCGACTGGCAATTGGCGGGTTCCGTTGCAGGCGTCTCTGCCGTCGTCTGGGCGGCAGCTGGTATGGATGCCATGCTGAGCAGCCAACCTGCCAGCGCTGCGCAGAACCTCGCGCAGGCCGGTTTGATCGAATTGGACTCCATTCGCACTCCGCTCTTGACCGCCGCTTATTCAGGTCGGCATGATCAGATTCTGACATAGATTGAAACAGCTTGAAGAAACCAACAAAGCAGGGTGGGGGCGCTCTGGTTGCGAGGCCTGCGCGCGCGCGGAATACGACCGCCCGCTTCAGCACGCACAACCCGGCGACGGGTGCATTGCTGGCGACCTTGCCGATCGACGGCGCCGCGGAGGTCGACGCCGCAGTGCGCGCGGCGCAGGCCGCGCAGCCCGCCTGGGCCGCGCTGAGCGGCACTGAGCGCGGTCGCGTGCTGCGGCGGGCCGCCGACCTGCTGCGCACGCGCAATGACGAGTTGGCCGAGCTCGAGACACGCGACACCGGCAAACCTATCCAGGAGACGCGGGTCGTAGACGTGGTCTCGGGCGCTGACTGTCTCGAGTATTTTGCTGGCGTGGCGCCGACGATCGCAGGTGAGCACCTGGACCTCGGCGCCTCGGCGTTCGGCTACACCCGCCGCGAACCGCTCGGCATAGTGGCCGGTATTGGCGCCTGGAACTATCCGCTGCAGATCGCCTGCTGGAAATCCGCTCCGGCACTGGCCTGCGGCAATGCCATGCTGTTCAAGCCTGCAGACCTCACGCCACTGACTGCGACGAAGCTGCAGGAAGTGTATGCGGCCGCGGGCCTCCCCGCGGGCCTGTTCCAGGTTCTGCAGGGTCCGGCCGAGACGGGCAGGCTCCTGACTCGCCACCGTGACGTGCGCAAGGTTTCGCTGACCGGCTCCGTACCCACGGGGCAGGCGGTCATGAGCGATGCGGCTCCTACGCTCAAGCAGGTGACGCTCGAACTGGGCGGCAAATCGCCGCTCGTAGTGTTCGCGGACGCCGACCTTGACAATGCCGTGTCCGGCGCGCTGCTCGGGAATTTCTACTCCGCGGGCGAGGTCTGCTCGAACGGCACACGAGTGTTCGTGCAGCGTACGATCGCCAAAGAGTTTCTCGCGCGTTTGCTGCCGCGGGTGCGTGCCTTGAAGATTGGCGATCCGCTCGATCCGGCGACACAGGTCGGCGCGTTGATCTCGGAAACGCACATGAACAAGGTGCTCGCCTATATCGAGCAGGGCCGGAAAGCGGGTGCGCGCGTGCTGGCCGGTGGGCAACGCGTCACCAACGGTGCGCTTGCCAAGGGCTGGTTTGTCGCGCCAACCGTGTTCGATCAATGCAACGACGCCATGGGCATCGTGCGCGAGGAAATATTCGGGCCAGTGATGAGCGTGCTCGAGTTTGACGAAGAGGACGAAGCTGTGCGGCGCGCGAACGCCACGGAGTTCGGTCTTTCTGCGGCGGTGTTCACGCGCGACCTGACGCGCGCGCACCGTGTGATCGCCCGGTTGCAGGCCGGCACCTGCTGGATCAACCACTACAACATCACGCCGATCGAGCTGCCGTTCGGCGGCATGAAGCACTCGGGGCTCGGCCGCGAAAACGGCCGCGCCGCGATCGAGCATTACACGACGCTCAAAAGTGTGTACGTCGCGATGCGCAACATCGATTCGCCTTACTGAATCGGCGCACGAACTGCCGCGGAGTCCCCTTGGAAGAATTCGACTACGTGATCATCGGCGCCGGCTCGGCCGGCTGCGTGCTGGCCGACCGCCTGAGCGAAGACGGGCGCAACAGCGTGCTGCTGCTCGAGTACGGCGGCTCCGATCGTTCGATCTACATCCAGATGCCCACCGCGCTATCCATTCCGATGAATATGCCGCGCTACAACTGGGGTTTCCAGAGCGAACCCGAACCGCAGCTGGGTGGACGGCGCATTGCGACACCGCGCGGCAAGGTGCTCGGCGGCTCCTCGTCGATCAACGGCATGGTCTATGTGCGCGGCAACCCGATGGACTTCGAACGCTGGCGCGATGAGGGCGCTGCGGGCTGGAGCTACAGCGAGGTCCTGCCGTACTTCCGACGCGCTGAGCGGCGCGCGGAGGGTGGCAATGAATACCGCGGCGATTCCGGGAAGCTCCAGACTTCCTATGGGACGCTCCGCAATCCGCTGCACGCCGCGTGGCTGCAGGCGGGCGAGCAGGCCGGATATCTGCGCTCCGGCGACCTGAACGGCGGCCAACAGGAAGGCTTCGGTCGGCTGGATATGACCGTGGGCGGTGGCCGCCGTAGCAGCGCCGCCAATGCCTACCTGCGACCGGCGATGCGGCGCGCCAACCTGGCGGTGCGCGCACACGCCATGGTCACGCGCATCGAGTTCGACGGAACCCTGGCTACAGGTGCCCGCTATCGCCTGGGTGGACGCGAGCGCAGCGTGCTGGCGCGGCGCGAGGTCATCCTGTGCGCCGGCTCCATTGGATCCCCGCACCTGCTGAAGGTTTCTGGCGTCGGTCCGCCCGAGGAACTGGCCGCGCAGGGAATCCCGGTGGTGCGGGCGCTGCCGCCGGTGGGCGAAAATCTGCAGGACCACCTGGAGTTCTATTTCCAGGTTGCCTGCAAAGAGCCCATCACCCTGTACTCGGCGCTCAATCCGCTGAGCCAGTTTCTCATTGGACTGCGCTGGCTGCTGCGTCACGACGGGCTCGGCGCCAGCAATCACTTCGAGACCGGCGGGTTCATCCGCAGCCGTGCGGGCATGCGCTACGCCAACCTGCAGTTTCATTTCCTGCCCATGGCCGTGAGTTACGACGGCTCCTCGCTCGCGAAGGAACATGGCTTCCAGGCGCACATCGGACCGATGCGCTCACAGAGCCGCGGCTGGGTGCGCTTGCGTACGCCGCGCATCGAGGACCAGCCACGCATCTGCTTCAACTACATGAGCCAGCCCAAGGACTGGGAGGAGATGCGTGCCTGCGTGCGGCTGACGCGCGAGGTGTTTGCGCAGCCGGCCTTCGACCGCTACCGCAGTCGGGAGATCCAACCCGGCGCCGCGGTGCAGACCGACACGCAGATCGACGACTTCATCCGCCAGCATGCGGAGACGGCCTATCACCCCTCCTGCAGCTGTCGCATGGGCGCGGCCGATGATCCGCGCTCGGTCGTCGACCCGCAGGGCCGCGTTGTCGGCGTTGATCGACTGCGCGTGGTGGATTCCTCGATCATGCCTTCGATTACCACCGGTAATCTGAATGCACCCACGATCATGATCGCCGAAAAAATGTCCGATGCGATCCTGGGCCGCAAGCCGCTCGAGCCCTCGCAGGCTCCCATCTTCCAGGCAGCCGACTGGGAGCATCGCCAGCGCTAGTACCGGGCTACGCGAGCTCCGGTCCCAGCGCCTCGCGCAACGGGCCTAGCCAGGGCTCGAAGTGACGCCACTGATCCAGGCCCTCGGTGCTTAGGGGTCGGCGCACCTGTTCTGAACTGGCGGTCCGCACGCTGCGCGTGCTGCGGTGGAACTCCAGGCATTGCGGCTCGAATTCGAGACCCAGGAACCCGAGCATGCGCCGCACCTGGTGTTCGAGGTCGGCAACCAGGTCTTCGTGCTGCACTCGCAGCACATGGCCAGGTAACACCGCATCCCAATGCTGCATGAGCTGCATGTAGAGCCGGTAGTAACGGGCGATATCCTCCAGCCCGTAGCTGAACTCCTGGCCCTGGGCGAAGTACTGCTTGAAATTGCTGAAGCAGCAGGCCATCGGCTCGCGGCGCGCGTCGATGATGCGCGCATTCGGCAATATCAGCCTGATCAGGCCGATGTGCCGGAAGTTGTTGGGCATCTTGTCGGTAAAGCGGGGTCTGTCGCTGACTCGGTATGGCCTCGTATCAGCGATGTACTGTTCGCCCAGCCGCGCGAACTCGCTATCCGTCAGTGATTCGAGGACGGCGGGATAGCGCCCCGCGTCTTCGTTGGTGCCCCGACCCTGGAGTGACTGCACCATGCGCGGGATGTCCGCGAGTTCCATGGTGCCCTCGATCATGGTGTGCGCCGCAAGTATCTGTTCGATCAACGTAGACCCGGAGCGCGGTAGCCCCACGATGAAGATCGGTGTGGTGTCCGGGCAGCCCGCGCCGGCGTGGCGGCGGAAAAGATCCGGCGTACAGACCTTGATCTGCTGCGCGATAGTGAGTTCCAGCACTTCGAGGCGAAAGCGCGAGCTGGCCTTCCGGATCTGGTTGCCCTGCAGGTAGGACTCAAAGGATCCAGCCCAGTCCTCGCGATCTTCCAGCGCTTTGCCCAGAGCGAAACTCAGGTGACAGCGATCCGTCGCGGAAGTCTCCGGCGCGGCGAGCGCCGCCCGCATGCGCGCGAGCTCCTCGTCGCTGAATCGGTAGGTTTTGAGGTTCGCGAGGCTCCAGTAGGCGTCGCCAAAGTCGGGCCGGATGCGCGCTGCCTCCCGGTACGCCTGTATGGCGGCCGGCGTATCGCCCAGGGTCTTGAGGCAGTGGCCGACGGAGAGCTGGAGGTCCGCGCTGGGAGGGCCTGTGCGTTCGGTCTCGCGGTAAGTCGCGAGCGCCTGTTCGTGCTTGCCGAGGCCGGCGTAGGCCGTCGCCAGGTTCGTGCGAAAGGTACGATTGCCGGGTTCCGCCTGGCAGAGCTGCTCCAGCTCGTCGATGGCCGCCTGGTGGCGGTGTCGCCGCAGCAGCACCGAGGCATAGTCGAAGCGCGCCGCTCGATAGCCGGGCTCGAGATCCAGTACCGCGCGCAGTAGATATTCCGCATCGTCGAGCACGTCCTGCGCGAGGCCGATCCGCGCCAGCAGGCGCATCGCTTCGACATGGTTGCCGTGTTTAAGGAGATAGGCGCGCACCATCGCCTCGGCAGCCGCCAGATCACCGTCGGAAAACAGGCTGGTGGCCGTGACGACTTCGGGCGGGAGACGCGCCAGCACGGCGACGTGCCCGGCGGCGGCACTGGCGGCCGCCTGGTCGCCGATCATGGAATACAGGCGCTGCAGCATGGTCCAGCTGCCAGACAGGGCGGGGTTGCGGGTCACCGCCTTGAGAAATGCTTCGATCGCGGCGGGCCCGTCGCGCAAACCGGCGCGGCAGTAGCCGATTTCCTGGTACAGGCGACTGAAATCGGGAGCGAGTACACGCAGTTGGGCCAACGTTTCAAGGGCGGCCTGCTCCTGCCTGAGAAAGCGTTGGCTGACGGCGATTGAATACAGCACGTCGCGGTGCGCCGGCGCATTGACCGCGAGCGCGCGCGCCGCGGTCAATGCGCCCTGGTAGCTGCCAGCTTCGATCAGCGCCTGGATGCGCGCAAGTTCGGCTTCAGGAACCGGGCCCGGCACTCAGAATTTGCAGCCGACGCTCAATCCGATGACCCGCGGACGGAGTGGCGATTCCTCGACGATGAATTGATCAGTGCTGGTAAAGGAGCTGGCGTTGGAGTTGCTGAGGTTTTCACCGTAGAGGGTCGCGTTCCAGTTGTCCCTGGCAATGCCGACCGAGGCGTCGACGGTCGAAAAGGCTGGCAGTTCAAAGCGCAACCTTGAAGTTGTCAGGCCGGCCTGGGCCAGCGTCGGGTTCGCGCCGGCCTGTGTATAGGAATGGCCGGTGTGCGATGCGCCCGCCTGCGCAAAGACGTGATAGTCCGATATCGTCCATTCGTAGCGCGCGCGGACGCTGAACTGCACGGGTGGTGCGTTGGCGCTCGGCGCGCCCTTCGGGCCGAAAGGGCTGCCCAGCTGCGTGCAGCCCGTGCCGTCAGAAGCGCAATACTCAGTGATCGGTTTGCCGAAGTTCACGCTGCCCGGCACGTTATCGATGAGCACGGGTTCGTTGGTCTGCTCGCTCTGGTTCCAGGAAGCCGCAGCCTGCAGCGTCAGGCCATCGGTCGGCTTCGCCACGAGCGAGGTCTCGATGCCCCTGATGCGGAAGTTCTGTCCGTTGGTATCGAAGAAGATGTTGCCCAGCAGTCCGGGGTTGAAGAAAGCGATCTGGACGTTGTCCCAATTCTCCTGGTAGATGGCGCCATTCCACTGCAGACGGTGGTTCAGGAATTCGGTCTTCCAGCCGATCTCGTTGTTGGTCAGCTTGTCGGACTGATAGGCCTTCGGGTTCTCGAACTGCTGTACGCCATCGGGCCCATAGGCGTGCTGTGTGCCGCCATTCTGGTTGAAGCCGCCCGGCCGGAAACCCTGGGAATAGGTGTAGTACAACATGGCGTCGTGCGTGGCATGCCAGGTGAGATTGGCACGGCTCTTGAAGCCTGACTCAGTCGCGGCAAGATTCTGCGCGTTCAGATTGTAGGAATAGCTCGGACTGTGGCAACCATCCGGCGTCACGGCTGCTTCAAAGCAGCCAAAACTGGAAATGACGCTGCCCGCCGACGTGTTTTCGAAGCGGAAGTGGCGTGTGCCTACCGTCAGAGTCAGCACCTTCGGAATCAGGTCGTAGTCGAAAGACGCAAAGAACGCGGTCTGCTTCGTTTCGCGCACCGTGTCCTGGTAGAAGGAGCTGTGGGGCGTCTGGATGCCGGGGCCCTCGACGGTGGTGCCGGGGAAGGTGCCGATATCGGCGAAGCAGCCCGTGGTGAGCGTTGCGCTGCAGGATGGCACATTCTTGTAGCGCCAGTCGGTGCGGTCGAACAGCTTGTTGTCCTCGTAGTAAAGGCCGCCGATGAACCGCATGCGCCAGTCATCCGGCGTGCTGAGGCGGAACTCGTGCTGCATGTGTTCATTCCGCTCGGCCGAGTGCCAGGTGGCGCTGGGGCTGAAGCAGGTCGGTGTGAGCGCTGCGTCATATGAGGTGGGCCCAAAACACTGGTAATAGTCGGCATAGAAACCGCGCGCGTAGTTGGTGTAGTCGCCGACCTGTTCGACGCGCCGCTCCAGGTAGCCACCCGTGTAGACCGCCTTCAGGTCGCCGAACTTCCCGTTCACGGTCAGGGCCAGGTTGTTGAACTGGTCGTGATCGAAGGCGTTGTTGAACAACGTCACCTCGAGCGGGTTCAGCAGCAGCGGATTGGCCGCCGTGCTGTCCGGGGCGTTTGGCTGCTGGTAGAACACGCCCTGGGTTTCCAGCTTTTGGTACATCTCGCTGATCAGCACGTCCCACGCGTCATTGAACTTGTACAGGACTTCGGTGCGTATGCCGCTGTAGGTCGTGGGGTTTATGGACTTGTCCGCGATCGCCGCATTGCTGAGCGAAGGGCTGCCGGGCGGAACTCCGAAGGCGGTCGCGTTCGAACCGCCCGGGCAGGCGCCGGCGACCGGCGCGCCAACGTCACACGAGGTCGCGTAATTGGCATTGTGGATGCCGACATCGGTGTCGTGGCGGGTGAAGGTCGCGGCCACGTTGTCGATGTAACCGCCACGACGATCGAAGAATGCCGCGGCGCGGACCGCCATCCGGTCCTGTATTACCGGCAGGTTAACGACACCTGAGATTTCACCGTTCGGGTCGCCGTGAGTCGTGACGCCTGTGCCCACCTTGAAACTGCCCTCGATCACATCGAGTTTCGGTTCATTGGTGATGTAGCGGACCGTGCCGGCCTCGGCGCCTGAGCCGAACAGCGTGCCCTGCGGACCCTCAAGCACCTCGATGCGCTTGAGATCGATGGCGTAGATGTCGAGGTTGCGGTTCGGAAGCTGACCGGACTGGTTATCCAGGTAAATCGCGACGTTCGGATACACGCCGGTCGAGCCGCTGCCCTGGCTGGCCTGGGCGCCCGCGCTCAGGCCGCGCATGAATACTTCGTTCTGGCCAGGGCCGTTGTTTGCGCTCGAGACGTTGGGCAGGTACTTGATGTAGTCGTCAAAGGTCGAGATATTCAACTGCTGCAGCGTCTGCGCCGTGAAGGCCTGCATCGAGATTGGCACGTTCTGCATGCTCTCGGTGCGGCGCTGGGCCGTGACGATGACTTCTTCGAGCGAGCCGCTGGCGGAAGTGTCGGCCGCAGCAGCGTCGGCGGCGAATGCGGCGGTGGTGGCACCGATCGAGGTGCCACCGAGGATGGCAGCAATAGCACAGGAAAGTTTCGTATTCACTTGGGCCCCCGCAATCTTATGGAATCAGCCATCAGGCGTGATTGCCCGACCGCTATGGAATCTTCGCCAATTGGCGCAGCTGATGCAAGTTGACGCGCAGCGCCGCTGGCGCCATCGGTAATTGCAAATCGTTCGTACATCGCGCGTTTCATTCGGCGGCGGCCAGCGTGAGCAGGCCGTGCACGTAAGGCAGGAAGGAACGCCAGACTTCGAGCTGGAATGCGTGCTCGGCGCGGCGCCACAACACGATCTCCGCCTTGCCAAACACGGTGCGGCTGCAGAATCCCACGGGTGTGGCAGCGAGCCCGAGGTCCAGCGGGCAAGCCGCGTTGAGCAGTGTTGCCGCGGCAGGACCTGAAACCTCCAGCGCGCCCTGGCGGTGACTCACATCCACCAACGAATGAGGCACGCCCTGCAGCGCATTGCCGACGGCTGCGGCAAAGGCTGCGCCGGCTGCGGCGGGACCGAGCAGCAATTGTTCGTCTGGGCCCAGCCACAGTGCGTGCCAATCACGCAGCTGGCTGGCCCGGCAGACTGCGGTTGCGAGGGGCATGATCCCCGCGCCCGCGCCCGCGGCGGCGGCGGCGGCGGCGGCGGCGGCGGCCACGGCGAGGTCTACGCGGAGTGCATAGCGTGCCAGCGGCGCGAGGACCCGCAGCCCCGCAAGTGGCGCGACGCTGGGTGGCTGGCGCTTTGCCGGCTCAGCCATTGAGCCGCTCCCCTTTTGAATCGTAGAAGACAGGTTGCGTCACGGTGACCGCCGACTCGCCGGCTGGCGTGGGCACGTAAAGTGTTTCGCCCATCCGCGAGCGACCGCCGTTCACGACAGCCAGCGCGATCGAGCGCCTGAGCACGGAGCTGTAATACGACGAAGTCACATGGCCTACCAGCTGCATCGGGGGCCGCTGGCCCGGCGTCGCCGCAATCTGGCTGCCTTCTTCCAGCACGTGCCTGGGATCAGCCGTCAACAAGCCAACCAGCTGCTTGCGGTTTGGGTCCTGGAGCGCGCGCTTGCGGAGTGAGACCATGCCGACGAATTCGGACTTGCTCTTGCCCACCGCCCAGCCCACGCCCGCATCATCGGGTGTCATGGTGCCGTCCGTGTCCTGGCCCACGATGATGTAGCCCTTTTCGGCGCGCAGCACGTGCATGCTTTCAGTGCCGTAGGCGCACATCCCGTGCGCCTGGCCTGACTCCCACACCGCGCGCCACACCTCCGCGCCGTAGTCGGCCGGCACATTGATCTCGTAGCCGAGCTCGCCGGTGAAGCTGACGCGGAAGATCATCGCCGGCACGCCGCACACGAGTGCGCGCGTCATGGCCATGTGAGGGAGTGAGGCGGCCGACAGATCCGCCTGTTCGACCAGCGGCTCGAGCACGTCGCGGGCTCGCGGGCCCTGCACGGCGATCACCGCCCACTGCTCAGTGGTCGAAGTAAGCCACACCTTGAGCTGCGGCCACTCCGTCTGCAGGTAGTCTTCCATTAGGCCAAGCACGCGTGGCGCACCTCCCGTGGTGGTGGTCACGTGCAGGCGATCCTCTGCCGTGCGCGCCACCACGCCATCATCGAACACGAAGCCGTCATCGCGCAGCAGGATGCCGTAGCGGCAGCGGCCGACGGCCAGCGAGTTCCAGTTGTTGACGTACATGCGATTCATGAACTCGATCGCATCGGGTCCGGCAACTTCGATCTTGCCCAGTGTAGTTGCGTCAAAGATGCCGCAACTACGCCGTACGACCTGACATTCGCGCGCCACGGCCTGGTGCATGTCTTCGCCACGTTCCGGGAAATACCGGGCGCGTTGCCACATCGACACCGGCTCGAACACCGCACCGCGTGCCGCGGCCCACCCATACATCGGCGTCTTGCGCAACGGCGCGAACAATTCGCCGCGGGCGTAGCCGGCCAACCCGCCGAACCCGACCGGCAGATAGGGCATGCGGAAGGTGGTGAGTCCGACCTCAGGAATGGTGCGACCGAGCTGCCGGGCAGCGATCGCCAGGGCGTTCAGATTCGAAGTCTTGCCCTGGTCGGTTGCCATGCCGGTGGTCGTATAGCGCTTGATGTGCTCGATCGAACGGAAGCCTTCGCGCACTGCGAGACCGAGATCGGCGGCTGTGACGTCGTTCTGCCAGTCCACGAAGGCCTTGCCGCCGCGCGGTCGCGCAGCTTGGGGCAGGGTGCCAAGCCACCCACCCCCAGCGCTGGTATCGTCGCTGACCGCAATCGTGACGGGCAGAGCCTCGAATCCGCATTCAGTGGTTGCGTCCCGAGCTGCCGTAGCCGCCTGGTTGAACACAGCCGCCAACGCAGCGCCAGTAAGACCCTTGCAGGCGCCCACGGAGCGGCAGCTCTGGCCTGCCTCCGCGGGCACGAAAACCTGTGCTGTTTCTTCCCAGCGCAGCTTGCCACGCCCCTGGGAGTGCAGGTGCACGCTGGGCGTATATCCACCAGACATCAGCAGCGTGTCGCAGCTGACCCAGTCAGTGTCCCCCGCCGCGGCGCCGTCTGCGTCCACCGCCGCAAGACCCACCGCACAGACGCGCAGATTTCCGCGCGTGCCGACTGCGGTAGTGTTCCTACGAATCGCGAGACCCGCGCCGCGTGCGGCATCGATGAGCGGCCCTGAGGCCCGTGCGCGCAGATCTGCCAGCGCAACGATCTGGGCGCCCGCCGCCTGCAGCTCGAGTGCTGTGCGGTAGGCCTCATCGTGCGCCGTCAGGATGACGACGCGCCGGCCTGGCAGCACGCCAAACCTGTTGAGGAAACTGCGTGCAGCTCCCGCGAGCAGGATGCCGGGACGATCATTTCCTGGAAACACCAGCGGCCGCTCGATTGCGCCGGTCGCGAAGATCACCTGGCGCGCTCGCACCTGCCACAGGCGTTCGCGCGGTTTCGAGGCCGGCGGCGAGGCGAGATGATCGGTCAGCCGTTCACTCAAGCACACCATGTTGTGTGGCAGGTAGCCGAACGCGGTCGTGCGCGTGAGCACCGTGACATTCTGGGCCTGGGCCAGCTCCAGCATCGTCTCGCGCAGCCAGTCGGTGGCAGCCTTGCCATCGATGCGGGTGCCGGTGTCCGCGCGCAGTGAGCCGCCCGGCAGCGCCTGTTCATCGCAGAGCAGGACGCGCGCGCCTCTCCGGGCCGCGGTCAGCGCTGCCGCAAGGCCTGCGGGCCCTGCGCCAACTATAAGTACCTCACAGTGACCGTAACGTTGAGCGTAGACATCCGGATCTGCCTCGGTCGCTGCGACGCCCAGTCCGGCCGCGGCACGAATCCGCGGCTCATACAGACTGTGCCAGGCCGTGCGTGGCCACATGAAGGTCTTGTAGTAAAAGCCGGAGGGAATGAAGCGCGACAGCAGGTCGTTGATGCGGCCGACGTCGAAGCGCAGCGAAGGCCAGCGATTCTGGCTGTGCGCAACCAGGCCCTCGTACAGTTCGACCTGCGCCGCACTGAGGTTCGGAGTCGAGCGGGCCGCATCGCGCCGCACGGTGACCAGGGCATTCGGGTCCTCGGGTCCTGCCGCCATGATGCCGCGTGGGCGGTGGTACTTGAAGGAGCGGCCAACCAGGTGCACGCCGTTGGCGAGCAGTGCAGAGGCGAGCGTGTCGCCCTGCAGGCCCTGGTACGCCTGGCCGTCGAATTCGAAACGAATCGGCCTGGAGCGCTCGAGGTCGATTCCGCCCGAGGCGGTACGGTAGTGGCCGCTCACTTTTCGCCGCTCCGGTAACTGCGCACGATCTCATCCGTGGTGGTATCGCGGATCACGTTGAAAAAGCGCGCGCAGCCGTGGATATGCCGCCAGCGCTCGGCGTGCAGGCCCTTGATGTTGGCGCGCTCGTACTGGAACGCGTTCCAGTCCGCGGGACTGGGATTCGAGGCTGCCGTGGGGCGTGCGACATGGGCCTGGCCGCCGTAGCTGAATTCCAGCTCGGGCCGCGGGCCGCAATACGGGCAGGGGATGACCAGCATGTCAGTGATTGACCGCGGCGGCGGCCGCTTCGTCGATCAACGTGCCATCGCGGAAGCGCTCGATCGTGAACGCCGAGTTGAGTGCATGCGGCGCATCGCGTGCAAGCGTCCAGGCAAGCAGGTGCCCGGCGCCAGGGGTTGCCTTGAACCCGCCCGTGCCCCAGCCGCAGTTGACGTACAGCCCGGGCACCGGCGTCTTCGCGATGATCGGTGAACGGTCTGGCGTGACATCGACGATGCCGCCCCAGTTGCGCAGCATGCGCAGGCGGCGAAAGGCCGGAAACAGCTCGCAGACGGCCTCGAGCGTGTGCAGGTTGACGTGCAGTGCGCCGCGTTGGGTGTAGGAAGTGTAGGCGTCAGTGCTGGCGCCAATCACCAGTTCGCCCTTGTCGGACTGACTGACGTAAGCGTGAATGGTGTTTGACATGACAACACAGGGGATGATGGGTTTGACCGGTTCCGATACCAGTGCCTGCAGCGGGAAACTCTCGAGTGGCAAGCGTACGCCCGCCATCTGCAGCACCACCGAGCTGTGACCGGCCGCCGACACGCCCACGCGCCGGCTCTCGATCGCCCCACGCGTAGTCTCCACGCCGCTGATTTCGCCGTTGCTGTCGCGCCGCAGGCCCGTGACCTCGCAGTTCTCGATGATGTCCACGCCGAGCGCGCTGGCGGCGCGGGCGTAGCCCCAGGCCACGGCGTCGTGGCGCGCGGTGCCGCCGCGGCGCTGCAGCGCGCCGCCGAGCACCGGGTAGCGCAGCTCGCTGCTGATGTTGAGCGGCGGGCAGAATTCCTTCGCCTGCTGTGGCGTCAGCCACTCGTTGTCGACGCCGTTGGCGTAGTTGGCATGGATGTGACGCTTCGCCACCTGCTCGTCGTGCACGTTGTGCGCGAGCATCAGCACGCCGCGTGGCGAGTACATCACGTTGTAGTTCAATTCCTGGGACAGCGTCTCCCAGAGCTTGACCGCGTGGTCGTAGAGCGCTGAGCTTTCGGCGAACAGGTAGTTCGAGCGGATGATGGTGGTGTTGCGGCCGGTGTTGCCGCCGCCGATCCAGCCCTTTTCCAGCACGGCGACATTGCGGATGCCGTGTTCTTTAGCCAGGTAGTAGGCGGCTCCCAGGCCATGCCCGCCGCCGCCAACGATGATCGCGTCATACCCGCGCTTCGGCTCCGCGGCGCGCCACTGCTCGCTCCAGCGGCGCTGCCCCGAAAGCCCGCCCAGCAGCAGCGACCAGCCTGAGAACCTGCTCGTCATGGGTCCTTTGTGTGTCTGCAGGTCTTGGCGATCAGGCCCGCAGCTGGAGATTGTCCGGATCGTAGGGCGATTCGCGCACGACCGTGGCCGCGTGGCGCTTGCCGAGGATCTCGATCTGCAACTCCGTGCCCAGGGCTGAGCATGCCGGTTGAACATAGCCAATGGCGATGCTCTGCCGGACCGCATGCCCATAGCCGCCGGCCGTCGCGCGCCCGACCATCTTGCCGTCCGCGTCGAACAGTGGTTCGTTGCCGAGCGGGTCGGCATCCGTCACGCCCTTGACGATGAGTGTGACGAAATGATTGGGCACACCTGCCGCCTGCTGCTGCAGCAATGCCGCGCGCCCGATGAACTCACCCTTGTTCAGGCGCACGAAGCGCTCGAGCCCGGTCTCGAAGGGCGTGTAGTCGCGCGTCATGTCACTGCCCCACATGCGGTAGGACTTCTCCAGGCGCATGGACTCCATCGCACGCATCCCGGCCATGCCGATACCATGCTCGGCGCCCGCAGTGAACAGCGCATCGAAGAGGTGATGGGCGTATTCAATCGGGAAATGCAGTTCCCAGCCGAGCGAGCCGACGAAATTGACGCGCAGCGTATAGACGTCGACCGCGAGGCCAACTTCCAGCACCTGGCTGGACAGCCAGGGGAAAGCCGCATTGTCGAGTGTTGCGTCGGTGAGTTTGGCCAGCACGTCGCGCGAGCGCGGACCCGCCACGACAAAGCAACCGCGCGCTGTGGTGATGTTCTGCAGTGCCACCGAGCCGTCGGCCGGCAGGTGTTTTTGCAGGTAGTCGGCATCATAGCGTTCGGCGGCGCCGGCGCTGACTACGTAGAAGGTGCCATCCGGCAGGCGCGTGATCGTGAATTCGGAGCGGATGCCCCCGCGTGGCGTGAGCGCGTGGCACAGTGCAATGCGCCCGCCCTTGACCGGCACCTTGTTCGCGACCAGCGAGTCGAGCCAGGCTTCCGCACCGGCGCCGCTGACGATGTGCTTGGTGAATGGCGTGAGATCGATGATGCCGACCTGGTTGCGCATCCGCAGGCATTCCATGCCCACGTGCTCGAAATAATTGCTGCGCCGGAAACTCCACCTGTCCTTGCGCTCGACGCCGGGCGGCGCGAACCAGTTGGCGCGCTCCCAGCCATAGCGCTGGCCCCAGACCGCGCCCAGCTGATCCAGCTGGCCGTAGATCGGGCTCGTCTTGGCGGGGCGCGCGGCCGGGCGCTCCTCGTCCGGGAAATGAATCGTGAAGACTTCCTGGTAGGTCTCCTCGTTCTTCTTCACGACGTAGCGCTTGGAAGTGTAGGGGCCGAAACGCCGTGGATCGGTCGCGAGCATGTCGATGCCGGGTTCGCCCTCGACGATCCATTCTGCGAGCTGCCAGCCTGAGCCACCTGCAGCCGTGACGCCGAAGCTGTGTCCCTCGTTGAGCCACAAGTTGCGGTGGTTCCAGGCAGGTCCCACCAGTGGGCTGCCATCGGGCGTATACGAGATGGGTCCGTTGATGATGTCCTTGATACCGCAATCGGCGAGCGCGGGCACACGGCGCCCCGCGGCCTCGACGTGCGGGGCGAGGCGATCGATGTCACCCTCGAACAGGCTCTTGCCAAACCAGTCGGGCACGCCATCGGCGAATCGCGCAGGTGCGCCGTGCTCGTAGGGACCGAGGATCCAGCCCATGCGCTCCTCGCGCAGGTAATACGACTGGTCGGACTCGCGCAGCACCGCGAGCTCGCGCCCGCCGCCGTTGCGATAGGCCTTGAGCTTCGGCGATTCCTCGAAAATGATGTACTGGTGCTCGACCGGTATGGCCGGCACGTTGAGCCCGAACATGCGGCCAGTCTGGCGGGCATAGTTGCCCGTCGCACAGACCACGTGTTCGGTGACGATGTCGCCCTTGTTCGTCGTGACACGCCATTCGCCCGCGCTCGTGCGCGCAACGCCGGTCACTTCGGTGCGTTCGTTGATCTCCGCGCCGCCGGCGCGGGCGCCCTTGCGCAGCGCCATGGTCAGGTCAGCGGGCGCGATATGGCCGTCATCCGGGTGATAGAGCGCGCCGACGATCTTCGCGGTCTCCTTGCCATCGCCCAGGTTGACGAGCGGCCAGAGCCTGGCTACCTGCTCGGGGGTGATGACCTCGAAGGGCACCCCAATGGTGTTGGCGGTACCGCAATACTTGTAGTACTCATCCATGCGCTGCGCATTGGTCGCCAGGCGCAGATTGCCGGTCACGTGAAAACTGACGTCCTGGCCCGTTTCGGCCTGCAAGCGCTTGTACAGGTCGACCGAGTACTTGTGCAGCTGCCCGACGGTGTAGCTCATGTTGAACAGGGGCAGGAGGCCGGCCGCGTGCCAGGTCGAGCCTGCGGTCAGCTCAGATCGCTCCAGCAGCACCACGTCTGTCCAGCCCTTCTTGACCAGGTGATAGAGCGTACTGACCCCGACGACGCCGCCGCCGATGACCACGACACGAGCATGAGATTTCATGTTTGGGATCCCCTCGTGGCTAAGTCTAGCCACTGGCCGGTCCTGAAGCGCTCCAATAGCGACAATTCCATGCGCAAAAGCGTCAGCGGCCGGAGCGGCCGGAAGCGGCTTCAGGCTTAGGGCGAGTCCGGGCCCTCGTTGCCCGCAGCGGCGCCGGCGCGGGTCTTGGGGCGTGCCCGCTGCAGTACGGGGTAGGCGAAACTCGCCAGGTGGGAATGGACGCGCCGCAGGTCGCGGACGATTCGCAGCAACAGGCCGCTCTCTTCCGCGGCCAGAGTGACCGTATCGGTGCCGGCGGCGAGGCCCGCCGTTGCCGCCTCGCGCAGCAAGCGCACGCTGAGCGCTGTGGCCTCGGCTTCCATCTGCAGGAACTGACGTTTGCGGCCCACCAGCTGCTGCGAAGCCGCCAGGTCGCCGCGCAGGAACACGGCCAGCGCCAGCTTGTGGCTCTCGATGAGTTCGCCGTGCATGCGCGTGACGACCGCGATTTCCTCCTGTGTCAGCAACTGGCCGCGCTTGAGCTCCTTGACGGCGAAGTCGGCCAGACTGTTGGCGACGATGTCGGCAATGTGCTCGAAGTTGATGACTGCGGCCAGGATCTCCTGGCCCTTGTCGCCCTCACGGCGATCATCGAGTGTCTGCTCACCGCCGATGGCCACGAGATAGCTGCGGATGGCGCCGCCAAGCTGGCGCGTCGCCTTGTCGTTGGCGTTGATGCCCGCGGCGTGCGCCGTGTCACCAGAGCGCAGCAATTCCAGTGTGCTGCCCAGCATTGCGGCCGTCAGGTCCGACATACGCAGGGTTTCGCGCGATGCGTTCGCCAGTGCGACGCTGGCGGCGTCGATGGCGGCCCGTTCGAGGTACAGGGGGCGGCCCGGATCGGCCGGGCGCGGCGGGTCTGGCAGCCAATACAGCAGCATTCGCGCGCTGCGCTTGACGGCAAACAGGAACGCCGCGGCCAGCGCCAGGTTGAACAGGAGATGAAAATTGACCGCCAGGCGCGCGTCACCCGGCACGAAGCGCGCCATGAGGTGCGTGATTGGCGTCAGCCACGGCAGCACCAGCAACACGCCGACCAGGCGCACCAGCAAATTGCCCAGGGGCAAGCGGCGTGCTTCGGGAGTCGAGGCGTGCAAGAGCGCCGGCATGGCGCCACCCAGATTCGCGCCCAGCACCAGCGCCAGGGTTTCGGTCGGGCCGATGACGTGATTGGCGGCGAGCGAACCCACCACCAACACGATGACCACACTTGAGTGGCAGCCCCAGGTCAGCAGCGCTGCGAGCACCACGGCCAGCAGCGGATCGGTCGCCAAGGCCTGCACGAACGAACGCAGCACGGGCGTGTTCTCGACCGGCGCGAGCGTGTGCTGGAGCAGCGCCAGGGCCATCAGCATCAGGCCGAGGCCTATCACCGCACGCCCGATGTTGCGCAGGCGGCTGCCGCGCGACCAGCGGAAGCTGAGCACGCCGCACAGCACCAGCGGTGGTGCGAAGGCCGCGATGTTGAACGATAGCGCCTGGGCCACCAGTGCCGTGCCGACGTTGGCGCCGAGCATCACGGCCAGTGCCGGTGGGAGCGCAATCACGCCCGCGGCTGTGAACGAGGTGGCCATCAGTCCGACGGCCGTGCTGCTCTGCAGGAGCGCGGTGATACCGACGCCGGTGAAGAAAGCGCGCCAGCGATCACCCAGGTTGCGTTCAAGTGCGCGCCGCAGGCTCGTGCCGAAGCCGCGCTGCACGCCGGTGCTGACCATGTGGGTGCCCCACAGCAGCAGGCCCACGTATCCAGACAGATTGACGAGTATCAGCGTACCGGACAATTACTAAGCATCCTTGCGGTCATTGCGCCGCATCAGCGTCAGCGCCAGCAGCGCCGAGGCGACCATCAGGAACAGGCTGACCGCATTCAGCACCGGGGTTGCGCCCTCGCGCATGCGGCCGTACATCATGATGGTCAGCGGCGAGTCGGCGCCCACCAGCATCAGCGTGGTGTTGAAGTTCTCGAAGGACATCAGGAAGGCGATCGCCGCAGAACCGATCAGCGCCGGCCGCAGGTAGGGCAGGGTGATGGTACGCAGCACCGCCGGCCGCGTGGCGCCGAGGTTAAGCGCCGCGTCCTCGAGCGTACGGTCGAAGCGCTTGAGGCGGGCGCTGATGGTGAGCGTCGCAATGGCGACGATGTAGGAAAATTGTCCCAGCACCACCAACGGCAGGCCCGGTCGCAGGAAGTCGAGTTCCAATCCGAACACGTCGCTGGCGAAGTCGGCAACACGGCTGGCGAAGGCCAGGATCGAGATGCCGAGGATCACGCCCGGTATGACCAGTGGCACCAGCATCAGCATCGACAGGGCCCCCTTGCCCGGAAACTTTGCACGCTCCATGAGAAAGGCGTTGGCTGTGCCCACGACGACAGAAAGCGTCGTGACCCAACAGGCGACCACGAAACTGGTCCAGATGCTGGCCAGCAGCGCTCTGTCCTTGAAAAGGCCGACGCGACCCAGAGATTCATTGCCCAGGAACCAGTCGAGCGTGAAGCCGTGCCAGGGCGGGGCCGGATAGTTGGCGTTGTTGAAGGCGAAGACCGCGACGATGACCAGCGGCAGGAACAGGAACACCAGGAACGCCACCAGGAATAGGGCAGTCGAAGCGCGCAGCCACAGTGGCCGGGGGAGGGAGGGGATCATGTGCGCCGCATCACGTCGCTGAAGCGCTGACCGCTGAGCTTCAATCCAAACCAGACCATGGCGGTCGACAGCGCCAGCAGCAGGAAGCCGAAGGCCGCGCCCTGTTCCCAGTTGAAGCGGGTAATGAACTGGGAGTAGATCTGTTCAGTAAACCACAACGAGTTCTTGCCGCCGAGCAGCGTGGGCGTGAGGTAGTTACCGAGCGTGAGCATGAACACGACGATGCAGCCAGCGGTGATGCCCGGCGCCGCGTGTGGGATGACGATCTTGCGCAGGATGGCGAAGCCGCCGCTGCCCAGGTCATAGGCTGCCTCGATCAAGGAATTGTCCAGGCTCTCGAGACTCCCGACCAGCGGCACCACCATGAAGAGCAGGGATGTGTATACGAGACCAACCAATATGGTCGCATCATGGTACAGAAGTTCTATTGGCCCGTGGGTCACACCCAGGTGCGCGAGGAACGCGGGCAGCACGCCAGATTCGCGCAGCAGGATCATCCAGCCGAGCGTGCGCACCGTTTCGCTTACCCAGAACGGAATCAGGCACACCACGAACAGCAGCGCGCCCATGCGGCCGCGCGCCAGCTTGGCGATCGTCCAGGCCACCGGGAAGGCGATCAGCAGCGTGAGTGCGGTGGCGATGGCCGACAGAATCGCGGTGCGTGCAAACACATGCCAGTAAAGCGGTTCAACAAAAAAGGTGCGGTATTGCGTCAGGCTCGGCACGTACTGGCGCGGCGCGACTGATTCGCGGAAGGATAGCAATGCGAGATCAAGGTGCGGCAGCACGATCAGCGCGAACAGCCAGATCAGCGCCGGCGCCAGCAACAGGCCCAGCATCAGCCGCCGGTGCCAGGCCGCAGTCGCCGTGGCCTCAAGCATGGGCGGACGGTGCCGCGAAACACGCGGCCCGCTCGGGATCGAAGCTGAAGGAGATACGCTCGCCTACTTTGAGATCGGCATAGCGCCCGGTTTGCGGCAGCGCGATGCGGAATTCGAAGCGGCTCTTCAGCTCTCGCACCAGCACCGCGGAATTGGCGCCGTCGAACAACAGGCTCTCGACGTCCCCCTCATGCACCATCTGGCCAGGCAAGGCCGCCAGCTCGGCGCTCGTGCGTGCGATAGTGGCCGCTTCCGGCCGGACAAAGGCTTCCACAGCGGCGCCGGTCGCCACTGGACCATGCCGTCGGGCACGGATCTGCCAGCCCGCGCTGGTCGCGACGTCGACCAACTCGCCGTTGACGGCGCTGGCCTTGCCGGCCATGCGGTTGTTGGCGCCGACGAAAGCGGCGACAAAGGGCGTGGCGGGCGCGTAGTACAGTTCCTGCGGCGTGCCCAGCTGCTCGAAGTGGCCGCGATTCATGACGCCGACGTGATCGGAAAGCACCAGCGCCTCCGACTGATCGTGCGTGATGTAGACAAACGTCGTGCCAAACGCGGACTGGAGCTGCTTGAGCTCGATCTTCATGTGTTCGCGCAGCTTCAGGTCGAGGGCGCCCAGGGGCTCGTCCAGCAGCAGCAGGGTGGGTTCGAGCACGAGGCTCCGTGCGATGGCTACGCGCTGACGCTGTCCGCCCGACAATTCGTCGACGCGTTTGCCGCTCGCACCGCCGAGGCCGACGCGCTCGAGCATGGCGTCGGCCTTGCGGTTGCGCTCGGCGCGCGCCACGCCGCGCCGCGCCAGCCCGAAGGCAACGTTCTCGCCGACGTTCATCATCGGAAACAGCGCCAGGTGCTGGAACACCATGTTGACCGGCCGTCGGTTGGGCGCCACGCCAGCCATGCTGCGGCCACCAATCTGGATGTCGCCCGCATCCGGAGCGATGAAGCCGGCAATCATGCGCAGCAGCGTGGTCTTGCCACAGCCCGAGGGACCGAGGATGGAGAAGAAGCTGCCGCGCGCGACACTGAAAGACAGGTTGTCGACGGCAACGTGCGCGCCGAAGCGCTTAATGACCGCGCGTGCTTCCAGGTCGGGGGGCGCGCCGGTGGCGGAGGAGAGCGCTGCCATGGTCAATTTGCCGCCTTGACCCGGTCGAGCACCCGGCCCTCGATCTCCTCGAGGCCCGGCGGAATGGCCGGATACCACTTCATGTTCTTCATGCCATCGGGAAAGCTCTCGGCAAATTGCGCCTTGAGCCTGGGATCCATCAGAGCATCGGCGTCCTGCGAGGCTGAAAAGTTCCCGATCGACTTGGCGATCTTCGCCGCAATGTCTGCCCGCATGGTGAAATTGATCCACGCGTAGGCACCGGCTTCGTTACGGCCGCGCGCAGGCAGCGCCATCGTGTCGAGCCAGGCGATGGCGCCCGACTTCGGGTTGATGTACCTGAGATCCGGGTTCTCGCGATTGAGTTTCCAGCTGACCGAGTCCCACATCATCGACGCCACGATCTCACCGGAGCGCACGCCATTGATGAGCTGGTCCTTGTTGTCGTAGAAGAACCGGAAGTTCGGCTTGCAGGCGATAAGCGTGCGGCCCACTTCGTCCATCAGCGCAGTGTAAGCCTTGGTGTCGCCATAGAGCGCGAACGGGTCCTTGCCTATGGCCAGCGCGAAGGCCATCAGCGTAGGCCGGCGCAGGCGCACGGAGGTCTTGCCTTTCAGGTCCGGCCGGCACAGATCCATATAGTCGCTGATGGTGGCGCGCTTTGAATTGACCAGCAGCCCCTCCGTTCCCCAGACGTAAGGCAGGGCGTAAAGCTTGCCGTCGAGCGTCGCATTCTTCTTTACGATCTCGAGGAGGTCGGGCCTGAACTCGGCCACCTTAACCTTGGCGAGATCGATGGACCGGTAAATACGGAATTCCTGCTGCGCGCTGACGATGCGGTCCTGCGAGGGCTGTGCCAGATCAAATCCGGCGCCGCCAGTGGCGCGGAGCTTGGAGATGATCTCCTCATTGTTCGAAAGCGAGACCTCGACCTGGATGCCGGTCTCCCGCTTGAATTGGTCAACGATTTCCTGCGGGATGTAGTCGGACCAGGTGATGATGCGCAGCGTCTTGGCATCGTCGGCATTGGCGGACGACTTGTCCGCGGCGTGCTGCGTACAGCCCGCTCCCATCAGCATGCCGGCACCGAGCAATAACGATGTCGCGAGTTTCATATAATGTCCCCTCAGTGCCTGGTGCCGGCGCCGCCCAATGGTACCGGGAGATGCGCGGGCCGTCACTGACTCAGAATGTGCGGCATTTTCTATGCGTGGGGGGCAGTTTGAGCAAGCGGCCATTTGATCTGCAGGGGCACCGGGGGGCGCGCGGCCTGTGGCCCGAGAACACGCTGGGCGGCTTCGAGCGCGCGCTGGCGCTCGGGATCAAGACGCTGGAGCTCGACTGCGCGATGACGAGCGACGGCGTGGTGGTGATCAGTCACGACCCGCAGCTCAATCCCGATCACACACGTGACGAAACGGGCCGGTTTCTCTCGCGGCCGGGGCCGGTCATTTCCACAGTGAATTACGCCGAACTGGCGCGCTACGACGTGGGCCGCATCCGGCCCGGAACGGCCTACGAGCGTGCTCACCTGCAGCAGCAAGCGCTTGATGGTGAGCGGATCCCGCGCCTGGCCGAGCTGTACGCGCTGATCGACGGTCGCGGCGATCGCGCCGTACGCCTCAATATCGAGGTCAAGACTTTTCCGCTGCAGCCCGAGCTCACGGCGGCGCCCGAGGCCTTTGTCCGGGCGCTCCTGGCCGTGGTTGAGGCCAGCGGCATGGCTGCGGCCACTACGATCCAGTGCTTTGACTGGCGAGTGCTGAACTGCGTGCAGCGCCTGGCTCCGGGTATTGCGACCGGTGCGCTCACAGACCAGCAGGGTGATGACGACACGGTGCAATTCGACCAACCGTTGCCGTCGCCCTGGCTCGGCGGTCTCGATGCGCGCCAATTTGGCCGTTCGGTGCCCCATCTCGCCAAGGCCAGCGGAGCAGGCACCTGGTCACCCGACTACCTTGATCTCAGCTCTGCCCAGGTGGCCGAGGCGCATCAACTTGGGCTGCTGGTCGCACCCTGGACTGTCAACGAACCCGCGGAGCTGGAGCGGATCCTGGCCATGGACGTCGACGGCATGATCACCGATCGCCCGGACCTGCTGCGCGCAATACTGCGCGATCAGGGCTTGGCTGAACGAGGCGATGACCGCGTGTAGATATCCGCTCCAAAAGGCTGCAGGCCTGCCTGCGCGGCGTAGCCCAGGTGCGGCAGCGCGAACAGGTCCTCGACGCTGCGCAGTAGCGCGTAATGGTTGTAGGCCGTGTTTGTGATCGTGCCGGGACGGATGAACGGCGAGAGCATCACCGCACCGATCCGCCCGCCGCCCGGCCCCACCAATCCGGGCCCGTTCATTCCCGTCGACGACTTGTAGCCCGGGCTGGGGTCGTAGGCTGCGATGTTGGGTCCCGGTTGTTCGTTGCAGCAGGCGGCCGCCGCGCCATCGGCCATGCGCGCGGCGCCCTGGCTGTCGTAGTTATCCGCAATGTCCGACTCGTCGAAAGTGATGACGAGCAGGCCGTCGCGCCTGAAGGCGCGCGACGCGCTGATCTGTGGCACGAGCTTGCGCAGGAAGGCGTTCGCGGACACGAGCCCGCCTGGCTCGCCGTTGACGCAGTGCGAGCTGCCGCCGCCATCGTGTCCGTCGTGGCACAGGTTGGGCACGATGAATACGAAATTGGGAGTGGTATCGGCGCTGCGCAGGTCAGAGGCCAGTTCACGCAGGTTGACCACCTCTTTGTCGCAGGCCGGCGTGTCGATAATGGCGTGGAAGTAGACGAAGGGATTGTGGCGCGTCGCGTACTGGTCACGGACCGTTGCGCTTTCCGTGTTGTCGGGCTTGCCGAGCGGTGGATGGGCGCAGCGGGCGCTTTCGCGCGCCGGGTCGTTGCCCATGTCCTCGAGGTAGGCTTTCCATTCCAGGTGCGCCTCCTCGAGCTGATTCGCCAGCGTGCGCACATGCGCGGGATAGACGCAGCCCTTGCCGATTTCCTGCCCATCCGTGGTCGTGCCCGTGCTGGCGAAATTGGCATAAACCTCGCAATCAAAATTCGTCGCAGGGTTGGGCGCCTGGCCGCTGATGAGCGCCAGGTAATTGCCGAGGCTCATGTGGCTGATGCCGTAGTAGTTCGGCACGCTGGCGCCCTGTTGCCGGAGCGATTTCAGGTACCGGGCCGGCGAGGCGGGGCCAAAACTGTTCTCGTAGGCCTGGTTCTCAAGTATCACGACGAACACATGGCGGATCGGCGGCAGCTGCGCACGCCCTGGAGCCTTGCCATCATTCCCGGCTGCGCTGCCGACCGCTGCGACCAGGACCTGCGCAAGCGCCAGCAGCACCGCCACGCAGGTGACACGCGCGTCGCTGCGCAGTGCCTGGTTCAAGCGGCCGCCGTGTAGCGTGGGTCGTGCGGTTGGCGCGCGAAGATCTCGCGCACCAATGGCTCGAACTCCGCCAGCGGCAGGCTGGGGTATTTCGGATCGAAGGAACACTGGTCGTATTGCTCGCAAAAGCCAGCGCAGGCGTCATACCAGCGATGGCCCCGCAGCCGCTCGCGCATGTGGCGGTCACCGCCGAGGTGGTGGACGTAGTAGTAAGTCTGGAACAGGCCATGCTGCTCGACGATCCAGCTGATCTGCTCGCGCACGTAGGGACGGATCAGTGCCGCGGCCAGTTCGGCATGATTGTATGGCGCGAGCAGATCGCCCACGTCGTGAAGCAGTGCGGCCAGCACCAGTTCGTCGTCGGCGCCGTCGCGCCGCGCGCGGGTGGCGGTCTGCAAGCTGTGCTCGAGCCGGCTTACCGGATAGCCCTCGACTGCGTGGTCCAGATCGCGCAGCGCCGTGAGCACCCGCTCAGGCAGCCCGCGCGCAAAGTCGCGCTCGGATTGGTCGAGCAGCAGGTAATCCTCGCGCGTGCCCGCCTGCATCTGCGTAAAACTGACGAGCCTGTTCATGCGATAATCCCGGGCGCTGGACCTGTAGGAGTATTTGCGTGACCAATGCCCCGATTGTAGCCCGGCGACCCTCGGGGCGCGATGCCCGGCGGGCGGAGCGCGCCGGTCCGTTGCCCGATCACCTGCGCCCGGTGCGGCCAGGCATGACGAGCGGGCGCTATCGGCCGCTGAGCGACGGCGACGTACAGCTTATCCACCAGACCGCATTGCGCCTGCTCTCTGAAGTGGGACTTGCCGACGCGACTGAATCAGGCGTCGAGATCATGACCAAAGCGGGGTGCAGCTTAAGCCCGCAGGGCCGGCTACTGTATCCGAAGGCTTTGGTCGAAGACACGCTCGCCAAGGCGGCGCGCAACTTCCCGCTGCACGCACAAGACCCGAAGCACGATCTCGAGCCCTGGGGCAAGCGGGCCTACTTCGGCACGGCCGGCGCGGCCGTGAACATGGTCGATGCGAATGGCGTCTACCGCCAGTCGACGATCCAGGATCTCTACAACATCGGTCGCATCGTCGATGTGATGGATCACATCCACTTCTTCCAGCGCGCGGTCGTACCGCGCGACATCCCGGATCCCTTCGAGATGGATTTCAATACCTGCTACGCCTCGGTCATGAGCACGACCAAGCACGTGGGCAGCAGTTGGGTGCAGCCCGAGCAGCTCGAGGCGTCGCTTGAGATGCTGCACATGATTGCGGGTGGCGAGAAGCAGTGGCGCGAACGCCCTTTCGTCAGCCAGTCAAATTGCTTTGTCGTGCCACCGATGAAGTTCGCCACCGACGCCTGCCGCTGTCTTGAGGTCGCCGTGCGCGGCGGCATGCCAGTGCTGCTGCTGTCAGCCGGGCAGGCGGGCGCGACGGCGCCTGCGGCGCTCGCGGGCGCGCTCGCTCAGGAAGTCGCGGAGGTGCTCGCCGGCCTGGTCTACGTGAATGCGATCAAGCCGGGGCATCCGGCCATCTTCGGCACCTGGTGCTTCGTGTCGGACCTGCGCACCGGCGCGATGTCGGGCGGCAGTCCGGAACAGGCCTTGCTGTCATCGGCTGCGGGCCAGATGGCCAATTTCTACCAGCTCACGGGCGGCACGGCGTCGGGCATGACCGATTCGAAGATCGCGGACGGCCAGTCGGGCGCGGAAAAGGCCCTGAATCACGCGCTGGTCGGCAACTCGGGCGTCAACATGATCTACGAGTCGGCGGGCATGCACGCCAGCCTGCTGGGCTATTCGCTCGAGAGCCTGCTGATCGACAACGACATCATTGGCGCGGCCCAGCGCACGATCAAGGGCATCGAAGTCACCGAGGAGCGGCTTTCCTTCGAGACCATCAAGGACGTGTGCCTCAACGGGCCGGGCCATTTCCTCGGCAGCGGCCAGACACTGCAACTGATGCAGACGGAATACCTCTATCCCGCAGTCGGCGATCGCCGTAGCCCCAACGAGTGGATCGAACAGGGGTCGACGAACATCACCGAGCGCGCCAGGCGTAAGGTGGCGGAGATCCTTGCGAATCATTTCCCGGCGCACGTGCCGGAGGCCATCGACGCGGAGATCCGCCGGCGTTTCCCGGTGCGCCTGCCGCGCGCAGGCATGCGGCCCAAGGGGCTGTAGTCGCGGATGTCGCTCCCCGATCGCGCCGGCGTCGTAATCATTGGCGGCGGTGTCGCCGGTTGTTCTATCGCCTATCACCTGACAAAAGTCGGGCTCACCGATGTGGTGCTGTTCGAGCGCAGCCGGCTTACCTCAGGCACGACCTGGCACGCCGCGGGCCTGGTCGGGCAGTTGCGCGCGACGCGCAATCTCACCGAGCTGGCCAAGTACACGGCCGATCTTTATCACTCGCTCGAAGCTGAGACGGGACAGGCCACTGGCTTCAAGCAGAATGGTTCGATCAGCGTGGCCAAGAATCCGGCACGCTTCGAGGAATTGAAGCGCGGCGCGTCGATGGGCAAGACCTTTGGCCTGGAAATCGACGTGCTTAGCACGGGTGAGATCAAGGAGCGTTGGCCGCTACTCGACGTGGACGACCTGGTCGGCGGCGTCTTCCTGCGCAAGGACGGCCAGACCAATCCGATCGACACCACGCAGGCGCTGGCCAAGGGCGCGAAAATGCGCGGCGCACGCATCTTCGAGAACACGGCGGTGACGAAGATACGGGTCGAAGGCGGCCGGGCCACCGGGGTCGAAACCCGGGACGGCTTCATCGCCGCCGACACGGTCGTGCTGTGCGGGGGCATGTGGTCGCACGCCATTGCGCGCGAGTGTGGGGTCGCAGTGCCACTCCATGCCGCCGAGCATTTCTACATCGTCACAGAACCGATGCAGGGGCTGCCCGGGAACCTGCCGGTGCTGCGCGTCCAGGACGAATGTGCTTACTACAAGGAAGACGCAGGCAAACTCCTGGTGGGCTGTTTCGAGCCCGTAGCCAAGCCCTGGGGCATGCAAGGTATTCCCGAGTATTTCAGCTTCGAGACCTTGCCCGAGGACTATGAGCATTTCGAGCCGATCCTGAACGCAGCCGTGCGCCGCGTGCCCGCGCTCGCTGAAGCCGGCATCCAGCTGTTCTTCAACGGACCCGAGAGCTTCACGCCGGATGATCGCTACTACGTCGGCGAGACGCCGGAGGTGCGCGACCTGTTCGTCGCCACCGGCTTCAATTCGATCGGCATCCAGTCCAGCGGCGGAGTGGGCAAGGTGGTTGCCCAGTGGATCCTCGATCGGCGCCCGCCGATGGATCTCGCCGACGTCGATATCCGCCGCATCGTGCCGTTCCAGGCCAATCGCCGTTACCTGCGCGATCGCACGGTGGAGACGCTCGGACTGCTCTATGCCATGCACTGGCCGTACTATCAGTATGAGACCGCGCGCGGTGCACGGCGTACGCCGCTCCATGATCGGCTGGTCGCCGCGGGTGCCTGCATGGGCGAAACCGCGGGCTGGGAACGTCCCAACTGGTTTGCCGCTCCTGGTTCGGCGCCACGCTATGAATATTCGTACGGCCGCCAGAACTGGTTCGAGGCCTGCGGCGCCGAATGCCGTGCCGTGCGCGACGCAGTGGTGCTGTTCGACCAGACCTGCTTCGCGAAATTTCTCGTTCAGGGCGCCGATGCCTGCGCCATCCTCAATCGCATGTCGGCCGCCAACATCGACGTGCCGCCCGGGCGCATTGTCTACACGCAGTGGCTCAACGAGCGCGGCGGCATCGAGGCGGACCTGACCGTCACGCGTCTCGCTGTCCATGAATTCATGGTCGTGACCTCGGCCGTCTGCCAGACGCGCGATCTGGCCTGGTTGCGACGTCACATCGCCGCGAGCGGCGGCGCGCACTGCACGGTCACCGACGTCACGGCCGGCGTTGCCATGCTCGGCGTCATGGGGCCGCGCTCCCGCGAACTGCTGCAGCGTCTTTCGGGCGCGAACCTGTCGAACGCCGCGCATCCCTTCGGTCACTCGCGCGAGATCGAGATCGGCTACGCCTGCGTCCGCGCCAGCCGCATCACCTACGTCGGCGAGTTGGGCTGGGAACTGTACGTGCCCGCGGAGCATTGCCTGGACGTCTACGAGCGAGTGCTGGAAGCCGGCGAACCGCTGGGCCTGCGACTTGCGGGCTATCACGCCATGGCGGCCTGCCGCGTAGAGAAGGGTTACCGCCATTGGGGTCACGACATCGGCGATGAAGACACGCCGCTCGAGGCGGGCCTGGGCTTTGCCGTGGCCTGGGACAAGCCCGGTGGGTTCGTGGGACGCGAGGCGCTGCTGGCGCAGCGTGAACGTAAGACCTTGCCCAAGCGCCTGGTGCAGGTGATGCTGGAGGATGCCTCGGCGGGTGCAGCGTTGCTTTACCACGAGGAGCCTATCCTCCGGGATGGACGAATAGTTGGCTCGATTAAATCCGGTGCATGGGGCCATCGACTTGGCCGCTCCATTGGCATGGGTTATGTGAGTTGCGAGTCAGGCGTGACGCGCGAGTGGCTTGAATCGGGCCGGTGGGAAGTCGAGGTCGCGTGCCAGCCCTGCGCGGCCGCGGTACAGCTGCAGCCGTGGTACGACCCGAAGAATGAGCGCATCAAGAGTGTGTGATGACGCCCGGCACGGGGTTAAGTAATTAATGAAGACTCATGCGCAAGTGGTTGTTATTGGAGGTGGAGCAGTGGGTTGCTCTGCGCTTTACCATCTGACCCAGCTGGGCGTTACCGACGCCGTGCTGCTGGAGCGGGATGAACTGACTGCAGGTTCCACCTGGCACGCTGCCGGCAATTGCCCGAATTTTTCGACGTCCTGGAACCTGATCAAACTGCAACGCCACAGCACCCGCCTGTACGCGGAGCTCGCTGCGCGCGTCGGCTATGAAATCAACTACCACATCACCGGCAGTGTCCGCCTCGCGCACACCGCCGAGCGCGTGGACGAATTCCGTCACGTGCTCTCGCAGGCGCGCGCCCAAGGGATAGAGTTCGAAATGATGAGCACGGCAGAGATCGCCGTGCGCCATCCATTCCTGATGCTGGAAGGTATCCGCGCTGGTCTTTACGACCCTTATGACGGCGACATCGATCCCGCGCAGATGACGCAGGCGCTCGCCAAGGGCGCGCGCGACGCCGGAGCTGCGATCCATCGCAAGACGCGCGTCACCGCCATTGCGCGCACGCCCTCGGGAGAGTGGCGCATCGAGACCAATCGCGGTGTGATCACGGCGCAGTCCGTCATCAATGCGGCGGGCTATCGCGGCAGCGAAGTCGCCGCGATGGTGGGTGAGCAGTTGCCTATGGTGACGCTCTCGCACCAATACCTGGTGACCGAAGACATACCCGAACTCGTGGCGCGTGGCGCGGCGCGGCTGCCGCTGGTGCGCGACCCGGATGTCAGCTACTACCTGCGCCAGGAGCGCCACGGGCTGATCCTCGGGCCCTACGAATGGCAGGCCACGGCGCACTGGCTGGACTCCATTCCGGACGAGTTCGCGCACCAACTGTTCGATGACGACACGGGGCGGCTCGAGAAATACATCGAGTCGGCCTGCGAGCGCATCCCGATCCTCAGCAGCGTGGGCGTCAAGACGGTGATCAACGGGCCGATTCCCTACGCGCCCGATGGCAACCCGCTGATTGGCCCGGCGCCGGGGCTGCCGGGGTTTTTTCACTGCTGCGCCTTCACCTTTGGCATTGCGCAGGCGGGCGGCGCCGGCAAGTGCATCGCCGAGTGGGTGGCGCATGGGCAGCCGGAATGGGATATGTGGCCGTTGGATTCGCGGCGTTACCTGGAATTCGCGAACCGCAAGTTCACCCTGGCCAAGGCAATCGAGACCTACCAGCACGAATACGGCGTCGGCTATCCGGCCGAGGAGCGCCCCGCGGGCCGTCCGGCGAAGACTTCACCGGTGTACCAATGCCTCAGGGACAAGGGCGCGCGCTTCGGTGCGCGTGGTGGCTGGGAACGCGCGGTGTATTTCCCACGGCCGGCGGATGGCATTGAAGGGCGTGAGCTGTCCTTCAGGAGACCAGCCTGGCACGCGGCAGTGGCGCGGGAATGCGAGGCCGTGCAGCAGCGCATCGCAGTGCTGGATCTGCCTGGCTTCACGAAATTCGAAGTCACGGGCTCGGGGGCATCAGCCTGGCTCGATCACATGGTCGCCGGCACCGTGCCGCGTCCTGGACGTACGGCGCTCAATTATTTCTGCGCGCCCTCCGGCGGCATCGTGACCGAGATGACCCTCACTGGTTTTACACCGGAGCGCTATTGGCTGATCAGCGCCGCCGCGGGTGAGCGGCACGATGAGCACTGGCTGCGTGAACACCTGCCAGTGGGCAATGGCGTAGAGATCGAAAATTTGTCGGCGCGGTACGGAACCCTCATAGTCGTTGGACCGAAAGCGCGTGAGTTGCTGGCGCCGCTGACCGGCGCGGATCTGTCGAACGCGGCCTTTCCGTGGCTGTCGATGCGCAGCATGGGAATTGGCTACACGCAGGCTATCGCGCTGCGCGTCAACTACATGGGCGAGCTGGGCTGGGAACTGCACATTCCGGTCGAGCACCTGCTGTCGGTTTACGAGCTGCTGTGGGAGGCGGGCGAGCGCTTAGGGGTAAGCGATTTCGGTCTCTACGCGATGGACAGCCTGCGACTCGAGAAATGCTATCGATCCTGGAAGGCGGACCTGACCACGGAATACACGCCGTTCATGGCCTCGCTCGATCGCTTCGTCAAGCTGGACAAGGCGGGCGGCTTCATCGGCCAGGAGGCGCTGCGACGCGAGGCGGTGACTGGTCCACGCGAACGCTTCGTACCGCTCATCGTCGACGCCGCCGATGCGGACGCAGCCGCAGTATCGATCGTGTACAAGGGGAACGAGGTGGTGGGGCTGGTGACCTCCGGCGGTTACGGCTACCGGCTCAAGTGCAGCATTGCGCTCGCCTACGTGCGTACTGACCTGGCCGTGCCAGCGACGGAACTGGAGGTCGAGATCCTGGGCGAGCGCCGCCGCGCCGTGGTGGGACGCGAACCGCTGTACGATCCCGACAACGCACGGCTGCGCGCCTGAGGCGAATGCCGGCGGGAGCAAAACATGCGCCGCAGACAGTTCGTACACGCTTTGGCCGGTCTCGCTGCCGCCGGATTCAGCGTCGCAACGCGCGCGAAGATTCCGCGCCTGCGTATAGGTGTCGTGGGTGGGGGCATCGTTGGCGCGTCGATTGCCTGGCGTCTGGCGGAGGCCGGCGCGGACGTCGTGCAGTTCGAGCGAACCGCACCCGGCGCGGGAGCGACGCGCAATTCATTCGCCTGGCTCAATGCCTTCGTGGCCGACCGGCACTACCAGGCGCTGCGCCTCGCGAGCATCGCGGTCTATCGTGAGCTCGATGAATTGCTGGGCCTGGGCATCACCTGGGGCGGGTATCTCAACTGGGCGCGCGATGAGGCAGAGGCGGCCACCGTCAGCGCCAATGCGGCGCAACTCGCTGGCACGGCGGTTCCCACGCGCAGCCTCACGCCCGCGGAATTTGCCAATCTCAATCCGGTGATCGCGCCCGGGCCGATCGCGGCAGCGCTTTATTCCGCGATCGATGGCCACCTCGACCCTGTGCACGCGACCCTGCAATTGCTGGCGCAGGCGCGACGCCACGGCGCCCGCCTGCAGTGCCCCTGCGAAGTACAGGGGCTCGATATGCGTTCCGGCCACCTGCGCTCGGTGCAGACCAGCGGTGGCGTCGTGCCGCTCGATCGGCTCGTGGTGGCGGCCGGCGTCGATACGCCCAGGCTCCTTGAGATGGCCGGCTTCAAGCTGCGCCTGCGGCACGCGCCCGGATTTCTCGCGCACAGCACACCCGCGCCGCTGCAGGTACGCAGCGTCTGTGACGCCCCCGCAGGACTGTCATTCAAGCAGATGGCAGACGGTACGCTGGTCGGCACCGACTCGCCGGAACCGCCGGATTTGCCGGTGCACGCCTCGATCCGGGAGGGCGCGATCGACTTTCCCGACGATGCGATTCGCGCCCTGCACGGCAATCGCGCACTCGACAAGATCAAGGCCTTCCTGCCGGGTGCTCGCGCTGCCGCGCTCGATCGCGTAACGCTTGGGTTTCGACCCATGCCCACGGACGGCTTCCCCGTAATCGGCCACGTGCCGGGTGCGCCAGACCTCTACGTGGCGGTGACGCACAGCGGGGTGACGCTGGCGCCGATACTTGGAATGCACGTGCGCAGCGAACTGCTGCACGAACGCGAGCTCAGCGCGCTCGCGCCTTACCGGCCCGGCCGGTTCGCGCAACGCGGCTAGCCTTTCGCGTGCAGGTGTCCGGCGAAGGGGCGGCCGCTCGCTGTCGCACGCACCAGCGCTTCGGCGAGATAATCGAGATCGGAACCCATGCTGGCGCGCTGTTCGCGGACACTGATCTCGACCTGCGGATCCGCGGCTCCGGCGCGACGCGCCGCGGCCAGCGCCAGCTCGCCCGCTGCCGCTCGCGCGTGTTCGATAGCGGGTTCCGGCGCTTCGAAGTCCCTGCTGCCGGCCGGGTCGTGCACCCGAAACACGCCGAAGGTCGGCTGGTTGACCACCACTTCCGCGCTCTGCGAGACCACGCCGGCTACCGCGCCGACGGCATTGCAGACCGCAGCATGCTCCGGAATGGCCAGCGTGGCGCCGAGGCGCTGTGCGACTTCGGGGTAGTATCCGGCGACGGGCGCGCCAATCGCGACCAGCGGCGTGGCCAGGCCGAAGTCGGCGCGCGCCAGAGTAGAAAACCGGCGCCCGGAAACGATGTCCTCGGTCAGCCGATCGCCCAACAGTCCCCAGGATCCTGAACGCGCCTCGATGCCCGGATCGTGGGCCAGCGCCGTGGCGAGCACGACGCGGGCGGACTCGCGGATGACATGCTCGATGATCCGTCGGCAGAATTCCGGCGTGCTCGCCGTCTCGCGCGCGCCACGCGTGTTGCGCTCTTCAGTCGCGAGCAGGCTGGCGCCCAGTTCTGCAGCTTCGCGCGACCAACCCTGCTGCTGGCCGAGCGCGTGCATGGCATCGCTGGGCGTGAACGCGGCGATGGTAGCGAGCCCGGCGTCCGCGAGACGCCGGAGGGCATCCCGGCCGGGCGAGCTGTGCACGAGCTGCGCGACGCGACGCGGCGTGCTCGTGAGCGCCTGCCATACCCGCAGCTCCGCCCCAGCCAGGTGCGCCGGTGCTTCCCGGCCCGGATTGCGAAAGGCGAACTGCGTGGCGTAATCGGGCAGGTGCTGCAGGGTGGCCAGGGTGCGCAGCTCGGCGAGCACGGCGGGCACCTGCAATGCCAGCAGGCTCAGGGGCATGGCCTTGCGCGGCCCCACCTGCAAGCGCGCGTTGCGATCGAGCGTGACCTGGCTGTCGCCGCCCAGGCCGATGGTGCGCACGTCGACGGCCTCCACCATGGTGCGCCAACCGCCGATCAACGCGCCTTCGTCATTGATCGCAGGACGCCCGCCGGTCACGACGGCGCAATCCGTGGTGGTGCCGCCCATGTCGGAAACCAGGAAGTCGCCCAGCCCAGTGAGAAATCCTGCCCCAACTACGCTCGCGGCTGGCCCTGACAATATGGTTTCCACAGGGTATTCCAACGCGACTTCGGCCTTCATCAGCGAGCCGTCACCCTTGACGATCATCAGCGGCGCGTCGATCAATTCAGCCTCGAGCACGGCCGCCAACGCGTCGATCAGGTGGCGGATCTGCGGCGTCAGCCGGGCATTGAGCGTGGCCGTCAGCGCGCGCCGCGGCGCATCCAGCTTCGAGCTGAGCTCGTGCGCGCAGGTCACCGGTTTGTTCGACAGGGCGCGGATCAGTGCGCGCGCGCGTTCCTCGTGGCCGGGATTGCGTACGGAAAAACAGCCGGCCACCGCGAAACCTTCCACGCGCTCGGCGCATTCGCGGATCGCCGCCGCCAGACCCGTTTCGTCGAGCGCCTGCAGTTCCTCGCCGCCTGCATCATGTCCGCCGCGCACCTGCAGGATCGGACTGGCGGCGCTGCGCCGCAGGCCGGAACGCGCCAGCATAGGTTCATCGAAGCCGATCAGCACGGTGGCCACGGGGCTGAAGCGGCTCTCGACCACCGCGTTGGTGGCCAGCGTGGTCGATACGGACACCAGCTGCACGTCGCTGCGATCGCACCCCGCCGGGAGGCTCCCCAGCACGCTGCGAATGGCATTGCCGAGCCCCACTGCGAGGTCCCAATGGGTGGTGAGCGCCTTGGCGCTCGCGATCACAACGCGCCCGTCCCGCAGCAGCACGGCGTCGGTATACGTGCCTCCCGTGTCGAGACCGAGCCACAGGCCGTTGCCCGACTTTTCCTGAACTTGCTTCAATGTCCTTCCGCCATGGCCGGTCTTTGAAAGCCATACTTTACGGGAGTCGGGGGCAATGCTGCGAAAATGTCGTAGCATGTGCACATGAAAAACGCGACCCGCTTTTACATCAATGGCGCCTGGGTGGAGCCGCTCAGCACGGCGACGCTGCCGGTGATCAATCCGGCCACCGAAAAGCCCTTTGCCACCATCGCCATGGGTACGGTCGCCGACACCGCGCGGGCGATCGCCGCCGCGCGGGCTGCATTCCCCGCCTTTTCGCAGACCAGCAAGGCATACCGGTTGGAGCTGCTGCAGAAGATACTGGCCTTGTACAATGAACGCGCTGAGGAAATTGCGCAGGTTGTGTCCGACGAAATGGGTGCGCCGCTGCAGTTTGCGCGCGACGCGCAGGTGTGGGCCGGCCGTGCGCATCTCGAGGCCGCCATCGAGGCGCTCAAGTCCTTCCAGTTCGAGGAGCAGCGCGGCAATACCCGCGTCATCCGCGAGGCGATCGGGGTCGTGGGTCTCATCACGCCCTGGAACTGGCCGCTCAACCAGATCGTGACCAAGGTGGCTCCGGCGTTGGCGGCTGGCTGCACCATGGTGCTCAAGCCCAGCGAGATTGCGCCGCTCGACGGCCTCATCTTCGCAGAGATCGTACACGCGGCAGGTGTGCCGCCAGGCGTGTTCAACCTCGTCAATGGCGATGGCCCGACGGTGGGCCAGACTCTGGCCAGCCATCCGGATGTCGACATGGTGTCATTCACGGGTTCCACGCGCGCCGGCATTTTGGTTGCCAAGAGCGCCGCGGACACAGTCAAGCGCGTGACGCAGGAGCTCGGCGGTAAGTCGGCCAACATCATCCTGCCGGACGCCGACCTGCGCTCCGCGGTTACGCAGGGTGTAGCCGCCTGCTTCAGCAACAGCGGCCAGTCCTGCGATGCGCCGACGCGCATGCTGGTGCCGAGGGACAAACTCGATGCGGTGCTCAAAATAGCGAAGGAGGCTGCGGAGAGCCACACGGTGGGTGATCCGCGTGCCGCGGGCATCCAGCTCGGGCCCGTGGTGAGCGAGACGCAGTTCAACAAGATTCAGAAGCTCATTGCCGCAGGGATGGCCGAAGGTGCACCACTCGTGGCCGGAGGCCTCGGCCGGCCAGCGGGACTGGCGCACGGCTATTACGCGCGCCCGACGGTGTTTGGTCCGGTGCGTCCCGACATGGCGATCGCGCGCGAGGAAATCTTCGGGCCCGTGCTGGCGATCATCCCCTACGATTCCGAACAACAGGCGATCGATATTGCCAACGACACGGTGTACGGGTTGGCAGCCTACGTGCAATCAAGCAATTCGGAACATGCACGCGCAGTAGGCCGGCAGCTGCGCGCGGGTCAGGTGCAGCTGAACTATCCGGACTGGGACACGATGGCCCCGTTCGGCGGTTACAAGCAGTCGGGCAATGGGCGTGAATACGCTGACTGGGGCATCAGCGATTTTCTCGAGATCAAGGGTGTCATTGGCTTTGGGCCCGCGGCCTGACTTCGAAGCCCTCGGCTGCTGGCTGGTCATCGACCATTTCCGCCGGGAAGCCCTCGCCCAGCACCTTGATGTGGCACGCGTCCTCGATGCGCCGGATGATGTTTGGTGAATGTTCGCGCGGGCCGTAGCGCCGCTCGCCGTCCTTGAAAATGTCGAGTACCAGCGGTGAAATTTCCAGCGGCACGTGCAACGAGCGCGCCAGCTGGTCGAACAACCCCACGTCCTTGATCACCAGGTCCATCGTGAAACCGATGTCGCGGCTGCCATTGAGGATCACCTGCGATTCGGTCTCGTGGACGAATGAATTACCCGAGGAAATGCGGATCGCTTCGTAGGCGGTATTCATGTCCATGCCGGCGACCTTGCACACCGAGAGCGCTTCGGCCAGCGCCGCCAGATGTACGGTGCAGAGGTAATTGGTGACCACCTTGAGCGTCGAGGCCGAGCCCAGCGGCCCGGTGTGGAGGATCTGCCGGCCGAGTATCTTCAGCACGGGCAGCACCCGTTCGAATGCCGCACGGCTTCCGCCGGCAAAAATCGAGATGTTGCCGGTGGCGGCGCGGTGACAGCCTCCGGACACGGGACAATCCATCGCGAGGCCGCCCCTGGCCTCGACCAGGGCGCCAATGCGCCGGACCTCCGCCTGGTCGGTGGTGCTCATCTCGAGCCACACCTTGCTTGGCGTAAGGCCCGCCAGCACACCGTCCGCACTTTCCAGTACCGCGCGCGAAGCGGCGGGTGAGGGCAGGCAGGTGATCACGATGTCGACCTGCTCGGCCAGCGCCTTGGGCGTGGTCGCGCTGCCTGCGCCCTGGCTGACGAAGTGAGCAATCCGCTCGGCGTTCAGGTCGCGCACGGTCAGGTCCACGCCATGACGCAGCAGGTTTCCGGCCAGTTTTCCGCCTACGTTGCCGAGGCCAATGAATCCTATCCTTGGGTAGCTCAATCGATCACCATACGCTGAAGTAGAATGCTGGCGCAGCAGTGTACACAGCCGGACAGCGTATTTTCCCGGTCCGCTGGCGCTCAACAGGGTCCATCGCAAAAAGGCATATGGGAGCGCTGCGCTATCTGAATTTGCGGCCAGGCCGCCGCCGCGGCGCTTAACTCGAACCGCGGCTGCATTTTCAGGCAATATCGCTGCGTCAGTTTCAAACCGGACATCAATAAGCATGAGTCAACCGGATAGAACGACGCCTGCCGCGCCCGGCGCCTTGCCCTCCATGACGTACCGCTGGTACGTGCTGATCCTGATGTGCGCCGTCTACACGCTCAGCATCACCGACCGCTACATGATCACGCAGGTCCTCGAGCCGATCCGCTTGGAACTGCATCTCACGGCAGGCGGAGTGGGTGCCCTGACGGGCCTGACGCTCGGGTTGTTCTACATCACCATGGGGTTCCCAATCGCCTGGCTCATTGACCGCGGCAGCCGGCGCGCGATTGTATCCGCCTCGATCATCGGCTGGTCTGCCATGACCATTTCGACCGGGTTGTCGCGCAACTATTGGCAGTTGCTGGTCTCGCGCGTCGGCATCGGCGTGGGCGAGGCGGGCGGCACGCCGGGCGCGAACTCGCTGATCTCGGACTATTTCCCCGCGGCGCGCCGACCGATGGCGGCGACGGTGTTCTCACTGGGCGCGCCGATCGGGGCGTATTTCGCCTCCGACACGACGGGCGCGATTGCCGATCTGCATGGGTGGCGCGCGCCGTTCCTATGGCTCGGCCTGCCAGGGGTCATCGTCGGCCTGCTGATCTATTTCACGATACGCGAGCCACGCCGCGGCAATCTCGACGCCCACATTGCCGATGCCAAGCCCTCGATCATGGACGCCATGCGCTACCTGTGGACGCAACGCTCGGCCGTGCATGTGATGGCTGCGAGCGCGCTGACGGCGCTGTGGGGCTGGGGACTCATGTACTGGACGCCGACCTTCCTGAAGGAGGTGTATGGGCTTTCGCCAGGGCAGGCCGGCGCGATCACGGGCAATATTCATCTGTTCGGCGGCTGCGCGGCCACCGTGTTCACCGGCTGGCTCCTGACGCGGCCGTCGATGGCCGATCCGCGGCGCATCGTGCGCCTGATGGGCTGGTGGATCGGCAGCGCGACGCTGGTGTCGCTGGTGATCTACACCACACATTCGCTGTCGCTGGTGCGGGTGCTGTTCTGGCTGTTCATCCCATCGATCTATTTCTACATTGGCCCATGCTTCGGCCTGTTGCTGAACCTGGCAGAGCCGCGTATGCGCGCCGTGTTCTGCGCGGCGACCCTGTTCGCCGCAAACTTCCTCAACTTGATCGTGGCTCCAGTAGGCGTGGGCAGCATCGCCGACTGGCTGGGCCCGGGCCACGTCGAGACCCCTGAATCGCTGCGCATCGCGATGCTGTGCCTGGTGCCGACTGGCCTGTGGGCCACGTTCCATTACTTCTGGTCAACCCGCCGGATCGTGGCCGACCAGGAGCGGGCAACCGGCATCCCCGTGCAAGCCCCCGCCTGAAGGACCTGCGCATGACCCTCAAGGACATCAAGACTTTCGTGGTCGGCAATCCGCCGCCGCATTACGGCGGCCGCTATTTCGTGTTCGTGAAGCTGACCACCAGCGGCAACGTGAACGGCATCGGCGAAGCGTATTGCCTGCCGTTTCATCCCGACATCGTAGTGAAGATGCTCGAGGACGTGTTCGAGCGCTACCTGCAGGGCCAGGATCCGCACGACATCGAGGCGATGTGGCGGCGCGTGTACTCGGCGGGATTCACCCAGCATCCCGACCTCGCGCTCATGGGCGTGCTGAGTGCGCTGGAGATGGCCTGCTGGGACATCGTCGGCAAGGAAGCCGGGCAGCCGGTGTACAAGCTGCTCGGCGGCCGCGTGCACGAGCGGCTGCGCTCTTACACCTACATCTACGCGCGGCCCGGTGACAAGACTGATGTCTATCAGGACCCGGATCTGTCGGCGCAGCGTGCGGCTGAATATCTTGCGCAGGGTTTTACGGCCATCAAGTTCGATCCCGTGGGTCCTTATTCCGCCTTCGATGGGCGGCAGCTTTCACTTCCGGCGCTCGAGCTATCTGAGCGCTTCGCGCGCCAGCTGCGCGAGGCCGTCGGCAACAAGGCGGACCTGCTGTTTGGTACGCATGGCCAGATGACCGCGGCCGGCGCGATCCGCCTGGCGCGCCGCCTGGAGCCCTACGATCCGCTGTGGTTCGAGGAACCCGTGCCGCCTGATGCGCCCGAGGAGATGGCGCGCGTGGCGCGCGGCACAAGCATTCCGATTGCCACCGGCGAGCGACTGACTACTAAGTATGATTTTGCACGGCTCCTGCGGGCTGGTTCGGCGGCGATCTTCCAGATGAATCTCGGGCGCGTTGGTGGCCTGCTCGAGGCGAAGAAGATCGCCGGCATGGCCGAAGTGCAGCATGTGCAGATCGCGCCGCACCTGTATTGCGGCCCTGTGGTCGGCGCCGCCAACATCCAGCTCGCCACCTGCAGCCCGAACTTCCTGATCCTCGAGGGCATCGAGCGCTGGGACGGATTCCACGCCGAGATCCTGCGCAAGCCCATCCGCTGGAGCGAAGGCTACGTGATTCCCCCGACCGAACCGGGGCTCGGCGTGGAACTGAATGAGGAGGTGGCGCTGCGTCATCCCTACGAAGGCGCGCAGCTCCACCTCGAAATGGCCGGGCATCCGATCGTCTAGGGCCGTACGTGGACCCAGTGGATTACATCATCGTCGGTGGCGGCACGGCCGGTTGCCTCGTGGCCGATCGGCTCTCGGCGAGCGGCCGCGATCGCGTGCTGTTGCTGGAGGCGGGCGGGAGCGACCGGCGCGCGTGGGTGCGCGTGCCGATCGGTTACGGGCGCACGTTCAACGACCCGGCGGTGAACTGGATGTACGAGGCCGAGCCGGAGCCCGCGCTCGACGGCGTGCGCAGCTACTGGCCGCGTGGCAAGGTGCTGGGCGGTTCGGGCTCGATCAACGCGATGGTCTACGCGCGCGGCCAACCCGCCGACTACGACGACTGGCGTGATCTGGGCAATCCCGGCTGGGGTTGGAGCGACGTGCTGCCGCATTTTCGTGCTATCGAGGATCGTGGCGGCGTAGGCGCGGAAGCTGCAGCCACGCACGGCCCGCTCCGCGTCACGGACGTTACCACGCAGGCGCACCCGCTGGTGCGCGCCTACATTGAGGCTTGCGCTGCGATCGGCTACGCGTACACGCCGGACTTCAACGGCGCGCAGCCCGAGGGCGTCGGCGTTTACCAGATTACGACGCGCAAGGGATTGCGCGAATCGACAGCCACGGCGTTCCTGCGGCCGGCGCTGCGCCGGAAGAACCTGGAGCTGTGGTTGCGCACGCAGGTGCTGCGACTTGATTTCGAGGGGCGCCGCGCGGCGGGGGTCACCTGCCTGCGCGGCGGGCAGACCCTTGCGCTTCGCGCGCGCAAGGCCGTGGTGCTGTGCGCGGGCAGCGTCAACTCGCCGCAACTCCTGCAGCTGTCCGGCATCGGGCCAGGGGCAATGCTGCAAGGCTTTGGCATCCCGACGGTTCATGAGCTGCCGGCTGTGGGACGAAACCTGCAGGATCACCTGGCCGTCTCTTATTTCTACCGTTCGCGCGTGTCGACGCTGAACAATCGGCTCTATCCCTGGTGGGGCAAGATGCTGGCGGGCATGCAGTACGTGCTGACCCGCCGCGGCCCGCTGTCGATGAGCGTCAACCAGGGCGGCGGCTTCATCCGCAGCAATGAGAAACTGCGCACACCCGACCTGCAGCTCTACTTCAATCCGGCGAGCTACACGGCAAGCCGCACCCGCACGCGCCGTCTCATGAACCCCGATCCCTTCCCCGGGTTCCTGACCTCCTTCAATTCCTGCCGGCCCACGAGCCGCGGACACCTGGAGATCCGCTCGCCCGATCCGCTCGTGCAGCCGGCGATTTATCCTAATTACCTCTCGACGGAGCAAGACCGGCAGGACGTCATAGTTGGTGCACACCTGATGCGCCGGCTCACGGCGGCGAAACCGCTCGCCGCGCTCATAGACCACGAAATGCTGCCGGGTGCGGCCAAGACCACCGACGAGGAACTGCTGCAGGATTTTCGGGAGCGCGCGGGAACCGTATTCCACCCGGTCAGCACTTGCGTGATGGGCAAGGATCCTGTTACTTCGGTCGTGGACGCACGACTGCGCGTGCATGGCCTCGCTGGCCTGCGCGTCATTGACGCATCCGTGTTCCCGACCGTGACTTCCGGCAATACCAATGGACCGACGGCCATGGTGGCGGAGAAGGGCGCGGCCATGCTGCTGGCGGACGCGGAATGAGGGCCTGGAGATGAAGCCGATCCAAGTATTCATGGGCGCGGCATTGCTGTTCATGGCGTCCGTCGTCGCGTCGCAGACGCAGGCGCAGATCGATGGGCCACCGAGCCGTCCGGTTGTGGATGCGCCCGAACTCGCTGCACTCGGCCACCATGCGGTCGGCGTGCGCACGATCAAACTCGTGGACCACGACGCCAGCGACGTGGTCGCGCCACACCGTGATCGCATGCTGCTGGTGGACCTGTGGTATCCGGCCGTAGCGGTCCGCGGCGCGAAGCCGGCCATCTACAGCGGCAGCCTGCCTGCGGAACAACCTGGTCCGCCCGCGGTCTTCACGGTGCCGGGCCTGGCCGTACGCAATGCCCGGCCTGAGGGTGGCCACTACCCGCTGGTGATTGTTTCGCATGGACGCAGCAACGCCACGGCCGCCCTCAGTTGGCTGACCGAGAATCTCGCTTCCAAGGGCTACGTGGTGGCCGCGATCCGTCATGCCGACCGGCCGCGCACAGAGGCACTGGAAGGGCCCGAGATCCTGTTGCGCCGTCCACTCGACATCGCCTTCGTCGCGCGCTCACTGCAGGCATCCCTGGCGCATGAAGGACTGATCGATCCGGAGCGTACGGCGCTGATCGGCTATTCCATGGGCGGATACGGCGTGTTGATCGATGCTGGCGCCGCGCTCGACCCACAGGGCGGTCCCTGCAAGCGGGTGCCGGGTGGCGCGCTGCTGCCCTACGCGGCCGGCGGCCCGTTGCAGCCCGCGACGCTCGTCGCACACCTTCGGGCTGTGGTCGCCATGGCCCCCTGGGGTGAGGCCGTCGGGGCCTGGGGCAGCACCGGACTTTCCGGCGTTACAGCGCCGCTGTTCCTGATTGCCGGCGACCGCGATCATACGGTGGACTATCCAAGTGGCGCGCGCGCCATCCTCGAGGCCACGACCAGCGCGCCGCGGTACTTGCTGACCTACCAGGGCGGCGGCCACGCTATTGGCCTCGGGCCGGCGCCGCCCACCATGCGCAGCAACACCTGGGATATCAGCTGGTTCGAGGACCCGGTCTGGCGCAAGGATCGCATCATCGCCATCAACCTGCACATGATCACGGCGTTCCTTGATCGCTACGTGAAGGGTGACGAGAGCCGCGCGGCTTACCTCGATGGCCTGGTGCCCGAGTCTACGGCTGGCAGCTGGCAGGCGCTCCCGGGCACTCCGTTTGGCGCGCGTAGCCCAGGCACCAACGGCGTGACGTTGTGGAAGGGCTTCCAGCGCGATTATGCCGAGGGCCTTGAGCTGTTGCGGCGCGATGCGCAAAGCGCCGGCACGCAGAAATGAAGCCGTACCCCTCGATGAAGAAACCGCACGCCTCGATAAACCTGCGCGCATGAGTGGCATCAGGCTGCTCGATGGCGGCATGGGCCGTGAACTCCATCGCATGGGTGCGCCATTCCGGCAGCCCGAGTGGTCCGCGCTCGCACTGATCGAGGCGCCACAGTTCGTAACCCGCGCGCATGAGGCCTACGTGGCCGCCGGCGCCGATATCATCACCACCAATACCTATGCCGTCGTGCCGTTTCACATTGGCGCCGAGCGCTTCAACGCAGAAGGCCGTGCGCTCGCGGAGCTTGCGGGCCGGCTCGCGCGTGGCGTCGCGGACCGCGCGGCGCGGCCGGTGGCCGTGGCGGGTTCACTCCCGCCACCCTGCGGATCGTATCGAGCCGAGTGGTTCGATGCATCTGTGGCACGACCCATTGTGCAAACGCTGATAGCTGCGCTGGAACCGTGGGTCGATTTCTGGCTGGCCGAGACGCTGAGCCGGATCGCCGAGGCTGAGCTCGTGCGCGAACTGATCGGACCGGCCGGAGATCCACGCGTCAAGCCGCTGTGGCTCTCATTTACTGTGGAAGACGCAGCAGGCATGACTACACCGGCACGGCTGCGCTCCGGCGAATCGATCGGGGACGCCGCCGCCGCTGCACTGCGCCTGGGCGCCAAAGCGCTGCTGTTCAATTGCAGTCAGCCCGAGGTGATGGGCGCGGCGGTGGATGAAGCCAGGCGGGTGTTGCGCGAGGTGGGACCTGCGGTGGCGGGATCTGCGGCGACGGACATGCAGATCGGCGTGTACGCCAACGCTTTTCCGCCGGTGAACGCTGCGCTCGCCGAGGCCAACGTGGAACTCAGCGCGATCCGCGCCGACCTGACGCCCACGGCCTATGGCGCCTGGGCCAGGGACTGGGCTGCGCGTGGTGCGAGTATCATCGGCGGCTGCTGTGGCGTCGGCCCTGAACACATCGCCGCGCTGCGCGCCGCCCTTTGATACCAGGACTGCGAACCAATCATGCAACCGAATTTCCTGATCCTGATGGCCGATCAACTCACGGCGACGGCGCTGGCCAGCTACGGCGGCAAGGCGCGCGCGCCACACCTCGACGCGCTGGCCGCTGGCGGCGTGGTATTCGATTCTTTTTATTGCAATAGCCCGTTGTGCGCGCCGTCGCGCTTTTCATTCCTGGCCGGCCAATTGCCGTCGCGGATCGGCGCCTACGACAATGCCGCCGAGTTCCCGGCGCAGACTCCGACGCTGGCGCATTACCTGCGCCGCGCCGGCTACCAGACCGCACTCAGCGGCAAGATGCATTTCTGCGGCCCTGACCAGCTGCATGGCTTCGAGGAGCGGCTGACCACCGATATCTATCCCGCCGATTTTGGCTGGACGCCGGACTGGACGCGTTTCGAGGAGCGGCCGGGTTGGTACCACACCATGGATTCGGTCACGCAGGCCGGTGCCTGCACGCGCACCAACCAGATCGACTTCGACGACGAGGTGGTCTACGCGGCACGGCAGAAGCTGTTTGACATCGCGCGCGGGAGTGAGCGGCGGCCATTCTGCCTGGTGGTGTCGATGACCCACCCGCACGACCCCTACGTCGTGCCGCAGGCCTACTGGGATCGCTATCGGGACGCGGACATCGACATGCCCGCTGTCACGCAGGACGCCGTCGCCGACGACCCGCATTCACGGCGCATACGCCACGTCATCGGCCTGGGCCTGCAGCAGCCGAACGCGGCCCAGGTGCGCGCCGCGCGCCGCGCGTACCTGGGCGCCGTGTCCTACGTCGATGACCAGGTTGGCACGCTGCTCGCTACCCTGCGGGATGCACGACTGGATGAGAACACCATCGTCATGGTGCTGGCCGATCACGGCGACATGCTGGGCGAGCGGGGCCTCTGGTACAAGATGAGTTTCTTCGAGCCGGCCTGCCGCATCCCGCTGATCATCTCGGCGCCCGGCCGCTTTGCGCCCCGGCGGGTGAGTGCGCCGGCGTCACTGCTCGATCTCCTGCCCACGCTGGTGGACCTTGGCAGCGACGGCCGCCCGCTCGACTATGCCGTACCGGTCGACGGCCACAGCCTGGTGTCCTTGCTCGAAGGCAGCAACGCAAAGCAGGGCGCCGGCGCGGGCGTACATGCAGGCGAAGTCATTGGTGAATACCTGGCGGAGTCCGCGATCGCGCCCGTGGTGATGATCCGGAGGGACCGGCTGAAGTTCGTGCACTCGCCGGTGGATCCGGACCAGTTATACGACCTGGCCGCCGACCCGCAGGAGCGCGTCAATCTTGCCGCCCGCACCGAGCATGCGGGCGTGGTGGCCGCCTTCCGCGCCGAGGTGGCACAGCGCTGGTCGCTGCCCGCGCTGCACGCCGAGGTGCTCGCCAGCCAGCGCCGCCGCCACCTCGTGTACACGGCGCTGCGCCGCGGCCGCTATACCCCGTGGGATTTCCAGCCGCTGCGTGATGCCAGCCGCCTCTACGTGCGCAACGACCAGGAACTCAACGACATCGAGGCCATGGCCCGCTTCCCGCGCCTGCCCTAGCAGAACGATTGCAGGCTAGCGGAGCGATTGCAGGTAAGTCGCGACGGCCTCCATCTCGTTGGCCTTCAGATCCTGCGCGACGCCGTGCATCACGGCTACATTGCGCATGTTGTTCTGGAACGAACGCAGCTGCTTGAGCAGGTACTGCGCATGCTGGCCCGCCAGCCGCGGATACTCATCCGTGCCCACGGCGCCCGGTCCATGGCAGGCAACACAGGGTGGAATGCCTTCGGCGGCCACACCGTTCGCATAGATATCGGCGCCGCGTGCGATCGCGCCGGCGTCTCCGGCCGAACCTCCGCCCGGGGACTGCGCGCCATAGTACGCGGCGAGAGCCGCTATCATCTCGTCGTTGAGTGGCGCGGCCATGCCCCACATGTAGCCGAGCGCATCGGGGTCACCCCGCGTCTGCGCCTTGAAGGCCTGCAACTGGGCCGCGAGATACTTCGAATGCTGGCCGGCGAGCGCCGGGAACTTCGGGACGATGCTGCGGCCCTGCGGGCCGTGGCAGGTGGCGCAGGTCATGACCGCCACATGCTGGGCGGCGAGGCGCGCCTCGGGCGCGATGTCATCGGCCGACAGGCTCGCCTGCGCCATGAAGAGTGCGGCCACTGCGCTGGCGGTCGTAATGAGTGTTTTCATGTGCATGTGCCTCAGTAGTTGAACCAGACCAGCAGGTAGAGCGAATTGTTGTCGCCCGCGTTGCGGCCGGCGCCGTCATAGTTGCTGCTGCCGCCATTGAACTTCGTGTACTGCGTGTCCTGCAGGGTAATGCGCGTGTTCAGCCAGGGCATGTAGTTCAGCTCGGCCATCCACCCCTTGGTGTCCGGGAGTCCATTTGCGCTGCCGACTACGGCCAACACGTTGGGCCCGTCGGGCGGAGTGAGGCCGTCAGTAGCCGGATACAGGCTGGCATCGAGGCTGCCTGTCGTCGAGAACATACCCAGCGTGGCACCGTACTTGCGCTGGTAGTAGTAGTTTCCCGTGATGCGCGTCGTGGTGAGATCGTTGTACAGGTTGTCGGCGCCGCTACCGTAGCTGGCATTCAGGGTCATCTTCTCCCTGATGTGTGTTCCCGCGAGGCTGAACAGATGCTGGTCACCGATGAACTGGTACTGGAAGTCCTCGGCGTTGTCGCGGAACTCATTGGCCGGACCCTGCAGCGTGCCCGGCGACCCGCCCGGCACCAGCTTGAAGGTGGCGCCGTAGACTCCCACCGACAGCGAATGGCGACCCCACAGGTACTCGTAGGCGAGCCGGTAGTAGGGCGCGCCACCCACGATGACGTTGGAGGTCGTCCCATCCAAGGGGCCCGCGGCGCCAGTCACCGCGTTGGCCGCGCCCTGCTTGGCGGAGCGGTAGGTGCCAATCTCCCCATACAGTGCTTCATTCCACATCGCATACAGGCTGACGCCCGCAACATCCTGGCCCAGCGCGCCGTCGATCTGGGTGCCCGCGATCGGTGACACGTTGGCGTTGCTCGAGGCGTAGGGATAGCCGAACGCCGGCGTGCTGTTCCAGAGATCCTGCACGGTCGGATTGTTGTTGGCCGTGATGCCATAAATGAGGCTCTTGTCACCGGGCAGCAGCTTGTTGTCGGCCCAGCGCAGGTCCGTGTTGTCGATGCCGATTGTGCCGGCGTCATTGCCATAGGTCAGCTGGATGAATGCGCCCAGGCGCGGGGCGATCTTGCCCGCATAGAACAGACTGATCTGCTGCGGGAAGGCGACCGAACTGCTCTGCGACAGTGCAGCACCATCGGGGATGGCCTTCGCGATACTGGTCTGCGACACCTGCACCATCAATGAGATCGGCGGCAGGCCGCTGAGGGCGAGCATCTCGTCCTTCGTGGCGGACACGCCGCGCACCGGCTTGAGATTGTCGATGGTGTAGGCGTTGGCCTTGAAAATGCGCCCGAAGTGATTGAGTTCCGGGAACACCGTGTGGCAGGCCTCGCAGGCCATGCCCGTCTGGCGTGCAAAGCTCGGCACCGCCTGTGCGGCTGGCGCCACCAGCACTGCGGACAGCAAAGCCGCCCACAATTTGCTGTTGCCCGTCAATATTCGCGTGATCATCTTTTCTACCTCCAGGACTTGAATCGGTGCCGGACGCGTTATTCCCAGGGCGCGAGACTAGCGGCGCGATCCGGGAGCGCCTATGGCGGGATCTACCTAGTGCCTAGGTGTAGACCGAGAGAGTCCGCTCCGACGCTCAACACTTCAGTGCGGTGGCGAACGTTGAGCACGGTGGTAGCGCGTGCCAGATTTACCTGTGGCGGAATCGGGACCGGCCTATGGAGTAGGTGCAGACCGAAGCAGAGGTTGGAGCGGTGCGATGAATTGTTGGTAGTTCCGCCAGCGCCCCGCGGATTTGGTGCTGATCTTCTGCCGCACCTGCCATTTGCTGGCGGTGATAACCACGCGATCCGTCTTGTGGAATTCGAGGCAACGCGAATCCCACGGCAGGCCGACGAATTCCACCATGCGGCGGCTCCAGGTCTCGGGATCGGTTACCAGTGATTCGTACGGCACCTCGAGCAGGCTCGCCTTGGGGAGCGATTCGCGCCAGTGATCGGTGATCCGCAGATATTGTGCGTAGTAGTGCGCCAGGTCGTCCAGATCGTTGGCATAGGGACCGATGTTGTAGAAATTCTGGAAGTAGATCGACAGGCAGGTATCGAATGGATGGCGCTGCATGTGGATGATGCGTGCGCGCGGCAGGGCCGCATGGATCAGGCCGGCATACAGGAAGTTGCCCGGCATCTTGTCGACTACACGCGCCGCGCTGCCAGCCAAGGCGCCCAGGCGCGCCAGGTATTGCTCGCGCATTGAGGCGAGCAGTGCGGCTTGGGGCTGGCCCTCGGCCTCCGCGCGCGCGAACCGATCGTAGCTGCCGTTCCAGTAAATAACTTCACCCGCGCCGTAGACGTCAGGATGCGAGGCCAGAATCTGTTCCGCGAGCGAAGTCCCGGAGCGGGGCATGCCGATGATGAGTACCGGCAGTTCCGACGCGGCGTCCAGTGCCGACGCAGTGGTCGCTCCCTCCTGAACGTCCATGGTTTCGGCAGTGAATCGCCCGATGATCGCATCGACACGCCGGACCAGCCTGGCGCGATCGTATTTCGGGCCCGCCCGCCTGGTGAGTTCATTGGCCTGGCGGAAGTGGCCAAAGGCCGCATCGTACTGCCCGCGATCGTCAAAATACTTTCCCAGTGCGTAGTGCAGGCTGATTTCATGCGCCAGCGGCACCCGCCCACCGAGCAGGCGTTCAGCGCCGGCGCGCCAGGCCGAATCCGCGCTGCTCATGCGCCGGTGCGAGGCGATGCTGGCGTACGCGGGCGCGAAGGCCGGATTGATGGCAATGGCGCGCTGGAACAGGGGCTCCGCCTCGGCGAACTGGCCGCGATCGGCCAGCAGTTCGCCGAGTGAGGCCAGTGCCTCGACGTTGTCCGTGTCTATGGCGAGCGCCGCGCGACAGCTGGCTTCCGCTTCAGAGGGTCGCCGCTGCTGGCGCAGCACCAGCGCCAGGCCCAGGTGTGCCGGAACCCAGCGCGGTTGCAGCTCCAAGGCGCGCCTGTAGCTCGCGGCCGCTGCGTCGACCCGACGCAGCTCAAACAGCACGCTGCCCAGGTTGCAATGCAGCTCGGCATTGGCGGGATCGAGCTCGACCGCCCGGGCGTAGACGGCCGACGCTTCGTTGCGTTCGCCCAAATCGCGCAGCACGCCGCCCAGGTTGGCGAGGACCTGCAGGTCCTGGGGCCGGAGAGCCGCGGCCGCACGGTAGCAGCGCGCGGCGTCCTCGTAACGGCCCAGTTGCAGGTAGGCGTTGCCCAGGTTGTTGTGGGCCTCGGCGTGGCGGGGTTCGAGCCCCAGCGCGCGCTGGTACAGCGGCAGGGCTTCCTCCACGCGCCCCAGCGCCTTGAGCGCATTGGCACAATCGACCAGCGCCTCGACATCGTCCGGTTGCAGCCCTATGGCCCGCTGCAGGCTCGCCACGGCGGCGTCCCACATGCCGCGGTCGTGCAGGTAGGCGCCGAGGTTCCGGTGTGACTCGGCATCAGCAGGCATCAGGGCAGCCGCCTTTTGCAGGGCCTGCAAGGCATCGCCCCCCTGGCGCAGCTGCGCGACGCCCAGGATTTTCCAGGCGATGCCCGAGTCGGGTTGCCGTGCCAGCAGCAATCGGGCACCGCGTTCGGCCTCGTCGGGTCGGTCCTGGTCGAGCTGTGTGACCAGCACGCCTATCTCGTGGACGCTGGCGCCTGTGTGCGGCGGAGGGGGCATCGTTTTGGCGCCGGCAGCGGCCGCCTGTCCGCAACAATGCTTGTATTTCCTGCCGCTGCCGCAAGGGCAGGGATCGTTTCGGCCCGGTTTCATACGCGTTCAGTCGCAATAGTGCTCAAGGGCATCACCCAGGGCATCCCGCAGCGGCCCGAGCCAGGGATCGAAGTGCTTCCACTGCTCCAATCCCTCGCGAAAGATCGGCTGGCGCACCTGCTCGGAGCTGGCGGTGCGCACGCTCCGCTTGGTCTTGTGGAACTCGACGCACTGCGGTTCGTACTCCAGGCCGCAAAAATCGAGGATGCGGCGCACGCTGCCCTCGAGGTCATCAACCACGTCCTCGTGCTGTACGCGCAGCACCCATCCGGGCAACACGCGGTCCCAGTGACGCATCAGTTCAAGGTAGGTACGGTAGTAGCGCGCAATGTCTTCGAAACTGTAGGTGAACTCCTGGCCCTTGGCGAACAGCTGTTTGAAATTGCTGAAGCAGCAGGCGATCGGTTCGCGCCGGGCGTCGATGATCCGGGCATGCGGTAGAATCTGATGAATGAGCCCCAGGTGCCTGAAATTATTGGGCATCTTGTCTATAAACTGCGGCTTGCCGCTGCGATAGACACGCGTGGCATCCAGGTAGTGCTGGCCCAGGCGCCGGAAATCCTCAGCGCCCAGTTCGGTCAGCACCCGCGGGTAGCGCGGGTGGCGGAGGTCTGGATCGCGTCCGCGGAGCTTGGCGACGATCTGCTGGACGTTGGCCAGCTCCTGCGTGCCTTCGACCATCGAATGCGAAGCCAGGATCTGTTCGACCAGCGTTGAGCCGGAACGGGGCAGGCCGACGATGAAGATCGGATCCGGATCAGGCGCGCCGCAGCCGGGATGGCGCGCAAAGAATTCTGCCGTGCACACCTCGATCTGCTCGCGGGTGTTGGTCTCGATGATTTCGGGCTGGTAGTGGCTCTCGGAGCGCTTCAGGGCGTTGCCCGTCTCGTAACAGCGGAAGGCTTCGGTATAGTCAGCCCGGTCTTCCAGTGCCTTGCCCAGCGCAAAACACAGGTGGTAGCGATCGACCCGGGCCAGCGAAGCATCCGCCAGCGAGGCCCGGATCCGCGCCAGTTCCTCGTCCGTGAATCGATAGGTCTTGAGGTTGGCAAGGCTCCAGTAGGCATCGCCGAACCCGGGCCGGGCGGCAGCCGCCTTGCGGTAGGAAGCAATCGCTTCCTCGCGCCGGCCCAAGGTCTTCAGTGCATGCGCGATGGAAAGGTGCACGTCGGCATCGGCGCTGGTGCCCTGCAGGACCTCCCGGTACAGCTTCACCGCGCGTTCGTGCTCGCCGAGACCCACGCAGGCGGTTGCCTGCAGGCCCTGGTAGTGCAAGCGGTTGGCTGGGTCCTCGCGCACCAGCCGCTCGAGTTCCCGCTGTGCCTCCGGGTACTTTTGCAGCTCGATGAGTGTCTCGGCGTACTCGGCGCGGGCCAGCCGGTAATCCGGCGCGAGCTCGAGCAGCGCAGACAACAACAGCTCCGCGTCGTCGTAGACCTTGCGTGACATGCCAATCCGCGCGAGCAGCCGCATGGCCTCGACGTCTTCCATGTGCTGGAGCAGGTAAGCACGCACGCGGGCCTCGGCCGCGTCCAGGTCGCCATCCATAAAGAGGCCGGTCGCGGTCACGACTTCCGGCGGCAGGTTTCTGAGCGTCGCCACGTGCCCGGCCGCCATGGCTGTGTTGCCAGGCTGCTTGAGAATGCGGTACAGGCCCTCGAGCATGTTCCAGCTGGCCGGCAGGGCGTTGTTGATGTTCACAGCAGCCAGGAAGGCCTCGAGCGCTTGTGGCGCCTGGCGCAGCTGCACGTAGCAGTGGCCGCGCTCCTCGTACAGCCGGCTGAAGCGCGGGTAATGTTGCCGCAGGATCTCCAGCGTGCGCAGCGCCTCGGGAATGCGGCCGAGGAGGCGCTGCGAACTGGCCACGTAGAGCAGGGTGTCCCGGTCGCTGGGCACCCGCGCCAGCAGCGCTTCGCCCGCCTGCAGCGCCTCTGCAAACCTCTTCTGACGCAGCAACTCAGCCAGGCCGGCTAGCTCGGCGGCGGTCACGGCGGCGCCAGGCGTGGCATCCGTTGCATTCATGGGCGTCCAAAAAAAGGGCGGACACCGAGGTGTCCGCCCTTGATCTTAACCAATGCGAATGCGGCTTAGAACTTGTAGCCGAATTCCAGCGTCATCACACGGGGCCGCAGCGGCACCACCTGCTTGATGAACTGACCCGAACTGATGGCCGTGGCCGCACCGTTGTTGCCGAGGTTGTTGACCGTGAGCTGTGCCGTCCAGGCATCCTTGGCCACGCCGACTCCGCCGTCATAGGTGTCGTAGCCGGGAATGTCGTACTTGAGCAGCGTCGTGGTATACGCCACGTTCGCAGCGTCGCCACTCGGGAAGCTCGCGGGCTCGTTCCGATAGTGCGTGGTGTGGTTCATGCCCAGGCTCCAGAAGCCCTTGTATTCGCCGGCGGTGAAGTCGTAATGGGCGCGAACATTGAACTGCACCGGTGGCGAGAACGCTGGCGCAGTGCCGAGCACGCCGTACGGGTTGGTATAGGGCTGGCCCTTGATCTGCGTGATGCACTGGCCGATTGGGGTCGGATTGTCCGCCGCGACGCGGTTGCTCGTCAGGCAGGGCGCATTCGTCTGGTTCGAACTGTTCCAGGAGCCCGAGCCCTGCACTGTCAGGCCGGGCGTCAGGCGGGCGACAAACTGCAGTTCGAGGCCCTTCACCTGGTAAGTCGGACCGTTGATGTCGAAGGTCGTGTTACCAAGATGGGTGGGATCAAACAGCGGCAGCTGGACTTGCTTCCAGTCCATGATGTAACCGGAGGCATTGATCTGCAAGCGGTGGTTGAGCCACTCGGTCTTGAGGCCGACTTCCTTGTTGGTCAGGGTGTCCGAATCGTAGCCAAAGGGTTTGTTGAACTGCTTGCCAGTGCCGTCAGCATTGTACGCGGCAACGGCCTTGAGGAAGATCGTGCTGCCGTTGATGTTGGTGTGGGTTCGGTTGAAACCACCGGGGCGGAATCCTTCCGAATAGGTCGCGTAGGCCAGCACGTCAGGCGTGATGTGCCAGGTGATGTTGCCGCGGTACTTGGTGCCGCTCTCGCTCTTGTGCAGGTTGATGCCAAAGCCCTGGCGTATCGAATTGTTGGGCACGTTCAACAGGCTCGACGAGGCGCTGTAATACTCAGAGCCATCCTCGAACTCGTCGTACTTGTAATGACGCGCACCGACCGTCGCCGTCAGCACCTTCGGGATCAGGTCAAAATCAAAGGAGCCGAAGAACGCGGTCTGCTTGTAGCCGCGCCGCACGTCCTCGCCGAAGGCCGTGCCCGCGTTCTCACGCAGGCTCGGGTCGTTGGCGAAGTAGCCGGCGATAGGACCAGGTGCTGCGACGCAATCGGGTCTAGGCGGCACGATCGGGCCCTTGGTCGGATCCAGATTCCAGGGCGCCAGCGCGATCGCGAGGTTCGCAGGCGTGCATTGCGGTACGCCCATGTAGTTGAAGTTCATGTCGTCATAGATGGTGAAGTTCTCGTGGAACACACCCACCAGGGCCCGGAAGCGCTTGTCATCGGGGGTCGAAATACGCAGCTCATGGCTATCGTGCGTGTTCCTGACCTGGTCACGCCAGGAACCCACCGGCGGGTAGCAGGTAGTCGGCTTCGCGGAGCGGAAGTAGGAATAGCCCGCGCCCTTGCCGCTGCAGGCGTAGTACGAACCATGGAAGGAGCGCAGGTAGTTTGAATAATCTTCCTGGCCGTCAATGTGGCGGGCCAGATAGCTGCCGGTGTAGACCACCTTCAGCAGGTCGCTCAGCCGCCCGTTCACCGTCCAGGCCGTGCTCTGGTAGCGGTCCTTTTCGAAGGCCGGGGCGAAGTTCGTCGTCTGGAATGGGGCCAGGGCATGGCCGTCTGGAGCCAAGGGTTCAGTGGACCAGTAGCCGTGAGCCTGGGAATTCTGATAGTTCTGCTGCAACAGCACATCCCAGTCATCGTTGATCTGGAATAGCGCCGACAGGCGCAGGCCCTTCTTGTCCACCGTGTTGAGGTTGTTGCCCTGCACGCCAGCGTTGCCGACTTCCCCGCTTCCCGGGCGCACTGGCGGCTCGCCGACGCCCACGAGCGTCTGCGGAAGCACCGAAATCGTGCCTGGCACGTTCGAGATATAGCCGCCGCGGCTGTCGGTAAATATTGTCGCGCGCAGTGCGAACTTGCCAGGGATGAGCGGCAGGTTGAGCGTGGCGTTCACGTTCGAATTCGGGTCGCCACCGGCGGTGACGCCATAACCCGCGTTAAAGTTGCCGCTGGTTTCGTTCAGCTTCGGCTTGTTCGTGATGTAGCGAACCGCGCCGGCCTGCGAGCCGCCACCGAACAGTGTGCCCTGCGGACCTTCGAGCACCTCGACCCGTTCGAGGTCGACCATGTATACGTCGTTGTTGCGCGCCGGGAACTGCATCGACTGGTCGTCGAGGTACAGCGCGACGTTCGCGAACGGGGCCGTCGTCGACTGCGACTGGTTGCCCGAACCACCGCTGCTCAGACCGCGCATGAAGATGTTGCCGGTGCCGGGGGCGCCGTTGCCGCTGAAGGACACGTTTGGCGTGTACTTGAGCAGGTCATTCATGGTGGTGACGTTCAGGCTTTTCAGCTGCTCGCCGCTAACGGCCTGGATGGTGATAGGCACGTTCTGGATGTTTTCATTGCGGCGCTGCGCCGTAACCACGATCTCTTCGAGGCCGCCGCTAGGCGCGGCAGTCGCATCGGCCGCCATCACGGTCGGGGCAAAGCCCGTAGCAGCCGTGGTGGAACCCAAAATGGCCCAGATAGCGCGCTGAATGGATTGATTTGAACTCAAGGTAGTCTCCCCAACTTGAATGATGCCGGCCTGGCGTTTCTTGTTTGCCGCAGTACTGCGGCGGGTATCCCCAGCCGGACTGTACCCGCCCGGCGACATAGTATCCACCCCTGCGCTATCTGAAAACTAGATGGGGGCTGCCGATTTCCAGATTTAGTTGCGTTTTTGCCACGGTCTCGCGCGCTGGCCGCATGCGGCCCTAGCACAGCTCTATTGCCGTTGTAACCGGCTCGCCTCAGTATCGGGTTCGTGACGCGCCCAGAACTACCGCGGCCCGATACCGACCAGGGCGACACCGCCCCATCCGCCCCATCCGCGCCACCGCGCCGCCGGCCCGGCACGCGCGCGCATCGCTCGACCGGCCCCTCCCTGGCGCCGATTCCGCGGCTCGAGAACCCATTTCCGCCGCTCGAACTGCTCAGTGGCGAGCAGGTGGAGCGCATCCTGCAGGCGGCCTACCGCGTACTCGAGGAGGCTGGCCTCGAGATCCGCAATCTGGCCGCGCGCGACATCTACCGCCGCCACGGTGCCCTCGTCGATGACGAGACGCAGCTCGTGCGGGTCGGGCGCGATATCGTCGATGCGCAGCTCGCCCTGGCGCCCGGCAGTTTCATGCTGCGGTCACGGAACCCGCAACGGCACCTGCATGTCGGCGGCAACGTGGTCAACTTCGGGCCGGTCAGCGGCGCGCCCAATATCAGTGACCTCGAACGCGGCCGTCGCTACGGCGACCTCGAGGGCTTCCGCAACATCCTGCACCTCACGCAGGCGCTCGGCATCCTGCACTGGCAGGGCGGAATCGTGGTCGAGCCGATGGATATACCGGTGCCGGTGCGACACCTGTCGATGTTCCAGGCGCACATCGAATGTTCGGACATTGTCTGGGGTGCGCGCGGCGTGGGTGGTGTGCAGGCGCAAGACGCGGTGGCCATGTCCGCCATCGAACATGGCTGCACGATCGAAGCACTGGCCGCGCAGCCCACGCTGCTGTCGATCACCAACGTCAATTCGCCGCGGCGCGTGGACACGGAGATCCTCGACAACATCATGGTGATGGCGCGCCACGGCCAGTGCGTGATCATCACGCCCTTCACGCTGATGGGTGCGATGGCACCGATCACGCTCGCGGGTGCGCTGGTGCAGCAGACCGCCGAAGCGCTCGGCGTGATCGCGCTGTGCCAGATGGTGCGGCCGGGCGCGCCCTGCGTGATGGGCGGATTCACGTCAAACGTCGACATGCGCACCGGCTCGCCGGCCTTTGGCACGCCCGAATACGTGCACGCGGTCATCGCCGGCGCGCAGATCGGACGCCGCCTGAAACTGCCGGTGCGCAGCAGCTCGGTGAATGCCTCGCCGGTCGTGGACGCGCAGTCCACTTGGGAAACGGCATTCTCGCTGCAGGCGGCGATACTCAGCCACAGCCACCTGATCAACCACGCGGCGGGCTGGCTGGAAGGCGGGCTCACCGCCTCGCTCGAAAAGATCGTGGTCGACGCGGAAATGCTGCGTAACTGGGAAGCCATCCTCAAGCCGGTCAGCTTCGACGACGATGACCTGGGAGTCGAGGCGATCAAGGGCGTGAGTGCTGGCGGACATTTCTTTGGCTCCCCACACACTCTGGCACGCTACGAAAAGGCGTTTTACCGCCCGTTGTTGTCCGACTGGTCGAACTTCGAGAACTGGACTGACGCGGGTTCGCGCAATGCCACGCAGCGCGCCACCGGCATCTGGAAGAAGCTGCTCGCCGAGCATGTGCCGCCGCCGCTGGATCCCGCGATCCGGGAAGCCCTCGAGGCCTACGTCGCCAGGCGGAGCGCCGAAATCAACCGCGCGTGAGCGGCCGGATCGCAAGTGGGCGCATGTATGCGGTCACGCCTGCGGTGGAAGCGGGCTGGCGGTCGCTGCTGGAGCACGTGAGCGAGGATGCGGGCGTCCCGCTCAGCTACCTGTCTTATCCGGCACCACAGCCGCTCGAACTGTTATGGCGCCGTGCGGACCTGGGTGCGGTGTTCATGTGCGGCTATCCAGTGGCGCTGGAGCTTGCGCCCGTGGTGCCGATCGCGGCGCCGATACCGTTGGCGGAATGGGCCAGGGGGCGAGCGGTCTACCGGACCAACCTGATCGTGCGACGCGACTCCCCCTACGAGAAACTTGAGGACACCTTTGGCGCGCGCGCCGGCTATACCGTCGCGCATTCACAATCGGGCTTCAACGCCTTCCGCCACCATCTGTTGCGCTACCGCAGACCCGATCGCCAGGCGCTGTATGCTTCGATGACGGGCAATCTGATCGCGGCGCGCGGCGTGCTGGACGCTGTAACCAACGGCCACATCGACATCGGGCCGCTCGACGCTTATTGGCACTTGCTGCTCGAACACGCTGCGCCGGAGGTGACGCGTGGCGTGCGGGTGCTTGCCAGCACGGAACTCACGCCAATTCCCACCTTCGTCGCCTCTGCCGGTGCGGATGCATCGATAGTCGCCGCGCTGCGCGCGGCCTTCGCTGCAGCGGCCACGCGTCCGTGGTTCGCGTCCTGCCGCGAGCTGCTGCAGCTCGCGGGCTTTGCCCACGTCAGCGCGGCCGATTATGCACTGTACCTGGACTGGGACCGTGAAGCGAAGGCGGCCGGCTACCCGCTGCCTGCCTGAAGCTGGGTCGCGCCTAGCCCTTCGGCACGCGCCCAGTGGGGTGCAGCAGCACGTCGTGCGGCCGGAACAGGTAGCGCCGCGCAACCTCGAAGTAAGTCACGTACAGCAGGCCGCCGTTCTCGGCGATCAACCGCTCGCGCTCGCGGCGGTAACGCGCGTTGTACTGGTACCAGGGGAGTCCGGGCTTCTCGTGATGGAGCGAGTGCAGGTTGTTGAACAGGAACAAGGGCCCGAGCAACCATGATTTCTCCACGATCGCGATCCGCTGTCGTACGGCGGGCCGGGCGCGATGTTCGGCGTAGGCACGAATCAACACCATGCCCCGGGCGGGTATTGCCATCGTGAGCACATAAATCCACAGCGGCATGCCGCAGGCGAGCTTCAGCCAGGCAACGACGGGAATGCACCACAGCAGATGCTCGAACCAGATCGCCCGCAATCCCGGCTCATTGCGTCGCAGGCCCTCGAACTCATGGTGCAGGAACATGCCAATCCGCCAGAATGAACCAATCAGCAAGCGGCCTGCCAGCGTCTGCTCCAATCGCAGCATGGTGTGTGGGAACGCGCCTAGCTCAGCCCAGTCGTCCGGAGTCCAGTAATATGTCTCTGGATCGTCAATCGGATCGGTGAGCCGGTCGTCGTGGTGGTGTTTCAGGTGCAGCTGCTGGTAACGCGCGTAGGGCAACCAGAGCGAAAGCGGGACGATGGCCAGCAGCCGGTTCACGCCGGCCCAGCGCGTTGGATGCCCGTGCAGGATTTCGTGCTGGAGCGAGCTGTGCAACGTCACCAGCACAACGCCTAGGGGCGCGACGAAGTACAGCGGCCAATGCCCGTAGGCGCGCGTGACGACGAGCCAGCCGCCGTAGGCAATGACGATCAGGAGCAGCGTTGGCCATTCCAGCGCCGGCAGTCGTTCGCGTGCGATGAGCACGCCGGCCAGGTCTCGCTCGCTCGAATCTTCGATCACTGTGTTCGCTCCGGCCTCAGGCAACATGGGCTGATTTGCAGATCCTCCGCTCCACCATACCCACGGCATCATAAAGCAGAACGGCCATCAGGCCCGTCACGAGCCCGCCCTGCAGGATAAACGCAGTGTTGTTCGAGAGGAGCCCCGCGATGATCACTTCGCCCAACCCCTTGGCTGCGACCGTGGACCCGATGGTCGCGGTACCGATATTGATGACCAGCGACAGCCGTAGGCCTTCCAGTATCAGTGGCATGGCGATCGGCAGTTCCACTGAAAGCAGTCTCTGGCGCGCGCTCATGCCCATGCCGCTTGCGGCTTCCAGCAGTTCACTGTTGCAGGACTGCAGGCCCACCACGGTGTTCTCGAAGATGGGCAGCAGGCCATACGCGAACAGCGCGATGAGCGTCGGTTTCTCGCCAAAGCCCACCAGCGGCACCGCGACCGCCAGCACCGCCACCGGCGGAAAGGTCTGGCCAATATTGACCAGCGCACGCGACAGCGGCAGGAATTCCGCGCCGCTGGGGCGCGTCACCAGGATCCCGAGCCCGACCGCGACGATACCGCTGGCCACGGCCGCGACGCAGACTGTAGCGAGATGTGCCAGCGTGAGCTCCAGCAGGTTGCCCTGGTCATAGATGGGCGGTGCGCCGTACTGGGTGAGCGGTGCGAACAGCGGTGCAAAGCTCTGTGGCCAGAGCAGGAAACTCACCAGCAGGGCAAGCACTGCCACTCGCAGCACGTTCGCGGAACGCAGTCTCATTCCGGCTTACCGTGCGCAAGAATTGCCGCGATCGTCACGCAGCCCAGCGTCGTGCCGTCGCTTCCCATGACGCGACCGGCGTGGGCGCCGCGCCACAGCAGCTCCGACAGGGCATCGCGCAGCGAGGCCGCGGCGGGGATCTCGGGCCCGTCGGATTGGCCAGGCGCGGCGATCTCGCCGACGCTCGTCAACGACAGGAGTCGCAGCGCACGATCAGCGATGCCCGTCATGCGCGCCACCAGCGGATCCGCGGGTCGCGTGAGCAGCACGGCTGGCTTGTCGTACTGGAGCATGCGGCCATGGCTCATCACCGCGACGCGATCGCCCAGCCGGAAGGCCTCGTCCATGTCATGCGTAACCAGCACGATGGTGGTGCCAAAGCGCCGCTGGATCGCGAGCAGGTCATCCTGTGCCTTGGTGCGGATGATGGGATCGAGAGCGCCGAAGGGCTCGTCCATCAGCAGTAGTACCGGTTCAGCCGCGAGCGCGCGCGCGACGCCCACGCGCTGCTGCTGGCCGCCCGAGAGCTGGTGCGGGAATTTGTGCGCGTAGTTGGCAGGATCGAGCTGGAATGCGTGCAACAACTCGTCGATTCGCGGCTGGATGCGCGCCTCCGGCCAGCCCAGCAGGTGCGGCACCGTGGCGATGTTCTCCGCCACCGTGCGATGCGGGAACAATCCGTGGCCCTGGATGGCGTAACCGATCCGGCGTCGCAGCAGGTGCGAGGGCTCGTTGCGCGTGTCCTTGCCGTCGATGAGCACGCGGCCGCTATCGGGCTCCACCAGCCGGTTGATCATGCGCAGCAGTGTGGATTTGCCAGAACCGGAGGTGCCGACGATCACCGCAATGCGGCCGCGCTCCACCGTCATCGACACGTCATCGACGACGGTGGTCGTGCCGTAGCGCTTGTTGAGCTTCTCGAGTGTGATCATTGTGGTGTCCGATCCATGGTTTCCACCAGCGCGTCGAGCAGTACCGATGCGGCGAAGGCCAGCGCGACGGTCGGGATGGCGCCGAGCAGCACCAGGTCGATCGCAGTCTGGCCTATGCCCTGAAAGACGAATGCGCCGAGTCCGCCGGCGCCGATCAGTGCGGCAATGGTCGCGAGGCCGATGTTCTGCACCAGCACGATGCGCACGCCGCTCAGTATCACGGGCAGCGCCAGCGGCATTTCGACCCGCGCCAGCACCTGGCCAGGCGTCATGCCCATGCCGCGCGCCGCTTCGACGGCCGCAGGCGAGACGCGAGCGAGTCCGGTCACCGTGTTCGCGACAATGGGCAGCAGCGAATAGAGGAACAGCGCGATTACGGCAGGTGCCGCACCAATTCCGTGAATACCAATCCTTGCAGCCAACGGGACATTCGCCGCCAGCGCGGCCAGCGGCGCCATCAGGATACCGAACAGTGCGATCGCCGGAATCGTCTGCACCAGATTCAACACGCCGAGCGTGCCAGCGCGCAGCCGTGGCACGCGATGACAGAGCATTCCGAGCGGCAGTGCGAGGCACAGGGCCGCCCCCAGTGACCCGAACACCAGCCACAGGTGGCGCTGCAGCTCGCGCCCAAAGCGCTCCGAGTTAACCGCGTACTCGCGCATCACCGACAGGTGATCGAAAATGCCATGCGCCAGCGCGATGCCGGCGCCTGCGGCGCACAAGGCCAGCAACAGCACGCGCGTCAGCGGGCGCGGCTTCAGCCGCGTCAGCGCGTCGGTAGCCATCAGCATCAGCATGGCCAAAAGCAGCCAGCAGCCGGCGCCAGGCGCGACACGCACGACGCGATTGCCCACTGCCGTGAGCCCATTGCCGGCAGCCGCCACCGCGGCCGCCAGGATGACGATGCCCAGCAAGGCCACGCCGAAGCGGATCCGGGCTTGGCGCACGAACAGGGCCGTGATCGCGGTCACGATCAAAGCCGCCAGGCAACCATATGCGGCCGGTGGTGGGAGCGCCGCGTACAGGCTGAGCGCATCCCCGGGCAGGATGCGGTTCTGCTTGAACACGACGAAGGGCAGGAAGGCAAGCGCAGGCGCACCCACGGCCGTGAACAGCGCGCCGAGCCGATCAATGCGCAGAGCGCTCACCATCTACTTGAGGAAACCCTGGGCACGCAGGTAATCAGCGGCCACGGTCTGTGCTGACTCGCCGTCTATCTGCACGCGCGCGTTCAGGCGCCGCAGCGTGTCGCTGTCGAGGCTCTGCATCAGCGGTCTGACGATGGCGGGCAACTGCGGATACGCCTTGACGATCGCCTCGCGTGCGATCGGAACCGGCGCGTACACCGGCTGGTTGTGTCGGTCGTCCTCCAGCAGCACGAGCTGCGCGGCCACGATGCCGCCATCGGTGCCGTATACCATGGCCGTGTTGATGTCGTTGGTGCGCGCAGCCGCGGCGCCGATGGTGGCCGAGGTCTCACCGCCGGCGAGCACGATCAGCTGGTCGGGACGCATGGCAAAGTCGTAGGTCTTCTCCAGCGAGCGCAGCGTGCCGGCATTGGCAAACTCGGCCGAACAGGCGAGCACCACCTGACCGCCCGCGCGCACCCAGCGTGCGAAATCACTCATGGTGCGCAGGTGGTTGGCCACTGCGACGTCGCGCCGCACAGCCAGCGCCCAGGCGTTGCTGGCATTCGCCGGCGTGAGCCAGACGATGCGGTTGGCCGCGTAGTCAAGCCTGGCGCCGAGGGCGTAGCCTAGCTGCAGGTCCTTCCAGGCCGGATCGTCCGCGGCATTGAAAAAGAAACCGGCATTGCCCGTGTATTCGGTGTACACGTCGATTTCACCTGCCAGCAGCGCCTTGCGCACGACCGGCGTTGCGCCCAGCGTCATGCGATCGACCGTCGGGATGCCGTGCGCATCCAACAGCAGGCGGATCATCTGGCCGATCATCGCCGACTCGCTCGACAGCTTGGAGGACACCACCACGGCCGCGCGCAGCGGCGCGGCCGCCACGAACGCCAAGAGGACGCTCGCCAGCAGGAACTTCAGGCGCTTGATCACAGGGTAACGTTGTCGGTTGCGACCATTTGCGTCAAGCCCAACCGCCGTTCGGCATCGACCTGCATCGCAACGGCGGACTGATGCGGGCCGCGACGCAGGGCGAGTGTTTCGAGATCGATATACTGGGCGCTGTTCGCGGCGCCACCTTAGGGCTCGAGGCCTGCGATGACCCACAGGGCCTGCGGCTACGCAGCTGGCCGTGGCACCCGTGTACCTATATATAGAGTGTGTTAGGTTAATTAAGCTCGATATCTAGTTGATAACTATAAGATTACTATCCAAAGTGTACCGTTTTGGAGGAGCCTGTGGCACATCGACCACTGATTGAAGTCCATTCGATCGACTACGTGCCGCACGCCGAACGGCATGGCATCGTGCGCGATCTCTGGCCAGTCTGGTTCTCGGGCGAGGCCAATCTCGCGACGCTTGCCGTCGGAGTGATTGGCGTGGGCCTGGGTTTGTCCATGCTCTGGACGACCATCGCCGTGGTGGGCGGCTGTGCGCTGGGCACTTTCTTCATGGCCTTCCACTCCACGCAAGGGCCGCAACTGGGGCTGCCGCAGCTGATCCAGTCGCGCCCGCAGTTCGGTTACCTCGGCGCATTGCTGGTGTGGGTCGTGGCCCTGATCGCCTACATCGGCTACAACGCCTTCAACTGCGTGCTGGCTGCGCAGGCAACGCGCGTGCTGCTCTGGCCCGGCGCGATTTCCGACGGCGCAATCATCTTCTTATTCTCTGTGACGGCTCTGGCGATGGCAGCCGTGGGCTATGACTGGATACACCGGCTGCAACGACTGTTCGCCTATTTCATGCTGCTGCTGCTGGGCGTATTTACCTTGGCGGCAGTGTGGTTCATCCCCATGCCGGCCGCTTTGCTGCAACTGGGGGAGTTCAAGGGTATCCCGTTCCTCGTGCAATTCTTCGCGGCGGCGGCCTATCAACTTAGCTGGTCGATCTACGTCAGCGACTATTCGCGCTACCTGCCCGCCAACGTCGGCGTCGCGTCCTCGTTCTGGTGGACCTACCTGGGGGCCTTCATCGGCGGCGTCTGGCTGATGCTGATCGGCACGCTGGTCGCTGCCGTCAGTCCGCACCCCGACGTTGCTGCGGCTGTGAAGGCCGCGGCCGACCTCGTGCATCCCTGGTTCGGGGCCGTGCTGCTGGGCGGTGGCATCCTCGGCCTGGTCTCGATCACCGGACTGAATTTCTACGGCGCCTCGCTCACGCTGTTGAGCGTTGCCGACTGCATCAAGCCACAGCGTGCTGGAATCAAGGGCCGCATCATTACGCTGCTGCTTGCCTTCGCCGTTTCACTCGGACTTGCATTGATGTCTTCGCCAAACTTTGCCAATCGTTTCGACGAACTGCTGGCCGTGCTTTTGTACCTGTTCACGCCGTGGACGGCGATCAACCTGGTGGATTTCTACTGGGTGCGAAAATGCCGCTACTCGGTGCGGGAGATTTTCAACCCGCGTGGCATCTATGGGCGTTGGAGCTGGCGGGGCCTGGTGGCCTACGCGCTGGGATTCGCGTCCATGATTCCGTTCTTCAGTACCAGCCACTACAAGGGCCCGATCGCACAGCTGCTCGGTGGCGCGGATCTGGCCATGCTGATCGGCCTGCCGGTATCGGCAATCGTTTACCTGTTGGCCTGCCGCTCGCTCGACATGCAGAACGAGTGGGCGGCGGTGGAAGTCGCCGACCGTGGCCTGGAACCCGAGACCGGCGTTACCTGAAGGTGGTCCAGATGGTCTTCAGGTCCGTGTATTTCTCGATCGCGTGCGGCGAGCGGTCGCGCCCGAAGCCCGATTGCTTGAAACCGCCAAAGGGCGTGGTCATCGCCGACTTGAAGTAGGTGTTGATCCACACGGTCCCGGCGCGCAAGGCGTTGGAGACGCGGTGCGCGGCGTCCATGTCGCGCGTCCAGACCGCGGCGGCGAGCCCGAAGATGGAATCATTGGCGAGCCGCAGCGCCTCGGCTTCATCGCGCGCCTCAGTGACGGCCAGCACGGGTCCGAAGATCTCCTCGCGCGCCACACGCGCAGCGGGCTGCACTTTATCGAGTATGGTCGCCTCGAGGTAGTAACCCCCGCTCTCGCGCATCGTCTGCCGGCCGCCGAGCGCGAGCTCGGCGCCCTCGGCGATACCAGTGTCGATGTAGCCCAGCACGCGCTGCATGTGGCCGGCGTCGATCAGCGCGCCCATCTTCGTGGCCGGGTCAAGTGGATGCCCGAGCGTGATGGTCGCGGCGACGCGCTTGACCTCGGCCAGCAGCTCGTTCTTGATGCCGGCGTCGCAGATGAGGCGTGAACCGGCGTTACAGGATTCGCCCTGGTTGTAGAAGATCGCCCAAGCGATGTCGCTGGCGGCCGCCTGCAGGTCGGCGTCGCGCAGCACGATCTGCGGGCTCTTGCCACCCAACTCAAGAGCCACGCGCTTGAGGTTCGAATCACCGGCATAGCGGAGCATGAGCTTGCCGACCTGCGTCGAACCGGTGAAGGTCACCATGTCGACATCCGCGTGGAGCGCCAGCGCCTGGCCGGCTTCTTCGCCGTAGCCCGGCACAATGTTGACCACTCCGGGCGGAATGCCCGCCTGCAACGCGAGTTCGCCGAGCCGGATCGCGCCCAGCGGCGACTGCTCGGCGGGCTTCAGCACCACCGAATTACCCGCGAGCAGGGCGGGGCCCAGCTTCCAGGCGGCAATCACCAGCGGATAGTTCCAGGGCACGATGGCCGCGATCACGCCGAGCGGCTCGCGCCGGATCAGCGCCAGGTCCTTCGGTCCTGTCGGCGCGATTTCGTCGTACAGCTTGTCGGCAAACTCGGCGTAGTAGGCAATACAGGTCGCCGTCGAGGGTACGTCCGAGGTCAATGAGTCCTGGATGGGCTTGCCCACATCGAGCGTCTCGAGCAGCGCCAGCCGCTCGAGATCGGCGCGAATCAGCTCCGCGAAACGCAGCAGCACGCGTTTGCGCTGCAGCGGTTCCACGTGGCGCCAGATGCCGGCCTCGAAGCTGGCGCGCGCGGCGGCCACCGCGTCGTCGACGTCCGCCGCCTCGCAACGGGCCACGGCCGCAATGACGCGCCCGTCAATCGGGCTGATCGTATCGAAGGTCCGGCCGCTGCGGGCGTGGCGAAGTTCACCGTCTATGAGAGCGCGACCTTCCGGGCGCAGCGCAGAGGCCAGCATTTCCCAGCCAGCGCGCGTGCGGGTTGCTGCTGCAGTGGTCATGGCGGCTCGATGCTCCAGCGATTTGACATGCGTGTATCTAAAAATGTCATGGAATCATTGCACTAAGGGGTCATTTCTAAGCACAGGCGCGCACGCTACTATGAGCCACCATGAGCAAACCCGCCATAGGCCGCCGCTGGCTGCCGCTGAATGCCCTGCGCGCTTTCGAAGGCGTGGCGAAGCACGGCAGCTTCACAGTCGCCGCCAATACGTTGCTGATCTCGCAGAGTGCGCTCTCGCGCCACGTCATTGCGCTCGAGACGCTGATTGGCGCGCAGCTGTTCGAGCGCCGCCCGCATGCGCTGGTGCTCACGCAGGCTGGCCAGCACCTGCTGCCGGCGGTGATCAAATCTTTTGATCGACTCGAATATGCGCTCGATGACATCCGCAACGAAGGCACCCCGACGCAGCGGACGCTGCGCGTACAGATGCCGCCGAGCTTCGCCGTGCAGCTCGCGGTGCCGATCCTGCGTGACTTCCGGCGCGCGAGCTCCGAAGTCGAGATCGACCTGGTCAGCCCAAGTGGCGTGGGACTGCCGTTGAGCGATGTTGATGTTGCAGTAATCTATTCAAAACCCATCGTCACGCACATGATCGCGGACCTGCTGTGGCCGGTGCGCCTGAGCCTTTTGTGCCACCCCAGCCTGGCCGCGAAACACGCCGGCAAGGACCTGCCCACCTTCCTCGCCGACAACGAATTGATCCACGTGCGGCTCGCCGAACTACCCCGGCACCACCTGTGGGCGCAGTTCCTGCGCCAGGCCGGCATCAGCTCGGTCAACTTCGAGCGCGGCCTGGTGTTCGACACCGCGACGCTCGCAGTACAGTACGCACTAAGCGGCGAGGGCGTGGTGCTGGTGGATGAGAATCTCTTCAGCGAGGAAATCCGCAGCGGGCAGCTGGTCAAGCCCCACGAGGGCACGCTCGACGACGGTTACGGCTACTACTTGATCACGCATCCGGAGACGCTGGGCGATACCGCCATCGCGCTGTTCCGCTCCTGGCTGATCGAGCGTTTCGGCAAGACCGTACCGCCCGCGGAGCAGGGATTGAGGCTGGCGGTATCGAATGAATGAGCGTGATGAGCGCGCCGCACGCCGCGGTCGACGGCGTCCTGGCAGTGGCGAGCCGGCGCCGGCGGCTGTTGACCGGAGCCTGACCTACCGGCATCTCGAGAATCCCTTCGAGCCGCTGCGGGTCTTTTCCGACGACCAGGTGGCCGCGATCCACCAGGGTGCCCTGGGCCTGCTCGAAAACCACGGCATGAAAGTACTCGCGGACGACGCCCGCAGGCGCTACGCCGAGGGCGGCGCGCAGGTGGACGAAGCGACGCTGATGGTGCGGCTCGATCGCGGCCTGGTAGCACAATCGCTGGCCAGCGCGCCGCGCACGCTGACGCTGCACGCCGTCGATCCGGCCCGCGACGTGCCGGTGTCCGGGCGCGCCGTGGCTTTTGCACCGACCTCCGGCCCGCCTAACATCATGGACATCGAGCGCGGCCGGCGCGCCGGCACCTTCGAGGATTTCTGCAACCTGATGAAGCTCTGCCAGAGCTTCGAGGCGATCCACGTGCTGGGCAGTGGTGTTGAACCGCAGGACATTCCGGTACACATTCGCCACCTGGAGGTCATGCGCTCGCAGCTGCTGCTGACCGACAAGGTGCCGTTCATTTTCTCGCGCGGCCACCAGCAGATTGCCGACAACTTCGCGCTGCTGCGCATCGCACACGGCCTGAGCGAGGAGGAGTTTGCGCAGCGTCCCTGCACCTACACGGTGATCAACACCAACTCGCCGCTCCAGCTCGACATCCCGATGTCCGAGGGCATCATCGACTTTGCCGCTGCCGGCCAACCGACGATCATTACGCCCTTCACGCTCGCTGGCGCGATGGCGCCCGTAACCATTGCCGGTGCGCTGACGCTCGCCCACGCGGAGGCGCTGGCCGGTATCACGCTCGCGCAGATCACGCGCGCGGGCGCGCCCGTCGTTTATGGCAGCTTCACTTCCAACGTGGACATGAAGTCCGGCTCGCCCGCATTTGGCACGCCCGAATACGTCAAGGCTTCCTTTGGCGCCGGCCAGCTGGCCCGCTACCTGGGGTTGCCGTGGCGTTCCTCGAACGCGACCGCCTCGAACGTGCCGGACGCGCAGGCCGCCTACGAGGCGCAGATGAGCCTGTGGGGCGCGCTGCTGGGCGGCTGCAATTTCATCCTGCACGCGGCGGGCTGGATGGAGAGCGGCCTGTCCACCTCCTACGAGAAATTCATACTCGACGTGGAGATGCTGCAGATGTTCGCCGAGGTGTTCCAGCCCGTTGGCGCGACGGCTGCAGACCTGGGCCTGGAGGCCGTGGCCGAGGTCGGTCCCGGCGGGCACTTCTTTGGCTGCGCGCACACCATGGAGCGTTACCGCACGGCTTTCTACGCGCCGCTGGTCTCCGACTGGCGCAACTACGGCGCCTGGAACGACGACGGCGCGAAGACCGCCACGCAGCGCGCCAACACGATCTGGCACTCGACGCTGGACAACTTTGCCGCTCCGGCGCGCGACCCGGCGATTGTCGAGGCGCTCGACGCCCATGTCGAACGCCGCAAGCTGGCCGGCGGTGCTCCGCCGGTGACCTGAACACGTGGGCGTGCTGGCTGACTTTCCCGTCACGCGCAAGTGGCCACCCCGTTTTCCCGACCGGCTGCAGCTTTACTCACTGGCCACGCCCAACGGCATCAAGGTCGCGGTCATGCTCGAAGAGACCGGCCTGCCGTACGAGGCGCACCGCGTCGAGTTTGACCGCAATGAGCAGTACTCAAGCGAATTCCATGCGCTGAATCCCAACGACCGGATTCCCGCGATTCTCGATCCGAATGGTCCGGGCGGCGCACCGCTCCCGCTGTTCGAGTCAGGGGCAATTTTGTGGTACCTGGCGGAGAAGAGCGGACAGCTGCTGCCACCGGTTGCGGCGGCGCGCTACGAGACGCTGCAATGGCTGATGTTCCAGATGGGCAATGTCGGGCCGATGTTCGGCCAGGTTGGTTTCTTCAACCGCTTCGCCGGGCGCGAGTGGGAGGACAGGCGACCGCTCGAACGCTACGTGGCTGAATCGCGGCGACTGCTGCGCGTGCTCGAGGAACGACTCGCCGATCGCCGCTGGATCATGGGCGAGGACTACACGATCGCCGACGTCGCGACCTTCCCCTGGGTCAATCACCTCGTGACGTATTACGAAGCCGCCGGGCTGGTCGGGTATGCTGACTTTCCACATCTGCGCCGGGTGACGCAGCAATTCCTGGAACGGCCAGCTGTGATGCGAGGGATGAAGATTCCGCGCCGCACCGACAGCGCCTGAGTGCAGCTGGCCGCGCCGGCTACGGCCGCGGCACCAGCGTGCCGTGTTCCATGAAATTTTTCGCAGCCGCATCGAAGGCCCGCCAGGCCGCGCCGGCCAGCGCGCCACCCAGGCTCACGCGCCGTACGCCGGCCGCGGCCAGTTCGCTGACCTGCATCTGCGGTCCGTAGAGCAGGACATTGACCGGCTTGGGCGCCACGGCGCGCACGATGTCACGGATAACGTTCAGGTCCTTGACGCCGGGTGCATACAGGCAATCGGCACCTGCCGCCGAAAATTTCAGCAGGCGATCGATCACGGGCTTTGGGTCCGTGTGTCCCTGCAGGAAGGCCTCGGTGCGCGCCACCAGCAGTACGTCCTGGCCTGACTCCGCGATGGCCTGTCGGGCTGCCGCTACGCGTTCGACGGCGCGCGCGCCATCGTGCAGTGTGTCCCCGTCGCGGTCCTCGATCGAGAGACCGGCGATGCCCGTCGCGATAGCTGAGCGGACATTGTCGGCCACGCGCTCGGGCTCGGCGGCAAAGCCGTCCTCGAAATCCGCGTTGACGGGCAAGTGCGTCGCGCCCACCAGCATGCGCAGATGCTCGAGTGCTTCCGCCAGCGAGATGTGGTAGTCGCTGCGCCCGAGCGCCAGCGCGCACGCCGAGCTGGAAGTGGCGATCGCCTTGTAGCCCAGCCGCTCGAGCCGCACGGCACCGCCGATGTCCCAGGGATTGGGCAGCAGGAAGCAGCCCCGTTGATGAAGGGCGCGAAAATCCCGGCGGCGGGCGGCGTACGCTGTCGTATCAGTCATGGCTACTCCCGGTAGGAACGGTCTTTCGCGTCGAGCAGCACTTTCAGTTGCTCGAAGTGTGCGACCGCAGAGCCACTGTATTCACGCCAGTCGGCCGCGGTCTTGCTGGCAACGGCGTCGCTCATGACATTCAGCGGCTGGCCGCTTGCATAGGCGAGCAGCATGGTCCGGCTGGCCCGTTCGAAGTAGTAAAGATGCTCGAAGGCCTCGGCGACGGTAGGCGCGCTGACCGACAGGCCGTGATTGCCCATCAGCAAGATCGGATGCTGGCCGAGCGCAGCCGCGATGCGCTGGCCTTCGGCCTCATCATCGGCGATGCCGCCGTATCCCAGGTCCAGGCCCACGAGCCCGGTGAAGCGGGCGGTATTCTGGTCGATGGGCTTGAGCATCGGATCCTTGAGCGTCGCGAGCGCCGTCGCATACGGCGGGTGACAGTGCAGCAGCACTCGTGCCTGCCGCACCTCGCGATGCACGGCCCCGTGTATGCACCAGGCGGATGGATCGGGAGCGCCGGGGCGCCGCATTGTTTCAGGGTCGTCGGCATCGAGCAGCAGCAGGTCGCTGGCGCGGATGGTGGCGAAATGTTTCCAGCGCGGGTTCAGCAGGAAGCGCCGGCCGTCGGCGGACACACCGGCGCTGAAGTGGTTGGCCACGGCCTCGTGCCAGTTGAATTCGACGGCGAGCCGGAAGGCCGCCGCCAGGTCCACTCGCAGTGACCATTCTTCTTCGCTCACGACTGTTGCTCCCGCTGACCCTGCCACGCCGGCCGGCGCGTATTATGCTTGCACTTGAGCATTCGCATCGAGCGGCAGGGGATTTCTCATGCACAAGAGCCGGCTGGCTGGCTTCATCATTGACTGCAATACGCCGGACCTGCGGTCCGCGGCCGAATTCTGGGGCGGCGCCCTGGGTATGGATCCGCGCGTACTGCCAGGGGAAGAGGGCGACAAGTACATGCGGCTGGTGGATCCGGAAGAGCGGCTGCACGTCGAGGTGCAGACGGTCACGCACCCCAGCCGCGTGCACCTGGACATCGAATCGGACGACGTGGAAGCGGAGGTCCGGCGCCTGGAACAGCTCGGTGCCAGACGTGTGCAGCAAGTGCAGACCTGGTGGGTGATGGAGGCTCCGACCGGACAGAGATTCTGCGTGGTCCAGGCGCAGAGCGAGGGCTTTGCGGCGCAGGCCAGGCAGTGGAAGTAAGCCGATCGGCGGCTGCGGGTGAACGCTCTCGCCCAGGCGCTTCCGCCTAGGGCGCGTCCTGGGCCGGGTCGCCTGCCGCGGCGCCCGTAGCTGCACAAGAATGCGTGGCACGCTGCACGTGGAAGATCCCGTGGCGCGCCTCGACGTGAACCTCGGTCTGCATCTGGCCGGCCTGTCCGTCGCAGCGCGACTCGAGTGCGCGGATGGGTTTCGCGCTCCTGCGCACGGCATCCCAGGTCTGCGCGTCCAGCTCCAACGGCACGTCGGGCGCCTCGGCGGAAGCGAACACGTGCAGTTGCGTGTTGTACTTCGACACCCCCACCAGCACCATGAGGTGGCGGCCGCAACCTTGCGCGCCCACCTGCAACAGGAACTCGCTGGCCTGCCCGTCGTGGTTGAAATCCCCGATCCGCATCACGTTGGCCGCGCCGCGAGCACGCACGCGCGACACGAAGTTGAGATCAGAGGCGTGATGCCAATCGTCGTCCTCGTCATGAGCCGTGGCGGGTACCGGCAGCCAGCGCTGCAACACAGCCAGATTCCCCGGCACGGGTACGATTTCGTGCCGGTAGAAACCTGTCAGGTCCAGCAGCTCCCTGGTAGCGCCCGGCCGTAGCCTGACCAGCGACAAGCGGCCCGCTTCCCCGTAGGCGAAGCCCGAGCAGGGGCAGGCCAGCGCCACGGTCACATCTTCCGGGCCGCAGGCCGAGGCAGGCAGGGTATCCCATTCGAGTTTCCAGGTTTCAAAGGCGCCGTTAACCTGCACGGCGTGCTGCTCGCGCACCAGGTCGGCGAGTTCGGCGGCCTGGGCGCAATGCATCGACAGGCTCGCAGCCACCGTGCCAGCCAGCAGGCGCCGCGCACTCACGGCCGGAGCAGGGCCCGGAGAGCCGCGAGGATGCGTTCGACTTCGCCCAGGGTGTTGTAATGTGCCAGGCCGATGCGCAGCACGCCTTCCTGCTCATCGAGCCCAAGGCTGCGGGCGAGTTCGAGCGCGTAATTGTGCCCCGACCAGACATTGATGCCCTGCGCCGCCAGCGCACGGGCGAGGGCGGAGTTGCGATGCCCGGGATGAGTGATCGACACGGTGGGCACGCGCCGATCACGTTGCCGCGCGTCCGTAATGCCCTGCACCTTCACGCCCGGAATCCGCAGCAGCCCGTCGATCAGCTGCTGTGCCAGATCCATTTCATATCGTGTCGCGGCCGCGTACGCGCCGGCAATGCGGTCCGCGACTGAACCGGTGGCGCCCGACTGATCGCCGAGCCAGGCCATGTAGCCAGCGGCCGCTGCGAGGCCCGCGAGCAGTTCGGTCTGCGGCGTGCCCGTTTCGTGCCGCCCGGGCGGCGCCTGCGGTGCGCAGCGGACGGCGTAGGCATAGGTTTCGGCAAGCAGGGACTCGCGGCCCCACAGCACGCCCAGGTGCGGTCCGAAAAACTTGTAGGCCGAGCAGGCGAGGAAGTCGCAATCCAGCTGCGCGACTTCCGCCTTGCCGTGGGGCACGAACTGCACGGCGTCCACATAGACCAGCGCGCCGGCCCGCCGCGCCAGGCGCGTCAGCTCGGCGAGCGGATTGATGGAGCCCGTGAGATTGCTGGCGTAGTTCAGGGCCAGCAGCCGCGTGCGATCGCTGAGCAGGGGCTTGAGTTCGTCCGGCTCGATGCGCCAGCTGTCGCGGTTGAACGGCAGCCAGCGGACCGTCATGCCGCGATCTTCCGCCAGTCGCAGCCAGGGCGAGACATTGCCCTCGTGGTCCATCTGCGTGACGATCAGTTCGTCCCCCGGTCCCCAGCTTCGTCCCAGCGAGCGCGACATCTGGAAGGTCAGCATGGTCATCGACTGGCCGATGACGATTTCCCGGCCGGAGGCACCGCCCAGCATCACCGCCATGGCCTCGTGCGCCTGCTCGTAGACCGCATCGGCCGCCTGCGAGGCCTGGAAATAGCCGCCCAGGTTGCTGGCGGCGTCGGTCATCGCCGCCGCCACCGCAGCCGAGACCGGGCGCGGCACCTGCGTCCCCGCCGGGTTGTCGAGATAGGCGGCAGGATTGACGAGCGCGGGAAACTGGGCGCGTACCTGCTCGATCGGAAATGGCGTCACTGCGGTCTGCCTCCGGTATGGGCCGAAATTGTAGCGGCTCTGGCTGGCGACGGGGGACAAACCCACACCCGGCTGGGCGCTGGCGGTGGCATGGCTGGTGCGCCTGGCCGGCGCATGTTGCGCGCCAGCGGCGCTTCCCACCCCGCTGGCGTTTTATTATCATGGCCGTGACATTTAAAAACCGCCGACGAGGATTCAGAGCATGAGACAGATCAGAACGCTAGGCCTGCTCGGCACCGGCGTCATAGGCGGCGGTTGGGCTGCCCGCGCCATGCACTTTGGCATCGACGTGGTCGCCGCGGACGTCAAGCCGCAGATGGAGCAGTGGATACGCGAGGCCGTCGCCAACGCGGAGCCGGCGCTGGCGCGATTGACGCTGGCGCCGCTCCCGCCCAAGGGCCAGCTGAGCTTCACCACTGACCTGCACGAGATGGCCCGCAAGGCCGACTTCATCCAGGAAAACATCCCCGAGCAGCTCGAGCTCAAGCAGCGCGTGCTGGCCGACGTCAGTCGCAGCGCGCCCGCCGACGTCATCATTGCATCGAGCACCTCCGGCCTGATGCCGAGTGACCTGCAGGCGAAGATGATCGCACCCGAGCGCTTGCTGGTCGGCCACCCGTTCAACCCGGTGTACCTGCTGCCGCTGGTGGAACTGGTCGGCGGCAAGCAGACCTCGCCCGCTACCATCGAGGCGGCGCGCAAGTTCTATACCTACATCGGCATGCACGCGCTGCATGTGCGCCGCGAAGTGCCAGGGCATCTGACGGATCGGCTGCAGGAAGCAATCTGGCGCGAGATCCTGCACATGATCAATGAGGGCGTGGCGACCACCGGCGAACTGGATGAATCCATCATCTACGGCCCGGGCCTGCGCTGGGCGGCGATGGGTACCAACCTGATCTACCACCTTGCCGGCGGCGAGAGCGGCATGCGCCACATGCTGCACCAGTTCGGTCCCTGCCTGAAATGGCCCTGGACCAAGCTCGAGGCGCCAGAGCTCACCGAGGAACTGATCGACCGCATGGTGAAGGGGACGCAGGAGCAGGCCGGTGGCCGCTCGATCCGTGAGCTCGAACGGCTCCGCGACGACTACCTGGTGGCGATCCAGCAGGTGCTGCGCCAGTACAACATCGGCGCGGGCGCGACGCTGCGTGCGCTCGAACAGCGCCTGTATGTCGACCAGGCCGCGGCCCAGTCAGCCGCCGGGCCTGCGGGCAACGCAGCACTGCCGCCGCTGACTGGCGAAGTGCGCCCTGAATGGATCGACTACAACGGCCACATGACCGACTCGCGCTACCAGCAGGCTTTCGGCGACGCGCTCGATGCGTTGTGCCGTCGCGTCGGAATCGACGAGGAGTACCATGCCCGCGTGGGCATGTACTACACGGTGGAAAGCCACACCACGCATCACGCCGAGCTGCGTGCTGGCGAGCCGTACTACGTCGAGACGCGCGTGCTTGCGGTGGACGACAAGCGCCTGCGCGTCTTCCACAGCCTGCGCCGCACGCGCGATGCGGTCGTGGCCGCGACGGGCGAGCACATGCACCTGCACGTCGGCGTGGGCAGCGGCAAAACCGTCGCGGCGCCCGCGCAGGTGCGCACGCAACTCGAACGCATCCGTGATGCGGAGGCAAGCAAACCGCTTCCACCGCAGGCTGGTCGAGCCATCGGCCAGCCGCCCGTGCGGGATTAGGTCCGGCCTTGCCCAAGCGTGTCGATCACGCCCGGCGGCGCGATGAAATCGCGCTGGTCGCCTGCCGGGCCGTGGCCCAGCGCGGCTTCGCCCGTGCCACAGTCGCGCAGATCGCCCGCGCCGCCGGCTACACCACCGGCATGGTCGCGTATTACTTTGATTCGAAGCAGGAGATCATCCTGGCCGCGCTGCGGCTGATCCTGCGCCGCATGGACCAGCGCCTGCAGCGCGCGCCCGCCGCCGCCCGCGACGGCCTGCTCGAAGTGCTGACCGAAGCCTTGCCCATCGATGCCCAGCGGCGCATCGAGTGCGCGTTCTGGACCGCCTTCTGGGGCCAGTTGTCGGCCGATCCGCGCCTCAAGCGCCTCAACGCCTGGGTGCACCGCGAATACCGTAAACTCTTCGAGCGCTGCCTCGCGGAGCAGTGGCCGGAGTCACGCAGCTGGCCGGCCGCGGTAAGGGGCCAGGTGCTGCGCTCCCTGATCACTTTCCTGAACGGCATCACCACCAGTGCCGTGTCGAGCCCGCGGGACTGGCCCGCGCGCGTGCAGGTTCGCCAGCTCGAGCTCCACCTGGGGCTGTTGCGAAACTGGGCGCGCAGTGCGACGCAGGCAGGCATTACGGAGTAAACGCCATGGATTTCTCTCTGACCGAAGAACAGGAACTCATCGTCAGGACCACCCGCGCCTTCGTCGAGCAGGAGTTGTATCCGCACGAAAAAGAAGTGGAAGACACCGGCGTGCTGCGCCAGGAACTGCTCGAGGAACTCAAGCGCAAGGCGATCGACGCCGGGTTGTACGCGGCCAACATGCCCACCGAGGTGGGCGGCGGAGGGCTCGATACGGTCACCTGGGTGCTGTACGAGAAGGAGCTGGGGCGCGCGAACTACGCGCTGCATTACTGTTGCGTCGGGCGTCCTTCGAATATCCTGCTGGCCTGCCAGGGCGCGCAGCGCGAGCGCTACCTGCTGCCCGCAGTGCGCGGCGAGCGCACCGATTGCCTGGCGATGAGCGAGCCGGGTGCGGGCTCCGACCTGCGGGGCATGAAGACCACCGCGGTGCGTGCCGGCAACGACTTCATCATCAACGGCACCAAGCATTTCATCAGCCACGCCGATCACGCGGATTTCGTGATCCTGGTGGCGGCGACCGCGTCGGAGGATTCAGCGCGCGGGCCCCGCAAGAAGATGACCACCTTCCTGATCGACAAGGGACATCCGGGCTTCGAAGTGCTGCCCGGGTACCGCAACGTCTCGCACCGCGGTTACAACAACAGCATCCTGCGCTTCACCGATTGCCGCGTCAGCGCGGACGCGGTGCTCGGCGAGGTCGACAAGGGGTTCGACGTGGCCAACACCTGGCTGGCCGCCACGCGGTTGCAGGTCGCAGCCGGGTGCCTTGGCCGCGCTGAGCGCGCGCTCGATCTCGCCAAGCAGTGGTCAGTGGATCGCGTGCAGTTTGGCCAATCGATCGGCAAGTTCCAGGGCGTCAGCTTCAAGCTGGCCGATATGGCGGTGGAACTGCGTGCCGCCGAATTGCTGGTGCTCGAAGCGGCCTGGAAGCATGACCAGGGCATTGCCACGGACGCCGACTTTGCCGTCGCCAAGCTCAAGGCCACGGAGATGCTGGCGATGGTGGCCGATGAGGCCCTGCAGATCCACGGCGGCATGGGCCTGATGTCGGACCTGCCGCTCGAGCGCATCTGGCGCGACGCGCGCATCGAGCGCATCTGGGACGGCACCAGCGAAATCCAGCGCCATATCATCTCGCGCGCGCTGTTGCGCCCGCTGGGCGGGTAGGGCCTGCTGGGCGCTGCTAGCGCCCGGTCCAGCGTGGCGCGCGCTTCTCCGCAAAGGCACGCGCGCCTTCCTTCAGATCCTCGGATCGCGCCACCCGCTGCACCAGGTCGAGCGAGTCGTGCAGGGTGAAGGCCTCGTGCTCCGCCACCATCTCGCTGTGACGCAACAGCTGCTTGATGGCAGGGAACAGCAGCGGTGGGCCGGCGGCGAGCTGCTGTGCGATCTCCCGCGCTTTCGCCAGCGCCCCTCCCTTGGGCACGACGTGATTGACCAGCCCCCAGTGCTTGGCTTCCGCTGCATCCATCCAGCGGCCGGTCAACAGGAATTCCACCGCGACGTGGTAGGGAATGCGTCGCCGCAGCTTGATGGTGCCGGCATCGGGCAGGACCGCGACGTTGATCTCCGGCAGTGCGAAGGTTGCGTGTTCCTCGGCCACGATGATGTCCGTACCGATCATCAGTTCGAAGCCGCCGCCGCAGGCGATGCCATTCACGGCGGCGATGAGCGGCTTGTTGAGGTTGCGCGGGTAGTTCAATCCAGCAAAGCCCCCTTCACCCCAATCCGAGTCGGTCGCTTCGCCACCGGCTGCGGCCTTGAGATCCCAGCCTGCTGAAAAGAATCTCTCACCTGTGCCCGTCACGATGGCCACGCGCAATTCCGGATCGTCGCGGAACGCCTGGAACGTGTCGTTGAGGGCGCGGCTCGCCTTCAGGTCGATGGCATTTGCCTTCGGCCGATCGAGCCTGACCTCGAGCACCGCACCATCACGCGTGATTACGATCCCATTGGCCATGATTCTTCTCCCTATCCGATTCGTATCAGGGCATCGACCGCGACCACGCCACGCCCGGCGGGCCTCACGATGACCGGGTTGACGTCTAGCTCCGCCAGCCGCCCGAGGTTAGCCTCAGCGTAGCGGCTGACGGCCAGGATTGCATCGACCAGCGCAGCGATGTCGCCGGCAGGCTTGCCACGGAATCCTTCCAGCATGCGCCATACCCGCAGCCGCGTAAGCGCTACGCGCACGGCGGCGATCGTAAACGGGGGCAGCAGGCTCACGGATTCGTGCAGCAATTCCGTGAGCACGCCGCCAGCGCCCAACACCAGCGTGAGACCGAACTGCGCATCTACGATTGCGCCCACGAGTATCTCCGCGACCCCATCGACAATCATTTCCTCGATCAGCACCGTGCCCGCGAGCGAGCGCAGCCTGGCCGCAGCAGCAGCTGCCTCGGCTGAATTGCGAATACTCAGGATCACGCCGCCGACATCGGACTTGTGCGCGAGCGCGGGGTCGGCCGCCTTCATGACCACCGGAAAGCCGATGGCCTCCGCCGCGGCAACGGCGCCTGCAATCGGCACCTGGCGGGATCGTGGCACTGGCACGCCGCAGGCCTGGAGCGCCGCCTTGGCCTCGAACTCCGACAGCATGCGCAACGCCGCGGGCGCGGCGGCCACTCGGCGCAGGCGCACGGCGCTGCCGCCCGACCACGCTTCGCCCATGGCGCCGGCCAGGTCGAGCGCTTCGAGCGCCTCGCGCTGCCCCTGGAGCGGCGCGACGCCACTCGCCAGGCATTGTGCCCGCACCGCGGGAGGGATGGTCTCGGGGAGCGAGGCCAGCAGCGCACTGCGCGAGGCACCGGACGCCTGGCTGGCGGCGACGAATTCCGAGATCACATTGGTGAAGGCCGTGGTTTCGGCTGTTTCCGGGGGGCAATCGAGCATCAGCGCCACGGCGTCCAGGCCACAGGCCAGCGTGGTGTCAAACAGCGAACGCAGGCGCGGCAGGTCGAACCAGGCGTAGGTGTGCACATCGAAGGGATTGCCGATGGTCACGCGCTCACCAAGGATTTCGCGCAGCCGCGTAGTCTGGCCGGCATCGAACGCGGGGAACTGCAGGTCCACGTGCCGTGCCACGTCGGCCGTCATCGCGATATCGCCGCCCGAGAACCCCATGACCAGCACGCGCCGCCCGGGCAAAGGCCCGCCGGCATGCAGGAGTTTCAGCGTCTCGCACAGGCTCGCCAGCGTCTCGCACCGCGCGATGCCGGCCTGGCGACAGAAGGCATCGAACACGGCGTCCGCGCCGGTCAGCGCGCCGGTGTGGCTCTGCGCGGTACGCGCGGCGGCCTCGGTGCGGCCGGCTTTCACCAGCGCAATGGGCTTGCCGGCGGCGCGCGCGCGTTCGGCGGCCCGGGCGAAGCGCCCCAGGTCCTTGATGCCTTCGACGTACAATCCGAAGGCACTGACACGCTCGTCCGCGCACAGCATTTCGATCAGGTCTTCGACCGCGAGCCGTGTCTGGTTGCCTACCGTGAACAGGTAGCCGATCGGGACCGAACGCCCGTTGAAGGTCAGCGTCAGACCGATCGTGCCACTCTGGCAGATGAGCGCCACGCCACGCTCGAGCGGCGCACCGACCACCTGGTCGGGCAGGAGCGCACAGCGATCGAAGAAATTGGCAATGCCGTAGCAGTTGGGACCGAAGAACGGCACGCTCGGCGCGGCATTGACCAATGCATCAGTCAGCGCCTGGCCCGCCGGCGTGCCCAGTTCGGAAAATCCCGAAGCAAAGCAGACGAAACCGCCGGCCTTGCGCCGCTCCAGCGCGGCCGCCACATCGATCGCATCACGGGCCGGCACGGCGATGAAGGCCTGGTCCGGCGAATCTGGTAGCTCGTCCACAGATCGGTAGTACCGGCATTTCGCCGTGGATTCCCGCCGAGGGTTCACGCGCCAGATCTGTCCGCGGTAACCAATGACCTGGTTTCCCGCAGCCACGGCGTCGGTCCAGCCACCACCGATGAGCGCCATGCTTTGCGGACGCAGGAGACGCCGCACGGCGGCCTCACTGAGCGCTGCAGGCTCCGGCGTGGGCTGCCGCACGGACACCTAACGCGCCCGCAGCTCGAGACGCCGCGAGCCAGGCCCGGGAGGCGCGAGTTCGGCAGTCACGGCCATCAGCGTCTCGATGGCCGACATGACACCGGCAGGAAACGGCGCCGAGCCGGTCGTCTCGCCCTGGTGGACGTGCAACAGCATCAGCTCGCCGGTGGCCACCGGATCGGCATAGCGCGCGCAGTAGAAATCGAAGGCCGCGTGCATGCGCTTGCGATCGGCGGCCAATATGCGCACGCGCACGTCGAGCTGGTCGTTCTGCTTGACCTCGCGCAGGTAATGCAGGTGCTGCTCGAGCGTGAAGAGGGTGCAGCCGGTCTCGCGCCGATAGCGTTCATCGAGCCCGAGGTGATCCATGAGCGCATCGCAGGCGAGGCTCATCACCAGGCCGTAGTAGCCGTCGCGCAGGTGGCCGTTGTAGTCGATCCACTCGGGCAAAACCGCGGTGGAATAGATCTTCAGCGCCTGCACGGGAGGGCTCAGTGGATCTTCAGCCGTTCCCGCGCCTGGGCAGGGGTGATGATCTGCGCGCCCATCGCTTCGATGATGGTGCGCGCCTTCTCGACCAGCTGGGCGTTGCTCGCGTAAACGCCGCGCCGCAGGTAGAGGTTATCCTCCAGGCCGACGCGCACGTTGCCGCCCAGCAGGATCGACTGCGCCACCCAGGGCATCTGCATGCGGCTGATGCCGAATGAAGTCCATACGCACCCGGCGGGCAGGGCGTTCACCATCGCGAGCAGGTGACCCGTGTCCGCGGGCACGCCATACGGTATGCCGCAGCACAGCTGGATCAGCGGCGGATCGGGGATCAGGCCTTCCTTGATCATCTGCTGCGTAAACCAGAGGTTGCCGGTGTCGAAGATTTCCAGCTCGGCCTTCACACCGAGGTCGCGCAGGATGCCCGCGCCCTTGCGCAGGTAATTGGGCGTCGATATGTAAGCGCGGTTGGTGTCGCCGAAGTTGAGGCTGCCGCAATCGAGCGTGGCCACGTCCGGCCGGTACAGGCCTTCCTGGCACAGGTCGATGATGTGCCGCATGCGGTCTTCCTGCGACACGAAATCAGTGCCCGGCGCCGGCGTATCCTTCATGCCGTTGTCGCCGACGTAGATGTAGCCACCCATGCCGCAGGTCAGGTTGACAAGCACGTCGACCTTGCTCTCGCGGATGAGCTTCACCACCGCGCGGTAGTGCCGGCTCTCCATGCTGAAGGCGCCGGTCTCGGGATTGCGCACGTGGATGTGCACCATGGCCGCGCCGGCCTTGGCCGCCTCGATCGCGGCGCCTGCGATCCCCTCAGGGGTGATCGGGCAGTACGGGCTCTTGGTGACCTTGGTGTCGTCGCCAGTGATGGCGCAGGTGATCATGACCTCGTGATTCATGGGCAAAGATATTATCGGGTTCGATATAAATAAGCCATTTCGCCTAGGCAAAGCGCGCCGGCGGCGAGGGCAGGCGCACTTCCGGAATGCGCGCGCGCAGCAGCTCGTGGAACTCGAGCATCCAGCGTTCCAGGGTGGAGAGCCGCCCGGGCACATAGCTGCTCGACTGCAGGCCACGCTGCACACGCTCGCACAGCCAGGTGTCTTCGCGGTTGGTCTGCCGGTTGATCCGATCGCTCAGGAACCGCGCGATGCGCATTTCCCGGCGGTTGTCGGGCAGGCCATACACGGCGCCGCGGATGATGGACTTGCCGGGGCCATTGGGCAGGATCTGGAAGAAATCCATCTGATCCGGCATGACGTCGATCCCGAGGTTCGGCAGCATGCTGTAGAAGCGCCAGCAGCGGCGATTGGGCTCCGGCAGGTGCTGCGTGACCCCACCGACGATCTTCTGGTAGAAGCGTTCTGACCAGCGCGGCGAGGGTTTCTCGCGAAACCAGCCGGCACCACGCGCGACGCCGGGCACGCCGGCCTGGTCTTCATAGTCTGGCGTGAACATGCGATTGAGGCCCGGATGACCGATGGGCACGTGATAGGACTCGAGGTAGTTGTCCATCACGATCTTCCAGTCGACGTTCCAGTGCTCGAAGGTGATCGGGCTCAGCGCCTCCATGTCCTCGAAGCGATAGGGCGCCAACTCATCGCCCAACTCTCCCCACACCTCGCGCACCGGTGGCGGGTCGCCCGTCACCGCAACGAATACGAATCCGAAGGCCACATCCACCTTGACCGGACGAAGGCCGTTCTGGCTGCGATCGAGATCCGGAAAGCTCTCGCGCACCGGCATGCCCATGAGCGAACCGTCGTGCCGGTAGGACCAGCCGTGGTACGGGCAGGTTACCGAGGTGGGGCAGGTCCCCTGGCCATCGACGAGGCGTGCGCCGCGATGGCGGCAGACGTTGTGAAAGCCGCGGATCTTTCCCTCGCGGTCACGGATCACGAACACGCTCTCCGGACCGATGTCGAGCGTGGCGAAATCGCCGCTCTTCTTCAGGGCGCTGACATGGGTGACAATCTGCCAGCTGGGAAGCAGGATGCGTTCGATTTCGAGCCGCGTCATCTCCGGGTGTGAGTACACCCAGGCCGGCAGGGCGAGGGGAGCCGGATCGGGGGAAAGACGTTCCAGCGCGGCGGTTGATGTTTTCACGTCGACACCCTCCCACGACCAAATCTATACAGCCGTGCAATTTACGCCGGCCTGGCCTGACTTGGCAAATCAGGATTCTTGAAACCGCCTCGCCAAAATTGAAATAGTCATATAAACAGGGTATTACAAAACGAAATAAGGTAAATAGGTGAATTTCGCCGGCGCTTCGGCGAGCCAGCAATTTTCGAATCCGGGGCTTCTCAAGCCCTCGTGTATATGATCATATAGTAACCTTGGATCGCGGCGGCGAGGGGGCGCCCGTGCCCTGCGCCGTTACCGGCAAATCCCCGATAAGGAGGCCGCCATGGCCCGCAAGCTGACCAACAGCAATGCCCATTTCCAGAAAGCCCTGACCCGGTTGCCTCTGGGCGTCGCATCGAATTTTCGCTACTGGGGTGAAGACCGCACCATCTACATCAAGCATGGGCGCGGCGCGCGCATCACCGACATCGACGACAACGTCTATGTCGACTATCGCCTGGGCTACGGCCCGGCCATCCTCGGCTATGCCGACCCGCGAGTCGACGCGGCGGCCCGTGAAGGCATGGAGGTCGGCGGCGTATTCGCGCTCTCCACTGAGCGGGAATATCGGGTCGCCGAACGCATCCACAAGATGGTGCCCGCGGCCGAATTGGTGCGCTTCTCCAATTCCGGCACCGAGGCCGTCATGGCCGGCCTGCGCCTGGCGCGCGCCTTCACTGGTCGTGACGACTACATCATCCTCGAAGGTGGATACCACGGCCTGTTCGACGCAGCCATGTGGTACACGCCGATGGAAAAGTGGAGCCAGGTCGGTGACCCGCAAATTCAGCCTTACAGCGAAGGCATCCCGGTCGGGCTGCGCGGCTTCGCGCATTTTGTCCAGGCGAACGATGCCAACCAGCTCGAGGACGTGTTCAAGCGCACGGCCGGGCGGATTGCCTGCATGCTGATCGAGCCGATCATGGGCAACTGCCTGGGGATCGCCGCTGAGCCCGAGTACCTGCGGGCCGCCCGGAGCCTGTGCGACAAGTACGGCACCGTGCTGCTCATCGACGAGGTAAAGACCGGCTTCCGCGTGGCGCGCGGGGGCGTGCAGGAACTCTATGGGGTCAAGGCCGACCTGTGCACCTTCGCCAAGGCAGTTGCCAACGGCTACCCGATCTCGGTGCTGGCAGGGCGCGAGGACATCATGCGTAAGCTCGGCAAGGGCGTCGCGCACGGCGGCACGTATACGGCGCACTCGGTGTCGATGGCGGCTGCGGAGAAATGCCTGGAGATACTCGACGAGACCGACGCGCTCGAGCGCATCGCCGCCTACGGCAAGCGTCTGCGCACCGGCATGCATGCGGTGCTCGGCGCGCGCGGCATCCCGCACAGCTTCGTCGGGCACCCCTCGATGATGGGCCTGTATTTCGCACAGGAACCGCCACGCAACTACCGCGACTGGAAGGGTAGCGACTATTCGTTCTATGACGCGATGGCCAGGGTGCTGCATGACGAACTGATCCTGTGCGAGCCGGATTCACGCGAACCCTGGTTCATCAGCGCGGCGCACGACGACGCGTGTCTGGCTGAGACCCTGACGGCATTCGAAAAAGCCGTCGATGTGACGCTGAATGGTGCGCGCGCAGTGACCGAACGCAATTACGGCGCGCAGCAGACGCAGGTCTGACGCCCGGCAGCCGGCGCATGACGCGCGAGAGCGAGCAGTACGATGCGATCGTCATCGGCGCCGGGCACAACGGCCTGGTGGCGGCCTGCTACCTGGCGCGCGCCGGCCTTTCGGTGCAGGTACTCGAACGCAACCCGCACATTGGCGGTGCGGCGGTCAGCCGGCAGCTGTACCAGAACTTCACCTACTCGAACTGCTCCTATGTGTGCAGCCTGCTGCGCCCGGAGATTATGCGCACGCTCGAGCTGCCGCGCTTCGGGCTGCAGATCATCCCCTACGATGGCGGCTGCACCATGATGCAAGGTGGCGGGCACCTCGCCCTCTACGACAACCATGATGCGCTGCGCCGAGAGATCGCCCGGCACTCGAAACGCGACGCGGAGGCCTACGACCGCTTTGCGCGCGACATGATCCGCCAGTGCAAGTTCATCAAACCGCTGCTGATGCGCGAGCCGCCGGACCCGACCTCATTCAAGCCCCGAGACATCCGCGAACTGCTGTACCTGGGTGGGCACTTCAACCGCCTCGGTGAGGAGCGCATGTACGACACGCTGCGCTTCTGGACCATGAGCATCGCGGATTTCCTCGACGAGTACTTCGAGAGCGAGATCGTCAAGGCGCACATGGCGGGCAGCGCCATCATTGGCACCGCGCTCGGGCCGCGATCGCCAGGCACCGCCTACGTGCTGCTGCACCATTACATGGGCGACATCGACGACACGGTCGGCGCCTGGGGTTTCGCGCGCGGCGGCATGGGTGCGGTGACGAAGGCGCTTGCGGCATCACTCCAGGCGAGCGGCGGGACCATCCGCGCCAGCGCACCGGTGGAGCGGATCCTAGTGCGCAACGGCCGCAGCGTGGGCGTGGCACTCGCCGATGGCGAGGAGATCAAGGCCCGCCTCGTGCTCTCCAACATGGACGTGAAACGGACCTTTCTAGAGACGGTCGAGGCGAGTGAACTGTCTGGGGATTTTCTCCGCCGGGTGCGCAACTTCAAGATCCGCGGCTCCTCGGGCAAGCTCAACATCGCGCTCGATGGCCTGCCCACCTTCCCAGCCATTCCGGCCGGTTCGCCCAGCACGCGCGGCGACATGCACGTGACCGACACCATCGAGATGATGGAACGGGCCTACGACGACTGGAAGGACGGTGCCTGGTCGCGCGCCCCGTACATTGACATGCTCATACCCTCGCAGATCGATCCGACCATGGCGCCAGACGGCAAACACTACATGTCGGTATTCGTGCAGTACTGTCCCTACCAGCTCGCCAGCGGCCCCTGGGACGCGGCCAAGCGCCAGGCCTTCGGCGACACCGTGATCGACACGATTGCGCGCCACAGTCCGGACTTCAAGAGCCTGATCTTGCATGCCGAGGTGCGTACGCCTTTCGACCTGGAAAACGAAGTAGGCCTTACCGAAGGGAACATCTTCCAGGGCGAGCTGACCTTCGACCAGCTGCTGTTCAACCGGCCCATACCCGGCTGCGCGCAATACCGCACGCCCTTGCGCGGCCTGTACTTGTGCGGCTCGACCACGCATCCAGGTGGCGGCGTGATGGGAGCCCCGGGCGCGAACGCCGCGCGCGCCGTATTGCGCGACCTGCGCCTGGCGGCCACGTGAACGCCGTGGCTACAGCGCGCGCAGCCTATGACTGCATCGTCATTGGTGGTGGTCACAATGGCCTGGCCTGCGCGGCCTACCTGGCGCGCGCCGGCCGCTCGGTGCTGGTTCTTGAAGCAGCCGACCGCCTGGGCGGAGCGGCGCTCACGCGCGAGTTCGCGCCTGGATTTCGCGTGTCGGCTGGCGCGCACCTGCTGCACCAGATGCCCGCGCGCCTGATCGAGGAACTGGCACTGGAGAAGCACGGCTTGCGCTGGGCCGCGCAATCGCTGCCTACGGCCGCACTAGCTCCGGACGGCGCGGCACTGCTGCTCAGTGGTTCCGGTCCGGAGAGCATCGAAGGACCCGTTGACCGCGAAGACACCGAAGGCTACGCGCGCTTCATGGCGCTGATGCAGCGCTTTGCCGCCGTGATGAATCCCATGCTGGAAGCGGTGCCGCCACGGCTTGGCACCGAACGTTGGGCGGATCGGTTGAGCCTCATGCGCCTCGGTTGGCGGATTCGCAGGCTGGGTAGGCGCGACATGCGCGAGTTGCTGCGCATCGCCGGCATGAACGTCTACGACCTGCTGAAGGAACACTTCCGCTCACCGCTCCTGCAGGGCGCACTGGGCTTTGACGCGGTCCTCGGCACGAATTTCGGGCCGCGCGCGCCGGGCACGGTCATGACTTTGCTTTACCGCCTCGCCGCGCAGCATGGCGCAGGCGCACGTGCGCTCGCGCTGCCTGCCGGTGGGCTCGGCGCCGTAGCCGACGCACTGGCAGGGGCCGCCCGTGCCGCGGGTGCCGAAATCCGTCTAACTGCGCCCGTGGCGCGCGTCACGGTCGCCGCTGACCGTGCCTGCGGGGTCACGCTGCAGTCGGGTGAGTCGATCGCGGCGCGCGCGGTAGTTTCCAGCGCCGATCCGCAGACTTCCTTCCTGGGACTGGTCGGCAGCGAGCACCTGGACACGGCCTTCGTCCGCCGCGTGCACCACCTGCGCACGCGCGGCCTGGCGGCAAAACTCCACCTGGCGCTCGACGGGCTGCCGAAGTTCAGCGGGCTGCCCGCAGCGGCGCATGGCGCGCGGCTGCTCATCGCGCCCTCGCTCGACTATGTCGAGCATGCCTACAACCACAGCAAGTACGGCGCGCATTCGGCCGCGCCGGCGCTCGAAATCACCATGCCAACGCTGAGTGATCCAGGCCTGGCGCCCACCGGCAAGCACGTGCTGTCGGCCATCGTGCAATACGCACCATACGAGCTCACTGGCGGATGGGCAGGGCAGCACGAGGCTTTCGCGCAGCAACTGATCGACCAGCTCGAGCGCCACGCCCCTGGGCTGCGTTCGCTGGTGCGCGAGCGCGAGTTGCTCACGCCGCCGGACATGGAGCGGGAATTCCGCATCAGCGGCGGCCATTGGCATCATGTGGACCTGGCGCTCGACCAGTTCTATGCCGTGCGCCCGGTGCCCGGCGCCACCCAGCATCGCACGCCGCTCCCCGGGTTCTACCTGTGCGGAGCGGGTTGCCATCCGGGCGGTGGTGTCATGGGTATCGCCGGACGCAATGCCGCGCGTCAAATCATCGCAGGGGAGCCCGCTCAATGAGCGATTCCGCCGGCACCGCTCCGCACTACACACGGCCGCTGCTCCCCACGCCGTTCCACGAGCGTGCCCGGGCGCTCAGCCAGGTCGACAGTTTCGTCCCCTGGGCCGGCTACACCACGGTTGATGTGTTCACAAATGCCGGGCAGGAATACTTCGCCATCCGCAATGCCTGCTCGGTCTACGACCTCACGCCGATGGTCAAGTACCGCATCGCCGGCCCCGATGCGGGCCGCTACCTTAACCGGCTGGTGACGCGCGACCTGCGCAAGCTCCGCGTGAACCGCGTCAGCTACTGCGTCTGGTGCAACGACGCCGGCAACATCATCGACGACGGCACCGTGTTCAGGCTGGGCGAAACGGAATATCGCTTGTGCACCGCCGAGCGGCAACTTGACTGGCTGCTGGATTCAGCCATTGGCTTCGACGTGCAGCTCAGCGAAGTGACCGAGGAGATCGCGGCGCTCGCACTGCAGGGACCGACCTCGTGCGCCGTGCTGAAGAAACTGGGCGTCACGGGCATCGAACGACTGAAACCCTTCGAGTTTAGCTGCTTTGACGCCACTGGCATGCGCCTGATGATTTCGCGCACGGGCTTCACCGGTGACCTGGGCTACGAGCTGTGGGCGGATCCGCGGCAGGCGAACCAGCTCTGGGATGCGCTGATGACCGCCGGACGAAGCCGCGGCATCCGCGCCATCGGTTCGCGCGCGCTCAACATGGCACGCATCGAGGCCGGGTTCCTCATGCCCAATATTGATTTCGTCTCGGCCGAGGGCACAGTGCGCGTCGGCACCAGCCGCTCGCCCCTGGAACTGGGGCTGGGCTGGTTGGTTGATTTCGATAAGGGTCATTTCACGGGTCGGCGGGCCCTGCAGGAGCAAATGCGGCAGGGGTTGCAGCGGCAGCTCATAGGCCTGGACATCGCGGGCAACAAACCGGCCGCGAACGCCTTGCTGTACGCCGACCGCAAGGGCCAAAGGGAAATCGGCAGTGTCACGTCGGCGATGTGGTCGCCAACTTGCAAACGCAACATTGCGCTTGCTATGGTCGATGCGCCGCACTTTGCGATGGGGACGACCATGTGGGCGGAGGTATATCTGAGCCGCGAATTGGTCTGGGAACGCCGCATGTGCAAGGCGCAGGTGGTCGACAAGCCTTTCTTTGCACCAGAACGACGGCGCGTGACGCCACCGGGAGACTTCTAGGTGGGCCAGAGCGATCCCAAGCAACTCGCTGATCGCCCTTGGCTCGATCCCAACGCGCAGCCGCAGGTCGTCATCGACGGCGTTTGCAAGACCTATCCAGGTGTGACCGCCGTCGACAACGTGGGCCTGCGCATTTTCAAAGGTGAAATGTTCGCGCTGGTGGGATCCTCGGGCTGCGGCAAGACCACGCTGTTGCGCATGCTGGCGGGCTTTACCCAACCCACCGCTGGCCAGATCACCATCGACGGCGCATTGATGAACGAGGTGCCGCCGCACCAGCGTCCCGTCAATATGATGTTCCAGTCCTACGCGCTGTTCCCACACATGACGGTCGAGAACAACGTCGGCTACGGACTGCGGCGCATGGCGCTGGAGCCGGCCGTGCGCCAGCAGCGCATCCAGGCCGCACTCGACATGGTGCAGCTGGGCGCGCTGGGCCAACGCAAGCCGCACCAGCTCTCCGGTGGCCAGCGACAGCGCGTGGCGCTGGCGCGCGCGCTGATCCGTCGCCCCAAGGTGCTGCTGCTCGACGAGCCGCTGAGCGCACTCGACAAGAAACTGCGCGAGCAGACGCAGTTCGAGCTGATGAACATTCAGTACAAGGTCGGCACCACGTTCATCTTCGTGACGCACGACCAGGACGAAGCCATGGCACTCGCCACGCGCATTGCGGTGATGGATCACGGCAAAGTCATTCAGGTGGGCACGCCAGCCGAGATCTACGAATTCCCGCAGACGCGCTTCATCGCCGATTTCATCGGCACGACCAATTTCTTCGAGGGCACGGTGACCGGTGTCGAGTCCGGCCAGATCCGCGTGCACAGCCCGGAGGCCGGCGCCGAGTTGCTGGTCGATGATCGCGGCCAGGTCCGCGTTGGGCAGCAGGTCTGGGTAGCCTTGCGGCCAGAGAAAATCCGCCTCAGCAAGGAGCCACCAGCCGGCGAGCGCATCAACCGCCTCAAGGGGGTGGTGGCTGAGCTCGGCTACCTGGGCAACCGATCCACGTACCGGATACGCACGCCCTCGGGCAAGATCCTGACGGTGCTCGGCAAAAATGAGCAACGCACCTCAGAGTGGTCGATTGACTGGAGCGACGAAGTCTTCCTGAGCTGGAATGCCAACGCAGCGATCGTGCTGCAATCGTAGTTGCAGGGGAGTGGATCATGAACATGCATAGCCTGGTGGCCCGCAGCGGACGTTTCCTCTATGTCGTGGCCACCGGATCGTTCCTGGCACTGGGCTGGAATGCGACCGCCGGCGCGCAGACCGCGGCGCAGAGCGCGGCCAAGCCGGCAAGCGGCGAACTGGAAGAGATTGTGGTCACCGCCACCCGTCGCTCCGAGGCGCTGAGCAAAGTGCCGATCAGCGTCACGGCGATCAACCAGGAATCCCTGGACGCGCGCGGCATGAAGGACTTCCAGGACATCGCCCGCTTCACACCCGGCGTGACCATTGACAGCTCGATCACCAATGCGATCTCGATCCGCGGCATATCCTCATCCGGCGGCGCTGGCACGACGGGCATCTATCTCGACGACACGCCAATCCAGATGCGCAGCGTCGGCTTCAATCCCGACGACACGCTGCCGAAGACCTTCGACCTGGACCGCGTCGAGGTGTTGCGGGGCCCACAGGGCACGCTGTTCGGCGCTGGGTCGGAAGGTGGCACGGTGCGCTACATCCTCACGGCGCCGAAGCTCCACGGCTCGAGCAGCTACGTGCGCAGCGAGCTGTCGACGACCACCGGTGGCCAGCCCAGCTATGAATTGGGCGTGGCGCATGGAACCGCGCTCATCGACGGCACGCTGGGCATTCGCATGAGCGCTTGGTACCGCAACGATGGCGGCTGGATCGACCGTGTCGACCCGACCACACGGGCCGTCACCGAACGCAGCGCCAATCATGCCGATGCCTACATGGCGCGGCTCGCGGCCGTGTGGCAACCGGCATCGAATTTCACCGTAACCCCCAGCATCGTCTACCAGAAGAGCAGCCGGCACGATGAGTCGACCTACTGGCCGGCCTATTCGAATCCCAGCGCCGGCCAGTTCAACAATGCCTCTCCCGAACGCCTGCCGGTGCCCGACAGTTATTACCTCCCGGCAGTCAAGCTGGAGTGGAACCTGGCGCATAGCCAGGTGATCTCGAATACCTCGTACTACTCGCGCAATGAAGAGACGGCCTATCTCGGTACGGTCTACGACCTGAACTACTACCAGGCCCTGGGCTGGCCGACCAATCCCATCAACGATCCGAACTATGTCGGTAATGCGCCCGCCATTGCGGGTTGCGGCCCGACTTCAGTGGCCACCGTGCCGCCCTGCGACTGGTATCCGCTGATTGACGCCAACGGCCTGCACCTGCCGCCCGGGTTCACGGACTTCCAGACGCCCAACAAGATCACCAACCAGCAGCGCAGCTGGTCGGAGGAGGTGCGCTGGCAGTCCACGGACGACAGTGCGCGCTGGCGCTGGACCGTCGGTGCGTTCTGGCAGCAGGCCAAGGAGCTCAGTATCGAGAATCTCGAAGACAAGCAAATCTACGAGTTCTTCCAGTACCTGTACGGGGTGAGCCCCGCGGACGTCTTCTTCGGCGATTTTTATCACTGCCCCGGCCACCCCGGCACTGGAGCTGACGCTGCAGCGGTAGTGCCGGCCTGCAGCATCTACTACAACAACAACAAGACGACCGACCGTCAATTCGCCGGTTTTGGCGAACTGAGCTACGCACTGACCGACAAGCTACGGGTCACATTCGGTGAGCGCATTGCCCGGCTCTCGTTCTCGCTCGATCACTACGCCGACGGGTTCGAGAATTACGGACCGTCCGCGGCGAGCGCCTCGAGCAGCGAGACCTCCAATACGCCAAAACTCAGCGTCGCCTATCAGGCAGACCCCAACAATCTCTACTACGCCACTTATGCCAAGGGATTCCGCGCGGGCGGCGGCAATGCGCCACTGCCGGATTACTGCAACGTGGACCTGGACAACACCGGTTACCCGAATGGCGCGCCGCTGACCTACAAGTCCGATTCGACCCAGAGTTTCGAGCTTGGCTCCAAGAATGCGTTCGGCCGCAACTTCCGCATTGCCACCAGCGTCTACTACATACGCTGGAACGATATCCAGCAGAATGTCTACGTGCCAGGCGCCTGTGGACTGCAATTCACCGACAACCTGGGCGCAGCCGAGGCCAAGGGCTTCGACCTGCAAGCCGAGTTTGCCGCGGGTCCGATGAAGTTCGAGCTGGCTACGGGCTACACCGAGGCGCGCTACACCAAGGACAGCACCCTGCGCTCGCCGGACTGCCCATCCGGATCGGGGATCCCCTGCCTGCCGCTCGCGCGCTCCAGCGATGCCATTTCGGGCCAGGCATCAATCAACCTCAACCCCGGCACCAATGCCCCATGGACGGGCTCGCTCGGGGCCGAGTACGGCTTCAAGGCCGGAAACCGCCCGGCCTATGTGCGCTTTGACTACCAGTTCCAGAGCCGCAACAACTGGCTCTCCAACTTGCAGGACCCGGGCACTTCGCAATTCAACGCCGACTCCTACGCCATAGCCGCGAACGACTACGCGCAGCTGCGTGGCGGCGTGGCGCTCGGCAGCTGGAATGTCTCCGCGTTCATCGACAACCTGTTCGACTCACATACGGTGATCAACTACATGAAGGGGCAGGCCGACTCCTTCAATCCGGCCGGGCCGCCGCACGAACAGGAGAATCAGTTCACCTTCAGGCCGCGCACCTATGGCCTGACGGCCACGCTGCATCTCTAGGGACGGCCGAGCGTGCTCGCAGGAACAGGCTTGCCGCCGCGCGCGGGCTATTCGCTGCCGCGCGAGTTCTATACGGATCCTGCGATCTTCGAGCAGGACATGGAGCGCATGCTGCTGCGCCACTGGTTCTGTGCCGGCCACGTCAGCAGCCTGCCGAACGCAGGCGACTTCTTCCTGGTGGAGCTCGGCGTCGAGTCCGTGATCGTGTGCAGGGCCGCCGACGGGGCCGTGCACGCGCTGCTGAATGTCTGCCGCCATCGGGGCTCACGCGTTTGTGTTACACGTTCGGGTACTGCACAGGGCGGCGGCTTTACCTGCCCATACCACGCCTGGTCTTACGGGCTCGATGGACGGTTGCGCGCGGCGCGCGAAATGCCCGCATCCTTCAGGCGCGAGGAGGCGGGCCTCAAGCCACTGCAGCTGCGCGTGCTCGAAGGGCTCATCTTCATCAGCTTTGCCGCCACACCGCCCGCTTTGGACGATGCCGCGCGCGCGCTGGCCAATGCGGCCGGCACGCATGGCTGGGCCAACGCCAGGGTGGCGCACCAGGCCCGTTTCGAGATACACGCCAACTGGAAGCTGGCGCTTGAGAACTACATGGAATGCTATCACTGCCAGCCCGCCCATCCGGAATTCGCGCGCCGTCACGCCAATGCCCGTCCCTGGACACAGGCGGCCGAGCTCGAGCGCTCAGCACACGAGCGCAGCAGCGCGCTTGGGATCCGCATCGACAATGTTGACCACTACGCGCTCAAGGCGCGCGTCGGCCAGGAATCCGTGTCCGTGCTGCGCAGCGCGCTGCTGCCCGGGCATCTCACCGGCTCGCCCGATGGCCAGCAGGTCGCGCCGCTGATGGGCGCCTTCCCGCAACACGACGGCAATTCGACCTACTTCGACATCGGCCCGGTCAGCGATTTCCTCGCCTACGCGGATCATGGCGTGATCTATCGCTTCATTCCGCGTGCCGTCGATCGGACCGAGATGGAAGTGATCTGGCTCGTGCACGCTGATGCGGTGGCGGGGCGTGACTACGATCCCGCGCGCCTCACCTGGCTGTGGCAGGTCACGAGCGTCGAAGACAAGCTGATCATCGAACGCAACCAGGAAGGCGTGAACTCTCGCTACTACGAGCCGGGCCCGTACTCCCTCCAGGAGGACTACACCAGCCGCTTCGTGGCCTGGTACCTCGCTGAGCTCGGCCCAACCTCGCCCGCTCAGCGCGCCGCGGCCGCGGCGCGGTAGACTCGCTGGCCGCGGAACCAGGTCTCCAGCACCTGTGTGCGGGCAATGTCTTCGGTTTTGCCGCTCGCGGCGAGCGCCAGCAGGTCGCGATCCACGATGATGAAATCTGCCGATTTGCCCAATTCCAGCGAGCCGAATTCGCGCTCGCGGCCCAGGAACCGCGCACCCTCGATCGTGTAGGCGTCAAGCGCCTCGCGCAGGCTCAGCGCCTGGTGCGCGTTGAGTGCGCCATCACCGGGCATGTGCCGCAGCACGGCCACGGCAATGTTCACGAACGGTTGCGGGTCGCGCGTGCTCACCGGCGCATCGGACCCGCCTACTACGATGCCACCCGCATTCCTCACGGCGCGGACAGGATAGCTATTCTCGTAGTAATAGCTGCCCGGCACGATGCGGCTCTCGGCACTGTTGCCGCTCATGTGCTGCACGAAGGGCACGACCGTCAAGTCGTAGTCGGTGTTCGAGGTGGCCCAGCTGAAGGTGAAGGCCACGTACAAGTGGTCGCGGCCGAGCCGCACGACGTCTTCCGGCTGCACGAACTGCAGGTGCGCGAAACTGTCGTGCGTGGCGCTATTGCCGTCCGCGGCGCGCGCGGCTTCGATCGCATCGAGCGCGGTGCGGGCGGCGCGATCGCCGATCACGTGGATGTGCAGGTTGAACCCGGCCAGGTGCATGCGCCGCGCCATCTCGAAAATGACCTCGCGATCGTCCTTGAGCTGGCCCATCGACAGCTGGCATTGCGCGGGAAGGAAACCGTGGACTGAGCTGAAGTCGGCCACGTCCCGGTAGCGTTCGGCATGCTCGCGCACCTCGCGACACAGCGCCGAGTCCGTGTCCACGTAGCCGGTCACGCTCGGGTGACCGGTTGCGTCGATGCTGAAGATCGGTTGCAGGTAGGGCTGCAGCATGGCCGCGTTGCCCAGTGTCGGTGGCCGGGCGAAGGGATCACCTTCGACCACACCGTCAGCGTAAATCTTGACGAAATCGGCGCGCAGGAGCGGATTGGTCGCGTAGCGGGCACGCATGGCCAGGGCACGGGCCACCATGCCGGCATAGTCGATGTGCCCGGTGGCATCGCGGTTCTCATCGGGGTTGAAATACTGCGCCAGCGTGACATGCGCGGTCAGCTGGCCGGAGGCCAGTAGTTTTTCATAGACCGGGTTGGCTTCGGGCGCCGCCGCCGCGTCGAGCACGGCCGTGATGCCCGCGCGGTTGAGCGCGTGCGGCAGTCGCTCGGGATGCACCAGCGCGATCTGCAGCTCGTTGTAGTTCATGTAGTCGCGGTTGACGAGGTACTGCGCTTCCTCGTTCAACTCGCCTGCGGGCTCGCCCTGCGCATCGACGCCGATCAGCAATCGGTACTTGGAAAAGTCGCTGGCGAGCGTGGCGCGGCTGAGCCCGACCCTATGGCCCTGGGCATTGACCGCCAGCGCCATGGCGGCGCTGTTGAACGCGGCGTGATGGCCATCATCGCCCATGAGGTAGACGGGATTGTCCGGCGCGGCCCTGTCCAGCGCGGCGCGCAGCGTGGGGTATTCCGCATCGGGCGTGTTGCCGTACGCGATGCTCCAGCCCTGGACATGCAACCAACGGCCGGCCGGCGGGTGAAAATGCGCGATGCAGGCCCGCACGAAGGCCGATAGCTGGCGCAGTGACCTGGGGGCGCTTAGTAGGTCGCATTCGTCGCCGCTCACGAGATCGACGGGGTGGATATGCGAGTCAACGAGCCCCGGCAACACCAGGCGGCCGCCGGCATCAACCCGTCGTGTGTGCGGCCCCAGGTAGCGCTTCAGGCCCGCCTCGTCGCCGACGTACACAATCTGACCGTTGCTCGCAGCCAGCGCCCCAGCCAGTGCCGGTCCTGCGGCCGTATAGATGCGGGCATGGGTGAGCACGAGGTCAGCGGGTGCAGCGCCGGCCGGCAGCGCCACCGCCGTCGCCTGCAGGCCAATGGCTACCGACCAAAATCGCCTGGCCAGATTTCCCAATATCAGCTCCTTGATTCCAGAACCCGTGCACTCGCCGGCCAACCATTATAATGAGCGCATGATGCGGAAGTGCCACGCGGGCCTGCTTGCGCTCCTGCTCGCCACGAGCGGCGGCGGGTCCGTCGCGGCGGACAAGCGGCTGTTCATCTACAACTGGTCCGACTTCATCGGCACCGGCACCATCGAACGCTTCGAGAAGCTCACCGGCATCAAAGTGGTGTACGACACCTACGATGCAGAGGAGACCGCCGAGGCGCGGCTGCTGGCCGGAGAATCCGGCTACGACGTGGTCAGCGTCTCCTCGAACTTCTCCAGCCGCCAGATCCGGGCCGGCGTCTACATCCCGCTCGACAAGGCAAAGCTGCCCAACTGGAAGAACCTGGATCCGCACTTCCTGGCCAATCTGCAGGACAGCGACCCGGGCAATCGCTATGGCGTGCCTTACATGCAGGCGATCAACGGCTTCGCCTACAACATCGAGCAGATCCGCGCGCGCATGCGCGATGCCCCAGTCGGGAGCCTGGACATGATCTTCAAGCCGGAGATCATAAAGCGCTTCGCCGACTGCGGCGTGACTTTCCTCGACTCACCGCAGGATGTGCTGCAACTGGCGTTGCGCTACCTGCACCTGGACCCGAACAGCACGCGCCGCGAGGACTACGAGGCCGCCGAGCGGCTGTTGCTCAAGGTGCGGCCCTACATCCGTAACTTCGATTCGGTCGAGTACATGAACGGGCTCGCCAACAAAGAAGTGTGTATCGCGATGTCGTGGTCAGCCGACTACGAAACGGTGATGGCGCGTGCACGCGCCGCCGGAGCGCCGGTGCACCTGGCGTTCACGGTGCCTGCCGAGGGTGCCAACCTGACGCTGTCCTCATTCCTGATTCCCGTCGGCGCGCCACATCCGGAAGCGGCCTATGCGTTTCTCAATTTCCTCATGGACCCGCAAGTCATCGCCGGCATCACCAACGAAATCTACTACGGCAACGCGAACCTCGCGGCCAATGCCTATGTACGGCCGGACATACTGAACGACCCCATCCTGTACCCGACGCCCGATATCGAGGCGCGCCTCTACCCCAACGTGGAAGCGAGCATCGCGCTGGAACGTATCCGCACGCGGATCTGGACACGCATCAAGACCGGCGAGTAACGTCCGAGTTGGGCGCAGGCGCTGCGAGCTTGCACTTGCAGCTACTGCGCGGCGAGCTGCAGGTCGCGCAGGCGCTGCTGGTCGGCGCGGCGCATCAGCACCCCGGCGATGAGCACGCCGGCGCCGACCGTGGCGATGATCAGCGTGGCGAGCGCGTTGATGTCCGGGCTGACGCCCAGCTTCACCTTCGAGAAGATCACCATCGGCAACGTGCTGGCGCCCGGACCCGAAACGAAACTCGAAATCACCAGGTCATCGAGCGAGAGCGTGAAGCTCAGCAGCCAGCCGCTGGCCAGCGCCGGGGCGATGATTGGCAGGGTCGTATCGAGGAAGGCGCGCACCGGCCCGGATCCCAGGTCCATGGCGGCCTCCTCCAGCGAACGATCCGCGGTGCCGAGGCGCGACTGCACCGTGACGGTCACGTAGGCGGTGCAGAAGGCGACGTGCGCGAGCACAATGGTCAGGAAGCCGCGATGTGGCCAGCCGAACAGGTGCAGCATCGAAATCAGCAGCAACAGCTGCGTGATGCCCGTGATGATCTCGGGCATCACCAGCGGGGCGTTGACCATGGCCGTTAGCATCAGGCGGCCGCGGAATTTCTTGAAGCGCACCAGCGCGATCGCGGCCAGCGTGCCGAGCACCATGGCCGCGGTTGCCGCGACGAAGCCAATGCGCAATGACAGCCAGGCCGCGGTGATCAGCTGATCGTTGCGCACAAGTTCCCGGTACCAGTGCGTGGAGAAGCCGCCCCAGATGCCCACCAGCGGCGAGGCGTTGAAGGAATAGCCGATCATCACCAGCATCGGGATATAGAGCAACGCCACCCCAATCGCGAGCACGCTCATCAGCATGGTCGGCAGCCGCTCGTTCATGCGTGCGCCTCCAGTTCCTTGCTGTGATAGTGCTGGTAGATGGCGATCGGTCCGACCAGCAGCACCAGGAAGGCCACGGCAACCGCCGAGGCCACCGGCCAGTCACGGTTGCCGAAGAACTCGTCCCACAGCACGCGGCCGATCATCAGGTTGTCGGCGCCGCCCAGGAGCGTAGGAATCACGAACTCGCCTATGGCCGGGATGAACACCAGCATCGAGCCGGCGATGACACCGGGCATGGACAGGGGCAGGGTTACGTCGAGGAAGGCGCGCCACGGCGGACTGCCGAGGTCCGCCGAGGCCTCCAGCAAGGTGCGATCGAGTTTTTCCAGGGTCGCAAACAGTGGCAGCACCATGAAGGGCAGGTATGAGTAAATGATGCCCAGGTACACCGCCGTAGTGGTGTGCATGAGCTTCAGCGGCTCGCGAATCAGTCCCAGCCACAACAGCGCCTGATTCAGCAGCCCGTTCTCGCGAATGATGCCCTCGAGCGCGTAGACCCGCAGCAGGAAGGAGGTCCAGAAGGGCAGGATGATGATCAGCAGCAGGATGCTCTGCGTGCTCCGCGAGGTGCGCGAAATGCCATAGGCCATCGGGTAGCCGATCAGCAGACAGATGAGCGTGGAAAAGAACGCGGTTTTCAGGGAATATAAGTAAGAGAGGGCATACACTTTGTCGGTGACGAGATAGCGGTAGTTGTCCAGGTGCGCGGCGACGTGCAGGTGATGATGAGCGTCCATCGAGAACACATCGGTGTACGGCGGCACGCGAATGGCGGTCTGGGCAAAACTGATCGTCAGGGCGAAGCCGAACGGAATCAGGAAGAAGACCAGCAGGAACAGCAGCGGCGGAGCAATGATCAGCCAGCGCCGGTGGCGCGCAAGCTGGAATTTCGCCAGGACACCGGGACCCATCTGATGCGTGACTATGCCAAAAGCGCCGCGGGAGCAAGGCGTTGACTACAGCGCGCGCTGGCCGGCAACGCGCGCCGGCCGCGGCCCCGCGCCACCGCCTGTCCGCCACCCGCCAGCGGCAACGGCTCATCGACGCCTGCATATCCGCGCTGCATATCTACGGACCGTCGCGCACGACGGTGGCGAAGGTCGTGGCGATCGCCAAGCTTTCCCCGGGCATCGTGCGATTCTACTTCAAGTCCAAGGCGGCCATGCTGGTCGCCTCGCTGCGCTTTCTGTCGACCGAATTTGACCAGCTGGTGCTCGACCCGGTGGCTGAACTACGCCATTCGCCCGTGCCGGCCCTGCAGAAGATGGTCGAACTGTACCTCGACCCGGCCGTCGCCAGTACGCGCAAGATCTCCGTCTGGTACGCCTTCTGGGGCGAGGCGACCGCGCGGCAGGAATACCAGGATATCTGCGGCCAGAAAGACGATCGCTTCGCCAACATGGTGCTGGAACTGATCGGGCGGATGATAGAACAGAGTGGCCTCAGGCATCTCGATCCCGACGCCGTTTCCCTGGGCCTGATTGGCGTGCTGGAGATGCTCTGGCAGGGCTTCGCGTTCCAGGAAGACGAGGACATCGACCGCGCGGCCGCGCGTGGCCGCGCCATGGCCTACCTCGCGTCGGTGTTTCCAGGGCATTTTCCGGCGCTGGCGACTGCACTGGCGACGGACGGCGCGCGAACACAGGCCGCCGCCCAGCCCCAGGCCCAGGCATGGGAGAACCTGCCTGCGGAGCGCCGTCATGCGCTCGAGCTGGCGCAGTGTTTCGCCTCGGCCTGGCAATTGGCCGGTCGCGCTGACGACCTGCGCGTGCGCGGCGAATACCTCACGATCGAACTCGCCACCTGCCGCGCGCTCATCGTCCACGACGGCGCTCAGCTGCGGGCCTTTGGCAACAGCTGTCCGCACCAGCCGCACACGCTGGTGCTGGCCCGCCACGGCCAGCTTCCCGGAGCCATCGATTGCCCACTGCACCGGCTCAGTTTTGGCCTTGACGGCCACTCGGCCGATGCCGCGGACAGCACCAATCTGGTGGCCATGTCACTCAACGTTGTCGCCGGCCTCGTGTATGTCAACCCGCAGTCCCAGGTCCGGCCAGCCGCGAGCGAATTCCCAGCCGCGAACGATGCTGCGCAGTCTGCAGGCTCCGGCGAGATGCCCGCGTTCACCGAGATTGAGGTGGCGGCCGACTGGAAGACCAGCGTCGAGCAGTTACTCCTGCATCGCCTGCCCGAGCGCGCAGGGCAGGGCGGCGCGCAGTCCTTCGGCCCACCGACGCTCGAAACCATCGCGGGCCAACGGCAGCTGCGCTGGCAGGCAACGCCTGCGGCCGGCGAACACCTGCCCTGGCGACGCGCCTATATGTGGCCGAATGTCCTGCTGGAATGGCGCACCGACGGCATGAGCGCGATACAGATATTGCCGGCAGCGGCGGGCCGTAGCCGCTGGCAATGCTTTGACTATGGCTACACTTGTGGCGACGAGCGTGCGAGCACGCTGGCTATTCTCGCTCGCCGCATCGGTCTCGAAGCATTGCGCTTCGATATCGAACTCGCCTCATCGACGCAGCGAGGCCTGGCCGCTCCCGGCTATAGCGCCGCGCGCCGGGCGAACGTAGCGCAGGCGGTCGCGTTTTTCAGGCAGCTGCTGACCGCGGTCGCAGCGACCCCATAAGCGCCGGCGGGCCCCCGAGCCTGGTCACGCTCCGGGAGTCTTCTCGACCTTCGCGGTTTTCAACAGATCGTCGCCATAGGCCTTGAATTTCTTTGCCTCCACGAGGTTCCCGAGGCGCTCCTTGACGGCATCGAAGCTTGGGGGCGCGGTCTCACGCGTGTCGTCCAGCCGGATGACATGCCAGCCGAACTCACTATGCACCGGTGCGCTGGTGGTCTCGCCCTTCTTCAGGCTGGCGACTGCATCGGCAAAGGGTTTTACCATGTTCCTCGGGCTGAACCACCCCAGGTCGCCGCCATTGGTCTTTGAGCCGTCCAGCGACTGCTCGGCCGCAAGCTTCTCGAATTTCGCGCCCTTCTTCAGGTCAGCGATGATCTTGTCCGCCTCTTCCTCGGTCTTCACCAGGATATGGCGCGCCTTGTATTGCATCTTGGGCATCGCCGCGACTTGCGTGTCGTACTCGGCCTTGAGTTCCGCGTCCGTGGGCTTGCGGTCCTTCAGGTAGTTCGCCATCGCCGCCTGTTCCAGGATCTGTAACCGGGCCATCGCCATGGACACAGGCACGTCCCCCTGCTTGTCGAGACCGTCTTTTTCAGCCTGCTGCGCCACGACTTCGGCGCGCACCAGGGTGTCCAGCACCTGGCCGCGCTCTTCAATCGTCAGTGCATCGGCCGGTTTGCCGGCAACTGTCTTGACGAAATAATCGAACTGCGCCTTGGTCAGCGCCTTGCCATTGACCGTGGCCATCGGCTTCGACGCCGCGGCGCCACCGTTGGCCTGATCACCTTTCGGTGTGCACGCGGCCATCAGGACGAGCGCGCCAATCACCGCGAATCTGGAAATATTCATTTGCACTCTCATAGGGTTACACAACTTACTTAAGACATTTCTTCAGGTGCCTTGGTATTCAGCACCAGGGCGTGGATGTCGCTATCCAGCAGTGAGGCCAGCGCTTCATTCACCAGCCGGTGCCGCTGCAGCAGCGTCTTCCCGGAAAACTGCTCAGACACGATCAGGAGCTTGAAGTGCCCCTTGCCGCCACCACCCACATGCCCGGCGTGCGCCGCACTGTCGTCGCGTATCTCCAGCCGGATGGGGTGAAACGCATCCTGCACCACGGCGCGGATTCGTTCAACCCGGGAGGATTCGCCCGGACTCAAGCGCTCCCCCGGTGCAACCAGAGCGCCTGCCCCATGGCCAGCGCCGCGAACGCGATGCTCAGGCCGAAGCCCTTGAAGTAGACCCAGGTCTGTTCACTGGCCGCGTGAGCCACGTAAAGATTGAGCGCGCCCAGGAGCAGGAAGGCAACCACCCACACGAGGTTGACGCGCAGCCAGCGTGCGCGCGACAGGCAGGTGCCCGGCGGCAGCGCCGGTTCAAGCATGCGCTGCACCAGCGGCGCGCTGCCCAGCCATTGGCTGCACAGAAAAGCCAGCGCCATCAGCCACAGCAGCAGCGTGGGCTTGATCTTCAGGAAGCGCGGATCGTGAAATGCCAGGGTGGCGCCGCCAAACACCAGTACCAGCACGGTGCTCAGCGCGTGCATGGCCGAGACGCGCCGCGCGTGCAGGTAGTCCGCTAATGCCAGCAGCACCATGGCGATCATGAGCACGGTGGTCGCCACGTAGATGCCGCCCAGTTTGTAGGCCAGCATGAACGCCGCCAGCGGCAGGAAATTCAACAGCGCACGCATCGGCAATAGGGTCCTTACTTGTTTCGGCCGCGTATATTAGCCGCTTGAGCCAGTATTTCGAATTGCACCCGCAAAATCCGCAGCTGCGACTGATCCGCCAGGCGGTGCAGATCCTGCGCGACGGCGGGCTGATTGCCTATCCAACTGACAGCTGCTACGCCCTCGGCTGCCATATCGGGGATAGCGAGGCACTGGAACGAATCAGGCGGATTCGCCAGGCCGACAAGCACCATCACTTCACCCTGGTCTGCCGTGACCTCGCCGAGATTGCACGTTACGCGCGGGTCGACACCTGGCAGTTCCGCCTGCTCAAGGCCGCGACGCCCGGGCCCTTCACTTTCCTGCTGCAGGCAACGCGCGAGACGCCGCGCCGCCTGCAGCACCCGCAGCGGCGCACCATTGGCATCCGGGTGCCAGACCACGCCGTGGCGCGGGCGCTGCTGGCGGAACTGGGTGAGCCGATCATGAGCTCGACCCTGCTGCTGCCGGGCGAGGACGTGCCACTCACCGACGGCCACGAGATCCGCTCCCGCCTCGAACACCAGATCGATGTCGTGCTGGACTCGGGCAACTGCGGGCTCGACCCGACGACCGTGGTGGACCTGGCGGTGTCGCCGCCGGTAATCCTGCGCCGGGGACGTGGCCAGCTGCCTGGATTTCCGGCCCACGGAGCCTGAGACGGACGCAGGTCCGGCCCGTATAATGCCGACGGATGAGTTCTGCTCCGCAAGCCCGGCGCGTGCTATCCGGTATGCGCCCGACCGGCCAGTTGCACCTGGGCAACTACCACGGCGCACTGCGCAACTGGGTCGACCTGCAGTACCAGTACGAGTGCTATTTCTTCGTCGCCGATTGGCATGCGCTGACGACGGGTTATGACAACACCACCGAACTGCAGGAGATGATCCACGAGATGGTCATCGACTGGCTGGCGGCCGGCTTGAACCCGGGCGTCGCGACGTTGTTCGTGCAATCACACGTGCCGGAGCACGCTGAACTGCATCTGCTGCTGTCGATGATCACACCACTCGGCTGGCTCGAGCGCGTGCCGAGCTACAAGGACCAGCAGGAGCAGCTGCGCGAGAAGGACCTGGCGACCTACGGGTTCCTGGGTTACCCGCTGCTGCAGAGCGCCGACATCCTCATCTATCGTCCCGCGCTCGTTCCGGTCGGCGAGGACCAGGTGGCGCACGTCGAATTCACGCGCGAAGTCGCGCGCCGCTTCAACAACCTCTACGGCCAGGAACCCGACTTCGAAGCCAAGGCCGAGCGCGCGATCAAGGAGCTGGGCGGGCGCAACATCACGCTCTACCGGCAGCTGCGCAAGCAGTTCCAGGAGAAGGGCGAGCCGGCGGCACTTGAGCGGGCCCGCAACCTCGTGAGCGGCAACACCCGCATCACCGTGGCCGACCGCGAGCGGCTGCTCGGCTACCTCGAGGGCACGAGCGTGAGCATCCTGCCCGAACCGCAGGTGCTACTGACTGCGACGCCGAAGGTACCGGGGCTCGACGGCCGCAAGATGTCGAAATCCTATGGCAATACCATCGGGCTGCGCGAGGACCCGGACAGCGTGGCACGCAAGCTCAAGGTCATGCAGACCGACCCGGCGCGCGTGCGACGCAGCGATCCGGGCGACCCGGATAAATGCCCGGTGTTCGACCTGCACCGCATTTACTCGGACGAGAAGACGCGCGAGTGGGCCAGTGCCGGTTGCCGCAGCGCCGGCATTGGCTGCCTCGAATGCAAACAGCCGTTGATCGAAAAGGTGGTCGCCGAAGTGACCGGCATGCGCGAACGCGCGAAGGACTACCAGGATCACCCCGATCTGGTTAAGAATCTGGTGGCCGAGGGCGCCGAGAAGGCGCGCGAATCCGCGCGGCACACGCTCGATGACGTGCGCCGCGCCATGCACCTGCGCAGCGAATGAGCAAACCTGATCTCAAAGTCGTGGTCTCCAATCCGCCGCCGCCGGTGGTGGTTACGCCGGCGCCCGAGCAGGCCGAGATGCCCTTCGCCATCGTCAATGGCGAGCCGGTCACGCACATGCCGCGCGATCTGTACATTCCGCCGCAGGCGCTCGAGGTCTTCCTCGAGGCCTTCGAGGGGCCGCTCGACCTGCTGCTGTACCTGATCCGCCGCCAGAATCTCGATGTACTCGACATCCCGATCGCGGAGATCACTCGCCAGTACATGCGCTACATCGAGCTGATGCAGGACCTGCAGCTCGAACTGGCCGGCGAATACCTGGTCATGGCCGCCACGCTGGCCGAGATCAAGTCGCGCATGTTGCTGCCGCGGCCCGCGAGCGCCACCGACGGCGAGCAAGATCCGCGCGCCGAGCTGGTGCGCCGGCTGCAGGAGTACGAGCGCTTCAAGCGCGCCGCGAGCGATGTTGACGTGCTGCCGCGGCTCGAGCGCGATGTGTTCCAGGCCAGCGCCGAACTGCGCGACCGGCCGGTGGCGCGGGTGTTGCCGCAGGTCACGCTGCGCGAGATGCTGCTGGCGTTTCGCGACGTGGCCACGCGCTCGCAGATGTTCGCGCATCATCACGTGCAGCGCGAAGCGCTCTCGGTGCGCGAGCGCATGAGCAGCGTGCTGGCCGCGCTCGAGCAGGGCGAGTTCGTCGATTTCGTACGGCTGTTTGCCCCGCAGGAAGGGCGCATGGGCGTAACGGTGACTTTCGTGGCGATACTCGAACTGTTGCGCGAGGGCCTCGTCGAAATTGTGCAGACCGAGGCCCTGGCGCCGCTGCACGTGCGCCGCGCCCCGCCAGTGCGTACACTGCAGCTGGTGCCCGGTATGGACCAGGACGAGACCCCGAGCAGCACATGAACGAACAATACATCCGGAACGTGGTGGAGGCGGGACTGCTGGCGGCCGGCCGCTCACTCGGCCTCGAGGAGCTGGCGGCACTGTTTGGCGAATCCGAGCGCCCCGGCACCGCCGCCATTCGTGCCAGCCTGGTGCAGCTCGAGCAGGAATACGCCGCGCGCGCACTGGAGCTCAAGGAAACCGCGAGCGGCGTGCGCATCCAGGTGCGGCGCGAATTTGCGACCGAGGTATCGCGGCTGTGGCCGGAGCGCCCGCGGCGCTACTCGCGCGCCTTGCTGGAAACGCTGGCGCTGATCGCCTATCGCCAACCGATCACGCGCGCCGAGATCGAGGCCGTGCGCGGCGTGGCCGTGAATCCCGACATCATCCGCACGCTGCTCGAGCGCAACTGGGTGCGCGTAGTCGGGCATCGCGAGCTGCCGGGCCGCCCCGAGTTGCTCGGCACGGCGCGAGAATTTCTTGATTATTTCGGGCTGCGCAGCGTCGATGAATTGCCGCCGCTGGCGCAGTTGCGCGGCCTGGATGAGATCGACCCGCAGCTGGTGCTGCCTGTGGGGCCGGATGCAGAGGCCACCGGAGCAACAGCTGACAGTGAGCCCGTAGCGCAAGTCACCGATGACCTGGGTGACGCGGATGATGAGCCGGCGCTTGCGCAGCAGTCGTCCGCTGCCGCAGCCGGACTGGTTGCCGCCGGCCCTGCCTGCGAAGACTAGCCAGCATATGGCGCGCGCGAGCGGCGCCGAGCGCCTGCAAAAGGTGCTCTCACAGCTGGGCGTGGCCTCGCGGCGCGAGGCTGAGCTGTGGATCCGGGCAGGGCGCCTCACGATCAACGGCCGCGCTGCGACCCTGGGTGCCAAGGTGGAGCCAGGCGACCAGCTGCGGCTCGACGGACGGCTGATCCGCCAGCAGCGCGCGGATCGCGCGCTGCCCGTACTCATCTGCCATCGCTCCCCGGGCATTGCATTGTTGCCTGACGCCACTGGCTCGGAATCCGTGGCCGGTGGCCTGCCGCGCCGCATTGGCACGCGCTTCATGAGCATCAGCCCGCTGCCGCAGATCGATGGCGGACTCGAACTCCTCAGCGCCGATGGCGGACTCGCGGGCCGCCTGCAGCGCGCCGTGCGCGCACATGTGCTGGTCTACAGCCTGCGCGTGCGCGGCGAACTCAGCAGCATCCAGGAGGAGGGGATCCGCGCCGGGCACCTCGATCGTGGCACGGCCCTCAAGGTATTGGCGATCGCCCCCGCCGGCGGCGCCGGCAGCAATCACTGGTACCAGGTCGATACCCTGGGGGCGAGCGGCAACGACCTGCGCCAGCTGATAGAACGACAGGGCGCAACCGTCAGTCGCCTCATGCGTATACGAATAGGTACGCTCCAGCTTGAACGCTCGCTCCCGCGGGGCCGCTGGCGCGAACTCACGCCCGAAGAGGTCACCGCGCTGCTGAACCCGGCCCCGTCGGCGGATACACCGTCCGCGGCGCCTGGCAATCCAGGCTCCGGCCAGTGACTCCGCAACTCTCGGGACCCAACAACCATAGGTAGGGGCCGACTATGAGAGCCGGGTCGGTCGGCTGCGCCGGGTCTTCGCCGGGGAAGGCCTGCCGCCGCATGCGCGTGCGCGTGGGTCCGGGATTCACGGCATTCACGCGCACGGAGGAGTTCCCGGACAGTTCGTCCGCCAGCACCTGGCTTAGTCCCTCGACCCCGAACTTGGACACGGCATAGGCGGCCCAGTTGGCCCGCCCACGGCGACCCACGCTGCTGCTGGTGAAAATCAGCGACGCATCGGCCGAGGCACGCAGTGCAGGCATCAGCACCTTCGTCAGTGCAAACGCGGCCGTGAGATTGACGTGCAGCACACGCACCCAGCTTTGCATGTCGACATGCTCGATGGGCGCGAGCGTGCCGAGCAGCGCGGCGTTGTGCACCAGCCCGTCGAGCCTGCCGTAACGTTCGTGCACCGCCGCGGCCAGTCGCTCGTAGTCGGGGGCAAGTGCCCGCTCGAGATCGAGCGGAGCAATGCTCGCCTCAGCGGCGGGCCCAGCCGGTGTCGCCAGCGCAGCAATTTCCGCGTGCAGGGATTCGAGCCGCTTGACGGTGCGTCCGATGAGCACGAGCTGCGCGCCGAGTCTTGCGGCCGCCAGAGCGAGCACCCGCCCGATGCCATCGCCCGCGCCCGTGATGGCAATCACCCGCTCGCGCAGCAGCCCATCTGGCGCTGCGTATTGGCGAATTTCAATTTCGTTCAGCATGGGCGGGGCTACAGCTGCTACCGGGGCTTACTGGGGCGTGGGCGGTTCGACCGGCGGCTGGTCGTCCGGATGGAGATTGACGGTGCGCACCAGCCGATCCACCGGTTCGATTGCAGGCAGGGGCTCGCCGCTGACGGCACCGAGCTCGGTGAACTTGCGGGCCTGCGGCAGCACCTGCCGCTCGAGCGATCCGATCGCGCTGTTGTAGGCGTCGACCGCGCTGCTGAGCCGCTGGCCGGCGCGATCGAGGTGCCCGACGAAACTGCCCAGCCGGCGGTGCAGGTCCTGTCCCAGCTCGAGAATGCGCGCGGCGTGCTCGGCCACCACCGACTGACGCCAGCCATAGGCAACCGCTTTGAACAACGCGATGAGCGTAGAGGGGGTCGCCAGAATAATGCCCTGGCGCATTGCGTTTTCCAGCAGCTCCGGCCGCTCGGCGAGCGCAGCGCTCAGGAACTGGTCGCCCGGCAGGAACAGCACTGCGAATTCCGGGCTCTTCTTGAACTGGCTCCAGTAAGCCTTGCTGGCGAGTTCGCGCACGCGCGCCTCGACCTGCTGCGCGTGGCGCGCCAGCGCCGCCGCGCGCGCCTCGTCGGTGGTGGCTTCGATCGCATCGAGATAGGCATCGAGCGGCGTCTTGGCATCGACCACCAGGTCGCGCCCTTCCGGCATGCGCACGATCAGGTCCGGCCGCAACAGGCCCTCGGCGCCGGCGACGCTCGCCTGTTCGGTGAAGTCGCAGTGTTCGGACATGCCGGCCACCTCGACCACGCGGCGCAGCGTCAGCTCGCCCCAGCGCCCGCGCACTTCGGGGCGGCGCAATGCGCCAACCAGGTTGCGTGTCTCGCGCTGCAGCGCGCTCTGTCCCAGCGTCAGCTGTTCGATCTGGGTGCGCAGGCTCGTGAAGGCATCGCGCCGCTCCCGTTCGATGCCCTGCAGCTGCTGTTCGGTCTTCTCCAGCGCTTTTGCGATCGGCTCGACCAGATGCGCGAGCGCCGTCTCGCGCTCGCGCAGCGCCGCCTGCGCGCTGACCTGTTCGCGTGCGAATGATTCGCGCGCCAGCTTGAGGAACATATCGGAGTTGTTGCGCAGCGCGCCGTTGGCCACGTCGGCAAAGCTGGCGCCGAGCTTCGCCTCCATCTCGGCCGCCGCCTGGCGCTGCCGGCGCATCAGCCACCACGCGACCAGCAGGGCGGTCGCTCCGCCGAACACCAGCCCAATGATCAGTGGCAGTACACCAGCATCCATCAGGAGACGTCCCCATTTATGGCGTTACTCCGGCGGAGGCGCAGCCAGGGCAGCAGGTCCTGCGGCTTATCGAGCCAGCCCGCCACGGGCCAGCTCTCGGGCTGCTCCGCTTCATTCAGGTAACCGTAGCGCGCCCCCAGCGGCACCATGCCGGCGGCGCGCGCGGCCTGTACGTCGCGCAAGGCATCACCGACGTAGACACAGTCGGCGGCCGGCACGCCGATGCGTTCTGCGGCGAGCAGCAGCGGGTCCGGGTGCGGTTTGCGCACCTTCAAAGTGTCGCCACTCACGACGCAGGCGGCCCGCGTGCGCAGGCCCAGTGCATCGAGCAGCGGCTCGGTGAGCCAGCCGGCCTTGTTGGTGATGATGCCCCAGGGCAGGGCGTGTGCCTCGAGCGTCGCCAGCACCTGCTCGAAGCCCGGGAACAGCCGGGTGTGCACGGCCACGGCCGCACTGTAATGGTCCAGGAAGCGCAACCGCAGCGCTTCAAAGCCGGCGCTGCCCACTTCAAATTCAGGAAAACCGGTGTGCACGACGGCGATCGCGCCGGTGGAGACGTGCGGCCGAACGGTGGCCAGGCTGAGCGCCGCGCGCCGCTCCTCGGCGAGCAGCACATTGAGCGCCGCGGTCAGGTCGGGTGCGGTATCAAGCAGCGTGCCATCGAGATCGAACAGCGCTGCAGCCGCGAGCGCGGTTGTGTTCAAGCCGCCACCTCTGGCTGCGAGAAATGCGCCAGGTAGTTGATGTCCACGCGCGTACCGAGGTGCGCGCGGCGCGTGAACGGGTTGTAGTCGAGTCCGGTCACAGCCTGCAATTCGAGCCCGGCGGCGCGTGCTGCGCGCGCCAGTTCGGCGGGCCGGATCAGGCGCGCGTACTCGTGCGTGCCGCGTGGCACCAGCCGCAACAGGTATTCAGCCGCGACGATGGCGCCGAAAAAAGCCTGCGGCGTGCGATTGATGGTCGAGATGAACAGCGCCCCGCCCGGGCGCAGCAGGCGCGCCAGCTCGGCCACCAGCGCGGCCGGGTCCGGCACATGTTCAGCGAGCTCCATGCAGCACACGACATCGAAGCTGCCTGGCGCGGTGGCCGCGAGCGCGGCCGCCGACTGCACACGGTACTCGGGGGCGCGCGCCAGGCCGGCCGCATGCAATTGCGCCACCTGGATCATGGCCGGCGACAGGTCTACGCCAGTCACATCCGCACCGAGTTGCGCCAGCGCTTCGCACAGCAGCCCGCCACCGCAGCCCACGTCTGCCACACGGGCACCCGCGAGCCTGGCGCGCGCCGCGATGAACGCGGTCCGCACTGGATTGAGGCTGTGCAGCGTGTGCAACGGGCCGGCTGCATCCCAATATTGGTGCGCGACGGACTCGAATTTCGCCAGTTCCGCCGTGTCCAGGTTTGCCGCCTTGCCCATCCTCTGCAGTATAACGAGTGGCCCGCGCCGGTGCGGCCCGCGCTGCCCGGCGCTCGCCGGTGTGCTAGACTTTCGCGGCTAAAAACATAGGTTTAACATGATGGAAGTCGCGCGCGAAATCCTGCCGGTCAACCTCGAAGACGAGATGCGCCAGTCGTATCTCGACTACGCGATGAGCGTGATCGTCGGTCGCGCGCTGCCGGACGTGCGCGACGGGCTCAAGCCCGTGCACCGGCGCGTGCTGCACGCCATGCGCGAGCTCGGCAACGATTACAACAAGCCCTACAAGAAGTCCGCGCGCGTGGTCGGCGACGTGATCGGCAAGTACCACCCGCACGGCGACACGGCGGTGTACGACACGATCGTGCGCATGGCGCAGGAATTCTCGATGCGCTACATCCTGGTCGACGGCCAGGGCAACTTCGGTTCGGTCGACGGCGACGCGCCGGCGGCGATGCGCTACACCGAAGTGCGCATGTCGAAGCTGGCGCACGAACTGCTGGCCGACATCGACAAGGAAACCGTCGATTTCGTGGCGAACTACGACGAGTCGGAGACCGAACCTTCGGTCATGCCGACGAAAGTGCCAAACCTGCTGGTCAATGGTTCTTCGGGCATCGCGGTCGGCATGGCGACCAATATCCCGCCGCACAATCTCACCGAGATCGTCACCGCCTGCCTGGCGCTGCTCGACGACCCGTCCATCACGCTGGTCGGTCTGATGCAGATCGTGCCGGGGCCTGACTTCCCGACCGGCGGCATCATCAACGGCGCACAGGAAATCGCTACGGCCTACAAGAGTGGCCGCGGGCGCCTCTCGATCCGCGCACGCGCGAGCATCGAGGAGATCGACGGCAAGAGCGGCCGGCAGGCGATCATCGTCACCGAGCTGCCCTATCAGGTCAACAAGGCGCGCCTGATCGAGCGCATCGCGGACCTGGTGCGCGAGAAGCTGCTCGACGGCATTGCCCAGGACGGGTTGCGCGACGAGTCTGACAAGGACGGCATGCGCATCGTCGTCGAACTCAAGCGCGGCGAAGTGGCCGAAATAGTGCTCAACAATCTCTATGCCCAGACGCCGATGGAAACGGTGTTCGGCATCAACATGGTTGCGCTCCAGGACGGGCAGCCCAAGCTGATGGGCCTGCGCGAGCTGCTCGAAGCCTTCCTGCGCCATCGCCGCGAAGTGGTCACGCGCCGCACGGTGTACGACCTGCGCAAGGCGCGTGAGCGCGCCCACGTACTCGAGGGCCTGGCGGTTGCGCTCGCGAACATCGATGCAATCATCGCGCTCATCAAGGCCTCGCCGTCACCCGCCGAGGCGCGTGCCGGATTGATGGACCGTGACTGGCAGCCCGGCGCCGTGGCGGCGATGCTCGAGCGTGCCGGCCCCACGGCCACGCGGCCGGACGGCCTAGCCGACGAGTTCGGGCTCAGCGCGCGCGGCTATCGGCTGAGCGAAGTGCAGGCCCAGGCCATACTCGACATGCGCCTGCACCGGCTTACGGGCCTTGAGCAGGACAAGATCGTCGCTGAATACCGCGAGCTGCTGGAGCGGGTGCTCGACCTGTCGGAAATTCTGTCGCACCCGGCGCGGCTGACAGCCGTGATCCGTGCCGAACTGGTCGAGATCCGCGAGGCCTACGGCGATGCGCGCCGCACCGAGATCAGCCGCGATCATCTCAACCTGTCCACCGAAGATCTGATCGAGCCACAGGACGTGGTGGTGACGCTCTCGCATGCCGGCTACGCCAAGGCCCAGCCGGTGTCCGACTACCAGGCGCAGCGCCGCGGCGGGCGCGGTAAATCGGCGACCGCGGTGCGCGACGAGGATTTCATCGAGAAGTTCTTCATCGCGCATACACACGACACGCTGCTGTGCTTCTCCAATCGCGGCAAGGTCTATTGGTTGCGGGTGTTTGAGTTGCCGCAGGCCGGGCGCGGCTCGCGCGGCAAGCCGATCGTGAACCTGCTGCCGCTCGAAGACGGTGAAAAGATCAATGCGCTGCTGCCGGTCAAGCAGTTTGACGAGCAACACTTTGTGTTCATGGCCACCAGCCTCGGCACCGTCAAGAAGACGCCACTCACTTCTTTCTCGCGCCCGCGCACTTCCGGAATCATCGCCGTGGACCTGAACGACGACGACCGCCTGGTGGGCGTGGCGCTCACCGATGGCACGCGCGAGATCCTGCTGTGCACCAGCGGTGGCAAGGCGATCCGCTTCCATGAGGAAGAGGTGCGCCCCATGGGCCGCGACGCCGCCGGCGTGCGCGGCGTGCGCCTCGGTGACGACCAGCGCCTGATCGCGCTGATCGCGCTCGGCGAGGGCCACATTCTCACGGCCTCGGAATACGGTTATGGCAAACTGACCCCGCTTGATGAGTTTCCTGCGCACAACCGCGGTGGCCAGGGCGTCATCGCACTGCAGACCACCGAACGCAATGGCAACACGGTCGCGGCACTGCAAGTGGCGTCGGCGCACGAACTGATGCTGGTCAGTTCCACCGGCACGCTGGTGCGCACGCCGGTCAGCGACATTTCGATCGTCGGCCGCAACACCCAGGGCGTGCGGCTGATCCGCCTGGCAGAGGGCGAGCGGCTCACGGGCATAGAGCGCGTCGAGGGCCTCGAGAGCGGCGAAGGCGAAGATGCCGGCGAGGGCGCCGGGCCTGATGCTGCGCCTGCCGGTGAGGGCGACAGCCCGAGCGGCATCACGGATTAGTTTCAGACTGAGGTTTCCCCTTGCGCGTCTACAATTTCTCCCCGGGGCCGGCGGTATTGCCGCGTGAAGTGCTGGAGCAGGCCCGCGACGAGCTGCTCGACTGGCGTGGCGGTGGCATGTCGGTGATGGAGGTCAGCCATCGTGGCAAGGCCTTCGTCGCCTGCGCTGCCGCAGCGGAAGCGGATCTGCGCGAATTGCTGGCCATACCTTCGAATTACAAAGTGCTGTTCATGCAGGGCGGGGCGACGCTGCAGTTCGCCGCGATTCCGCTGAATCTCACTGCGCCCGACAGCGTGGTCGACTACGTCAACACGGGCCATTGGTCGAAGAAGGCCGCCGGCGAGGCGCAGCGTTACTGCCAGCTCAACATGGCGGCTGACGCAGCCGGCAGCAAGTATTGCGACGTGCCTGCGCGGGCGGACTGGCGACTCACGCCAGGCGCCGCCTACCTGCATTACACGCCCAACGAGACCATCGGCGGGGTCGAGTTCCACTACGTGCCGGACTCACCCGCGCCGCTCGTCGCGGACATGTCTTCGACGATCCTGTCGCGACCGATCGACGTCAGCCGCTACGGGCTGATCTACGCGGGCGCGCAGAAGAACATCGGCCCGGCTGGCCTGTGCGTCGTCATCGTGCGCGACGACCTGCTGGGCCGGGCACGCAGCTCGACCCCGTCGGTGCTCGATTACAAGCTGGTGGCGGACGACAACTCGATGCTCAACACGCCGCCGACCTTTGCCTGGTATTTCGCCGGCCTGGTGTTCAAGTGGCTGAAGCGCCATGGCGGCCTCAAGCGCATGGGCGAGATCAACCAGGCCAAGGCCGCGAGCCTGTACCACGCCATCGACGAATCCAGTTTCTACCGCAATCCAGTGGCACCTGGGTACCGCTCGTGGATGAACGTTCCCTTCACGTTGGCGAAACCCGAACTGGACCAGACCTTTATCGCCGAGGCCCGCGCCGCCGGCCTCGTCAACCTCGAGGGTCACCGCTCGGTCGGCGGCATGCGCGCCAGTCTCTACAACGCTCTGCCGGCCGAGGGCGTTGCGGCCCTGGTCGAATTCATGCGCGATTTCGCCCGGCGCAACGGCTGAGACTGGAACCCATGAGCTACCGAATCCTCAAACTCAACAGCATCAGCGTCCGCGGCCTGGAGAAACTCCCGCGCGAGCGTTTCGAAGTGGCCTCCGAGCTCAACAACCCGCACGGCGTGCTGGTGCGTTCGGCCGACATGCACAAGCTCCCGATACCCGATTCGCTCCTCGCTGTCGCGCGCGCCGGGGCCGGCACCAACAACATCCCGGTGGCAGCACTCAGTGCGCGCGGCATCCCCGTGTTCAACGCTCCGGGCGCCAACGCCAACGCGGTGAAGGAGCTGGTGCTGGCTGGCCTGTTCCTGGCGGCGCGCAACATCTGCCAGGCCTGGAATTTCGCCCGCTCGCTCGAAGGCGACGATGCTGCCATCGACGCGGCGGTGGAAAAGGGCAAGAAGGCCTTCGTCGGCTTTGAATTACCAGGGCGTACCCTCGCAGTGGTCGGCCTGGGAGCAATAGGCGTCGAAGTGGCCAACGCTGCGCAATCACTCGGCATGCAGGTGCTCGGCTACGATCCGCAGATCACCGTCCAACGCGCCTGGCAGCTGTCGGCCTCGGTGCAGCAGGCACTTTCGCTCGACGACCTGTTCGCGCGCGCCGACTTGGTCAGCGTGCACGTGCCGATCAACGCGCACACCCGTGGCCTGGTCAATGCCGCACGCCTCAAACTCATGCGCCCGGGCGGAGTGCTGTTGAATTTCGCGCGCGCCCCGATCGTCGAGGAGGCCGACGTGGTGGCTGCGCTCGACAGCGGCCACTTGCACGCCTACGTGTGTGATTTTCCGACCCGTGCATTGAAGCTTCATCCACGCGCCATCACGCTGCCGCACCTGGGCGCTTCCACCGGCGAGGCCGAGGAAAACTGCGCGGCCATGGCGGCGGAGACGCTGCGCGACTTCCTCGAGAACGGCAACATCCGCAATTGCGTGAATTTTCCCGAGGCCCTGTTGCCGCGCGTGCCAGGCAAGACACGCCTGGCAATCGCCAACAGCAACGTGCCGAACATGGTGGGCCAGATTTCCACCTGCCTCGCCAGCGCCAACATCAATATCGCCGACCTGCTCAATAAATCGCGCGGCGAACTGGCCTACACGCTGATCGACACCGACGGCGGCGTCGACGAAACCCTGGTCGGGAAGCTGCGCCGTATTGACGGTGTGTTGTCGGCGCGCATCGTGCACGAGCAGCCGTAGCGCGTGGCGACGCGAGGTAAATCCAGGGCAGGTGGCATGCCCAAGGCGGGCGGCAAGGCAGGAGCGACCTCGCTCGCGGCGATTCGCACCGAGATCGACGCGCTTGACCAGCAGCTGCAGACGCTGATCAACCGCCGCGCGCTGCTCGCGCAGCAGGTTGGCGTATCAAAGCACGCGGCCGGGCACACGGTCGATTTCTACCGGCCCGAACGCGAGGCCGAGGTGCTGCGCGCCGCACTCGAGCGCAATCACGGCCCGCTGCGCAACGAAGAGATCGCGCGGCTGTTCCGCGAGATCATGTCGGCCTGCCTCGCCCAGCAGGAGCCGCTCAAGGTGGCATTCCTGGGACCTGAGGGCACCTACACGCAGGCCGCGGTGTACAAGCACTTCGGCCATTCAGTGCGCGCGCTGGCGCTCGGCACCAGCGACGAGGTGTTCCACGAGGTCGAGGCGGGCAACGCCGACTTCGGCGTGGTCGCGGTCGAGAATTCGAGCGAAGGCACGGTCACCCACACGCTCGATCGCATGGTGAGCAGTCCGCTGCACATCTGCGGCGAGGTCGAACTGCGCATCCGTCACTGCCTGATGGGCCGCATGGAATCACTCGCGGGTATTGCCCGGGTCTGCGCGCATGCGCAGGCGCTGGCGCAGTGCCGTGGCTGGCTGGATGAGAACCTGCCGGATGCCGAGCGCGTGCCGGTGAGCAGCAATGCCGAGGGCGCGCGCCGCGCGCGCGACGAGAACGGCACTGCGGCAATCGCCGGTGAAACGGCCGCCGAGGTCTACAGCCTGCGGCTACTGGTGAACGAGATCGAAGACCGCGCCGACAACACCACGCGCTTCCTGGTCATCGGGCGCAAGCTTCTCGAGCGCAGCGGTGCGGACAAGACCACGCTGCTGGTGTCGACCAGCAGCACGGCCGCCCCTGGCGCACTGCACCGGCTGCTCGAGCCGCTGGCCACGAACCGCATCAGCATGACGCGCATCGAATCGCGCCCTTCGCAGCGCGGCAAGTGGCACTACGTATTCTTCATCGATATCGAGGGGCACGTGAGCGACCGCCCGGTCGCGCGCGCGCTCAAGAGCCTGAAGGCGCGCGCCTCGCTGTTCCGGATCATTGGTTCCTATCCGCGCTCGGTCCTGTGACGTGAGCGCGCAGGGCAGCGGCGCGGCGGCGCACCCCGGGCAGCTGGCCACGGCGGCCGTGCGCGCGCTCTCGCCCTACGTGCCCGGCAAGCCCATCAGCGAACTCGAGCGCGAGTACGGCGTCACCGACATCGTCAAGCTGGCATCGAACGAAAATCCATACGGACCCAGCCCGGCAGCCATCGCCGCCATGCACGCCGCCGTAGCTTCCGCCTGGCTGTATCCCGACGGCAGTGCGCATGAACTGAAGCAGGCCCTTGCCGTCCATCTCGAGGTTCCCGCGCCCTGGTTGACGGTGGGCAATGGCTCGAACGAGCTGCTGCTGATGCTGGCCGAAACTTTCCTGAATGCGCAGTGCAGCGCGGTGTGCTCGCAATACGGTTTCGCCATCTACCCGCTGGTGATTCGCGCGACCGGCGCGGCCTGCCTCGAGGCCGCTGCCCATCCGCCCGCGGCGGCGATGCCCTACGGGCATGACCTGGCAGCCATGGCGCGTGCGGTACGCCCGGACACCAGGCTCGTGTTCATCGCCAACCCGAACAACCCAACGGGCACCTGGGTTGATCACGAGGCGCTGCGGTCCTTCATCGAAGCCGTGCCCGCCCACGCACTGGTGGTGCTCGACGAGGCCTACTACGAGTTCGCGACGCTCAGCGGTTGCCCGAGCGTCCTGCCGTGGGTAGCCGACCATCCCAATCTCATCATGCTGCGCACCTTCAGCAAGGGCTACGGACTCGCGGGTCTGCGCGTCGGCTATGCGGTATCGCATCCTGAGGTGGCCGACGCCATGAATCGCTATCGGCCGGCTTTCAACGTGAGCAACGTGGCGCAGTCCGCCGCGATCGCCGCGCTCGGCGACCAGGAGCACGTGCAGGTCGCGGCCCGGCGCATCGTGGCCGAGCGCGAGCGCATGGCGGCCGCACTGCGCGCGCTGGGCGTGCCGGTTGCGCCCTCCGCCGGCAATTTCCTGATGGTCGAGGCCGGCGCAGACGCACCCCGGATCTACGATCAGTTGCTGCGCGGCGGTGTGATCGTGCGGCCCATCGGTGGCTACGGCCTGCCGCGGCACCTGCGCGTCTCGGTCGGATTGCCGGAACAGAATGAGCGGCTGCTGCGGCTCCTCGGACCATTGTTGCCGGGCCGTTGACGTGAACGGCGCTGTCAAGCAGATGTACAGAGCTTCACCGGTCCCGAACGTGGGCGGCACCATCCGCGTGCCCGGCGACAAGTCGATCTCGCATCGCGCATTGATGCTGGGGGGCATCGCCACCGGCGAAACGCGCGTGAGCGGGTTCCTGCAAAGCGCCGACTGCCTGGCAACCATGGCGGCGCTGCGCGCACTGGGCGTGCACATCGTTCAGCCCCGGGGCAACGAGGTGATCGTCCGGGGCGCAGGCGACGGCGGCTTACAAGCCAGTGCCACACCGCTCGACATGGGCAATGCCGGCACCGCCATGCGTCTGTCGATGGGCCTGCTGTGCGGCCAGCGCTTCTCGAGCACGCTGGTTGGCGATGCTTCGCTGATGCAACGTCCGATGGAACGCGTGGCCAAGCCGCTGCGGCTGATGGGCGCGCGCATCGACACGCAGAATGGCCGGCCACCCGTGATCCTGCATGGTGGCGCGAAGCTCCGCGGCATCGATTACACGCTGCCGATGGCCAGCGCGCAGGTCAAGTCCGCAATCTTGCTGGCCGGGCTGTGCTCTGAAGGCACGACCCGCGTGACCGAACCGGCTCCCACGCGCGATCACACCGAGCGTATGTTCGGCGGCTTCGGCATTGCCGTGCGGCGCGCGGGCGCCACGGTCGAACTCGCCGGTGGCCAACAGCTGCGCGGCGCCGAAATTCGGGTGCCGGGCGATTTCTCCTCGGCCGCTTTCTTCATCGTCGCGGGCTGCCTGGCCGCGCCCGATGGCCTGACCGTGCAGAGCGTGGGCATCAACCCGACACGCACCGGCCTGCTCGACATGCTGCGGCTGATGGGCGCACGCATCGAAGTCAGGCCGCTGCCCGATGCAGGCCCGGAACCGCTGGCCGACATCACCGTTCATGCCAGCGCGTTGCGCGGCACGGTCATTCCGCCGGACCTGGTGCCACTGGCCATCGACGAGCTGCCGATTCTGTTCATCGCGGCGGCCTGTGCCGAGGGCGAGACTGTGGTCACGGGTGCCGGCGAGTTGCGCGTGAAGGAGAGTGACCGGCTGGCGGCGATGGCGGAGGGACTCTCTGCCGTCGGCGTGCGCTGCGACCTGCTGCCGGACGGCATCCGCATCCAGGGCGGGCGGCTGCACGGCGGGCGTATCAACAGTCACGGCGACCATCGCATAGCCATGTCCTTCGCGATGGCCAGCCTGCGTGCAACCGATCCGATCGACATCGAGGACGTGGCCAATGTGGGCACATCGTTCCCCGGCTTCCCCGCGGCGGCGCGCGCCATCGGCATGCGCCTGGATGAGGCGGCCGGCCCGTGAGCGCAACCGTCGTGAGCATCGACGGACCGAGCGGGGCAGGAAAGGGCACCATCAGCCGCCTGCTGGCCGGTCGACTCGGCTGGCACCTGCTCGACAGCGGCGCCCTGTACCGCCTGGTGGCCTATGCCGGCCTGCGGCAAGCCCTGGCCGCTGATGATCGCGCTGGGCACGCCCGCCTGGCACAGTCCCTGGACAGCCACTTTGGGGCCCGCGCGGACGGAAGCGAGTTGATCCTGCTCGATGGCATCGATGTCACGCAGGGGATCCGCAGTGAAGCGAGCGGCATGGGGGCCTCGCGCGTCGCTGCCTGGGCCGAGATCCGCGCTGCGCTCCTGGCCCGCCAGCGGGCCTTTGCACGCCCCCCTGGGCTGGTGGCCGACGGACGCGATATGGGCACCATCGTTTTCCCGGCCGCTGCCCTCAAGATCTTCCTGGTGGCCACCCCCGAAGAAAGGGCCCTTAGGCGCTATAACCAGTTGAAAGGAAAGGACTCTGGTGTTAGCCTTGCCGCCCTTTCGCGCGAGATCGCGGCGCGGGACCGGCAGGATGCGACCCGCCCGGTCGCGCCGCTGGTGCCAGCGGGGGATGCCGTCGTCATCGACTCAACCGGCCTGACCGTGGCCGAAGTGGTCGAGCGCGTCTGGCACCTCGGTGGCGAGCGCGGGTTGTGGCAGGAGTAGAGATCGCAGGGGGGCAAGGCAGGGAGGCCGGGCCCAATCGTCAATGAACCCGCGTGGCACCGGATCGTGCCTGCGGCCAACAGTGCGTGCCTCGCAAGAAGGCACGCGAGAGAAAACATGAGCGAAAGTTTCAGCGAGATGTTCGAGAGCAGCCTGGCGAATAAGAATATTCGCCCGGGCATGATCCTGATGGGCCTGGTCGTGGAAGTCACGCCCGACGTGGTGCTCATCAATGTCGGTCTTAAATCCGAAGCGGTCGTGCCGCTCGATCAGTTCAAGAATGAACGCGGCGAGGTCGAGGTCAAGGCCGGCGACCAGATCGAAGTGGCGCTCGACGCCGTCGAGGACGGCACCGGCGAGACGCGCCTGTCGCGCGAAAAAGCCAAGCGCGCCCGCACCTGGACGCGGCTCGAGCAAGCCTTCAATGAAGGCGAGATCGTCACCGGCATCATTTCCGGGCGGGTAAAAGGTGGCTTCACGGTAGACATTGAGACCGTACGCGCGTTTTTGCCGGGTTCGCTCGTCGACGTGCGTCCGGTGCGTGACACGGCGTACCTGGAAAACAAGCCGCTCGAATTCAAGGTCATCAAGCTCGACCAGAAGCGCAACAACGTCGTGGTCTCGCGCCGCGCCGTCGTCGAGCAGGAATTCTCCGCCGAACGCAACGCGCTTATGGACAACCTGCAGGAAGGCGCGGTCGTCAAGGGCACGGTCAAGAACCTCACCGATTACGGCGCCTTTGTCGATCTTGGCGGCATCGATGGCCTCCTGCACATCACCGACATGGCCTGGAAGCGCGTCAAGCATCCTTCCGAAGTGGTCAAGGTCGGCGACGAGATCGACGTGCGCATCCTCAAGTTCGACCGCGAGCGCTCGCGCGTCTCGCTGGGCCTGAAGCAGCTCGGCGCCGATCCCTGGGAGAACATTGCACGGCGTTATCCGCCCAACACGCGCGTGTTTGGCAAAATCACCAACATCGCCGACTACGGCGCGTTCGTTGAGATCGAGGATGGCGTCGAGGGCCTGGTGCACGTCTCGGAGATGGACTGGACCAACAAGAACGTCAATCCGGCCAAGGTGGTGCACACGGGCCAGGAAGTCGAGGTCATGGTGCTGGACGTCGACGAAGAGCGGCGCCGCATTTCCCTCGGTCTCAAGCAGTGCGCGGCCAATCCCTGGAAGGAGTTCGCCGAGAACCACAACCGCGGCGACAAGGTCGCTGGGCAGATCAAGTCGATCACCGACTTCGGCATATTCATCGGGCTGCCGGGCAACATCGACGGCCTCGTGCACCTGTCGGACATCTCGTGGGACGTGCCCGGCGAAGAAGCCGTGCGCAACTACCAGAAGGCCCAGCAGGTCGAGGCGATGGTGCTGGCGATCGATCCGGAGCGCGAACGCATCTCGCTCGGCATTAAGCAACTCGCCAAGGATCCTTTCTCCGGCTACATCACCGACAACCCGAAGGGCAGCGTGGTACGTGGCACGGTGCGCGAAGTTGACGCGCGTGGCGCGATCATCGACCTCGGCAATGGCATCGAAGGCCAGCTGCGCGCCTCGGAACTGGGACGCGATCGCATCGAGGATGCGCGCCAGGTGCTGAAGGTGGGCGATGAGATCGAGGCGAAATTCGTCGGCGTTGACCGCAAGACGCGTTCAATCTCGCTGTCGATCAAGGCGAAGGAAGTGCACGAGGAAGCCGAGGCGGTGCAGAACTACCGCTCCGAGCAACCGTCCTCGGGCACGAGCCTCGGCGATCTGTTCAAGGAACAGATCAATTCCCCGGAGCGCGACTGAACTTCAAGGCGCTATGAGCAAGACGCCCGTGGCCGGCAACTGGTTTGCAGCCACGGGCGTCGATCCAGTTAGGCAGGGCCTGGCATGACCAAATCCGAACTGATCGAGATCATCACCACCAAGCAGAAGCACCTGCCGGCTAAGGACGTGGAACTCGCACTGAAGCAGATGCTTGAGATCATGAGCGACGCCCTGGCACAAGGGGATCGCATCGAAATCCGCGGCTTTGGCAGTTTCTCGCTGCATTTCCGGCCACCGCGCCAGGGGCGCAATCCGAAGACCGGCGAAGCAGTGGCGCTCGATGGCAAGTACGTGCCGCACTTCAAGCCAGGCAAAGACCTGCGCGAGCGCGTCAACGAAGGCACTAACCGCCCGATCCGCGATTAGCGCGCGGCGTTCGCCTTAGCCGCGTAGACCCGGCGGCGGCTTTTTCGCCGGGCGTGCGTCAACGCTCAGAGCAGCAGCTGGCCGGAGCCTTATAATGGCTGCTCATGCCATCGCCGCCGAGACCCCAATGAAGTCCGAGATCAGGACCGCCGTATTTCCGGTAGCCGGCCGTGGCACGCGCTTCCTGCCGGCGACCAAGGCCAGCCCCAAGGAAATGCTGCCCGTGGTCGACAAGCCGCTGATCCAGTACGCCGTCGAAGAGGCACTGGCAGCAGGGGCTGAACGCCTCGTGTTCATCACCGGCGCCGCCAAGCGCGCCATCGAAGACCATTTCGATTCCGATCCCGAGCTGGAAAAGCTTCTCGAAGCGCAGGGCAAGAGCGACCTCCTGCGACAGATGCGCGGCGTGCTGCCGGCCTATGCGACGTGCATCTATATCCGCCAACCTGCTCCCTTAGGGTTAGGTCACGCGGTCTTGTGCGCCGAGGCCGCCGTAGGCCGCGAACCTTTCTTCGTGCACCTGGCCGACGACCTGATCGACGCGGAGATTCCCTGCCTCAAGCAGATGGCCGCCACCTATAACTTCCATCGCGGCAGCGTGCTGGGTGTGGAAGAGGTGCCACGCCGCGATACTGACAAGTACGGCATCGTCGAGGTCGTCACGCCGCGTGCGCCCGTCTCGCGGATTCGCAGCATCGTCGAGAAACCCAAGCCCGCCGTGGCTCCCTCCACCCTGGCCGTGGTGGGTCGCTACGTGCTGACGCCAGGCATTTTCGACCAGCTCCGCCAGGTGGGGCGAGGCGCGGGTGGGGAAATCCAGCTCACCGATGGCATCGCGCGGCTGCTCAGTCTCGAGGCTGTCTATGCGCACCGCTTTTCCGGCAAGCGCTTCGACTGTGGCAGCAAGCTGGGTTATCTGCAGGCCACGGTGGAACACGCGCTGGCACACCCCGAACTCAGCCGAACATTTCGCCAGTACCTGCTGCAACTGTGCCGGCACTTGCCGCGCCCGCCAACGGCCAAGGGCAAGACCAGGGCCAAGGCCAAGGCTAAGGCCAGTCGCAGGGCCAAAGCGCCTGCGGGCCCGGCGCGACCTGGTGCCCGCAGACGCGGCAAGGCGTGACCTGAGTCACGTTTCGGCGCCCTGCAGGGCGCCAGCGCCATAGTCCTCGCGGCGGTCAAGATCGGCCCTGGCGGGCCGATATCCAGCATTGCGCATCCCGCAACTTCGTGGCCGCCGAACTCATGCTGCAAATCGTAGGCACCCTGGTCGTGATCGGCTCCGTCCTCGGTGGCTTCGTGCTCGAGGATGGGAAGCTGCTCGCCCTGTGGCACCCGACCGAGATCCTCGTCATCTGCGGATCAGCGTTCGGTGCCTTCGTCATCAGCAATCCGCTCAAGGTCGTGAAGCAGGCCTTCGCCCATGCGGTGCTGCTGCTCAAGGCGCCACGCTACCGGCGCGCCGACTACGTCGACATCCTCAAGCTCCTCTACGACATCCTGGTGAAGATCCGGAAGTCGGGCATGCTCGCCATCGAGGCGGATCTTGAGGCGCCCGAGAAGAGCAAATTGTTCAGCGAGTACCCGCGCATCCTCGCCGATCATCATTTCATCGAATTCACCACTGATTGCCTGCGGCTGATGGTCGGCGGCAACCTCGATCCGCACGAGCTCGAATCGCTCCTCGAATACGAGCTCGAGAACCACCACAAGGAATCGGCCGAGCCAGCCCATGCCGTGCAGCGGGTCGCAGATGCGCTGCCCGGTTTCGGCATCGTTGCTGCGGTGTTGGGCATCGTCAATACGATGGGTGCAATTGAAGGCGCCGATACCGCCACCATCGGCCACAAGGTGGCCTCGGCACTGGTGGGCACTTTCCTCGGTATCCTGGTTTCGTATGGCTTCGTGGGCCCGACCGCGGCTGCGATGGAGTACCGCGTGCATGAAGAAGGCAAGGCCTTCGAAGTCGTGAAGATGGCGCTCGTCGCAAGCGTGCGTGGTTACGCGCCGCCAGTGGCCATCGAATTCGCACGCAAGCTGCTGTTCGCGGAAGTGCGGCCGAAATTCGCCGACCTCGAGAACCACCTCAAGGGTCGCAAGAAAGAAGCGGCCGCGGCGTGAGCGACAAGGCCGCGCGACCGATCGTCATCATCAAGCGCCGCAAGAGCGGCGGCGGCGGCCATCATGGCGGCGCCTGGAAAGTGGCCTACGCCGACTTCGTGACGGCCATGATGGCTTTCTTCCTGGTCATGTGGCTCGTGACTTCCGTGAACAAGGAACAGCGCGCCGCAATCTTCGAGTACTTCAAAAACCCGAGCATGGAGCCCGGCCAGTCGGTGAAGGCCGCCAAAGGCGCCAATGGGCCAGGCGGAGTCAGCACCTCGGTCATCAACATGCACGGTGGCATGGATGCGCCCAAGACTGCGCTCAAGAAAGAGACCGGCTCGGCCGCCGGGTCATTGCCCAAGCCCGTGGACGTCGACGAGGCCAAGCGGCTCGCCGCTGAAGCGGAGCGCAAGCAATTGCTCTCACTCCTGCAGGATCTGCGCGCGGCCATCGATAAGAGCAAGACCCTGCGCCCATTCAAGGACCAGTTGCTGCTCGACATCACGCCCGAGGGTCTGCGCATCCAGATCGTCGATGCGCAGAATCGCCCGATGTTCGATCTGGGCAGTTCGCGCCTCAAGGACTATACCGTCTCGATCCTGCACGAGCTCACTGTGTACCTCAATTCGGTGCCGAACCGCATCAGCCTTTCGGGACACACGGACACGACGCCATACATGGCGATGAATGGCTATACCAATTGGGATCTCTCCGCTGACCGCGCCAATTCCGCGCGGCGCGCACTCGAAGCCGGGGGCCTCGGTGCCGACAAGGTCGCGCGCGTGGTCGGCCTGTCGTCAGTAGTGCTGTTCGATGCGAAGAACCCGCGCAACCCGATCAACCGGCGCATCAGCATCATCGTCATGACGAAGCAGGCCGAGGAATCCGCGCTGCATACTGACACGCAGGATGCCGGGGCGGTCCAAGCCGCAACCCAGGCAGCGGGGCCAGGCTCAGGCGAGGCAGCCGCGTCCGTAGCATCCGCTCCTGCGGCCATCGGACCCGCAGCCACCACTTCCGGTGTCGTGGCGAAAGCGGCAACTGCCACCCGCGCTGCAAACTCATCACCTCCGGCGGCCCAGACCCGCTGAAGCGATCCGCGCGGGCCCGCCAGGGCGCGCGCGACTCCACTGGCCGCTGTTTGTGCCAGAATGGTGCATGGATTTCAAGCTCACGTACTCGACGATGTTCGAGCCGCCCGAGTCGCTCCATCAGGCGTTCGAGGTCGCACTGGATCGCCGGCACGGCGCGGCTCCGCAGGAGCACGCCCTCTATATAGACGGCGCCAACTGCAAGGCGGCAGCCGGCCGTGACAAATTCAGCCCCATCGACAAAAGCCTGCGCCTCGGGCGCTTCGCGGAGGGCGGCGCCACCGAGGTGAACCTGGCCGTAGCCGCCGCTGGGCGCGCATTTCCCGCCTGGCGGCGCATGCCAACCCAAGAGCGAAACGCGATCTTGCGCCGGGTGGCGGGCCTGATTTCCGCGCGCGTCTACGACATCAGCGCCGCGCTCGCGCTTGAGGTCGGCAAGAACCGCATGGAAGCGCTGGGCGAGGTGCAGGAAACGGCCGATTTCTTCACGCTCTACAGCGACGACTTTGAGCGCCAAGGGTTCGATCATGCGCTGCCCGACGATCCGGTCAAGGGATTTCGCAGCCGCAATCGCTCAGTGATGAGGCCCTATGGTCCATGGGCCGTCATTGCGCCCTTCAATTTCCCTTTCGCGCTGGCCGGCGGGCCGGTGGCGGCCGCACTTGTCACTGGCAACACGGTGGTGCTCAAGGGCGCCACCGATACACCTTGGTCGGGACGCTTGCTGGCGGACTGCCTGCACGACGCAGGTGTTCCGCCAGGCGTGTTCAACTACGTCAACGGCGATGGCTCCAAGGCTGGCGCGGCGCTGGTCCAGCATCCGGATATCGCCGGCATCACCTTCACGGGTTCCCACCAGGTCGGGATGGGCATCGCCCGTCACATGGTCGCAGGTAGAGTGCCCAAGCCCTGCGTGGCGGAGATGGGCGGCAAGAATGCCGCGATCGTCACCGCCAGGGCCGACCTCAAGCGTGCAGCGACGGGCATCGTGCGCTCGGCTTTCGGCATGGGCGGGCAGAAGTGCTCGGCACTCTCGCGCCTCTACGTCGACAATGCAATTGCCGAACCCCTGATCGGCGCGATCACCGAAGAGATGCGCGCGATCCGCATCGGCGATCCCACGCTGCGGCAGAACTGGCTGGGACCCGTCATCAACGGCGGCGCCCAGGAGAACTTCCGCCGCTATTGCGCCGCGCTCACCTCACAGGGCGCGTGCGTGATCGCCGGCGGGCGCACTCCCACAGCAGGCGCTTTGGCCGCCGGTTACTACTGCGAACCCACGCTGGCCGAGGCGCCTCCCGAGCATCCGTTGTGGCGGCAGGAGATGTTCCTGCCGATCGTCATGCTCGCGCGCGTGCCCGACCGGGAAGCGGCCATGGCGTTGGTCAACGACAGCGAACTCGGATTGACCGCGGGCTTCTACGGCGCGCTGGACGAAGTGGAATGGTTCTTTGATAACGTCGAAGCAGGCGTTACGTTCTCGAATAGGCCGCAGGGCGCGACCACGGGATCGTGGCCCGGCTACCAGGCCTTCGGCGGCTGGAAGGGCTCGAGCACCACCGGCAAGGCAATTGGTTCCTTTTATTACCTGGCGCAGTACCAGCGCGAACAATCACAGACACGGGTTGAATGACATGAACGACGTACAACGCAAAGCAGTACTTCCGGGCCCGAAGGCGCGCGCGCTCATCGAGCGCGACAAGGCCGTGGTCTCACCGAGCTACGTGCGCGACTACCCCTTCGTGATGGAGCATGGTCGCGGCGCGGAAGTGTGGGATGTTGACGGGAATCGCTTCGTCGATTTCGCCTCCGGCATCGCCGTGTGCTCGACCGGGCACAGCCACCCTGATGTGGTTGCGGCGATCAAGTCGGCCGCCGATCGCTTCCTGCACATCTCCTGCGACTACTGGCATGAAGGCCAGGTCGAACTGGCCGAGACAGTCGCCGCGCTCGACCCGGTGAGCGGCCCGGCAATGTGCTTCTTTGCCAATTCGGGCACTGAAGCCGTGGAAGCGGCGTTGAAACTGGCGCGCCAGGTGAGCGGGCGGGGACGCTACATCGGCTTTCTGGGCGGCTTCCACGGCCGCACCATGGGGTCGCTGTCGTTCACGGCCTCGAAATACACGCAGCAACGCGGCTACTTTCCGGCGATGCCCGGCGTCGTGCACGTGCCGTATCCGAACCCCTATCGCCCTCTGTTCGCGGGCGATGACCAGGGGCGCGCCGTCATCGCGTACATCGAAATGTTGTTCGAGCGCAACCTGCCACCGGGCGAAGTGGCCGCGATACTCATCGAGCCGATCCAGGGCGAGGGTGGCTACATCGTGCCGCCGCCCGGGTTCCTCGCCGCACTGCGCGCGCTGTGCGACAGGCACGGTATCTACCTGATCTTCGATGAGGTGCAAGCTGGCGTAGGCCGCACCGGCAAGATGTTCGCCTGGCAGCAGACCGGCGTGCGGCCCGACATGATCACGCTGGCGAAGGGCCTGGGCTCGGGGCTGCCGATCGGCATGATGGTCGGCGCGCGCAAGATCATGGAGAAATGGCCGCCCGGCTCGCACGCGAACACCTTCGGCGGCAATCCCGTCTGTTGTGCCGCGGCCCTGGCGACGCTCAAGCTCGTCAAGGGCGGCTATGCCGAGAACGCCCGCATCATGGGGTTGCGTGCGATGGAGCGCCTGCAGAAGTTTGCGCAGGAGTTTCCCGTGATCGGCGATGTGCGCGGCGCGGGACTCATGATCGGCGTGGAATTCGTGACGGACCGAATGAGCAAGGCTCCGGCCAAGGAATTTGCCACGCGGCTGGTAACGCGCGCCTTTGAGAACGGCCTGCTGCTGCTCGAGTGCGGCGCCAGCGGCCTGCGCATCATTCCGCCGCTGATGATTGGCGCACCGCTGCTCGATGAAGGGCTGGACATCCTGCATCGCTCGATTCGCGAAGTGCTCGCGGAGGGCGTCTGATGTTACGCAGGCGCTGGGGCACTGGGCTCACCGCCCTGGTGCTGTGCACGGCGGCGGTGGCGGTGGCCGAGCGCCACGCCGTACTCAGTCAGATCCAGGTGCCGCATCACTACTACTACCGCGAGATGTACCTGCCGCAGCTGACCAGCAGCCCAGGAAGCCTCGCCTTCATGCCCGACGGCCGCACGCTCGTCTATTCGATGCAGGGGAACCTGTGGAAACAGGCTCTTGGATCCGGAAAGGCCGTGCAGCTCACGGCGGGGCCCGGCTACGACTACCAGCCGGACGTGTCCCGCGATGGCACGCGCGTCGTGTTCACGCGCTACCTTGCCGACGCGATGGAGCTGCAGGTGCTCGACCTGCGCACGGGCGCGATCACGCAGGCCACCAGCGGCGGCGCGGTCAACTGCGAGCCGCGCTGGTCGCCCGATGGCACGCGCGTAGCCTGGGTGTCGACCGCCGACACCGGCCATTTTCACGTGTTCGTGGGCACCGTCAATGGGAATCACCTCGATGGGAGCGCAGTGTGGCCCGAGCGCCGCAGCAAGGTGGTGCGCTACTACTACAGCCCCTTCGACCACGAGATTTCACCGAGCTGGTCACCAGACGGGAAGGAGCTGATCTACGTCAGCAATCCTGAATCCATTTACGGCACTGGCGCCATCTGGCGCCGGGCACTCGATCGGGAAGCCGAGCCACGCCTGGTGCGCGAGGAAGAGACCACCTGGCGGGCACGTCCCGACTGGTCACCCGATGGCAAGCGCGTCGCCTATGCGTCCTATGCCGGTCGCAATTCCCACCAGATCTGGCTGACCACGGCGGCGGGTCATGGCGATCCGCTCGCTCTGACTTTCGGCGAGGCCGAAGCGACCGGCGCGCGTTGGTCCGCCGACGCCACGCGCATTGCCTATCTGAGCAATGACGGCGGCGATCAGCAGATCCACGTACTGGATATTCCCGGCGCACGCGCGGAGGCGCTGGTCATCCGCGAACGCCAGTACCTGCATCCGATGGGCAAGCTCGAGCTGCGCGTCACGGGCGCGGGGGCGGGAGCGGGCGCCGCCGGCACAGACCTGGCGGCACGGATTTCGGTCGTTGCGGCCGACGGGCGCGCCTATGCACCCGACGACTCCTGGATGCGCGCTGACGATGGCTTCGATCGCAGCGTGCAGGCCTTCGAGACGCATTACTTCCATGGGCAGGGCCGCTCGACGCTCACGCTGCCGCCGGGGCCGGCGAAGATTACCGTCTGGCGTGGGTTGGCTACTGCGATCGCGCGGCGCGAGATCGTGATCCAGCCCGGCGCTACGGCACAGCTGCAGGTTGCGCTCGAAGCGCTCGCGCTGCCTACCGGCTGGCGCGAACGCTGGCACAGCGCGGACGTGCACGTGCACATGAACTACGCCGGCACCTATCGCGACAATCCGCAACGGCTGGTTGCGCAGGCCGCGGCCGAGGACCTGGACGTGGTGTTCGACCTCGTGGTCAATAAAGAACAGCGCATTCCCGACATTGCCTGGTTTTCGCCGGAGCCAGATCGCGCTACGACGACGTCGGTGCTGCTCTCGCATGGGCAGGAGTACCACACCAGCTACTGGGGGCACCTGGGACTCCTCGGCCTCAAGGATCACTTCCTGCTGCCGGGCTATGCGGCCTACGCCAACACCGCGGCCGCCAGCCTGTATCCCACCAATGCAGCCATAGCGGACCTGGCGCATGCGCAGTCGGCGCTCGTCGGCTACGTGCACCCTTTCGATGAACCGCCCGATCCGCAACACGATGCCGAGCTGACCAGCGAGTTGCCGGTCGATGTCGCGCTCGGCAAGGTGGATTACTACGAGGTTCCGGGCTTCAGCGATCACAAGGCCGGCGCCACCGTCTGGCACCGCCTGCTCAACTGCGGGTTCCGCCCGACGGCTGCCGCAGGCACCGACGCGATGGCGAACTATGCCTCGATGCACGGTCCGGTCGGCCTGAGCCGCGTGTACGTCGCAGATGGTGCGGGTCCACGCGGCATCAGCTTAGCAGACCGGCATGCGCGGCTAGATCGCTGGCTGCATGCGCTCAAGGCAGGGGCGAGCCTCGCGACCAACAGCGCGCTGCTCGGTCTCACAGTCGATGGCCACTCGCCCGGGTCTGAATTGCAGCTGCCGGCCGCGGGTGCGAAAGTGCACTTACAGGGATTCATGCGCTCGATCGTGCCGATGGATCACCTGCAAGTCGTGTCGCAGGGCAAAGTCGTGCTGGAGATCCCGCTGCAAGGCGACCGCCGCAGCGCCGACATCAATGCAGGCCTCCAGCTTGCAGCGCCGGGCTGGGTGCTGCTGCGCGCCTGGAACGAGCAGGCCAGCCCGGACATATTCGACATTTACCCCTACGCCACGACCAACCCGGTGTTCCTGACCAGCCCCGGCGCAACGGTGCATTGCGGCGCGGATGCTGATTACTTTATTGCATGGACGGATCGGCTGGCCGAGGATGCGCGGGCGCATCCGGATTTCAACACGACCATCGAGCGGCAGACGACGCTTGACCAGATCGCCGCCGCACGCAAGGTATTCGAGCAGCGGCGCTAGCGCCGCTGGAGCGCGCGCGCTTTGCTAAACGGCACCGGCGAGTTCCAGCCGGTAACGCTCGAGGCAACGCCCGAGACCGTCGACGATTTCGTCGATGTCGGCGCGCGTGGCGATCAGCGGGGGGGCGACCATGATCCAGTCGCCAAAGCGGCCGGCGTGCGTGCGCCGTCCATAGATAAGGAGGCCCTGCTCGCGCGCCAGCGCCTGCACGCGCCCGATGACATCCAGCTCGCGTGGCAGCATGCGGGCGCTGTCGCGGTCGGCCACGATCTCGATGGCATTGAGCAGGCCGAGGCCGCGCACGTCACCGATGAGCGGGTTCCGCTTCTGGATGCCGCGCAGCGCGCCGCGCAGGTACTCGCCCATGCTGGCCGCATTTTCGATGAGGCGATCGCCCAGCGTCACGTCCAGCACGGCCAGGCCCACGGCGCAGGCCAGCGGATGTGCCTTGTGGGTATGCCCGACGTGAAAGCCACCGCTTCCGGCGACCGCATCGACGAGCCGCGCCGGCGCCAGAAAGGCCGCCAGCGGTACGTAGCCGCCACCCAGGCCCTTTGCAACGATCACCAGATCCGGCCGCGCCGCTGGCCAGCGGCTTGCCGCGAGGAAGGTGCCGGTGCGCCCCGCGCCACTCACGATCTCGTCGTAGATCAGCAGCACGCCGAATTCGTCGCAGATCTCGCGCACGCGCCGGTAGTACTCCGGCGGCGCGCTGTCGGCGCCGCCGCAGAAGCCCATCACCGGTTCCATGATGAAGGCGAGCACCGACTCGGGCCCTGACTCGATGATGCGCGCGCGCAGTGCCTCCGCGCATTGCATCGCATAGGCACTGGCGCTGGTGCCCGCAGGCGGTCGGAAACTCGAGGGCGCCGGCACATGGATACCGGGTGGGTGACCGCAAAGATAGGGCGCGTAGCCCGGATCCGCCGACAACGCCATCGTCGCGCGCGTGCTGCCATGGTACGAAGGGTCGCGGCTGAGCACCTTGTAGCGCGACGGCTCGCCGCGCGCGATCGATGCGCGGCGCGCGAACTGCAGACATTTTTCCACCGCCTCCGAGCCGCTCGACACGTAGAACGCGCAATCGAGACCCGGGCCCGCCAGGCTGGTCAGCCGCTGGCTCAGTTCAGTGCTGCGTTCACTCTCGAAGTTGCTGGGATAGGCGAAGCAAAACCGCCCGGCCTGATCGTGCATGGCCGCCAGCACGCGCTCATCACCATGGCCAATGTTGACGGTGATGGGTCCCGAGGTGACATCGATGTAGCGCTTGCCCGTGCTGTCCCAGACATGCATGCCCTTGGCGCGCGCAATACCCGGGGGTCCGCAACCCGCCGGCCCCGTCCAGAACCTGTGCATGCCCGCAATCATGTTCGTCATGGTCGACACTTAGCGATCGGCCGCGGGTGTCGCTCGCCGCCTCGGCGGATCAAAGAACGCGCCCTCGACCACCCGGCAGCGCGCCATGAAGCGATTCCATTTCAACTCTTTCTGGTAGTAGATCTCGGCCGCAAGCTCCTCGCCGGGTGCGCCCCAGGGCATCTTCACCGATGCCAGCGCGATGCTGGCCTTCGCCGCCGGTGACCACATCGACGAGGTCACGACGCCGACATTCGTGCGCCGCTGGTCGTAGATATAGGCATCCTTGGCCGGCTTGTTGCCTTCCACGTCCAGCCGCACCAGCCGGTAGCGCGAGCCACGATGTTGTTCCTCCAGCAGCGCGCGCCGTCCGGTGAAGTTCGGCTTGCTGAAGTCCACCAGGCGCCCGAGGTCGAGTTCGAAGGGTGAGCGCGTGCGATCCACGCGCACGGCGCGATCGGCTGGCAGGAAATCGACACCTGCCTGAATGAACCCCGCCTCGATGCGGCTCATCTCGAGCGCCAGCGTACCGATGGCGCGGATGCCGTGATCCGCACCGGCGGCGAACAGCGCATCCCACAATTGCAGCGCGCGTTCCGGGTTAATCCACAACTCGTAGCCCAGGTCGCCCGTATAGCCGGTGCGCGATACCTCGAGCGTGCCGCCCGCGAACGGGAAGCTACGCAGGCCAAAGGGCGTCAGCGTCTCGATGCCGGCCAGGCCCAGACTCTTCAGCACTGCGCACGAGGTCGGACCCTGGACCGCGAGGCCAGCAACATCATTCGTCTCCTCTACGATGCGGACGTCGAAGCCCAATGCGGAGGAGTGCAACCAGTCGAGTTGGCGTTCCTGTGAGCACAGGCGATACACGCCCTCGCGCAGGTGAAATATGGTGCCATCGTCGATCACCTGTCCCGCATCATCGCACCACACACAGTAGCCAACGCGCGCGGGTTTGATCTTGGCGACATCGCGAGTGACCAAGCGGTTCATGTACGCCAGTGCGTCGGGTCCGGTGATCAGGTGCTTGGTCATGGGCGAGAGGTCGAATACGGCGCAACTGTTGCGGATCGCGTTGTATTCCATGCCGACATCGAAATAGGCGTCGGCGACGGTGTGATCGCGCCAGCGGTGCCAGAGATTCAGCTGGTTGAGCGCGGCAGTCCGCGGATGAAACGGCGTCTCGCACACGAGCTGACGGAAGTGATCACGGGCCAGCATTGCTCATCTACCCCCGGCTATGACGCGCGCCGCATTGCGGCCGGCGCTGCCCATGATACCGCCGCCTGGATGACAGCCGGCGCCGCACAGATACAGCCCTGCCACTGGCGTCGCGTATTGCGCCGCGCCCGCCACTGGACGCAGCATCATGAACTGGTCCAGCGCCAACTCGCCGTGGTGCCAGTGACCGCCGGTGATTCCAAACTGTTGCTCGATGTCGAGCGGTGTCAACAACTCCGCGTGCTGTACGAGGGCGCCGATGCCCGGCGCATGTTCCTCGAGCACGGCCATGATGGCAGCGAGAAAGGGCCGCTTGCCTGCGGCCCAGCCGCCCTTGAGGTCATAGGGCGCGTATTGCACCACTGCCGAGAGCACCTCATGGCCGGCGGGGGCCAGGCTCGCATCGTGGAGCGAGGGCAGGGTGACTTCCATGATCGGCTGTGCAGAGAACTCGCCGTATTTGGCCGGATTGAAGGCGCTCTCGATGTAGTCGAGGTCCGGCGCGATCACCAGGCGTTCCCCGAGTAGTCCGGCCGGCAGGCCGCGAAACTGCGGCCTGCCGCTGAGCGCGAGGTGCAGCTTGGCAGCCGTGCCCACCGCCCGCAGCTGCTGCACGCGGCGCGCAAACTCGGTCTCGAGATGACGCGCGCCCAACAGCCGCAGGAGCGTAGTCTTCGGGTCGGCGTTCGACACCACGCGATCGGCCCGGAGTTCCTCGCCATTGCGCAGGCGCACGCCAGTGGCGCGTCCCTCCCTGACGATGATTTCCTCCACCTGCGCACCGCAACGGATTTCCACCCCCGCAATCCGCGCCGCAGACACGAGCGCATTGCTGACCGCGCCCATGCCGCCTTGCGGCAGGGCGAGGGCGCCCGATCGCCCGTTGACCGATCCGCTCTGGCGGTAGAGCGCGGTATACACGCTGTTGCCCGAGCGCGGTCCAAGGCGTGTACCTAATACCGCGTCCAGCGCCAGCACACCCTTGATGCCAGCATGCTCGAATTGCTCTTCGAGCACGTCGTAGATGTTCATGGTCGCAATGCGCAGGAACTCGCGCATGTCCTTTCGGCCGAGCAGCCGGATATCCAGGGCCACGGCTGCTGCGGGCAGGACGTCATGCCAGGACTCGAAGCGCAGCCGCGGCGGCACCCGCGCGTGCTGGCGCGCGATCACACGCGCAAATTTCTGCATGCGTGCCGCGTGGACCTGCAGGGCGGAGCGATCGGCTGGCGACACTTCGCCCGCAATGACATCGCCACCGTCCAGGCTCAGCGCCGGCCGTCCCGGGGACAGCGATACGTTGACCAGGCTGCTGCGCGCGTAGGACAGGCCGTGGCGCGCCAGCGCCAGCTCGCGCTCGATTACCGGATCAAGCAGGTGCAGCAGGTGCGCCACGGCTGAAACCCTGTACCCGGGCGCAAACTCGCGCGTGATCGCCGCACCACCGGGCTGTGCCGCTGCTTCGACCACCAGCACTTTCCGGCCAGCGCGCGCCAGGTAGGTCGCGCACACCAGGCCGTTGTGGCCCGCGCCAATGACGACGACTGTCTGCCGTTCAGTCATCGCTCCACCCTTCGGGTACCGTCGAGCCGCGATGCAGATCGCGCAGTATCTCCCGCGCTGCGTTTGCGCCCGGTGCGGCCATCACGCCACCGCCGGGATGCGTGGCTGAACCGCACATATAAAGACCACGAACGGGAGCGCGATATTGCGCATAGCCGGGGAAGGGCCGGTTGAAAAACAACTGGTCAAAGGTCAGCTCGCCCTGGAAAATATTGCCCTCGGTGAGTCCGACCTCGGCCTCAAGTTCACGCGGCGTGCGCACCTCGGCGTGGAGCACGAGGCTGCGGAAGTTCGGGCTGTAGCGCGCGATCTGGTCGAACACCGTCTGCTTGAAAGCCTCGCGATCGGCGTCGGTCCAGTCGTGGCCGTTGACCTTGACCGGCACGTATTGCACGAACACCGACATCATGTGCTTGCCCGGCGGCGTCATGGTGGGGTCGGTGAGCGAGGGCATGAGCAGGTCGAGGTACGGATCCTTCGACCAGCTGCCATTCTTCCAGTCGTCGTAGGCGCGTTCGTAGCGTTCGAGCGAGTCGAGAAAATGCATGTCGCCACTGATGAGTGGATTGCCGGCGCCGAGCGCGGGAAAATCCGGCAGCCCGTCGAGCGCGATATTCAGTTTGCCAGACGAACCGCGGATCTTGAAATTGCGGGCACGCGCCAGGAACTCCGGCTGCAGGTCGCCCGGATCCATGAGTTTCAGGAAAGTGCGCTTCGGATCGACGTTCGAGACCACCGTGTCGGCGTAATATTCATCGCCGTTGGCAAGCGCCACGCCGCAGGCGCGGCCGCCGCGCGTCAGGATGCGCGCCACCGGCGCATCGACCTTGATCTCCCCGCCATGCGCCTGCACGGCAGCCGCCAGCGCCTGGCTGACCGCTCCCATGCCGCCGCGCGCGAAACCCCAGGCACCCATCTGGCCGTCGACATCGCCCATGTAGTGATGCAGCAGCACGTAGGCCGTGCCCGGCGATTGCACGCCAAGCGCCGTGCCGATGATGCCGCTGCCCGCGAAGTTCGCCTTGACCACATCGGACTCGAAGTACTCGTTCAGGTAGTCGGCGATCGACAGCGTGTAGAAACGCATGGTGTCGTAGATGCCCGCCTCACCGAGCTTGGCGAATTCCTTGCCCACATGCATCATTTCGCGGAGGTCGCGCCAGCGCAGCGAGCTCGGGTCCGGCGGCGTGCGCAGCAGGAGCGAGCGGATCAGCCGGCACTGGCGCATCGTGTCGCGCCCGTAGCGCATGTAGGCATCGGCGTCACGCGCGCTGTGCCGGGCAAGCTCGCGGCGCTTGAGGTCCTTGTCGAGGTATCCGCCTAGGATGTCGCCATCGCGCGTGAAGGTGACGCCACCGCCGTAGGGCACGATCTGCAGGCCGTGGCGCGCAAGCTCGAGCGACCGGTAGATCTCGGGCCGTAGCAGGCCGCACACGTACGAGCAGTTTGAATAGGTCCAGTGCGGGTGCAGTTCGCGGCTCACGGCCGCTCCGCCCACGTATGAATTGGACTCGAGCACCAGCACTTCGAGGCCGGCCCGCGCCAGGAACGCCGCGTTGCACAGGCCATTGTGCCCCGCGCCGATCACGATGGCGTCGTATTTCATCTCGCCAGCTTAGGTTTGCCATCCCGCCCGGTCAATACCGGCTGGCCGCCGCAAGAACTAGCCCTCGACGCGATTGCCGAGGTCTATGCCGGCGAGGTCGAAGCCGCGGCGATAGTCGCGAATGTGTTTCTCCGTCCACGTGCGCGCCTCGGCCGCATCACCGGCGCGTATGGCAGCGAGGATCCGTCGCTGGGCCGTCGCGATGCGCGCCCGGGCTGCTGCCACTTCGTCGATGACGGTGCGCAGCGAAGGCGCGAGCAGCTGCAGGAGCGGTTCATGCGCAAGCATCAGCACGCGGTTGTGCGTGGCTTCGCCGAGATGGCGGAAGAAATCCGCGGCTTGCCCCGCAGCGGCGGTGGCGCTGCGCGGCATCGCGCGCTCTACGGTGGCCTCGATGATCACCAGATCGGCCGCGCGCCGATGGCGCGCCGCGGCCTCGGCTATGGGCGGTTCGAGTATGGACAGCCCCTCCCACACATCGCGGATGCTGACATCGTGCAGCGCGAGGGCGCGGCTCACGCCACCGGCCACGGCATCGCGCTCGGGGCGGCTCACCATCATGAGCTTGGAACCGCGGTGGCGCCTGAGCATGCCAGCCGATTCCAGCTCGCGCAGGGCCTCGCGCACCGTCGAACGGTTGACACCGAACTGGCGCGCTAGCTCGAGCTCGGGCGGCAACCGCTCACCGGCACTGAGCGTGCGGTCGGTAATGCGCTCGAGCAGTGCCGCGGCCACCTTGTGGTAAGCGGGCTCGAACTCCACCGGCTCGAATTCTACGTTCATGCGCTTCGCTGGTAGAGCTCGCGCCCGATCAGCAGGCGGCGCACTTCCTGCGTGCCCGCTCCAATCTCGTAGAGCTTGGCGTCGCGTAACAGGCGCCCGGCCGGGTAGTCATTGATGTAGCCATTGCCGCCCAGGATCTGGATCGCCTCAAGACCGGCAAAGGTCGCCTTTTCGGCGGCAAACAGCACCGCCGCGGCGGCATCCTGGCGCGTGCACCGACCGGCGTCACAGGCGCGGCCCACGGCATAAACAAAGGCGCGCGCCGCGTTGAGATTCGTGTACAGGTCAGCGATCTTGGCCTGGATGAGCTGGAATGTGCCGATCGCCTCGCCGAACTGCCGGCGTTCGTGCACGTAGGGCAGCACCAGGTCGAGTACGGCAGCCATGATGCCGAGCGGGCCCGCAGCCAACACGGCGCGTTCGTAGTCCAAACCGCTCATGAGCACGCGTACGCCGCGATCGCGTTCGCCCAACAGGTTTTCCGCCGGCACGAAGCAGTCCTCGAACACCAATTCGCCCGTGTCCGACCCACGCATACCCAGCTTGTCGAGCTTCTGCGCGCTCGAGAATCCAGGAAACCCCTTCTCGACGACGAAGGCCGTGATGCCCTTGGAGCCTGCGGCAGGGGAGGTCTTGGCGTAGACGACGACGACGTCGGCAGCAGGCCCATTGGTGATCCACATCTTGCGGCCCGTCAGCACGAACCCGTCGCCGCGCGGCTCGGCGCGCAACTGCATCGAAACCACGTCAGAGCCCGCGCCGGGCTCGGACATGGCCAGCGCACCGATTTTCTCCCCGCTGACGAGGCCGGGCAGGTAGCGATCACGCTGCGCGTCGTTGCCATTGAGCCGCAACTGGTTCACGCACAGGTTCGAATGCGCCCCATAGGACAGGCCGACGGAGGCGGAAGCGCGCGAAATCTCTTCCATGGCGACGATGTGCGCCAGGTAGCCGAGGTCAGCACCACCCCAGCGTTCCGGCACCGTGAGGCCCAGCAGGCCCTGTTCGCCGAGGCGGCGCCACAGCGGCACGGGAAACTGGTTGTTGCGGTCGATTTCGTCGGCGAGCGGGGCGATCTCGGCCCGGGCGAAGCGGCGGACTTGCGCGCGCACCTCGTCGAGGGTCTCGCCCAGGCCAAAATCGAATTCGCAGTTGTCGGCGACGGACATGGGTTTGCCCCACTGGCAATAATAGTGCTATTATCGGACAATCGGACTATTAGTGCAAGGCCTGCCATGCCCGCGATCGAATCCCGCCTGGATCCCCGCAGCGCCGAATTCCGCGCCAACCGGCACGCCATGGAGCCATTGGTCACCGAACTGCAAGCCCGCCTGGCCGCTGCTGCGCTCGGGGGCGGCGAGACCACCCGCGCCCGCCATGTGGCCCGCGGCAAGCTGCTGCCGCGCCAACGGGTCGAAATGCTGCTGGACCCCGGCACGCCCTGGCTTGAGTTCTCGCAGCTCGCCGCCAACGGCCTGTATCACAACGAAGCCCCGGGGGCTGGGCTCATCACCGGCATCGGCCGCGTGGCTGGCCGCGAGTGCCTCATCGTGTGCAATGACGCCACGGTCAAGGGTGGCACGTACTATCCAATGACGGTCAAGAAGCACCTGCGAGCGCAGGAAATCGCCCGTGAAAACCGGCTGCCCTGCGTGTACCTCATCGACTCGGGCGGTGCGCACCTGCCCAGCCAGGACGAAGTCTTCCCCGACCGCGATCACTTCGGACGCATCTTCTACAACCAGGCCACCATGTCGGCGGCCGGCATCCCGCAGATCGCGCTGGTGATGGGCAGCTGCACGGCTGGCGGCGCCTATGTGCCTGCGATGAGCGATGAGTCGATCATCGTGCGCGAGCAGGGCACCATCTTTCTGGGCGGGCCACCGCTGGTGAAGGCTGCCACCGGCGAGGAAGTGAGCGCCGAAGACCTGGGCGGCGGCGACGTGCACACGCGCCTGTCGGGTGTCGTCGACCACCTGGCCGATAACGATGCGCACGCCCTCGGCATCGCGCGCCGCATCGTCGCCGGATTGAATCTCCCGCGCGCAGACGCCAGCGGCTTTGCTGTGCCCACCGAGCCGAACTATGCTGCGGACGAGCTTTACGGCCTCGTTTCCGCCGACCCGCGCAAGCCTTTCGAGGTACGCGAAATCATTGCGCGCATCGTCGATGCGAGTGACTTCGACGAATGGAAGACGCGCTACGGCAGCACCCTGGTTACCGGCTTCGCACGCATCTGGGGCATGAGCGTCGGCATCGTGGCCAATAACGGCATCCTGTTTTCCGAATCCGCCCTCAAGGGCACCCATTTCATCGAGCTGTGCTGCCAGCGCCGGATCCCGTTGGTGTTCCTGCAGAACATCACCGGCTTCATGGTCGGCCGTAAGTACGAGAACGAGGGCATCGCCAAGCACGGTGCCAAGATGGTGACTGCCGTTGCCTGCGCCCAGGTGCCCAAGCTCACCGTCATCGTGGGCGGCAGCTTCGGCGCGGGTAACTACGGCATGTGCGGGCGGGCGTACTCGCCGCGCTTCCTGTGGATGTGGCCTAACGCGCGCATCAGCGTCATGGGCGGCGAGCAGGCCGCCAACGTGCTCGCGCGCGTCCGGCGCGATGCCCTGGAGGCCAAGGGCCAGGCCTGGAGCGAGGCGGAAGAGGCCGCCTTCACGGCGCCGATCCGCGCACAATATGATCGCCAGGGGCATCCCTACTATGCGACGGCGCGGCTCTGGGATGACGGCGTGATCGACCCTGTAGACACGCGGCGGGTGCTGGCACTTGGCCTGGCAGCCGCGCACAACGCACCGATTCCGGAAACGCGCTTCGGCGTGTTCAGGATGTAAGGTCGGCGCATGCTGCCGTACACCAGCCTGATGATTGCCAATCGCGGCGAGATCGCCTGCCGCATTGCGCGCACCGCGCGCCGCCTGGGCCTGCGCACTGTGGCCGTGTTTTCGGACGCCGATGCCGCTGCGCGGCATGTGGCCGCATGTGATGTGGCCATCGCAATTGGTGGCCATACGCCTGCCGAGAGCTACCTGCGCGTCGATGCGATCATCGACGCGGCACGCAGCAGCGGCGCGCAGGCGATACACCCGGGCTACGGTTTTCTTTCCGAGAACGCAGAATTTGCCGAGCACTGCCAGCGAAATGACCTCATCTTCGTAGGCCCGCCCGCAGCGGCAATCCGCGCCATGGGCTCCAAGTCCGCGGCCAAGACGCTCATGGAGCGCGCTGGCGTGCCACTTACGCCCGGCTACCACGGCGACAACCAGGACGCTCGCTTCCTGCAGCACGAGGCGGGACGGCTGGGTTACCCGGTCCTCATCAAGGCCAGCGCCGGCGGCGGAGGGCGCGGCATGCGGCGCGTCGATCGGCCGGCGGACTTTGCCGCCGCGCTCGCCAGCTGCAAGCGCGAAGCGGGCGCCAGCTTTGGGGATGAGCGCGTGCTGGTGGAGAAGTACCTGCTGCGGCCACGTCATATTGAGATCCAGGTGTTCGCCGACACGCATGGTCATTGCCTGTACCTGGGTGAGCGCGATTGTTCCGTGCAACGGCGTCACCAGAAGGTGCTGGAGGAAGCGCCCGCTCCCGGCATGACGACCGCTCGGCGCGCCGCCATGGGTGCCGCGGCTGTTGCTGCCGCGAGCGCCGTGGGCTACGTCGGAGCGGGCACCGTGGAATTCATCGTTGCACCCAGTGGCGAGTTCTACTTCATGGAAATGAATACGCGGCTGCAGGTTGAGCACCCGGTGACGGAGATGATCACGGGGCTCGACCTGGTTGAGTGGCAATTGCGCGTGGCCGCCGCAGAACCACTGCCCCTGACGCAGGAACAGGTGGTTCTCAATGGTCACGCGCTCGAGGCGCGCATCTACGCCGAGGATCCCGCCCGCGACTTCCTGCCATCGATCGGCCGCCTGGATTATCTCGCGACGCCAGAGCCATCGGAGCACGTGCGCATCGACACGGGTGTCGGGCGCGGCGACCAGATATCACCGTTCTACGACTCCATGATCGCGAAGCTGATCGTTTGGGGCGCAAATCGCGACCAGGCCTTGCAGCGCATGCGCGCGGCACTTGATCTATACCGGATCGTCGGCGTTGCCAACAATGTCGCCTTCCTGCAGCGGCTGATCGCCTCACCCGCATTCAGCCATGCTGAGCTTGATACGGCGCTGATCGAACGCGAGAGCGGATGGCTGTTCCCGGCCGTGGAGCCGCCACCCCGCGATATCTGGCTTGCCGCAGCCGTAGCCACACTGCGGCGGATTCAAACCGGAGCCAACGGCTCACCCTGGGACACAAGTGATGGCTGGCGCCTCGGCGCACGCGCACAACGCGATCTGGTGCTGCGCGCCGGCGCAGTGACGATGAGCATTGGCGTGCAGTATCTTGCCACTGGATGGGCGCTGACAGTTGATGACGAGGTCGTTACTGCCTCATGCGGCCCGGGCGCAGCTTTGGACACGGACTTCAGCCTGATGCTCGATGGCTTGCAGCGCTCAGTTACAGCAGTGCATGCCGGCGGCCGCATACACGTCTTCATGAATGGCCGCCGCGACGTACTCGAGCACCTGGACCCGCTGACCACCGCCGCCGCAACGACCACCGGCCCGACGGGGCTGCGTGCGCCGATGCCTGGGCGTGTGATCGCACTGTTTGCAAGCCCCGGCGCCGAGGTGCCCAGGGGCGCCGCGCTGCTCGTCATGGAAGCCATGAAGATTGAACATACCATCGTGGCTCCCAGCGCCGGCACGCTGCGATCATATAAAGTGGCGGTCGGGGACCAGGTGGGCGAAGGCACCGAGCTGGTCGACTTTGTTCCCGCTCCTTCCAAGTAGATTTCATCCACACTATGGAATTTCAGTATGGCGATTTCCGGTGAACTCTACCGGCAACTGGGCCGTGCCTCGGCGGGTGCGGTGTCAGTGGTGGCCACTTATGAAGAGGACAGTGAGGCCGTTGTGGGTCTTACTATCTCTTCCTACGTCACGCTTTCCTACGAACCGCCTCTGGTGATGTATGCGATCCAACGCCACACGGCGAGTTACTCGCCCATGGTGACTTGCCGGTCGTTCGGCATCAGCCTGCTCGCGGCCGGACAGTCCGGTATCGCGCGCCACTTTGCCCAGCCCCGCCGCGAACGGGGCACGCAGATGCCGTTTGACACTGGCGCGCATGTGCGGGTGCCGCTGATTCCACAGGCGCTGGCGCAGATCGAATGTGTCACCAACGAGGTCTTCATGAGCGGCGATCACGCCATCGTCGTGGGGCTGGTGGAAGCGGCGCGCACCCGTGAGGGTGAACCCTTGCTCTATTTCGGCCGTCAGTACGGGATATTCGCGCCGCTCCCGGGGCGCTGAGCGGTTAGCACCCATGGCCGTGGCGCAGCCGGTGCGGATCAGGATCGACCTTGCAGCCCTCGCCGCGAACTACGCGCAACTGCGCAGCCGCGCGGTGGGCGCCGAAGTCGCCGCCGTCGTCAAGGCAAACGCCTATGGACTCGGCATGGGTCCGGTAGCAGCCCGCCTGGCGGAGGTGGGGTGCCGCACGTACTTCGTAGGCACGGTGACCGAAGGACTGGAACTGCGTCAACTGCAGGCTGCAGCGCGGATCTTCGTCCTGAACGAGTTGTCTGCCGGCTCCGCGGCGCTGTATCTGCACCATCAGCTCCTGCCCGTGCTCAACTCGATGGACGAAGTGCGCACCTGGGCTACACGCGGTGCGGGTGCCCCCGCAGCCCTGCAGATCGACACGGGTATGACCCGCGCCGGACTCTCGGCTGCCGACGTTACGGTGGCGTGCGCGGACGGCAAGCTGTGCCAGGCACTCAAGCTGGTGCTGCTCATGAGTCATCTCGCCTGCGCCGACGACCCCGGCCACGCACTGAACCAGCAACAGCTCGGGCAATTCAATGCACTGCGCGAACACTGGCCAGACGTCCCCTGGAGCATCGCGAATTCCGCGGGGATATTCCTGGGGCCAGACTTTCACGGTGACCTGGTCAGGCCGGGCATTGCGCTCTACGGCGGCCGGCCCGGCGCCAGCGGCGACAACCCGATGCAGGAAGTGGTGCGGCTGGAGAGCCGTGTCCTGCAGGTGCGCCAGCTCACGCACCGGGTCAGCGTGGGTTATGGCGCGACCCAGACGCTCGCGCCACCTGCACGCGTCGCCACAGTAGGGATTGGCTATGCAGATGGGTATCCACGATCGCTCGGCGGCCGTGGCTGCGCCATGTGGCAGGGCCAGCGTGCACCCGTGGCCGGCCGCGTCTCTATGGATTTGCTCACATTGGACGTTTCAGCCGCTGGCTTTGCCGATTTGGCCGTCGGCGACTGGGTTACGCTGATCGGCAAGGGCCTGGCGCTCGAAGACGTCGCGGCGGCAGCGGGCACGGTCAACTATGAGTTGCTGACCAGTCTCTCCAGGCGCGCCGACCGCAACTATCGTTGAAGCGCACGACAACTTAACATGAGCGCCAACTTCGAGGTGCATGCAACATGAACGAACCGCGCCCGCCCTGGATGGACGATGAACTCGAGGCGCTGCGTGATGCAGTAGCAAAGTTCGCCGCGGCGGAAATGTTGCCGCACGATGCCGCCTGGCGCGCGCAACACCACGTCGGCAAGGACATCTGGCGACGCGCGGGCGAGATGGGCCTGTTGTGCACAGACATACCGACGCAGTACGGTGGCGCGGGTGGTGATTTTCGCCACGAAGCGGTCATCTATGAGGAATTGAATCGCCGGGGACTGAGCGGGTTCGGCCAGGGGGTGCACAGCATTGCCGCCCACTACCTGCTCAATCACGGCACTGAAGAGCAGAAGCTGCGGCTGCTCCCGCGAATGGCCCGCGGCGAATTCATCGGCGCGATCGGCATCACCGAGCTGGGCGCCGGCTCGGACATGAAAGGCATCCGCACGCGTGCGGTGCGTGATGGCGATCATTATGTCGTGAGCGGCTCGAAGATCTTCATCAGCAACGGGTTCCTGGCGGGCCTCATCGCCCTGGTCGTGAAGACCGACAGCGCGCCCGGCTCAAAGAGCGTGTCGCTGCTCATGGTCGAGACGCAGGGCTTGCAGGGTTTTCGTGTGGGTCGCGTGCTGGACAAGATGGGCTTGCACGCGCAGGACACTGCCGAGCTCTTTTTCGATGGCGCGCGTGTGCCGGCCGTGAACCTGTTGGGTGGCGAGGAAGGCAAGGGCATGTACCAGCTGATGAGCGACCTGCCATACGAGCGCATCATCATCGGCGTGTGCGGGGTCGCGGCGATGGAGGGTGCGTTGGCGGCAACACTCGCGTATACAAAGGAGCGTAAGGCCTTTGGCCAGAGCGTGTATGACTTCCAGAACACCAAATTCCGCCTGGCGGAGATTGCGACCATCGTGCGCGTGGCGCGCACCTTCATCGATGACTGCATAGTGCGGGTTGCGGCTGGCAAGCTCGACACCGTGACCGCATCCATGGCCAAGTGGTGGATCTCGGACATGCAGCAGAAGGTGCTGGACGAGTGCGTGCAGCTGCACGGCGGCTACGGCTACATGAATGAATACCTGGTGTGCCGCCTGTTTGCCGACAGCCGCGTGCAACGCATTTACGGCGGCACCAATGAGATCATGAAAGAGGTCATCGCGCGCGCCCTGTAGCCGCAGCGCCCTGGTTCCCCGTGGCATGGCACGATTGCGGCAGACCGGCGGCGGTGCCGTGTGGTACTTTTACGCAACCCAGCCGGGTGCCGATTGAATCAGGGGGACTCTAAGAGCATGCGTAGATTCGTACGTGGCGGTCAGCGCGCCCAAAGCGCCCTGAAGCGGGCGACCACGGCAGCGCGGCCCTGGACGATCGCATCGGCGATCTCCGGTGTGCTGGCGGGCACGGTCAGCGCGCAGGCGCCACCGACCCCGGCGAGCGCCGGCCCGCAGCTCGAGGAAATCATCGTCACGGCGCAGAAGCGCGAAGAAAACCTGCAGAGCGTCCCGGTCAGCATCCAGGCGCTTGATTCGAAGAAGCTGCAAGAGCTGCAGGTCTCCAAGTTCGACGACTACATCAAGTACCTGCCGAGCCTTTCCAGCCAGAGCTATGGCCCGGGACAGTCGCAGCTCTACGTGCGCGGCGTCACCAACGGTGGCGACGGTCTGCAGGTCGGCTCGCAGCCGCTCGTCGGCCTGTACCTGGACGAGCAGCCCGTGACCACGATCGCGAACAACCTCGACGTGCACATCTACGATATCGCGCGCGTCGAGCAGCTATCGGGGCCGCAGGGAACGCTGTTTGGTTCGAGTTCCATGGCCGGCACAGTGCGCCTCATCACCAATAAGCCCGATCCAAAGGCCTTTGCGGCCGGCTACACCGTGACAGGTGAGATGATCCGTAGCCAGATGGGCGGCACGGTCGAGGGCTTCGTCAACGTGCCCCTGTCGGACAGCGCGGCGATTCGCCTGGTCGGGTTCAGCGAGCACGATGCCGGCTACATCAACAACGTACTCGGTCCGCAGCAGTTCTACGCGACCTCGGGAATCGAACGCAGCAACGCCGGCCTGGTCAAGCCGCATTACAACGACGTCGATACCTACGGTGGACGAGCCGCGCTCAAGGTCAATCTCGATGGCGGCTGGTCGATCATGCCGACCGCCACAGCGCAGCAGACCAAGGCCAACGGGCAGTTCAGCTTCAATCCGGCGTTGGGTGACCTGAATGTGGCGCGCTACACCGCCGAGAGCAGCAAGGATCGATGGTGGCAGGCAGCGCTGACCGTGCAGGGCCAGATCGCCAATTTCGACCTGCTGTATTCCGGTGGTTACCTGCATCGAACTTTCGACAGCGTCAGTGACTATTCCGAATATTCCTATTTCTACGACAGCTACTATCACAATACCTATGGCGGCACCGCCTGTCCCGGACCGCAGCCCGATCCGCAGCACCCGGCTACGAGCTACGCTTCGTACTGCGAGTCGTATTATGGTGACAACTTCCGCGACAACCAGGGCAACCTGATCAGCCCGGCGCAGTCAACGGTCACTCACAACGTATTCAGCAAACAGTCTCATGAACTGCGGTTGTCCTCCCCCAAGGACCGCCGCTTCCGCTTCGTGGCCGGGCTCTTCTTCCAGCGCCAGACCGGCGAGCCACGCGACGAATACCGCATCAAGGACCTGGCGGCGGCCGATTCGGTCACCGGCCAGCCTGGCGTGATCTATCTCAATTCGCAGGACCGGCTCGACAAGGACCAGGCGGCGTTCACGGAATTGTCGTACGACCTGACGCCAAAGCTGACCGCCACGGCTGGCGTGCGCTATTTCAAATATACGAATTCGGTGTACGGCTTCTTCGGCTACAACGGTCTCAGCAACTTCAGCTACGACCTCGGACCCAACGTCGTTACTGGCCAGGACGTGTTCGCAGGCTATTTCCTGGGCGCGAGCGGCGAGAACCTCTGCACCACAGCGCCCGATCCGACCAATCCGGTGCGCCCCTGCATCAATATCGACAGTGTCGTCGGCGATCACGGCGAGACGCACAAATTGAACCTGACCTACAAGTTCGATGACGCGCGGATGATCTACACCACGCTATCGACCGGCTTCCGACCCGGCGGCGTCAACCGCGTCCGCAGCCGTCCGCCGTACACGCCCGACTACCTGACGAATATTGAAATCGGCTGGAAGACCGGCTGGCTCGATCGACGCGTGCGCTTCAACGGCGCCGTGTTCCTCGAGCGCTGGAAGGACGCGCAGTTCGCGATCTCCGGCCAGAATGGCATCACCGAGATACTCAATGCGGGGCGGGCCGAGATCCGTGGCCTCGAGTCTGACCTGCAGTGGGCGGTCAGCAACGACTTCACGCTGTCCGCCTCCGCCACCTGGTTGCAAACCGAGCTCAAGACCAATGCCTGCAAAGAAGCGAGCGCAGATTTCAGCTGCAGCGAACCGGGAAATTCCCTGCTCGCACCGGCTGGTTCGCGCCTGCCGGTGTCGCCACGCATCAAGGGCAATCTCATTGCGCGCTACCAGTTCCCGCTCGCCGGCCTCGACGCGCACCTGCAGGGCGCACTGGTCTCGCAGAGCGATGTGGTGCCGGCACTGGAAGTAGCCAATGTGCAGATCCTGGGCAAGCAGCCGGCCTATTCCAGCTTTGACTTCACCGCTGGCCTGGCGCACGAGCACTGGACAGCGGAGCTCTACGCTGACAACGCCTTCGACAAGCGGGGCGAGGAAAGCCGCTACTCGGCGTGTGCGCCCTCCATGTGCACGAATACCTATGTATGGCCAATCAGGCCGCGCAGCATCGGCCTGACCTTCAGCCAGAAATTTTGACCCCCCAGTCCCGTCCGGAGTGAACCATGTACAGTAGAAAACACCTGTTGTTGGCCGCGCTGCTGGGATTGACCGTTGCAGCGGGAGCCATGGCCGGCAAGACACGCAATGTCGTACTGATCGTGAGCGACGGCTTGCGCCCGGAAGAAATGTTCAGCGGAGTGGAGGAAGATCTCCTGGATCCGAAAAACGGCGGCAATTGGACACCCGAGAAGGAACTGCGCGCCAAATACTGGGATTCAGATCCAAAGGTGCGGCGCATGCTGCTGTTCCCCTTCATCTGGGGCACCGTGGGCATCAAGGGACAGTTGCTGGGGAACGCATCGGCGGGCAGCCAGGCGCAGGTCGCGAACGGCCTGGCCTTCTCCTATCCAGGCTACAACGAAATGGCCTCCGGGATTCCGGATCCGCGCATCAACAGCAATGAGTTCGGCCTGAATCCGAACCAGACGGTGTTCGAGTGGCTCTCGCACCGGCCCGGTTTCAAGAACAAGGTCGATATATTTGGTACCTGGGAAACCTTCCACGACATCTTCAACGAACCGCGCAGCCACTTGCTGATCCGCTCCGGCGCTACCCTGGTCGACGCCAAGGACCACAGCCCGAGCGGCCAGCTGCTTGCGGATCTCTACAAGAGCACGACGCGCCTCGAGGGTACCGATCCGCCCGATTCCTTCCTGACCGTCAGCGTGCTGGCGCACCTCAAGGCGCATCGTCCGCGCGTGCTGTTCGTCGGCTTCGGCGACACCGACAATTGGGCTCATTCCGGCCGCTACGACCTGGTGGTCGAGACCGCACACAATTTCGACGCGGCGGTGGCCGCGCTGTGGAACCACATGCAGTCGCTCCCCGAGTACAAGGACAAGACCACCTTCATCATCACGGCCGACCATGGACGCGGACACGGACTCACCGAGTGGAAGGAACATGGTGTCGAGGAGAAGGGCTCCGAGAACATCTGGATCGCGGTTATCGGCCCCGACACACCAGCGCGTGGCGAACGGCACAACGTGGCCGCCGTGACGCAGTCACAGATCGCTGCCACCATCGCAACGCTCCTGGGCGAGGACTATCAGAAGGCCGAGCCGCGTGCCGCGAAGCCGCTCCTCGACGTGTTGGCCACTCCCTGAATACCATGCACAACGACCGGTGGGCCAACCGTTGCTGAACCAGGCGCCGCTGGCGCCGACCGCGCGCGCGCGGGTGGTGCTGCTGTTGTCGGCCGCGCTGTGCATCAACTACGTCGATCGCGGCAACCTGGCGACTGTCGCACACCTGATTGAGCAGGAGATGCACCTCACGAAGGACCAACTCGGGTTCCTGCTCTCTGCGTTCTTTGCCACCTACGTGCTGGCCATGATGCCAGCCGGCTGGCTGGCCGAGCGATTCGGTGCGCGCCGCGTGTTGACGGGAGGCGTACTGATCTGGTCCATCGCGACGCTGCTGACTGGGTTCGCCAATGGCCTGGTTGCGCTGTTGCTGTTGCGATTGCTGCTGGGCCTTGGTGAGAGCGTCGCCTTTCCCAGCGTGTCCAAATTGCTCGCCACGGTCGTGCCGGACAGCGAGCGTGGTCGGTCGAACGGCATCACCGCCTTCGGCTACCTGATTGGCCCGGCCGTGGGCATCATGGTCGGCGGCTTCCTGATGAGCCGCATCGGCTGGCGCCCGGTGTTCGTCATCTTTGGCTGCGTTTCCCTGCTCTGGCTCTGGCCCTGGTCTCGAATGCGGGTGTCTGAGTCAGCCGTGATGACGCAGGTCAACCCCGACGCACCCACAAGCCGGCAGATCCTGCGGCAACGGGGTCTCTGGGGCGCATCGCTGGGACACTTTGCCGGCAACTACAATTTCTACTTCATCCTGACCTGGCTCCCGGAGTACCTGCAGGACTATCGCCATTTCTCCACCGATATGATGACCGCCACCGCCACCACCGCCTATGCGATCAACGCGGTTTGTGCAGTCGGCATGGGTTGGTTGGCGGATCGCTGGGTGAAAGCCGGGCACTCACGCACCTTGATCTACAAAGGCGCCATGGCGCTCTACCACGTGGCGGCTATGGGTTGCATGGCCGGAATGGCGCTGCTGCCGTCTGGTGGCCTGGTGGCCTGCCTGTTCGTATTTGCGGTGGTCACGGGCATCTCTTCGCCCGGTTACTACGCGATTCCGCAGACGATGGCGGGCCCGCTGGCTACCGGTCGATGGGTGAGCGTGCAAAATACCTGCGGAAATATTTCCGGCATCATCGCACCGGCCATGACCGGCATACTCGTGGTACTCGCGGGCGGCAGATACGAGAGTGCCTTCGCTCTGGCGGCCGCGATGAATCTGCTCGGCATCGCCGGCTGGGTGTTCATCCTGCCCAAGATCGCGCCAGTCGACTGGAAACTACAGCGCTCCTAGCGCGCTCTCACAGGCGCTGCGCCGACGCATCCCATGGACACGCCACCGGAATCCGCGCCGCTCAAGCGCGTCATCGGCGTCAAGAGCCTGGGACTGAACGTCGTCAACCTGACGATCGCAGCTGGCATTTTCGGGCTGCCGGCGATCATCGCCGGTCTGCTGGGCGCCGAGGGGATCCTGGCCTATCTCGTCTGCGCCGTGCTGTTCGGCTTGGTTGGGCTGTGTTTCGCCGAGGCCGGAAGCCGCGTAGGCAGGGCGGGGGGCCTGTATGCCTATGCCAGCGTGCCGTTCGGCCCTATCGTCGGCGGTATCGCGGGCACCTTACTGTGGACCGCCAGCGGCTCGGTGGCCGATGCCGCCATCGTCAACCTGCTCGTGGATACGCTTGCTGCGGTGATTCCAGCGCTTCAGGCCTACTGGGTGCGTGTTGCAATCATCATAGTGCTGTTCGCGACCGTCGCGCTGATCAACATACGCGGGGTTACGCACGGCGTGCGCCTTTCGATCGTGCTCACGATCGTCAAGATTGCACCGCTCGCCTTGTTGGTGATCGGAGGGCTCTTCGTGATGGACCCTGCCAAGCTCGCGTGGACTGGCGTGCCGCCGCTACAGAGCGTCGGCAAGGCCGCGGTCGTCCTTTTTTACGCCTTCATCGGCGTGGAGGCCGCACTCAACATGAGCGGCGAGGTGATACGTCCGTCGCGTACCGTGCCGCGCGGCATATTGCTCGGGCTCGTCATCATCGTCGCGTTGTACATGGGTCTGCAGCTGGTGGCGCAGGGCACGCTGGGTTCCGCGCTGCCCACCTCACAGGCGCCGCTCGTCGACACGGCCAACATCGTGTTTGGCCATTGGGGTGGCCGCATGATGGTGCTGGCGGTCGCCATCTCCGCCAGCGGTTGCCTGGCCGCTGACATGCTCTCAACCCCTCGCGTGCTGCATGCCTTCGCACAGCAGCGCCAGCTTCCGCGCTGGCTCGCCCGGGTCCATCCACGCTTCGGCACGCCGGCGGTGGCGATTGCGGCCTACGCCATCGCGTGCGCCACTTTTGCGCTCACTGGCACCTTCAAGCAGCTGCTTATCCTGTCGAGCTCCGGTTCGCTCGTGCTGTACCTGATCTGCTGCCTGGGCGTGCTGCGCCTGCGAGCGCGCAAGGTGGCGATCGACGGCGCGCCGTTCACCATCCCATTCGGTCCTGTGGTCCCCATTGCCGCCTGCGCGATCATCGTCTGGATGCTCTACGCGCTCAGCTTCAGGGAGCTGTGGGCCACGCTGGGGTTCATCAGCGTAGTGGGCATCGCCTACGCCATACACGAGTACTGGCGCGCGGGAAAATAGGCGCCGACCGAACCAGGTCGCCGGCGCTCAAGGCGCGTCGAGTTCCGCGGCAACGGCCTGGCCGCCCAACAGGCCGTGCACACTCGCCTGTGCGAGCGGCGTGCCCTCGACCCAATCCACCTGCAGCGGCCCGCTGAGATTCTTCGTCCCGGCAAGTTGCAGCTCGGCATGCGCGGGGCCCGTGCGCACCGGCGCAGTAACGGTACCCGAGACGTGCAGGTCTTCGGTCCACCGCAACCTGCGCAGTGTCAGCCTAAAACCGTCAGCCGTCTCAGCCACGTTGAAATTGCCGCCGCGCAGCCCGATGCCCTCACCGCTGCCGAGTTCTGGCGCACGCACCAGCACCTCACCCACGGCCAGGATGGCCGCCGTCACGGCCCGCAGCCGGTTTGCGTCCGCGACGTTGCCCGCCAGCGCCGCAGCTGGCGGCAGCTCACGCACGCGGCGTGCAAAGCGCGGCACCAGGCGCAGTTCCGGAACAGTTTCAGCGCACGCAGTGTCGTCCGCGCCGAGTGTCTCGATGAAACGGCGCACGATGATGGCACCACAGTCCGCGCGCGCATGGGGCAGGGCGTTGACGTGCAGACCATTGCGAATGATTACATGGCGCCCGCGTGGAAAGTTTAGTGCCGCGACTGCAGCGTCGGCGCCCGATGTCATGTTGTCGAGGTCCCCGGACAGGACCAAAGTCGGCGTGTCCGGATACCGAGTGCCTGGCGGCGCCAGGCGCCCCGGTGGCCACGCGTCCGGCAGGGTGGGCCACTGCGCGCATTCGTCGATGAAGCTGTAATCGAGCTGCATGCGCCGGTATTCATCGATCGTGAATGGCGCGTAGGTGTCCGGCGCCGAGAGCTCGCGTTGCGCCATGGCGCGGTCCCGAGCGGCCATGCGTTGCGCCGGCGCCAGCGACATGTCGAAGACCTGCGGCGCATCCTGGCACATGATCACGGCGGCCAGTCCTGCGCTGTAGGCCTGCGGGGACTGGCTCACATCGCGCGAGTCCACGCCGTGTCGCGTTTCGGCCATGAGACGAAACAGGGGAACACGATCTCCCGTCACATAGGCCCGCGCAGCCGCATCGAGCTCGCGCACGCTGGCGCGGGCGGGCGCACTGCCGTACATCACCATGGCGAGCGCGGTCGCATCCGCCGTCCATGCGTGCCACCGGCCGGAGGAATCGCGCGCCCGTGCCTGCAGCGGGTGAGCGCGCAGCAGGCGCAGCGCCGGTTGGATATGGCTGATCGAATCGCCCGGAAGTGCACGGCAGGCGCTCGAACGCGCGCAAGCGAAGTTGAATTTGTCGCGCATGGACGGCGCGTAGGCCGGATACCAGGCATAGTTCGCATCGCCAAGCGGATACGCCCCGTCCAGCACCAGGCTGCGCAACTGGCGCGGATGGCGCAGCGCGAACACCTGCGCGAAGAAGGTGCCATAGGAATCGCCATAGAGATCGACCGGCCCTGTTGCGAGGGTGCTCAGTAGTGCTGAAAGGTCGTCCGTCGCCAGTGTCGTGCTGTAGAGCGGCGCACGTGCTCCGAGCAATGCCCCGCAGTCCGCGACCAGCGACTCGGTGATCGCAGCGGTCGCCTGCAACGCTGGACAGTCGATGGCGCCCGAGCGTCCCGTGCCGCGGTTATCCATGATCAGCACGTCGCGCGAGGTTCGCAGGGGAGCGTACAACGCCAGGTATTCACGGCGCGTCTCGGTGGCGGGAAATCCCGGACCTCCCTCTGTGGCCACAAGCGTACCGAGCGCAGGGCCCGCGCCGCTGTGCGGGTAGTACTCAAAGTAGATTAGCAACTGACCGGCAACAGTCCCGCGCGGGTCCAGTGGACGCCTGAAGTCGCCGCACCACGCACCCCCGCTCGTCGTTGTGCACGGCTCGAGCGCAAGCGAACCCACGTGCAACCGCATTTCGCCCGTTGGCACGGGCGCAGCGACGGCAAGCCCGGATGCGAGCCAGATGGCGAGCAGCGCCGCGCCGCCCACGGACTGGAATCCGCGGCCGTACATCAGCGAGATGCCGCTCCGGGAGCTGTTGTTGTGGCGGCTCCCGTAGCTGCGCCGGCAGTACCAGCGACAATTGCCTGCCAGTTGATGATCGCATTCCAAAGCATCCGCTGGTCGCCCCTGTTCAAATCGCGATGCAGTGGATTGAAATTGAAACTCACCACGTGGCCGCGACCCTCGGGCAGGTCCAGGATCGCCGGCCGGCCGATCAGCCCGTCCTCACCCCACACCTGGCCGCTCACCAGCAGGGGTGCACCATCGCGATCGCCCCATTCCAGCACCACGCCGCTGCGATCTATGGGTCCGTCGAGGCAATTCGTGCAGTAGGCCATCTGCAGCCAGCGCCGCGGCGTGGCATAGAGTGGGTAATTCTGACGAAACACCCAGGTGTGCGTGGGGTAGCCGTAGGCGAGGGGATGATCGGGGCGGGCAAAAGTCACGCGCAAGTGCGCGCCGGGAGTGCGCGTCTGCGCCTCCGCCGAGCTCGCGGCCGCCGCCATGCCCGTACCCGCTTCGCTGCGCGGCGTGCCGCCCGCGTCGCGACGCACGCCGCGCACGATGCCGCCTTCGAGCGCCAGCATCGACCCGCTCCCCAGTGTCACCAGCAGTCCGCCGTCCTCGACGAAATCCTGCAGCTGCGCCAGGCCTTCCCAACCGATGCCGCCCGTGATGTCATCGGACTCGGCAGGCGTGCCCATGCTCGGCGTCAGTGCGGTCTTCTTGAAGGGCATCGGCCCCCAGGATCTCGGAATGCCATGGATCTGCTCGGCCAGCTCCAGGTCGACGTGGCCGTAGAGGATCACGTCGTAGTGTTCGAGCAGGTGGCCGGCGCGGACGTCCTCGTCGCGCACGTAGCTGTAGGGAATGTGGCGCTGATCGAGCGAATAGCGCACCCAGCCGATTGAATCCGTATCTGCCCAGGGCACCCACACACCAAGCCTCGGTGCGCGTGCCTCGTGGCTCGGCACCGTCGGCCGCGTCGTTACAGCGGCAAAATCGAGCGCCAGGTCAGCGGCCAGTCCGCGCAGTGCCGAGAGCAGACCCGGTTGGTTGGCAATAATCCACGAGCCGGCGGGATATTCGGCGCCGCCCGCGGCAAAGGCGCGCTCGGTGATGGCAGTGGAAAACGCCGCCAGACGGAAACGTGCTTCCAGCAGCGACTCCTGTCCGCTGTCGCGCAGCAGGTAGAAAGGCCCGTTGCCCGCGATCGTGCCCTGCGGGCGCGGCGCCTCGGTTAGCGGTTCCAGCTTGGCAGCGCGCACGGATGGATCGGCCGTGGGCAGGACCGTCAGGTGATAGTGCGCGGGCAGCTCCCACGACACGTCGTCGTAAGGCTCACCCTTGTCCTTGGGAAAATTCTGCGCAGTCAACAGGTCGACCGCGTAGTTGCGGTACGGCTGATCGAGGCGCACGACATAGGTACCGGCAGGAAACACCCCCTCCTTCAATCGCAGCGCGGCGCTGGCGCGCTGCACCTCGATGTGCTGGTTGAGCAGGAACTTCACCAGTTGCGCCACGCGCAGCCTGTCGCCTTGGCCATCTGGAATCACGAAAGCGTAGGGCGCCTCCTCGATACCTTTGCGCCAGGAGTGATAGCCCTTGTGATAGAAATTACCGAGAAATGACTTGCTCTGCGCGGCTACCGCATCAAGTGCGGCCAACGCACCCGTCTCGTTGTAATTGACGTTGTCGCGCGCCGACCACCTGAACGGCACCGCCGGCGGAGGCAGCACACGGTACCACTCAGGCGTCACGTACGGCTGCAGGGCCGACAGCCCCTGGTCGGCGCTCTGCGTGAGCGTCTCCGCCGTACCGTTGCCGAAGGTCTCGTAGCCCCGGCCGATGGCGTTGTGGTTCATGGCGACCGAGTCGGTGTACAGCTGCGAGAAGGACTCGCCAAAATTCCAGGTCCACACGCCGGGCATGCCAAACCCGGTCATGGTCTGCACCTCGTGAAAGCTCAGTTCGAGGAACTCGCTGAAGGTAAGCGGATCGATGTTGGGGTTGTAGGGTCCGGTGCCATTCCACGTCATCAGCAGCGCGATGCTCTCGTGCAGGTCATGGATGACCGTCGGGTGCCAGTCGAAGAACATGCGCTGCACCGCCCGGGTGCTCGCGTGCGTCAGTTGGTGTGCGTCACGATTGATGTCGACGTAAGTGTATTTCGACCAGTAGGGAGGCGCCTGCCGCGGCAGTCTGGCGTAGTCCGTCTTGCCCTTGAGGTAGCGATAAAACCATTCCACCTGTTTGTCACGGCCGTCCGGGTTGGACACCGGGTTGATCAGTACCACCAGATTCTCGCGAATCCTGCGGATCATCGGCTGTTCGGACACCGCCAGGCGATAGGCGAGTTCCAGCATCGACTCGGCCGACCCGGTCTCGTCTGAGTGTGGTCCGGCGTTGAAATAGTAGATGGGCCGGGAGCTGGCGATCAGGCGCTCGGCTGCGGCAGGGTCAGTGATGCGCGGGTCGGCCAGCGCGGCGGTGGCCGAGCGGAGCCGATCGAGATCGGCGATGCCCCGCTCATCGGCGATGGCCAGCATGACGATGTCGCGCCCTTCCTCGGAGCGGCCGATCGTGAATAGACGTGCGCGCGGCGAGGCGGCCGCGAGCGCGCGGCAGTAGCCCTGCGCCGTCTCGGTATTCACCAGTTCGCCCGGCGCGCCGGGAATCCGGTGCAGGAAACTGCGGGGCGAGGGCACGCTCGCGGATGATGGCAGATAACTCACCCATGGCGACATGAAGCGTGTTTCGGTCGTCGCCTTGGCGATCTCGTCGATGGAGCCGGGCTCCGCGACATCGGGACCCGTATCCACCTGCGCGTGCACCGGAATTGGAGCCAGATAGCCCAGTACCACGATGCCAAGAAGCAGCTTGAAATGACGCACCCGTACCCCCTGATTACTCCACGCCGCACATCATACGGCCACATCATAGGCCCACACTACGGGCCCAGCGATGGGCAAGCGGACGCGCTGCCGGAATGCTGTGATAAAGTGGGCAATTAACACCCGGGCGGAGCCCGCAGTCGATGCCCGTCAAGATTCCAGCCAGCCTGCCTGCGCGCGCCACGCTCGAAAGCGAGAACGTCTTTGTCATGGGCGAGGAGCGCGCCGCGCACCAGGACATCCGTCCGATGCGGGTGGCCATCCTCAACCTCATGCCCAACAAGGTCGCCACCGAGACGCAACTGCTGCGACTGATCGGCAATACCGCACTGCAGGTGGACGTGACGCTGTTGCGCACGGCGACGCACGACGCCCGCAATGCCAGCGCCGATCACCTGCTCAAGCACTACGCCACCTTCGACGAGATCCGCGGCGAGAAATTTGACGGGCTGATCATCACCGGCGCTCCCGTCGAGCAGATGGACTTCGAGGCGGTCGACTACTGGCGGGAACTGACCCGCATCATGGAATGGGCGGCGACCGACGTGGTCTCGACGTTCAACATCTGTTGGGGCGCACAGGCGGCGCTGTATCACCTGTACGGCATCCCCAAGCACCCGCTGCCTGAAAAGATGTTCGGCGTGTTCGAACATCGGACGCTGGCGCCGACCGAACGCCTGCTGCGCGGTTTCGACGACATGTTCCTGGCGCCGCATTCGCGCCACACGGAAGTGCGTCGTGCCGACATCGAGAAAGTGCCTGCGCTGCAGATCCTCGCCGAGTCCGACGAGGCGGGCGTGTACCTCGTGGGTTCAAAGGACGGCCGGAACGTCTTCGTGACGGGTCACTCCGAATACGATCCGCTGACGCTGAAAGCCGAATACGAGCGCGACCTGTCACGGGGCCTGCTGATCGCCACACCACGGAATTATTACGGTCATGATGACCCGTCGCAACCGCCGCAGGTGCGTTGGCGGGGCCATGCGAGCCTGCTCTACGCCAACTGGCTCAATTACTATGTTTACCAGGTCACGCCCTACGACCTGCGCAACCTGCCGCACGGCACCGTGCACAGCGACTTCTGATATGGCCCCCCCGTGTCAATGGACACGAGGGGGATTCTCGCGATGTGGGCCGCGCTGCGGTGTGAGTCTGTTGGGAGGGGTTCACTCCCGATGAGGAACGCGACGCGCGAGGACTTTGCGACGATGGATCACT
>JANYHD010000043.1 GCA_025359205.1 Gammaproteobacteria bacterium
GGGGAGAATCAGGGGAAAAGCCCGCAATACCCCAGGGGTCGGGCGCCCCCGCCGAACGAGTGGTAGCAATCAAAGGCAGCGAGAGCGACAATTGATGGGGTACGGGGAGGTCAACGAATGAAAACTATGCAGCAAACGAACGACGCCGTTGGCGGTGTGTTCAGAATCCTGTGGACCGGCGTTCGCTTGCCGATCCTTGGCGTACTGGTGCTGTTCGAAGGTGCTGTACAGACCATTCTGGGCGGACTGGCATTCTTTATTTTCTTGACGGCACTGTTCTTCGAATTCGCCACACCAGTGAGGCATTTTCCGTTCTGGACGATGATGGTCCTTAGCGGCGGTTGCCTATTGACGATAGTTTTTTACTACGTGTGTATTCGTGCGTTGTCCGATTGAGTGCTGTCCCGCCCGCCTGCAAGTCTCGATAGAAGTCGCCATTCTGGATGGGGGTCGGCCAACGGTACCCCAAGCCAGTTTTGGATTGGTGGGCCGCGGGCTATCTGTCGGAAGCGAGGAGCTTGCCACAAAGAAGCAACTTGGCCTGCAAGTGAATGTCAGCCAATGCAAGCTGGTCGTCGCTAATGGCGGCAGCCATGAGCGCGCCCCACCAATGCGGCGAGTCGCGCCAGCGAGGTTCTATTTCACCAGCGTTTTTCGCGGCGATGTCGCGTAATTCATGCGCACTCAGCCCCGCCACGATGGCAGAAACATCGGGCGACATTCCGACAATATGGACTGCACCGCGCGAATCGGACTGGACGATATGCCAGACGAACATCAGGGTTTCGTTCATCAGATGCTCGCCGATTTCGGTCGGGAAACACGCCACTGCTGGCACTTCCGGTGGCACTGCAGGCCTCCGTGCCCGTTGCCACCATCGGGAATTAGTGAAATGAACATCCACGATGACGAACGGCAGACGCGCTGCTCGTTGACGAGCACTCCCGTCGAGGTTCCGCCACAACTCTCGATTCAGATTCACCAACGCCAACGGGCAGTCGTCTTCAGTGCCGGCGGCCATTTGTGACAATAGTTCCAGGCATCGATCATTCAACTGATACACAAGTTCAAGTGAACGCGCGCCGCGCCAACGCGGCGGCGACAGCGCCGCAGCTTGCGCCGCGCGCTTACCGCTCGACTCATTGGGCATACCGGACTCCACATAAAGGAGCCGGAATTCTTAATGGCAGCGCTCATGATTACAGGGTCGGGTATCGAGTGAAAACCCGCTGAACTCGGTGCTCGGCACGGTGGCAACAAACAGATAACGAATGGTGTAGGGAGGGCGTTTTGGACATTCATGTTACGGACGACCAGATCGGTCGCTACTTCCGTCGCCGACAGCTGGGATTGCGCCTGCTATCGCATGGAGCGCGCCCCCAGACCGTTCGAGAATGGAGTGGTCTCACTCGCGATCAGCTCGTCACCCTGCGGCGTCGCTGGTCAATCACGGCCGAAGAAGGACTCAGAGGGCCTTCGCCCAGTTCAAGTGAAGTGTTCTTCACTTCTGCGCGTGCATCTAACCACGCCGCATTATTTGCGAGCCTTTGTCAGATTGTCGGTGCGATTCCATCCCAGCGCGGCAAAGATGCAGCCAACGGATTGCCGTCGCTTGAGAACGGCGAACGGCTCTGCGAAGCGTTTGAGTTACTGAAAGAGTGGGCGCCGAGCGCCAAGATTGAATTCGAACAGGCGGTGCTGTTGGCTAGTGGCGTGGTCGAAGAGAAGGCCATGAAGCTGAATGCTTGCGCCAACTGTGGCGCCCCGACGCTCATCGACAAGTTGGGCTCAGGCCGCACAACGTGCTCCTACTGTCGGCGGCGTGCGCCGAAGGCTGCGTCGCCCGAGTAGGCGTTTCGTATCACCATCCATCGGCCGGGTATGTATTGGATTTGCATCGATACCCTACAGCGCCGACGTGACGTTGATGTGTTCAGGCGCTGGCACTCCGCTGTTTAGGCCGTTTTTCGCTCGATTCTCTGTAATCCTTTTCGCCTGCATCTTAGGCAACACTGCTCGCCAGTGACAGCTCGCCTTTGAATTGCACGAACTACGCGACGAGGATTGCATGAACACCGAATTGAGCGATGCCAACCCCAACTCCCAACTGCGCCTTTCCTGCACCCGCGTGGCACTGTCGCGCTGGGTGAACGAACCACTGCCCGCATGGCAAGACATTCTCAGCGCACACGATGTCGCGCGTCTAACGCGGCGGCCGACGTGGATACTCTGCGGATTAGCGCTGGTCGGCAGATTTCCAAGAGAATGCCAATATCGTGGACGCCGGATCGGTTGGTTGCGCTCCGATGTTCTCACCTGGATGACTCGGGAGCTGACGATCAAGGCAAGCGCGCCGCGAGTTATCGCTCGCTCTTATCAGGGTCGCGAACGCAGTTCTCGGCAACACTTCCTGCCGCTCGACTTCTCCTCACCCTGCGGGAGATCGATGCGGACGTCTGCTCGAACCAGGTCGAAAAGAAAGATCGAGATTCCCGTGTTGCTCAAGGATGATTGAGGCGACATGGACCCGTCTCAACTCGAATTGATGCGGGGGACGCCCCAACGACACCGCTGTGCGTGAGCGGGACTTCTTTGTCCCGCTCACGCACAAAGCGCATTCACTGCGTCAGAAGGGAACGGCGGCCGCGCCAACAGCGTGCATGAAGCCAAGCTCAACGGCCATAAGGCTGATTGAGTTAATCGCGCGCGATTTGGCTCGCAAAGATTGGAGTGTTGCGGCTACGTGCGACTCGAAGTAGCATACGGTGACATTACCGTAGGAACGAATCATGGCCGCGGTCAATTACAAGCCCATTGCGTGCTACCTGACACCCGCCCAGCACCAGGATTTGAAGAGGCTGAGCGCCAAAACGCTCGTGCCAATGCAGGTAATTCTCCGGCAGGCGGTGGATACGATTCTCGCCGAATACAGGATTCGACCGAACAAGTATCGGGATGAATACATCAATACGCGGCTCGCCCGCCTTCCTGGAAAGCGAGGCAAACGATGAAAGCAGCGCTATACGCCCGATACAGTACCGACAAACAACGCGATGCATCTATCGACGACCAGTTCCGCGAGTGCGAGCGCGTCGCCCGCGCGGCCGGCTTCCATATCGTCGCGCGGTTCGCGGACAAAGGCATGTCCGGCGGAACGGCGGACCGGCCTGGATATCAAGCGTTACTCTCGGCCGCGCGCGGCAAAGTGTTCAGTGTAATCGTGGCGGAGGATATATCACGGCTGTGGCGCAACCGCGCTGAATTCGGGCCGCGCTCCGCCGAGTTTGAGGACCTTGGCGTGCATTGCGTGACCGCCGTTGGCGACGACACGCGGCGCGATGGCTGGGGGCTCGTAATTCAAATAAAACAAGCCGTCGCCGAACATGCGCGCCGCGAGGCATCCTACCGCACACGTCGCGGTTTGGAAGGCAAAGCAATCAAAGGCGAGACTGCGGGCGGCAGAGCATACGGCTATCGGCCGGCGTCACAATCCCCGACCGGCCAGGTCGAAATCATTGAGGCCCAAGCTACTGTCGTGCTCCGAATCTTCGATTTATATGCAACGGGCCACTCGTCACGCTCTATCGCCGAACACCTCAACGCTGAGAATGTCCCTAGTCCTGGCGCGGCTTGGAAGCGAACCGACACAGGCGAGCATGCGAAGCGGCGCGGAAAATGGGTTGGATCTGCGATCCACGGTGACCCGAAACGCGGTTACGGGATCCTGAACAATGAGCGCTATATCGGCCGACTCAATTGGGGTCGCCTGCAGTGGAAGCGCGGCGCCGCAAACAGCAAAAAGCGCACGCCTATCGCCGCCGATCCTGCTTCATTGGTGATGCGAGAGGACCCGAGGCTGCGTATCATTTCTGACGAGCTATGGCAGCGGGTGAAGGCACGCCAGTCCGCGCAGTCAATCGGCCCGCACGGGACGAAAGCGTCGAAGTCAGGAAAGCCGGCGACGTCCCTGCTTTCTGGCCTGCTGCTCTGTGAGGATTGCGGTTCTCGCTTCATTGCTAGCGACCAGTACTGTTACCAATGCGCAACCCGCACCTACGGCGGCGTCAGTGCATGTTCGAACAAGCTTCGTGTGAAGCGAGATCGCGCGGAAGCCGCAATCATTGACTACATAGGCAACGAGTTGCTGTCTCCTGCGGCGATCGACATCGCGAAGCACGCGTATCAAGATGCCTTACGGGAGGATATGGGAACGCGCGAGCGCGAACTGGGCAAGGATAGACGAACTGACGGGCTACAGGCCGAAGAGACTAAGCTCAGAGCAATGTTAAAGGCTGGAACGCTGTCACCCGACGTCGCGCAAGCCGCTCTCGATGCGCTGGAGACCAAGCGAAGGAAGATTGCAGTCGCTCTTAGGTCGCCAGCCCTGCGCAGCCCGGAAGCCTTCTCGCTCGGGGCAGAACGCTACCGAGAAGCGGTGCGAAATCTGGGAAGGCACGTTGCAAGCAGCGCGCAGGCTGCGGAGGAGCGGAGTCTAGTGCGCGAGTTATTGGGTGGGCACGGAACCGTGTTCATGCGAGACGGCCGGATTGGTGCAAGATTTCGATCTGCCGGTTTGCTCGATATGGCAGAATTTTCTTATAAATCAATAACCTATAATAGTGGTAGCGGGGGCAGGATTTGAACCTGCGACCTTCGGGTTATGAGCCCGACGAGCTGCCAGACTGCTCCACCCCGCACCAGAAGGGCCGCGCATTCTACACCAAAGCCGGGCGTTGGAAAGAAGGGCTGGCAATGCAGGCCTGATTTGGGCGGCCGGCCGCGCCGCGAGGTCCAAAAAGCAGCCTTTTGGCCGGGTAACCCTACCCCATCAGGCTCGTGCAGAGGGCGAGCAGGACGTTGGGCATCACGCCCAGGCCCGCCACGGCCAACACGTTGAGCGTCAGTGCTCCACGGGTCAGGGGCTGGCGCACGATGAGGGTCTGTTCGCGGCCAGCGTCGAAGTACATGAACCAGATGACGCGCAGGTAGTAATAGGCGCCGACCACTGAGGCCAGTACCGCGAGCGCAGCAAGCCAGACGTGCTGCGTGTGCAGCAGCGACTGGATGATCCACAGCTTGGCCCAGAAGCCTGCAAACGGCGGCACGCCTGCGGTCGAGAACATGAGCGCCATCATCAGCACCGCCAGCAGTGGGTCGCGGGTGCCCAGGCCCTTGAAGTCATCGAGTTCCTCAGCCTCGCCATCAGAGCGTGCGGCGAGCAGCACCACGCCGAAGGAACCGAGCGTCGTCAGCACGTACACCAGCGTGTAGGCGAGCGCAGCGCGATAGCCACTCGGGTCGGCCGTGATGAACCCAAGCAGGATGAAACCCACGTTGGCGATCGCCGAGTAAGCCAGCATGCGCCGGATGCTGGTCTGCGCGATGGCAATGAAATTGCCCGCGAGCAGCGAGAGCACGGCGAGCACCGTGAGGATCTGCACCCACAGCGCCGGGTCTGCACCGAGCCCATAGACAAGCAGGCGCGCGACCAGCGCGAATGAGGCAATCTTGGGTGCGGTTGACACCAGCAACGCGACGCTCACGGGCGCGCCGCTGTAGACGTCGGGCACCCACATGTGAAACGGCACGGCGCCGAATTTGAAGGCCACTGCCACCACGATGAAGGTGACCGCGATCACGAAACCGGCGCCATGCGCGGCGCTGACCGTGGCGAGCTTGTCGAGGTTCAGCGTGCCGGTCAGGCCGTACAGCATCGACATGCCATAGAGCAGCGTGCCCGAGGCGATGGCGCCGAGCACGAAGTACTTGATGGCCGCCTCCGCCGCCACGCCCGAATCACGATCGAAAGCCACCAACGCGTACAGCGACAGCGACAGCAGCTCTATTCCGAGGTACACGGTCAGCAGGCTGTTGGCGGAAGCCAGCACGCAGATGCCCAGCAGCGCCGTGAGTGCCAACACCTGGTACTCGCCGCCCTGGATGCCGCGTCGCTCGAGATAAGGTTGCGAATAGAACAGCGCCAGGCCCACGCTGAGGAACCCGGCGAGTTTCAGGAATACGCTCAGGCGATCGGCGACGTACAGGCCGTCGAACAGCACCGTGCGGTCCTGCACCGCGCCTACTGTGACGGTGAGCCAGGCGCAGGCCGCCAGCGCCACCAGCGTCAGGAGCGGCGTCACGTACTTGCGCGAGGCGCCGGCGAATACGTCCGCCATCAGCACTACGCAGATGGCGAGGCCAAGAGAGATCTCCGCGATGGCAGGGCGAAGTGATTCCAGCGTCATGGCGGATTCATGCATGGTCAGGCCACCGGTATCTTGCTCACGGCGAGCTGCTGGAGCAGGTGTTGCACGGTGGCTTCCATCGTCCGCACGAGCGGCGCGGGCCACAGACCGAGCGCCAGCACGGCCACGGCCAGCATGGCGAGCACCAGGAACTCACGGCCGTTCAGGTCCTGCATGGCTGCGACATGATCGTTGGCGATGGGGCCAAAGATCACGCGCTTGACGAGCCAGAGCGTGTAGGCGGCGCCCAGGATCAGCGTCGTGGCCGCGAGGAACGCGAACCAGACGTTCGCCTTGAATGCGGCCAGAATCACCAGGAATTCGCCGACAAACCCGGACGTGCCCGGAAGGCCTGAATTGGCGAGCGCGAACAGCACCATGAACGCACCGAACTTCGGCATGACGTTGATGACGCCGCCGTAGGCGCTGATCTCGCGGCTGTGCAGCCGGTCATACATCACGCCGATGCACAGGAACAGCGCCCCCGAGATCAGGCCATGGGAGATCATCTGCACCATGGCGCCATCGAGCCCGTTGATGGCGCCGCGTAACGCTCCGGTCGAGCCCTGGATGTCAAAAGCCAGGAACGCGCCCAGCGTGACGAAGCCCATGTGCGCGACCGAGGAATAGGCGATCAGCTTCTTCATGTCGCTCTGCATCAGTGCTACAAAGCCGATGTACACGACCGCGATCAGCGACAGGCCGATGACCAGCCAGTCGAGTTCGCGGCTGGCATCGGGCGTGATCGGCAGGCTGAAGCGCAGCAAACCATAGCCGCCCATCTTCAGCATGATCGCGGCAAGAATCACGGAACCACCGGTGGGCGCCTCGACGTGCGCATCTGGCAGCCAGGTATGCACGGGCCACATCGGCACCTTGACGGCGAACGCCACGAGGAATGCGAGGAAGATCCAGCGCTGTTCGGCGAGCGTGAGCGGGAGTGACTGGAAGCCCGCAATCGTGTAGTCGCCGGCCTTCAGGTACAGGAAGATCAGCGCCACCAGCATCAGCACCGAACCCAGGAAGGTGTAGAGAAAGAACTTCAGCGTGGCGTACACGCGCCGCGGACCGCCCCAGATGCCGATGATCAGGAACATCGGGATCAGCATCGCTTCCCAGAAGAAATAGAACAGCAGTGCATCGAGGGCGCTGAATACGCCGATCATCAGCCCTTCAAGGATCAGGAAGGCCGCGTAGTATTGCGCCGGGCGCTTCTCGACCACGCTCCAGCCCGCAATGATGACCGGCACCGTCATGAACGCGGTCAGCACGATCAACGGCAGGGAAATGCCGTCCACCCCCAGGTAATAGTCGGCGTGGAGCTGGTTGATCCAACTCAGGCGCTCCAGATACTGGAAGGCTGCCGTCGTGGTATCGAACTCGAGCCACAACGGTACACATAGAACAAATGTCGCGAGCGCGACCAGCAGCGCGACCCAGCGCGCGAGCCTGGCGCGCGTGTCACCGATGGCCAGCACGGCCACGCCGCCGCCCACGGGCAGCCAGATCAACAGCGACAGGATGTCAAAACCGTGCAGCACCGGCCCGCCCCTAGACCCGCACCAGGAACCAGCCGAGGATCAGCACCAGGCTGACGATCATCCAGAACGCGTAAGAATAGAGGAACCCATTCTGGATCCGGCGCACACGGCCGGCGATCCAGCCCACCGCCCCTGCAGACCCATCGACCAGCACGCCGTCGATCACCGCCTGGTCCCCACCGCGCCAGAGCGCCAGGCCCAGGCCGCGCGCGGCGCGCGCGAGCACGTTCTCGTTGAACCAGTCGAAGTAGTACTTGTTCACGAGGAGGCGGTAAAGCCAGTTGAAACGCGCCTGGATCGCCGTAGCCTGATCGGGGCGGCGCAGCACGAAATGCCAGGCGCAATAGACGCCGGCGGCGGCCAGCCACAGCGGCAGGCTGAGCACCGCGTGCAGTGCGAAGACCGCCGCGCCGTGAAACTCGCGGCCGATTTCGGCCACGACGTCGTTGGACTCCAGCACCCGGATGGCATCGCCAAAATACCCGCCAAACAGCACCGGCTGAATGGTGAAGTAGCCGATCAGCAGCGAGGGGATTGCCAGCGCCACGAGTGGCCCTTTCATGTCCCAGCCGACATCGTGAAAATGCTCTTCCGCGTGATGATCGAGGCGTGAGGGACCGTGGAAGGTCATGAAGATCATGCGGAAGGTGTAGAACGCCGTGACGAACACGCCGGCAGTGACGCACACGTAGGCGTAGCCCGCACCCCAGCGGTGCGAGGCGTGCACGGCCTCGATCAGCGCGTCCTTGGAATAGAAACCCGAGAAGAACGGCGTTCCGATCAGCGCCAGTGCGCCGATCAGGCTAGTCCAGTAAGTCACCGGCATGCGTACTCGCAGGCCGCCCATCTTGCGCATGTCCTGTTCGTGGTGCATCGCGATGATCACGGCGCCCGCCGCGAGGAACAGCAGCGCCTTGAAGAAGGCGTGCGTCATCAGGTGAAAGATCGCGACGCTGTAGGCCGACACGCCCAGCGCCACGGTCATGTAGCCCAGCTGCGAGAGCGTGGAATAAGCCACCACGCGCTTGATGTCGTTGTTGACGATACCGAGAAAACCCATGAACAAGGCCGTGGTGGCGCCGATCACCAGCACGAAGGACAGCGCCGTCTCCGACTGTTCGAACAGCGGCGACATGCGCGCCACCATGAAGATGCCGGCCGTCACCATGGTCGCCGCATGGATCAGCGCCGAAATCGGCGTCGGGCCTTCCATGGAATCAGGCAGCCAGACGTGCAGCGGCACCTGCGCGGACTTGCCCATCGCTCCCACAAAAAGGCAGATGCAGATCACGGTCATCGCGGGCCACCCGGCCGCGGTGCCGGCGACGTGCAAGGTCTGCTTCGCGATCGCGGGGGCCCAGTTGAAGGCCACCTGGTAATCAAGCGAGCCGGTGTAATACAGCACCCCGGCGATGCCGAGCAGGAAGCCGAAATCACCGACGCGATTGACGAGGAAGGCCTTCAGGTTGGCGAAGATGGCGCTCGGCCGCGTGTACCAGAAGCCGATCAACAGGTAGGAGACCACGCCCACCGCTTCCCATCCGAAGAACAGCTGCAGAAAATTATTCGACATCACCAGCATCAGCATCGCGAAGGTAAACAGCGCGATGTACGCGAAGAAGCGCTGGAAGCCCGCGTCATCGTGCATGTAGCCAACGGTGTAGACGTGCACGCACAGCGAGACGAATGTAACCACCACCATCATCAGCGCCGACAACCGGTCGATGAGGAAGCCCACCTGCATGTTGACACCGTCGCTCAGCAGCCAGGTGTAGACGCTGGCGTTGTAGTTGGCGGTACCGTGCAGCAGCTGGTTCAGCACCTGCATCGACAGCAGGCACGACGCAGCCACCGCAGCAATGGCCAGGCCCGCGGAGACAGCCCGGCCAAGCACGCGGCCGCCGAGACCGGCAATGATCGCCGCCGCCAGCGGCAGCATCGGAATGGCAAGCAGCAGGTTCGCGTTCATGCTCAGCCGCGCAGCGTGTTCAGGTCTTCGACGTTGATGCTGCGGCGTTCGCGGAACAGCACGACGAGGATGGCCAGGCCGATCGCCGACTCGGCCGCGGCCACGGTGAGAATGAAGAATACGAACACCTGCCCGTCGACGAACCCGAGGTAGCGCGAGAAGGCCACGAAATTGAAATTGGCCGACAGCAACAGCAGCTCGATGCACATCAGCAGCAGCAACACATTGCGGCGATTGATGAAGATGCCAGCCACCGAGAGCGCGAACAGCACGGCCGAGAGGGTCAGCATGTGTCCGAGGGTGATCATGGCCGCGGCTCCGACTTCATCTTCACAATACGCACCCGGTCCCCGGCCCGCACCGCCACCTGGGCCGAGATGTCCTGCAGCTTGAGGCCGCGGCGCCGGCGCAGCGTCAGCGAGATGGCGGCGATGATCGCCACCAGCAGCAGCATGGCGGCAAGCTCTACGGCGTAGGCGTAGCGCGTGAACAGCGCCGTGCCGAGCTCGGTGGCATTGCTGTAGCCGGGCGGGAGCGGCGCGGCGCCGCGGGTAACGTCCAGCCCCAGTCGGCGCTGCACGATCACGCCGACGATCTCGGCAATCACGATGCCCGTGACCAGCCAGCCCAGCCAGGCGTAGCGGGTGAAGCCGCGCTTGAGTTCCTCGACGTTGATGTCGAGCATCATCACCACAAACAGGAACAGCACCATCACGGCGCCCACGTAGACCAGCACCAGCACGATGGCCAGGAACTCGGCTTCAATCAGCATCCACAACACTGCGCTGGTCAGGAAGCACAGCACCAGGCTCAGTGCGGCGTGCACGGGGTTGCGCGAGGTGATCACGCCCACGCCCGCGGCCACCAGGATGGTCGCGAAAGTGTAGAAAAGCACCGTTACCAGCATGCGACTCTCCCCTCTCCCTCGCGCCTACCGGTAGCGCGCGTCGGCGGCCTTGTCGGCACTGATCATCGCTTCGTAGCGCTCGCCCACGGCCAGCAGCTTGTCCTTGGTCATGATGTTCTCGCCGCGATGCTCCATGTGGTATTCGTGGATGCGCGTCTCGACGATGGCATCCACCGGGCAGGCCTCCTCGCAGAAGCCGCAATAGATGCACTTGAACAGGTCGATGTCGTAGCGCGTCGTGCGCCGCGTGCCATCCGGCGCGACGTCAGAATCGATCGTGATGGCGAGCGCCGGGCAGACCGCCTCGCACAGTTTGCAGGCGATGCAACGCTCCTCGCCGTTCGGGTAGCGACGCAGCGCATGGAGTCCGCGGAAGCGTACCGACTGCGGGGTCTTCTCTTCCGGATAGTTAATGGTGATCTTGCGGCGAAACAGCGAGCGCGCCGTCACCGACAGGCCCTTGAGCATTTCCCACAGGGTAAAAGTCTTGATGGTGCTTGCGATGCTCATGCCAATTACCCTCAGGCGCGCCACGGGCCAACGTGGAACCAGGCCAGGACACCCTCCACCGCTATCCACACGATCGTGATCGGGATCAGCACCTTCCAGCCCAGGCGCATGATCTGATCATAGCGATAGCGCGGGAAGGTGGCGCGCAGCCACAAGAACACGCACAGCAGCGCAAAGATCTTCAGCGCCAACCAGTGCGTGCCGTCGCCGAGCACCAGGCCCACTGCCTTTCCCAGGTACGGCACCGGCAGATGGCGCAGCGCACTGTCTGCGGACAGGTAACCATCGAGCGGGCTCAGCCAGCCGCCCAGGAAGAAAATTGCGGTCAGCGCCGCGATCAGGATCATGTTGGCGTATTCAGCCAGGAAGAACAGCGCAAAGCCCATGCCGGAATATTCGACGTGAAAGCCCGCGACGATTTCCGACTCGCCCTCGGCGACATCGAAGGGTGCGCGGTTCGTCTCGGCCACGCCGGAGATGAAATACACCATGAACAACGGGAACAGCCACACCATGTTCCAGTGGAACGGCGCGCCGCGCTGGTGTTCGACGATGACGCCCAGGTTGAGGCTCCCGGCCGCCATCAGCACGCCGACCAGTGCGAAACCCATGGCGATCTCATAGGCGACGATCTGCGCGGCCGAGCGCATTGCGCCCAGGAAAGCGTACTTGGAATTGGAGGCCCAGCCGGCGAGGATCACCCCGTACACGCCCACCGAGGTGAGTGCGAGCAGGTAGATCAAACCCGCGTTGACGTCCGCGATGGCGAAGCCCGGGGCGATCGGAATCACCGCCCAGGCGGCAAACGCTGGTATGAGCGTGATCGCCGGCGCCAGCCGGAACAGCACGCGATTGGAGCGCGCGGGTGTGATGATCTCCTTGATAAGGAGCTTCACCACGTCGGCGAATGGCTGCCCTATATATTCCGTGTGCGGAATGCCGAACAGACGCACCCGGTTCGGGCCGCGCCGCATCTGCATCCAGCCGATGAGCTTGCGCTCCCAGAGCGTCAGGTACGCGACGCTGAGAATCAGCACAATGCTGAGTGCCAGGATGAACACCGTCGAGTGGACAAAACCCGGCAATGCGAGCCAGTGCGCCGACAACCAGCTGCCGGGGGCCGTCACGAGGGATACTCCGCGGCCGCAGCCAGTCCGGCGCGTGTCTGCTGGAGCGAGGGCGCACGGCGCAGCAGCGGATCGAGCCGGTACATGGGCAGGTCGCGCAACGTTTCGACCGCGGCCGAGCGCGTGGGCACGAAGGCGCTCTCGTAACCCAGGCGCGGCGCGCGTTCAACCGCCGCACGCAACTCGTCGCGCACGATCTCGGATGACTGGTATTCGAAGCCCTCCAGGTCGAGCAGGTTGCCCAACACCCGCAGGATCTTCCACGCCGGGCGCGCGCTGCCCGGCGGACGAGCCGCGCCCGCAAAACTCTGCCAGCGCCCCTCGAGGTTCACATAGGTGCCCGAGGTCTCGGCAAACGTCGCCGCGGGCAGCAGCACCTGCGCCACCTGCAGCATGGCCGGTGAGGCATAGGAAGCAATAGCGCCGACGAAGCGCGCGCGCTCTAGCGTGGCCAGGGTATGCGGTTGCAGACCGTCCGCCCAGGGTTCAGCACCCAGCAGCAGGTATCCGGGCAGCGGCTCTTCCAGCATCTGTCGCGCGTTGCGTCCGTATGCCGCGCGCACCATGCCGCCCGCCGCGCGATGCGGCGTGCAGCCGGCCAGGTAAGCGCCGGCCGCGTTGGCGCCTTCAGCCAGCTCACCAAGGGTGGCGCCCGTGACGCGCGCCAATTCGCGTGCCAGCGCCCGCAGCTCGGCATAGGCCGAGTGGCGGAGCGCCAGGGCTCCGAGCCAGATGGCGCGTTGGCCCTTGGCCAGCGAGGCCGCGATAGCCTTGTGTGCGACATTCGGCGCCACGCCCGCCAGCAGCGGTGCGAGTGAGGCAGGCGCCGCAGCAGCGCCGGCCTCGAGCGCTGCGCCCAGCACGCCCGCGAGTTCGTGCAGCATCTGTGCCGGGTTTGCCACCAGCACGTTCGCAGTGGGGAACAGGTATTCGTAGCGCTGCGGATTCAGGAAGCTTACGGCGGCGCCGCGGCGCGCGGCCTTGCGCACGCGATGCGCGAGCATCGGCAGTTCCGCGCGCAGGTTGGAACCCACGATGAGTAGTGCATCCAGTGCGTCGACATCGGCTATCGCCAGGCTGAGGTGCGGTACCAATGGATCGCCGCCCTGGTCGCGGAAATCACGCTGACGCAGGCGATGGTCGATATTCGAGCTGCCCAGGCCCTCGGCCAGCCGCGCCAACAGGTACAGCTCTTCGAGCGTGCTGGACGGGTGCGCCATATACCCCGCGCCATCGGCGCCGCGCCCGGTACTGGCGGCGCGCAGGCCCTTGGCCATGGCGTCGAGCGCCGTGTCCCAATCCGCATCCTGCCACTGGCCGTTGCTCGCGCGGACGCGCGGCGCGGTCAGCCGGTCTGCGGCCGCGAGGCCTTCGTAACCGTAGCGGTCGCGATCGCAGATCCAGGTCTCGTTGATCTCCTCGCAGGGCTGCGGCACCACGCGCATCAACTTGCCACGCAGCACATGCCCATACAGGCGGCTGCCAAAGCCATCATGCGGCGACACCAGCGGATGCTGGGTCATCTCCCAGGCACGCGCGTGGAAGCGAAACGGCTTGCTGTTGAGGGCGCCGACCGGACACAGGTCAATGATGTTGCCGGACAGTTCATGATCGACACTGTGCTCGACGAACGTGCCGATCTGCATGTTCTCACCGCGACCCGTGGTGCCCAGTTCCTGGATGCCCGCGATTTCCTGCCCGAAGCGCACGCAGCGCGTGCAGTGGATGCAGCGGGTCATGTCGGTGGACACCAGCGGACCCAGGCTCAGGTCTTTCACTACGCGCTTGCGCTCGTGGTAACGCGAGATATCGCGGCCGAAGCCCACCGCCAGGTCCTGCAGTTCGCACTCGCCGCCCTGGTCGCAGATCGGGCAGTCAAGCGGATGGTTGATGAGCAGGAATTCCATCGTCGCTTTCTGCGCCGCGATCGCCTTGGGCGAGCGCGTGAAGATCTTCATGCCTTCGGCGACCGGCGTGGCGCAGGCCGGCAGAGGCTTGGGTGCTTTTTCCACCTCGACCAGGCACATGCGGCAGTTGGCGGCGATCGGCAGTTTGTCGTGATAGCAGAAGCGCGGGATGTAGGCGCCGTTCGCGTCCGTGACGCGGATGATCATCTCGCCCTTGGGCGCCTTGACGGCGACGCCGTTCACCTCGACGTTGACGAACTCGGCGCTCATGCCGCCACCTGTGTGCCGCGCGCCGCGTCGGGCGCGACGATGCTGCGCCCGGCGTGATCGACCATGAATTCGAACTCGTGCCGGTAATGCTTGAGAAAACTCTGCACCGGCCAGGCCGCCGCGTCACCGAGTGCACAGATCGTGTGCCCCTCGATGCGATTCGCCACATCGAGCAGGAGCCCGAGGTGCTCGCGCGTGCCCTGCCCTGCGAGGATGCGTTTAAGCGTGCGGTTCAACCAGCCGGTACCCTCGCGGCAGGGCGTGCACTGCCCGCAGGATTCGGACATATAGAAACGCGCCAGGCGCTCGAGCGTGCGCACCATGCAGGTGGTCTCGTCCATGACGATCACGGCAGCCGAGCCAACACTGGAGCCGCTCGCCTTGAGCGAGTCGTAGTCCATGTTGGTCTTCATCATGATCTCGCCCGGCACCACCGGCACCGAGGAGCCGCCGGGTATCACGGCCTTGATGTGGCGCGCCTTCCAGATGCCGCCGGCCATGTCGAGCAGGTCGGCGAAGGGAATGCCCAGCGGCACCTCGAAGTTGCCCGGGTTGTTCACGTGGCCCGAAACCGAAAAGATATTCGTGCCGCCAGAATTGACGGGGCCGAGCGCGGCGAACCATTGCGGGCCCTTGCGCAGGATGGTCGGCACCGAGGCAAAGCTCTGGCAGTTGTTGATCGTGGTCGGCGCGCCGTACAGGCCAAATGCGGCCGGGAACGGCGGCTTGAAACGCGGCTTGCCCTGCTTGCCCTCGAGCGAATCGAGCAGCGCGGTCTCTTCACCGCAGATGTAGGCGCCCGCGCCGACGAAGGTGTACAGGTCGAAATCGACGCCCGAGCCCATGATGTTCTTGCCGAGCAGGCCCGCGGCATAGGCCTCTTTCACCGCCGCCTCGAAGCGTGGCACCGGCTCGCCGAGGAACTCGCCGCGGATATAGTTGTAGCCGACCGTGGCGTTCATTGCATAGCCGCCGATCGCCATACCCTCGATGAGCGCATGCGGATTGAAACGCAGGATGTCGCGGTCGTGGCAGGTGCCAGGCTCGCTCTCGTCCGAGTTGCAGACCACGTATTTCTGCATCGGCGCGTTGCGCGGCATGAAACTCCATTTCACGCCCATCGGGAAGCCGGCGCCGCCGCGGCCACGCAAGCCCGAGGCCTTGACGGCATCGATAATCTGCTCGCGCGGGGTCTTCTCGGCGAGCATCTTCTTCCAGGACTCGTAGCCGCCGATGCCCGTGTAGGTGGCGAGCGTCCACGGGCGCTCGAGCTTGATGGGCTCGAGGCACACCAGGTTCCGCTTGTCGTCCCATGCTCCCATGCGCGCTGCCCGTCCCTACTTCAGCTCATCGAGAATGCGGTCGATTCGCTCAGCCGTCAGATTCTCGTGATAAACGTGATCGACCATCATCATCGGTGCGCCCGTGCAGGCGGCCAGGCATTCTTCTTCCTGCTTGAGGAAGATGCGCCCATCGGGCGTGCTCTCCCCCACCTTGATGCCGAGCCGCCTTTCGACATGCACCAGCAGATCTTCGGCGCCGCGCAGCATGCAGGAGATATTGGTGCACACGCTCACGTGGTGGCGACCGCAGGGATGGGTCTCGAACATCGAGTAGAAGCTGGCGATTTCGTAAACCTGGATCGGCGGCAACTGCAGGTAAGCCGCAATCGCGTCCATCAGCGGAGCGGTCAGGTATCCCTGGTTCTGCTCCTGCGCCGCGCGCAACGCCGCGATCACCGCCGAGCGCTGGCGGCCGGCCGGGAAGCGCGCGACCCAGTGATCGATCTCGGCGCGCGTGTGCTCGGACAATGCCGCTGGCGGTAGCGCGCCGCCCATTGGGCCCTCTGTAGCGCTCATCAGCGATCGATCTCCCCGAAGACGATGTCCTGCGTGCCGATGACCGCGACCACGTCGGCGAGCATGTGGCCCGTGACCATCTCGCTCAGCGCCGCGAGATGCGCAAATCCAGGCGCACGACACTTGAGTCGGTAGGGCTTGTTGGCACCGTCCGATACGAGGTAGACGCCGAACTCGCCCTTCGGCGCTTCGACCGCGGCGTAACTCTCGCCCTCGGGCACGCAATAGCCCTCCGTCATGAACTTGAAATGATGGATCAGCGATTCCATGTCGCCTTTCATCTCTTCGCGCCGCGGCGCGCGCACCTTGCGGTCGTCGATCATGGCCGGACCGGGATTGGCGCGCAGCCAGGTCACGCATTGCTGGATGATGCGATTGGACTGCCGCATTTCCTCCACGCGCACCAGGTAGCGATCGTAGCAGTCGCCATGCACGCCCACCGGGATGTCGAAATCCATCTCGGCGTAGACCTCGTAGGGCTGTTTCTTGCGCAGGTCCCACTCCACGCCTGAGCCGCGCAGCATCGGCCCGGTGAACCCGAGCTGGATGGCGCGCTCCGGGGGCACGACGCCAATATTCACGGTGCGCTGCTTCCAGATGCGGTTGTCGGTCAGCAGCGTCTCGTACTCGTCAACGCAGGCCGGGAAGCGGCGCGTGAAATCCTCGATGAAGTCGAGCAGCGTGCCGGCGCGGACGGCGTTGAGGCGCGCGGCGTCTGCTTCCGAGCGCCAGCGCGAAGCCTGGTAGCGCGGCATCGCGTCCGGCAGGTCGCGGTGCACGCCGCCCGGACGGTAATAAGTGGCATGCATGCGCGTGCCCGAGACCGCTTCGTAGCAGTCCATCAGGTCTTCGCGTTCGCGGAAGCAGAACAGGAACACGGTCATGGCGCCGATGTCGAGACCATGCGCGCCCAGCCACATCAGGTGATTGAGGATGCGCGTGATCTCGTCGAACATCACGCGGATGTACTGCGCGCGCGGTGGCGGCTTGATGCCCAGCAGGTTCTCGATCGCGAGCACATAGGCGTGCTCATTGCACATCATCGATACGTAGTCGAGCCGATCCATGTAGCCGATCGACTGGCTGAAAGGCTTGGATTCGGCAAGCTTCTCGGTGCCACGGTGCAGCAGGCCGATATGCGGGTCGGCCTTCTGGATCACCTCGCCGTCCATTTCGAGCACCAGGCGCAGCACGCCGTGCGCAGCCGGATGCTGCGGCCCGAAGTTCATCGTCAGGTTGCGGATCTCAGCCACCGCCACTCCTGCCCAGCAGCGCCGGGTCATAGCGATTGTCGTGACGGATCACACGCGGCACGAGCGTGCGCGACTCGATGCTTACCGGTTCGTAGACGACGCGCTTGAGGGCCGGGTCGTAGCGCACCTCGACGTTGCCGATCAGCGGAAAATCCTTGCGGAAGGGATGGCCAATGAAGCCGTAGTCCGTGAGCAATCGTCGCAGATCAGGGTGCCCCCGAAAAAGAATCCCGAACAGGTCATAGGCTTCGCGCTCGAACCAGGCGGCGCTCGCCCAGATGCCGGTGACCGAATCTACGGCCGGGTCTTCGCCCTGTTCGCACCAGGCGCGCAGCCGCAGCCGCCGATTGTGCGTAAGCGACAGCAGCTGGTAGGCGACCGCGTAGCGACGATCGCCGCGCAGCGGATGTACCGCGGAGCAGTCGACCCCGCGGCTGAAGCCGGTGCCCGTGGCCTGCTCGGCCTGCCACTCGGTGCGCCCAAAATCGAGATAATCAACGCCGGCCACGTCGATCAGCATCGCAAACTGCAGCGTAGGCGCATCACGCAGCAGTTGCACGATGGCCAGCAGGTCGGCGCTGGCAACTTCGGCCGTGATTTCATCGGCGCCCGAAACGTGCAGCGCGAGCCGCTCGCCGCAGACCGCGCGCAGCTCGTTCGCCAGGGTGTCGCTGGCGGCGCTCATTCAGGCCGCCGCGGCCGCGCCGCCGTAACGATCGATCTTGCGCTGCAGCTGGATGATGCCGTACAGCAGCGCTTCCGCCGTGGGCGGGCAGCCGGGCACGTAAACGTCGACTGGGACGATGCGGTCACAGCCGCGCACCACCGCATAGGAATAATGATAGTAGCCGCCGCCGTTGGCGCAGGAGCCCATGGAAATTACCCAGCGCGGCTCGGGCATCTGGTCATAGACCCGGCGCAATGCCGGCGCCATCTTGTTCACGAGGGTACCGGCCACGATCATGACGTCGGACTGCCGCGGGCTGGGCCGGAAGACGACGCCGAAGCGGTCGAGGTCGTAGCGCGAGGCGCCGGCATGCATCATTTCCACCGCACAGCAGGCCAGGCCGAAGGTCATGGGCCAGAGCGACCCGGTGCGTGCCCAGCTCACCAGGCTGTCGAGCTGCGTGGTCATGAAACCCCGCTGGGCAAAGCCCTCGGCACCGCCTACCGCGGCGAGGACCGGGTCGGCTTCCGCTGTCAGTCCCATTCCAGGGCCCCTTTTTTCCATTCATAGACGAAGCCGACCACCAGCACCGCCAGGAACACGCCCATCACGCCGAGGCCAAAGCGGCCAGTTGACCCGAGCGAGACCGCCCAGGGAAACAGGAACGCGATCTCCAGGTCGAAGACGATGAAGAGTATCGCCACCAGGTAATAGCGCACGTCGAAACGGGCGCGTGTGTCTTCGAAGGCATCGAAGCCGCATTCATAGGCCGAGATCTTATCGGCGTCGCCGTGCTTGCGCGTCCCGAGGCGCCCGAACAGGGCGCCCAATCCGAGCAGGACCGCAGCCAGCAACGTGGCCAGCGCCAGGAATATCAGCACCGGAAGATAATTTTCGAGCATCCCGATCCACCTGGTGTCAAAAAGGGCGGACAGTTTCCCATCCGCCCCCGGTAAGCCGCAGCAATTCTACGAGAGAATTGGTGCCGACGGGGAGATTCGAACTCCCACACCTTGCGGCGCTAGCCCCTCAAGCTAGTGTGTCTACCAGTTCCACCACGTCGGCAAGATTCGATTATCGCGCCGGGCTGGCGGGAGCCGGATTCGCGGGCGCCGCCTGCTTCGCCGGGGCGCTCGAGGTCGGGCTCGCAGGAGCAGTCGGGGCCGGCGTGGCTAGTGCCGGTGCGGACTGGGCCGGCGTGGCCTGGGCCGGCGCCTGCTGCTTCATGCGGTCGAGCACGCTGGTTGGAGCAACCACGGTGCGCGAACCCACATAGGTCAGCGACAGGCTGGTAATCATGAAGACACCCGCCAGGATCGCCGTGGCCCGCGAAAGCGCCGTGCCCGCGCCGCGGGCACCAAACACCGTGCCCGACGCCCCAGCGCCAAAGCCGGCACCCGCCTCGGCACCCTTGCCCCGCTGCATGAGCACGAGCGCAATGATGCAAAAGGCCGAGATGAAGTGAATGATCATCAACGTGGTGTGCAACATGGTGTGTATCAACTCTGGCTGAGGCTCACGGCCGCAGCAACGATAGCCAGGAATTCGTGCGCCTTGAGCGACGCGCCGCCGATCAGGCCACCGTCGACGTCGGGCATCGCAAAGATGTCCCGGGCGTTACCCGCCTTGACGCTGCCGCCATAAAGGATACGGAGCCCGGCGGCAATTTTAGCATCCTCATTGGCCACGCGCTGGCGTATGAAGGCGTGCACTTCCTGGGCCTGCTCGGGGGTAGCGGTGCGGCCCGTGCCAATGGCCCAGACCGGTTCGTATGCGATGACCGCGCCGGCCAGCGAGGCGACGCCTGAGAGCTGCAGGACCGCATCGAGCTGCGTACCCACCACCTCGCTGGTGCGCGCGGCCTCGCGCTCGACGAGCTGCTCGCCGACGCAAAAGATAGGGGTCAGGCCACCGCTGCGCGCCGCGGCGAACTTGCGCGCCACCAGTGCATTGCTGTCGCCATAAAGCGCGCGCCGCTCGGAATGACCGACCAGCGTGTACTGGCAGCCGACGTCCACGAGCATGGCTGCAGATACTTCGCCCGTGTAGGCCCCCACCGCTTCAGCGCATACGTCCTGGGCGCCGAGGACGACGGCGCCACCGCGCAGCATCCGCCAGGCATCGTGCAGGTACACAAAGGGCGGGCAGATGAGGCAAGTCACCTGCTCGGATGTCGCACCGGCAACCACGGCTTCGATCAGGAACGCGTTTTCGGCACGCGCTCCGTGCATCTTCCAGTTGCCGGCTACTATCTTGCGTCGCATGGGGCGGGATCAGGTGCCTGGGTCATTTAAGGGCGCGCGATCATAGCCATGCATCCCCGTCCGCGCAATGCGGGCTATCCCACCCACCCCGGGACAGGCCCTAGGCGCCTACTGCCCTGACGGCCTCGGCCAGCCGCTCGGCGCAGGAGCGCGCCAGGGATTCCTCGCGGGCCTCCACCATGACGCGGATCAGGGCCTCGGTGCCCGAGGGCCGCAGCACGATTCGCCCGCGGTCGCCGAGCTGCTTTTCCAGCGTCGCCAGTAGCGAGCTGATGGCGGGCACGCCGGCCGGATCGTAGCGCCGCGCAATGGGCACATTGAGCATCACCTGGGGCAGCCGGCTCATGCCCGCGGCCAGCTCCGCCAGCGACTTGCCGCTCTGCCGCATGACTGCCAGCACCTGCAGGGCGCTGACCAAGCCGTCGCCGGTGGTGGTGCGATCGAGGCACAGGATATGCCCCGAGGTCTCCCCGCCCAGCACGCTGCCGGTCTCGCGCATCCGCGCCAATACGTACCGATCGCCCACCGCGGCGCGCTCGAAGGCGATGCCCCGCTCGCGCAGCGCGATTTCTAGTCCCAGGTTGCTCATCAGCGTGCCGATCACGGGGCCGTGCAGCGTCCCCTGTGCCTGCCGCGCGCAGGCGATGATGTAAAGCAGCTGGTCGCCGTCGACGACGCGCCCGAGGTGATCGACCAACAGCACGCGATCGCCGTCGCCGTCGAGTGCGATGCCAACCTGGGCGTTCACGCCAGGAACGGTGAGCTGCAGCAGCTCCGGCGCGGTCGAACCGCAGCCAATATTGATATTTCGGCCGTTGGGGGAAGAGCCGATCGGCACGATGTCCGCGCCCAGGTCCGCCAGCGTGCGCGGCGCCACCTTGTAGGCCGCGCCGTTGGCGCAATCGACCACGATCTTGAGGCCCACCAGATCCATGCCCTCGGGCAGGGTGCTGCGGCAGAACTGCTGGTACTGCACGCGCGTGTTGTCAACCCGCCGCGCGCGACCGAGTTCACCCGAAGCGCGCGTGAGCGGTGCGACGGCCAACTGCGCCTCGATCTGCTCTTCCAGTTCATCCGACAGCTTGCCGCCGCTATGGTCGAAGAACTTGATGCCGTTGTCCTCGAACGGGTTGTGCGAGGCGCTGATGACCACGCCGAAATTGCACTTCAGGCGCCGCGTCATGTAGGCAATGCCCGGGGTGGGCAGCGGGCCCATCATCATGACGTTCACGCCCGCGGCCACGAACCCGGCCTCGAGGGCCGCCTCGAACATGTAGCCTGACACCCGCGTGTCCTTACCGATGAGCACCGTGCCGCCCTGGGGCGCCAGCACCCTGCCTGCGGCGCTTGCGAGCCGCAGCGCGAAGTCCACGGTCATCGGATGCTCGCCGACGCGCCCGCGGATGCCATCGGTGCCGAAATAAACTCTAGCCACTGCCCTACCTCTTCAATGCCGCGGCCACGCGCACCGCATCGACCGTGGCGGCCACGTCGTGTGCGCGGATGATCGTGGCGCCATTGAGCGCCGCGACGGTCGCCAGTGCAATACTACCCGCCAGCCGTGCGCCGCTGTCGCGCCCGGTGAGGGTCTTGAGCAGCGACTTGCGCGACAGCCCCACCAGCAACGGTCGATCGAGCTCCAGCAGTTCGCCCAGGTTCCGCAGCAGCTCCAGGTTGTGTTGCGCTAGCTTGCCGAAGCCGAAGCCGGGGTCGACGCACAGGCGTATGGGCTCGATACCCGCATCCTGGCAGGCCGCGAGCCGCGCGGCCAGGAAGCCGCGCACCTCGCCGACGACATCGGCGTAGTTCACCAACAGCTGCATATTTTCTGGCTGACCGTGCATGTGCATCAGGCAGGCTGCGGCCCCAGTGCGCGCCACGGCGGCCAGTGCGCCGCGGCCCTGCAACGCGCGCACGTCGTTGATGATCGCGGCGCCCTCGGCGACGGCCTGTTCGATGACCTCGGGGCGGCTGGTGTCGACGGACACGACAATGGCGCCCTCGCGCGCCAGCGCTCGCACCACGGGTATCACCCGGCGCAGCTCTTCATCCGCAGGCACGGGTGCGGCCCCCGGCCGCGTGGATTCGCCCCCCACGTCGATGATCGCTGCGCCCTCGCCAATCATGGCCTGCGCGCGCTCGAGGGCACGCTGCGGATCGAGGTACGACCCGCCATCGCTGAAGGAATCCGGCGTGACGTTGAGCACGCCCATCACGATGGGCTCCGTGAGGAGCAGCGTGCCGCGCGCGTGCCGCAGCGCCAGGCGCCGCGGAGTGGTGCCGCTGTTCAGTGCTGACCCGCGGGCGTGCCGATCGGCGGGGTCTTGGGAATCTCGGGCGTGTCGGACGCGGCCGGCTTGCCGCCCGGGCCGCTGCCGGCATCATCCCAGCCTTCCGGAGGTTTCACTTCCCGCCCGGCCATGATGTCCTTGATCTGCGATTCGTCGAGCGTCTCGTACTTGATCAGCGCGTTGGCCATGGTGTCGAGCAGCGCGCGGTGCGTGACCAGGATGTCGCGCGCCTTGCTGTAGGCCATGTCGATCACCCGCCGGACTTCGACATCGATGACGTGCGCAGTCTCATCGGAGACCTGCTTGTGCTGCGTGACGCTGCGACCGAGGAATACCTCGCTCTCTTCTTCGGCGTAGGCGAGTGGGCCCAGCTTGTCGGACAGGCCCCAGCGCGTGACCATGTTGCGGGCCAACGTGGTGGCGCGCTCGATGTCGTTGGAGGCGCCAGTCGTGACCGCCGAGGGCCCGAAGGCCAGCTCCTCGGCGATGCGCCCGCCGAACAGGCTCGCCATCTGCGACTCGAGCCGCTGCTTGCTGTAGCTGTAACGGTCTTCCTCCGGCAGGAAGAAGGTGACACCCAGCGCGCGGCCGCGCGGAATGATCGTGACCTTGTAGACCGGGTCGTGCTCGGGCAGGTTGACGCCCACGATCGCATGACCGGCCTCGTGGTAGGCCGTGTTGAGTTTTTCCCGGTCGCTCATCACCATCGAGCGGCGTTCGGTGCCCATCATGATCTTGTCTTTGGCGCGCTCGAACTGCTCCATCGTGACCATTTTAAGGTTGGCGCGCGCCGAGAACAGCGCCGCCTCGTTGACCAGGTTCGACAGGTCGGCACCCGAGAAGCCCGGGGTACCGCGCGCGATCAGCGCCGGCCGCACGTCGTCGGCGAGCGGCACGCGGCGCATGTGCACGCGCAGGATCTGCTCGCGGCCGCGCACGTCGGGCAGCGGCACCACCACCTGGCGGTCAAAGCGACCCGGGCGCAGCAGCGCCGGGTCGAGCACGTCCGGCCGGTTGGTGGCGGCAATGACGATGATGCCCTCGTTGCCCTCGAAGCCGTCCATCTCGACCAGCAACTGGTTGAGCGTCTGCTCGCGCTCGTCGTGGCCGCCACCCAGGCCCGCGCCACGATGCCGGCCGACCGCGTCGATCTCGTCGATGAACAGGATGCAGGGCGCATGCTTCTTCGCCTGCTCGAACATATCGCGCACGCGTGAGGCGCCGACGCCAACGAACATCTCGACGAAGTCGGAACCGGAAATCGTGAAGAACGGCACCTTGGCCTCGCCGGCGATCGCCCGCGCCAGCAGCGTCTTGCCGGTGCCCGGGTTGCCGACCATCAGCACGCCCTTAGGGATCTTGCCGCCGAGCTTCTGGAATTTGCCCGGGTCCTTGAGGAAATCGACGATCTCGCCGACTTCCTGCTTGGCTTCATCCACGCCGGCCACATCGGCGAAGGTCACGTTGACCTGGTCTTCACCCAGCAGCCGCGCGCGACTCTTGCCAAAGCTCATGGCGCCACGCCCACCGCCCGCGCCCTGCATCTGGCGCAGCATGTAGACGAACACCAGTATCAGCAGCAGCGCCGGCGCCATCGACAGCAGCAACTGGGTCAGAAAACTCGGCTGTGGCGGCGCCTTGCCTTCGATAGCGACGCTGGCCTTGGCGAGGTCGCCGATCAGGGCGGTGTAGTTGGTCTCGGGGTTGAAAGTCTCGAACTTGCTCTTGTCCTTGCGGGTGCCGTAGATTTCATCGCCCTGCAGGACCACGCTCTCAACCCGGCCCTCGTGGACGGCATTGAGGAAAGCCGAATATGTCAGTTCCTCCGGTTTGCTGGCCGGCGGCACATATTTAGTAAACACCGCGAACAGCACCAGCGCAATGACGGACACCAGCAGGATATTCTTGGTCGTGTCGTTCAAGTTCCAGGCTCCATTGAGTTCACGCTACACCAATCGCAGGCCGCTCGCCAGCAAGTAGATCTCGGCGCTCCGCGCGCGGGAAGCGGCCGGATTCAGGAAGCGCACGGTCCTGAATTGACGGCGCGCGGCCGCGGTCAGTTCCTGGAAACCAGGCCCCCTGGAAGACCTTGATGAGGGCACCGCCGCCGGGTTTCAATGCCTTGCCGGCCAGCTCGAGCGCGAGCTCGGCGAGGCATATGGCCCGGGGCTGGTCGATGACGTCCATTCCGCTCAGGTTGGGCGCCATGTCGGATAGCAACACGTCCACGCCCCGCTCTCCCGCCAGCGCCAGCAGTTGCCCGAATACGGCCTCTTCGCGGAAGTCACCCTGCACGAACTCCACGCCAGCCAGGGCGTCCATGGGCAGGATGTCGCTCGCGATGACCTTCCCCTGCGGCTTCACCTTCGCCCTTGCGTACTGGCTCCAGGCGCCGGGCGCTGCACCAAGATCGAGCACCACCTGCCCGCGCCGCAACAAATGCTCCTTTTTGTCGGCCTCCTCCAGCTTGAACACGGCCCGGGATCGCCAGCCCTCGGCCTGGGCGCGCTTCACGTAGGGATCCGAAAAATGTTCCTGCAGCCAGCGGCTGCTGCTCTGCGTGCGGCGGGTCATGGATAATGGCCGCCATGGCACTGACCGAAAAACAGCTGCGGTTCCTGCGCGGCAAGGCCCATGCGCTCCGCCCCGTGGTCATGCTGGGCAACAAGGGACTGACCGACAACGTGGTCGCCGAAACCCGCCAGGCGCTGCGCGATCACGAGCTGATCAAGGTGCGGGTGCGCGCGGCGGACCGCGCGGGGCGCGATGCCGCGCTGGTGGAACTGGTGGCGCGTACCGACTGCTCCCTGGTCACGCGCATCGGCCACGTGGCCGTGCTGTACCGTGCCGCGGCGCCCATGCCGAAGCTGGTGCTGCCGGACGCTCAGGTGTAGCGCACCGCGATGATTTCGTAGCTGCGGGTGCGGCCGGGCGCTGCCACTTCGACTACGTCGCCGACGATCTTGGCAATCAGCGCGCGCGCAATCGGCGAACCGACGGAAATGCGTCCGGCGCGGATGTCGGCTTCGTCCTCGCCGACGATCTGGTAGCTCACCACGGTGCGCTCGTCCTGGTCCTCAAGCTCGACCGTGGCGCCAAACACCACCCGATCGCTGACCGCGAGCTGCGCCACGTCAATCACTTCCGCGGCCGCGAGCCGGGATTCGATCTCCATGATGCGCCCTTCGATGAAGCCCTGCTGTTCGCGCGCCGCGTGATACTCGGCGTTTTCCGACAGGTCGCCGTGCGCACGCGCCTCGGCAATCGCCTTGATGACGCGCGGCCGCGCCTCGGACTTGAGCTGTTTGAGCTCGATGCGCAGCAGTTCCGCGCCGCGCAGCGTCATGGGCGAACGCTTCATGCAGGCTGCTCCCGTTCGGCAAGCTCCCGATGCAGGTCCTGCAGGCTGTTGACCGACACTTCGTCCATGTGATCGAGCGCCTCGCAAGTGGCTACGGCGGCCGCCAGCGTCGTGTAGTAAGTGACGCGCTTGTGCACCGCCTCGCGGCGGATGGAATTCGATTCCATGATCGCCTGCTTGCCTTCGGTGGTGTTCACGATCAGGTCGATCTCGTCGTTCTTGATCATGTCGACGATGTGCGGACGCCCTTCACGCACCTTGTTGGCACGGCGGCACTCGATGCCCGCGGCAATCAGCGCCGCCGCGGTGCCGGAGGTGGCCACGAGTTCAAAGCCGCGCGCGCGCAGCCGCTGTGCGAGCTGCACGGCCCCGGCCTTATCACGCTCGCGCACGCTCAGCAGGCACACGCCGGTGCGTGGCAGGATCACGCCGGAAGCAGCCTGGCTCTTGGCATAGGCTTCGCCGAAAGTGCGGCCTGTACCCATCACCTCGCCCGTAGACTTCATCTCGGGACCGAGGATCGGGTCGGCCTCGGGAAACTTGTTGAAGGGGAACACGGCTTCCTTCACCGAGTAATACGGCGGCACGCGCTCCTCGAGCATGCCCAGTGCACGCAGCTTGCGCCCGGTCATGACGCGCGCGGCGAGCTTGGCGATCTGCACGCCGGTCGCCTTGCCGACGAAGGGCACAGTGCGCGAGGCACGCGGATTCACTTCCAGCACGAACACGGTGCCGTTCTGGATCGCAAACTGGATGTTCATCAGGCCGACCACTTGCAGGGCGTGCGCCAGCTTGCGCGTTTGCTCGCGCAGCTCATCCTGGATCTCGCGCGACAGGCTGATAGGCGGCAGTGAGCAGCTGGAATCACCCGAGTGCACGCCCGCCTGCTCGACGTGCTCCATGATGCCGCCGATCAGCACGTCAGTGCCGTCGCAGACGGCGTCCACATCGACTTCAATGGCGACGTCGAGAAAGCGGTCGAGCAGCACCGGGCTGTCATTGGAGACCTGCACCGCGGTGTTCATGTAGGTGCGCAGGTCGTCTTCCTTGAAGACGATCTCCATGGCCCGGCCGCCGAGCACATAGGAGGGCCGCACCACCAGTGGATAGCCGACCTCGCGCGCCAGCGCCACGGCCTGCTCCTCGGTGCGCGCCGTGGCGTTGGCCGGCTGGCGCAGGCCCAGGCGTTTGACCAGTTGCTGGAAGCGCTCACGGTCCTCGGCGATGTCGATCGAATCAGGCGTGGTGCCGATGATGGGCGCGCCGGCTGCCTCGAGCGCACGCGCCAGTTTCAGCGGCGTTTGTCCGCCAAACTGCACGATCACGCCTTCCGGTTTTTCCTTGTGGATGATCTCGAGCACGTCTTCAAGTGTCAGCGGCTCGAAATACAGGCGGTCAGAAGTATCGTAGTCGGTGGAGACGGTCTCCGGGTTGCAGTTGACCATGATGGTCTCGAAGCCGTCTTCGCGCAGCGCCAGCGCCGCATGCACGCAGCAATAGTCGAACTCGATACCCTGCCCGATGCGATTTGGACCACCACCAAGAATCATGATTTTCCGGCGCTTATCAGGCTCGGCCTCACACTCTTCCTCGTAGGTCGAGTACAGGTACGCGGTCGCGGTGGCAAACTCAGCGGCACAGGTGTCGACGCGCTTGTACACGGGCAGCACGCCGAACTCGCGGCGCCGCGTGCGGATCTGCTGTTCGGTGCTGCGCGTCAGCGTGGCCAGGCGCCGGTCGGAAAAGCCCTTGCGCTTGAGCTCGCGCAGCCGCTCGACGCCAAGTGATTTCTCACCCTCGCGGCGCAGGCGTGTCTCTTCCTCGATCAGGTCACGGATCTGGGCCAGGAACCAGGGATCGATGCCGGTGAGCTCCTGGATGTGCTGCAGCGTCCAGCCTGCACGCATGGCGTCGGCCACGTACAGGATCCGGTCGGCACCCGGCGCGCGCAGTTCGTAGGCGAGCTGATCGGAGGTCTCGTCGGTGAGCGGCAGCGCCATGATCGGATCAAAGCCGTCGAGCCCGGTCTCGAGGCCGCGCAGCGCCTTGTGGAGCGACTCCTGCAGCGTGCGGCCGATGGCCATGACCTCGCCGACTGACTTCATCTGCGTGGTCAGCCGGTTGTTTGCCGCCGGGAATTTCTCGAAAGTGAAGCGCGGCACCTTGGTGACGACGTAGTCGATCGTCGGTTCGAAGGACGCGGGCGTCGCCCCGCCGGTGATCTCATTGCGCAGTTCATCGAGCGTGTAGCCAACGGCCAGCTTGGCTGCCACCTTGGCGATAGGGAAACCGGTCGCCTTGGAGGCCAGCGCCGAAGAGCGCGACACGCGCGGATTCATCTCGATGACCAGCAGCCGGCCATCGCGCGGATTCACGGCAAACTGCACGTTCGAACCGCCGGTCTCGACCCCGATCTTGCGCAGTACCGCAATCGAGGCGTCGCGCATGCGTTGGTATTCCTTGTCGGTGAGCGTCTGCGCCGGCGCCACGGTAATCGAATCGCCAGTGTGCACGCCCATCGGGTCGAGGTTCTCGATCGAGCAGACGATGATGCAATTGTCGGCCTTGTCGCGCACCACCTCCATCTCGAATTCCTTCCAGCCGATCACCGACTCCTCGATCAGCACCTCGTTGGTCGGCGACGCCTCGAGCCCGCGCGCGACGATGGCCTCGAATTCCTCGCGGTTGTAGGCGATGCCGCCACCACTCCCGCCCATGGTGAACGAAGGCCGCAGCACCACCGGGAAACCGAAGTTGGCCTGCACGCCGATCGCCTCTTCCATGCTGCGCGCGATCTGCGACTGCGGGGTGGCGAGGCCAATCTCGTGCATCGCATTGCGGAACAGTTCGCGGTCTTCCGCCATGTCGATCGCGGCGCGCGAGGCGGCGATCATCTCGACGCCGAATTTCTCCAGCACGCCCTCGCGCGCCAGGTCGAGCGCGGTGTTGAGCGCGGTCTGGCCGCCCATCGTGGGCAGCAGCGCATCCGGCCGTTCCTTCTCGATGATGCTGGCAAGCGTGCGCCAGTTGATCGGTTCGATATAGATGGCGTCCGCCATCTCCGGGTCGGTCATGATCGTGGCCGGGTTCGAATTGACCAGGATGACCCGGTAACCCTCTTCGCGCAGCGCCTTGCAGGCCTGGGCGCCCGAGTAATCGAACTCGCAGGCCTGGCCGATGACGATCGGGCCTGCCCCGATGATCAGGATGCTCTTGATGTCGGTACGTTTTGGCACTAGCCCTCGGCCGCCTGCTTGCGGGACGCCGAACGCAGCGCGCGCAGCTGCGACTGCAGCCGCCGCAGCATCAGCTGCGTAAAGGTCTCGAACAGCGGCGAAACATCGTGCGGTCCCGGGCTCGCCTCGGGGTGTCCCTGGAAGCTGAAGGCCGCGCGGTCGGTGCGCGCAATGCCTTGGAGACTGCCATCAAACAGTGAACGGTGGGTAGGTTTGAGGTTTTCCGGGAGGCTCGATTCATCGACGGCGAAGCCGTGGTTCTGGCTGGTGATCAGCACCCGCCCAGTGGCCAGATCCTGCACGGGGTGGTTTGCACCATGATGGCCGAATTTCATCTTCATCGTGCGCGCCCCGCTCGCGAGCGCCAACAGCTGGTGCCCCAGGCAGATGCCGAAGATCGGGATCTCGGTCGTCAGCAGTTCCGCGATGGCGCGGATCGCGTAGTCACAGGGCTCCGGGTCGCCCGGGCCATTGGACAGGAAGATGCCGTCAGGTTTGAGGGCGAGCACGTTGGCGGAGGTCGTCTGTGCCGGCACCACCGTGACGCGGCAGCCCTGGTCGGCCAGCAGCCGCAGGATATTGCGCTTGATGCCGTAGTCGTAGGCGATGACGTGCAGGCGTTGCTGCGCGCGTATGGTCGGTCGGTCGGTACCGCGGACAATGGCGCCGTCGTTCCATTGGTACGACTCTCGCGCCGTGACCACTTTAGCGAGATCCATGCCCTTGAGCCCGGGGAAGCGCTTAGCCGCGCGCACGGCCGCGGATTCGTCCAACTTCTCGCCAGTCATGATGCAGCCGGCCTGTGCGCCGCGCTCGCGCAAGTGCCGCGTCAGGCGGCGCGTATCGATGCCGGCGATCGCGACTACGCGCGCGCGTTGCAGGAAATCGGCGAGCGTGCCCTCGGCACGCCAGCTGCTGGCGATGATCGACAGATCGCGAATGACCAGACCTGCCGCCGCCACCTGCGCCGACTCCATGTCTTCTGGCGTGACGCCCGTGTTGCCGATGTGCGGCTGGGTGAAGGTGATGATCTGGCGGGAGTACGACGGGTCAGTGAGAATTTCCTGATAGCCCGTGATGGCGGTATTGAAAACGACTTCGCCGGTGGTGTTGCCGCTGGCGCCGATGGACTGTCCGCGGAAGATGCTTCCGTCCGCGAGCGCCAGCACCGCTGGTGAGATCACTTAAGCCATCCTCTTCGGTGCGACTCCGATTTTCGATGCGTATATGCACAAAGCGGGAGGAGTTCTTGTGGAACGCCCCCCGCCTTGTGCGGACTAACCCGACAATCGGATTACGCGCGAAATTCTAAGGATCGGGCCTGCCCCTGTCCATGCGCCAATAAGCCCATTTTGGTCGAAAACAGACCAAAAAACACCTTTATAAAGATGGAGTTAATGGGGAACTGGCTATGCGGTGCAGGAATTTATTTTTCGCGCAAAACGTCGCCCATGCCGTACTTCCCGGGGGGCCTCGCGGCCAGCCAGGACCCCGACTGGAGGGCCCCACGGGCGAATACCGACCGGTCGGTGGCGCTGTGGCTGAGGCATAGCCGCTCGCCCTGCCCCAGGAAGTGCACCTCGTGGTCGCCCACGACGTCACCGCCCCGGATGGAGGCATAACCAATGCGCTGGGCGGCCAGGCGCCCACCGCTGGCCGCAGCGGCACCCAAAGCGAGCGCCGTCCCGGAGGGGGAGTCGAGCTTGGCGGCATGGTGGGCGTCGCGGACCTGGACATCGAACCCGGAGCCAAGGGCCGTGGCGGCGGCGCGCACCAGGTCCTGCAGCACGGCCACGCCCAGGCTGGTATTGGCGGTGACCAGCAGCGGGATCCGCTGTGCCGCCTGTTCGAGGATAGCGGGCATCTCAGGGCCCAGCCCCGTGGTGCCCAGCAGCAGCGCTACCCGGTGCGCGGCGCAGGCGGCGACATGAGAAGAAGCCGCTGCCGCGGTCGAAAAGTCCAGCGCGAGCCCGGCACCTTCCAGCGCAGCCTCGGCGTCCGAGCGGACACGGATACCGTTGGGGGCCACGCCGGCCAGCTCACCGCAATCGCGTCCCACAGCCGGGTTGCCGCTCGCGGCCACCGCGGCATGGAGCCGAAGCCCCGGAAACAAGGGCAGCAGTCGCAGCAGGCTCGTGCCCATGCGCCCGGGGGCGCCGAGGATGACGACCGCGACCGGACCGCTGCGCTTCACGGCACAGTCCCGAAAAAGCGCTTTACGCCTTCCATGAAACTCTTCTGCCGCGGCGCGTGGCGATTGCCATCGTGCTTGAGAGAGTCTTCGAACTGCTGTAGCAGCGTGCGCTGCTCGGTGGACAGCTTGACCGGCGTCTCGATCGTGACGCGGCAAAACAGGTCGCCCTGCTCGCCACCGCGCGCGGGCTTGATGCCCTTGCCGCGCAATCGGAACACGCGGCCCGACTGCGACTCGGGCGGGATCTTCAGGCTCACCGTGCCCTCGAGCGTGGGCACGTCGAGGGAGCCACCCAGCGCAGCGGTGGCGAAGGACAGGGGCACTTCGCAGCTCAGGTGCGCCCCGTCGCGTTCGAAAATCGGGTGCTCCCGCACATGCACCTCGACGTACAGGTCGCCGGGCGGCCCGCCGTTGCGCCCAGCTTCGCCCTCGCCAGCGAGTCGCACCCGATCGCCGTTGTCGACGCCGGGCGGAATCTTGACCGCGAGCTTCTTGTGCTTGCGCACGCGCCCCTGGCCGAGGCAATTGTCGCAGGGGTTGCGCACGACACGGCCGGTGCCGCGGCACTGCGGACAGGTCTGCTGCAGCGTGAAAAAGCCCTGCGAAACGCGCACCTGGCCCGAGCCGGAGCAGGTTTCGCATTGCACCGGGTTGCTGCCCTTGGCCGCGCCGCTCCCGTGGCAGACCTCGCATTCCACCAGCTTGGTGAGATCGATCTCGAGCGTGCGCCCGAACACAGCCTCGGCCAGGTCGAGCTCGGTGTCGTAGCGCAGGTCGGCGCCGCGGTAAACCTGCGAGCGACCGCCTCCGCCACGCCGGGCGCCGCCGAAGATGTCGCCGAATACGTCACCGAAAATATCGCCGAACTGCTCGGCGCCGGGCGAGAACCCGCCGCCGGCGCCGCCCTGGCGGGCGGCGTCGATGCCGGCATGGCCGTGCTGGTCGTAGATCGCACGTCGGGACGCGTCGGAAAGCGCTTCGTAGGCTTCCTTCGCCTCCTTGAATTTCTCTTCCGCAGCCTTGTCACCCGGATTGCGGTCCGGGTGGTGTTTCATCGCCAGGCGGCGGTAGGCCTTCTTGATGTCGGCCTCGCTGGCGTTGCGGGGCACATCCAGCAGCTTGTAGTAATCGCTCTTTGCCATGAACGCTTAAGAGTACTTCAAGTCGCGCGCTGTCCCTTGCCTTTGTCCTTGTCTTTTACTTCCTCAAACTCGGCGTCCACAACGTTGTCGTGGCCGCCGCCCGCCGCAGCGCCAGGCGCCGCGTCGCCATCCGCACCCGCAGTGCCGGCGCCCGCACCACCGTCGCCCTGGCCGGCCGCATAGGCCTGTTGGGCGATACCTGCAGCGGCGCTGGTGAGTGCCTCGGTCTTCTTGGCGATGACCTCGCCGTCATCGGTCTTGAGCACCGTGCGCAGGTCCGCCATGGCCGATTCGGCCTTGGCACGATCCTCACTGCTGACCTTGTCGCCGAGGTCCTTGAGCGCCTTATCCACCGAGTGCAGCGTGGCATCGGCGCGATTGCGCACCTCGACCAGCTCGCGGAACTTCCGGTCTTCCTCCGCATGCACTTCGGCGTCGCCGACCATGCGCTTGATCTCATCCTCGGTCAGGCCGCTCGAGGCCTTGATCACGATCTTCTGTTCCTTGCCAGTGGCCTTGTCACGCGCCGACACGTGCAGGATGCCATTCGCGTCGATGTCGAAGGCCACCTCCACCTGCGGCACGCCGCGCGGCGCGGGCGGAATGTCCGCCAAGTCGAATTTGCCGAGCGACTTGTTGTCCTGCGCACGCTCGCGTTCACCCTGCAGCACGTGAATGGTCACGGCCGTCTGGCCGTCGTCCGCGGTCGAGAACACGTTGCTCGCCTTGGTCGGGATAGTCGTGTTCTTGGTGATGAGCTTGGTCATCACCCCACCGAGCGTCTCGATGCCAAGCGACAGCGGCGTCACATCGAGCAGCAACACGTCTTTCACTTCGCCGGAGAGCACCCCGGCCTGCACGGCGGCGCCCACCGCCACCGCTTCATCCGGGTTGACGTCCTTGCGCGGCTCCTTGCCGAAGATATCCTTGACGTACTTCTGCACCAGCGGCATGCGCGTCTGGCCGCCGACCAGGATGACCTCGGCAACCTGTGCGGGCTCGAGTCCGGCATCCTTAAGCGCGGTGCGGCAGGGACCGATCGTCCGCTTGACCAGGTCTTCGACCAGCGATTCGAGCTTGGCGCGCGTGAGCTTCACGCTTAAGTGCTTAGGACCACTGGCATCGGCCGTGATGTAGGGCAGGTTCACGTCGGTCTGCTGGCTCGAGGAGAGCTCGATCTTGGCCTTCTCGGCCGTCTCCTTGAGGCGCTGCATGGCCAGCGGATCGCGGCGCACGTCGACGCCCGACTCTTTCTGGAACTCGTCGGCCAGGTAGTGAATGACCTTCATGTCGAAGTCTTCACCGCCAAGAAAGGTGTCGCCGTTTGTGGAGAGCACTTCGAACTGACGCTCGCCGTCGACCTCTGCGATCTCGATTATCGAGACGTCAAAGGTGCCGCCACCGAGGTCGTACACCGCAATCTTGCGATCACCGCCCTGCTTGTCGAGGCCATAGGCCAGCGCCGCCGCGGTCGGCTCATTGATGATCCTTTTCACTGTCAGGCCGGCAATCCGGCCGGCATCCTTGGTGGCCTGGCGCTGCGAGTCGTTGAAATACGCTGGCACCGTGATCACGGCCTCGGTGACTTCCTCGCCGAGGTAATCCTCGGCCGTCTTCTTCATCTTCATGAGCACGCGCGCCGAGATCTCCGGCGGGGCCATCTTCTTGCCCTGCGCCTCGACCCAGGCGTCGCCGTTGTCGGCCTTGACCACCTTGTAGGAGACCATGCCGATGTCCTTCTGCACGACGTCATCGGTGAACTTGCGGCCGATGAGCCGCTTCACCGCGAACAGCGTGTTCTGCGAATTGGTGACGGCCTGGCGCTTGGCCGACTGGCCGACCAGGACTTCGTCGTCCTTCGTGAAGGCGACGATCGACGTGGTGGTGCGATCGCCCTCGCTGTTCTCGATGACGCGCGGCTTCCCGCCCTCCATCACCGCGACGCAGGAGTTGGTCGTGCCCAGGTCGATGCCGATTACCTTGCTCATGGCTTGCTCCGAAATAGCAGATTCTTGATGTGTTATCTGAGGACGGCGGCCGTCATTTTCAAGCCGGCGCCTGCGGTGCGCGCGCCACGATCACGCGGGCCGGGCGCAGCAGCCGTCCGTTCAGCTGGTAGCCCGACTGCAGCACCTGCAGCACGCTGTCGGGGCGGGCGCTGGCCGATTCCTGCACTGCCACCGCCTCGTGTAGCGCGGGGTCGAAAGTGGCGCCGAGCGGATCGATGCGCTGGATCGAATATTTCTCGAACGCGGCAGCCAGCAGCTGCAGCGTTGCCTGCTGCCCCGCAGCCAACGCCGCGGCGTCAGCGGTAGCGGCGCTCTGCGCCGCCAACTCCAGGCTGTCGCGCACGCCCAGCAGCTCGCCCGCGAAGCGCTCGAGCGCAAAGCGGTGCGCGTTCTCGATGTCGCGCTGGGCGCGTTTGCGCACGTTGTCGAGCTCGGCCGCGCCCCGCAGCTGGGCGTCGCGCGCCGCGGCACTCGCCTGTACGGCCGCTTCCAGCGCAGCCTTGAGCGAGGCCATCTCGTCTGCAGGCGGGGCGGTGGACAGTGGCGCCTCGGACTCGCTCGTCTGGGGTTCTGCGTTCAAATAAACTCTTCCATATTAATAAGTTATAACTTATTTCTAACGTCAAATATTATAACGTGCCCGCGCCCTTCGGCGCGATGTGGGGGCTAGCGGCGTGAATTCAAGGCGGAGCCGAGCAGTTTCGCCGTGATGTCGACGATGGGGATCACCCGCTCGTAGGCCATGCGCGTCGGCCCGATGACGCCCAGCACGCCGGCCACGCCTTCACCCGTGCTGTAGGGCGCGGTGATGACGCTGCAGTCGTCGAGTATCTGGTAGCCCGACTCGTGCCCGATGAAGATCTGCACGCCGTCGGCCCGCAGGCTCTGGTCGAGCAGATGCAGGATGTCGCGTTTTTCGGTGAACGCCTCGAACAGGCGCTTGAGCTTATCGACACTCGAGAGTTCTGCGAGTCCCATCAGATTGGTCTCGCCGGCGATCACATACTCGATGCCTTCCTGCGCAGCGCTCTGCCCGCTGATCTGCTGCGCGATCGCAATGGCGTCCAGCATCACCTGGTTGATCGAGGCGTGGGTCTCCTTCAACTGGCGCAGCAGCTCGCCGTGCAGATCGCCCAGCGAACGGCTGCGGCAATGGTCATTGAGGAAGTTGGCCGCGCGGCGGAGTTCCTCGGGGCCATAGCGGCGCTCCAGCTGGACGATGCGGTTCTGCACCTCACGGTCGTTGAACACCAGGATGACCAGTACCCGGTTTTCGGTCAGGTTCACGAATTCAATCTGCGTGAGCGTAACGGCCGGGGCCAGCGGCATGGTGACGAGTCCGGCGAGGTGCGTGATGCGCGAGAGCAGTTGCGACGCCGAGGCGATCAGCTCCTTTGGGCCCTCGCGCGCCGTCTCGAACTGCTCACGCAGATCCACCAGCTCGGCACTCTCCGACTGCGGCAGCTCGGCACGCAGCAGCGAGTCGACGAAAAAGCGATAGCCGCGATCCGTGGGCACGCGGCCGGCAGAGGTGTGGGGGGAGCTGACGAAGCCCAGCTCCTCGAGGTCCGCCATCACGTTGCGTATGGTGGCCGAACTCAGGCTCAGCCCCGAATCACGCGACAAGGCGCGCGAACCCACGGGCTGGCCGTCGCGGATATAGCTTTGCACCAGCACCCGCAGCAGGTGCTGCGCGCGCTCATTGAGGCTTTCCGCTGGATTTGAATCGGCGCTCATAGCTGCTGAATTCCGGACAGACGGGCAGGCTACCGAGCCTGTTTCCGTTACGTCAAGCAATGCTTCTTGGGAGCTGCGTCGCAACCACGCCATCCAGTCAGATTTGCGCCGTTGGCCGCCCCAGCTGGGCATGCTTAAATGGCTGCATGAAGGCCAGATTCCAGACCTGTGCCCTGATCGGCCACTTTGCCGAAGGGCGTATTGCCGAGAGTGCCGCTGCGGTGCTGGCCGCCCTCGCCCGACGCGCGGTCGCGGTGCTGGTGCCGACCGACGAACCGGGCAACTTTGGCGACGCCGCCCGCGCGGTGCCGCGCGCCGAGCTGGCCGCACAGGCCGACTTCATGATCGCGGTCGGCGGCGATGGCACCTTGCTCGAAGCCGCGCGGCTGGTGGCCGGTCGCGAGGTGCCGCTGCTCGGCATCAATCGCGGGCGGCTCGGGTTCCTGACCGACGTGCTGCCGCAGGATGTCGCGGCCGGGATCGACGCCGTGCTCGACGGGCACTGTGCGTCGGACGCACGCCGGCTAATCGAGGCGCGGCTGCATCGGGGCGAGCGCGGCGCGGCCCGGCTCCTTGCCATGAATGATGTGGTGCTGCTGCGTCGAGAGACCGGCCGCATGCTCGATTTCCAGACGCGCGTCGACGGCCGGTACCTCAATTCGCACCGCGGCGATGGCATCGTTGTTGCCACCGCGACCGGATCGACCGCCTATGCCCTCTCATGTGGCGGCCCGATCGTCGACCCGCGGCTCGACGTGCTGGTCATGGCCCCCATCTGCCCACATACCCTGTCCGACCGACCCATAGTCGTGCCCGGCGATGCCGTCATCGAGGTTCGCTCGCTCGACCGCGGCTCGGGCCTGGCGGAAGTGACCTGCGATGGCGCCCGCCTCGGCGACCTGCAGCCCGGCGACCGGCTGGAGGTATCAGTCGCGGGCGGGTCGATCACGCTGTTGCATCTGCCGGGCTACGACTACTTTCGACTGCTGCGATCCAAGCTGCGCTGGGGCCGGGGCGCCGAGCAGCAGGAATGATGATTGTTGACAGGCCCTAGCACAGGAAGCCGCCATGCTGCGTAACCTGCAAATCCGCGACCTGGCCATCATCGACGCGGTCGAGATCGACTTCGCGCCCGGCCTGACCGTGCTCACGGGCGAGACCGGCGCTGGCAAGTCGATGTTGGTCGATGCCATCGAGCTGTTGAGTGGCGGCCGCGCCGGCGCCGAGGTCGTGCGCGCGGGCGCCGAGCGCGCGGACCTCAGCGCCACGGTCGACATCTCCAAAGTGGGCGGCGCCTTGCGGCGGCTGCTGGAAGAGCAGTCGATCGCGCACGAGGGCGAGCTGCTGCTGCGCCGGGTGATTACCACCGATGGGCGCAGCCGCGCCTGGATCAACGGCCAGAACGTGCCGGTGAGCGTGTTGCGCTCGGTGGGCGAACTGCTGTTCGATATCCACGGCCAGCATGAATTCCAGTCGCTCATGCGCAGCAACGCGCAGCGCGAATTGCTCGATACCTACGGCCAGCTCGAATCGCTGGTCGGCCAGGTGCGGGCCACGCATGCAACCTGGCTTGGGCTCATGAATCGCAGCGTGACCGTCGAGGCCGCCGCCAGCGAGCGGCATGCGCGCCTCGACCTGCTGCGCTACCAGGTACAGGAACTCGACGCCATGCGACTCGGCGCCGATGAGTTCTCGCGCCTGAACGTGGAACGCACGCGCATTGCCAACAGCGGCAGGCTCGCGCAGGCCGCACGCACGGCGCTCGAGGGCCTGTACGAATCGGAACAGGCCAATGCGCACCAGCTGCTGGCGCGCGCCGGCACAGCGCTGCGCACTGCCAGCGGACTCGACGCACAGCTCGCCCCGCTCCACCCGCAACTCGAGCAGGCCGCGGCCCAGGTGCAGGAGGTGGCGCACGCTCTGGCGCACTATCTTGAGTCGCTGGAATTCGACCCGGCACGCCAGGAGACGGTCGAGCGGCGCCTGGCAGGCATCGAGGAACTCGCCCGCAAGCACCGCGTGGAGCCCGGCGAGCTGGTGGCCTGGCACGGCGCGTTGCAGCGCGAATTGGCCGGCATGGAGACCGCTGCCGCCGACCTCGGTTCCTTGCGCACGCAGGTCGCCGCGGCGCTCGCGGCCTACCAGGAACAGGCGCGCAAGCTCACCGCCGCGCGCGCGACGGCCGCGCGCGCGCTGGGCTCGGCGGTCACGCACCGCATGCAGGAGCTGGGGATGGCCGGCGGCAGCTGCGTCGCCGAAGTCGCCCCGCTCGACGGCTCTGAGCCGGCTGCGCATGGTGCCGACCGCGTGGAATTTCGCGTCAGCACCAATCCGGGCCAGCCGCCGCGCGCAGTCGCCAAGATTGCCTCCGGCGGCGAGCTCGCGCGTCTCTCGCTCGCGGTGCAGGTGTGCTGCGCACGCAATGCGGCGCCCTGCATGGTGTTCGACGAAGTCGACGCGGGCATCGGCGGCGCTGTGGCCGAAATTGTCGGGCGCGAGCTGCGCGGCCTCGGCGGCGCGGCGCAGGCACTGTGCGTGACGCACCTCGCGCAGGTCGCATGCCAGGGACACCAGCACATGCGGGTCAGCAAGCTCACCGACGGGCGCGCCACGCGCATCAGCGTCACGCCGCTCAACGGCGACACGCGGGTGGAGGAAATCGCGCGCATGCTCGGCGGGCTGGAGATCACCGCCAAGACGCGTTCACACGCGGTTGAGATGCTGCAGCGGGCGACCACCGCTGCACCGCCGGCGCCGGCCGCCGCGCGGCGCGGCCGCGGCGGCGCCAAGAGCTAGCCGCGCGCCGCGGCCTTGGTCTTGCGACGCGGGCAGTCGGCGCGCTGGCAGCGCCCGTACAGGATCAGCGAATGCTCGCTGATCTTGAAGCCATGCTGCTGGGCAATCGCGTCCTGGCGCGCTTCGATGTCGGTATCGACGAACTCTTCCACGTGGCCGCAGTCCATACAGACAATATGGTCATGATGCGCGCCCTGCACGAGCTCGAACACCGCCATGCCATCCTCGAAATGGTGGCGCGCGACCAGGCCTGCGGCCTCGAACTGCGTCAGCACGCGATACACCGTGGCGAGCCCGATGTCCTCGGAGGAACCGATCAGGCTGCGGTAGATTTCCTCGGCCGACAGGTGGCGCGTGGCGCTGCGCTCGAGGATCTCGAGGATTTTCAGGCGCGGCAGCGTGACTTTGAGCCCCGCCTTGCGCAGATCTTTCCCTTCCATGTATCCGCCCGGACGGTATGATTGGAAGCATGCAAACTACCATATCGCGCATTGCCACCGCCTTATTGACCGTGGCGGGGTTCCTCGGCGCCGTTGGCTGCGTGTACCACATGCCTATCCAGCAGGGGAACCACCTGGATGCGACCGCCATCGCCCAGGTGAAGCCTGGCATGACCCGCGCACAGGTTCGTTACCTGCTCGGTACGCCGATGGTGCCGGGCGGCTTCCAGAATGATCGCTGGGACTACGACTATTACCTCAAGCTCCGCCATCTCCAGCACCCCTACCGTTCACACGTTGTGGTCTATTTCCGCAACGAGGTCGTCGATCACATCGACAGCGACGTGAAGGGCAACCCGGCCGAGCGCATCATCACCAAGCCGGTCAACGCGCCGGGCGCCTAGGGCCCGTAACCCGCCCAGCTTCTGGCGGTCAGCGCCTGGCGGCGCGCCGGCGGCGGCGTTCGCACGGATCGGCCGGCAGTGGCCGGTACACTTCAATGCGATCCCCGTCACGGAGCATGGCTGCTCTCCCGCAGCGCTGGCCCCAGATGCCTGTCGCGGCGCCATTCCAGTCGATGTCACATGGCCGGCTGTCCCGCAGCAGTGCGGCGCGCGCCTGTGCCAGCGCGTTCGCGATGGTCGCATCGCCCGCCAGTTCCACCTCGACGAGCAGCGGACCCGAGGCCGCATCGATCGCGACCAGGCAACGCATGCAGGCCACCTCAGCCATGGCTCTGCTGTGCGCGGGCCACGAACGCGCGCACCATGGAGGTGGCCGTTCCTTCGAGCAGCGGCTCGAGCAATGCGGCCTTGAACGGATTCGAGAACTCGAACTGCAGCTGCAGCTCGATGCGGCAACCATTGCTCGCCACCGGCGTGAAGGTCCACAGGCCATGCAGCGCACGCAAGGGCCCCGACACCAGTTCCATGCGTATTTCGCGGTGCGGCGTCAGGTGATTGCGGGTGGTCAGCTGCGTGCTCAATGGCCCTCTGTGTACTTTCAGACGCGCGACGATCTCGCGCTCGTTGCGCATCAGGATCTCTGCGCCTGAGCAGCCGGGCACGAACTTGGGATAGCTGCCAATGTCGTTGACGAGCGCGTACACCTGCTCGGGCAGGCGGGCGACGAGCGCCGAGCGCGTCAGGGTCTTCATGGTCCGCCAGTGTGGGGTATCGCGCCGGCTGACTCAACCCGAGCGCGTACAATGCGGCGATGGCAAAGCCTGAAAATCCGGAGCGAGTGATCGCCGAAAACCGGCGCGCGCGGCATGACTATTTCATCGAGGAGCGGCTCGAAGCCGGGCTCGTGCTCGAGGGCTGGGAGGTCAAGGCCATGCGCGCCGGACGCGCGCAGGTCGCCGAATCCTACGTCTATATCCGCAGCAACGAGGCCTTCCTCATCGGCGCGCACATCGCGCCGCTCAAGACGGCCTCCACGCACAAGGTCGCCGACCCGGTGCGCACCCGCAAGCTCCTGCTCAACCGCCGCGAACTCGATCACCTGATCGGCGCCGTAGAGCGGCGCGGCTACACGCTGGTGCCGCTCGAGCTGTACTGGAAACAAGGTCGCGCCAAGCTCCAGGTCGGGCTGGCCAAAGGCAAGAAGCAGCACGACAAGCGCGCCACCGAGAAGGACCGCGACTGGGAGCGCAACAAGGCACGCTTGTTGCGGCGTGGGTAGCCGTTGCGACGCAGTTGCCTGTTCGCCGCGACGTACGCGCGGGCGCGCCCTGGCAGTGGTATGATCCGGGCGTTTCCTGAAGGGGGCGACCGGTTTCGACGTGGGTTACGAACCTTCAGGGGCGTGCCGAGGCGCAGTGGCCCTCGTTAATAACTGCTGCAAAACTTAGTTGCCAACGACGACAACTACGCTCTGGCCGCTTAATCCGGC
>JANYHD010000001.1 GCA_025359205.1 Gammaproteobacteria bacterium
CAACCACTACCTGGTGGATCCCACGGCTTGCACGCCGGCCGCGGGCTGGGAGAAGGGTCAGGTCGAGAACCAGGTGGGCAATGTACGCGAGTGGCTGTTCACGCCCAAAGTGAGATGCGCGGATCTGGCCGAGCTGAACGCGCAGCTGGCGGCGCGTTGTCTGCAGCTGGCGCGCGAGCGCCACCATCCCGAGTTCGCCGAGCGCAAGATCAGCGACGTCTGGGATGAAGAACGCGCCAGCCTGCGCGCCACGCCGATCCCCTTCGATGGCTTTGCCGAGAAAACCGGGCGCATCTCGGCCACGAGTCTGGTGAACTTCGAGCGCAACCGCTACAGCGTGGAGTGCCGGTTCGTGGGCCAGGTGGCCAGCGTGCGCGCCTACGCCGAGCGGATCGTGGTGGTCTGTGCTGGGGAAATCATCGGCGAACACCCGCGTTGCTTCGAGCGGGGCAAGACGCGCTACAACCCCTGGCACTACGTGGCGGCGCTCGAGCGCAAGCCCGGGGCACTGCGCAATGGGGCGCCGTTCAAGGACTGGAATCTGCCCGCTGCGCTCACGCGTCTGCGCGAGCGGTTGGCCAAGCACGCGGACGGAGACCGCCAGTTCGTCGAGATCCTCTCCATGGTCGCGGTGTATGGGCTGGAGGCCGTGACGGAGGCATGCGCTGCGGCGCTCGATGAGCAGGTGGTCAGCAGTGCGCATGTCGTGAACCTCCTGCACCGCGCCGCATCGCCGCCAGCGCCAGTGGCGCTGCAGGTGCCCGAGGCACTGAAGCTGACACTCGAGCCGGCCGCCAACTGCGATCGCTACGACCAGTTGCTGCGGCCACGGCTGGCCGTGAATGCCGTTCCTGTTTATCAACCACCCGAGGAGATGTATGCAAACCCAACTGATCGAACAACTGAAAGTGCTGCGCCTGCGCGGCATGGCGAGCGCGCTGGAGGAGAGCCTGACGGCGCTGAGCCAGAAGAAGCTGGCGCCGACGAGCTGGCTGTCACAACTGCTGCAAGCGGAGGTGGCTGACCGCCAGGCCCGCTCGTATCAATACCAGCTGCGCCTCGCCAACTTCCCCATGCCGCGGGACCTCGATAGCTTCGACTTCCGCCAATCCGCGGTGAATGAAGCCCAGATCCGCCAACTCCACACCGGCGAATACCTCAGCAGCGCGCGCAACATCGTGCTGGTCGGTGGCACGGGCACTGGGAAGACGCATCTGGCCACCGCGCTCGCGCGCCAAGTCGTCGTCCAGGGCCAGCGGGCGCGCTTCTACAGTGTCGTCGATCTCGTCAATCAGCTCGACGCCGAGAAGCGCGTGGGCCGCGCCGGGCGACTGGCCTCGCGCCTACTGAGCATGGACGTGATCGTGCTCGATGAGCTGGGTTACCTGCCGTTCTCGCCGGACGGCGGCGCGCTGCTGTTCCATCTGATCAGCAAGCTCTACGAGCGCGTGTCGCTCATCGTCACCACGAACCTGACGTTCGGCGAATGGAGCAGCGTGTTCGGGGATGCCAAGATGACCACCGCGCTCCTTGATCGGCTCACCCATCGGTGCGAGATCATCGAGACCGGCAACGACAGCCATCGGTTCAAGAACCGCAACTGACCGTGCTCCGAATCCCCCAATCCCCGACCCATCTGCCGCTGACGCGGCAGACTGGGCTACTGCTTACGCAGGTAATAGAACCCCGAATCCAGAACCCAGAACCTCACCCAAACAGCCCATCACCCTGGTCAATGTTGGGCGCCGGTCGGTGGTCAGTCTTGGACGCCGGTTGACAGACCTGGCGCTCGTAGCTGGGGTCCCGGCCCTGGCGAAGTACGGCTCGTGCGGCTTCCGCTTTGTTACGGGCATCCTTGAGGGAGACATCCGGGTAGACGCCAAGAGCAAGCATTTTCTCGGGGCCGCCAAAGTAATAGCGCAGCCGCCACCACCGGGAACCATTGGGATTGACGATCAGGACGAGGCCCTGACCGTCACTGAGTTTGAAGGGTCGCTCCCGAGGGGCGGCGTTTCGGATGGCAACATCGGTCAGAGCCATGGCCCAAACCTCGCGGTCAAGCACCCTCAAAGCGCTATCGAATCGCTGTCGGTGATCCCTGCTTGGATGCGGGTAACAGGGACTCCGAATTCAGGAGTTACCCGTATAGTTACCCGCACAAGCCATGGGCTGTCAAGGGACTGGCTGGGTCGATCAGTGACCAGTCAATTGACAATAATCAATGACTTACAGGAAGAATTGGGGCAAGGTGGGACCCGGGGAAACCGGCTGGAACAGGGGTTTGGTGCCCAGGAGAGGACTCGAACCTCCACGGTGTTACCCGCTAGTACCTGAAACTAGTGCGTCTACCAATTCCGCCACCTGGGCTCAAGTGGGCGGCGCAATGTACGTAAGGGGTGCGAGGCTGTCAATTGCTGCCCGATCACCAGGGCAGTGAATAAGTCTTCACGTTGGTGAACGATTTCATCGCCTCCTGCACCCCTTCCTTGATGCCGATGCCCGAATCCTTGATGCCGCCGAAGGGCGTCAGCTCGAGCCGGTAGCCGGGCACCTCGCGTACGTTGACGCTGCCGACGTTCAGCTCGGACACGAAGCGGGTGATGTAGTCGAGCCGATTCGTGCAGACCCCGGAGGAGAGGCCATAGTCGGTCGAGTTCGCAATCCGGATGGCCTCGTCAATGGAGTCAAACCGGATCACCGGAGATACCGGGCCGAACGTCTCGGTCTTCACCACTTGCATGTCTGCGGTCACGCCGTCGAGCACGGTCGGCGAATACAGGGCGCCCTTGCGGATGTTGCCGTACAGCAGCCGGGCGCCGCGGCCCACGGCGTCATTGACCCGCTCTTCAAAATTACGGGCGGCGGCCTCGTCGATCACCGTGCCCATGTCGGTGCGCGAATCCATCGGGTCGCCGTAGACGATGGCGCGGCTCTTCTCCACGAGCAGTTCGACGAAGCGATCGGCCACCGCGGCGTGGATCAGCATGCGCTTGACCGCAGTGCAGCGCTGTCCGGAGTTCTTGTAGGATCCGGCGACCGCGAGCGAAGCGGCTTCTTCGATATCGGCGTCTTCCATGACGATCAGCGGATCGTTGCCGCCGAGCTCGAGCACCTGGCGCTTGTAGACCGCCTTGGCGGCGATGTACTTGCCCACCGGCACGCCGCCCGTGAAGGTGATGAGATCCACATCGCGATGCGTCAGCAGTTCATCGGCGAATTCGCGCGGGTCGCCGGTCAGGACGCAGAACATTTCCGGGGGCAGCCCAGCCTCGAGCAGCAGGTCGGCGAGCAACAGCGCGGTCAGCGGTGTCTTCTCCGAGGGCTTGAGCACCATCCGGTTATTGGTCGCGATCGACGGCGCCACCTTGTGCGCGACCTGGTTCAACGGGTGGTTGAATGGCGTGATGGCTGCAATCACGCCTTGCAGCGGCTCGCGCTGCGTGTAGACGCGCCGGCGCTTGCCGTGGGCGGTGAGGTCGCAGGAGTAGATCTGGCCGTCGTCCTGGAGCGCCGCGTTGCCTGCGAACAGGAACACATCGCAGGCCCGTCCGACTTCGTAGACCGAGTCCTTCTTGCTGAGGCCGCTCTCCGCGGTGATCAGGTCGGAGATCGCAGCGGTCCGCGCGCGGATCAGCTCCGCGGCGCGATAGCAGATCTGGTAGCGATCGTAACGCGACAGTGGCGAGCGGAACGCGCGCGCCGCCGCGATCGCGCGGCGCACATGCTCGACGCTGGCCATGGGCGCCGTGCCGGCGAGCTTGCCGTCGTACGGGCTGTGGACCTCGCCGCTGCGCGGCGTGCGAATGCGCTCGGTGCCGATGCGCAGGCTGTCGAAAGCGGCCTCCTCAGGCGGCACGATTGAGTACCCAGTCGAAGGCGTCGAAGTTTCGCCAGCGGCGGCCGGCATCGAGATCGGCGATGCGGCGGTTCATGACCAGCGGAACCCGCTGCTCTGACAGTCCACCGTGTGAGCGCAACGGCGCATCCAGGCCCGACAGGTCGTGGCGTGCCGCGGCGCTGCCGATCACGACGGAACGCTCGCCGGTGACGACCAGGTCGCCGATGCGGTCGGCCGGCAGCTCGAAGCGCGCCGCGGCCTCGGTTCGTGTCAGCACCAGTTCAATGCCGGCTAAGGCGCGGATGCGCGCGGCGATGGCAGCCTGGTCTGCTGCCGCCGGCAGATACACGGTGGCAAAGGAGCCGAGCGCACCGTGGTGCACGACATAGGGATCAGTGATGGGTAGGATCACGCGGGCACGGCCTGCGCCCAGCCACGCATCGAGCTGGTCCTGCAGGTAGATGACATCCGGGCTCGCATCCAGGCGTGTCTTCGCGTTCATGCCGTGGTCGGCCGTCACGACGATAACGCAACCGAGATTGTCGAGCGTTCCCAGGTAGCCGTCCATCATGCGGTAGAAGTCATTGGCCGGGGCGGCGCCCGGCGCGTATTTGTGCTGAACGTAGTCGGTCGTCGACAGGTACATGACGTCGGGGCGGCGCGTTTCCATCAGGCGCACGCCGGCGGCGAACACGAACTCGGACAGTCCCGCGCTGTACACATCAGGCACCGGTCGGCCCACGAGTTCGATGACGCCCTCAATCCCATGTTCTGCCAGCGTCGTCTGATCGGCCTTTTCGGCCGAGAAACACACGCCACGCATGTGGTGGCCAAGCAGCCGGCGCAGCTTGTCCTTGGCCGTGATCACCGCCACAGCGCAGCCAGCGTCCGCGAGTGCGGCGAGCAGGGAAGGGGCGCGCAGCCACTTGGGATCGTTCATCATGACTTCGACGTTGTTGGCAACGTCGTAGAGATAATTGCCGCAGATGCCGTGCACCGACGGCGGTGCGCCGGTGATGATCGAAAGATTGTTGGGATTGGTGAACGTTGGCACGACCGAGTCGGCGATCACGGCCGTGCCATTGGCCAGCACCGATTTCATCCAGGGCATGTGCCCGTTGGCGACAGCCTGGGCAATGTAATCGGGCTCGCAACCGTCGACGCACACGACCACCGATGGCTGCCTGGGCAGCCGATAGCCGCGTCCATTGACTTCGATCTCGCGCATCATGATCCCGCTGGCTGTCGGACAGATGACAGTACGCGCCCGACAGTTTACTGTATACGCGGCCTCCCGGTTCGCAGCTCCGGCCTGCTACGTGCGGGCCAGAACGCCTGAGTATCGCTATGACCCAAGTACCCTACCTGCTGACTCCTGGCCCGCTGACGACCTCCCTGGCCACCAAGCAAAGCATGCTGCGGGATTGGGGTTCCTGGGACAGCGACTTCAACCAGATCACACGACGGGTGCGCGAGCGCTTGCTCGCCATCGTGCACGCGACCGAAACGCACGAGTGCGTCCCGCTCCAGGGCAGCGGCACGTTCTCGGTCGAAGCCGCGATCGGCACGCTTGTGCCGCGCGACGGCCACATACTGGTGCCGCAGAACGGCGCCTACTGCCAGCGCATCGCGCGCATTTGCCGCGTGCTCGGCCGCAAGCTGACGACCATCGATTATGCGGAAGACGCCGCGGTGCGCGCCGACGACATCGAGCGGACGCTGGCCGCCAATGCGGGCATTACACATGTCGCGCTGGTCCATTGTGAAACCAGCGCGGGCATCCTCAACCCCTTGCAGGCCGTAGCCGAGGTCGTGGCGCGCCACGGCCGCAGCCTGATCGTCGACGCGATGAGCTCATTCGGGGCGCTCGAGATCGACGCACGGGCGACTCCCTTCGATGCCATCATCGCCGCGTCCGGGAAATGCCTGGAAGGCCCGCCGGGCATGGCCTTCGTGATCGCCCGGCGCACGGTGCTCGAACGAGCCGAGGGCAACAGTCATTCGCTGGCAATGGACCTTTACGACCAATGGGTCTATATGCAGAAGACCACGCAGTGGCGCTACACGCCGCCGACGCACGTGGTGGCCGCCTTCGACGCGGCGATCGAGCAATACCTGCGCGAGGGTGGCTGCGCGGCGCGCGGTGCGCGCTACGCCGGCAACTGCCGCACCTTGCTCAGCGGCTTTGGCCAGCTGGGCCTGCGCAGTTTCCTGCCCGCCGAGATCCAGGCGCCGATCATCGTGACTTTCCACGCGCCGCGCCTGCCACAGTACGAATTCAAGAGTTTCTACGAAGCCGTCAAGTCGCACGGGTACCTTCTGTACCCGGGTAAGCTCACCGCGATCGAGACCTTCCGCGTCGGCTGCATGGGGCAACTCGGGGAACGCGGCATGGCGGGGGCCGTGGCGGCCGTCGCCGAGGTACTGGCTGAATTGACCGCAGCGGCGTGAGGCGCGGCCGCTACGATCCCTGCCACGATCCACTCAACCGCGCCGTTCCGGCGCGTCGGCCAGCGTGCGCCCACGATCGAGGAGAACTGCCGATGAAGATGACCACCGAGGAAGCCTTCGTAAAGGTGTTGCAGCGCCATGGCATCGAGCACGCCTTTGGCATCATCGGCTCGGCCTTCATGCCGATTTCCGATCTGTTCACCAGGGCCGGCATCAGCTTCTGGGACGTTGCCCACGAAACCAACGGCGGATTGATCTGCGACGGTTACACGCGCTCGACTGGCAAGATCGCCATGGCCATCGCGCAGAACGGACCAGGGATCACCGGCTTCGTCACCGCCGTCAAAACGGCCTACTGGAATCACACACCGATGCTGCTGGTCACGCCACAGGCCGCGAACCGCACGATCGGCCAGGGCGGCTTCCAGGAAGTCGAACAGATGGCCGTGTTTCGCGACATGGTGGCTTACCAGGAGGAAGTGCGCGATCCGGTCCGCGTGCCGGAAGTGCTGAACCGCGTGATCTGCAAGGCGAAGCGCCTGTCAGCGCCCGCGCAGATCAACATTCCGCGTGATTTCTGGACCCAGGTCATCGACGTGCCAATGCCGGAAGCGATTGAGTTCGAACTGCCAGCGGGCGGCGCCCGGGCCATCGCCGAAGCCGCACGGCTCCTGTCCTTGGCACGCTTCCCGGTGATCCTGTCCGGCGCCGGCGTCGTGCTGGGTGGCGCTACGCCTGAGTGCGCCGCATTGGCCGAGCGCCTCGACGCCGCGGTCTGCAACAACTACCAGCACAATGATTCCTTTCCCGGTAGTCACAGGCTTGCGGTGGGGCCGCTGGGCTACAACGGCTCGCGCGCTGCGATGGAGCTCATCTCCAGGGCCGACGTGGTGCTGGCGCTGGGCACGCGCCTCAATCCCTTCTCGACGCTGCCGTGCTACGGGCTCGACTACTGGCCGAAGTCCGCCGCCATCATCCAGGTCGACATCAACGCGGACCGCATCGGCCTGACCAAGCCCGTCGCCGTCGCCATCTGCGGTGATGCCCGGCAGGTGGCGGCGCAGCTGCTCGCGCAGCTCGCGCCAGATGCCGGCAACGACAGACGCGCTGAGCGGCGCGCGCTGATCGGCGCGCACCAGCGCAGCTGGGCGACAGCGCTGGCCGCGATGGACCACGAGGACGACGATCCAGGCACGAGCTGGAACGCCGGCTGCCGCGCCCGCGAGCCGCGCGCCATGTCGCCGCGCACGGCCTGGCGGGCCATCGTCGCGGGACTGCCTGCGGACGCGATCATTTCCAGTGACATCGGCAACAACTGCGCCATTGGCAATGCCTATCCGACCTTCGAGCAAGGCCGCAAGTACCTCGCGCCTGGCCTGTTTGGCCCTTGCGGCTACGGCTTCCCCTCGATCATCGGTGCAAAGATCGGGAATCCCGATACGCCGGTGGTCGGGTTTGCAGGCGACGGCGCGTTCGGCATCTCGATGAACGAGATGACCTCGATCGGCCGCGATCCCTGGCCGGCGGTTACGATGGTGATCTTCCGCAACTACCAGTGGGGAGCGGAGAAGCGCAACTCGATCCTCTGGTACGACAACAACTTCGTTGGCACCGAGCTCGACCCGGCGGTGAGCTACGCAAGGGTGGCGGAGAGCTGCGGGCATCGCGGCGTCACGGTGCGCACCGTGGACGAACTCACTTTGACACTGCGCGAGGCCTGCGCGCAGCAAGCGCAGGGCGTCACCACCTTCATCGAGGTGCTGCTGAACCAGGAACTGGGTGAACCGTTCCGGCGCGATGCGATGAAGAAGCCTGTCGTCGTCGCCGGCATCCGGCGCGAAGACATGCGACCGCAAAAACCGGCATGAAGGCTGACGCCGGCCGGCGTGTGCTGATCCTGAACGCGGGCTCCTCATCGCTGAAGTTCGCGCTCTTCGATGAGCAATCGCGCCAGTGGCACGGCCAGGTCGAAGGCATTGGCGCGCGGCCGCGATTCCTGATCGGGGACGAGGGGCCCGTGCTGGCGCGCGAATTGCCTGCGCCGACTGGGCATGCGGCCGCGCTTGGCGAAATACTCGGTGCGCTCGCGCAACGCGGCGTCGCGACGGCAAACATCAGCGCCTGCGGCCACCGCATCGTCCATGGCGGAGCGCGGTTCGTGGCCCCAATGATCGTCGATGACGCGCACGTCGAGGAATTGCGCGCGCTGCGCTCGCTCGCGCCACTGCACAATCGCTCTGGCCTCGAGGCCATCGAGGCGCTGCGCGCCGCGGCGCCGCGGCTTCCACAGGTGGCCTGCTTCGATACGGCTTTCCACGCGACCATGCCGGAGATCGAGAGCCGCTATGCGCTGCCGACAGAGTTGCACGAGGCGGGTTACCGGCGCTTCGGCTTTCATGGGCTCAACTACGAACATGTCACGACCGTGCTCACGGAGCAGGGCGGCGGGACCCCGCCCGGCCGCCTACTGATCTTCCACCTCGGCAATGGCTGCAGCATCGCCGCGGTGCGCGCGGGCCGCAGCGTGGCGACGACGATGGGCTTTTCGACGCTCGACGGGCTGGTGATGGGCACGCGCTGCGGCGCGATCGATCCGGGCGTGCTGCTGGCGCTGCAGCGCGACCGCGGCCTGACGGTGGCTGAATTGGAGGAACTGCTTTACCGGCGTTCGGGGCTGCTCGGCCTTTCCGGGCAAAGTCCGGACATGCGCGAACTGGAGCGGATCGACGACGAGCTGTGCCGGCGCGCGCTCGAGCATTTCTGCTACTGGGCGGCGCGCCATGCAGGATCGCTCGCGGTGGCGCTCGGCGGGCTCGACGCCGTTGCTTTCACCGGCGGTATTGGTGCCGGGAGCGCGGCGGTGCGGGCGCGGATTGTCGATCATCTGGCATGGCTCGGCCTTGCGATCGATGCCGAGCGCAATCGCCGCAATGAACCCGCGCTCGCCGCAGGCGGGTCAAACTGCGCGATCTGGATCGTCGAGGCCAACGAAGAACTGGCGATCGTCCGGCACGTCCACGCCGCACTGCGCGGCATCCCAACGCGAGAGCACGCATGAACCAGGATCCAGCCCTGACCGCCGACGGCTCGAACGGTTTGCGACGTACGCTCAAGGCCCGCCACATGCGCATGATCGCGCTGGGCGGAGTGATAGGCGCCGGGCTGTTCGTCGGGAGCGGTGTCGTCATCCAGGCCACGGGTCCTGCCGCCGTGCTGTCGTTTGCGCTGACCGGCACGCTGGTGGTGCTGGTGATGCGCATGCTGGGCGAGATGGCTTCCGCATATCCTGCCACGGGCGGCTTCTACGAGTACAACCGCCTGGCGCTCGGTGAACTGGCGGGCTTCATGACGGGATGGATGTACTGGTATTTCTGGATCATCGTCGTCGCGTTGGAGGCCGTGGCGGGGGCCCGCTTGCTGCACGGCTGGTTTCCGGCGGTGGCGCCGTGGTGCTTCACGCTCGCGCTGATGACGGTATTCACGCTGTTGAACCTGCTGTCGGTGCGTTCCTGGGGCGAGACCGAATACTGGTTTGCATCGATCAAGGTCATCGCGATCACGCTGTTCCTCGCTATCGGCATCGTGGTCGCCTGCGGACTGTGGCCGGATCTTCCCGGGGGTTTCGCGAACCTGACCGCCCACGGCGGGTTCATGCCCAAGGGACCGATACCGGTGCTTACGGGTGCGGTGGCCGCCACCGGCTTCTACTTCGGCGCTGAGATCGTCACCGTGGCCGCGGCTGAGTCGGCCGAGCCCGAGCAGGCGGTCGCGCGCGCGATGCAGTCCGTGGTCGCGCGAGTGCTGGTGTTCTACGTCGGTTCCATCCTCGTGGTCGTCACGTTGGTGCCGTGGAATTCACCCGGGATCATCCAGCCCTACGTCACGGCGCTGGCGGCCGTGCATGTACCGGGCGCGGCCCAGATCATGAATGGGGTGATCCTGACGGCGGTGCTGTCGGCTCTCAACAGCGGCCTGTTTGCCTCATCGCGGATGGTCATGGCGCTGGCGCGCCGCGGCGATGCGCCCCACGGTATCGCCAGGCTCAACCGGCGGGGCGTGCCGGTGAGCGCGATCCTGCTGAGCACGGCGTTCGGTTACGCCGCCGTGATCATGAACTACGTCTCCCCCGAGCATGTGTTCGCTTTCCTCGTTGATTCCTACGGCACGGTCGCGATCTTCGTCTACCTGTTGATTGCGCTCGCGCAGCTGCGCCTGCGCCGACGCCTCGAACGCGAAGCACCGGAGCGGCTGCGCGCGCGCATGTGGGCGTTTCCGGCGCTGACCATCGTTGCAATCGCCACGATGCTCGCGATCGTGGCGGCGATGGCATTCATTGCTGACCAACGCCTGCCGCTGCTGTTCGGCATCGTGAGTGCGCTCGCCATGCTGGGCGGTTACGCGATCCGTCGGTGGTGGTCTGCCCCGCGCGCGGACTAGCGAACGCCAGGATCAGAGCTGCGACAGAGCCCGCGCGCCGGTCAGCAAAGCCAGCGCCATCAGCAGGCGCAGCACCCAGCGATTGGCGCTGCCGGGGTCAGCGCGTTTGAAGCGATGATTGCCCAGCCAGATGCCGGCCGCCAGCGGCGGCAGGAACAGTGCGGCGCGTATCACCGTTGGCGTCGCGATGAGGCCGTTCCAGCCCTGCCAGGCCAGGCCGACCAGATCCGACAGGAAGAAGTAGGCGATGAGCGAGGCGCGGCCCACGTCGACTCCTGCTGGCGAACTGAAGAAAAAAAGGATCACAGGGGGACCGCCCATGCCGAAACCACCGTTGGCGAGACCCGAGGCGGTGCCGGTAGCAAGAGCCGCGCCAAGACCCGGCATGCGCTGCAGCCTGTAGCCACGGGCCAGCAACAGCGCTGAAACGAACACGAATACGGCCAGGCCCAGTGTCAGCGGAGCGGCCGGGGCGTGCGCCAGCGCGTAGACGCCGAACGGCGTGCCGATGAGCGCACCACAGAACAGCCCCAGCAGGGCGCGCCAGTGTATGAGGCGCCAGACACCGTGCAGCAAAGGCAGACCCGCCAGAATCTCGAGCATAAATATCGATGGCACTGCTGCGGCGGGCGGCAAGACCAGCGAAATGGCGGTGATGGACAGCAGTGAAAAACCAAAGCCGCTGTAACCTCGAACCACGGCTGCCACGAATATGCACAACGCGGCGTACAGATACGTAATAGCCAGCGTCATCAAAGCAGAATCCATCCCGTTCAGGTTCGTCAACCGCCGTCGCGGCAAAGCTGGTAGGCTCTCGCCGCCGCCGAAGGCCGGGGATCAGGGCGGCGGCGCAATCTATGCAAGGTGCCCGGAGCTGTCAATTGACCCGTAGCCGAAAACCAACCCGCACGACTCGCCATCCTGCCCATCGCAGCTCGCGCCACCAGGTGCGCAAGCCCGGCAAGGGTGAGCCTGCCACCGCCGAAGGCGTTGTTTCACCGAATCGTGCAGGCTTTGGCTTCGCGCGGGTGGAAGGCATCGAGGGCGGCGTGTTCCTGCCGCCGCGCGAAATGTCGGGGTTGGTGCAGGGTGACCGCGTCAGTCTCACGCTGCACAAGGATGCGCAGAACCGCTGGGTCGGCAGCGTCCAGAGCGTGCTGGAGCGGGGCCTCAGCGCCTTCCTTGGCGTGGTCGAGCGCCAGGGACACGAGTTGCGCGTGCGCGCCGCGGACCGGCGGCTGGCGATCGTGTGCAACATTCCGCACACGGGCACGCAGGGCGCACAACCCGGCGATTGGGTCATTGCCGACATCAAGCGCTATCCGGCCGAAGGCGTAACGGGCGAGGCCTGGGTACGCAAGCGTCTGGACCCGGAGCGGCCGCTCGAGATGTCGACCGAGGCGGCGATCGCGCGCTTCGACCTGGGTCAGGAATTCAGCCCCGCAGCGCTACAGGAAGCCAAGCGATTTGGAAATCATGTCGATCCCGCAGAAGTTGCGACGCGGGTCGATCTGCGTAACGTTCCACTGGTGACCATCGACGGCGCCGACGCGCGCGATTTTGACGATGCCGTGTACGCGGAGCGCGACGGCGAAGATTTCCGTTTGCTGGTCGCGATCGCAGATGTCAGTCATTACGTGCGGCCGGGCACCATGCTCGACACTGAAGCGCGCGCGCGCGGCACCTCGGTCTATTTCCCGAATCGCGTGCTGCCGATGCTGCCAACGGCGCTGTCGAATCACCTGTGCTCCCTGGAACCGAACGTCGACCGCCTGTGCATGGTCGCAGACATGCACGTCACCGCCCGCGGCGCGCTCAAGGGCTGGCGGGTCTACCCGGCCGTGATGCGTTCTGCGGCACGGCTCACCTACGATGCGGCCTTTGCGCTGCTGTTCACGCGCGAGCCGGCCGCGCGGGCCGCGCTCGGAGCGCTGGTCGAGAAGCTCGAGCCGCTGGTCGAGGTGTACCACGCGCTGCTGCGAGCGCGCTCGCGCCGCGGCGCGCTCGAATTCGACGCGCCGGAAGCGAACTTCGTCTTCAGCAAGGAAGAGCAGGTACGCGCGATCGAATTCAAGTCGCGCAACGAGGCGCACAAGCTGATCGAGGAATGCATGGTGCTGGCCAACGTAGCGGTGGCCAAGGAGCTCAAGCGCCTGCACATGCCCGCGCTGTACCGCGTGCACCAGCCGCCGGAGCAGCGCAAGCTCGATAACCTCAAGGCCACGCTCCACGTGCTCGGCATCGAATTGCAACTGCCGGAAGAAGTGCGCACGCGCGACCTGGCCGGCATTGCGCCACACGTGCGCGACGCGGAGCTGCGGCCCTTCGTCGAAACGCTGGTGGTGCGCTCGCTGTCCCAGGCCGTCTACCAGCCCGGCAACATCGGCCATTTTGGTCTGGCATTGCCGGACTACGCGCATTTCACCTCGCCGATTCGCCGTTACCCGGACCTGCTGGTGCACCGCGCGCTGCGCGCCGGCCTGGGGCTGGCGCCGCGCGAATCCAGCGCCGAGCAATCCGCACTCGAGCCCGTCGGCGCCGATCTATCGCGGCTCGAGAAGCGCGCCGATGAGGCCGATCGCTATGTCGAGTCATTCCTCAAGTGCGTGTACCTGCGCGATCGCGTCGGCCAGAGCTTCGAGGGCCTGATTACCACCGTGATCGAGTTCGGCTGCTTCGTGCAGTTGCTCGGTGTCGGCGCCGATGGCCTGCTGCATCTCACGGCGCTGCGCGATGACGACTACGCGATGACGCGCGATGGCGGCCAGTGGCAGGGGCGGCGCAGCGGGCGTAAGTTCAGCCCCGGCATGCGCGTGCGTGTCATGGTCACGGCCGTAAATCCGGTCGAGGGCATGATCGACCTGGAGCTGGCGGCTGACTGACGGTGAAGGGCTGATGGCGAGCGAGAGGATCTACGGCCTGCACTCGGTGCGCGCGCTGCTGGCGCGCACGCCGCAGCGCGTGCTGCGCCTGTACATCCAGCAGGGACGCACCGATCAGCGCGCCGTGGCCATCGAGATCCTGGCCCGAGACGCCGGACGGCCGATCGAGCGTGTCGATGCGGGGCGCCTGCGCGGCTGGGTAGGCGAGGTCGCCCACCAGGGGGTTGTGGCCGAAGTCGTCCCACTCCCGCCGCTGACCGAAGACGAGTTTTACGCCCGGCTTGGCGAGGCGCGCGCTCCCCTGGTGCTGGCGCTCGACGGCGTGCAGGACCCGCACAACCTGGGCGCCTGCCTGCGCACGGCCGATGCCTGCGGTGTGCTGGCACTGATCGTGCCGCGCGATCGGGCGGCCACGCTCAATGCCACCGCCCGCAAAGTCGCAGCCGGAGCGGCCGAGACCACGCCCGTGGTGACGGTCACCAACCTGTCGCGCGCGCTGAAACTCATCCGCGATGCGGGCCTGTGGATCGTGGGCGCGGACGCGCTCGCCACGCAGCGCGCAGACCAGGCCGACCTGACCGGCGGGCGCTGCCTGGTACTGGGCGCGGAGGGTACGGGACTGCGGGAGTTGACCCGACGCAACTGCGATTGGCTGGTGTCGCTCCCGAGCCTCGGTTCCGTCGAGAGCCTGAACGTCTCGGTAGCCACCGGGATGCTCCTTTACGAGGCCCTGCGCCAGCGCCAGACCGCAGGCTCCGGCCCAGATCCAGCCCAAAGCCGACGCCAGGGGCGAGACTGACCCAGCGCCGGTTGCGCCCGGCGTCATCATTCGGGTATCCTGCGCGGCTTCTCCTTGCCGCACCGCTAATGCCTTGAGCGGGCGGCATTTTAATCCATAAGGAGTCAATCATGAGGCATTACGAAGTGGTGTTCCTGGTCCACCCGGATCAGAGCGAACAGGTACCGGCGATGATCGAGCGCTACCGCGGCATGATTGCCGCGGGCAATGGCGCCGTGCATCGCCTCGAAGACTGGGGCCGGCGCCAGCTGTGCTTCCCGATCGCCAAGGTCCACAAGGCGCACTACGTGCTGATGAACATCGAGTGCGACCAGAAGGTCCTGGCCGAACTCACCGGTGCCTTCCGTTTCAGCGATGCCGTGCTGCGCCACCTGGTGGTCAGCATGGATGCCGCGGTGACCGAGCCCTCGCCGATGTCACGCACGGAAGAGGAAAACGAGGCGCGTCGCGAGCGCGATGAAATGGGCGATGACGACGACATGTCGCTCAACCCCTGAACGCTCGCAACGCAAACTCCCTAAGGAACCACCATGTCACGCTTTGTCCGCCGCAAGAAATTCTGCCGTTTTACAGCCGATGACGTTGCCACGATCGACTACAAGGATCTGGGCATACTCAAGAACTACATCACCGAGACCGGCAAGATCGTGCCGAGCCGCATCACCGGCACGAAGAGTTTCTACCAGCGCCAGCTCGCGACCGCGATCAAGCGCGCGCGCTTCCTGGCACTGTTGCCGTACACCGATCAGCACTGAGTACACCAGCCATGGACGTCATACTCCTGCAGAAAGTAGCCAACCTCGGCACGATCGGTGATCGCGTCAAGGTGAAGAGCGGCTATGGCCGCAATTACCTGCTGCCCTCGGGCCGCGCCACTCTGGCCACGCAGGCCAACGTCGCACGCTTCGAGCTGCGGCGCGCCGAGCTCGAGAAGCTGGCGGGCGAGGAATTTGGCGGCGCCCAGCAGCGCGCCGAATCGCTCCGTGAATTCCGCATCACGATTACCGCCAAGGCTGGCTCGGAAGGCAAGCTGTTCGGATCGGTAGGCACGGCGGACATTGCCGAGGCCTGCACGGCTGCCGGGCAGAAGGTCAACCGCAGCGAAGTGCGCCTGCCGACGGGACCGATCCGCCAGGTCGGCGAGCACCAGGTCACGCTGCACCTGCATACCGACGTCGAGGTCGCGATCATCGTGATCATCGCGGCCGAAGAGCAGGGCTAGAGCCCTACGGACGCAAGGGGAGCGGTCAGCACCATGGCCGGGCCGCTCCGTTCACGTCGCGAGTCCGAATTGCCCGCCGACCCTGGTGCGGCAACGCCACCGCATTCGGCGGAAGCCGAACAGGCTGTGCTGGGCGGCCTGCTGATCGACGCGACCGCCTGGGACCAGGTCGGCGACGTCATCGTTGCTGAGGATTTCTACCGCCCTGATCACCAGCTCATCTTCGGCGCCCTGGCCGAACTGATCGCCGGCGGCAAGCCGGCCGACGTGGTCACCGCGGCCGAACACCTGGAGCGCAATGGACGGCTCGAAGCCGCTGGTGGCCTTGCCTACCTCGGCAGCCTTGCGCGCGACACGCCGACCGCGGCCAACGTGCGCGCTTACGCGCAGATCGTGCGCGAGCGCTCGCTGCTGCGGCGGCTGATCAGTGCCGGGCGCACGATCGCGGCCGCCGCCTTTGCCAACGACGGCCGCTCGGCACGCGAGCTGGTGGACGAGGCCGAGCAGCAGGTGTTCGCGATCGCCGAACAGAGCACCGGGCGGCGCGATGGCGCGGTCAAGGTCAGCACGCTGCTGCCACCACTGATCGACAAGATTGACCAGTGGCACGACAACCCGAACTCATTGCGCGGCCTGCCCACGGGCTTCGCTGATTTCGACCGCAAGACCGGCGGACTGCGCCCGGGCGACCTGGTGATCGTCGCGGGCCGCCCTTCGATGGGCAAGACCACACTGGCGATGAACATCGCCGAATACGCGGCGGTGAATCCGGGCACGCGCTCTTCGGTGGCGATCTTCAGCATGGAAATGCCGGCCGAGCAGCTGCTCACGCGCATGCTGGCCTCGATCGGCGGAGTGCCGCTCAATGGTATCCGCAGCGGGCAGATCTCGGATGATGACTGGGTGCGCGTGACCGCGGCCACCAGCCAGCTCGCCGAGGCCCGCATCTTCATCGACGAATCAGCGGGCCTGACGCCGACCGAGCTGCGCGCTCGGGCGCGGCGCGTGGCGCGCGAGCATGGGCTCGACCTGATCGTGATCGACTACCTGCAGCTCATGCAGGTGCCGGGCACTAAGGAAAACCGCGCCACGGAGATCGCCGAGATTTCGCGCGGCCTCAAGGCGCTCGCCAAGGAACTGGCCGTGCCGGTGATCGCGCTCTCGCAGCTCAACCGCGGCGTCGAGCAGCGCACCGAGAAGAAACCCGTGATGTCGGACCTGCGTGAATGCGTTACCGGGGATACGCTGGTATGCCTGAAAGATGGACGTCGTGTGCCGATTCGCGATCTCGAGGGTTCGACCCCCGAAGTCTGGTCGATCGATGAGCAGCAACGCATCGTGGCTGCGCGCTCGGACAAGGTCTGGCGAGTGGGCTCGAAACCGGTTTTCAAGGTGCAACTTGCCAGTGGTCGCAGTATTCGCGCCACTGCCGAGCACCGCATGCTGGCAGTAGCGGGTTGGACGGCGGTCAACGCGCTGAAGCCGGGCGATCGCCTGGGGTTGGCGCGGCGGATTCCTCAGCCGCAGTCCGTTGTACGGTGGCCCGAACACTGGCTCGTTCTGCTCGGCCACCTGGTGGGCGACGGCAGCTATCTCCGCCACCAGCCGCTGCGCTACACGACCGCCTCCGAGGCCAACAGCGAAGCGGTGCGGTGTGCTGCCGAAGCCTTCGGGTCAACGGTCAGCCGGCGCGCCGGTCGCGGGGCCTGGCATCAGCTGGTCATTAGCGGCAATGGCAATCGCTGGCATCCTGCGGGAGTCGGGGCCTGGCTCAAGCAGCTGGGGATATTCGGGCAGCGTTCGCATGAGAAGCACCTGCCGCCGGACGTGTTCACGCTGGGCGATGAGCAGCTCGCGCTGCTGCTGAAGCATTTGTGGGCGACCGACGGCTGCGTAGCGCTGCGCAAACAGGGTCAACGGGGCATGCCACGGGTCTATTTCTCGACCTGCAGCGCACGTCTTGCGGAAGACGTCAGTGCGCTGCTATTGCGCCTGGGCGTAGTTGCACGGCTGCGCGCCGTGCATCAGGCGAGCCACAGACCCGTTTACACCGTTGACGTGAGCGGCATGGAAGCGCAGCTGCGATTCGCAGCACTGGTTGGCGGATTTGGACCCAGAGCGGCGGCGATCGAAGCGCTGGCCGCGCATTACGCCGAGCATGCGGCGTGCGCCAACACCAATGTGGATACCCTGCCACTGGCGGTTTTTGCGCGCGTGCGTGCACTGATGCGCGAACAAGGTGTGACGACCCGGCAAATGGCGCAGCTACGCGGCACTTCGTACGGCGGGTCAAGTCATTTTCGCTTCGCTCCGAGCCGCACCCTGTTGCTCGACTACGCTCAATTGCTGCAGAGCAAAGAATTGGAGACCTGGGCCACTTCTGAGCTCTACTGGGATCGCATCGTGGCAATAGTGCCGGACGGCGAAGCGGACGTTTTTGATCTGACGGTGCCTGGTCCCGCCAACTGGATGGCCGATGGTCTTGTGACTCACAACAGTGGCGCGATCGAGCAGGACGCGGACATGATCCTGCTGATCTATCGCGACGAGGTCTACGACAAGAACACGCCCAAGCGCGGCATCGCCGAGATCGACCTGGCCAAGCACCGCAACGGCGAGATCGGCACCTTCATGCTGACCTTCCAGGGCCAGTACAGCCGCTTCGCGAACTACGCCGCCGACTCCTACGCCGAGGGCGTGCTGCGCTGACTACCCGCGGCAGCGCCACGCTGGCGAGCCGCCGCTATCCCTCGAAGAAGCCCATCTTCACACCAGCGAGCTGGATGACGTCGTTGTCCACCAGTTTGCGGGCGGTGGCGCCAATCGGCGCGCCATTCACCTGCGGGTAGTTCTCCGGCGAGTCGGCGTCGACATGCACCAGGAAGTAGCCTTCTGAACGGCGCGTGATCGCCGCCACCTGCACGCCCGGTCGGCCGAGCGTGGTCAGTGTCTTGGTGAGTTCGAGCTCGCGGCCGGCGAAGGCGCCCGAGAGCACCTGGAGCCGTGCCTTCTTGATGGCCGGAGTCCCATTGCCCAGCGTGCGGCGCGAGGCCGTCGCCTCGGCGCTGGCCGCCACTGCGGCGCGCACCTTCTCGACGGGGCGCGCGGAGGGTTGGATGACCATGGTCTTTTCGAACTCGTCCTGCTGCGCGGTGTCGTCCTCGACGAAGCGCAGCTGGTGGTGGCCGCAGGTGATCACGTCGCCGTGCTGCAGCGCATGTTTCTTGATCAGCTTGCCGTTGACATAGGTGCCATTGGTGCTGTTGAGGTCCTCGAGGAACGAGTCGTTCAGGATGTTGATGATCAGCGAGTGGTGGCCGCTGACGGCTGGGTTGTCGATGCGGATGTCATTGTCCGGGAGGCGCCCGATCGTGTAGCGCTCCTTGTTCATGTTGTACTCGGCCATTACCTGGCCATCGAGACTTAGAATCAGCCTAGCCATATGTACTCGCCTTGTGCTCGCCTATTTATAAGAGATCAGCTGAACCAACCCAACATCCGGTCCAATACTCCCCGACGCACCGGGAACGAATCAACGACCTGGGCCAGCAGAACAGAAATATTGTCCTTCCCGCCGTTATCGTTACCGAGCTGGATCAACTGCTTCGCTACCGTATCAAGGTTAGCACCAAAGGTGTTGATCGTTAAGTGAATATCGTCGTCCTCAACCATGTCCGAGAGCCCGTCCGAGCAGAGCATGTAGACATCACCGCGCTGCGCCGGGTGTTCCTGGATTTCGACTTCGACGCCCGCCTCAACGCCGAGCGCGCGTGTCACGTAGTTCTTGTTGGCCGCGCGCTGCGCTTCCTCGGGTGAATAGAAGCCGCGGTCGACCAGTTCCTGCAGCAGCGAGTGGTCGAGCGTGACCTGCTCGAAGGCGCCGCCGCGCAGCCGGTACATGCGCGAATCGCCCACGTGGGCGATGGTGACGCGATTGTCGTGGAACAGCGCGCCGACCACGGTCGTGCCCATGCCTTCGCAGTTGGGTTGGGTGCGTGCGGTCTGGAAAATGATCTTGTTGGCACGGGTGATCGCGTCGCGCAGGATGATCGCGGTGCGCGACAGACCGGTGCCCGGGTCGGGTGCCGACAGGTCCTCGCGTTCGACCGCTTCACGCACCAGGTTCACGATGGTCTTGACCGCGATGCCGCTCGCCACTTCGCCGGCGTTGTAGCCGCCCATGCCGTCGGCGAGCACCAGCAGCCCCAGGTTGGCGTCCCAGGCGATCGTGTCCTCATTGTGCTCGCGCACGCGTCCCGTATCCGTCAGGCCCACGCACCGCAGCTTGCCCTTCAGACTCATCGCCGGGCCCCGGTACCGGGGCTGGAGAGCTTGTTTGAAAACGTGAACTGGATCACAGGTGCTGGTCCGCTACCGTCCTAATCGTGCGGCCGGAGCGCGCCGCGCCGCAAAAGTTACCATTGGCGGCCGCTCCCGGGCGCGTCTGGGGTCACAGATGCACTGGTTCGGACCGGCCCCGGTTGCAATAGCGCGGCATCGTACTGGAGTTTTGATTGCGCTGCGACGGGCGCTGCCTTACAAAGCCGTCATGGCTCGCAATCAACCGGTCTACGTCTGCGGCTCCTGCGGGGGCGAGTCGCTGAAGTGGCAGGGCCAGTGCCCGCATTGCAGCGCCTGGAACACGCTGACCCGCGTGATGGGGGTGCGCGCCGAGTCGCGCTCCTGGGCGCATGCCGCCGCGTCATCGGTACCCGTGGGGCTGCCCGCCGAGCACGTGGCTGAAGTGCGCCTGAGCCTCGGCATGGCGGAGCTGGATCGCGTGTTCGGCGGGGGCTTGGGCGTCGGCTCCGTGAGCCTGCTCGGCGGCGAGCCCGGCATCGGTAAGTCGACGCTGCTGCTGCAGGTGGCCGCGGCCATTGGCGCGACTGCTCCAGTGCTGTACGCCTCCGCTGAGGAATCGACGCAACAAACCACGCAGCGCGCGCAGCGCCTGTCGCTGGCCGCGCCGCAACTGAGCCTGGTCAGCGACAACTCGCTCGAATCCATCATGGCGCGCAGCAACGAACAGCGCGCCGCGCTGCTGGTGATCGATTCCATCCAGACCATGCAGACCAGCAATGTCGATTCCAGCCCCGGATCGCCGCAGCAGCTGCGCGAATGCACCGCCGCGCTGGTGCGCTTTGCCAAACAGGGTGGCGCCAGCGTCATCATCGTCGGGCATGTGACCAAGGATGGCGCGATCGCAGGTCCCAAACTGCTCGAGCACCTGGTCGACACTGTGCTGTATTTCGACGCGGACGCAGGCAGCCGCTACCGCATGCTGCGCGCCACCAAGAATCGCTTCGGCCCGGTTAACGAGCTGGGCTTCTTCGCGATGACTGGCACTGGCCTGCGCGAAGTGAAGAACCCTTCAGCGATCTTCCTCTCGCGCAATCCCCAGCCCGTGCCCGGGAGCCTGGTGATGGTGGCGCGCGATGGCGGACGACCGCTGCTCATAGAAGTGCAGGCGCTGACCGACGCGACGCGCTTTTCCGCCCCGCGGCGCGTCGCGCAGGGCGTCGATGCGAACCGCCTGGCCATGCTGCTGGCGGTGATGAGCCGCCATTCGCGCGTTTCACTCGCCGAGCACGACGTGTACGTGAACCTGGTCGGGGGACTGGCGATCACCGAGACGGCGACCGACCTGCCGCTCGCGCTGGCGATAGCCTCGAGTCTGCGCGGCGTGGCGCTGGATCCGAAGCTGGTGGCCTTCGGCGAACTGGGACTGACCGGTGAGGTGCGGCCGGTGCCGCATGGCGAGGAGCGCCTGAAGGAACTGCACAAGCAGGGCTATGCGCGCGCCATCGTGCCGCAGCAGAACGCGCCGCGGCAGGGCGTTCCGGGGCTCGAGATCGACGCCGTGGCGACGCTGGCCGAGGCGCTCGAGGCGGCCTTCCGGCCCTAGGATTTCGCGACAATCGGCCGCACGCGCACCGTGCGGATCGAGTTGTCCACCGTCTGCAGGACTTCGAATTCGAGCGCGCCGATGCGCAGCGAAGTGCCCGGTTGCGGGATGTTTTCCAGTTTCTCCAGCAGCAGGCCGTTGAGCGTCTTCGGGCCCAGCTCCGGCAGCTGCCAGCCGAGCGCGCGGTTCAAGGCGCGGATCGAAGCGCTCCCGTTCACGAGCCAGGCGCCGCTGGCGTCGCGGTGCACGTCCTTGTGGCCGACCGTCGCGGGATCAGTGGTGAACTCGCCGACGATTTCCTCGAGCAGGTCCTCGAGCGTCACCATACCCTCGATATCGCCATACTCGTTGACGACGAAAGCGTGGCGGCGCCGGTTGCGCTGGAATTGAGCCAGTTGGTGCATGAGCGAGGTGCCCTCGGGCACGAAATAGGGCTCGCGCGCCTGCGCCAGCTCGATCAGCCGCTCGCGCGTCAGCGTGGCGCGCGCGAATTCCTGCGCCGTGCGCTTCATGTGCAGGATGCCGATCAGGTTGTCGAGTTCGCCGTCGTACACCGGCAGGCGTGTGTGCGGAGTCTGACGGAGCCGTTCGAGCACGTCCTCCCAATCGGCGGAGATGTCGATGCCGGCGATGTCCTGGCGCGGGATCATGATGTCGTTCACCGTCACGCGCTCGAGGTCCAGGATCGACAGCAACATCTGCCGGTGGCGCGCCGGGATCAGCGCGCTCGACTCGCTGACCACGGTGCGCAGCTCCTCGGCGCTCAGCGCCTGCGCGCCGTGCGAGGCGCCGTGCAGGCCGAACAGGCGCAGGAAGGCGTAGGCGGCGCGGTTGGTGAACCACCGCGGCAGCCAGGTGATCCACAGCAGCGCCCGGTATACCAGCGTCGAATTCAGGGCCACCGCCTCGCTGTGCATGGCGGCATAGATCTTCGGTGCCAGCTCACAGAAGATAATGATGAATACCATCAGCGCGATCATCATGACCGGCAGCGCGTGCGGATGCGGCACGCGCAGCGCCAGCAGCGTCAAGACCGTGGAGGCGGCGACGCTGGCCCCCTCCAGGATCACCAAGTTCGCACCCAGCCATTGGTCCGGCTTGGCCAGTAGCTTTTCCAGCGCGCGGGCGCGGCGCTCGCCGGCGGCGGCCCGCGTACGCACCCGGTAGCGATTGACCGAGAGCATCGCCACCTCGGTGCCTGCGGAAAATGCGATCACCACCAGCAGGCCGAGGAGCGTGAGCAGCAGAGCGATGGTCGGAGCCGTATCCACGCGGACACCTTGAGCAATGCGCCAGGGGACCCATAGCATAGGCCCTGCGCGTACAATTGCCCGATGTTTGACCAACTGACCGGGCGGCTCAGCGCTGCCGTGGCGGCACTGCGCGGGCGCGGGCGCCTGAGCGAAGACAACATCGCCGACACGCTCCGCGAGGTGCGCATTGCGCTGCTCGAGGCCGACGTCGCGCTGCCGGTGGTGAAGCGCTTCATCGATGCGGTCAAGACACGCGCGCTCGGCACCGAAGTCAGTGCCAGCCTCAGCCCCGGGCAGACGCTGGTCGGCATCCTGCATCGCGAACTGGTGGCGCTGCTCGGCGGGGCCGGCACCAGCCTGGCGCTCAACGTGCAGCCGCCGCTGGTGCTGCTGCTCGCGGGCCTGCAGGGCGCGGGCAAGACCACCACCGCTGCGAAGCTCGCCCGCTGGCTGATCGAGACGCACAGGAAGCGCGTGCTGCTGGTCAGCACCGACGTGCGGCGTCCGGCGGCCATCTTGCAGCTCGAGCGGCTGGCCTCCCAGGTGCAGGCCGATTTCTTTGCAGCGCCGTCGGGTGCGGCGCCAGCCGTGATTGCGGCCGCGGCGCTGGCGCAGGCGCGCAGTGGCGTCTACGACGCGCTGATCGTCGATACCGCGGGACGCTTGCACATCGACGCGGAACTGATGAGCGAGGTGCAGCAGATCGACAGCGCCGTGAATGCGCACCAGCGCCTGTTCGTCGTCGATGCGATGTCCGGCCAGGACGCGCTGAATGCCGCGCGCGCTTTCAACACGGCCCTGGAACTCACGGGTGTGGTCCTCACCAAGGCTGACGGCGATGCACGCGGCGGTGCGGCCCTGTCGGTGCGCGAGGTGACGGGCAAGCCGGTCCTGTTCCTGGGTGTCGGTGAGAAAACCGAGGCGCTCGAGACCTTCGACCCTGAGCGCATGGCGCAGCGGATCCTCGGCATGGGTGATGTCGTGGCCCTGGTCGAGAGTGTGCAGCGCAACATCGAGGTCGGTGAGGCCGAGCGGCTGGCTCGCAAGCTGGGCCAGGGCAAGTCCTTTGACCTGGCCGACCTGCGCTCCCAGCTCGAGCAGGTGCGTCGCATGGGGGGCCTTGGGGCCCTTATGGACAAGCTTCCGGCCCAGATGAGCCAGCGGGCCATGGCACCCGACCAGGCGGACCGGCAGGTCCGCCGGCAGGTGGCGATCATTAACGCCATGACGCCCCGGGAGCGGCGGGTTCCAGGGGTCATCGACGGGTCCAGGCGGCGGCGCATCGCCCGCGGGGCAGGGGTGCAGGTCCAGGACGTCAACCGGCTGCTCAAGCAGTTCCTGGAGATGCAGAAGATGATGAAACAGCTCAAGGGCGGGGGGCTGCGCCGGCTCATGGGCGCATTCCGCGGCGGGGCGCAATAGCCCCCGGTGGGCACAGGCTGGCGGCCATAAGTCATTGAGGGCTTTAAGTCCGGGCCGCCATTGCGTAGAATCCGCGCTCTTTTTTGGACCCCAGAGCTACCCCAAACATGGTCACCATTCGTCTCACCCGCCGCGGCGCCAAGAACCAGCCTTTCTACCACGTGGTGGTGACGGACAGCCGCAAGCGCCAGGGCGGTTCCAGCCTTGAGCAGGTTGGTTTCTTCAATCCGGTCGCGCGTGGCAAGGAAAGCCGCCTGCGCCTGGAGCTGGGCCGCATTGATCATTGGGTGGGGCTCGGGGCGCAGCTTTCCGACCGCGTGAGCCAACTGGTCAGCACCTACCGCAAGCAGGCGGCGGCCTAAGGAGTACAGCGGTCGTGGCCGAAGCTCGGCCGCCTCGCTACGTGAAGCTCGGCAGGGTGCTCGGCGCGGCTGGCGTGCGGGGCTGGCTGAAGGTGCAGTCCTACACGGACCCTCCCGACAACCTGCTGCAGCATCGCTCCTGGATGCTGGTGGACATGCAGGGCGCACGGGTGCCGTGCACGGTGGCGGAATCGGCTTTCGATGGACGCTGGCTGCGAGCCCGCTTCGAGGGCGTAGAGGATCGTGATGCCGCTGAGTTGCTCGGCGGCCGGGACATCGAGATCGAGCGTTCGGCCTTGCCGCCGACCGCGGCGCGCGAGTACTACCGCGACGACCTGATCGGGTTTCGTGTGGTCAACCGCGCCGGGCGTGAGCTCGGGCGGGTCAGCCATTTCATCGAGGCGCCCGCTGCGCCGGTGATGGTGGTGGCGGGCGTGCGGGAACTGTGGATACCGGCTTTGCCGAGCCACCTGCGGCGGGTGGGGCTCGAACAGGGCGAAGTCGAGGTGGACTGGCCGGAGGAACTCTAGGCCGGTCGCGGCGCGGAGAGCGAAGGTGCTGATCGAAGTGGTCACGCTGTTCCCGGAAATGATCCGGGATGCGCTCCGGCACGGCATCGTCGGGCGGGCGCAGGAGCGCGGCCTGCTGATGGTGGGCACGGAAGATCCGCGCGCCCACACCCGCGACGTGCACCACACGGTGGACGACCGGCCCTACGGCGGCGGGCCCGGGATGGTGATGAAGCCTGAGCCGCTGTGCACGGCGATTCGCGCGGCGCGCGCGCGGCTGCCGGCAGGCAGCGTCACGATTGCGCTGTCCGCGCAGGGTGAACGCCTGGGCCAGGCCAGGGTGCTGGACCTGCTGACGCAACCAGCGCTGCTGCTGGTCGCGGGGCGGTACGAAGGAATTGATGAGCGGGTGCTTGGGGCGGAAGTCGATCTCGAGCTCTCGATCGGCGATTATGTGCTCTCGGGCGGGGAGCTGCCGGCGCTGGTGCTGATCGATGCGCTGGCGCGGCTCCTGCCGGGAGCGCTGGGCGACGAGCGCTCGGCGCAGCAGGAGTCGTTCAGCGATGGCCTGCTCGACTGGCCGCATTACACGCGGCCGGAGGCGTACGAGGGCGCGCAGGTGCCGGCGGTGCTGCTGTCGGGCGACCATGCCGCGATTGCGCGCTGGCGGCTGAAGCAGGCGCTGGGCCGCACTTGGCTGCGGCGGCCTGAGTTGCTGAACGGGGTGACACTGGATGCGCAGCGCGCGGCGCTGCTGCAGGAATTTTTGCAGGAACGGGAACAGGAAGGCGACACATGAACATCATTCAAACGCTGGAAGCCGAGCGCATGACGCGCAAGGTGCCGGATTTCAAGCCCGGCGACACCGTGGTCGTGCAGGTCAAGGTCGTCGAGGGCGAGCGCGAGCGCGTGCAGGCCTTCGAGGGCGTGGTAATCGCGATCTCCAACCGCGGCTTCAATTCCTCGTTCACGGTGCGCAAGGTGTCGCACGGCGAGGGCGTGGAGCGCACCTTCCAGACGCACAGCCCCGCGATCAGCGACATCAGCGTCAAGCGGCGCGGCAACGTGCGGCGCGCGAAGCTCTACTACCTGCGCGACCGCGCCGGCAAGTCGGCGCGCATCGAAGAGAAGGTTTAGGGGCCAATTGCGCGCGCCGCGGGCGCAGCGATCCCATAAGCGCTAACAGGCCACAGGACGCATGCGCTACCTGCTCGCTTTCTTCCGCAACCTGTGGCGCGGGCTCGACGTCCTGCGCCGCGTGCTGCATCTGCTGCTGCTGCTGGCGCTGTTCACGCTGGTGATCGCAGGCCTGCGCGGCTCGATTCCGCGCCTGCCCGAGCGCGGCGCGCTGCTCATCCGTCCCGCAGGCGACATCGTCGAGCAGCTCGCCGGCGAGCCGCTGCAGCGTGCGCTGAGCGAAGCCCAGGGCGAGAGCGCGCCGCAGACGCTGCTCTCAGACCTCACGCGCGCAATCCGCCGCGCCGGGACCGATGCGCGCATCCAGGCGCTGTTGATCGAGACCAACGACATGGAACGCGCCGGCCAGCCGGAACTGGAAGAATTGGCGGCGGCGATCCGTGACTTCCGCGCCACGGGCAAGAAGGTCATCGCCCACGGCAATTATTTCCTGCAGGGCCAGTATTACCTTGCGGCGCAGGCCGACGAGGTCTACCTCGATCCCTTCGGCTTCGTACTCCTGCCCGGCTACGATCGCTACCGCATGTACTTCAAGGACGCGATCGACAAGCTCGGCGTCGACGTGCACCTGGTGCGCGCGGGCAAGTTCAAGAGCGCCGATGAACCGTTCATCCGCCACGACATGTCCGAGGAGGATCGGCAGGAGAGTGCCGCGTACCTGCAATCCTTGTGGCTTGGATATCGGACCGCCGTTGGCGCTGCCAGACACCTCGATCCGCAGGCGCTGACGGGCTATGCCGACGGCTATGCGGCGGCGGTGCGGCAGGCCGGTGGTGACCTCGCGGGCGTGGCCAAGAGCGCTGGCCTGGTCACGGCGCTCCGCACCGACGACCAGGTCGATCAGCGCATGATCGAGCTGGTCGGTGCCGACCCGCAGCGACACGGCTTCCAGTCGGTCGGGCTCGAAGACTACCTGCGCGTGCTGCACGCGGAAGAACACCTGCATCGCAGCGCCGGCAGCGCCGTCGGTGTCATCGTGGCGAGTGGCGAGATCCTCGACGGCAACCAGCCATCGGGCACCGTCGGCGGCGAATCGACCGCGGCGCTGCTGCGCCAGGCGCGCCAGGACGCGGATATCAAGGCTGTGGTGCTGCGCATCGACAGCCCCGGCGGCAGCGTGCTCGCCGCCGAGCAGATCTATCGCGAAGTGCAGTTGCTGCGCGCCGCGGGCAAGCCGGTGGTCGCCTCCATGGGCGACCTGGCGGCCTCGGGCGGCTACTACATCGCTGCGCCCGCCGACGAAATCCTGGCGAGCGCCAACACCATCACCGGGTCGATCGGCGTGTTCGCGACTGTGCCAACCTTCGATCGCACGCTGGCAAAACTGGGCGTGCACGTCGATGGCGTGGGTACCACGGCGCTGTCCGGCAGCTTGCGCCTGGATCGGCCGCTGTCGCCCGAGATCGAATCCATCCTGCAATCAAGCGTGGATCACAGCTATGCGCAGTTCATCCAGCGTGTGGCCAGCGGGCGGCGCAAGACGGCGGCGGCCGTCGACGCCATCGCTCAGGGGCGCGTGTGGGCCGGGCGCGATGCGCTGCGTCTGGGGCTGATCGACGGCATCGGTGGCTATGATGACGCGGTGCACGCGGCGGCGAAGCGAGCCAAGCTAGGCAAGAACTACGCCGTGCGGGTGATCGAGCCGCAGCTCAGCTTTGCCGAGCAGCTGCTGCTGAATGCGCGCGGCGCTTGGGGCCGGGTGCTGGCCCCGCTGGGCGCCGGCCCGCGCGGCGCCCTCGCGCCTGTGCTGGGCGCGCGCCTGGCGCCGCAATTGCTGCCGCTGGAGCAGGAAGTGGCGCGCTGGCAGCGCCTGGCTGCGGTGCCGCAGCACACGCTCGCCTACTGTTTCTGCACCGTCGACTGACGCGCGCCTGCTTCAGGCGCCGCCGACCAATACGCCCAGCATGCTGATGCTGCCCAGGTCCATCCCGTCTATCGGCATGGTCACCGCATCGCCCGCTCGCGCCAGCGCGAGCACGTAGAGCAGCGGCAGGTAATGTTCTGGTGTCGGCACGCTGAGCGCAGCGCCGGCGTCGAGCGATTCATAGGCGGCGAGTGCGGCGTGGCGGCCCGCCTGCACGGCCGTACGCACCGCGGCATTGAAGCTCAGGGCCCAGTCCGGCGCCGAGGCCGCGGGGTCGAACTGCAGCATGCGCAGGTTGTGCACGACGTTGCCGCTGCCGAGCACCAGCACGCCTGCGTCGCGCAGCGGCGCCAGGCGTTGCGCCAGCGCGTAGTGCTGCGGCCCACTCAGCGAGGCGTCCAGTGACAGCTGGACCACGGGGATCTCCGCCTGTGGATAGAGGTAGCGCAGCACCGACCAACTGCCGTGATCGAGGCCCCATTCTTCATCGAGGCGGACGGCAGCCGGTGCGAGCAGCTTCGCTACGCGCGCCGCCAGCTGCGGCGCGCCGGCCGCCGCGTATTGGATGGCGTATAGCGCCGCGGGAAAGCCGTAGAAATCATGAATCGTGCGTGGCTTGCTCTGTGCCGTGACCGCCGTGCCGCGGCCGTACCAATGCGCGGAGACGGCGAGTATCGCGCTCGGGCGCGGCAGTTCGCGCCCGAGCTGCTCCCAGGCTACGGTGAAGCGGCTCGGTTCGATGGCCAGCATCGGCGAGCCGTGACCGAGGAACAGTGCCGGATGCGCTGTCATGAGTGCACCAGCTCGCGCCAGACGTCGGCCGCGAGCGGCAGGCGCCAGAAGGCGGCGGTGGCGAGATGGCCCTGTTTGTGCTTCTGGTCGAGTTCGCCGCCAAGCTCGCTGAGGCTGGGGTTGTGGCCGACCACGAGCAGCGTGCGTGCGCCGCCGTGTCGTCGCGCGACGGCCGCGCGTATGCGCAGCGGGGTCGCGAGGTAGAGTTCGGGCACCGCCTCGACCAGCGCCGCCGGCAGCAACAGTTCAGCGGCCACGATAGTGGCCGTTTCGGTGGTGCGCCGCGCGGGGCTGTAGAGCAGGCGATCGATGGCCGCGCCACGGGCGAGCGCTCGCGCCGCGCGCGCGGCCGCCGCGCGCCCCGCGTCCGAGAGCGGACGGCCGAAATCCTCGGCGTCGATCGCTGCCGGCAGGGCCTCGGCGTGCCGCATGAGGATCAGCTCGTGCACGGTTACCACATCATCCCCGTCTGCAGCTTGGCCGCGTCCGACATCATCGCCTGGCTCCAGGGCGGGTCGAACACCAGCTGCACGTCGGCCTTGCTGACGGTGGGGATCAGTTCGAGTTTCTCGCGCACGTCGCGCACCAGCACCTCGCCCATGCCGCAGCCGGGCGCGGTAAGCGTCATGCTGACGCTGAGCTTGCGCGTGCCGTCGGGTTCGGGCGTCACTGCGCAACCGTATACCAGCCCGAGGTCCACGATGTTGACGGGGATTTCCGGGTCGTAGCACTGGCGCATCTGCGCCCAGGCCAGCTCGCGCACGTCTTCCTCGGTCGCGCCCGGCGGCAGTTCAGGCGCGCGGATCGGCTCCTTGCCGATCGCGTCGGCCTGTTCGCCGGGAATGCGGTAGAGATTTCCCTCGATGTAGAGCGTGAAGCTGCCGCCAAGCGCCTGCGTGATGTATCCGGCCAAGCCGGCCTTGAGCGTCAGCGTCGTCCCGGCCGGCACGATCACCGCGTCGACGTCGCGGCTCAGTATCACGGGTTCATTCTCGTAGCCCGCCACGATTACTCCGTCGTCACCGTCGGGGCGGCCGCGGCGCCGGCGCTCGTCGGCGGCCCGAGCGCGGCGTGCAGCGTGTGCCAGCACAGGCTCGCGCATTTCACGCGCGCCGGAAATTCGTGTACGCCTGCGAGCGCCATGAGCTTGCCGAGCGGCATGGCCGGCTCGTGCGTGGGTTCGGTCAACAGGGCATGCACCTCGCGGTAAAGCGCCTCGACCTCGGCGAGCGTGCGGCCCGTGACGGCCTCGCTCATCAGCGAGGCCGAGGCCACCGAAATGGCGCAGCCCTGGCCGTTGAAGCGCATTTCCTTCAGCCGATCGCCCGCAAGGCGCACGGTCAGGCTGAGCGAATCGCCACAGAGCGGATTGTGGCCGACCGCCGTGGCGTCCGCTGGCTCGAGGCGCCCGAAATTACGTGGACTGCGGTTGTGATCGAGGATCACGTCGCGGTACAGCTCGCGGATGTCCATCAGGCAAACACCTCGCGCACTTTGTCGATGCCGGCCAGCAACCGGTCGATGTCCGCCCGGGTGTTGTAGCAGCCGAACGACGCGCGCACCGTCGCGGCGAGGCCGTACCAGGTCATGACGGGCATGGCGCAGTGGTGGCCGGAGCGGATCGCAACGCCTTCGCGATCGAGGATTGTGCCCACATCGTGCGGATGGATGCCCGCCAGCGTGAAGGACACCACGCCGCATTTTTCCGCGGCGGTGCCGACCAGTGTCAGGCCGGGCACGTCGCGCAAGCGCGCCGTGGCTTCGGCCAGCAAGACCTGTTCGTGTGCCGCCACGCGCTCACGACCCAGCATTGCCACGTAATCGAGCGCGGCCGCCAGGCCGATCGCGCCCGCGATGTTGGGCGTGCCCGCTTCAAACTTCCACGGCAGCTCGTTGTAGGTGCTGCGTTCGATCGCCACGCTCAGGATCATGTCGCCGCCGCCTTGCCAGGGCGGCATGGCCGCCAGCAGCGATTCGCGCCCGTACAGTACGCCGACGCCGGTGGGCCCGTAGATCTTGTGGCCCGAGAAGGCGTAGAAATCACAGCCGAGCTGCTGCACATCCACGCGCTGGTGGGCGATGGCCTGGGCGCCGTCGACCAGCACCGGCACGCCGCGCGCGTGCGCCAGCGCCACCAGTTCCGCCACCGGCAGCACGGTGCCGAGTGCATTCGAAACGTGGGCGATCGCCACCAGCCGCGTGTGCGGACCCAGCAGACGGGTGAAGGCCGCCAGGTCGACTTCACCCGTGGGCGTGAGCGGCGCGGCCAGCAGGCGCGCGCCGGCGCGCGCGCAAGCCATCTGCCAGGGCACGATGTTGGCGTGGTGTTCGAGATGCGTGATCAGCACTTCGTCGCCGGCTTGCAGATGCGTTCCGCCCCAGGACTGTGCCACCAGGTTGATCGCCTCGGTCGTGCCGCGGGTGAAGATGATCTCGCGCGTCGAACGCGCGTTGACATAGCCTCGCACCGTGTCGCGCGCTGCCTCGAACGCCGCCGTGGCCTCCTGGCTGAGCGCGTGCACGCCGCGGTGCACATTGGCGTGGGTGGTGGCGCCGTAGTGCTCGACCGCATCGAGCACCGCGCGCGGCTGCTGCGCGGAGGCCGCGCTGTCGAGATAGACCAGCGGCCGGCCGTGGACCTCGCGGTTGAGTATCGGAAAGTCCGCGCGCACCCGATCGGCGCGCAGTCGCCCCTGCGCATCGGCGTATTCGCCAACCGGCAGCGGCTGCGGTCGCGTCGGCTGCACGCTCACTGGAGCAGCTCCGTGGCCGTGGCATCACGCAGCTGCGCGGCGGCGGCCCGCTCTGCCGCCCGGCGCAGGGCTGGCGGTTCGATGGCGGCGAGCACCTCGCCCAACAAGGCCCACTTCAGGAGCGAGCGCGCCGTCGCGGGCTCGAGGCCGCGCGCGAGCAGGTAGTACAGCAGGTCTTCGTCCAGGCGCCCGGTCGTGGCGCCATGCTGTGCCTGGATGTCGTCGGTGTTGATCGTCAGGCGCGGCCGCAGGTTCACGACGGCGCCGTGGCCGTCGATCAGGCCGCGCAGTGTCTGCTGCACGCGCGCTCCCGGGGCGCTCGCCTCCGCGCGCACATCGGCGCTGCAGGAGACATGCGCACGATCACTGGCAATGCCGCGGAACACTTGCTCGCTGCGTGTGCCCGGTGCCTCATGGACCACCGTGAATTGCGAGTCCGCGGCCTGCGTGCCGCGCGCTGCGGCCAGTGCGTGAGTGCGCACGCAGGCCGCGCGCCCCTGCAACCGGGTAAGCGCGGTGTTGCGCTCGCTCCCGTCACCGGCCGCCACCTGGCAGAGCACGTAGCTGGCATCCGCGGCCAAATCTGCCGCGAGCGTATTGAACCGCAGTGAATGACCCGTGGCCTGCTGCAGGCGCGTGTGCCGAAGCTGCGCGCCCGCGCCCAGGCGCAGTTCCAGACTCGAGCAATAGAGCGTCGCGGGTGGCTGGGAGTCTGCCGCAGCAGCCGGGTGGCCGAGCTGGCGCTCCACCAGGGTCAGGTGCGCGCCGGCAGCAATATCGATGCTGACATGGCTGTGGCAGTTGGCCGCGGCGGAGCTCGCCAGGTGAAGGATTTCCAGCGCGGCGGATCCGGTGACCTGCAGTGCCAGCGGGTCAGGGGCAAACATGCGCGCGATCAAGCCCATCCGTCCGTCACCGCTGGATTCATAGTCCGTAGCGGCCGCCTGCGCCGCCAGCGCCGATTCAACCGGCAGGCGCGTGAGCGTCGGCGAGTTTTGCAGCGACCGAGTGTCGCTGAGCACGCCATCGACGTACACCAGTCGTGTGTAGCCCTCCAGCGGCTCGGGCAGGGGCAGAGGCGGGGTCGCGTCGCGATGCGCCGGCGCTGCTGACCGGAACTGCGCCACGCCCTCGAGTGCACGCAAGTCGGCGTAGTGCCAGTTCTCGTCACGGCGCGTGGGCAGGCCATTGGCGCGCAATGCCGCTGCGGCGGCGCGCTGCGCGCCGGCCGGCGCCCCCAGCGCGGCAAATTCACCCAGCAGGCGCTCCAGTGCGCTCATGCCACTGCCGCGGCTGCCTCGAGCAGCCAGTCGTAGCCGCGGCGCTCGAGTTCAAGCGCCAGCTCACGATCGCCGCTCTTGATGATGCGGCCGCGCGCCAGCACGTGCACCTGGTCTGGCACCACGTGGTCGAGCAGGCGCTGGTAGTGCGTCACCAGTACGACCGCGCGCTCTGGCGAGCGCAGCGTATTGATGCCGCGACCGACGACTTTGAGCGCGTCGATGTCGAGACCGGAGTCGGTCTCGTCGAGCAGCGCCAGGCGTGGCTCCAGCACCAGCATCTGCAGGATCTCATTGCGCTTCTTCTCGCCGCCGGAAAAGCCTTCGTTCACGCCGCGCGTCAGCAGCGCCTCGTCGATCTGCATGACCCGCATCTTGGCGCGCACCATGTTGAGGAAGTCGAAGGCATCGATCTCGCTCTCGCCGCGCGCGCGCCGGCGGGCATTGAGCGCCGCCTTGAGCAGATAGGCGTTGTTGACGCCGGGTATCTCCACTGGGTACTGGAAGCCGAGGAACAGGCCGGCACGGGCGCGTTCCTCGGGCGCCATCGCCAACAGGTCCACGCCGTCGAAGCGCACGCTGCCAGCGGTCACGGCATAGCCGGAGCGTCCGGCCAGTACGTGCGCCAGTGTGCTCTTACCCGAGCCGTTCGGGCCCATGATGGCGTGCACTTCCCCGGCGCGCACTGTGAGCGACACGCCGTGGAGCACCGGCGTACCCGCGACGCTCACCCGCAGCCCGTCGACTTGCAGGAGCGGCGCGCTCATCCGACCGCTCCTTCCAGGCTCACGGCCAGGAGGTTCTGCGCCTCGACGGCAAATTCCATGGGTAATTCCTTGAACACTTCGCGGCAGAAGCCGCTGACGATCATGTTGACGGCGTCTTCCTGGCCGAGCCCGCGCTGCTGGCAGTAGAACAACTGGTCCTCGCTGATGCGCGAGGTGCTCGCCTCGTGTTCCACCGTCGCCTGCGCATTGCGCGATTCGATGTACGGAAAGGTGTGCGCACCGCAGCTCGAGCCGAGCAGGAGCGAGTCGCAGCGGGTGAAGTTGCGCGCGCCGTGCGCTGATGGCATCACCTTCACCAGGCCCCGGTAGGTATTCTGGCCGTGCCCGGCCGAGATGCCCTTCGACACGATCGTGCTGCGCGTGTTGGCACCCAGGTGGATCATCTTCGTGCCGGTGTCGGCCTGCTGGTAGTTATTGGCGGTGGCGACCGAATAGAACTCGCCCACCGAGTTCTCGCCGCGCAGCACGCAGCCGGGGTATTTCCAGGTGATCGCCGAACCCGTCTCGACCTGGGTCCAGGAAATGCGCGAATTGCGCCCGCGGCATTCGCCGCGCTTGGTGACGAAGTTGAAGATACCGCCGCGCCCCGTGGCATCGCCCGGGTACCAGTTCTGCACGGTCGAGTACTTGATCTGGGCGTCAGCAAGCGCGACCAGTTCCACGACCGCGGCATGCAGCTGGTTCTCGTCGCGCATCGGCGCGGTGCAGCCCTCGAGGTAGCTCACGTGGCTGCCCTCGTCGGCGATGATCAGCGTGCGCTCGAACTGGCCGGTGTTGGCGGCGTTGATGCGGAAATAGGTGGACAGTTCCATCGGGCAGCGCACGCCGCGCGGCACGTACACGAAAGAACCGTCGGAAAACACCGCGCAGTTGAGCGTGGCGTAGAAATTGTCCGTGTAGGGAACGACGCTCCCCAGGTACTGCTCGATCAGTTGCGGGTGCGTTTGTACGGCTTCCGAGAACGGACAGAAGATCACGCCCGCCTCGGCGAGCCGTGCCTTGAATGTGGTCGCGACCGAGACGCTGTCGAAGACCGCATCGACCGCCACGCCGGCGAGCCGCGCGCGCTCGTGTAGCGGCACGCCGAGCTTGGCGTAGGTCGCCAGCAGCTTCGGGTCGACTTCGTCCAGGCTCTTGGGCGCGTTGCCGCTGGCCTTCGGCGCCGAGAAATACGAAATGGCGTTGTAGTCAATGGGTGGATAGTGCAGGTGAGCCCAGTGCGGTTCGCGCATCTGCCGCCAGTGCGCGAGCGCGCGCAGGCGCCAGTCGAGCAGGAACTGCGGTTCGCGCTTCTTGGCCGAGATCAGCCGCACGACCGATTCGTCGAGCCCCGCTGCGATGGTGTCGGACTCAATGTCGGTTACGAAACCGTGCTCGTAACCGCGGTCGAACAGCGCCGAGAGTTCGGAGTTGTTGCTCATGTGCGCTCCGCCCGTCCGCCGCGCAGCGCGCGTTCGAGTGCCGCGAAGCGCACCGGCTCGCCGCCCAGTCCCGCCAGCTCCACCAGCGTGATCTCCTGGAGCGAGCGGCGGATGGCGAGGTTGACGCGTTGCCAGGCGCGGCCCACCCCGCAGGTGCTCTCGATGCTGCACTGGTGCGTCGCTCGCGCGCATTCGATCAGCGCCATCGGGCCCTCGAGCGCATCGAGGATCTGCGCCGCAGTGATCTCGGCCGCCGGCCGCGCCAAGCGGTAGCCGCCGCGCAGACCGAGCGTCGAACTGACGAGCCCGCGCCGATGCAGCTGCTTGAGCACCTTGCTCACTGTTGGTGCAGCCAGATGCGACTGGGCTGCCAGTTGCGTGGCCGTCAGCTGCCGGTCTGGCGCCGCGGCCAGGCGGGCCAGCAGCACGGTGGCGTAGTCGGTCATTTTGCTGATCCGCAACATCCAGAGCTCCTATATAGGACTAGTTTAGTACTAGATTGGTTTCACTTAAAGGGCCTGGTCCCAGCTTTGGTATGCTTGCGGCCCCTTTTTTGGAGGTAGGCGCATGGGTTTCGCAGATCTGGAGAGCGTGGCGGCCGCGATGGTTGCCGCTGGCAAGGGCATCCTGGCGGCGGACGAGAGTTCGGGCACGATCAAGAAGCGTTTTGACAAGATCGGCCTGGAGTCGACGGAAGAGGCCCGGCGCACCTATCGCGAATTGCTGTTCACAACGCCCGACATGGCGCAGTCGATCAGCGGCGTCATCTTCTATGACGAAACGCTGCGCCAGAAGACCAGCAGCGGTGTGTCCTTCAGTGCCTACCTGGCCAAGCTCGGCGTGGTGCCGGGCATCAAGGTCGACATGGGCGCCAAGCCCCTGGCGGGCTTTCCGGGCGAGACCATCACGGAAGGCCTGGACGGCCTGCGCGAGCGGCTGATGGAGTACTACAAACTCGGCGCGCGCTTCGCCAAGTGGCGCGCGGTAATCGACATCGGCGGAGGGACCCCGACCCGCTACGCGATCCATGCAAACGCGCATGCGCTGGCGCGCTATGCGGCCCTGTGCCAGGAACAAAACATCGTGCCGATCGTCGAACCCGAGGTGCTGATGGACGGCGGCCACACGCTCGAGCGTTGTGAAGAAGTCACCAACGCCGTGCTGGCCGAAGTGTTTCACCAGCTCGAAGCTCATCGTATTCACCTGGAAGGCATGATCCTTAAGCCCAACATGGTCGTCTCCGGCAAGAACTGCGCGCAGCAGGCGAGCCCGGAGCAGGTTGCCGCGGCGACCGTGCGCTGCCTCAAGCGGCACGTGCCGGGCGCAGTGCCGGGCATCGCCTTCCTGTCGGGCGGGCAGTCGCCATCCGACGCGGCGCTGCACCTTTCGCTCATGAACGCCATGGGCGGCTTGCCCTGGCAGCTCACCTTCAGCTACGGCCGCGCGCTGCAGGATGCGGCGCTGTCCGCCTGGGGCGGCAAGAGCGCGACCTTCGCCTCAGGCCAGCGCGAGTTCGGCAAGTGGGCGCGCCTCAATGGGCTGGCGCGCAATGGCCGCTACAAGCCAGGGATGGAAGCGCAGGCCGCCTGATGGGTGATTCCGCGCCGGCCGAAGCCGTGGTCGACGTCCGTGAGCTCCGCTATGCCATCGATGGACGCGCCATCTTCGATGGCCTGAACCTCCGGGCGTTGCGCGGCCAGATCACGGCCGTTATGGGGCCGAGCGGCACCGGCAAGACCACTTTGCTGCGATTGTTGATGGGCGCCATCCGTCCGGACGGCGGGCGCGTCAGCGTTTTTGGCGAAGAGGTCGCGCGGCTGTCGCGCCCGGCGCTGTACGGCTTACGCCGCCGGATCGGCATGCTGTTCCAGAACGGCGCGCTGATGAGCGACCTGTCGGTGTTCGAGAACGTCGCGTTCCCGTTGCGTGCCCACACGCGCCTGCCAGAACCGCTGTTGCGCCGGCTGGTACTCATGAAGCTGCAGGCCGTCGGCCTGCGTGGTGCCGCCGGCATGGCGCCGGGCGCCCTGTCCGGCGGCATGGCGCGGCGCGTGGCACTGGCGCGGGCGATCGCCATGGATCCGGAACTGCTGATCTACGATGAACCCTTCGTCGGTCTCGATCCGATCTCGCTCGGCGTGATCCTGCGACTCATCGAGACACTTAACGCGACGCTCGGCATCACCAGCATCGTGGTCACGCATGACGTGGAGGAGATCAGCCGCATTGCCCACCAGAGTTACCTGCTGGCGGGCGGGCGCGCGGTAGCGGCGGGGAGCCCGGCGGAACTGCGCGCCACCGCAGCGCCCGTGGTCAACCAGTTCATGAAGGGCCTGCCCGACGGCCCGGTGCCGTTCCATGTGCCGGCGCCCGACTATCGCACGCAGCTGCTGGAGCGGGATCCGTGAAGAACCCGCTGCTCGATGCGATCGTGCGCATGGGCCGGGTGGCGCTGTTCCTGCTGCGCGTGCTCGGGCAATGCCTGCCGTCGCTCCGTTATCCACGGTTGCTGGTGGCGCAGATCTACAACGCCGGTGCGCGCTCGCTGATCATCGTCATGCTGTGCGGCCTGTTCGTCGGCATGGTGCTGGGACTTCAGGGTTATGATCTGCTGCAGCGCTTCGGTTCCGAGTCGGCACTCGGTGTTGCCGCGGCGCTTGGGTTGGTGCGTGAACTGGGCCCGGTAATCACCGCGCTCCTGTTCGCCGGACGGGCTGGCACGGCGTTGACCTCGGAAATCGGCCTGATGCGCGCGACTGACCAGCTCACGGCGATGGAGATGATGGCCGTCGATCCGGTGCGGCGAGTGGTGGCACCGCGATTCCTGGGCGGCATCATTGCGATGCCCCTGTTGACCGCCATTTTCAATGTCATCGGCATCTTTGGCGCGCAGCTCATCGGAGTCGGCCTGATCGGGGTCGAATCGGGCTCGTTCTGGTCGCAGATGCAGTCGCAGGTGGAAACTAGCGACATCAACGAGGGTCTGATCAAGAGCCTGTGCTTTGGCGTCGCCTGCAGCTTGATGGCCGTTTATGAGGGATTTCATGCCGAGCCGACGGCCGAGGGTGTGGGCCTCGCAACTACCCGCACGGTAGTGAGTTCGGCGGTACTGACGCTGCTGCTCGATTACATGCTGACTGCGGCATTCCTGAATTCCTAGAGGAGCATTGAGACACCATGGCCAACAACAGTCGCAGCCTTGAGATCGGCACGGGCCTGTTCGTGCTGCTCGGGTTCGCCGCGCTCGGATTTCTCACCACGCAGTTGCCTGCCAGCGGCGTGCGCCTGCAAAGCACGGCCGCCACCTTCCAGGTCACCGCGCGTTTCGACAACGTGGGCGATCTCAAGGTGGGCGCACCCGTGACGATGGCAGGCGTGCGCATCGGCCGCGTCACTGCGGTCACATTCGATCCGGGCGATTTCAAGGCCGTGGTCACGCTGGCGATCGAGCGGCGCTACAACCAGATTCCCGATGACAGCGACGCGGCCATCCAGACCTCGGGCCTGCTCGGCGCGAAGTACGTCGGCCTGGGCGCCGGCGGCTCCAGCAGCTATCTCGCCAACGGCACGCAAATCCAGGTCACGCAATCGGCTCTGGTGCTGGAAAACCTGGTCAATAAGCTGTTCGCGGGCTTTGCCGGCAAGAAGGACAACGATGCGAAGCATTAGCGCAATGGGGCACAAGCTCGCGCTGGCGCTGCTGCTGCCGATACTCGCGGCCGGCGCAGCAGCCTGCGCGCCAAGCGTGGATGCGGCGGTGCCGGCGGCCATTTCTGCCAATGCCGCTGCGGTCGCGGTGGTCGACACTGACCCGGGCCAGCTCATCGACACCATCGCGCAGGCCATGCTGCACGAACTCGATGCGCAGCGCAGCGAATACCGCCAGGACCCGGCCAAGATCAATGTGCTGGTCGACCGCGTGCTGCTGCCGCACTTCGATACCGACTACTCGGCGCGCCTGGTACTGGGCAAGCACTGGAATACCGCGACCGCGGAGCAGCGCCGGCGCTTCGTAGCCGCTTTCTACCACTCTTTGCTCAACAACTACGGCACGGCGCTGCTCGAATTCACTGCCGATCGTCTCAAGGTGCTGCCCTACAAGGGTGACGCGGCGGCGACCAGTGCCACAGTGCGTACGCAGGTGCGCAAGAACGATGGCACGCTCGTGTCGGTGAACTACAGCCTGCATCACACCGCCAAGGGTTGGATGGCCTGGGACGTTGTCATCGAGGGCATCAGCTACGTGAAGAGCTTCCGCGACGACTTTGGCGCCGAGATTGACGAGCACGGCGTGGAGGCGCTGATCGCCAGGCTCGAGAAACAGGAAAGCGGCAAATGAGCGATTCCGTCAACCTGCGTGACGATGGCGGCGGACGGTTCGCGCTATCGGGCGCAGTCACGCTCGCCACGGTGACGGCCCTGCGCGCACGCGGACTGCAGGCCTTCGGTACTGGCACCGGCGCGATCGAAGTGAACCTGGGCGATGTGGCACGCGCCGACAGCGGCGCACTCGCGTTGCTGGTCGATTGGCTGGCCTGGGCGCGTGCGGCCGGGCGTGAGTTGCGATATACGGCGCTGCCTGCGGCGCTGCTGGCGCTGGCGCGTCTGAGCGATACCGAGGACCTGCTGGCCGGGCGCTAGTCGGCCGCGATCAATTGACCGGCGCGTCCTCGCCGGTGTCCGCGGGTGGATCGTCGACCGCGCCGTCGCGCACCTGGTACTCGCGGCGCTGCAGCCAGGCGCTGCGCACGAAGGCATAAGGGTCATAAGTGCGTTCCAGCACGGCGTCGGCGTCGAAGAGTTGCGTGCGCTGCTCGAGCTTGCTCGTGACCCACAGCCCGTAGCTGAGGTGCTGGTCGCTCAGGTAGTGACGGCCGTTCGCATACTCATCGACGAGCTTCGCTGGCGCGTCGCGCAGGCTCGAGGGACCCAGCAGCGGAATCATCAGGTAAGGTCCCGACGCCACGCCCCATTTGCCCAGTGTCTGGCCAAAGTCCTCGTCATGGCGCTCGAGGCCTGCGTGGGTCGCGGGGTCGAAGAAGCCCAAACCGAAGATGGTGTTGACCAGCAGGCGCGTCAGGTCATGCCCGCCATCGCTGAGCTTGCCCTGCAGCACGTCGTTGACGATGGTGACCGGGTATTCGAGGTTGCCGACGAATTTGCCGAGGCCGTGCCGCACCGGCGGCGGTACGACCGCCTGCCACGCTTTCGCGGCGGGCTGGAACACGGCGTGGTCGGCCGCGGTATTGAAGCGGAAAACACTGCGGTTGACCCGCTCGAACGGATCGCGGGGATCATGCTTGCCGGCCGGCACGGTGGCGCAGGCGCTCAACATGCAGGCCGCAACCAGGGCAGCGGCGCAAACGGGGCAGTTCATGCGCTAATTCTACCAGCGCCGGTGCTGGCAATCCGGTTGTATGCTGATAGCGGCTTTCATTGTGCCGCAGTGCGTGCCAGGCGCTGCTCACGCATCCATTCGCGGATCTCATCAAGCCGCGCGCGAAACCGCTGCCGTTGCACCGTAGTGAGATTGGGCGAGGCGAGGGCGAGTTCGAGCTGCTGGTTGGCCAGCGGCAGATCGCCGTTGCTGATGTGGTATTCGGACATGTAATACGACGCGTCGCCGGTGTCGCCAGCCGCGCTGGCGGCGAGCGCCGTGAGCCGGATCTGCTCGGGCGTCGGGGTGGTGTTGTTGAACACGTCGAGCAGCAGCGCGTGCGCCTGGCTGGCGTGTCCGGTCTGCATCAGCGTGTCCGCGTAGCGCACCGCCAGCGGCACGTTGCGCGGGAACAGCGCCATCGCGCGCTCGAATTCGGTGAGCGCGGCGGCCGACTGGTGATCGGCCTGCAGCGCCTGGCCCAGGGCGGCGTACAGCGCGGTGATCTGCGGGTATTTCTCCCGCAGTTCGCGCAGCGTGACCGCCGCTGTGCCCGCCTGGTTGGCGCGCGTCTGCGCCAGCGCCTCGCCGTAGCGTTCCGGGTCGGTGAGCGCTCGCCGATCGCGCAGCTGCGCGTAGTAGACCGTCATGTCCTTGTCGGTCGGCGCCACCAGCACGCGCAGCCGCTCGCGCATCCACTGGAACAGGATCGACTCGTTGATCGGGCTCTTGGCGTACTGCACGGCGCGCGTGCGCGCCTCGGCGATGCGATCGCGCGTCACCGGGTGGTTGCGCAACATGTCGAGCGGCCCGGAGATTTCCGCCAGTCCCTCGCGTCGGCCCATCGATTCGAAGAAATCCGCCATTGCCAAGGTGTTGAAGCCCGCACCCGCCAGCAGGCCGATGCCGACACGATCGGCTTCCTCTTCCTCGCCGCGCGTGAAATTCATGCTCTGCTGCAGGGCTATGCCCTGGCTCATGGCGATGGCGCCTTCCATCGCCTGGCCGCCGGCGCCGCTGGCAGCGCCGATCAGCACGGCCGCAAGCATCGCAGCGGTGGTGCCGAGCGACATGCGGCTCTCCGCGAGGATTGAACGCGCGATGTGCCGCTGGCGCACGTGCGCGGTCTCGTGTCCGAGCACGGCAGCCAGGTCGGACTCGCTCTGAGTGAGCAGCACAAGTCCGGAGTTGACGCAGATGAAGCCGCCATACGTGGCAAAGGCATTGATCTCGTTCGAGCGGATAATGAAATACTGGAAGTTCTGGTCGTCGTCGCGTGCCTGCGCGGCCAGGCGCGAGCCCAGGTGCTGGATGTAGTCGGTGAGTTCCGGGTCCTCGAAGATCAGGTCCTGGCCGCGCAGCTGCCTGACTGCCATCAGGCCGATCTGGTACTCGTCGGCCTTGCTGAGTACTGCGTTCTCGGGGGAGCCCATGTCGGGCAGCTGGGCAGCCACGGCGCCCGGATCGCCGGCCGCCTGGGCGTTCACGGCCGCCAGCGTCAGCAGCAAGCCGGCCAATGCTGCACCGAAGGGGTGCAGGCGGGGTCGGCGAAGTGGCGTGAGTCCTTGCATCGGCTTTTCGACCGGGGCGGGGCGCCGGGGTTCCGAGGGCCTGCTGGACCCGTCCCGGAGGGTTGGGCCCCGAACGCCGCCCGGCGGCGATACTCGTCGTTCATTTGGAATGACCAACCTTCTCTCCTCGCGCCTTGCCTGGCGGCTTCGGGGGCCCCAACGCAGCGACCCCATAAGCATTGACAGGCTCTGGGGCTATAACTGCTCGGAGGCGAAGTCGGCCAGCCGCGAACGCTCGCCCCGCAGCAGCGTGATGTGGCCGTAATGAGGCCAGCCGCGGAAGCGGTTGACTACGTAGGTCAGTCCCGAGGTGGTTTCGGTGAGATAGGGCGTGTCGATCTGCGCGATGTTGCCGAGCGCCACCAGTTTGCTGCCCGGGCCGGCGCGCGTGATCAGCGCCTTGAGCTGCTTGGGCGTGAGGTTCTGCGCCTCGTCGACGATGATGTAGCGGTTGAGGAAGGTGCGGCCGCGCATGAAATTCATCGCGCGGATCTTGATGCGGTTGCGCAACAGGTCGTTGGTGGCGGCGCGTCCCCAGGCGCCGCCTTCCTCGCTGCGCGTGAGCACCTCGAGGTTATCCATCAGTGCGCCCATCCACGGCTCCATCTTTTCCTCTTCGGTGCCGGGCAAGAAGCCAATGTCCTCGCCGAGCGGAATGGTCACGCGCGTCATGATGATCTCGGCGAAGCGGTTGCGCTCCAGCGTCTGCACCAGGCCGGCGGCCAGCGCCAGCAGCGTCTTGCCCGTGCCCGCGGGTCCGAGGATCGTCACGCAGTCGATCTCCGGGTCCATGAGCAGGTTGAGCGCAAAATTCTGCTCACGGTTGCGCGCCGTCACGCCCCACACGCTGTGCCGGTCGCTGCGGAAATCGCGCACCAGCTCGAGCGTCGCGGCGCCGTTGTGCATCTTGCGCACCAGCGCTTCGATGCCGGCCGCGCCATCCTCGTAGACGAACTCATTGATGTGCCAGTCGGCCACGGCCGGGCCTGACAGTTCGTACCAGGTGCGCTCGGCTTCCTTCCAGGAGCGCATGTCGCGCCCGTGCTGTTCCCAGAAATCCGCCGGCAGGCGCGCGCTGCCGGTGTAGAGGACGTCGGCGTCCTCGATGGTCTTGTCGCTGTAGTAGTCCTCGGCATGCACACCGACCACGGCGGCCTTGATGCGCAGGTTGATGTCTTTCGAGACCAGCACCACGCGCGTCTGCGGATGTTCCTGCTGCAGCGCCAGCGTCTGGCCGAGGATCAGGTTGTCCGCGCCATGCCCGGGCAGGTTGTCGGGCAGGCCGCTGTCGAGACTCCGGGTCTGGAAGAAGAGCCGCCCGGCCGGCGGCTGCTTGCCATGATTGTCGGTGCGCGCCGAGGGAATCGGCAGGCCCGCGTCGATCTGCGCCTTGGTGACGCCGCGGATCATATCGTCGAGGAAGCGGCTCGCCTGGCGCGTATTGCGCGAGGCCTCGGAGAGGCCCTTCTTGTTGGCGTCGAGTTCCTCGAGCACCACCATGGGCAGGTAGATGTCGTGCTCGGCAAAACGGAAGATCGCCGTCGGATCGTGCATCAGTACGTTGGTGTCGAGGACGAACAGGCGGCGCGACTTCGCTCTCACAGTAATTTGACAGCCTCCAGCACCTCGGCCGCGTGACCTTGCACCTTGACCTTGCGCCATTCCTGCCGGAGCTTGCCCGCAGCGTCGATCAGGAAAGTGCTGCGCACGAGCCCTAAGACCTTGCGGCCATACATGTTCTTTTCGTGGATCACGTCGAACAGCTTGCAGGCCTCGCTCTCGGCATCAACCAGCAGCGGGAACTCGAAACCGTAGCGGGCGCAGAACTTTTCGTGCGCTGCCAGACTGTCGCGCGAGACGCCACACACGAGGGCGCCGGCGCGCCGGAATGCGGACAGCAGGCGCTGGAAATCCTGCCCTTCGAGCGTGCAGCCCGGAGTGCTGTCGCGCGGATAGAAGTACAGCACCAGCGCCTTGCCGCGCGCCGCCCGCAGCCGGAACGCCGCTCCTCCCGTAGCCGGCAGCGTGAAGTCCGGCACCGCCCGGCCGATCGCAACCGCAGTCATGATTTAACGGGCTCGAGGATCGCGTCGAGGTTCATTGTGTCGCAGTAATCCATGAACTCCTCGCGCAGCTGGGCGACGTGCAGGCGCGCGGGCACGTTGATGGTCATCTGTACCGCAAACATGGGCGCGCCGGTATGGGCGGCCGGGTAGCTGCGCGTGGCTGCCTCGCAGATGTCGATGTTGCGCGCAACAAAGAATCCCGACAGGCCGGCCACGATGCCCGACTGGTCAAGACTGACGATGTCAATGGAGTAGGGCACCAGCTCCTTGCGCACGGGCCGCGCCTCGGTGCGGCGCAGGTGCACGCTGAGCGTGCCGCCGTCGGCCAGGCGGCCCAGCTCCGATTCGATGCGCGCCAGCGTGTGCCAGTTGCCGGTGACCAGCAACTGCATCGCGAATTCGTTGCCGAGTGCTGCCATGCGGCTCTCGGCGATGTTGCCGCCGCAGTCGGTAATGACGCGCGTCAGGTCGTGGACCATGCCGGTGTGGTCGCTGCCGATCGCGGATACGGCCAGATGTTGCTTGCCGGGAGCGCTGGGGTCGTTCACGATCGGCAGTGTACCGGTTTCCGGGGCTTGCTTCAGGCCGCGCTGGATGCGTAACATCCCGCGCCCTGTGCGGCGTATGGCCGCATCCCCTAACGCGAGGCAGCATGTTTTCAGGCAGTCTGGTAGCGATCGTCACGCCCATGCTCGAGGACGGCGCCATCGACCTGGAGGCCTGGGAGCGGCTGCTCGACCTGCACCTGCATGGCGGCACCGCGGGTGTCGTGGTCGGCGGGAGCACGGGGGAATCCGTGACGCTGACCGATGCGGAGCAGGATTCGCTCCTGTCACACGCGCGTCGCCGCATTGCCGGCCGCATGGCGCTGATTGCCGGCGTCGGCGGCAGCTCAACGGCGGCCGTGGTCGAGCGGGTGCGCGCGCTCGGCGGCGCTGGGCTCGATGCGCTGCTGGTCGCGACGCCGGCCTATAACCGTCCGACACAGGAGGGCTTGTACCGGCATTTTGCGGCGATTGCCGCAGCTGCGAGCGTTCCGGTGCTGCTCTACAACGTTCCCGGCCGCACGGCGGTCGATTTGCTGCCGGCCACGGTCGGCCGGCTGGCTGAACTCCCGCGCATCGCCGGCATCAAAGAGGCGGTGGCTGATCCCGCCCGAGTCTGTGAGTTGCTGGGCATTGCGCCCGCCGGCTTCAGCGTGCTGTCCGGCGATGACGCCACGGCCTGCGCGTCGGTGCTGGCCGGCGCCCGGGGCGTGATTTCAGTGAGCGCCAATGTCGTGCCGGAAGCGGTTGCGGCCGTGATGGGCGCCGCGCTGCGCGGTGAGCGCGAACTGGCCACGCAGATTGACGGCGCGCTGGCCGCGCTGCACCGCGAGTTGTCCGTGGAGTCGAATCCGATACCGGTAAAATGGGCGCTGGCCGATATGAAAATGATCAACCCTGGAATCCGTCTGCCACTCACCTGGCTCAGTGCAGCCGCACAGCCGCGCGTGCGCGCGGCGCTGCGTGCCGCCCAAGCCGTCGGCACCGTGGCGCAGGTGCGCAGCGCATGAGGCACCAGACGACTCGCGCGCTGGCACTGGCCACCTCGGCGCTGCTCCTGCTCGCGCAGGGCGGCTGCTCGTGGATGCATCACGGCAAGAATGGCGCACGCTGCCGCGAACCCGCGATTGGGGGCGAGGCGAAGAACCTGCCGCCACTCAAGATGCCGCCGGGCCTCGATGCTCCGGATACCCGCAACGCGATCAAAGTCCCGCCGCTGAACGAGCCCGAGCGCCCGCGAGTTCCTGGCGATCCCTGCCTGTCTCAGCCGCCGAGCTTCAAGTCCTGATCGATACCGGGGCTTGCTAGAATGGGCACTGGTTAGTGCGTGATTGTACCTTAAGAAATGTCTGTAACATATTGAAAGGAGAGGTGGCCGAGCGGTCGAAGGCGCTGGACTGGAATTCCAGTAACATCTTCACGGGTGTTCGTGGGTTCGAATCCCACCCTCTCCGCCAGTCCATGGTGGTCCGCGCCGGTTCCTTCGCGACGACGAGCCGCCAACCCCGTCAGGCCCGGAAGGGAGCAGCGGTAACGGCCACGTTGTGCGCCGAAGTTCGGCCGGCGCGGACTGCCTCCACGGCACTTTTTCCACCGCAGGTGGGCGATAGATGGCATACACAGCGCTAGCGCGCAAATGGCGTCCGCGCAGCTTCGCCGAGATGACCGGCCAGGAGCATGTGCTCGCCTCGCTCAGCAATGCGCTGGCAAGCGGCCGCGTGCATCATGCATTCCTGTTCGCGGGCACACGCGGCGTGGGCAAGACCACGGTGGCGCGGATCCTGGCCAAATGCCTGAACTGCGAACGCGGCGTCAGCGCGACGCCCTGCCTCGAATGCGGCAGCTGCCGCGAGATCGAGGCCGGCCGCAGCATCGACCTGATCGAAGTCGACGCCGCCTCGCGCACCAAGGTCGATGATACGCGCGAACTGCTCGACAACGTGCAGTACGCGCCGACCCGCAGCCGCTACAAGGTGTACCTGATCGACGAGGTGCACATGCTGAGCGCAAGTTCCTTCAACGCGCTGCTGAAGACACTCGAGGAGCCACCCCCGCACGTCAAGTTCCTGCTCGCCACCACCGATCCGCAGAAACTTCCGGTTACGGTGCTGTCGCGCTGCCTGCAATTCAATCTCAAGCGCCTGTCGGTGCCGCTGATCAGCGCGCGCCTGGCGCACATCCTCGCTGCGGAACAGCTCGTCTACGAAGCGCCTGCGCTGCAATTGCTGGCGCAGGCCGCTGACGGGAGCCTGCGCGATGCGCTCTCGCTGCTCGACCAGCTGCTGGCCTTTGGCGATGGTGCCGCGCGCGTGGCCGAGGCGCGCGCCATGCTCGGCACCGTCACGCGCGATCACGTGGAGCGCATTGCCGTGGCGCTCGCGGCGGGCGATGCGCAGGGCGTGCTGGCCGCGGCCGCGGAGCTGGCGGATTTTGCGCCCGACTACGGCCAGATACTCGACCAGCTGGCCGCGCTCCTCGAGCGCGTCGCGCTGCACCAGCTGGTGCCGGGCTATGCGGGCGACGAGCTTTTTTCGCTGGCACTGGTGGGCAATCTGGCCGCGCACATGAACGGCGAGGATGTGCAGCTCTACTATCAGACTGCAATCATGGGGCGCCGCGACCTGGCGCTGGCGCCCGACCCGCTCACCGGCTTCCGCATGACGCTGATTCGCATGCTGACCTTCAGGCCCGAGACCGCCGGGCAGGCGCGTGCGCCAGCACTGAGCGCTGCCGCTGCACCGGGCGCTACGCCGGCCGGTCCCGTTGCATCGAACCCAGTGGCATTGAACCCAGTGGCATTGAACCCCGTCGCCTTGAACGAGCAGTGGAGCGCGTTGCTGGCGGCGGCTGAACTGGACGGTCCGACGCGCTCGCTGGCGCTCAACTGCAGCCTGGCAGCGCGCGAGCCTGGCCTGCTGCGCCTCACACTAGATGCGAAAAACGCCGGCGGCTATACGCGCGGTCGCGAGGAGAAGCTCGCGCAGGCCCTGGGGCGCCACCTCGGTGAGGCGCTGCGCGTGGAAATCAGCGTCGGTGTCGTGGCGGCCGAGACCCCGGCCCAGGCCGGCGAGCGCGCCACGCAGGAAACACTGGCGGCAGCGCGTGCAGCGCTGGCGGCCGACCCAACCGTGCGCGCACTGCAGGAGCGTTTTGGCGCGACGGTCAATCCCGATTCGGTGCGCGCGCGCCGCCCGGCCTGAGCTGGCCCGGTATGCGCCAAGGAGAGCAGGCATGAGTGGTGGCATGGGCAACATGATGAAGCAGGCGCAGGCACTGCAGGCGAACATGCAGCGCGCGCAGGCCGAGATCGCGCAGCTCGAAGTGACCGGTGAGTCCGGCGGCGGCATGGTCAAGATCACGATCAACGGCCGTCACGAGGCGCGCCGCGTGCAGATTGAGCCTGCGGCTTTCGGCGATGATCGGGAAATGCTCGAGGACCTGCTGGCCGCAGCGCTCAACGACGCCACGCGCAAGCTCGAAGCGGCGAGTCAGGCCAAGATGGCCAGCCTGATGGGTGGACTGCAACTGCCACCCGGCATGAAATTGCCGTTCTGATGCAGCATTCGCCCGCGCTCGCCGCCCTGATCGATTCACTCCGCACGCTGCCGGGCGTGGGACCGAAGAGCGCTCAGCGCATGGCCTTTCACCTGCTGCAGGATGCGCGTCCGGCGGCGCAGGCGCTGGCCGGGTCGATCGAGCGCGCGCTCGCGCGCGTGGGCCGCTGCCGCCAGTGCCGCATGCTCACCGAAGCCGAGCTGTGCGACATCTGCGCCAGCCCGCAACGCGACGCCTCGCTGCTGTGCGTGGTCGAGTCGCCGGCCGACGTCGTGGCCATTGAGCAGTCCGGCGGCTACCGCGGCCGCTACTTCGTGCTGATGGGGCATCTCTCGCCGCTCGACGGCATCGGCCCCGAGCAGCTGGGCAGCGCCGAGTTCGATGCACTGCTGGCGGCGGGCGGGATCCACGAAGTGATCCTGGCCACTAATTCCACCGTCGAGGGTGAAGCCACTGCGCATTTTCTGTCACAGCTGGCGCATCAGCACCAACTGCGAGCAACCCGAATTGCCCACGGCGTGCCGGTCGGTGGCGAACTCGAATACATCGATGCCGGCACGCTGGCGCATGCCCTGGCGGGCCGGCAGGTCCTTTAGGAATACATTGACCGGGTGCTAGCGCCGGCCCGGCGGCAGGCGCGAGAGCAACTGGTCGCGCAGCCGGCGCAGGCGTCGGTAGCTTTCGTACCGGCGCGCGCTCATCGTCCCCATGTCCACCGCGGCACGCACCGCGCAGTGCGGTTCCTGCAGGTGCTGGCAGTCGGCGAAGCGGCATTGCGGCGCGAGTGCGGCCACTTCGGCGAATCCGAGCGTGCGCGCATCGAGTGCCTCGGGAGCAGGCGCGAAATCGCGCACGCCGGGCGAATCGATCAGGGCGCCGCCATCGGGCAGTGTGTAGAGGTGCGCTGCGCTGGTGGTGTGGCGCCCTTCATCGCTCTTCAGCAAGATGCCCACCGCGGCTTGTGCACCCGGTACCAAAGCGCGCAGCAGCGAGGACTTGCCTACGCCTGATTGCCCCACGAGCATCACGGTTTCGGCACGCAGTCGCAGCCGCAGTTCATCCAGCCCAAGGCCGCTGGCTGCACTGCACTGCAACGCCGCGCAGCCAGTCGCGGCCAGCGCGGCCATTTCTGCGCGCGCGCCCGGCGTGAATCCCAGTTCGGCCTTGTTGGCGAGTAGCAGTGCGCCGATGCTGCTGCTCGCTGCCGCTGCCAGGTAACGATCGACCAGGAACAGGTCCGGCTCCGGGCGCGGCGCCACCACCACGACCAGCAGCGTCAGGTTCGCAGCCACAAGTTCGGCCCGGCCGCGCGCGTTGCTGCGATAGAGCGCGCTGCGCCGCACGCTGACCTCGCTGACCTGCCACTGCGCGTGCTGGCCGTCGCCGGTGCAAACAACCTCGTCGCCGCACACGAACTGCAGGTTGCGTCCCGCGGCGCGTGCCAGCACCTCGGTTCCGTCATCGAAGCGCACGCGTGCGCTGGCGCCATGCGAAACCAATACCAACCCGCTCCGGCGCGGGCCGGCCGCGCCGGCCGCGTCACCAGAGGTAGGGGGCTGCTTCACCCTGCTATCATGCACCAGGCAACGGAGAGCGGGCACTTGAGCAGCAGGGAACACCTGATCTGGATCGACCTGGAGATGACTGGCCTCAGGCCCGACCACGACCGCGTCATCGAGATTGCGACCGTGGTGACCGATCGCGACCTGAACGTGATTGCCGATGGACCGGAACTGGCCATACACCAGGACGAGGCCGTGCTGGCCGGCATGGACGAGTGGAACCATACCCATCATGGCGCAAGTGGCTTGCTCGCGCGCGTGCGCTCGAGCGGCATCGGCGCGCCCGCGGCAGAGCAGCAGACCATCGCATTTCTCGCGCAGCACGTGGCGGCCGGCGCTTCACCGATGTGCGGCAACAGCATCTGCCAGGACCGGCGTTTCCTCGCACGCTGGATGCCGGCGCTGGAGAAATTCTTTCACTACCGAAATCTCGACGTCAGCACGCTCAAGGAACTGGCGGCGCGCTGGTATCCGAATCTCGCCGGCGGCTTCAGCAAGCGCTCGGCGCACCTGGCGCGCGCTGATATCCACGAGTCAATTGCCGAACTGCGTCACTACCGCGAGCATCTGTTCATCAAGCCGACGTGACGTAGGTCGCGGCTCATTCAAGCCGGCATGGCGGACATGACTCGCGTGCTATATTCGGAGCCGTGATAGCCGAGTGCAACCTGCAGGTTTCCTGGCGCGCACGGCCGCGGGGCTTCGTCGCGCTCATGGGCCTGTACGAAAGCAACTACCTGCGCCTGGCGGCGCTGGCGGGCGATCTCCAGGCACTTGCGGCCAGCCGGGTTTCCAGCGTGGCGGGCGATTGCACGCTGGTGCTGAACGTGCTCGGGCGCGCCCGCTACACTTCCGAGCTGCTGCTCAGCTACCTGCTGCCTGCGAGCGGGGCTGCGGCCGTGCTCGAGCGCGTGCCGGACCTGCGCCTGCGGGTCTATCACGACGCGCGCTTGCTGGAAGCCTGCGGCGCCGAGGCGACCGGCCCGGAACGTGAACTGGATCGGCGCTGGGTCCGCAACATGATGGTAAATAAGTGGCTGGAATACTGCGCGGAGCGCGGCCACAGCTTCGCTCGCGGCGGTACCGTTACACCATCCGGCTGAACGCTGATCTGCCATGCGCCTGGTTGCGCAATTCATGAAACGACTCCGGCAACTGGGATTCCTGCGCATCGCGCTCGGCGACGGCCGCGGCGCTGAGGCCGATGACGGGCGCGTCCTGCACCTGTTCCGCAATCGCATCGAGCTGAAGAAAGCCTTCAGCAACGCGCAGGAGGAAATCCAGCGCCTCAAGGACCGCGTCAAACAGCAGGAAGGTGCCACCGCGCGCGTGCAGGAACTGCTGCAGGGCCTGGAGGCTCGCCTGGCCCAGCCCGACACCGCCTACCAGGCGCTGGTGTTCTATCAGCTGCGTGAATTGTGGGCACTCGGCCAGAACCTGCTGCAGCAGTTCATCACCGAGCTCGAAGCGCAGCAGATTGAGCGCGAGCGGCGCAATTTTTTCGCCGAGTTCAATCGCCGGCAGTTCAGCCAGCGGCAGGGCGTCGAGGCCACCTGTCAGGGCGCGGAGGAAACCGCGGCGGCGGCGCGTACCCGCGTCAGCGAGCTGGAACGCTACCTGGCCGGCCTGCAGCGCTTCTGGCATTACTTTCATCGGCGGCGCGTGCGCCAGGAACTGCACGCGGCGAGCATCCAATCGCTCCTGGCCGAGCAGGCGCTCGGCGAGGCACGCAGCGCCCGCGCCGCGCTCGAGGCGGAGCAGCCCAATTTTGCAGGCCTGTCGGTCGAATCGCGCCGCGCCATCAACCTGGCTGCGGTGGCCTACGCGCAGGTGCTGCGCGAGCGGCTCACGCGGACCGGGCTGTACGATGCCACCTACCAGGCCAGTGGCCGGCGCGAGCCCTCGCCCGGTGAATATGGCGAGCGTTCGCGCTGCGTGCGCATGATGAATGAGATCCAGGCGTCGCGAGCCGTGCTCGAAGACCGGCGCGACGTGCTGCCCGAGATCCGCTCGCGTGCGGATGCCTACCGCCGCCTGGCGCGCTACCGCGGCGAGGCCGATGTGGTGCCCGATGCCGCCAGTCTCGCTCCCGACGACAGCCCTACGTCCTCGCGCGTGCTGGCCGAGGACTGCTGGGAAATCTATCGCGTGCTGCTGCGCTGAGCCCTAGTGCCGGGCGGCGGACGCCGCAGTTGCTGCCGTGGTCGTCGTCGCCGGTGAATTTGTCGCGGCCAGCGCCAGCTGCGCCGTGATCCGCGCCGCCTCCGCCATCACCACGTCGGGCTGATCTTCGGCCGGCTCGTCGCTCAGCGCCTTGAGCGCGGGCAGCCCGTCGGCGGCGCGGCGGGCGTTCTCGCGTGCCAGCGCCAGCTGCTCCTGCGCAGTGCGCTCACGCTGGCGTTCCGCCAGGTTGAGCGAGAGGGAATGGTCCGCGCGGTTCTGCTCGAGCGCGGCAAGCGCGCCGACCAGCCACTGGTAGTCGGCATCGTGCGCCACGTGCTCGGATTGTTGCTTCGCAATGGTCTGCGCAACGCCGGCCAGCGACGCGTCCGCGCGGATCGCGACCGGCGCGATGCGATCCCAGGGGAGGGGTGATTCCAGCGCACCCTCGCCGACGTCCTTGGTATTGATGCGGGCGGGCAGCTCGATGTCCGGCTGCACGCCGTGCAGCTGCGTGCTCTCACCGGTGACGCGATAGAACTTGCAGAAGGTGATGTTCAGCTGGCCGCCGCTTGGCTCGGACGACCAACGGTGGTCCAGCGAGATCACTTCCTGCACCGTGCCCTTGCCGAAGGTGGTCTGGCCGAGCACCAGGCCGCGGTGGTAGTCCTGCATGGCCGCCGCAAAAATCTCCGAGGCCGAGGCGCTGGTGCGATCGACCAGCACGGCAAGCGGCCCCGCATAGGCAACCCCAGGATCGGGATCATCAAGGTGTTCGACGCGGCCTTCCGTGGTGCGCAACTGCACCACCGGCCCCTGGTCGATGAACAGGCCGCTGAGCGCAACGGCTTCGGGCAGGAAGCCGCCGCCGTCGCCGCGCAGGTCGAGCAGCAGCGCATCGATCGGACCCTTCGCCTGCAATTCGCCGATGGCGCGGCGCACGTCGCGTGAAGTCGTGCGGTAATTCTCGTCGCCCTTGCTGCGCGCGTCGTTGTCTTCGTAGAAACCGGGCACGGTGATGATGCCGACGCGCAGCGTGCGATCGCCCACCTGCACCGAGCGCGCCTCCTGCTTCACGGCCTGGTTTTCCAGCGTGATCTTGCCGCGCGTGAGCACCACGAATTTCAGGTCGCTGCCTGGCGCGGCGCCGGCGGGCAATACCTGCAGGCGCACCACGGTGCCGCCCTTGCCACGGATGAGCTGAACCACATCGTCGAGCCTCCAGCCCACTACGTCGGCCAAGGCACCGTCCGCTCCCTGGCCGACGGCCAGGATGCGGTCGTTCGGCTTGAGCGTGTTGGCGGCCGCAGCCGGGCCGCCGGGCAGCAGCGCGCCGATGGTCACGTAGTCGTCGGTAAGCTGGAGCGAGGCACCGATGCCCTCGTAGCTGAGGCTCATCTGGATGCGGAATTCCTCGGCACTGCGCGGGGCCAGGTAGTTCGTGTGCGGGTCATAAACAGCGGCGTATGAGTTCATCAGCGATTCGAATACGTCGTCGCCGCTCACCTGACCGACGCGCGCGAGCACGCGCTGGTAGCGTTTGCGCAGGATGTCGGCCGTCTCCGGCCAGGTCTTGCCGGTAAGCATGAGCGAGAGCGCGTCGCTCTTGACCCGCTGCCGCCACAGCTCATTGAGCTCGGCGACGTCGCGCGGCCACGGCGCCTTGTCGCGATCGAAGGCGTAGTGCTCGTTGAGCTTCCAGTTCGGTTCGGTCGCCAGCAGGCCGAGCGCGTACTGGATGCGCTCGCGGTTGCGCTCCTGCAGGCGCGCGAACATGGCATAGGCCGGCTCGAGGGCGCCGGTGTGGATCATGTCATCGAATCCGGTGCGCCACTTGCCCATTGCGGCGATGTCCGCGGCCAGGAAATAACTGTGCTGGTTGTCCAGTCCGTTGAGATAGCGGTCGAACACCTGCGCCGAAAATTCCTTGTCAATCGGGCGGCGGCTGTAGTGATATTGTTCCAGGTTGCTGGCTATCTGCCGCGCAAGCTGTTGCTGTCGTTCCGTGGGCTGGATCGCTCCCGCCGGCAGTGACGAGGACGTGAGTGCGCCGCTCGAGCCCGTGGCCGCGAGCAGCAACAGCAGGCAGGCGCCGCCAGCGGCGAGCGGGGCCAGAAATTTGCGCAGGCGGCTTTGGACTTGGGGCATGCGGGCAGGAACTCCGGGCGGCAGGTCAGCGGGGTAAGTTTGACAGCTTTGGCAGCGGCAGGGCAGTCATGGGCCTCAAGAACTGTGGATTCGAGCCTACCGGGCGGCTGGAAACATGAAACCTTTGACCGTACTGCTGGGAATCGTTCTGGGTTCGGCCATTGCCCTGGCTGTTTCGCTCGCCATGACCGGCGTCGTGTTCATGCTGCTGCCGGAATACTCGGCGCGCCTGCAGGGCGAGAAACTGCCCCTGTTGAAGGCTCTGGCCTGGTCCTGGTCGCTCGCGGCGGTCGCGGGCGCGAGCTTCATTGGCGAACTGCGCGGCAGGGCCTGGCGCTGGCCTGCCGAGGTGCTGCTTTTGTTACTACTCGCAGCGTTGGCCTGGCGCTACTGGCCGGCCTGAGGCGCCGCCGCCGCTAGCGGCTGCGATTCCACCACACAGCTCCCGGCTCGCGGCCGCGGCGGCTGTCGTAAGGATCTCTGCCTGCTGTTTCACCTGCCAATGTCAGGCGGGAAGTGACCAGCGTCTTGCGGATGCGGTTGAGCGTCGCGCTGCGGGCGTCGGTCGAGAGCGCCTGGTCCGCAGCCGGCGGATCGGCGACATAACGCGGTTTGTGGGCCTGGTCTTCCAATTGCAGTCCGGTGCGTTGTTTATTGTTCGCAACACGGACAATGCCCGCTCCGGCAGGATTCATGAAGATGCGCGTGGGGCCTGCACGCGCGGGAAATGTGACGCAGTCGACAGTTCGGTGCTAACGGCGCAAGCAGAGACGGGCGCCGCGCAATAACCATAATCCCGCGTAAGGGCCGAGCGCCACCAGCCAGAATGCCAGCGAGCCGTGCAGCAGGGCGATGAGGTAATCCCGCCACAGCGCCAGCAGGCCACCGTTGGCGTAGGGTCCGAGCTTGGCCGAACCGACCAGCCAAATCAGGACCGGCATCACGACCAGGCCCAGGGCCAGGCAGATGCCAAAGGCCATCGATTCGTGCTGCGCGCCGCGCGTCTGCCGGTAGCGGCGCCAGAATCTGGACCAGGACGACATGCGGATCCCCCGATGGCAGGCGGCGCCCGCGGATGCGGTGGCCGATGCGGGCATAATAACGCCCATGGACACACTCCGCGTAGCGGTCATCGGCGTTGGCTACCTCGGGCGCTTCCATGCGCAGAAATACGCGGCGCTCCCCGACTGCCGGTTGGTCGCAGTCGCCGATGCGCGCGCGGATGCGCGCGCTGCGGTCGCGCAGGAACTGGGCACGCGCGCCCTAGGCGACTACCGCGAACTGCTCGGGCAGGTGGACGCGGTCAGCATCGTGACGCCCACGGCGGCGCATTTCGAGATCGCGCTGGCCTTCCTCGAGAGTGGTGCGCACGTGCTGGTGGAAAAACCCATCACCGAGACGGTGGCGCAGGCACAGCAGCTGGTGGCCGCGGCGAGCCATGCCGGGCGCGTGCTGCAGGTGGGGCACCTGGAACGCTTCAATCCCGCCATCATCGCGGCCGAGCCGCACCTGCATGCGCCGCGCTTCATCGATTGCCAGCGGCTGGCGCCGTTTCGCGAGCGCGGCACAGACGTCAACGTCGTACTCGACCTGATGATCCACGACCTGGATATCGTGCAGAGCATCGTCGGCAGCGACATCGATAGCATTGACGCGATCGGCACGCCGGTGTTTTCCCCGGAAATCGACATCGCCAATGCGCGCATCCGCTTCGCCAACGGCTGCGTTGCCAATGCCACCGCGAGTCGCGTCAGCCTCAAGACGGAACGCAAGCTGCGAGTCTTCCAGGACGACGCCTACCTGTCGCTCGACCTGCAGCAGAAGATCCTCACCGTGATCCGCAAGCAACCCGCCGGCGCGAGCGCAGCCGCGCCGGGCGTGGCAGGCGTGGCGGGCGCCGCGCAGCTGCCGGTGAGCATCAGCGAACAGTCCTTCGAGCCGGGCGACGCGCTGCTGCGCGAGATCGAGGCCTTCCTGGCGAGCTGCCGCGGCGAGCGGCCGGTGGTGGTCAGCGGCGAGGACGGCGCGCGCGCCCTGCAGACCGCGGTGGCGATTGCCGCGGCCGTCAGGGCCGGAGTGCGGCCGCCGGCCTGAGTCTTGAATGCAGTGCATTAATTCAACTATTTGCACTACGAACAATAACGAAACTATACTTTTCCTGAGCCGCCATCGCGCGGCGCGCGAGGCTGTCAATGACGTCAACGTCGGCGGGCGAGCGGAGCGGAGCGGTGGCTTCCAGGGCGCGCAGCGGCGTGCGCCGCAGCGCCAAACCGCGTGTCGAGCGCGCCCGCGACGCGCGGGTCGACCTGGGATGCCTGCCGCGTTTACTTGGTTTCAACCTGCGGCGCGCGCACCTGTGCTCGTGGCGCCAGTACGTAGCGGTCATCGGCGAGAACAACATCCGCCCGGGCCTGTTCAGCCTGCTGGTGCTGGTCGGCTCGAATCCCGGCATCGCGCAGATCGAACTCGGCACGCACCTCGGTATCGACAAGGCCAGTATCGTGGCGCTGCTTGACCGCCTGGAAAAGGACGGCATGCTCGATAGGTGCCGCTCGACGCGCGACCGGCGGCGGCAGGGCATCTTTCTCACGGACCGCGGCACCCAGGCGCTGGAATCACTGGTCATGCAGGTGCGCACGCTCGAGCGGCAGCTGGCCAGCCGCTTCACGCGCGCGGAGTTCGAGCAGTTCCTCGGCTATCTGCAGCGCTTTTATTCCTGAACCGGCGCCGCTCCGCCCTGGCTGCCCGCAGCAGACATGAGCCGTGCCAGTTCCGCCGACAGCGGCTTCATGAACCAGTTCGATTCTGGCATCGCGCCAACGGTCACACCGCGCTCGCGTAGCGCTGCAGCCACGACGGGTCCCACTGCGGCAACCTGCGTGGCGGCGAGTGCGGCGCACACGACGCCGGCTTCCGCTACTGCGAACAGGCGTGCCACCTGTGCCTTGCTGGTGAAGGCGATGGCGTCGACTTCGCCGCTGTGGAGCCGCGCCAGCAGATCGCGCACGGCCAAGTCCGCGGCTGCATCGGCATAAATATAGGGCGCCACACAGCGCGGTTCGGCGCCGGCCGCACGCAGGAACCGCTGCAGCGCTTCGTTGGGCTCGCTCCCGTAGAGCTGTACGCCGACTGTGTGGCCACGCAGATCGAGTGTTCGCAGGGTCGTGATGACACCATCGGTTGTGGGCAAGGCCGCCTGCAGGTCACCGGCGAGGCCGAGTTCGCGCAACGCGCGCTCCGGCTTGGGCCCACGCGTGATCTTGCGCGCGCCGGCCAGCGCGGCGAGAAAGGCGGGCCGGAGGCTGGGTTCGTGGCGCTCGATACAGGAGAGCAGGCGGCGCAGTCCCTCGCCGGTCAGCAGTACGAGCTCATGGCAATGGCCGGCGGAAAAGTCGCGCAGCCAGCGCAGCACGGGCTGCGGGTCCGGGGCGTCGTGGATTGCGACCAGTGGTGCGCGCAGGACGCGCGCGCCGCGCCGCTCGAGGAGCGAGGCGAACAGGTCCAGCTCGCGCATCTCGGGCAGCGCGATCAACCTGTCTTGGAGTGCAGAGCCGTTCACAACCCAAGCATACTGCCACCGCCCAGCAACGTGGCGAGGCCGAGCAGCACGAACAACGCCGCCGCAACGCGCCGCACCAGCAGCAGCGGCAGTACGCGGGTCACGCGCTCGCCCAGCAGCACGGCCGGCACATCGGCGAGCAGCATGCCGCTGGTGGTGCCAAGAATGACGGCGGCCAAGGGCGTATAGCGCGCCGCGAGCATCGCAGTGGCCAGCTGCGTCTTATCGCCCATCTCCACCAGGAAGAATGCCAGCAGCGTCGCGGCGAAGGCGCCGAGACCGGCCCGCCCGATGGGGCCGCGGTCCGACTTGTCTGGCACCAGCGCCCAGGCTCCCATGGCGATGAAGCCCAGCCCCAGCAGAGCGCGCAACAGTAAGGGCCCGAGCAGGTGCGTGATCCAGGCGCCTGCCAGGCCGGCCAGGCCGTGGTTGGCGAGCGTGGCCACGGTGATTCCCGCGATCACGGGCAGCGGGCGCTGGTAGCGCGCTGCCAGCAACAAGGCCAGCAGCTGCGTCTTGTCCCCGATCTCGGCGAGCGCGACGACTCCGGCACTGACCCAAAAAGCGTGCACGGGGCTAGGCGCTGGCCTGCGCGGTGGCGCTCGCGCAATGGCTGCGGGCTTGATGTCGCCGCCACTTCCATGGACGATGCCGGATCAAAGCCGCAGGGAACTCACGCATGTTCAACTCCGTAGTCTTGATCAGTGCAGGCGCCGCAGCGGGTGCAGTAATGCGCTGGCTGCTGGGGCTGGCCCTCAACGGGCTGTTTCCGGCCATTCCCCCTGGCACTCTCGCGGCCAACCTGATTGGCGGGTACCTGGTGGGCGTAGCGATGGAAGCGTTATCCGCGCCGCTGGGCATGGCGCCGGAGTTGCGCCTGCTGGTGATCACGGGGTTCCTGGGTGGCCTGACTACATTCTCCACGTTCTCGGCGGAAGTCGCGCGGCTCCTGCAGCAGGGGCGCTTGCTGCTCGCGGGCGCGGAAATCACCGTGCACGTCGTGGGCTCGGTGGCGCTGACGATATTGGGCATCGCCACTGTCATGGGCCTGCGCCGGCTGGCCTAAAGCGCGGGGCTCGGCGCGCGCCAGCTCAGCGCGCGGCTTCCAGTTGCGCGTCGAGCGTGATCTTCAGGTTCAGAACGCGTGACACCGGGCAGTTGGCCTTGGCGTCGGCAGCGACTTCCGCGAAGCGCTCGGCCGTAATCCCCGGCACGACGGCGCGCATTTCCAGGTGCGACGCCGTAATCGTCCACGCGGCTTCTACCTGCTCGAGAATCACCGTGGCCTGCGTCGACAGGCGTGTCGGCTTCAGGCCCTCGCGCGTCAACGCCGCGCACACCGCCATGGTGAAGCAGCCGGCGTGCGCGGCGGCGATCAGCTCCTCGGGATTGGTGCCGGGCGCTTCACCGAAGCGCTGCGCGAAGTTGTAGGGCGTCTGTTCCAGGGCGCCGCTGTGCGTGGTCAATGAGCCATCGCCGGTTTTCAGATCGCCAAACCACAGTGCTGCTGCCGTACGCTTCATGGTCGTTCAAGCTCCCGCAATGAATTGATCAACGGCCGTGCCGAGCACGGTGAGTGGCACGCCGCCGGTCTTCACCACCGCATCATTGAATGCCGCCAGGTCGAAGCGCGCACCGAGCGCGGCCCTGGCGCGCTCGCGCTGGCGCAGGATTTCGTTGTGGCCCGTCTTGTAACCGCAGGCTTGGCCCGGGCTCACGCAATAGCGATCGATCTCGCTGGTCATCGCATCGCGCCCCCGGCCGGTCTCCTCCACCAGGAAGCGGATGGCCTGCTCGCGCGACCATTTCAGTGCATGCAGGCCGGTATCGACCACCAGGCGGCAAGCGCGAAACTGCTGCGCCTGGAGATAACCGACCTGCCCGAAAGGATCGTCCGCGTAAAGACCCATCTCGTCGGCGCACTGCTCGGCATACAGCGCCCAGCCTTCGATGTAGGCGTTGAAACCCATCAACTGGAAGATCAACGGAATTTCGCTGCTGTGTTCGGTCAGGAATGCGCCCTGCCAGGCGTGCCCCGGCAGGCCCTCGTGGGTGGTCAGCGTGGGAATCTGGTACTTCGGCCACAGGTGCGTCGATTTGAGATTGATGTAGTAGGTGGCCGGCCGCACGCCGTCGATGGACGCACCGTTCATGTAGCCAAGTGGCGCCCCGTCCTGGATGTCGGGCGGCACGCGCTTCACGCGCAGCGCGGCCTTGAGCTGCAGGTGCGAGAAACGCGGCATCAGTGCACGCATGGCTGCGATGCGCTCATTGCAGTAGTCAATCAGCTGGGCACGGCCGGCGTCGTCGTCTGCAAACAGCTGCTCGGGCCGGCTGTTGAGCGCGAGCAGACGCTCGCCCACCGTGCCCTGGGTCATGCCCTGGCCCTTGAGGATCGCGTCCATGCGTGACTGGATGGCCCGGTTCTGTTCGAGGCCCACGGCGTGAATTTCCTGCGGGCTCATATCGGTGGTGGTGCCGAGTTTCAATGCCCAGCGATAGTAGGCCTCGCCGTCGGGCAGCCGATCGACTCCGGCAGCGTCGGTGGCGTGTTCGGTCGCCCTGGCGAAAGCCGCGATCTGGCGATCGAGCGCCGGATACACTTCCTTCTGGACGAGGCCGGTGGCGCGCGCTTCCCAGTCGCCCTTGATACCGAGCGTACGCGCGCGCGCGAGGAGCGAGGTCACCAGTTTCTGCTGCGCGGCCGGCGTGCGGCGATAGGCGTTGAGCTGTCCCAATGCGTTGCTGGCGATGAAGGACGGCGGCATGATTCCGTGCGCTGACTGCGAGGCGATGCGCGCGCTCTCGTCGTCGAGCATGCGCGCAAACGCCTGGATCCTGGCCAGATACGCTTCGGCATCCGCCGCGTCGGCAATCTGGTGCTGCGAGTCCAGGAATTCCGGCACCGAGGTCACCGCGCCGTCTTGTTGGGTGACTGGAAAGGGCGCGATGCCGTTGTTGTTGAAGGCCGCCTCGGCCCGGCCGCACAGAAATTTGGTGCCCTCGACTGCCGCCGTTGCCGCGTACTGGACCGTGTCGTAGCGCAGCCGGTCGAGCGGCGTGAGCCGCACCGGATCGATGGCACGCAGCCGGGCGAGCATCGAGCGGGCCTGCGCGGCCCAACGCTCGTCGCCGGCTGCCGAAATGCTGTCCAGCCGGGACTTGAGTGCGCGCCGCGCACCACGGTCGAGCCCGAGTGAGGTCGCGGTCTCGGGCTTGAGCCGCAGGATTTCCTCGGCGAAATCCGCCAGCAGCTTTGCGAAGTGCCGTGCCGTCGCGTCTGCAGCAGCAGGTGCTGCAGACGCCGCACCCCTTCCCGGGATGGTCGCGGCCGCCGCGAGCGCAAAAGTGAGTGCGAGCATCTCGCGTCGATCGATCGAAGTGCGGCTGGTGCTCATGTCGGCCTCGTCGCGGGCGGGCGGTATTTGCCGGGGCGCACACTATGCCCGGCACCCGCCTGCCGTGCAATTGCGAAGGATTTCATTCGTGGGCGTGCTGCAACATGGCGCGGAACCGACCGGCCGTGGCAAGGAAGTCAACGCTGTAGCTCGACTGCACCCACAATTCGAAGCCGCCGTTGCGGCGCGCGATGATCGCCGGGCAGTCGAACAGCGTCACGGCGGCGCAATCGCGGCCGTCAAGGGTGGCATTGAGCTCGATCGCACTGGCCAAAAGCCGCACCGCGCCGGGGCCGGTGATGGTGATGCGTTGCCATTTGCCCGTGACATCCAGCTTCACGCCCGCGCCGGCGTGTGCCGCACTATCGAGCTGCTGCTCCATTTCGTTCGTGGGGTTGGCCGCCAGCCAGCGGTGCGGGGCAAAGTGCAGCAGGCAAGCCTGGTCCGTGGCATCGCGAATGGCGCCGCCGGGCGCGACTGGCCATGCCGCGGGGTCGAACCCGGACGCGGGCCAATGGAACGCAGCGAACTCCAGCACGCGGTCCTGGCCGTGGATTTCAATATGGCACGTGTCGCTGCTATTCATCAGACTTTCATGCGGGCGCTGGTCGGGTCGAAATGCACGGGCGACACGACGCGCACCGGAGTATTGCGGCCGCGCAGCGGATCGCGTGCCATTACCGTGGCGCCTTCGGCGGCGCGTTCGCGGGCGAGCAGGGCCAGCCCAAGCCATTCGCCCAGCGTGGGACTGTAGACGCTCGAGGTGATGTAACCGCAGGGGCGGGTCGGCGCGGCATCGATCGTCAGCTGTGCGCCGGCCAGGAACGGCGCGCGCCCGTCTGCCGCTCGCAGGCCCACCAGCCGCGGACGTGACGCTTCGTGGAATGCCGGCCGATCAAGCAGCGCCTGGCCGAGGCAGGCGCTGCTGGAAATCACCAGGGCCTCCATGCCGAGGTCCAGCGGCGTCGTCTGACCATTGAGTTCCGAACTCACCAGGTAACCTTTTTCGACCCGCAGGATATCCAGCGCGTCCAGGCCGTAGGGCGTAAGTCCGGCGGCATTCAGCGCTTCCCACAGACGCGCGGCGATCGCGGGCCGGCAGTGCAGTTCGAAGGCGAGTTCGCCGGAGAAGCTCGCGCGCAGCAGGCGCAGGTCCTGGCCCGCATAGCGGCCCGCGGTGAAATCCATGTGGCCGAGCTGCGCCAACGGTCCCTGCCACGCTGCGCCCAGCAGCTGCGCGAGCGTGCTGCGGCTCTGCGGGCCGGCGGCGACGATTACCGCCCAGGCATCCGTCAGATCAGTGACCGTCGCGCCGCGTGCGCTCCAGCGCGCGGCCTGGTAGTGCTCGAAATGGGAAAGCATGTGCGTGCCGTGGCCGGAGCTGGTGGTGGCGAGGAAGCGATCCTCGGCCAGGCGCAGCACCAGCCCGTCATCGAGCACCATACCGTCCTCGCGCAGGCTCACCATGTACCTGCTGCGCCCGACCCTGATGGTGCTGGCCTTGCCGAGGTACATGAAATCGAGGAATGCCGCGGCTTCGGGCCCGGCGATCTCGAGCTTGCCGAGCGTGGAGCTGTCGGCAATGCCGCCGTGCGCACGCACGCGGCGGGCCTCGGCGACGGCCGCGTCGGCCGCGTTGGCGCCACTGGCCCGGTAAAAGCGCGGACGCATCCACAGTCCCATGGGTTCGAGGACGCCGCCGTGCGCGGCGTGCCAGTCGTGCAGTGGCGTACGCCTTGTGATCATGACTGCATCGCCATGATGAAAGCCGGCGATCGAACGCATCGTGACAGGCTGGTAGGGCGGCCTGCTGCGGCTGATGCCCACGATGGCGGGCGATTCCCCCTTGAGTTCAGCGAGTATGGCCGCGCCCACCACGGCGCTGCTGCGGCCCTGGTCAGTGCCGATGCCGAGCGTCGTGTAGCGTTTCACGTGCTCAATGTCGCTAAAGCCCTCAGCCAGTGCGATACGCAGGTCCGCGACCGTGACGTCATTCTGCAGGTCGATGAACTGGCGCTTCTCGCCCACGAGCGGGCAGGGTGAACGCGCAAACGGAGCCAGGCGCGGCGGCGGGTCACCTCGCGCCTGCGGTGGCGAACCGGAGTCGCCCGTGGCGCCAGCGGCCGCGGCGGCGCGGGTGCCCGCGGCGTGGCCGTCGGACATCGCCGCCGCGAGATCGAGGCGGCCGTTGGCGGCGCCCGCGTGTATGTGCCAATCCGATTGTGCAGCGGCGACAAAGGATCCCAGCTCGGGCGCATAGGCGTGAGCGCCGCTGCCGTGCAGGTCTGCGTACAGCGCCGGGGACCAGCCACCGCTTACGAGTATGGTGTCACAGCTGATGCGCCGTTCATGGCCACCGCTTGCAAGCGGCGCGATGCGCGCGGCACGCACAGCGCGTCCGCCCTCGGCAATGGTTACGGCGCTGGCGCTGAGGATTTCGACGCCGGCGGTGGCCAGCGAGCCCTTTAGCGATTGCAACGCGTTGCCGTCGCTCAGGCCAACGGCGCTGTGCGCATCCGTGCGCGCATCCACGATGGCGCGTACCCGCATGCCCCCGACGAGTAGCCGCTGCGCGCTGGCGTAGGCGCGGTCATGGTTCGCAAACAGTACAAGATCGCGGCCCACCGCTGTGCCGTAGCGGGCCAGGTAACGCTCGGCGGCGCCGAGGAGCATCACGCCGGGCAGGTCGTTGTTGGCGAAGATAATCGGCCGTTCGAGTGCGCCGGCGGCAGCGATCATTGTCCGTGCGCGGATCCGGTACACGGTGTTGCTGCCGGGCAGGCCGCCGGGTTCCGCATGAGCGATGAATTCGCCGTGGTTATCCGCCACGACCGTCGTGCTCGTCAGCACGCGCACGCCGAGGCGGTCAAGTTCTGTCAGCATGGCGGCGAGCCAGCTATCGCTGTCTTGCCCGTCGATGCGGCCGCGTTCGAACTCGAGCTCGCCACCGCAGAGGGGTTCGCTCTCGCACAGTACGATCCGAGCGCCAGCGCGTGCGGCCGCGAGCGCCGCGGCCAGGCCGGCCGGACCGGCGCCCGTGACCAGCACGTCGCAGTCCAGGTGTTCCGTGGCCGGCATTGGCAGATCGCAAGCCAGTGGCGCGTCGCCAAGGCCGGCGAGCCGGCGGATCAGCGGTTCGTAGCTGCGCCAGGAGGGCCACATGAATGTCTTGTAGTAGAAGCCGGCGCCGAACAAGCCGCCGCCGGCCTGCAGGAGCGAGGCCAGGTCGACTTGCAGCGAGGGCCAGCGGTTCTGGCTGCGCAGCGTCAGCCCTTCGCGCAGCAGGAGCTGCGTGGCCTGCACATTCGGGATGAGCTGCGCTTGCGTGCCAACCGTAAACAGCGCATTGGGTTCTTCGGGCCCGGCGCCGAGCAGACCGCGTCGGCGGCGATACTTGACACTGCGGCCCATGAGCCGCACGCCGTTTGCCAGCAAGGCGGAGGCCGCGCAATCGCCCACCTGCCCCGTGTAGCGGCGGCCGTCGAACGTGAACGAGAGCGTCCCGGATCCGAGGCGCGTGCCACGGCGCAGCGGCGGCGCGGTCATGGCGCATTTCCTGCCAGCAGTTCCACGGCCAGCGGCAGGCCACTCGAGGGATTGCGGTGCACGAGCAGCCAGGCCCGACACCCGCCAACATGCTGCCAGTGCTCGATGCTGAGCTGTGGGTCGGCCACGCGTAGGTAGACCCGCTCGAATTCGCCCTGTCCGCCGGCCGCCGGCCCGGTCTTGTGAAACTCGAATTCGCGCAGTTCGCGCGGACCGCAAAACGGACAGGCGAGCCGCGTCACAGGCGCACCGGGAACGGGCCCTGGCCGGTTTCGTCGAGCAGGTGACCGGTTGCGAAGCGCGACAGCCGGAACGGCCGGATCAGCTCGGGCGCCGTGCCCGTGGCGACGAACTGCGCAAACGCGGCACCGGAGGCGGGAATGGCCTTGAAGCCGCCATAGCACCAGCCGGCGTTTACGAACACGTTGTCATAGCGCAGCCGGTCCATGATCGGGCTGCCGTCCATCGTCATGTCGTTGGTGCCGGCCCAGTGCCGCAGGATCTTGACGCCGCCGATGCGCGGGAACAGTTCGAGGGCGCCCCGCACGACGTCCTCGAGGCGATGCCACGCACCTTCGCGCGTGTACGAGGGGAAGCCGTCCAGGTGGCCGCCCATGACCAGGCCGCCGCGATCGGACTGGCAGATGTAGGTCTCGCCATGGCCGGGCGAGACGTACACCACCACCGAATTGAGCAGCGGTTTGATGGGTTCCGAGACCATTGCCTGCAGCAGGTGCGTTTCGATCGGCAGCGCCGTCTCGAGCATCGTGCCGATCGTGCCGGTGTGCCCGGCGGTAGCAAACACGATCTGCTCGGCTTGCACATGGCCGCGCGTGGTCTCCACGCCCGTGGCCGCGCCGCCTGCTGCGCGCACGCCGGTCACTTCGCAGTCCTCGATGATATCGACGCCCAGTGCGCTGGCGGCGCGCGCGTAGCCCCAGGCGACGGCGTCGTGCCGCACGGTGCCGCCGCGACGCTGCAGCAGGGCGCCGACGATCGGAAAGCGGCGTTTGCGGCGCGGCTCGAGCTCTGGCGCGAAGCGTTCGAGTGCGGGCAGGTCGAGCAGCTCGGCGTCGATGCCCGCGAGGCGCAGCGCATTGCCGCGGCGCGCGAGCGCCGGGAAGTCATCGTTGGTCAGCGCCAGGTCAAGCACGCCGCGTGGGCTGTACATGACGTTGTAGTTGAGTTCGCGCGAGAGCGTCTCCCAGCGGCGCAGCGCATCCTCGTAGAAATAATGATTTTCGGGCAGCAGGTAGTTCGAGCGCACGATGGTCGTGTTGCGTCCGACGTTACCGTAGCCCACCAGACGCTTCTCGAGCACGGCGACGCGCCGCAGACCGTGATCGCGCACCAGGTGGAAGGCGGTGGCCAGGCCGTGGCCGCCGGCGCCGACGATCACTACATCGTAGGCCGGCTGCAGGTTCCGGCCGCTCCACAGCGGCCGCCAATAGCCGGGCCCGGCGTAACGTGCGCGCAGCAGCGACCAGGCGGAATAGCGGCGGGCCGAAGCGGGCAGGGTGCTCACCTGGAATCCTGGCCCAGCACGGTGGCCAGCAGCTGCAACACCAGCGCGCGCCGGCGGCGCGGAGGGAAGCGCCGGGGTTCGAAGGTGGCGCCGATCCAGTAGCCGTCGACGGCAGCGGTAAGCAGGTCCGTGGCGTCGCGCAGCGAGCGCGGCGCAGCGATTTCCCCGCGCGAAACGGCTTCCGACAGGTAGCGGCGCAGGTAGCGGCGCCAGCGCACGTAGTAGTCGCGGTGGATGCGTGCCAGCGCGGGGTTGTGCATCGCGCCGCCCCACAGGCTCAGCCAGACGCGGATGAAGCTCGGCGTGGCGGTCGCCGGCACCATGAACTCCAGTGCGGTGCGCAGCCTGGTCAGTCCTGGACGCGCGCCGGCCACTGCGGCATCGAGATCGGCGAACGACTGGCGCGCGAGCCACTGGAAGGCAAAGCCCACCAGCTCGTCCTTGTCGCGGAAATAGTGCGTCAGCACGCCGATGCTAAAGCCGCCGACCCGGGCGATACGCCGCACGGTCGCGCTCTCGGCGCCCTCCTGCTGAATCACGCGCACGGCAAGCCGCGCGATTTCCTCGCGCCGGCGGTCATGGTCGACGATTCTGGGCATGTGGAGTCGGTTGCCGGTTCCAGGGCGGCAAGGATACCCCAGCGCGGCCGCGAGTGGCCAACGGCGGCTGCGGTTTCGGCTTAAACCTTACATGTGTTATAAATAACGCACACGGAGGCGGCGCATGAGCGAGGGAGCCCTGATCGAGCGATCCGGCCGCGGTGGCGGGCGGGCCGCGCGCCGCGCGGCACGTGCGCAACGCAAAGGCGTCAAACTGCCCTACATCCGCCGCCGCCTGCCGGTGATCGACCTGCTGAGCAGCGAAGCGGTCGAGATCATCGAGCGCAACGCCGAGACGATCCTCGAGGAAATCGGCGTCGAGTTCCGCCGCGATCCGGAATCGCTGCGCCTGTGGCGCGACGCCGGCGCCGACGTGCGTGGCGAACGCGTGCGCATCCCGCGCGGCATGGCGCGCTCGCTGCTGCGCACTGCGCCGCGCGAATTCATGCTGCACGCGCGCAACGCGGCGCGCAGTGTGCGCTTCGGCGGCGATGCCACGGTGTTCTCGCCGGTTGGCGGGCCGCCGTTCGTCACCGATCTCGATCGGGGCCGGCGCTATGGCACGCTGGAAGATCTGCACAACTTCATCAAGCTGGCGCATGTGGCGCCGGCGATCCACTTTTCGGGCGGCACGGCGGTCGAGCCGATGGACATCCCTCCCGGCAAGCGCCACCTGGATGTCCAGTACGCCTATTTTCGCTACAGCGACCAGGGTTGCGAGGCGACGCCCGAGACGCCCGGCCATGCGGCCGACGCCGTGCGGATGGCCGAGATCCTGTTCGACGAGCAGTACCTCGATGATCACGTGGTGGTGCTGGGCAACATCAATTCGAATTCGCCACTGACTTTCGACGGCCGCATGCTGGGTGCGTTGCGCGTGTTTGCCGCCAAGAACCAGGGCACGATCGTAGTGCCCGCCGTGCTGGCGGGTGCCATGGGGCCGGTGACCGCGGCCGGATGCATGTCCGAGATCCTGGCCGAGACGCTTGCGGGCATGGCCCTCACGCAGCTGGTGCGTCCGGGCGCGCCCGTGATCATGGGCTCGTTTGTCGGCGCGGTGTCGATGCGCACCGGCTCGCCGACTTTTGGCACGCCGGAGGCCACGCAGATGATCTTCGCGACCACGCAGCTGGCGCGGCGAGTCGGCGTGCCCTGCCGCAGCGGGGGTTCGTTGTGCTCCTCGAAAGTCGCTGACGCCCAGGCCGCTTATGAGAGCGCGCACACGCTGCTGCCGACGCTGTTGGCCGGCGTCAACCTCGTGACGCATGCCGCCGGTTGGCTGGAGGGCGGGCTGGTGAGCGGCTACGAGAAATTCGTCATGGATGTGGACCAGCTGGCGATGATGCAGGTGCTCGCATCGGGCATGGACCTCAGCGAGCGCGGCCAGGCGCTGGACGCCATCCGTGAAGTCGGGCCCGGCAGCCATTTCCTCGGCTGCGCGCACACACAGGCGAACTTCGAGACGGCTTTCTACCAGTCGAACATCGCGGATTACTCCTCTTACGAGCAGTGGTCGCTGGAGGGGAGTCTCAATGCCGAACAACGGGCCAACAAGGTGTGGAAGCAGATGCTCGCCGACTACGAAGACCCGGGACTGGATCCGGCGCGCGACGAGGCGCTGCTGACCTACATGGCGCAGCGCAAGGCGGTGCTGGCGGACGCAGTCGACGAGGAGTAGCGGGACTTGAAGAGTCATTACCGCGTGGTCGTCATCGGTGGCGGCATCGTGGGCACCAGCATCCTGTACCACCTCGCGCGGCGCGGCTGGACCGACATCGCGCTGGTCGAACGCGCCGAGCTCACGGCGGGCTCCACCTGGCATGCGGCGGCTGGCTTCCACGCGCTCAATGATGACCCGAATATCGCCTCGCTCCAGTCCTACACGATCAAGCTGTACAAGGAGATCGAAGCCGAGAGCGGCCAGAGCGTCGGCATGCACATGCCGGGCGGCTACAGCCTCGCCACCACGCCGGCGCGCTGGGAATGGCTCAAGGCCGAATGCGCCGTCTACCAGACCCTCGGCATCGGCGCGCGCCTCGCGACTCCGGCGGAAATCGTTGCCGACTGCCCCATCGTCGATCCGGCCGGACTCCTGGGCGGGCTCTTCGATCCGCACGAGGGTGCGGTCGATCCGCACGGCACCACGCATGCCTTCGCGCTCGCGGCGCGCAAGCGCGGGGCGGAGGTGATCCTGCGCAACCGCGTCACGGCACTGACGCCGTTGGCTGGCGGTCAGTGGCGAGTGGATACGGAGCAGGGGGTCATCACCGCCGAGCACGTGATCAATGCCGCCGGCCTGTGGGCGCGGCGGGTCGGCCGCATGGTGGGCCTCGATCTGCCGCTGACGCCGATGCAACACCACTACTTGATCACCGAAGACCTGCCTGAACTGGTGGCCCGCGCCGACGAGATGCCCTGCGTCACCGACCTGGAGGGATTCACCTACCTGCAGCAGGAGCGCAAAGGCGTGCTGCTTGGCGTATACGAGCGCAATCCGCGCCACTGGAAGACCGAAGGCGCCGATTGGGACTACGGGATGGACCTCATCCCCGAGGACATCGATCGCATCAGCCCGGAACTCAACATCGGCTTCCAGCGCTTCCCGAGCCTGCTCGAGGCCGGCATACGCAAGTGGGTCAACGGCGCTTTCACGTTCACGCCGGATGGCAATCCGCTGGTGGGTCCGGTGCCCGGCCTCAGGAACTACTGGGCCGCCTGCGGCTGCATGTCTGGCTTCTCGCAGGGCGGCGCGATCGGCCAGGTGCTCTCCAACTGGATCGTGGACGGTGATCCCGGTGCCGACATCTTCGGCATGGATGTCGCGCGCTACGGCGCGTTCGCGAGTAATGATCGTTACCTGCGCGAGACCACCGCGCAGTTCTATGCGCGGCGCTTTGTGATCGCCTATCCGAACGAGGAACTGCCGGCGGGCAGGCCGCTGAAGATGACACCCAGCTACGATGCGCAGCAGGCCGCCGGTGCGCGCTTTGGCGTGGTATGGGGCATGGAGAGCCCGCAGTTCTACGCGCCGGGCGAGCCGGACTTCGTCGATGAACCCACGCTGCGGCGTTCCGCGGCCCACCGCTTCATTGCGGCCGAGGTCGCGGCCACGCGCAGCGCGGCCGGCTTGCTCGATACCGGCGTGTACGCGCGCTACGAAATCTCCGGTCCAGGCGCGGAAGCCTGGCTCGATCGGTTGTTGGCCAACGCGCTGCCACCGCTGGGCCGCATGCGACTCGCACCCATGCTGAGCCCCGGCGGCAAATTGATGGGCGACCTCAGTGTCGCCAGGCTGGGCGCCGACCGCTTTTGGCTGGTGGGCTCCTACTACCTGCAGGAATGGCACCTGCGCTGGTTCCGCGATCATCTGCCGCCTGCGGGAGTGCGGCTCGACAACCTGTCGGAGAGCTGGCTTGGGTTCTCGCTCTCGGGTCCGCGCGCCCGCGAGATACTCGCGCGACTGACGAACGCCGACGTGAGCAACGGTTCGCTGCCGTTCCTGGGAGTCTGCGCGCTGGACGTCGGGTTCACGCAAGCCGTCGTCGCCCGCGTGTCGCTGACCGGCGAGCTGGGCTACGAAATCAATGTGCGCGCGGCGGAGCAGAAGGCCCTCTGGAACGCGCTGCTCGCCGCCGGCACGGACTTTGGCATGAAGCCGATCGGCATGCGCGCGCAGGACAGCCTGCGGCTCGAAAAAGGCTATGGCGTCTGGTCGCTGGAATTTGCGCAATCCTATACGCCCGCCATGGCGGGCCTCGATCGCTTCATCGCTTTCGACAAGGGCGAGTTCATCGGCCGCGAGGCCGCCCTCGAAGCGCGGCAGCGCGAGCCGGCGCGGCGTCTGGTGCTGCTGTCGATTGATAGTCCGGATGCCGATGTCACCGGGTTCGAGCCGGTTCATGCGGGCGACCGCGTGGTGGGTTTCGTGACCTCGGGGGCCTACGGGCATCACGTGCGAGCGAGCCTTGCACTGGCCTATGTCGACACCGTCATTGCCGCCAAGCCGGTGCCGCTGACGGTGGCCGTCGTCGGCAAGCCGTGCGCGGCGCGGATCCTGGCCGAGCCGCCCTACGATCCGGGCGGCGCGAGATTGCGCGGCTGAATACACTGCGCAACATGAACGCGCCGACACAAGCAGCGCCTTACGAGCAGCGGTTGCAGGCCGCACACATGGCACTGCGTGCCGGGCGCACGCAGACCGCCGGGCAGTGGTTGCGCGCACTGCATGCCGAATCGCCCGCCGACCTGAATTGCCGCTGGCTGCTCGCCGTTGCAATGCTCGACCAGGGCGAGAGCGCGGAATGCGTCGGCTTGCTCGAGGGCGTGCTGCAGACAGCGCCCGAATTTACCCATGCGCGCGTCGATCTCGCGCGCTGCTATCGCAGCATCGGCCGCCACGCCGAAGCGCGCGAGCAGCTGCGTCGCGTTCTGGAGCGCCATCCGCATCATGCCCCCGCCTGGTTGGCTTACGGCGATGTGCTGGTGGAACTGGGGCACTACCCGGACGCGCGTACGGCCTTCGAGCGGGCCCGGCAGTGCGATCCAGAAAAGCCGCGAATCGACGCTGCGACCAAGGCACTGCTGGCCGATGATCGCAAGGGCGCCGAGGAGCTGTTCCGGCAGGTATTGCAGCGGGATCCCGGACATGCAGCGGCACTGTGCGGGCTGGCGGCCGTTTCGCTGGCGGCGGACGTTCCAGGCGACGCCGAACGCCTGCTGCGCCATGCATTGCGACTATCTCCACACCTGCCACTTGCCTGGCGCGGGCTCGGTCCGGCCTTGCTGGCGCTCGGTCGCCTGACGGAGGCGGAGGCCGCCGCGCGTTACCTGCGCACCATTGAGCCGGAAAATCCGCAGAGCTGGATCGCGACCGCCGCGGCCGCAGCGCGCCTGCTGCGGCAGGAGGAGGCGCTGGCGGCCTACGAACAGGCGGCGCAGTTGCAGCCCGCGGAGGTCCGGTTACGCACTTCCATTGGTCACGTGAACAAGACCCTGGGGCTCCGCGCCGCAAGCGAAGCGGCCTACAAGGCGGCGATTGCCATCGACCCGTTCAATGCCGAGGCTTACTGGAGCCTCGCCGACCTGAAGAACTACACCTTCAGCGATGCTGAGGTCGATGCCATGGAGCGGATGCTCGCCGACGGGCAGCGGCCGCCAGCCGGCGATGCGCAGCTGTACTTCGCGCTCGGCAAGGCCTTTGAGCAGCGCCGGCAGTATGCAAAGGCGTTCGAGCACTATGCGCGCGGCAATGCGCGCCGACGGCTGGATGCGCCCTTCGACATCGATGCCTTCGAGCGGCGCGGTGCGCGCATTCGGAATTCTTTCAATGCGGAGTTCTTTGCCGCACATGCCGGCATGGGCGATGCGAGCGCGGCACCCATTTTCATCATCGGCCTGCCGCGCTCCGGTTCAACCCTGGTCGAGCAGATACTCGCCAGCCACTCGCAGGTCGAAGGCACGATGGAGCTGCCCAATATCCTCAACATCGTGCGCGATCTCAACGGCCCGTCGCCCGCAGATGCAGGCTACCCCGAGAGCCTCGCGGCGCTCCCGCCAAGGGGATTCGCGGCTTTAGGAGAGCGCTACCTCGCGGAGACCGCACCGCTGCGCCAGGGGCGCGCACGCTTCATCGACAAACTGCCGAACAACTTCAGCCACGTCGGGCTCATCAGCTCGATCATGCCGCACGCCACCGTGATCGACGCCCGGCGCCACCCGATGGACTGCTGTTTCAGCATCTACAAGCAGCATTTTGCCGAGGGCCAGACCTTCAGCTACGACCTCGCCGATCTCGGCCGGTACTACCGCAGCTACCTCGCGACGATGGGGCATTGGGACGCCGTGCTGCCGGGCAAGGTGCTGCGCGTGCAGTATGAACAGCTGGTGCGCGAACCGGAGCGGCAGATTCGCCGGGTGCTCCAGCACTGCGGTCTTGCTTTCGAGCCCGCCTGTCTCGCGTTCCACGAGACCCACCGCGCGGTCCGCACGGCGAGTGCAGAGCAGGTGCGCCAGCCGATCTACAGCTCCGGCATCGGCTACTGGCGGCATTTCGGGGCCGAACTCGAACCGCTGCGCGCGGCGCTGGGCGATGCGCTGCTAGCGTTCCGGCAGTTCGAATGAGAGACGGGGCGTTGACGCTATACGCGCGCGCGACTGATACTATATGGGCGTGTAATTATTAAGGGCACCCGGGGGCCGTCCACCGAGCGCGGTAGGACCGTTGCGATACAAGCACTTGGAGATGTTGATGCAAGTACCCAAGCAAGTTGTTCCCGGGCGGACCCCGCCGTCCGAGGTCGCCAACCGGATCGGCATCGCGGTCGCGTCCATCCTGGCCATGGCCGCGCCTCGCGGCACCGTAGTCGCCGCGACGCAACCCTCCGATCAGCTCGAAGAGGTCATCATCACGGCGCGCAAGCGCGAAGAGAATCTGCAGAAGGTCCCGATCAGCGTCGATGTGTTCACCAAGAAAGATCTCGAGAACCTCGCTATCACGCAGTTCGAGGACTACGCCGAGAAAGTCCCGTCGATGTCGTTCATCAGCATCGGGCCCGGCACGCAGCTGTTCGTGATGCGCGGCGTGTCGGACGGCAGCAACCCGAACTACGCCAACAGCTCGGCCACCGGCTTCTTCGTGGACGACACGTCGACCAGCTGGTTCGGCGTGCAGCCGGACCTGCACCTCTACGACATCGCGCAGATCGAGGTGCTCAATGGGCCGCAGGGCACGACCTTCGGCGCAGGATCGATGGCGGGCGCGGTCCGCTACATCACCAACAAGCCGGACCTGAACGCCTTCAGCGCCGGCGTCGACCTGGATGGTGGCACCATCAAGGGCGGCGACCAGAATGGCACCGCGGAAGCCTTTCTCAACGTGCCACTCATCAAGGGCAAGCTTGGGCTGCGGGTCTCGGCCTTCACTGACCACCACGGCGGCTTCATCGACAACAAGCTGACCACCCGCACCTGGGCCAACGGCACGACTTCCGACAATTCGGCCTGGGCGCGCGACAAGTACAACCGTGAGCACGTCGAGGGCGGCCGGTTGGCGCTTAGCGCGGTGTTCAACGAGAGCTTGAGCGCCTCGTTGACCTACAGCTATCAGCGCCAGCACACGCTCGGCGCCTGGGACGAGGACCTGGCCAATTACGGCGCGCGCGCCGTTTCGCGTTTTGGCCCGGAGTCCCACGAGAACCAGGCAAAGATGGTCGATTTGCACGTGGATGCCGACCTCGGCATTGCCGACCTGGTGTTCGCGAGCACCTACTGGGCGCTGCCGACGCGGCAGCACAATGAATACTCGCAGTACATGGAGAACCTCTCGGGTTATTCGTATTACCTGGGACAGGAAGTGAAGGGCCGGCCGGAAGCATTCGCCTGCCAGAGCGATCCGATCTTTGCCAGCACGCCATTCACGGGCTGCAACGTCCCGCTGCAGTTTTACGAGTACCACACCAACCCCGAGCGCTGGTCAAACGAATTGCGCATTGCCTCCAAGCCCGGCGGGCGGGCGCACTGGCTGGCGGGCCTCTATGACGAAAAGACGCGCGACAAGAATTCCGGCAGCACCTACTACATGCCGGGCCTGCAGACCGGTGGTGCGGCGTTCCAGTACTACGAGGCCCTGTACGGGACGACCGCTTCCTCGCTTCCGCCCGGCCAGTGGTATGCCTATACGACGCGTTCCGACTACCGGCAGACGACCGAGTTCGCCAACATCAGCTACGACCTCACCGACCGGTTCAATGTCGAGGCCGGTGCGGTGCACTTCCAGGCGGATGCACGCTACTACAGCCCGTATGGTCAGTTTTCCTATGCGCCGACCACTCCCGCGCTGTCGATCAGCCATTCGGACAAGTGGAACGGCAAGTTCGGCATGAACTACAAGGTGAGCGACAAGGTGCTGGTGTACGCCAACTTCTCCCAGGGCTTCCGCGACGGCGGCGCGAACTCGGGCTACCCGCAGAGCTGCTACGACAAGGGCGTGCCGCAGCAGTACGTGCCCGACACGCTTAACAACTTCGAGCTCGGCTGGAAATCGACGGGCCTGAGAGGGCGCCTGCTGTTCAACGGCGCGCTCTACCGGATGAACTGGAAGGACCTGCAGACACTCATCTATGACGTGGACATCTGCGCCCCGAGCAGCTTCAACGTCAACGTGGGCGATGCGCGCGTGCTGGGCGCGGAAACGAACGCCGAATTCAAGATCAACCAGAACTGGTCGATGCAGGCTGCGGCCAGCTATACCGACTCGCACCTGATCTCGAGCCAGTACACGAATTTCCAGGGCAACGTCGGCGAGCGCCTGCCGTTCGTCCCCTATCTCAGCTACAGCTGGAACGTGCGCTACCGGCATCCGCTCGGCGCGAATCTCACCGGCTACGTCCAGCTGGATTCGGCTGCCAAGGGTGACATGTGGAACGATCTGCACGTGGCGGGCGCGAATGGCATCCCGCGCATCCTCCAGTCCGCCTATACGATCACGAATCTGCGTATCGGCATCAATCCGGCCGGCGGTCACTGGCTGGCCGAGTTCTACATCCGTAACCTCACCGACAAGAACGCGATCATCTACAGCAATACCGGCAATTTCGACCTGCGCGAGTCGACCAACGAACCGCGCGTGATCGGATTGCGCATGAACTACAGGGTCGGGAAGGAAACGAACGCCGAGTGAGGCGCCCGCAGTCATGGCCCGCTGTGGGCCATGCTGCTGAACATGGTGGAGGCGGGGGGAATTGAACCCCCGTCCGCAAGCCCTAGACTTCAGGATCTACGCGCGTAGCTGGCTCTTTGTTTCTCGTCCGACGCTACCCGAGCAGCAGGGAAGACGCCAGACCAGCGACGGTGTCTCTTAACGGTGTCACCCCGTAGCACGGTGAACCGCGATCCTATGAGCGCGTCCCCGGGTTCAGTGTCATAGGCACCAA
>JANYHD010000027.1 GCA_025359205.1 Gammaproteobacteria bacterium
GCCTGTCATGAGCTCCAGGTGCCAGGGGCCAGCGAGCCGGGCGGACGACATCTAAGGTTGCCGATTGTCGTATGCTTCCTGCGCTGTCGCGCAAGAGAAATCCAGATTTCACGCGCAGAAACCGGGTCGGTCCTTTATGGCCGGGCGCTATCTGCCATGAGTGTCGAACCGAGCTCGCTGGCTGGTGAACGTGTCAAGGTGTACCAGAGTTTCGCGGCGGATTGGTGCCGGGCCCTGGACATTGAACCTGAGGACTTTGCCCAGCGGCGGGCGCAAGTACTCCGTAGCCAAGCGCCACGCGCCGTGATTGAAGATCTGTTGGGGTATCTACTGCCTCTGGAGTATGTTCCGCGACTGCACTGATTCAAAACCCCGGCGAGCGACACGGGGGCATACTCGGTAACGTTGTTCCAGATTTCCGGGTGGCGCAGTCAATCGTACTCCCGACACGAAAAATATCTTCGCCAGCCACAGGCGGACGACAAGGTCGACCTTGGGCCACACGGTGCCGCGCACGATGCGGTCGACGAGGTCGGAACTGCGGCTGCCGTGCAGCACAACGCTGACAGCGACTTGCGGGCGGTACCGGCGATTGGGTTGGTACGGTGCAACTGATTCATTGGCGCTGCACCATGGCTGAGCGGCCGCAAGGCGGTCTGACGGTCGAAGCGCTGCAACTGCCATGCCGACGCCGCGGAAGGCGCCAAGCACATGGGCGCGCAGTATTTATCGCTGTGCGCGCCCGCTCACCCATGCTTCGTCCACGGCACGTTGCGGGTAGCCGCAATCCGCCGTGGGCCGAATCGAGCACCTACGTACACCGCGACGCAGTACGCCGGGGGCGTTGGACCGAATGGGTAGCCAACCAGGTTGCCCCAGGCGCAGCCACGGCTCGTGTCAACCAAACAGTTCGCCGTTTCCCGTTGCCGTCGTGATGACGTTTGCCGCCGATACATCAGAAACGAAGCACGCGGCACGGCTGGAGGCGTGGCAGGTTGTGAACGGTGTAGCACAGGTGCCTCAGCCATTCTTGCGCAATAAGGCAAACGCAAACGGCTGCAGCGCTCCCCAGGGCGTCTGATGCAGCTCATGGCTTGCCTGCATCAGCGCAAATCTTGGACCGAAAAGCCTGGCAATATCTTCCGGTTCGCGTTGCGTGACTGGGAGCTGGCTACATTGGGTGGGCCCGCCCTTCGCGAACCCTCCGATGACCGCATGCCCCCTATCGGCCAGTGCCCGGCATGCAAGTTGCGCGTAGCGGGCCGCATCCATTGAATCCGTCAGGAACTGCAGAGCGGCACGATCGTGCCAAATGTCGTAGCCGCCAGCGGGTAAATCAGCCTTCAGAATGTCAATCGGCAGCCAGCTCACGCCAGACGCCCGGCTGCCAAGCCGCTGACGCGCAATGTCGAGCGCGGCCGCGGAGATATCGAGCGCAGTGACCGAGTTGACGCCCAGATTCAGCAAATCGTCCACGAGCGTAGACGCGCCCGCGCCAACATCGATGACTCGCGAAGTGTCCGTAAGTCCAGCCAATTTCAGCAGCTTGATTGAGCTCGCAAGCTTAGGGGTAAACCAGCTGACCGCCTCCGGTTTCTTGCTGGAGTAGACAGTCTGCCAATGGGACGCTTTGTCTTTGGACATCCAACCTCCGATGGCATCAGCGCTACGGGTGGCCTGCTGGTCGGCGCGGTGCTCGCAAGCGAGTGCCTGGTCCCGCTTCCTGCTCAGCGATTGATGAACAGCACGAGTAACCACACCGAGGCAACTACCGTTATCAGCACCGTGCCACCCGCACCGAGCAGGCGGCCAGGCGTTCGGGTCGAATCCGGCTTTATGCCAAAGGCGTGAGCGAGACGCGCAATGACCAATGCCGCTCCCAGTATGTGCACGTTGCGAGCCGCGACCCCGTTCAGCTCCAGTAGCGCGATGAGTATCAAGGCGAGCGGAACGTACTCGACGAAGTTTGCATGACGGCGCATGGCCAGCAGCAGATCCTTGTTGCCACCATCACCCACGGAAACCCCAAGCTTCCCGCGCATGCTCCCCGGCGGGAAAGATACCCCTACGGAGACCAGCCCAAGAAGACCCGCGTAAAGTGCGGTAATTATTGGCATTGTCGTACCCCTGGTTGATAATTGATTGTCACTTGCGAGCACATGGCCACCGCGCTGATAGCATAATCCAGACGCGACTACAAACCATTGCACGCGTGGCATCAGCGCGCAGACGCGCGGGAGTTTGCCAGTGACTGCGTCGTGTCCTCGCTTCGTCTGCATTTGCCTGGCGGCCTGGGCCGCACAGTCGGTAGATTGCGCGGCTGAAGCGAAACTACAGAGCGATCATGTCGTCGTCCAGTCTCCGGATGGGCGCGTGGCAATCGAACTGTTCACGCGCGCCGCGTTCGGCGCACCAAGCCAGCTTCAGTATCGGGTATCCGTGGCGCAGCAGGCCACCATCGAAGCCTCGAATCTGGGTGTGCACCTGAAGGAAGGTGTCGAACTCGGTCGCAATTGCAAGATCGTGAACTCGCGGACGGCCAGGATCGACTCCTCATTCGAGCAATTTCCCGGCAAGCGGCGGCATGTCGTCAATCGCGGGACCGAGACCACGCTCACGCTGCGTGAGCGCGGCGCGAAGCCGCGGAAATGGCAATTGGTGGTGCGGGCCTATGATGATGGCGTCGCGCTGCGGTACCGGTTTCCCAAGCAGGCAGGCTGGTCGGCGCTGGTTCTGGCCGGCGAACGCACGGAATTTGCGTTCCCGGCCGGTGCAGTCGCCACGTTTTTGCCGTTGGAAAGCTTCAATACCTCTCATGAGGGCCGATACGACCGGCGACGCGTGGACGATATTCCGGCCGATCGGCTGTTGGCGTTGCCGTTGTTGGTGGAATTGCCGGGCGCTGGTTGGGCCGCCATCCTTGAAGCAAACCTCACCGACTACGCCGGCCTGTATCTGTCGCGCGGCGACACTCCGGGTGGCGTGCTGGTCAGCCGGCTCTCGCCCCGCCCGGGCCAGCCCGATATCGCCGTACGCGCAGCCCTGCCGCATGACTCGCCCTGGCGCCTGATTCTGGTCGGCTCCGACGCCCGGCAACTGCTCGAATCGGACACCGTGCTCAAACTCAATGCACCGAGCCTGGTGGCCGACACGTCCTGGATCAAACCCGGCAAGACGACGTTTCCGTGGTGGAACGACTACTACGAAGTGGGCGTGCCGTTCACGATGGGTCTCAACACCGCAACGGCAAAGTACTACATCGATTTCTGCGCAGAATACGGCATCCCCTATCACACGCTCGACGGGGTAAACGACCTGGCCTGGTACGGCGGACACATCGCACCCTATGAAGGCGCCGACATCATCCAGGGGATCGACGGGCTCGATCTCAGGGAAGTGATCAACTACGCCCGGCAGAAGGGCGTGCGCATCCGGCTGTGGATGCACTGGCAAGCGGCCAGACAGCACATGGCGAGGGCTTTTCCGCTTTATCACGCGTGGGGCATCGAAGGCGTGATGATCGACTTCATGGACCGCGATGACCAGGAAATGGTCAATTTCCAGCGCAAGCTGTTGCAGCTTGCGGCCGCCAATCATCTGACCGTGAATTTTCACGGCGTCGCCGCGCCGACCGGGCTCGAGCGGACCTTTCCGAATCTGCTCAACAGCGAGGCGGTGCGCAATCTCGAATACGACAAATGGGACAAAGACGGCGTGACACCGGAGCACGACGTCACCGTGCCGATCACGCGCATGCTCGCCGGGCCGATCGACTATCACCAGGGCACGCTCCGCGGCGTGCCGCTCGGGCTATTCAGGCCTCGAGAGAGCGCCCCAGTCGTAATAGGCACGCCCAGCCGGATGCTGGCCTCGTACGTCGTGTTGCAGAATCACTTGCCGATGATGGCCGACTATCCGTCGGCGTATCGCCAGCATCCGCTCACGAGAGTCATGGCCGCGGTGCCCTCGAGCTGGGACGACACGCGCGCGCTGGCTGCCCAGGCTGGCGAATATATCGTCATCGCTCGCCGCAGTGGCAATGAGTGGTGGATTGGCGCGATGACCGATCGACACGCCAGGGATGTGAAGTTTTCGCTCTCATTCCTGCCGGCCGGCATATTCCGGGCGGAGATTTACCACGATGATCTCGCCGCGGCATTCGGATTCATGCGCACGTCGCGCGCAGTGACTTCAGCTGACGAGCTCGAGGTGCAGCTCGCTGAATCCGGCGGGGCCCTCGTCAGGTTGGCACCGGCCGACAACACACAGTGATTCACTCGCTCCCAGCCCTTCCGCCGCGCGCCACGCGCGGGAAGGGCTGGTTCGCATGTCAAATCACTTTCGACTGATGTCTAGGCAGCCTTACGGCGCTCGTAGTACTGCGCCACATCTGGATGCGTGGCGACGCGGTCGAAGTGTTTCGCCATCTGTGGCGCGACCCGCTCCACGATCTCCTTGGGAATATGGTCGAGCGCGCCAGAACGCAGCCATCTGACCAGCATGAAGATTTTGAGGTCGGCCACCGTGAGGCGCTGCTCGACGAAATATTCGCCACCCGCAGCCATCAGCCGGGCCTGCAGCTGCTCCAGGTAACGCGTGATGCCACCGGCTGCGAGCTGTTCGCGCGCGGTCTTCTTGTCATCCGCAGGCAAGTCGATCGTATTGGCAATCCGGGTGCCCATGTCCTCGGCCGCGTCCATGATCTCGTCGCAAAGCAACGCCTGCCAGTCGTCCTTCGGGTATAGACCGGCCAGCTTGCCAACGTAACGATTGATGCTGTTGGATTGCGCGACTACTTTACCGTCGACTTCCAGTGTCGGCAGCGCCTGGAACGGCGTGCGGTCACGAAATTGCGGCCAGTCCTTCGGGCTGATTCGCTGGTCTTCGAAGGGAATCTTGCCGATGTGAAGCGCCAGCCGCGCCGGCTCGCCCCGACCGCCATCAAAATCAAAATAGGTCAGCTTCAGCTTTGCCATTTCTAATCTCCTTGCGATTGCCGGCAATGACTTGCACAGTGCAAGCGATTATAGTCATTAGCTTGCACTGTGCAAGTCGACACCATACTCTCGTGTCATGACGAAAAAATTGCCGTCGCGGCGATCCGATTGCCCGATTGCCCGCGCACTCGACTTCGTCGGCGACAAGTGGACGCTGCTGGTGCTGCGCGACATCATCATGGCGCGCCGGCGCTACTTCCAGGAGTTGCTGGCCGGCAACGAAGGGATCGCGTCGAACATCCTTGCGAACAGGCTAAAGCTGCTCGAAGCCGCGAGGATGATCACGCGGCGGCGCGATCCTGCCCAGGCCAGGCGCGTCATCTACGAGCCGACCGAGAAGGCCCTCGATCTCCTGCCCGTGATGATCGAACTCATCCGCTGGGGTCTGAAGCACGACCCAAACGCCACCGCCCCAGCGCACTTCGCACGCCGCCTTGCCGAAGATCGCGATGGATTCATAGCGGACATGCGCGCATTGCACCAACGCGGAATCTGAGGGTATTGGCGGCCAGGGTGGGACTCGATTCGACGGCCTCGGCATCAAGAGTACCAAGGCAAGCTAGGAGTCTGCGCGGCAGAAGCGTTGGATTTTAGCGAGAAGAAGGCGCGGTCGGGGTTTGGAGCAGTAAAATACGGCATGCCAACCAGCTATCTGCCGTACGAACCGGACCAGGATCTGCTGCTGCCGCACTCGCTGCGGGAGTGGCTGCCGGCGGATCACCTGGCGCACTACATCAGTGAGACGGTGGATACGCTGGATCTTGGGACGTTTTACGCGCGCTATGAGGACGGTGGGCCGCGCAACCAGCCGTTTCACCCAGCGATGATGGTCAAGGTGCTGGTGTACGGGTACGCCACCGGGGTGTTCTCCTCGCGCAAGATTGCCAAGAAGCTGCACGAGGATGTGGCGTTTCGGGTGTTGGCGGCGGGTAATTTCCCCAAGCACCGCACGATCTGCGACTTTCGGGCGCTGCACCTCAAGGAGCTGGCCGAGCTGTTCGTGCAGGTGGTGAAGCTGGCGCGCGAGTGCGGGCTGGTGAGCTTGGGCACGATCGCGGTGGACGGCACGAAGCTCAAAGCCAATGCGAGCAAGCACAAGGCGATGAGCTACCAGCGGATGCAAGGCGCGGAAGTGGAACTGCAGGGGCAGATCAAAGCGCTGCTCGCCCGTGCGGCGCGAGCCGATCAGAGCGAAGCGAACGATGCGGAGTTGGATTTGCCGGCCGAGATTGCGCGGCGTGAGCAGCGCCTGGCGGTGATCCGAGCGGCGCAAGCGCGGTTGCAGCAGCGCCAACGGGAGGCGGACGGGGAGCGCGGGCGCACACCGGATGATCAGGAGCCGGGAGCCGGCGGTGGGCCGCGCAAAGCGGGGCCGGCGTTCAAGCGCCCGTTCGGCGAACCGCTGCCCAAGGCGCAGGACAACTTCACCGACCCGGACAGCCGGATCATGAAGAGCAGTGCCGGGTTTGAACAGTGCTACAACGGCCAAACGGCGGTGGATGCGCAGGCCCAGATCATCGTCGCGGCCGAACTGACCCAGTGCGCGAGCGACTCCGGGCAGTTACCGAAGATGATCGCCTCGCTTGAGCGCAATGTGGGAGCGGCGGCCGCGGTGGTACTGGCCGATGCGGGCTACCGCAACGAAGCGGCGCTGGCGCAACTGGCCGAGTCGGCGCCGGGCACGCAGTTGATTGTAGCGCTCGGGCGCGAGGGCAAGCGGCGGGTGAGCATGGACGGAGCGGCACTGCCGCTCACGGCGGCGATGGCCGTCAAGCTCGACACTCCTGAGGGGCGCAAGCGCTATCGTCGACGCAAGGCGATCGTCGAACCGCCCAACGCCTGGATCAAACAGGTGCTGGGCTTTCGGCAGTTCAGCTTGCGCGGGGTGCACAAGGTGCGCTGCGAGTTCCAACTCGTGTGCGCAGCGCTGAACCTGCGTCGTATGGCCACCCTGGTACCGTGAGCGCGATGCCAAAGCGCTCAAAAGCTGCCCGAAGGGTATCCATCCGACCCAACCACAGGCTTGCCAACGAGCCACCGTGCTCACGGCCAACCTTCCGACTCCCAATCAGCTCTCTCAACCTGGACTGGGCGGCATCGCCATCTGTCTGCCGCGCAGACTCCTAGCCCTGAGTAGTGCGGGAAATAAGCGCGACGATGATGACCGGGCCGGTCGGCAAACCGGTCGGTGAACCCGCGCTGGGCTCGATACTGACCGCGACCTGTGCGCCGGCCAGCAGGAATTGGCGTTGCGCGGCAGTCAGTGTGCGTTTCAGGCTGCCCTGACGCGGCAGCAAGCCCAGCGAGACCGGGTTGCCTGCACCGCGTGGCAACACCCACAGCTCGTAACTTTTTGCCGCCGGGAGAGTGACTGTACCGAGGACCCGAACATTGAGTTGCGTGGATCCGGCATCACGTTCCACGCGCCACAGCGGTGCTGCATTGGCCGGCGCAAGTATAGCTACCGGCTGCCAGGCAACAGGATTCCACAGCGTTTCGCGACCCATGAACAGTGCCGCCGCAACGAGGCTCGCCGCCGCCGCCAGCCACCAACGCCGCGCATTGCGACCTGCCGGCGCACTCCGAGGCTCGCCAGTAGATCCATCAAGCTCATCGATGCGGCGCTGAATTGCCGGCCAGACTGTGCGCGCCGGCGACACGGCGGTCAGATCCAGAGCGAGGGGCAGCAGGCGATCTTCCCAGCGCTGCCTGGCATTGAGGGCCGGTACCAGATTTGTGCACAGTCGCTCGAAGCGCGCGCGTGCACGATAGCGCAGCACGCCGAGCGCATAGTCGGCAGCCAATCGATCGAGCAGGTCGGGGCGATCGTAATTCATGATTCCATGCACGATTTGAGGCTTTGCAGGCCGCGGCGCACCCAGCTCTTGACTGACCCCAGCGGCTGGCCGATCGAGAGCGCGATCTTGTCCTGTGTCAGTCCATGCTGATACGCGAGCACCAGGCATTGGCGCGGTGCCTCCGCCAATGAGTCCAGGCAACGGCGCAGCGCGGCCGCCGCGGCGCCAAATTCGCTGCGCTCGGCGGGGCCCTCTACCTGCATTTGTTCGGCGCCTGCCAGTTCGGCGATATCGAGCAGCACGGTCGGGCGCAGGGCCCGCTGCACATCGATCGCCCGGTTGCGGGCGATGGCCACCATCCACGAAAGCGCCCGCCCTTTGAGTCGGTCGAACTGCCCAGCCTGCTGCCAGATGCGAATGAAGGCGTCCTGCAGCACATCTTCGGCAGCAGCGCGCGATCCCAGGATGCGCATCAGGATACCCAGCATTTGCGGCGCGGCGCGCGTATAGAGCGCCTGCAGGGCCGCCCGGTCGTGTCGCGCACAACGCTGAAGCAGCTCCTCGAGTTCGGAATTGTCCGGGGCGATAGCCACGTTCTCCTCATGCTCTCCATACGGCGGGTCACCCGGCTTGGACGCGCCCGGAATACGCCCGGGCCAGAGGATATAGCGGGGCCACCGGGAAGTCCGCCTTTTTTGGCCCCGAATAAATTTATCCCGCGGCTGCATCCACCCTGTCGCCGCACTCGTATATGCACTTCCTCACTGGCCCCAAGAGTGGAGCGGAGATTGATTCTCGGCTGTGCATCCACAGACGATTGCCCAACGTTCTTATGTTGCAGATCTCCCGCAACCCGTTTTACCCGTCACTAAGGACACAGCTATATGAAACTTCCCACACCGCCATGGGCAATTATGGCCTGCCTCACCGCATTGAGTGCGGTTGGCACAGTCCAGGCCTCCAGCCACCGTGAGGCGCCGTTCATCACGCAACACCCCAAGGTCGATGCCAGTGACTTCTATATGTTTCGCAGCTATGAGACTGGCCGCTCGGGGTTCGTCACGCTGATCGCCAACTACCAACCGCTTCAGGACGCCTACGGCGGACCGAACTACTTCTTCATGGACCCCAAGGCACTCTACGAGATTCACGTCGACAACAATGGCGATGCCGCTGAAGATCTCACCTTCCAGTTCCGCTTCCAGGACAGGACCAGCGGGCTGGCGGTGACAGCCGGCGGGAAATCGATTCCCGTGCCACTGACCAACATCGGCCCGGTAAGTGCCGGTGACATGAGCGCCCAGAATGTGGCCGAGACCTACACGCTGACCCTCGTCCGGGGCAACCGACGCCATGGCATGGCGCAATCGATCGTCGATGCGAGCAGCGGCAGCAGCACTTTTGCCAAACCACTGGACAACATCGGCGCCAAATCCATACCCAACTATGCGAGCTATGCCGACAGCTTCATCCATAGCATCGCGATTCCCGGATGTAGCACCCCTGGCAAGGTGTTCGTGGGTCAGCGGATGGACGGCTTCGTCGTCAATCTGGGCGAGACCTTCGATCTGGTCAATATCAAATATCCGGCCGAGGAGCTGGCACCCGCGGGCGTCAACGCCCGCAATAGCGAACCCAACACTCTGGCAGACAAGAACGTCACTTCACTGGCTCTCGAAATCCCGATTGCCTGCCTGACGGCCGGATCGGACCCGGTCATCGGCGCCTGGACGACGGCCAGCCTGCGCCAGGCCCGGGTGATCAACTCGACGCCGGAAAGTGACCGCAGCGTTGCCAGTGTCGGCGCCAAGGCCAACCCAGCCGATGCGCTGGTCGCCGGTGGCGCGTGGGTGCAGGTGTCGCGGCTTGGCGCACCGTTGGTCAACGAAGTTGTCATTGGTCTGCCTGACAAGGATCGCTTCAATGGCTCCAGTCCAAGAAATGATGCGCAGTTTGCCGACTACGTGACCAATCCTTCGTTGCCGATACTCCTGCAGGCACTGTTTGGCGGCGCGGGTGTGCTGGCGCCCAATGTCTACCCACGCGCGGATCTGGTCGCGGTGTTCTTGACCGGGGTGGCGGGACTGAATCAGCCGGCGAAAGTAACGCCCGCCGAGATGCTGCGCCTGAATACCAGCACAGCGGTGATGCCGGCCGGCTCGCAGAAGGACCTGGGTGTCATCGCGGGTGATGTGGCCGGATTCCCCAACGGCCGACGGCCGATCGATGATGTCGTCGACATCGCGCTGCGCGCTGCCATGGGCGTGCTGCTCGCGCCGTTTGACGGCAGCGCCATGGATCCGGACCCGGCTTCGGACGGCTCCCGCCAGCTGCACTACACCGATGGTGCCGAGCCGAACCCGGCCAACTACCTGGCCGTGTTTCCCTACCTGACCACGCCGTTGGCGGGTTCACCCAACAGCGCTACGCCCTGAAGGAGCACAGAGTCATGTCTTACAAAGCCATATTGGCCGTAGCGGGGCTCGCGGGGCTGGCGGCGCTGCTGCCGGCCTGTGGGGGCAGTGATGCCGCTAAGCCCACGGCGCTGGCGCCGACCCAGATCAAAATGGAAACGTCAGTCGGAATATTGGCCATGGCGAAGGATGCTTCGGAGACCAGCGATCCGTTGATTGTGGGCACCGACGCGATCGCGCCAGCCGATCTCGACGACGAGACCTCTGATCCGATTCCGGTCGGCTAGTGCCGTGCAAAATCATGCCTGGAACTGGTGCCGCCTGATGATCGTCGCCGCAGCCGGAGTGCTCAACACTCCGGCTGCGGCTCGGCCCTACATACCCGTGAGCGACGCCCAGGTGCTGGCCGAACTGCCCGCCGGTGCGCAGCACGCGGAACTCGGCGCGCGCCGGATCGCGCGCGAGCGCATTGATGTGGCGCTGCCCTTGGCGCAGTTCTATATCAGCCGGGCACGTGCAAGCGGCGATCTGCGATTCCTGGGATATGCCGAAGCGGTGCTGGTGTCCTGGGTACGAGTGGCCACACCGGATCCGGCGGCTCTGGTGCTGCAAGCGACGATTCAGCAGAGTCGCCACGAATTTGAGCAGGCCCTGAACACTCTGGACCGATCCATCGCTGCGCGCCGCAATGATCCGCAGGCCTGGCTGACGCGAGCGACGGTGCTGCGCGTGCTGGGTCGATATGCGGAAGCGGCAATGTCCTGCGAGCAGTTGGCCCACTACGCCGATCCCGCTGTCGGCATGATCTGCCAGCAAAGCGTGCTCGGCCTGCACGGTAATCTCGCGTCGGCATACGACACGCTGAGTCGCATGTCGAGCCAGACCTTAACGGAGCCGGAGCGCGCCTGGCGCGCCTCCGAGCTTGGTGAGATGGCGGTCCGGTTGGGTCAGGAAGCCGATGCCGAGCGCTGGTTTAAAATGGATCTCGCCCTGAGCCCGCACGACTTCTACGTCCGCGCCGCCTACGCAGACCTGTTGCTGCGCCAGCGACGGCCCCAGGAAGCGCTGACTTTGCTGCGTGACCAAGAAAGCGTCGAACCCCTGCTGCTGCGGATGGCCATAGCCCAGAGGCAATTGCATGATCCGGGTCTGGCCCGCAGCCGTGCACTCCTGGCGGCAGCATTCGAAGCGGAGGGTTTGCGCGGCGAAGCTATCCATCGTCGCGAGCAGGCGCGATATCTGCTGGAAGTCGAAGCGCGCCCACGGCAGTCTCTGGAGGTGGCGCTGCTCAACTGGGCAGTGCAACGTGAACCGGACGACGCGCTGGTGTTGGTCAATGCCGCGCGCGCCGCCGGCAGTCCGCAGCGGGCCCAGCCGGTGCTCGATTACCTGCGGGTGCAGGGTCTGCGCGATGCACGGCTGTACACCGATCGTGCACGGCAATCATGAAATATTTTCTGCGATGCCTGATCGTATCGGGCCTGGGCGCCCTGGAGTGCGCCCAGGCGCACGTGGCCAGCAACAGCTTCCTGCAGCTGCAGGTTGAGGGCCCCTCAATCGTCGGTTCGCTGGAACTCGCCGTACGTGACGCGGAATTGGCGGTCGGCCTCGACCTGAATCGAGACGGCCGGGTGAGCTGGGGCGAAGTGCGTGCCGCGCAGCCCGCGTTGTCGCTCTACCTCCAACAGCATTTGCATCTGGCAGCGCACGACGGCAACTGCACGCTTGAGTTCGGGGCGCTGAAGATCAATGAGCGTGTCGACGGCAACTACCTCTGGCAGCCGTTGTCCGCCACCTGTCCCAGCGCGCTGGACCAGCTGAACATCGACTACCGGCTGTTGGACAACGAAGATCCTTCGCACCGCGGGCTGCTGACCCTGGCGGCATTCGGAGCGACCCAGTCCGCAGTGCTGGGCGGGCCGCGCGTCACGCAGAGCTATGATCTCGTTCATCCCTCGGCCTGGTCTGCGTTCATGGAATACCTGCAGGCGGGCATCTGGCACATCTGGAGTGGCATCGACCATCTGTTGTTCCTGCTCTCTTTGCTGCTACCCGCGGTACTGATACGTCGTGAGCGGCGCTGGCAGGCCGTCGCCCAGGCGTTGCCGGCGCTGGTGAATATTCTCAAGGTGGTGACTGCGTTCACGCTGGCCCACTCCATCACGCTGTCGCTGGCGGCCTTTGATGTCATACGTCTTCCCGGCCGGCTCACTGAATCCATGATCGCGGCTTCCATCATAATGGCGGCGCTGAACAATGTGTTCCCCCTGATCACGGAAGCTCGCTGGCGGGTGGCCTTTGCGTTCGGACTGCTGCACGGTTTTGGATTTGCATCCGTGCTTGCCGGCATGGGTTTGCCCCGTGGCGCGCGCCTGGTCTCACTGGTGGGCTTCAACCTCGGCGTCGAGACCGGGCAGCTGGCGGTCGTACTTGCCGTGATGCCCATCGCGTACTGGCTGCGTCGTACCACTTTTTATCGTCGCGGCATCATGCCCTGGGGATCGACCGTGATTGCGGCGCTCGCGATGGTGTGGTTTGTGCAGCGGGCACTTGGGTAGCCTGGCACGGGCCCGTGCACGCTCTGAAGCACACTTTCGGGCATCGGCTGCGCGCCGCGAGCATCGGGTTCGAAGATCGAAAAGTCCTACTCGGCCACAAGTCCGATCACGTCACCACGCAATATTCCGCACCAGACATCAGCAACCTGATCGACGCTGCGGAACGCGTTTGCGAGCTAGAGTCCCGCAAAAGTCCCGCAATGGCATTGGTGCGCCCTGTCAGAGAGCGCGCAAGTGTTTGTGACCGTTGGCGTTTGCAGGTTGATTTGATTGGTGGCTAGGGTGGGACTCGAACCCACGACCTCGGCATTATGAGTGCCACGCTCTAACCAGCTGAGCTACCTAGCCTTATATACCCCGAAAGGGTGGCGGATTCTCCCGGCCCGCCGGCGCCCCGTCAAGGCAGCGCCAGCAGGCGAAATCTTAAGGGAATTTTACAGAAGGCGCTGGCTGGGCTCCGGGCCGACCGCCAGGGGGCAGAAGCAAAAATTTCACTTGGGGGTAGGCACCCAAAGCGCGCAGTATCCTCGGTCCGGACGCGAAGAACGCCGCGCTTACCCAACGCGGCCCTGCCACCGGTGAAATTTGAGGGACTTTCTGCCGATGCCCGATTCGAACGCACGTTCAAGCATCGCTGACACATTTACCAAGCTGCTGCGATTGAACCTCGCCGGCGGCCCGCCGCTCGTAACGCGCGAGCAGCTGATGGCTGAATCCGAGGCGCACATCGCGCGGACCGCGCGCAAGGCCACCTCGCCCGAGCAGCTGATCGCGACTCAGATACTCGCCAATCCCACCGACTTTCGCAGCTGGGAAGCCGAGCACGAGCGACTCATGGCGGCCGTGGCGCGGCCAAACCGTATCGCGGTACAGGCCCGCGCGCTGTTGTCGACGGCATTTTCGCTGGTGCATCGCAGGGCCCTGTTCGAATACCTGCGGGGCCACGCGCGGCGCGGCATGGGACGGCGCGACCTAATCCAGCATTTTCACGGTCAAAAGAGCTACAGCCAGGCGGTCGTAGCCGAGCACAGCAACTACCTGCGCAGCTCAGCGAGCCTGATCTGCGCCGAGCACTTTGGCACGACGATCCTGGTGCACCAGGCCTTCGGCAGCCCGTTCCGGCGCTACGAGCACCTCTATGCCGAGTACTTCCGAAGCTACTGCGACAGCTACCTGACCCCACAGTCCAAGACCGAGGATGTCTCGGACAGCATGCGCGCGCTGCTGCCGCATCTGAAGCGGGACGTGCTCGACGTGCGGGCGCGATTGCTGGCGATGCCTACCACTGCGCCACCGGGCGCGCCCAGCCGGCGCTGATCAGACGTTAAATCTGAAGTGCATGACGTCGCCTTCGCGGACGACGTATTCCTTGCCCTCGAGCCGCATCTTGCCGGCCTCTTTCGCGCCAGCTTCGCCGCGGCAGCGGACGAACTCCTCATATGAAATGACCTCGGCACGGATAAAGCCGTGCTCGAAATCGGTGTGGATGACGCCGGCCGCCTGCGGCGCGGTGCTACCGCGCCGCACCGTCCAGGCCCGCACTTCCTTGACGCCCGCGGTGAAGTAAGTGAGCAGGCCCAGCAGTTCGTAGCCCGCGCGAATCACCCGGTTCAGGCCGGGTTCGGCCAGCCCCAGGTCCTTGAGGAAATCCGCGCGCTCAGCCTCCTCGAGTTGCGCGATCTCGGCCTCGATCGCGGCGCACACCGGCACCACGGTCGCGCCTTCGGCGCTCGCTCGCTCGCGCAGCGCAGACAGGTAAGCGTTGTCGTGGGCAAGCGCGGCCTCGTCCACGTTGGCCACGTACATCACAGGCTTGCCGGTCAACAACTGCAGCTCGCGCATATCGCGGCGCTCCTCGTCGGCGACCGGGACCACGCGCGCCGGCGTGCCCGCATCGAGCGCCGCGCGCACGCGCTCATACAGGGCATGGCGCCGCGCGGCCTCCTTGTCGCCGCTCTTCATCGCCTTGGCGGCGCGATCGACCGCTTTTTCGGTCACGGCCAGGTCAGCGAGCGCCAGCTCGGTGTTGATGACATCTACGTCCGAGATCGGATTGATGCGCCCGGCCACGTGCACAATGTCGTCGTGATCGAAGCAGCGGACTACGTGCGTGATCGCGTCGGTCTCGCGGATGTGCGCCAGGAATTTGTTGCCCAGGCCCTCGCCCTGCGAGGCGCCGGCCACGAGCCCCGCGATGTCGACGAACTCGACCGCCGTGGGCACGACCTTCTCCGGATGCACGATGCCGGCGAGCAAGGCGAGCCTCGGATCGGGCACCGGCACGATGCCGATATTCGGATCAATGGTGCAGAACGGGTAGTTCTCGGCTGCGATCTGCGCGCGCGTCAGCGCGTTGAACAGGGTCGATTTGCCGACGTTGGGCAAGCCGACGATTCCGCACTTGATGCTCATTTCTCTCCTAGCGACCCGCCTGCCGGGGTGGACTCTTCGCGCGTGTGCAGCCGATGCATGGCCTTTTGCGCGCCATCACGCAGCAGGTCGGGAAGCGCCGCGTGTGCGCGCTGCAGCGCCGCGTCGATGAGCCGTTGCTCGTCGGACGTGGCTCGGTCGAGTACGGCGTCGATCACCTGATCCTTGGATCCCGGGTGACCGACGCCGATGCGCAGGCGCCAGAAGTCCGCTCCGAGCTGCGCAATCACATCGCGCACCCCGTTATGCCCGCCGTGGCCGCCGCCTTCCTTGAGCCGCACCACACCGGGCGGCAGGTCAATCTCATCATGCGCAACCAGCATCTCGACCGGCGCGATTCGGTAGAACGAGGCCAGCGCCTGCACCGCTGCCCCGCTCCTGTTCATGAACGTTTGGGGCTTGATCAGCCATAGTTCATGACCCGCCACGTTCACCCTCGCGAGCTCGCACTGGTAGCGCGACTCGCGCCGCCAGCTGCCGCCCACGCCGCGCACCAGCTCATCGACATACCAGAAGCCGGCGTTATGGCGCGTGCGCGCATACTCGGGGCCTGGATTTCCCAGGCCCACGACCAGCTTGAGGGGAAGTCCGCTCAAAGAAACCCTCCGCAACACACGCTGCAGCCAACGCGCGGCGCGCGGTTACTTCTTGCCGCCTTCCTTCTTCGCGTCCTTGCCGGCGTCCTTCTTGCCTTCTTCCTTCTTGGCATCCGCTGCAGGCGCGGCTGCGCCCTCGGCAGGTGCTGCAGCCACGGCGCCCTCGGCGGGTACGGCGGCAGCTTCGGCAGTGGGCTCGGGCTCGGCAACGCGCGGCGCATGAATCGAGACGACCGGCGGATTGGCGCCATGCGCCAGCGCCGAGATCGTCACGCCCGCGGGCACCTTGATGTCCGTCAGATATAGGGAGTCGTTGAGGTTCATCGCCGACAGGTCGAGCTCGATGTACTCGGGCAGGTCCTTCGGCAGGCAGACCACTTCCATGTCGGCCATGTGGTGCGACACTACGCCGCCCTGCGTCTTGATGCCCGGCGCCGCCGCTTCGCCCTTGAAGTGGATCGGCAGGTGCAGTCGAATCTTCTCGTTTTCGAGCACGCGCTGCAGGTCGAGATGCACGATGGCATTGCGCGCCGGGTGCATCTGCACGTCCTTGACGATCACCGGCTGCTTCTGTGCACCGACGTTGACGCTGATGATCGACGAGTAGAATTTTTCGTCAGCTACCAGCGGCAGCAGTTTGTGATGCTCGAGCGAGAGCCTGACCGGCTCCGCGTGAGCGCCGTAGAGAATGGCGGGAACCTTGCCGGATTGACGCAGGCGGCGGCTCGCACCCTTGCCCTGGTCATTACGCGGTTCCGCGCTGAGTTCGAAAGCAATACGCATTTAAATGCTCCTTGACGTTTACAACACGGGCCGGCACCGCGACCAGTGCCAACCCACCCACAAAACCTGGATCAATCGATATAGAGTGAACTGACCGATTCCTCGTCGCGGATGCGGCGGATAGTTTCCGCCAGCAGCGCGGCCACCGACAGCTGGCGGATGCGGCCACATTTCTGCGCGGCCTCGCTCAGCGGAATCGTGTCGGTGACCACCAGTTCATCCAGCGCCGAAGCGGCGATGCGCTCGACGGCCCCGCCCGAAAGCACCGCATGCGTGATGTACGCGACCACCTTAAGTGCGCCCTCGTCCTTGAGCGCCTGCGCCGCCAGGCACAGCGTGCCAGCCGTGTCGACCATGTCGTCGATCAGCACGCAGCTCTTGCCCTGGACCTCGCCGATGATGTTCATCACCTTCGATTCGTTCGGACGCGGACGGCGCTTGTCGATGATGGCCAGGTCCGCGTCATCGAGCCGCTTCGCAAAGGCACGCGCGCGCACCACGCCGCCGACGTCCGGCGACACCACGATCACGTTCGGATAGGCCTTGCGCCACACGTCGCCGAGCAGCACCGGCGAGCCGAACACGTTGTCGACCGGAATGCCGAAGAACCCCTGGATCTGCTCGGCGTGCAAATCGAGCGTCAACACGCGCTCGACGCCCGCGCCGCAGATCATGTCGGCCACCAGCTTGGCGGTAATCGCGGCGCGCGTGGCGCGCGGCCGGCGATCTTGGCGCGCATAGCCGAAATAAGGAATCACCGCGGTGATACTGCGCGCCGAAGCGCGGCGCGAGGCGTCCGCCATCACCAGCAGTTCCATCAGGTTCTCGTTCACCGGCGGGCAGGTCGACTGCAGCAGGAATACGTCGCGCCCGCGCACGTTTTCCATCAGCTCGAGATTCACTTCGCCGTCGCTGAAGCGCGTGACCGACGCGCGGCCCATCGGCAGCATCAGGTGCCGGGCAATATCATGGGCCAGCGCCGGATTGGCGTTGCCCGTGAATAGCGTGATCGACTGCGAATCCACTCTGGTCTCGTCCCTCAAAAACTCAAGGCTCAAGTTCTAGCTGGCTGGGGTGGAAGGATTCGAACCTCCGAATGGCGGGATCAAAACCCGCTGCCTTACCACTTGGCGACACCCCAAAATTCCGCGCACCCTATTGGTTCCCGCGCACCCTCAGGTAATTATCGCCAACGCGGCATCGAGGGGCGATCGATTTACGCCGCGCGCCACAAAACTCGTCCATTCATCCGGCACCCGCGCCGCGACGCGCTCGGCCTGCGCCGCGCCCTCGAACGCCAAGAAAACACTCGACCCCGTTCCGCTCAGGCGCGCTCGCGGCCCCAGCCAGTCGAGCGCGGCGGCCACCTCGGGGTAACGGGCACGAACCACGGGTTCGCAATCGTTCCTAGTCTGGGCCGGCGAAAAGCCGCGCATTGTGACTAGGGGGGAATTTCGTGTCAATTCAGGGGCCTGGAATATGCTTGCCGTACTGACGGAGACCCCGGGGTGCACGATCAGGTACCAGGCCTCCGGCAGCTCCATGGGGGTAAGCCGCTCGCCGCGGCCCTCCGCCCAAGCCGATGAACCATTGAGGAAAACCGGCACATCGGACCCTAATTCGAGACCTACCCGCTCCAGCTCCCCTGGGCCAAGTGCGGTGCCCCAGAGCTTGTTGAGCACCCGCAGCACCGTTGCCGCATCCGAGCTGCCGCCGCCCAGCCCGCCGCCCGGCGGGACGCGCTTGCGTACCCGCAGGCGGGCACCGCGGTCCACGCCGGTGGCCTGCTGCAGCGCGCGTGCGGCCCGCACCACCAGGTCTTCCTCCGGTGCGATCGAGGTCGGGCCGGCGACCCGCTCGATGCGCGCGTCCGCGGCGATTTCGATGCCAATCTCGTCGCCCCAGTCGAGCAACTGGAACAGCGTCTGCAGATTATGGAAACCATCGTTGCGCCGGCCGACCACATGCAGGAACAGATTGAGCTTGGCCGGCGCAGGCCACCAGCTTAAGGCTGCGCCCTCGCTATCCGCGTGCGCGCTCATGGCAGTTGCCAGCTCGATACCCGCAGTTTGAGGCGCAGTGCGCCGCGCTGGATGGAGACGCGCCGCGGCAGCCAATTCGTGCCGCTGGCCAGGTACTCGCCATACTCAACCTGCCAGTCACCCTGTTGCAGTCGCGCGAGCCGTTGGCTGGCATCGAGGGTTTCAACGGCCGCGGGATCAGCCGGAGCAGGCACGCCCAATAGCCAGTAACGCAGGCTCGCGAGCGGCGGCTCGAAGCCCAGCAGTCGCACGAGTTCGCCGCGCGCGGCCTCGCCCTCGAGCTGCGAGCCATCGCTCGCCGTCACGCGCAGCACAGAGCCGCTGTAGACCAGGTGGGCGCCGCCGACGCCCAGTGGCGCGCGCAGCAGCACGTCGCTGGACGGCCCCTGCTGCTGCCAGCGCAGCGAAGCACTGAATCCATCGCTCGCTGTCGCGGCGGCGAGCTGGCCCGTGAAGCCATAGGTTTCTATTGCCTGTAGCGAAGCCCGTCGTACAGGCCAGGGCGTGGTGGCGACCGGCGGGAGCACGTGGCATCCGGCCAGCATCAGCAGCGCGGACCAGGCGAACAGCGCGCGCATTGCCCTGAACTACACGCTCAGATCGAAGTGCGCGGCGCCGGCTCCAGCGCCGGCGGTGGCTTGGGCGCCTTGAGCGCAGGCGCATAGCGATGCACAGTGGCGGCCAGCAGCTTGTTGTCGGGATCAACAATCAACGCCCGCTGCCAGGCCTGGCGCGCCGCAGCTTTCTGGTCCGTGCTCCAGAGCACCTCGCCCCAATGGGCGCCGATATCACCGTCGTGCAACAGGCGGAACGCGCGCGCCAGCGGTGCGACCGCCGCGGCGTTCTGCCCGCGCCGGTACAGCACCCAGCCCAGACTGTCGAGCAGTGCCGGGTTGTCAGGCTGTGCCACGAGCGAGGCGCGGATCAGCTCTTCGGCGCGCTTCAGTTCGCGCTTATGGTCAGCGAGCGTGAAGCCGAGCGCGTTGGTCACGCCGGCATCAAGCGGTCGCTCGCGATGCAGCGCCTCGAGCACGGCAATGGCGGCATCGACACGCCCAGCGCGCTCGAGCAGCACCGCGCGCTGGTAGGCAATCTCGGGGTTACCGGGAGCGCGCTTTTGCACGCTGTCGATGCGGCTGACGGCTTCCTCGGTCGCGCCTGCGACCGACAGCAGGTCCGCGGCGGCGAGTTCCCCGCGAATGCGCTCATCCGGCGCCGCGCCGCGCGCCGCATTGAGTATACGCACCGCCGTGTCGCGCTCACCCTGTCGATAGAGGATGGCGGCAGCGCGGCGGCGTCCCTGCTGCTCGAAGGGGCTGCCCGCCAACAGCGTGTAGTCGCGCGCCGCGGCCGTATCGTCACCGCGTCGCTCGGCGATCAGCGCCAGGTAGTACACCGCGAGCGGCGCCGAATTCGGATCATTGATCAACGTCAGGCAGCGCTGCTCGGCCACCGCATAGTCGCCGCTCTCGATGGCGACCTGCGCCAGCAGTCGCGCGACCGCACCGCCTACATCGGCGTCATTGCGCAGCCGCTCGAGCTCGCCCTGGGCGCCGGCGTCATCGCCGAGCACCAGCAGCGCCTGCGCCAGCGCCAGGTGCCCGCTCGGTTCGATGGCCGCCTGCTTCGCCGCTACATTGGCCGCGTTCGCGTTGCCGAGGACGGCCTCCGCGCGCGCGCTGATGGCGCCCACCGCTGCCGCGCTGGCTCCGGCGGCGCGCGCGCTCTGAGCGTAGCGCAGCGCCAGGCTCGCGTCCCAGGCGTCGAGTGCGAGCGCAGCGAGTTCCAGCTGCGCGTCGGCGGCCTTGAGACGCGGTGATTCCAGCTCGCGCAGCATTACCAGGGTCGGCTCAGTGCCCACGCGCTGCACCACGGCGTCGAGCGTTTCAGTGACATTCGTGCCGGCCGTGTCGATGAGACTCTTGAAGTGCCGGCGAGCGTCGGCCACCTGGTAACTGCCGAGTTCCGCCTGCGTCAGCGCCAGCAGCGCAGCCGTATCACGCGGCGCGAACTGCAACCAACGCTCGGCAATCGCGCGCGCAACCGGGTACTGACCGCAGGCCAACGCTATCGAACTGGCGCGCGCAGCCAATTCGGGCTGCTCGAGCGCCTGTGAAGCGTCCTTGTAGAGCTTGCTGGCCAGGCCGCAGTCGCCGCGGTTCAGCGCGTCATCAGCGCTCGCGACCGCCGCGTCACCGTTGCCGCGCGCGGCAACGGCCGCAGCGCCGACAGGCGCTATCACCGGCACAAGCACAGCCAGCATCGCGGCCAGGGGTCCGGCAATCTGGGCCCGGCGGCCTGGCACGCGGGCTGGAGGACGGTGGCAAAGCAGCATGATCATGCGACTATAGCAGGGCAATGAAAGAATCGATCCGCCAGAGACTGGAAAAATCCGCTGAACGCTGCGAGGAAGTGGCCCGCATGCTCGCCGACCCGCAGGTGCTGGGCCGCACCGAGCAGTTCCGCGAACTGTCGGTGGAGTATGCAAGGCTCCTCCCGACTGCCACGGCGCTCGGCGAATACCGACGGCTCGAGGGCGAACTGGCCTCGGCCGAAGCCATGCGCGCGGATGCTGACGCCGGCATGCGCGCGCTCGGCGAGGAAGAGGCCGCGCGGCTGCGCGCGGCGCTCGCGGCACGCGACGATTCGCTGCAGCGCCTGCTGCTGCCGCAGGATCCGCACGATGAAGGCAACATATTCCTCGAGGTGCGCGCCGGCACCGGCGGCGACGAGGCCGCTATCTTCGCCGGCGAGCTGCTGCGCATGTACAGCCGCTACGCCGAATCGCGCGGCTGGCAGATCGAACTGGTGAGCGAGAGCTCAGGCGAGCATGGCGGATATCGCGAGGTCATCTGCCGCGTGGTTGGTCGCGGCGCCTATTCACGCCTGAAGTTCGAATCCGGCACCCACCGGGTGCAGCGCGTGCCCGCCACCGAGGCGCAGGGCCGCATCCACACCTCCGCGTGCACAGTGGCGATCCTGCCCGAGCTCATCGAGATCGACCGCATCGAGATCAATCCCGCCGACCTGCGCATCGATACCTATCGCTCTTCAGGCGCCGGCGGCCAACATGTTAACAAGACCGACTCAGCGGTGCGCATCACGCACCTGCCAACCGGCGTGGTGGTGGAATGCCAGGACGAGCGTTCGCAGCACAAGAACCGCGCGCGCGCCATGTCATTGCTGCAGGCACGGTTGCTGGCGGCCGAACAGGAAAAGCGCGCCAGCGCGCAGGCGCGCACACGCAAGTTGCAGGTCGGCAGCGGCGATCGCTCCGAGCGCATCCGCACCTATAACTTTCCGCAGGGACGGATGACCGACCATCGCATCAACCTGACGCTCTACAAGCTCGCGGCGATCATGCACGGCGAGCTCGACGAACTGCTCGACGCGCTGCAGCGCGAATTTCAGGCCGAGGAGCTGGCCGCGGAGTAAAGCACCAGCCACAGCGCGTTGAAATAGACGAGCGCCACGGCTTGCACGCCGAGCTCGCAGGCTGCCGAGAAGGCGTTCATCGCCGCCTGCTGCGCACCCAGCCCCACCGCGACGGTCACCACGATGCTGAGGCAGGCGGCAGCGGCAATCACGCAGACCACGAAAACGAGCCCGGCGATGACCGCTGCGGCCAAGACCTTGGGCCACGCGCTCCGCACCAGGCGCACGCAGCGCACCAGCACCTGCAGCGGATCGGCGGACTCGAACAGCACCACGGGCCGCATCAACAGGAAGCAGACCAGGAGGTATATACCCGGCCCGATCAGCAGCAGCATGCCTACGAACACGGCAATGCCGCCGAGAATGTTGGAGATGACCAACATGGGCCAGCGTTGCAGAGCCACGCTGGCTTCGCGCGACAGGTTGGGCGCGCCACCGTCCATCATGGCGCGCTGGCGCAACATAAGGATGGCGGTCAGGAACTGGTAGCACAGCAGCCCGACCGCGGTCAGCGTCCAGAACTTCGGGTCGAGCGGCGGATGGAAGAAATCCATGGGCTTGCCCGTGGTCATCCAGTACACGTCGGGCAGTGCCGCCAGCAGCATGGCAAACAGCGCCACCGGCATGCATTTGGCGAGTGTCATGCGAAATACCGTGGTGGCGGCGTCCAGCAGGTCACTTACCGAAGCGGAGAGCGGCGGCAGCTTGAGCTGGGGCATGAGAAACTCCGTGGGCAGGCCAGGTTCGCAGGCGCGCAATCTATCATTACCCGCATGGACGCAGAGAAAACCCCGAATACTATTGCCGCAGTGCTGGCGCGCGCGGTGGCACACCTGCAGGGCAGCCCGGGCGCGAGATTTGAAGCGCAGCTGCTGCTCTGCCATGCGTTGTCCTGCACGCGCAGCGCGCTGCTGGTCCAGGAAGACGAGCTGCTACAGCCGGTGCAAATTGCGGCCATCGAACGAGCCGTCGCACGGCGCGCCCGTGGCGAGCCGCTGGCCTATATCACCGGCCGCAAGGAATTCTGGTCGCTTGAATTGCAGGTCACGCCTGCCGTGCTGGTGCCTCGCCCGGAGACCGAGCTGGTGGTCGAGCGCTGCCTCGCATTGCTAGCAGCGCCAAGCGCCGCAGTCGCCGACCTGGGCACCGGTTCTGGTGCAATTGCACTCGCGCTCGCACGCGAACGGCCGGGCTGGCAGCTGACAGCGACCGATCAATCCAGGACCGCACTTGCGGTGGCTATCGGCAATGCCAGCGCACTTGGCCTCGCCAACCTACGATTCCGGGCGGGTGACTGGTTCATGCCACTCGCTGGTGAACGCTACGACTTGCTCGCCAGCAACCCGCCCTACATCGCCCTGGGCGATGCCGCGCTCGACGATCCCGCATTGCGGCACGAGCCCTCGGGCGCGCTCGCCAGCGGGCCGACGGGCCTCGAGGCCCTGGCTACTTTGATCAAGGGCGCCCCGGCACATTTGCGCGAACACGGCTGGCTGGTGCTGGAACACGGGGCAACCCAGGCGGGCGCTGTCGCAGATTTGCTTGTCTCGCAGGGGTTCCGTCACGTACGCTGCCACGCAGACTTGGCTGGCCTGGCGCGCGTCACGGAAGCGCAGCGGCCGGCGCTGGAAGCCCACACCACAACGCAGAGTTCAGCACCATGATTCGTTTTGAAACCACCCACGGCGCCTTCACGGTCGAGCTGTTTGACCGCGACGCTCCCCTGACCGTGGCGAATTTTCGCCAGTACGTGGACGACGGCTACTTCGATGGCACGATCTTCCATCGCATTGTGCCGGGCTTCGTTATCCAGGGCGGCGGGCTAACTGCCGATTTTTCCCAGAAGGCCACGCGCGCACCGGTGAAGAACGAGGCTGGCAATGGCCTGCAGAACGAACGCGGCACGCTCTCGATGGCGCGCACCGACTCACCGCACAGCGCGACCTCGCAGTTTTTCGTGAACCTGAAGGACAACGACTTCCTCGACCATCGCCCCGGTCAGCACGGCTACGCGGTGTTTGGCCGCGTGATCGACGGGCTTGAGGTCATCGACAAGATAGCCGCTGTGCGCACCGGCCGGCGCCAGGGCCACACCGACGCGCCAATGGAAGACGTGATCATCACCAGCGCCCGGCGTGTAACCGCAAAGCCCTGAGCGCAAGCGGAGCTCCTTAGGATCCATGATGGCGAAGCGCGCCGGGCTCCTGCGCCGCATCGGGCGCGGCATGCTGACGGCGTTGGCGGCAGCAGCGGCGCTGGCCGTGCTGCTGGTGCTCGCCATGCGCTGGATCAACCCCTGGACCAGCGCCTTCATGGTGAGCTCCAGGCTCGAGGCGCTGTTCGCGGGCGATCATCAATACCAGACGAACTACCAATGGGTCGACCTCGAGCAGATCTCGCCGCAGGCGGCGCTGGCCGTCATCGCCTCAGAAGACCAGCAGTTCCCGTTTCACGCCGGCTTCGACTTCAAGTCGATCCGCGAGGCCGTCCGTCACAATGCTGTCAACCGCCACAAGCGCGGCGCCAGCACCATCTCGCAGCAGGTTGCCAAGAACCTGTTCCTCTGGTCGGGAAGGAGCTACCTGCGCAAGGGCCTCGAGGCCGGGTTCACACTGCTGATCGAAGTGTGCTGGCCGAAGGAACGCATCCTTGAGGTGTACCTGAACATCGCCCAGTTCGGCCCCGATGTCTATGGCGTCCAGGCAGCCGCACAGAGTTACTATCACAAGGACGCGCGACGCTTGAACCGGGCCGACAGCGCGCTGCTGGCGGCGGTGCTGCCCAATCCGCTGCGCCTGCGCGTCGAGGCGCCTTCAAGCTACGTGCTCTCGCGCCGCGACTGGATCGCCGGGCAGATGGCGGAACTCGGCGGCACCTCGTACCTGAACCTGGTCGAAGCGGACGCAAACCGCAAACCATAAGCATCAAGCAGGCAAGCACATGACCGGAAAAACCGAACGCCAGTACCGCTACTACGACCTGCTCATGGCCGCGTATGTGTGCATTCTGTTGTGCGCAAACCTGATCGGGGCGCAGAAAGTCACGACCGTTCATTTTCCGGTCATAGGCGCGGTAACCTTTGCGGCCGGCGTGTTGTTCTTTCCGCTGTCCTATTTCTTTGGCGACATCCTTACCGAAGTCTACGGCTATGCCCGCGACCGCCGCTGCGTGTGGGCGGGGTTCGCCGCGCTGGCCTTCGCCTCGTTGATGGCCGCTGTGATCGTAGCCATGCCGCCGGCCGCGCACTGGGCTGACAAGCAGGCCGCCCTTGAGACGATCTTCGGCAATACCTGGCGCATCGCCAGCGCCTCGGTCATCGCCTTCTGGTCCGGTTCACTCGTCAACAGCTACGTGCTGGCGAAGATGAAGATCCTCACCCGCGGCCGCTGGCTGTGGACCCGCACGATCGGCTCGACGGCCTGCGGCGAGGCGGTCGATTCCGGGCTCTTCTATACGCTCGCGTTCTACGGCATCTGGGATAATCAGCTGCTGCTGACGGTCACGCTGACCCAGTATGTGCTCAAGACGGCCTGGGAGGCGTTGAGCACTCCGCTGACCTACTGGGTGGTGAATTTCCTCAAGCGTGCCGAGCATGAGGACTACTACGACACGGACACCAACTTCACGCCCTTTACGCTGCAGGCGTGAAATCCAGGCCCGTGAGCTGCGCGGAAAGCTGCCACAGCCGCAGCGCGTCCGCATCGCTGCGCGCAGCGATGGACGGCTCGAGCGGCCGGCAATTGACGTAGTAGCCGCCGCTTCGTCCCGCCACCTCGGGGGACTCGGCCAGGTAGATCAAGGTGCGCGCGCCCTGCTCGGGCGTCAGGCCGGCCGAGCGCTTGCGCCAGTTCATGAGCATACGCCACGGTGGCCCGCAGTTGTCAGCAAAACGCGTGGCAACAAAGCCCGGATGCAGCGCGTTGACCGTGACGCCGCCGGACCTAAGGAGCTGTGCCAGGCGCCGCACAAACAGCAGGTTGGCGAGTTTTGATTGCGCGTAGCCGCCGATTCCATCGCGCTGTAGACGGCTGAAGTTCAGGCGCCCGTATTGATGCGCGCGCGAAGAAGTGCAGACGATGCGCGCGCCCGGCGTGGCCTGCAGTCGCGGCAGCAGCAACAGCGACATCACGTAGTAAGCGAGATGGTTGGTGGCGAAGCTTGGCGCCAGCCCGTCGACCGTGCGGTTGTAGCCCATGAACACGGCACCGGCGTTGTTGAGCAGCAGGTCGATGCGCGGTTCGGCCGCGGCGATCGCCGCGCCGACGCGCTTCATCTCCCCAATCGACGACAGGTCTGCCAGGTGCATAACGTGGGCGCACTGCGGAGCCACCACCTGCAGCTTTTCCAACGTGGCGGCACCGCGGGCCGCATCGCGCGCCACGAACACGATGCGCGCCCCGCGCTCGGCGAGGTGCAGGGCCGCGACTTGCCCGATGCCGGAGGTGGCGCCGGTGATTACGACGGTCTGGTACACGACCTGACGCCCTGCTTGCAACGCCCTAGTTGAGGGGCCCGCGATCAGGCTGTGGCAAGTCGTCGCTGGCGAAAAGCTGCCCGACATCAACCGCGTCATAGCGATAGTCGCGGCCGCAGAATTCGCAGGTGATCGTCAGCGCGCCCTGTTCGGCAAGTGCCGCGTGCGCTTCGTCGATGCCGAGCGAGCGCACCAGGCCGGCGACGCGTTCCGGGCTGCAGCGGCACGCGAAACTCACGGGCGTGGCGCCAAAAAGCCGGCAGTCATGCTCGCCGGCGACACTGCGCACGACCTCTTCAGCCGGAGCAGCCAGCAGGGTCTCCGGAGCGATCGCGGCGAGGCCGCCCTGCAGGTCCTCCCAGGCGCCCTGCAGCAGAACGCCTGCGCCCTCGCCGCTCGCCGCGTCGGCTGAGCCCGCGGGCAGCCGCTGCAACAGCATGCCGCCGGCGCGCACCGGGTCGGCCACCAGCTTAAGACGGGTGGGCAGTTGCTCCGAGCCCTCGAAGTAGCGCTCCAGACACTCGCCGAGCGTGGTGCCCGCCAGTGGCACGATGCCCTGGTAACTGGCTGCGGAAGTATCGGACTGCACCGTCACCACGAGGTTGCCGGCGCCGACCAGCTCGTCGAAATCGACTGCTTCGCCGTCGGCGAGATCGTGATGGGCCACGGCGCGCAAGCGAAAATCATCGGTGCACTGCGCGACCAGCAATCGCACGCGCCCGCTGCCCGCGAACTGCATGGTGAGCGTGCCGGCGAACTTGAGCGTTGCGGCGAGCAGCACGGCGGCAGACGCGGCCTCGCCGAGCAGCGCTTCGACCAGCGGCGGATAGGCGCGCCGCGACCGCAACTCCTGCCAGGCCGGCCCGAGGCGCACCCAATGTCCGCGCAGCGGGTGTCCTTCGAGCAGGAAGCGGCGCAGCTCGCCGGCATCCTGGGCTTCAGCCATGGAGTTTCTGCTTGAGCAGATCGTTCAGCCGCTTAGGGTTAGCCTTGCCCTGCGTCGCCTTCATGACCTGACCGACGAAGAACCCGAACAGCTTGTCCTTACCCGCGCGGTAGTCGGCCAGCTGTGCCGGATTGGCGATCATCACCGCTGCGATCGCCTGCTCGATGGGACCGTCGTCGGTGATCTGCCGCAGTCCTTTCGCCTCGATGATGGGGTCGGCTGCCTGCTGGCTGTCCCACATCGCCTCGAACACGTCCTTGGCGATCTTGCCCGAGATCGTGTTGTCGCCGATGCGGCGCAGGAGCCCGGCGAGCGCGTCCGCGCTGACGCGGCTCGCGGCGATCTCGAGGCCATCGCGGTTGAGGAACGCGGCCAGGTCGCCACCCACCCAGTTGGCTGCCAGTTTCGGACTCCCGCCATATGCGCGCACAGCAGTCTCGTAGTAGTCGGCCAATTCGGCGCTCGCGGTCAATACCTGCGCGTCGTAGCCGGACAATTCGTACTGCGTGACGAAGCGCTGCGCCTTCTGGTCGGGCAGCTCGGGAAGCTGCGCGGCCACCGAGCGCACGTAGGCCTCGTCGAGTTCCACGGGCAGCAGGTCGGGGTCCGGGAAGTAACGGTAATCGTTGGCTTCCTCCTTCGAACGCATTGAGCGCGTCTCGCCCTTGTCCGGATCGTACAGGCGCGTTTCCTGGACCACTTTGCCGCCGCTCTCGAGCAGCTCGACCTGGCGCGCCACCTCGAAGTTGATGGCCTTCTCGACGAAGCGGAAAGAATTGATGTTCTTGATCTCGGCGCGCGTGCCGAACTTTTCCGCGCCGCGCAAGCGCACCGAGACGTTGGCATCGCAACGGAACGAGCCTTCCTGCATGTTGCCGTCGCAGATGCCAAGGTAGCGCACCAGCGTGTGCACCTTCTTCATGTACGCGACGGCTTCCTTCGCCGAACGCATGTCGGGCTCGGAGACGATCTCCACCAGCGGCGTACCGGCGCGATTGAGATCAATGCCGGTGAGGCCCGGCAGTCCTTCGTGGAGCGATTTGCCCGCGTCCTCCTCGAGGTGCGCGCGCGTGACGGCGATGCGGCGTGCGCTGCCGTCGTCGAGCACGATGTCGATGTGGCCGCCGGCCACGATCGGCAGCTCGTACTGGCTGATCTGGTAGCCCTTGGGTAGGTCGGGGTAGAAATAATTCTTGCGCGCGAACACGGAGCGCGGCGCGATGCGCGCACCGATCGCAAGCCCGAATATCACCGCCATGCGCACGGCTTCACCGTTCAGCACCGGCAGCACGCCGGGATAGCCCAGGTCGACTAAGTTGGCCTGCGCGTTGGGCGGCGCGCCGAAGGCGGTGGCGGCGCTGGAGAAGATCTTCGAGCGGGTCGCGAGCTGGGCGTGGATCTCCAGCCCGATCACTGTTTCCCATGCGGATTCGGCTTTGGCAGCAGCGGCCATCAGCGATACGCCTCGGGTGCGCGCTCGTGCCAGTCCGTTTCGCGCTGGTAGCGGTGCGCCACGTTGAGGATGCGTTCCTCGGCAAAATGCGCGCCGACGATCTGCAGTCCAACTGGCAAACCCGTTACGAAACCGCACGGTATCGATATCGCCGGCAACCCCGCCAAGTTGGCGCCGATCGTGTAGATGTCGTTCAGGTACATGGTCACCGGATCGTTCATCTTGGCGCCGATCTCGAAGGCCGTCGTCGGAGTCGTAGGACCGATCAGCACATCTACTTCGCCGAAGGCGCGCGCGAAGTCGCTGGCGATGAGCTGGCGCACGCGCTGGGCCTTAAGGTAGTAGGCGTCGTAGTAGCCGGCCGAGAGCACGTAGGTGCCGGTCATGATGCGTCGCTTGACCTCGGCACCGAAGCCCTCGCCACGCGAACGTTCGTACAGGTCCTTGAGGTCGCGCGGATCTTCACAGCGATGCCCGAAGCGCACGCCATCGAAGCGCGCCAGGTTGGAGGAGCACTCGGCCGGTGCTACGACGTAATAGGTGGGCACCGACAGCGGCAGGTTCGGCAGGCTGACTTCGCGCAGCGTCGCACCCTGGTTACGCAACACCTCCAGGCCGCTGCGCAGGCAGGCCTCGACGGCGGGGTCGAGCCCCTGGTCGAAGAATTCCTTGAGCAAGCCAATACGCAGGCCGTTTAGTGGCCGCTCGAGGCCAGCGACGTAGTCGGGTACTGCCGCATCGACGCTGGTCGAGTCACGCTCGTCAAAGCCAGCCATGCTGCGCAGCAGGATGGCTGCGTCTTCGGCCGTGCGCGCAATGATGCCTGCCTGGTCGAGGCTCGAAGCAAAAGCGACGATGCCATAGCGCGACACGCGCCCATAAGTTGGCTTGATGCCGGTGACCCCGCACAGCGCCGCAGGCTGGCGGATCGAGCCGCCCGTGTCGGTGGCGGTCGCGGCCGGCACCAGGCGCGCGGCCACGGCTGCGGCTGAACCGCCGGAGGAGCCCCCGGGGACGCGGGTGCGATCCCAGGGGTTGCGCACCGGGCCGAAGTAACTGGTCTCGTTGGATGAGCCCATCGCGAACTCGTCCATGTTGGTCTTGCCCAGCACCACGGCGCCCGCTGCCCGGAGCCGCGCCACCACCGTGGCGTCGTAGGGCGAGATAAAATTCGCGAGCATCTTCGAGCCGCAGGTGGTGCGCGAATCGGTTGCGCAGAAGATGTCCTTGTGCGCAATCGGCACGCCCGTCAGTGGCGGCGCGGATCCACTGGCGAGCGCTCGATCCGCCGCGGCGGCCGCGGCCAGGGCGGCCTCGGCTTCGATGCTGATGAAGGCGTTGAGTTCGGGCTGGGCGCGCTGGATGCGCTCGAGCAGCCCCTGCGCCAGCTCAGTCGCTGAGTACTTGCGCGCCCTGAGGCCCGCGATCAGGCCTGCCACTGTCTCTGAATGCATACAGGGCTACTCGATGACCTTGGGGACAAGGTACAGCCCGGCCATGACCTGCGGCGCGTTGCGCTGGTAAAGCTCGTGCTGGTCGCTGTCGGCGACACTATCGGCGCGCAGGCGCTGCTTCTGGCCTGCCAGCGGGTGCGACATGGGCTCGACGCCGGCGGTCGCGGCGTTGTCGAGTTCTCCCACCAGGCCGATGATGCGCGAGAGACTGTCGATGTAGACCGGAATTTCGGCTTCGCTCAGGGCCAGTCTGGCCAGGTGGGCGATATTGTCGATGTCGCGGCGGCTGAGACTCATGTTTGCGAGGCGTTGGATTTTCGGAAAAATGGGCGCGAAATCATACACCTCGCCTTGTGGAATGTCCTGTCGGTTGCTAGATTACCGGGCGCTTTTCGCACCGGCCACCTAAAGGCTACGCCCGTCCCATGTTCAAACGTCTGCGCGGCTATTTCTCCAGCGATTTGTCGATCGACCTCGGCACGGCCAACACCCTCATCTACGTCCGCGACAAGGGCATCGTGCTCAACGAGCCGTCCGTGGTCGCCGTTCAAGACGAGCCGTCGCGCGGCGGCAAGGTCATCGTCGCGGTCGGCACTGAGGCCAAAGCCATGCTCGGGCGCACGCCCGGACACATCCAGGCTGTGCGGCCGATGAAGGACGGCGTGATTGCCGACTTCACCTACACCGAAAAGATGCTGCAATACTTCATCAACAAGGTGCACGGCAACCGCTTCCTCAAACCTTCACCGCGCGTGCTCGTGTGCGTACCGTTCGGCTCCACTCAAGTTGAGCGCCGCGCGATCCGCGAATCGGCCGAAGGCGCCGGCGCGCGCAACGTGGCGATCGTCAGTGAACCGATGGCGGCCGCGGTCGGCTCGGGACTGCCGGTGCAGGAGGCACGCGGCTCGATGGTGCTCGACATCGGCGGCGGCACCAGCGAAGTCGCAGTGCTCTCGCTCAACGGCATCGTCTATGCAAACTCCGCACGCATCGGCGGCGACCGCTTTGATGACGCGATCATGAACTACGTGCGCCGCAATTACGGCATCCTGATCGGCGAAGCGACCGCCGAGCGCATCAAGATCGAAATCGGCTCGGCCTATCCCGGCCAGCAGGTGCGTGAGCTGTCGGTCAAGGGCCGCAATCTTTCCGAAGGCGTGCCGCGCAGCTTCACACTCAACAGCAATGAAATACTCGAGGCACTGCAGGAGCCGCTGCAGGGCATCGTCAGTGCGGTCAAGCAGGCGCTCGAACAGACGCCACCGGAACTCGGCGCCGACGTCGCCGAGCGCGGCATCGTACTCACCGGCGGCGGCGCGTTGCTGCGCGACATCGACAAGCTGCTGATGGAAGAAACCGGGCTCCCCGTGATCATCGCCGACGATCCGCTCACCTGCGTGGCGCGCGGCGGCGGCCGCATCCTCGAACTCATGGACGAACTGGGCCCCGGTCACTTCGGACTGGAGTAAGCAGCTGACGTGGCCGGTTTCGGCACAAGCGTCGGTCGACCCATCTACGGCCGCGGGCCATCCGCAGGCCTGCGCTTCACCGTCTACGCGCTGCTGTCCCTGGTGCTGATGTACCTCGACCAGCGCGCGCGCTGGTCAGAGCGGCTCCGCTACGGCCTGCAGTCGGCCGCGTACCCGGTGCAGGTGGCCGTTAATTCACCGGCCGCCGCGTGGCACTGGCTGACCGGGAGCCTCGCGACACGCAACACTCTGCGCTCGCAGAACTTGCAGCTGCATTCCGAAGTGCAGGCGTTGCAGCTCGGGCTGCTGCGCCAGCGCGCGCTCGAACAGGAGAACGCGCAGTTGCGCGAACTGCACCGCACGCTGCCGCCGTTGGTCAAGAAGTGGCTGGTTGCCGAGGTCATCGGGGTCGATTCCGGGACGCTGCGCCAACGGCTCATCATTAACAAGGGCCTGCACGACGGCGTACACGTCAACCAGCCGGTGGTCGACGGCGCGGGCGTTTTGGGACAGGTGGCGCATGTCGGCCCGTGGAGTTCGGAGGTGATCCTGATCACCGATCCGGAGCATGCGCTGCCCGTGCAGATCACACGCACGGGGCTGCGCACCATTGCCGTGGGTTCGGGCAACGCCGACGAGCTGCTGCTGACCTATCTGGCTGCGAACTCGGATGTGAAGAGCGGCGATGAACTGGTCAGCTCAGGGTTGGGCGGCGTGTTCCCCGCCGGCTATCCCGTCGGGCACATCACCGGCGTGCGCCGCGAAGCCAATCAGCTGCTGGCGCAGGTGCGCGCGGCGCCGCAGGCAGCGATCGACCGCGCGCGCGAGGTGATGCTGATCGAATTCGATCCGGCGAACCCAGCAGCGCCGAGCAAGCCATGAGGAGCCGCGAGAACCTGCTGGTGATCCTGTTCACCTCCTTCGTGGCGCTGGTGCTGAGCATCCTGCCGCTGCCCGCATGGTTGCAGGTGATCCGCCCGGCCTTCCTGGTGCTGGCCGTGCTCTACTGGTCGACGATGGCGCCGTTCGTCGCCGGCATGGCGCTCGGCTTCCTGGGCGGGCTGGCGCTCGATGTGTTCCAGGGCTCGCTGCTGGGCGAGCACGCGCTCGCGCTCTCGTTCCTCACGTACCTCGCACTGCGGCTCAATCTGCTGATGCGCGCCAAGCCCATCTTCGAACAGTCGCTGTACGTGCTGCTCGCGCTCATCGGCTACGAATCGCTCCTGTGGGTGATCGACGGCTGGACCGGGCGATCGCTGTCGAGCCCGCTGCGCTGGATCCACACACTCACCGGCGCCCTGATCTGGCCGCTCGTGGTGGGCGTGCTGGGCCGCTTCCATTCCTCGCGCTGACAGGCCGGCGCGTGCGCATCAAGGACCAATGGAACGAGCAGCGCATCTACTCGAGCCGCACCTTCGCGGCCATGCTCATCATCGGCCTGCTTAGCCTGGCTTTGCTCAGCAAGCTCGCTTACCTGCAGATCATCCGCCACGACTACTATCTCGAGCTCTCGCAGGGCAACCGCGTGCGCCAGGATCCGATTCCGGCCAGCCGGGGTCTGATCCTCGACCGCCGCGGCCGCGTGTTGGTCGACAACGAACCCGCCTTCCAGCTCGAGCTGATCCAGGAACAGACGCCAGACCTGCCAGGGACACTGCAGCGGCTCGCAAAGCTTGGCCTCATCAATCCGGAAGACATCGATCCGCTCAAGCGCATCATCCATTCGCGTCGCAGCTTCGACAGCGTGCCCATCCGCCTGCGGCTGAGCGACGAGGAGATCGGTCGCTTCGCCGTACACCGCTATGAGTTCGAAGGCGTGGAACTGCGCGCACGGCAGACGCGCCACTACCCCTACGGCGAGCTGGGCGTGCACGCGCTGGGCTACGTAGCGGCCGTCAGCGAGGACGACCTCGATCGCATCGACAAACCCGGCTATGCCGGCACCACCCTGATCGGCAAGCTGGGTGTCGAGAGCGCCTACGAAACGCAGCTGCATGGACTCAACGGCTACCAGCAGATCCTGGTAAACGCGCAGGGCCGCTCGGTGAAATTCCAGGGCGCTTACCAGCCGGACCTGCGGGCCGAGGCGCCGGTGCCGGGGCGCGACCTGATGCTGGCGCTCGACTTGCCGACGCAGCAAGCGGCCGAGGCCGCACTTGGCGAGCATCGCGGCGCGATCGTTGCGCTCGACCCCACCAACGGCGACGTGCTGGCGCTGGTGAGCCATCCGGGGTTTGATCCGAGCCTGTTCAGCCGTGGCTTGACCCGCAGCGAGTACTCACTGCTGACCAACAATGAGAACAAGCCGCTGCTTAATCGTGCGCTGCGCGGCGCCTATCCTTCGGGCTCGACCATCAAGCCGATGATGGCGCTCGCCGGCCTGACCTACAAAATCGTCGATCCGGAGCGGCGCGAATTCTGCAATGGCGCCTTTCACCTGCCCGGCAGCTCGCACCTCTATCGCGAAGGCAAGGGCGGCAAGCACGGCGCGGTCGACCTGGTCGACGCGGTCGCGCGTTCCTGCGACGTGTACTTCTACAACCTGGCCGCGCAACTTGGTGTCGATCGCATCGCGGCCTTCGCCTCGCAGTTTGGGATCGGTTCACTCACCGGCATCGACATCAGCGGTGAGAAGCCCGGGCTCCTCCCGACGCCGGAATGGAAGAAGCAGGCTTTCAAGCGGCCGCAGGACCAGGTCTGGTTCCCGGGCGAGACCGTCAACTTTGGCGTGGGCCAGGGCTACCTGCTGGTCACCCCGCTGCAACTCGCGCACATGACCGCGCAGCTCGCCGAACGCGGCGAGAGCTTTCGCCCACGCCTGGTCATGGGCGTCCGCGACACCAATGGCGCGATCGTGCGCAATGCGGCCGTGGCTGCGCACGGCGCTACCGGCATCAGCGACACCGACTGGGCGCTGGTGCTGCGCGGCATGGTCGGCGCCACTACCTATGGCACCGCGGCGGCGATCGGCAAGGGCGCGCGCTACAGCATCGCCGGCAAGACCGGCACCGCGCAGGTGTTCACGGTGGCGCAGAATGCCCGGTATAACGAAAAGACGGTCGCCGAGCGCCTGCGCGACCACGCCTGGTTCATCGCCTTCGCGCCGGCGGACGCACCGCGCATTGCGATCTGCGTGCTGGTCGAGAACGGCGGCTTCGGCGCCAGCGCCGCCGCGCCGATCGCCCGCCGCGTTATGGACGCGTACCTGCTCGAAGGCCCCGTCGCCGCCAACACCGCCACCAGCACGAGCCCTGCCGGCAGCACGGCGTCGACCGGAGACCATACGCCATGATCCTCGACGACAATCGCGACTCGGCCGCACGCCGCACCTTTTCTGCGACCGCGCGGCTGCTTTCGGCGCTGAAGCTCGATGGGCCGCTGCTGGTGGGGCTGGGATTGCTGTCGGTCTATGCGCTCATCGTGCAGTACAGCGCCTCGGGCCAGAGCCTGGAGACGATCCTGCGCACGCTGATGCGCATCGGCATTGGCGCCTTCGCCATGATCGCGCTGGCGCACAGCAGCCCGAATTTCCTGCGCAGCCTCGCGCCCTGGCTGTATGGCGTCGGCATCGTGCTGCTGCTGGTGGTCGATGCAATCGGCTACGTGGGCAAGGGATCGCAACGCTGGCTCGATGTCGGGTTGATCCGCTTCCAGCCCTCCGAGATCATGAAGCTGGCCGTGCCGATGCTGGCCGCGTCGTTCATGCACGAGCGGCGTCTGCCGCCCGACTGGCGCAACCTGCTGGTTCTGGCGGCGATCATAATACTGCCCGCTGCGCTGATTGCGCCGCAGCCCGATCTCGGCACGGCGGTGCTGGTTTTCGCAACCGGCGCGCTGGTGGTGCTGATGGCGGGCCTGCAGTGGCAGGTCATCGGCGGGCTCGCCTGTGCCGGGGCAGGCGCCGCCTTCGTCGGCTGGCGCTTCCTGCACGATTACCAGCGTCAGCGCATCCGAATCTTTCTTGACCCGCAGTCTGATCCGCTCGGCTCGGGTTACCACATCATCCAGTCGCAGATTGCGATCGGCTCGGGCGGCCTGTTCGGCAAGGGCTGGATGAATGGCAGCCAGGCGCAGCTCGACTTTCTTCCCGAGCGCTCCACGGATTTCATCTTCGCCGTGATTGGCGAGGAGTTCGGGCTGCTCGGCCTCATCGTGCTCATGCTGCTGTACCTGTTCATCATCTCACGCGCGGTTTTCCTGGCGACCCAGGCCAGCGGCACTTTCGCGAGGCTGCTGGGATTGAGCCTGGCACTGACGTTCTTCGTCTACGTGTTCATCAACGCCGGCATGGTCACCGGACTCCTGCCCGTGGTCGGCGTGCCGCTGCCGTTGATCAGCTATGGTGGCACCTCGGTCGTGACGCTGCTGGCGGGCTTCGGTATTCTCATGGGCCTGTACTCGCACCGGAAACTCGTCAACTCGTGACCGCGCGCAGCCCGCTTCTGCCCCAGAGCCTGCTGCGCGCGCTGTTGCTGTTGCCGCTGGCGGCGCGCGCCGCCGACGTCTCCTCCATCGCAGCTGCGCCGGCGCCCACGGTCGCGCCCGGAGCCGAGCCGCCTGCGGTGACGGATGCCGCGCCAGAAAAGGTGCTGCCCGGGCACACGCGCTTCGACCTCAATCGCGCCGACATCGTCGCCTTCGTCGACCGCGTGGCCGCCAAGGGCTTGGCGCGCGAGGCCGTGTTCGCCGTGCTGGCCAAGGCCGAGCCGCAGCCGAAGATCATCGAGGCCATGAACCGCCCCGCCGAGAAGACGCTCTCCTGGTGGGAATACCGCGCGCACTTCCTCAGCAACGAACGCATCGATGCCGGCGCACGCCTGTGGCGCGAGCATCGCGAACTGTTCGACGCGATCGCCATGGAACGGCATGTGCCACCCGAGTACGTGCTCGGCATCATCGGCGTGGAAACCTATTTCGGCCGCATCATGGGCCGCTATCGCGTGCTCGATGCGCTCAGCACCCTGGCGTTCGACTATGCGGCACGCGGCGAGTATTTCCAGCGCGAACTCGAGCAGTTCCTGTTGTTGACACGCAGCGGCGAACTCGATCCACAGAGCGTGCTCGGCTCCTATGCCGGCGCGATGGGCGCAGCACAGTTCATGCCCTCGAGCTTCCAGAGCTACGCGGTGGATGAGAGCGGCACCGGCCACCGCGACCTGTGGGCGGACTGGGCGGATATCTTCGGGAGCGTGGCCAACTACCTCGCGCAGCACGGTTGGGAATATGGCCAACCCGTGCTGGCCGAAGCGCAGCTGGGCTCGGCGCCGGAGCCGCCCTCACCCGCCAGCAGCTCACTCAACGAGACGCTCGGCGCGCTGCGCGCGCGCGGCATGCGGGTGGCCAGCCTGCTCGATGACGCCACGGCCTGCATGACGATTCCGGCGCCGCTGAGCGACGGCATGAGCTACCGGATCGGATTCCGTAATTTCTACGTCATCACGCGCTACAACCACAGTCCGCTCTATGCCATGGCGGTGTACGACCTGGCGCAGGCGATCAGCGCACGCGTCCTTGCGCCCGACGCACCCTGATGCGTTCAGCTCACGCTACGCTTGCTGCCGGCATGGCCATACTGCTCGCCGCCTGCGCCAGTGCGCCGCGCCGCATTGCAGCGCCTCCACCTGCGGCGACTCCAGGCTTGCCGCGGGCCCCGCCGACGGAGGTCGCCGATGCCGTGCCACGCATTGAGCCGCGCAGCAGCCATGGCAATCCGCCCTTCTATGAGGTGAATGGCCAGCGTTACGAGGTGCTGGCGAGCGCCGACGATTTCGTCGAGCGCGGGGTGGCTTCCTGGTACGGGCCCGACTTCCAGGGCCACAATACGTCCAGCGGCGAGCGCTACGACATGTACCTGATGACCGCCGCGCACCGCACGCTGCCGATTCCCTGCTACGCACGCGTCACCAACCTCCGCAACGGACGCAGCGTCGTGGTGCGCATCAACGATCGCGGCCCGTTCGTGGCGAATCGCATCGTCGACCTGTCTTACAGCGCGGCGACGCGCCTAGACATCGTGCGCACCGGCACGGCCTTCGTCGAGTTGCGCACCATCGCTCCGGGCGAAATCGGCGGCGAGGTCACAGCGGCGAACGCGGCACCGCCCGCGTCCGCGCCTGCCGAACCAGCCGCGGCGACTGCAACGGTGGCGACGACGGTCTCGCTGTACATCCAGGTGGGGGCCTTCGCCGACGCGGACAACGCGCAGCGCGTGCTCGACCGGCTGCAGTCCAATGGCGTGCCGCATGTGTTCTCGGTGGCGAACACGAGCAGCGGCCGCACGCTGCGGCGTGTGCGGATCGGACCGATCGGCACCGTCGAGGAATTCGACCAGCTCGCGGCGCGGCTCGCTGCACTCGGCTACCCGGAGGCGCGGCTCGCCAATGACTGAGGCCGGCCACCCAGAACTGCGCCCCATCCTGCCTGCCATTCTGCAACTGCATCCGGAGACCTGTTAATGAAGTCCTGCCTGCGTTACTGCATTCCCGCCTTGCCTGCGTTGTTTACGGCCGCACTCGCCGCGGCGGCGCCAGCCGGTTCGCCGCCGCCGCTCGCCTCGCCGCCCGCCATTGAGGCGCGCAGCTGGGTGCTGGTCGATTCCGGCTCTGGGCAATCGCTGGCGGAGAGCAATGCCGACCAGCGTGTCGAGCCGGCCAGCCTGACCAAGCTCATGAGCGCCTACGTGATATTCGGTGCGCTGCGCGACGGCCGGCTGAAGATGACCGAGGAAGTGCTGATCAGCGAGCACGCCTGGCGGGCCGAGGGTTCGCGGACTTTCGTGCAGGTGGGCACGCGCGTCCCGGTCGACGTGCTGGTCAAGGGCATGATCGTGCAGTCCGGAAACGATGCAACCATCGCGCTGGCCGAGCGGATCGGCGGCACCGAAGCAGCCTTCGTGCAGATGATGAATGCCTACGCCGGGCGGCTGGGCATGAATGGCACGCACTTCGAGGACTCCACCGGCCTGCCCTCGCCCGCCCACTACAGCACCGCGCGCGACCTCGCGACGCTGTCGCGGGCCATCATCCGCGATTTCCCCGAGTACTACGGCATCTACTCGCTGCGTGAATTCACCTGGAACAGGATCCGCCAGGAAAACCGCAACGGCCTGCTGGAGAGCGATTCCACCGTTGATGGCATCAAGACCGGCCATACGGAAACCGCGGGCTATTGCCTGATCAGTTCGGCGCTTCGATCCGGCATGCGGCTGGTATCAGTGGTGCTCGGCTCGGGCAGCGTGAAGGCGCGCGAGGGTGGGAGTGCGGCGCTGCTGAACTACGGTTTCACCTTTTACGAATCGGTGACCGTGAAGCGGGCCGGCGAGATGGTGCTCAAGCCGCGGGTGTACAAAGGCGCTGAGCAATTCATCGCGGTGGCGCCCGCCGCGACGGTACAGGTCACAGTGCCGCGCGGCCAGGGCACGACGGTGACGACGCGCGCCAGCGTGCGCGGCCCGCTGCTGGCGCCGCTCGCCGCGGGCACGGCGGTCGGCGAACTGCAGGTGGACGTCGGCGGCAAGACCGTTTCCCGGGTGCCGCTCTATCCGGTGGCCGCGGTTGCCACGGGCAGCCTGTGGCGCCGGATGATCGACACCATCAGCCTCTGGTTCTGATTCACGTCGAGACCAAACCATGGCCGAACCGCTCCCGATCTGTCATCTCAATGGCGCGTTGCAGCCACTGCGTGAAGCGCGCATTTCACCGCTTGATCGCAGTTTCCTGTTCGGCGACGGCGTCTACGAAGTCGTCGCCATGCATGCCGGCTACGCTGCGCGCCTCGCGGCGAACATTGCGCGCCTGAAGCGGAGCCTGGCGGAGCTGCGGATCCGCAATCCGCACGACGACGCGCGCTGGTCCGCGCTGGTGCATGAGCTCGCCACCGCCAACGGCGGTGGCGACCTTTACGTCTACCTGCAGGTCTCGCGTGGCGCGGAATTCGGGCGCAACCATGCACCGCTCCCGGACATCGAGCCGACCGTGTTTGCATTCTGCGCGCCGCTCCCCGTTGCGCCTGTCGATCTGCACGAGCGTGGTCTGGCCTGCATCACTGCGCAGGACACGCGCTGGGCGCGCTGCGACATCAAGTCGGTGGCGCTGCTCGCCAACGTGCTGCTGCGCCAGCTGGCGGTCGAGGCCGGGGCCGCGGAGGCCATCCTGCTGCGCGACGGGTGGCTGACTGATGCGAGCGCCTCGGCCGTGCATGTGGTCGTGGCGGGCGAGATCCGCACGCCCCCGCACAGCCATCTGTTGTTGCCCGGCACGACCCGCGGACTCATCGAGGAGCTCGCGACTGCCAACCGCATCCCCTGCCGCAGCGTGGTCGTCAGCGAGGCGGCGCTGCGCGGGGCGGATGAAGTCTGGCTGAGTGCCGCGACCCGCGGCGTGGTGCCGGTTACGCGCCTCGACGGCCTGGATATCGCCGACGGCAGGCCGGGACCGCTGTGGCGCCGCATGAATGCGCTGGTCGAGGCGAGCCGGACGCCGCCGCGCGCCGGGTAGCTATCCACGCGGCGGGTTCGCTACGGCCAGCGCTACCTGGCTGGCTCGGCGCGCGCCGGCAGCACGCATTGCCAGTAGCCCACGTCCACCCAGCGGCCGAGCTTGTAGCCCACCTCGCTGAACTGCCCGATCCTGCGCATGCCGAATTTCTCGTGCAGGGCGATGCTGGCGTCATTCGGCAGCGCGATGCCGCCGATGGCCACGTGCACGTCGGTGTGCCGCAGGCTCTCAAACAGCGCTGCATACAGCTGCGTGCCCAGGCCCCGCCCGGTGAACGCGCTGTCGAGATAGACGGCGATTTCGACCGAACGGTGATACGCCGAGCGATCCTTCCAGCGGCCGGCATAGGCGTAGCCGCGCACGCCGCCGGGCGAGTCGGCGACCAGCCACGGCAGTTGCAGCGCTGCGGTCGCGGCAAGGCGCGCCGCCATGTCGGCGGCGCTCACCGGCGTCTCCTCGAAGGTGACGACGGTGTTCGCAATGTAGAAATTGTAGATGCGCGCGAGCGCTGCGGCGGCGGCCACTGTTGCGGGGCGGATGCTCGTCGCCGTGGCCACGGCTCAGCGGCGGAACATGAAATACACGGCGCCGCACATGCACAGCCAGGCAAACGGCACGAACACCGTCAGCGAGATGACTTGCTGCAGGATCTTGAGCTGACCCAGCGACAACGCCGTGTGACCGATGCGATTGGCTGGCACCTGGAACAGGTACTCGAACAGGGCGATGCCCCAGCTCGCCAGCGCCGCGATCAGCCACGGGCGCTGCGACAGGTTGCGCAGGTGCGCGTACCCGGCAAACGTCATGAACAGGTTGGAGATCAGCAGCAGCGCGACAGTGCAGGCAATGACCGGCATGGGTGGATTCTGCCCTGCCCGTGGTGCGCTTGTCATGGCCCGCGCGCTATGCTGGCGTCCATGACCGATCCGGAGCTGCTGACTTTCCCGTGCGACTATCCGATCAAGGTGATGCTGCGCGCCGGCGATGAACTGCGGGTGCACGTCGATGCCGTCATGGCACGGCACTCGAGCGCGGAAGTGATCGCGGCAGCCACCGCCCGCCCTTCGGCGCAGGGCAATTTCAGTGCCGTGACCTACACGATCCGCGCTCGCGACGCCGGCCAGATTGCCGCGTTGTTTGCCGACCTGAAGGATATTCCCGGCGTGCTGATGGTGCTGTGAGGGCTCCCGCGCTGCTTGCCGCGCTCAGGCGTCACCACGACGCGCCAGCCGCTCCAGCAGGAGCGGCGCCAGCTCCCTCCCAGCCTGTTCAACGCCGGCCGGGCCACCGAGCGCGCCGAGTTGCGTCATCGCAAGGCCAACGTAGCCGCAGGGGTTGATGCGGCTGAAGGGCTCCAGGTCCATATCGACGTTGAGCGCCAGGCCGTGGTAACTGCCGCCGCGGCGAATCCGCAGGCCCACGCTGGCCAGCTTGCGGCCAGCCACGTAGACGCCGGGAGCCCCGTCACGGCAGGCCGCCTTGATGCCATGGCGCGCCGCCAGGTCGATCACCGCCCGCTCGAGCGCGGTGACCAGGCTGCGCACGCCCAGGTTGGCACGGCGCACGTCGATCAGCGGGTAGACCACCAGCTGCCCGGGGCCGTGATACGTCACCTGGCCGCCGCGATCGATCTGCACGACGGGTATGGCGCCGGGCGCAAGCAGGTGCGCGCGATCGGCATTCATTCCGAGGGTGAATACCGGCTCGTGCTCGAGCAGCCAGATTTCGTCAGCAGTGTGTTCGCCGCGCTCCGCGGTGAACCGTTGCATCTCCCGCCAGGTGGGTTCGTATGGCACGCGCCCCAGCCACCTGACCTGCACGGGCCCGCTCACAGGCCGACGTTGTTGCCAGCCAGGGCCTGCTCGGCGCGGTAGCTGGAGCGCACCAGCGGACCGGACACGCACTCGCGGAAGCCGCGCTGCAGGCCCCATTCGCGATAGCGCAGGAATTCATCGGGCGTCACGAAGCGCTCGACCGGCAGGTGGTGCACCGTGGGGCGCAGGTACTGACCCAGAGTCAGGATGTCAACGCGCGCGGCGCGCAGGTCGTCCATGCACTCGCCGATCTCGTCATCCGTCTCACCGAGGCCCAGCATCAGGCTGCTCTTGGTCAGCACTTCCGGACGGTGCGCCTTGGCGTGCGCCAGCACCGCGAGCGTCTGCTCATAGCCGGCGCGCGGATCCCGCACCGGGTGCGTCAGCCGCCGCACGGTCTCGATGTTCTGCGCGAACACCTCGAGCCCGGAATCGACCACCCGTTCCACGTCGTGCCGCACCCCTTGAAAATCGGGCGTCAGCGCCTCCACGGCCGTGGCGGGCGTGCGCTGCTTGATGGCGCGCACGCAGGCGGCATAGTGCGCGGCGCCACCATCGAGCAGGTCATCCCGATCGACCGAGGTCAACACCACGTAGCGCAGTTTCATCAGCTCGACGCTCGCAGCCACATTGGCGGGCTCCTCGGCGTCCAGCCAACCGCGCGGATTGCCCGTGTCGACCGCGCAGAAGCGGCAGGCGCGCGTGCACACCGCGCCCATGACCATGATCGTGGCCGTGCCGGCGTTCCAGCACTCGCCGATGTTGGGACACTTGGCCTCTTCGCACACCGTGGCGAGGCGATGCTCGCGCACCGTGCGCCGCACCGCTTCAAAGCCCGCCCCGGCGGCCAGCGGCGCCTTGAGCCAGCGCGGCTTGCCGGTCGGCGCGCTCACCACGGTGCCAGCGCGCGCGCGCGCGCCGTCCTTGATCGCCGTGAATCCCTGCGGCGTGAGGTATTTCTCGCCGCTGCGCGGCGGCGCCGATACCACGGGAATGCTCTTGAACTCAGACATGCGTTGCTCTGGGCACATCGTGCGGCATGGCGTTGAGCGAGGCAAGGCGCTCAACCGTGCCCACGTCGGTCCAGGCGCCATCGAAGCGCTCGCCGCTCAGCCGCTCCGCCGCCATCGCGGCGCGCAACAGCGGCAACAGTGGAAACCGCCCCGGGCTGCAGCCCGCAAACAGCTCGGTCCTGAACACGCCTATGCCTGAGTAGGTCAGGCGCGGCTCGCCCGTGGTCGTGATGGCGCCTTCGCGCAGCGCGAAGTCGCCCTGCGGGTGATGTTCTGGATTGGGCACCAGCACCAGATGCGCCAGCGCGCGAGGGCCGATGGCGAGGCGCGCAAAATCGAGCTCCGTGTAGGTGTCGCCATTGACGACCAGGAAGGGTTCGGCGCCGAGCAGTGGCAGCGCGTGAAAAATGCCGCCGCCAACCTCGAGCGCGCGCTCCGGTTCCTCGCTGTAGCTGATGCGCAGCCCAAAGCGCTCGCCGCCACCCAGCGCAGTTCGCAGTTGGGCGCCGAGCCATGAAAGGTTGATCACGGCCTCGCGCACGCCGGCGCGGGCGAGCGCGTGCAGATGCCAGGCGATCAGCGGCTGGCCGCGCACCTCGAGCAGTGGCTTGGGCGTGTGATCCGTCAGCGGTCGCAATCGCTCGCCGCGCCCGGCCGCCAGCACCATGGCCTTCATGCCAGCTCCGTGGCGGCGAGTACGCGCGCGTTGGCTGCCCCGAGGCGCGGCACCAGAGCGCTCTCCACCCAGGCGCTGAAACGCGCCAGTTCGTCATAGCGCGCCGCTGCGTCGCGCACATATTCCAGCGTGAGCGGTAAGTCCGCGAGATAAGCGCTCTTGCCGTCGCGGTACCACAGGCGCGCAAAGATGCCGAGCACCTTGATATGCCGCTGGAGCCCTGCGAGCTCGAACCAGCGCAGGAACTCCCCACTCCCGGCGCCGCTCCCCGCGCCCGCGGCCGCCAGTTGCAGGCGATATTGTTCGAGCCAGGCCACGACGCGCGCGCGCGGCCAGGAGACATAGCAATCCTTGAGCAGCGAGACCAGGTCGTAGCCGATCGGGCCACAGACCGCATCCTGGAAATCGATGATGCCTGGACTGTGCTCTAGCGTGATCATGAGATTGCGCGAATGATAGTCGCGATGCACCAGCACGCGCGGTTGCGCCACCAGCTCGCGCACCAGGAATGCAAAGGCTTCCGCCAGCAGCGCCTCAGTCCCGGCATCGAGCGAGAGTTGCAGGTGGTACGCGCAGAACCAGTCGGGCAGCAGGCGCATCTCGCGCTCCAGTGCCTCGGCACCATAGGTTTGCAACTCGCGTGCGCCAGCGCCGCCGCGCAGCTGGATCTGCGCCAATGCCGCCAGCGCCTGATCGTAGAGGAGCCCCGGATCGCCGCCGCCACGGAGCCGAGCCAGCATGTGGGTCGAACCCAGGTCCTCAAGCAGCAGGAGTCCGCGCTGTGTGTCGGCCGCTTCAACCTCGGGCACGTGCACGCCGCAGCCCTGCAGCAGGCGCGTGACCTGCAGGTAAGGCCTGGTGTCTTCCCGGTCGGGCGGCGCGTCCATCACCACGCGCGTGACACCCGTTGTCTTCCAGACGCGGAAATAGCGACGGAAACTCGCGTCAGCGGACGCCGGTTCGAGCCGGCAGTCGCGCGGCCAGCCCAGCTCGCCCGCCAGCCAGTCCCGGATCAGCTCCATTCTTGCATCTGTCATCCGCGTCCCGTGCGCTCCCGGCCTGCCCGGCCGTGATTGGCCGGAGCAGCACATAACGCGGCCATTATAATGGGCGGGCCCATGATTGCCCTCCTGCACTACTGCCTGCGCCTGCAACTGTTGTTGTTGTCCCTGGCTTGTGCCACTGCCGCGCGCGCCGCAGATCAATCCTGTCCGCCTGCCACCGATGCCTTGGAGCCAGCGCCGTTGGCGGTGACGGACGGCACGATCCGCTGGTCGAGTTGCCACCTCAACATCGCGGCCAATGGCGACACGGAGCTGAGCGGCGATGTCAGCATCAACATCGGCGGACGCCAGATGCACTGCGACCGCCTAAGCTACATCGCGCTGACTCAGGAACTCAAACTCGCGGGCACCGTGCGCTACGAGGACCAGACTCTGCGCGTCACCGGCAAGGCGGGCAACTACGGCAGCGCCGGCGCGCAGTTCAGCGACGCGCAATTCGAGTTGCTGCATGCGCCGGGCCGCGGCGAGGCGGCGGCCGTGTCCACGGCGCAGGCCAACATGGTGGTGCTCGATCGCGTCGTCTACACCACCTGTCCGAAGGGCCAGGCCGACTGGGAACTGCGCGCACGCCGGATCACGCTCGACACGCGCCGCAAGCGCGGCGTCGGCCACAGCACACGCGTGGTGTTCAAGGGCGTGCCGATCCTGTACCTGCCTTGGATCTCCTTCCCCCTGACCAGCGACCGCCAGACCGGGTTGCTGTTCCCGACGCTGGGCAGCTCCTCGCGCAGCGGCGCGATACTGGCCATTCCCTGGTATTGGAATATCGCGCCTAACCAGGACCTGACTGCCACGCCGACATTCTATTCGCGCCGCGGCCTCGGCCTCGGCAGCGAATACCGGTTGCTCAGGAGTTCGGGCGATGCGACGCTGCGCGCGGACTACCTGCACCACGATCAGCTCACCTATCTCGACAGCGACCCGACCACGGCCAGCAACCGCAGCTGGCTGCGCGCCAATGCGACCAGCTATTTCGCCGGCGTGTGGCGCGCGCAGCTCAATGCACAGGGCGTCAGCGACATCCACTATTTCGAAGACTTCGGCGACGGCCCGCAGGCCACCAGCACCACCTTCCTGCCGCGCGACCTGCACGCCAGCATGCGCGGCGACGTCTGGCAGCTGGGCGCGCAGCTGCTGCAGTTCCAGACGCTCGACGACCAGCTGCTCGCCACCGATCGGCCCTACGCGGAGCTGCCGCGGCTCACCGCCACCGCCCACTGGCAGGGCAGCTCGGGACTGGGCAGCGCGCTGGAAACCGAGCTGACCGATTTTCATCGCGATACTGGCGCCACCGGTTGGCGCGGCCGCGTGCAACCGGGGCTCAGCTTCGACTACACGCGTCCAGGCTTCTATCTGCGTCCGCGCGCGAGTTGGGACTTCACCGCCTACCGCCTGCAAGCGGCGCCGACCGGCGACGCCACGCCGAGCCGCAGCCTGCCGATACTCACCCTGGACAGCGCAGTTCAGCTCGAGCGCAATTCTGGCAGCGAGGGCACACGGCTCGTGACGCTAGAGCCGCGCATCAACTATGTCTACATTCCATATCGCGACCAGAGCATGCTGCCGGTATTCGATTCGGGACTGCCCGACCCGAACTTCGTCTCGCTGTTCCGCGCCAACCGCTACTCCGGCTTCGATCGCATTGGCGATGCCAACAACCTGACGCTCGGCATCACCACGCGCATGCTGCAGGCGCGCACCGGCCAGCAATACCTGAGCGCCACGCTGGGCGAAACGGTGCACCTGTCGCAGCCCCGCGTGACACTGCCGGGCGAAACGGCGGACACGCGCCGCCGCTCCGACCTGCTCGCCAACCTCGACCTGACCGCCTATCGCAACTGGAACCTGCACTACGACGTGGCCTGGAATCCGGACAGCTCGAGCACGGAAAAATCGCTGCTCGCATTGCAGTACCGGCCTTCCGGCAACCAGGTGCTAAACCTCGGCTACCGCTACACACGCGGCAGCGTCGAACAGGCCGAGGCCTCGGCAGCCTGGCCCGTGGGCCGGCACTGGGACCTCTACGGCCGGCGCGTCTATTCCTTCTTCGACCGGCGACCCATCGAGACCTTCGGCGGGTTGCAGTACCGGGCCAGCTGCTGGGGCATGCGCCTGGTGCTGCGCGATTCGGTCAGCAGCCGCTCGGGCCAGCGCGACACCGGTTGGTACCTGCAATTGGAACTCAAGGGACTATCCAGTGTCGGATCCGGGGCCGACTCTTTCCTGCAGGGGTCGATTCAGGGATACTCCCCACAATGAAATTCCGTATGTTCCCCGGCCTGCCGTTGGCGGCCATGGCTTCGTTTGCCCTGTGCACCGCGGTCACCGCCGCGGCTGCTGACCCCGCTGCCCCGGCTGCCCCGACCGCCGCAGCCACCCCAGCGCCCCGCGCCCACGCCACACATGGCGCAACCCTCGATCGGGTGGTGGCGGTCATCAACGACGGCGTCGTGCTGGAGAGCGAACTCAACGAACAGGTCGCCGAGATCACCCTGCGCTTGCGCTCGCAGAATGTCGCGCTGCCCGAAGCCTCGGTGCTCCGGGAGCAGGTGCTCGAGCGGCTGGTGCTCGAGGAAGTGCAGGAACAGCACGCAGAGCGCGCCGGCATCGTCGTCTCCGACGAGCAGGTCAATGCAGCGCTGCAGGACATCGCGGTACGCAACAAGGTGAGCTTCGACCAGCTGCCGGAGAAGCTCGCCGGAGAAGGCCTGGTGTATGCCGACTATCGCAAGAACCTGCGCCGCGAAATCCAGCGCCAGATGCTGCGCACGCGCGACGTGGTCCAGCGCATCAACATCTCACCGCGCGAGCTCGACCAGTACATCGAGCGCCAGAAAAATACGGCGACAGCGAACAATGAATACAACCTGGCGCATATCCTCATCGCCGTCGCCCAGGATGCCAGCCCCACGCAGCTCGCGGCCGCCAAGAAGAAGGCCGAAGACGTGGCGGATCGCGCCGCCAAGGGTGAGCCCTTCAACCAGCTGGCGGTGACCTATTCCGACAGTCAGACCGCGCTCGAGGGCGGCGCGCTGGGCTGGCTTAAGGGGCCCTCGCTACCCACTTTCCTCGCCGACGTGGTGCCGCGCATGAAGCCCGGCCAGGTCAGCGAGATACTGCAGACTGGCAGCGGTTTCCACCTGGTCCGCCTCAACGAGGTGCGCTCGGCCACGACCACGCAGATCATCAAGCAAACGCACCTGCGCCACATCCTGCTCAAGACCAGTGAGGTGGAGGACGACGCCACCGTGCAGCAGAAGCTCACGACGATGCGCGCGCAGTTCCTGGCCGGCACTGCAGAATTTGCCGTGCTCGCCAAGGCCAGCTCGGCCGATCCGGGTTCGGCCATCGAAGGGGGCGACCTGGGCTGGACTTCGCTCGAGTCGTTCGTGCCCGAGTTTACGCACCATGCGGACGCGCTCAAGGACAATGAAATCAGCGAGCCCTTCAAGACGCAGTTCGGCTGGCACATCGTGCAGATGCTCGGCCGGCGCGATTTCGACAACACAGCCACGGCCGAGCGCGAGCAGGCCTACGCGCAGCTGCGTGAGAGCCGCGTTGATGAAGCCACGGAGATCTGGTTGCAGCAGCTGCGCGACGAGGCCTACGTCGAACTGCGGCTCTAAGCCCCGGCGCGGGGCTGCGTGGCATCCGTGAACGCCGGTCCCAGCCCCTCGGCACCCATCGTCCTGACCTGTGGTGAGAGTGCAGGCATTGGCCCAGACCTGTGCATCAGCGTCGCGCAGGCTGAGCGCGCGCTTCCGTTGGTGTGCCTGGCCGATCGTGAGCTGCTGCGCGAGCGCGCCGCGTTACTGCGCCTACCCTGCCGCATCGAGGAGTACACGCCTGGGGTGGCGCCGGCACGCGCTGCAGGAGAACTGACAGTGCTGCACGTGCCGCTTGAGCGCCCCGCGGTGGCGGGCCGGCTCGACCCGCGCAACGCGCCCTGGGTGCTGCGCCTGATCGACCGCGCCGTCGAAGGTTGCCGGCGCGGCGAGTTCGCAGCCATGGTCACAGCACCGGTGCAGAAGAGCATCATCATCGAATCCGGCCTGCCCTTTACCGGCCACACCGAATACCTGGCCACGCTGTGCGGCGCGCCGCTCCCGGTGATGCTGCTGGTCGCCGGGCCGCTGCGCGTGGCGCTGGCCACGACGCACCTGCCCTTGCGTGCCGTGCCCGACGCGATTACCCGCGCTGGACTCCTGGGCGTGCTGACTGTGCTCGATCGCGGCCTGCGGAGCCTGTTCGGCATCGCGCGACCGCGTATTGGCGTCTGCGGCCTCAATCCGCACGCGGGCGAGAGCGGCCACCTCGGCAGCGAAGAACAGCAGGTTATCGAACCCGCGCTCCACTCGGCGCGCAAACTAGGCCTGGACGTGCATGGCCCCATTCCCGCAGACACGCTGTTTGTGCCGCGCAACCTCGAGCCCTATGACGCGGTGCTCGCCATGTACCACGACCAGGGCCTGCCCGTGCTCAAGCACGCGGGCTTCGGCAACGCGGTCAATGTCACGCTTGGTCTGCCCATCATCCGCACTTCGGTGGACCACGGCACCGCGCTCGATCTGGCTGGCACGGGTCGTGCCGAGGCCGGAAGCCTGCTGGCCGCGATCGACCTGGCTGCCGTGCTGGGTGCGCGTGCTCCTTAGCGCGTACCGGGCCCCGGGCTGAGCGGGCACATGCACGCCCGCAAGCGTTTCGGCCAGCACTTCCTGCACGACCCGGCGGTGATCGACCGGATCATGGCCTCGATCGCAGCGCGGCCCGGCGAAGCGCTGGTGGAAATCGGACCCGGACAAGGAGCGTTGACCGATCGGCTACTGGCGGCAAGCGGCAGCCTCGATGTCATTGAAATAGACCGCGACCTTGCCGCGGCACTGCGCGCGCAGTATGCCGATCAGCCGCGCTTCAGGATCCACGAAGGCGACGCGCTCAAATATGATTTCGCGGCGTTGGCCCGCGCGCGCGGCCAACGGCTGCGCGTAGTGGGCAACCTGCCCTACAACATATCGACGCCGCTCCTGTTCCGGTTGCTGGAGGCCGCAGCTGCGCTGCTCGACATGCACTTCATGTTGCAGAAGGAGGTCGTCGACCGCATCGTGGCCGCGCCGGGCAGCAAGCAGTACGGGCGATTGGGCGTGATGCTGGCGCCGCGGGTGCGCGCCACGCATATGCTGGATGTCGGCCCGGGCGCGTTCCGGCCGCCGCCGCGGGTATGGTCAGCGCTGGTGCGCCTGGAAATGCGGCCGGACCCACCCAGTTGGGCCACGCTGCCGCAGTTCGCGGCCGTTGTGACCGCGGCATTTGGCCAGCGGCGCAAGACCCTGCGCAATGCGCTCGGTGGCCTGCTCAGCGTCGACCAGATCAATGCGGCCGGAGTCGATCCCGGTGCGCGCGCCGAGACGCTGGCCGCGGCGGATTTTGGCCGCCTGGCGCTGGCAGTGGCGGGCGCCGCGCCGCTGTGATTCACTAGGCCCATGACCGATTACCACCAACTGCTGGTAGCCATTGACCTCAGCGACCAGAGCCGGGCCATCGCGGCCAAGAGCGTCGAGCTCGCGCAGCAGTGGCGCGCAAAGCTGCGGCTGCTGCACGTCATCGAGTTCGTGCCGGTCGAGCCGATGAGCGACGCGCTGGTGCCTGTGGTGCAGATCGATGACCGGGTCATCGCCCGCGCCCGCGAGCAGATCCATGCGCTGGCGGCTACGCTCGGTCTCGCGCCCGACGACTGCCGCGTGGCCACGGGCAACGTCAAGGCGGAGATCCTGCGCCAGGCGCGCGAAGTAAGCGCCGACCTGATTGTGCTCGGCTGCCGGGAACGGCACGGCCTGTCGATCCTGGTCAACCTCACCGAAGACACCGTGCTGCACGCCGCGCCCTGCGACGTGCTCGCCATGCGCGTGCGCTGAGGTCTGCGCAAACCTGATGGACACACGCCACCAGATCGACGTCGACGTCGAGAGCACTTATCTCGAGGAACAGTCGGCGCCCGCGGAACACCGCTATGTGTTCGCGTACACGGTAACGCTGCGCAATGCCGGCCAGGTGCCTGCAAAACTGATGACGCGCCACTGGATCATCACTGATGCCAACGGACGCGTGCAGGAAGTGCGCGGCGAAGGCGTGGTCGGCGAGCAGCCGCACCTGCGACCGGGACAGGGCTTCCGCTATTCGAGCGGTGCCGTGCTCGAGACGCCGGTGGGCGCAATGCACGGCAGCTACCAGATGCTGGGCGACGATGGGCAGCAGTTTGACGCGCCCATTCCGGCATTCCGGCTCGCCAAGCCGGGCCTGCTGCACTGAGCCGGCAGGAACGGTCCTGACGTGGCTCGCTGGGCCATCGGCGATGTGCAGGGTTGCTGCGCAGAACTGGATGAGCTGCTGCAGCGCATCCGCTTCAATGCTGACCGTGACCTGCTGTGGTTCACCGGCGACCTGGTGAACCGCGGCCCGCAGTCTCTGGCCACGCTGCGCCGCGTGCGCTCGCTCGCGGCCAATGCCATCGTGGTGCTCGGCAATCACGACCTGCATCTGCTGGCCGTGGCATTCGTTCCCGGACAGCAGCTGCGCCGCAGCGACACGCTCGATGAAGTGCTCGCCGCTAGCGACCGCGACGCATTGCTGGGTTGGCTGCTGGAGCGCCCCCTGGCCCACTACGACAGCGCACGCAATGATCTGCTGGTGCACGCCGGGCTGGTGCCGCAGTGGCACGCGCAGCTGGCCACGCAGCTCGCCAGCGAAGTGGCGCAGGCGCTGCGGCACGACCCGCGCGCCGTGCTGGGCTCGATGTACGGCGATGAACCGGGCCAGTGGGACGATGCCTTGCAGGGGGCGGAGCGCCTACGCTTCATCATCAACGCGCTCACACGCCTGCGCGTGTGCACCGCGCAGGGCCGCGTCGACCTGCACCACAAAGGCCCGCCCGGCGAGGCCCGCGCACCGTGGATGCCTTGGTTCAAGGTGCCCCAGCGCGCCAGTGCCGCCAGCCGCGTGATCTTCGGCCACTGGTCGGCGCTGGGCTTCCACCGGGGCGATGGCGTGCTCGCGCTCGACACCGGCTGCGTGTGGGGCGGCGCGCTCACCAGCGTCAATCTCGACGACCCGGAGGCACCGCCGGTGGCGGTGCGCGCGTGCGCCGCCGCCGGCGACTGAGCCGCGCCTAGAACTTCGCGCGCACTCCGAGCGCGTAGTGCGCCTCGAACTGCGAGGTGTTCAGCTTCATACCCGGCCACACGAGGTAATGGCGCTCTTTATCGTGCGTCAGGTTCGAGCCTTCCAGGAACACCCGGAAATGGCTCGCGAAACTGTAGCTAGCCGAGGCATCGATGTAGGTCGTGGGCGCCTGGTACTCCTGGAAACCGGTGATGCCGCCGTAGTCCTCGCTGACGGCACGCTTGGAGCGGTAGTTGCTGGCGACATCCACGCCCACATTGCTCGGCGAGGAGGTGCAGTTGGCGTCGACGCCGGTGTTGCGCAGCACGCCCGGCAGGAAGTCGAAGGCCTGCTTCAAGCCCAGCTCCAGGCCGTGCAGCGACTTGCCGCTGCCCGGGCTGGGACCGCTGATGCCCACGCAGCGACTGCGTACCACGCCATCCTGATCGGGCAGGTCGCCACTTCCGGATCCGCGACCATCGAACAGCGCAAGCCGGATCATGTCGCACCGCAAAAGGGATATCCGCTGGTCGGTCCTCGGCACGGGCCCCTACACGACTGGAACCTGGCTGATGTTGTTCTTCGGATCCATCCAGAACGATTCGTTGGCGAAGCGGCCAAAGATTTCGCGCGGCAGGATGGCCGCGCGCTCGATCGGCTCCACCTTCGGACGCACCGTATGCAGGCCCGGCATGCCGACCCGCGCGTCGAACTCGTCTGCGTTGTAGGCCAAGTGCTCGAAGTCGTGTTCAAACCAGGGTTCACCGATAAACTGGTAGACCGCGTGCATGGCCGCCGACGGGTTGCGTGCTAGGCTTTCGTAAGTCAGCAGCAGCAAGTGCCCCGGGGCATATTGGCCATAAAACGCATCCTTGGTGGCCTGAAAAGCAAACCCAACCATGCCGCGCGGATCGGTCAGCGCCTCAACGCGCGAGTACACGGTGGTATTGGTGTCGAATCGGAACACCTTGCTGACACCAACCGGTTGCCTGCGCACCAGCCGTTCCATGCTATCCAGAACCCAGGATAAATGGCGAACGCAGGCGATGACCTTTGCCCCAGGTAACAGCGCGCCGAGCAGCTGCATCCGGCTGCACCACAGCCGGCTGGTATCGAATATGACGCCAGCATCCGCCTGTCCCGAGTAGAAGTTGTCCACAAGGCCACGTAGCAAGGCAACGCGCTGCTCATCGGAGACATCAAAGGAAAAATCATTCTTGCTGCTGGCTTCAGCCATCACCACGCCCATGATGTCGGCCAACGGACTGGTCATGCCGGCGCGGAAACGCGGGTTCTGATTGAGGATAGCGGCCAGAAGCGTCGTGCCCGCGCGCGGCAACCCGGAAATAAAGTGAAATCGCCGGGCCGAGTTGGCGCCGTGAGTAGTGGCAGGCATCTGCGCCCTCTCCTTTGGATCGGTGAAACGGATTGTACCCGAGGGCTTCAGTGGCGGTAGATCAGGAACCCCGCCAGATGCCCGTCACCCTTAATTGCATGGGGATTGTCAGTGAGTCCCGCTATCCGTGGTAATCGGGACGGTCTGTGTCGGCACGTTCCAGCCGCTTACTTCAACGACCGGCATCGCCGTCTCCGTGGCGTTGATATGCGCGGACACGGTGCGCGATTCGCCGGGCCACAGACTGACGTCATTGTCGCTCCACAGGACGGGAACCACGGGTTCGCCGTGCCCGGACGGCTTGATCGACAGGTGCTGGAAAAAGGCCATGGCTTTAGACGATGAGGGCACCATCAAGGTAATCGTGATGACCTGCTCACCGCTCTCGCGACGCATCGTCGCCAGCACTTCGCTCGGCACGGTAGGCATGGCTTGCAACGCCGTCAGGTTCGCGTAGCGCGTCACCGGAGTGAGGTACCAGTTGGAGTTTGCCCAGTCGAGCTCGTCGGTCTGGGTCGCTAGCCAATAGACATTGCGGCTGATCGCACTGCCGTCTGCCGCCGCGAGCTCGAGCTCGATAAAATAAGTAGCTGACAAGTCTGCCACTGCCGGCACCACTGCCACTGCCCGCGCGACGTTGCCGGGCAAGTCGACGCCCTGCAGGCGACGCTCAAAAGCCACGCTGCCATCCAGGTTGCGTACGCGTATCAGCGCCCGCAACCCGTGCTCGGTGGCGAGGGTCTGATTGACGAGCATGATCTCGCGCGTATCGTAGGAGTACTGGATGTGCAGCGGTTCGTTGGCGATCCTAGCGCCGAAGTAGGCCCCGGCAGGATTGAGGAAATAGTCATACAAATGCCAGTGCAACGAAGGCCAGGCGTTGTTGAGCATCCAGTAGATGAGTCCGGTCGACGGGTTGGCCCGATCCTGATGCGCGCTATGCGCCTCAAATTGCGCCCGGACGTTGTCGTAGTTGTCGAGCTGCGACTTGGCAACGTAGTCCTCGAGGCTCTTGGGTGGGCCGTAGCGCTTGGCCAGCGAAGCGCCATACGCGGGCAAGTTGGCAAAGACCGACCAGGCGGCGGAAGCGTGATACTGCCGTGCCTCTGGAAATTTCCACAATGCTTCCAGCTCTTGCGGCGTAAGCATGCGGACAAGATCTTCCAACGGCGGAATGGACGCGCCGGCGCTGAGTTCAGAGTTGAATCCGAACGCACCGCCCAATTTATCCGCATACCAATAGGCTGGCGGAACCCACGCATAGGGTCCCTCCATTTTCATGCCGGACGGGCCAGTGTCTGCGGTCGCCTGCGGAACCGCCGCGGCGATGATCGGCAACGACCAGCCTTCGGCACGCAAGGTGTCGGTGTACAGCTTCGCGACCGGTGCTGGCGGTGCGTGGTCGCTACCAATCAGAAATCCGATAACGGACGGGTGATTGCGTAGCAGCCGAGCCTCGCTCGCCATGGACTTTTCGGCCACACTAAAGTCAGCAGTACTCCACGGTTCACCACCGGTCTTGGCTGCCGACTCCCACTTGTCGCAGCACTCCCAGCCAGCCAGTACCATCAGGCCAGCACGATCGGCGAGTTCGTAGAAACGCTGGTCCTCGAGCTTCCCCTCACTGCGCAGGGTATTGAGGCCAAGGTTGACGATGTACCTGAACTCGGCCTCTGTGCGCTTGGGATCCGCGCGCAGGAACATGTCGGGCGCCCAGCCTGCCCCACGAATCAATACCGGCTGTCCGTTGACGACGAACTGGCGATAACCCTGTGGCGTGAGGTGGGAGCTCACGCTTCGAATGCCAAAAACAGCGCTGGCCTGGTCCGAGGGCGATCCATCCACAGTGGCGGTCAGCTGCAATGAGTAGAGCGGATGCGCGCCCATCGCGACCGGCCACCAGACCTTGGGATGTTTGAGATCGAGACCCGGATCGCTCTGGGGAGTAAACGATACCGTCTGTGCCTGACCGGGAGCAAGATGGATCTGTCGGCGCAGCAACACGTTTGCCACGACGCCCGCAATCGTCACGTCGTGCGCGGCAGCATCGAGGTTCCGTGCCTCCACTTTTGCAGTCAGCGCAGCGCGCGCGAGATCGGGCAGTGACAGCGTTGAGCTCACCTGCGGAAAGCGCAGCTGCACCGGTCCGGTTCGCAGGATCTCGACGCCCCGCCACGGACCCATGTTGTTGTCCGGTGGTGTCGGATTCCAATCGACCCAACCTATCGACAGGTTTCTCCTTGGGTCACCCGGATGAACTTGCAAGCTGACAATGTTGCTGCCCGTCTGTACCCAGGGTGTCACGTCAAATTCATTGACGGGATAGGCGCCAGCTACAACTGTCTGGTCGGCGATCAGGTGCCCGTTCAACCACACGTCCGCGCTGGGGATCATGCCGTTGATGCGTAGCAACGTTCGTGAGCCCGGCGCGCCTGTGGCCAGCGTAAACTCACTGCGATACCACCAGGAGGTCACGAACGGCGTGCCGCTGGCTTCGGGATCTTCCACCGCACGCAGATTGTCGCCGTAGAACACCTTGTCGTACTTGCCGCTCTCGAGCAGTCCCGCCATCACGGTCGCACGGCCACTCACGCTGTACCAATCGTGAGTCGAAAAGCCGGTGGCGGATATTTCGGCACCGCTCTCTTGCGCCGTGGCGCTGGACTGCATCTGCCAATGCTCGATCGCAGTGACTGTGCCGCCACCCGCACCGACCGTTGTGGGTGCGTATGCGCTTTGGGCGCTGGCAAGCGCCGCGCCGGCCAGTGCCGCCAGGGTAGCCAGTACCTTGATCACCGATTGGCCGGGCTTGTGCAGCGCGTAACTTGCCCCGGTGGCACGGCTCACCATTGCCCGCGAACGCCCGCCGAAAACATGCGCTCGGAGAAATTTGAGTGCGCCGGTTGGTCGGGCCACACGAGGTAGTAGCGCTGGTATTCGTTCGTGAGGTTGGTCGCGTTCACAAAAAGCTCCGCATACTTGTTGACCTTGAAGGCCACCGAGGCGTCGAGGTACTTTTGCGGCGCCTCGTACAATTCCAGGCCAGCAATGCCCCCCACGGTATCCACTGCCGCCCGCTTCGAACGATAGTTGTAGGCGAGGCGAGCCTGGAATTGCTTGTCCTGATACCACAGGATGAAATTTCCCGAATCGGTCGAGTTGTCCTGGAACGGAATCTCGTTCCCGGCCAGATCCGTTTCCCCGGTGTGACTGGGCGCATAGGTCACGTTGAATTCCATGCCGGTATTGGCCAGGAGTCCAGGCAGGAACGTGAAGCCTTGTCGATAGTCGAACTCGGCGCCCTGGATGCTGTTGCCTGAGCCTTGCAACGGCGCCACGATCTGGATGCAACGATTTGGATTGCGGACCACGCCGTCCTCATCGGGCAGGCCGCAAGCTGGCGTATTGCCATTGGTGATGAAGCTCTGCACATTGATCCGGAACAGCTCAAGGTTGATCAGGCTGGTCGGATTGAGGTAGTACTCGAGCGAGGCACCGAAGTTCGTGGACCGCCATGGATTGAGATTGGGATTGCCGGACGAGGTGCCCTGCGAGACCTGGAATTGCAGGCCCTGTGGCGTCGAGTACGACGAGTAGTTGAGCGTCAGGCCTCCGCCCCACTGGCTCAAGGATAGCGGCATCATGTTCTTGGAGAAAGCGAGGCGCATCGTCAGCTTGGGCGTCATGTTCAGCGAAAAATTGGCCGCGGGCAGCACATCGGTGTAGCTGCGCCGCGTGACTTCCGTGCCCGTGACCGCGGCCTCCGTGCCGTATTGACCTGGGTCGCCGACGTTGTCCTGGGTAATCCGCAGGCTGGTGCGTATCAACCGCACACCCACATTGGCGCTGTACGACATGTCACCAAGATCGCCCTTGAAGTCGGTCTGCAAATAGCCCGAGGACTCCGTGGTCGAGACTGCCCAGGTGACGCCCGGCGCCGTCTGCCTCCGGGAACCTGGCAGAAGCGACTTCCAGAACGCTTCAGGATCGTCCAGGGCGCGTGGATCGATGCCCCAGAAGTTGATGCCCGAGCCCAGAAGATTGGTGTACGGCCGCCAGTTGTTGGCGAGCGGCGCCGGGGTCTGCGACAGCGGCTGCGCCGAGAACGGCCCGGCGCGGAAGAACCCCTCGGCATTTCCGGCAGTACACCATGTTCCACTTTCGTTGCCACCCAGGACGACGTCGGCTGCAACGTAGCGCACGAGGCATCCGTTCGGGTCACTGGCTCCCATGCCGGCGTAGACCGGGGCAACCAGGGTGAAGCCATCGTTGGTGGCGGTGCGGATGCTGTTGCGCACGCCAAAATCGACATGGAAGCCATCGTTGACTTTGTAATGCCCGTCGAATCGCAGTGCCGTGATCGCGGTTTGCCGGTCGTAGTCATCGGCGGATTCCAGCGTCTTCATCGCCCAGCTGTTGGGATCGGCAAAGGCGCTGGCGAGCGATGAGGGCATGCTGATGAGGAGATTGCGGCCGGTGAAGTCGGCCGTGATCGGCACCGTATTCTGGGGAATGCCGTTGGCGTTGAATACGCGATCACCGCCAAGTTGGGCGGGATAGACGAAGGTGCCACAGGGCAGGCCGGTGCGGGAGTCGCCCCACTGGCAGCCGTCGGCATTCGAGATGTTGGTGTCAGTCTCTATGTAGGACTGCTTTGCGGTTTCGCGAATCGCACGCACGCCTCCCTTGAATTTGCCGCCATTGTCGTAATCAAGCTGGACATTGAAATTCTGTGCGGTGGACTGGGTGCGGATGACTGACGAGTAGGATTCCACATCGCCCGGCCACTTCTGGTAAACCTGCGTGGTATAGATCTGCGAGCCCGCCCAATTCGGGTCCGGCGGCGGCGTGTTGTACTGGCCGAGCGCGGTGGTGCCGGTGTTTCGCGACTGCAACGGCACGAAGGTCGCGCCCTGCCAGTTGGCGGAATCGATCTGTACACCTACGTTGCGTTCGTGCTGATCCTGATGTGCGTAAAAAGCATCGCTGGTCAACTTGAACCCGCTCCCGAAGTCCATCTGGAACGACGCGTTGGCTGCCTGGCGCTTGCGCTGCGTCGTAATATCAGACAGAAAGATGTCCTGACTACCGAGGAATACGCCGTTAGACTGGCCATCACCGTTCACATCAACACTGCCGTCCGGGTTCTGCACGATCCGCGAGGGCAAGGGCGCGCCGTTCCAGGCTCCGAGAAACCCGTTGTAGGCTGCTGCGCTGGCCGCGTTCTCGCCATCGAGAACGGCGCCATATTGATCGAGTCCTTCCGTGGACTTGCTGCGCGTGGTGTCGGAGAAATCGCCGGATACCTGCAGGCCCCAACGACCATCCGCGTTGTAGGAAAACAGGCCGCTGAGCTCGGGGCCAGTTCTGCGAGCAGTGCTGCCCCGTTCCCCGTCGGCGGTGTAGCTATAGGTAAAACCGTGCGGCAAGTCCCAGGGCCGATAGGTGTGCAGATTGAGCGCACCGCTGATGCCGGTTTCGGTCTGCGCGGCTGTGGGTGACTTGATGACATCCACTTGATTGAACAGCGTGGCGGGTAGCGTCGTGAAATCGGGCTGCTGCGAGTCGATCTGGTCCGGCGAGATGAATACTTCGCCGTTCAGCAAGGTGCCGACCTCCGGCAAGCCGCGTACGCTCACCGACGTGCCTACCCCCGCGTCCCGATTGATCTGCACGCCCGTGATGCGTTGCAAGGCATCGGTGATCGTCACGTCGGGCAACTGGCCGATGCTCTCGGCCGAAATGCTGTCCTGAATGCTCGGCGCCTCGCGTTTCAGTTGGATGGCGCGAATTTGCGACTGGCGTACACCCGTGACAATGATCTCCTCCAACTCATCCGCACGCTTGACTCCCGCATCGGAGCCGGCGCCGCTGGTGCCGAGCCTGGCTTTCTTGACTTCGGGCGATGGTGTCAGCGGTGTGCCCTGCTGCGCAGGATCCTGCGCCCCGGCGTTGTCTGCAGCGGCATTGGCGTGCTCTGATGCCTTGGCCGACGCCGCCGCGGCGGCGAGCAACACCATGGATACTGCAACTGACAGCGGGTGATTGCGATGTAGGTTTGCCACGGGATATGCCTCTTAGGTTGGATAATTTCCGAATTTTTGAAGTCCAGCGGTGCGCGTACCGCTCACACCGAAAATGCCGCTTGCGCCAGTTCGCAGGGGCCATCGCGTGGATCACCAGCGGTGAAATTGCACAGGTCAGGAATGCCATTCAGCATCGACGTGGAAAATCTGGCGAACAACGGCCCAGCGCACGAATCGGCTTGAATCGCGAATTCGCCATCCGCCGCCCCACCTCGCGTCGTCGTGTCCTTCGCGTGTTGACCCCTACGACCGAGCCTACTCATCGGTGCCCCTAATCGCTGTCTATTTATTCGGTCTATTGACGAATTAATTTACCATGCATGCCGTCTTCGATCAAGCACAGGTTGATTCAACCGCCAATGCGGCTATGATTGTTCGGAGAGGTAACGAATCAAATGACTATGCCTGCACCACCCCCACCGGTAACGAGCGTGACCCGCCAGTTGTCGCGGCGGAGCGTTTTTGAAGCCCTCCTGCACCGCAGCCCCATCTCGCGGGCGGACCTTGCCAAGGTAACCGGTCTGTCAAAACAGACGATGTCGGAAGTCGTCGACGCGTTTGGACAGCAGGGGCTGGTTCGCCAGGTGGGGCGCACCAGCGGCAATGTCGGGCGGACCGCCGTGTTGTACGAATTGAGCCCTGAAGGCGGTCACGTGCTGGGCATCGATTTGGGAGCCCGACGATTGACGGTAGCCCTCGCCGATATCGCAGGCAGAGTTCTCGCTGAAGCTGACGAACCCACCGACAGCCGCGGCGGCGCCTGGGCGCTCGACCAGATTGCCCGGCTCTCTGACCGTCTGGCGCGTGACAATCACACACACCCCAGCCGAATTCGCTCCATCGTGCTGGCCACCCCCGGGGTGGTAAACCCCAAGAGCGGCGCCATCGAGATGGCTCCCAACATCACGGGCCTCGGTCATCTCAATGTCGTAGGCCTGCTGGGTGAGAAACTCGGCAGTCCCGTCGTCATTGAAAATGACATCAATCTCGCGCTGCTCGGGGAGATATGGCACGGCTGCGCGCAAAACGTTGCCAATGTGGCGTTCCTCGCGCTCGGCAGCGGCATCGGACTGGGACTCTTTACCAACGGCCAGCTGGTTCGCGGCGAGAACGGCGCCGCCGGTGAGATCGGCTATCTGCCGATCGGTGGCGATCCGCTGCAAGCCGCGTCCCGCCTGCAGGGCTGCCTCGAGTACCAGGTGGGCGCGACGGGTGTCTTGCGACGATATCGCGAGGCCGGCGGTTCCGAAGTTGAGTCGGTAATGCAGGTGTTTGAACGGGCGCAGGTGGGCGATCCGATTGCCGCACAAGTGATTGAGGAGACGGCGCGGCTGATTGGTCTGGCGGCTGCGGCGGTCATTGCAATGGTGGATCCGCAACTGATCGTTCTGGGCGGCTCGGTCGGTGCCCGTCCGGATTTTGCGGACCAGGTCGCGCGCGTGCTATTGCAACTCTCGCCGCGGCCGGTGGAGATTCGCACCAGCACCCTCGGCAGGCGAGCAGGCGTCGTTGGCGCATTGTCCGTCGCCTTGAGCCGTCTCCATGATGCATTCTTCGGGGTCGCGGAGCTGGCGGCGGCGCTACCACTTCCGCCGCCCGCGCATCGTAGTGCACGTCAATGACGCGCGAAGCTGCCTATTGTTTTGCTGCAGACCTGGGCGGCACAAAGCTCGCCGCAGCGATGGCCGATGCACGTGGTCGGATCGTGGCTGAGTTGACCGAACCCACCGACCAACGCGGCGCGGCGCACGTGGCCGAACAGATTGCCGCCTGCGCCGACAAGCTGGCGCAAGCCGTCGGCATCGAAGTCACGCAGGCACGTCATGTCATGGTGGGACTTCCTGGAGCGATCGATCCTCGCACGGGCCGCGTTTCCCTGACTCCAAACATTGCGGGACTGGAGGACTTCGATATCCTCGGCTTTCTGCGTGGCCGCTTCGGTCCGGATGTTGCGATCGAGAACGATGTGAACCTCTCGATGCTCGGCGAGCATGCGCTCGGGTGCGCCAGTCGGTGCCGCAACGCGGCGTTCTTAGCGCTCGGAACAGGTGTGGGGCTCGGCCTGCTCATCGATGACAAGCTGTTTCGGGGGGCGTGTGGCTCGGCGGGTGAAATCGCGGACCTGCCCATCGGGCGCGATCCGACTACGCAGATGCTCTCTGCCAGCGGCACCTTCGAACTCGAAGTGGGCTCACTCGCCATCGTGAATCGGTACCGGCGCCAGGGTGGAACCGCGGCCGCCACGGTGCGCGATATATTCAGGCTGCTCGAGCAAGGAGACGAAGTGGCGGCCTCGGTCCTCGATACGACGGCGCGCTGGGTGGCCCTCGCTGTAGTGTCGCTGCAATCGCTCCTCGATCTCGAACTCGTCGTGTTCGGTGGCAGCATCGGCGTGCGTCCCGAACTGTATGAGCGGGTGCGACGGACACTTCCCGCCCTCTTTTCACGACCCATCGCAATTGCGCCCAGCCGGCTTGGCGATCGCGCGGGACTCATCGGCGCCGCGTGGGCAGCAGCGCAGACCCTGCGTCAGAACCTTGAGCCCGCATAGTTAGCGCTGGATCTGCGGTGAGTCACCCGGGCCGCACGGGCCGCACGGGACGCCCTGGCAGTCAAACGTCGAAAGGCCGCGTCGGTCGTAAATGCGTCACCCCAGTGCCAGCAAGTCTTTTGCTCGGACTGCGCAACGCGAACTGGCCACGGACTTCGGCATCTCACGCATCACGGTGCGCCGGACATTGCCGACGCTGCAAACGTCGCCGCGGCCAATGCCGCGAGTCGCGGCTGCGTTACAAGAGCCAACCTCATGTTCATCTGCTCTTGCGCTCGCCGATCAGTGCATTGTTGATGAGTGGCCGCGCCCAAAAGCCCACGCTCAGCACGCAACCGAAAGTCAGGTAGAGCAGCAGCATGCCGTTGCGCAGTCCGAAGTGATCGGCAAGTTGCCCGATCAGGAATGGAAATACCGCGCCGCCCATGATGCCCGTGCACAGGATCCCGGCAAACGGACCGTGATGCGAAGGCACCGAATTCAGCGCCAGCGACACGATGGTGGGCCACATGATCGAGGCGAACAGGCCCACCGCGGGGAATGCCAGCAACGAGACCTGCGCCGATCCGAACAGCGCGAGTGTCAGCATGGCGATGGCGCCGGTCGAGAACACGATCAGCACACGGCGGCTATCAAACAGCTTGAGCAGCAGCATTCCGACCAGACATCCCACTGTCATCAGACCCCAGAAACGGGACACTGCGGTCGCGCCCTGCACTTCCGGGTTGAAGCCGTGGTAGGTGTTGAGGAATTGTGACATCCACACCGACGTGCCCTGCTCACAGCCGACGTAGGCGAAGATCATCAGGAAATACAGCACCGTGACGCGATTACGCAGCAGTTCCCGGTACATGCCCAGCGTGCCGGCCGACTCGTCCGCCGTGCGCTCGACGTTCGGCAATCGGACCACGGCGACGATGACGACCATCGCCGCGGTTGCCAGCGCGAACAGCCAGTACATCGACACCCACGGCAGCGCGGGAGGCGTCAGGCGCGCCAGTAGCCCCACTGCCGCGCCATGCGTCGTGCCAGCGCCGAGGTGTGCAATCAGGTACGAAAACACCAGCGGGCTCACGAAGGATGCGGAACCGAACACGAGCTGGGCGAAGGCGGAGTAGTAGGCAAAGTGTTCCTCGCCGCCCGCGACGCGCAGCAGCGGATTGATGGCCACCTGCAGCGCCGCCATGCCCGAACCAATCGCAAACAGCGACACGATCGCGATCGGATAGGTGGGCACGAGCGCGAAGCTCAGGGCGCCGGCGGTGCAGATCACGAATGAGGTCACCATCAGTTTCTTTTCGCCCCAGCGCTCGACCAGGAATCCTGAAGGGATCGACAACACGCCGTAGGCGATAAAGAACGCGAATGCCAGCATGCCGGCCATGCCCTTCGAGACGTGGAAGTCGCGAATGATGTCCGGCACCAGCGGCCCCAGGATGTTCGTGACGAAGGAGATCACGAAGAAGATCAGGAATACCAGCCAGACGATGAACAGGCTGCGTGTGCGTTGCTGGGTCGTGGTCAAGTTGCTTCCCCTATTCCGTGGCCGTGATCTTGCTGGCGCGCTCGAAGTGTCCCGCTTCTCGCCCGGCCAGCGCGGCCAGTGCCAGCGTCATCATCTGCGCCGGCAGGATCTCGATTATCGGTTGCAAGGCCGGATCGCACTCGGGCAGTCGGAATGGCTGCGACACCGCATCCACGCCGATTTCATCGCAGTGCCCGCCGTTGGCGACCAGGTCAGCCGCGAGGCGGCGATTGAGCGCGCGCGTGGGCTCCGGACCGCTGAACACGCCAATCCACATGTCCGGGCGCAGCATTTCCAGCGGACCGTGGCGGAACGCGGCGCTGCTCATGCCTTCTGTATGCAGCCGGGTCGCTTCCTTCATGATGAGGGCGCCGGTGCCCACGGCGCTGAGCGAGCTGCCGCGCCCGGCGAAGAACAGGTGCCGCTTGCCGCGCAGGCGCGCGGCGAGCGTTTCTACATGCAGCGGCCAGCCCTGCAGGTATTGCCCGGCGAGTTCCGTGGCGGCGGCGAGCCGCGCCAGCGTCTGCTGTTCGTCACGCTGCGCGAACAGTGCCGCAAGCCACTGCAGCGCCAGCATCCCCGCGACATAGGTCTTGCAGGAGACCGAATGCTCCGGTCCGGCCTGCGCCAGCAGCGCCAGGCCCGCGCCGCGGGCCAGGGCACTCCCGGCCGTGTTGGTCACGCCCAGCACGGTTGCGCGCCGGTTGAGATCCAGCAGGCGTACCGTCTCGGCGCTGGCGCCCGATTGCGACGCGGCGATCACCAGCGTGTGTTCGTCGCACAGGGCGAGACCGTAGTGGATGAGTTCGGAAGTCTCGATCATCACCGGGCTGTGGCCAGCCTCGATGAGCGCCAGGTTCAACGGATGGAAGGTGTGGTACGAAGAACCCATGCCCGTGAGCACGATGCGTTTCCAGTCGCGCGCCGTGATGAACTGCTGCACCTGCGACCAGCGGCCAGGCGCAGCCAGCCAGGCATGTGTGGCGCGCAGCGCCTGCGGCTGCGCCATCACATCCTGGAAATACCGGCCTTCGGTGACCTGGAGGGGCGCCGCATTCAGCATGGCCTCGTTCCTCCGGGATAGCGGTGCCGCCAGGCGGCAGCGGCGCCGTTCAGCGGCGCCTCGTTGCCGAGCGTCAGCACAGTCAGCTCGACCTGGCTTGCTGGCACCTGCGTGCAGTTGGTGCACACGACTTCGCGAATCACCGGCATGAACAGGTCTGCGCTTTCCATGACGCTGCCCGAAAGCACGATCGCTTCGAACGCAAACAAGGTGATGAGATTGGCGATGTGCCAAGGCCCAGGCAACGCCCCGCGAGCGCGACCTCCGCGCGCGCCAGCGGGCCGGCGCGTCGCGCCCGCGCGCACCGCTCCGCCGCGATCAGCAGCAACTGCCAGCGCCGCCATGCGCCGCCATGCGCCGCCATGCGCCACCTCGTATCGCCTGCATTGTCCCGTGCCCCTGCGGCTGGCCGCCGCTCCTTGGCAACATAGTATCATATGTACATTTGCTTTCCAGAGCTATAATGCGCCCGACATGCGTAAACGGGCTGCTGACAAGGGCGCGGGCACCCTGCCACTCGATCTGCACATCGAGACCGACAGCTACGTGCCCTACTACCAGCAGATCGTTGACCAGGTGCGGGCGCACATCAAGTCGGAGGCGCTGCGCGAGGGCGAAGTGTTCCATTCCGAGGGCGAGATCGCCGCGGCGCTCGGCATCAGCAAGATGCCCGTGCGGCAAGCCTTCCTCAAGCTGCGCGCCGAAGGCCTGCTGGTCATCGCCAAGGGCAAGCGACCGGTCATCGGCTCGAGCCAGGTGCCATGGAACTTCCAGCAGCTGCGCGGCTTCAGCGAGGAAATGCGCCGGCGCGGCTTGGTGCCATCCGGCAAGGTGTTGAGCCTGAAGCGCACGGCGGCAGATGCCGAGACGGCACAGGCGCTGCGCCTCAACGCGGGTGATGCCGTGTTCGCGCTGCGGCGGCTCCGTTACGTCAATAACGAACCCGTGGCGCTGGTGACCAGCTTCCTGCCGGTCGGATTGTTTCCCGACCTGGAAAAACAGGACCTGGGCAAGTCATCGCTGTACGCAATCTTCGAGAAGGTCTACCGCCGCAAGCTCAACTGGGCGGAAGAGGAAATTGGCGCCACCACAGCCAGCGAGGAGGTGGCGCGGATCCTCGACACCTCGCCGGGCAAGGCGCTGCTGTTCGTGCGTGAAACCACCTACGACATGCAACGCGCGGCCATCGAACACAGCCACTCGCTGCTGCGCGCCGATCGCTACAAGGCGACGGTGGTCTCGATCCGCAAGCGCTAGGACCGGTTCAGGTCCAGCGGATCACTGCGCGGCGTTGCCGTAATGCAGTTTCAACGCGGTCGTGGTCGAGGCGTACAGTCCCTGGGGCACGGGCAGCACGGCGATGCCGCCGGTGGCGGGGACCGTCAGGATGATGCGCTGGTCGCCGCGCAATTCAAGCCGCTGGAAGGAACCGGGCTGCACTGCGAATTCCATGCGGATGGGCCAGCCGTGGCCCTGCACTGGACGCAGCGTGAGTTCGCCTTCGCCGGCGAGCTGATCGAGCGCGACGCGCAGCGTGTTGCGATCCCAGCTCTGCGTCAGCGCGGGCGCGGCCGAACCGCCCGCTGTTTCCACCACCAGTTCGTTGACCGGGGGTTCAGGCGCAGGCGGGGCGTGGTGCCAGGGCATGTGCACGTTCCAGTGCGACGGCTCGAGCCGCTGCAGGTGGCCGCAACCGGCCAGCAGGCCCACGGCAATCAACACGGGCAGCGCGGCCAGGGCGCGTAGCGGCATGCGGCAGATAGTCATGGCAGTCAGCGCGTCCTTCAACCCGGCGGGTTCCACAGGCACGATTGGTCGCGGCCCGCACCCGGGTTTGCGTAACATACGCGAGAGCGACTGGATTTATCAGCTGTCGGTGATTGTCGACAAGAGCCAGGACCCATGGAGACGGTGCAAACAGGCGCGAGCGAGCCCCAATGGGCCACGCTCGCCATCGCGGGTCGAAGCTTCCGGGTCGATCTCGCGCACCCGCACGACCTGGCCATCGGCGTGGATTTCGACGGCGGCGGACCGCGCTGGTTCGATTCACCCCGCTCGCGGAGCACCCCACTGGCCAGCGGCAGCTTCATCGGCCAGGTCAGGCGCGGCGGCAGCTGCAACTGCAGCACCATCTCGTTCACGCCGCACTGCGACGGCACGCACACCGAGTCGGCCGGCCACATCACCCGCGAATCCTTCGACGTGCGCAGCGTAGTGCCGGACGGCCTGCTGCCCGCGCTACTGCTGAGCGTGACACCGACTCCCGCCGACTCCCAGGGCGAGGCGAGTCGTCCGGCGCCGGTAGCGGGCGACCTGCTGATCACGCGCGCAGCACTCGAGCAGGCCTGGCCCGCGGCTCTTCCTTACGTACCCGTGGCACTCATCGTACGCACAATCCCCAATTCGCCGTCGAAGCGCCAGTGCGACTACCGCGCCGTGTCGGCGCCGTTTCTCTCGCTGCCGGCGGCCACACTGCTGGTCGAGCGCGGCATCGAGCATCTCGTGCTCGACGTGCCCTCCGCCGATCGCGCCTCGGACCAGGGACTGCTGAGCGCGCATCGCGAGTTCTTCGGGCTCGCCGCCGGCGAATCAGCGCGCGCGGCGGTGCGGCGGCCGCAATGCACGATCACGGAGCTGGCCTATATCGGCGACGCGGCAAGCGACGGCGCTTACCTGCTGGCACTGCAGTTTCCTTCGCTGGCCGGCGACGCCCTGCCCTCGCGGCCGCTCCTGTACCCGGTGCACGTGCTGTGAGTGGCACCGGCGCAGCACAGTCCCTGCGTGATCAGGCGTTGGCGCTCGATGGCGCCGATGAGCTGCGTGATTTCCGGGCGCACTTCGCGCTGCCGCGCGACGCCGCCGGCGCAGAACTGGCCTACCTGTGCGGGCATTCGCTCGGACTCGCCCCGCTGGCGGCGCGCGCGCGCGTGCTCGAGGAACTCGAGGACTGGGAGCGCCTCGGCGTGCTTGGCCATGAGCACGGCCGGCGCGCGTGGGTCGGCTATGCCGAGCGCCTGGCGCCGCTCCTCGCCGCTCTTGCCGGCGCGCAGCCCGGCGAAGTCGTGGCGATGAACTCGCTGACGGTCAACCTGCACCTGCTGCTGGCGAGCTTCTACCGACCCACGCGCACGCGCTATCGCATCATGATCGAGTCCGGCGCCTTCCCTTCGGACCGCTACCTCGTCGACTCGCAGATCCGCTGGCATGGTCTCGAACCCGCGGCAACGCTGATCGAGGTGGCGCCACGCCCGGGCGAGGAGCTGCTGCGCATGGAAGACATCGACGCGCACATCGGCGCGGCGGGCGAGTCACTGGCACTGGTGCTCTGGCCGGGCGTGCAATACCGGACGGGACAAGCGTTTGACATCGCACAGATCGTGAGCAGCGCACACTGCAACGACACTATAGTAGGCTTCGATCTCGCCCACGCGATCGGCAATCTACCGCTCTCGCTCCACGACAGCGGCGCCGATTTCGCCGCCTGGTGCAGCTACAAATATCTCAACGGCGGGCCCGGCGCGATCGGTGGCGCCTTCGTCCATGAGCGCCACGGCCACGACGCGCGCCTGCCGCGCATTGCCGGCTGGTGGGGCAGTAATCCGGCCACGCGCTTTGAAATGGGCCGCGAATTTGAGCTGACGCCGGGTGCAGCGGGCTGGCAGCTCAGCAATCCACCGGTGTTATCCGCCGCGCCGTTGTTCGCCTCGCTCGAACTGTTTGCCGCGGCCGGCATGGCGCGGCTGCGCGCGAAATCGCGCAGCTTGACGGCGTTCCTGCAAGCCGCGCTGCGCGAACGCTGCGGTGATGCCCTGGAACTCATCACGCCCGCTGCCGGTGAACAGCGCGGCGCACAGCTGTCGGTGCGTGTGCGCGGTGGGAGCGAGCGAGCGCGGCGTGCGTTCGTGGCGCTGGAACAGCGCGGCGTGGTGGCTGACTGGCGCGAGCCGGACACGATCAGGCTCGCGCCGGTGCCGCTTTACAATCGCTACCTGGAGGCCTGGCGGACGGCGGAAGAACTGGCCGCGGCCATGGGCGCCCACGCGCCGGCCGCGCCGTGACACCGGAGGCAGGCGAGGCCGAGCGCGCTTTGACCATCGCCGGCGCCGGGCCCGTGGGCATGCTGCTCGCGCTGCTACTTGCGCGCTCCGGGCGGCGCGTCAGCCTGCTGGAGCGCCGCGCCGATCCGCGCGTGGGTCCCGCGGAGCGCGGCCGCTCCATTAACCTGGCGCTCGCCGCACGCGGTCTTGCAGCGCTCGAAAGCGCCGGCGTGCTCGAACGCGTGCGCCCCGAGCTGGTCGTCATTCGCGGCCGGCAACTGCACGATCGCGACGGACGGGGGCCACTGCTCCCCTATGGCCAGCGCCCGGAAGAGGTCATCTACGCGGTCAGCCGCGTGCGCCTCAACAACGTGCTGATTGAGGCCGCGGCCAGCGTCCCGCTCATTAAAATGAAGTTCGGGCACCGGGTGACGGACGTCGATCCTGCCACTGCCAGCGTCCGCTGCAGCGAAGCGTCCGGCGCTACGGTGGACGAAGCGCCCGCGCAGCTGATGATCGCCGCCGACGGCGCCGGCTCGGCGGTGCGCCATGCGCTGCAGGAGCGCGGCCTGCTGCGGGCCACCGAAGAGCCGCTCGCCCACGGCTACAAGGAATTGCATGTGCCCGCGCTGCCCGACGGCGGCTGGGCCTATGATCCACACGCGCTGCACGTCTGGCCGCGCAGCGAGTACATGCTGATCGCGCTACCCAATCCCGATCGCTCGTTCACCGCAACGCTGTTCCTGCCGGAATCCGGCCCTGGCGGCTTCGATTCGCTCCGTACGGCCGCGGCCGCGCGTGCCTTCTTTGCGCGCGAATTTCCCGACGCGCTCAAGTGCATACCGGATTTCAACACGCAGTTTGCCACGCACCCGCAAGGGAAACTGGCCACGCTCTATTGCTGGCCCTGGCATGTGCAGCGCGTGCTGCTCATCGGCGACGCCGCGCACGCGATCGTGCCCTTTCACGGCCAGGGCCTGAACTGCGGTTTCGAGGACTGCGTGCTGCTCGCGGAACTGCTGGCCGGCGGCGCGGACGACCAGACCGCGTGCACGCAGTTCGAGCACTTGCGCCGGACCAATACCGACGCGATCGCCGCCATGGCTATCGAGAACTACGAGGACATGCGCGCCGCGGTGCTGGCACCCGATTTCGCGATGCGCAAGCAACTGGCACTGGACCTCGAACGGCGCTTTCCCGGACGCTTCATTCCGCGCTACTCCATGGTGATGTTCCACGCGGAAATTCCCTATGCCGAAGCGCGACGGCGCGGCGCCCTGCAGGACGCCATGCTCGATGCGCTGCTGGCAGCGGGTATGGGCGCCGCTTCGGAGCTGGCCGCGCGGCTCATGGATGGCTACGCGTGAGCGCGCACCTCCGCGCCCGCATCAGCGTGCGCGTGCAACCGCGTGCCGCGCGCAACGAGGTCGCCGGCATGCACGGCGCAGCAATCCGGATCCGGCTGACTGCGCCGCCGGTGGACAATGCCGCCAACGAGGCCCTGGTGAAGTTCCTGGCGGAGCGGCTAAGTGTGCCTCGCCATCAGGTGCGGGTCGTCGCCGGCCTGAGCAGCCGCAGCAAGATCGTGGAGATCGACGGCGGCGACGCGCAGGTCATCATGGCGGCCCTGCTCGCGGCTTGAGGGTGAATCAGGCGCGCTCGAGGCTCAGGAAACTCATCGGCCAGGCATGGCGTTCGTCGGCGGGATGTGTACTGCGCTCCACCTCGCGCCATTGGGCCGCGTCCAGCTGCGGGAAGTACACGTCACCTTCCAGCGCCGTGTCCACCATTGTCAGTTCCAGATGCGTGGCCAGGGACAGCGCCTGGCGATAAACCTCGGCGCCGCCGATCACGCACAGCTCGGGCACCGTGCCACACAGCGCGAGCGCCGCCGGAATGCTCGCGACGCGCTCCACGCCCTCGGGCAGGACCCTGTCGCCGCGTGTCAGCACGAGGTTACGCCGCCCGGGCAGCGGCTTGCCGATCGACTCGAAAGTCCGCCGACCCATGAGCACCGGCCGGCCCATGGTCAGGGACTTAAAGCGTCGCAGATCGTCGGGCAGGTGCCAGGGGAGACTGCCGTCGCGGCCGATCACGCCGTTACTGGCGAGCGCCGCGACGATAGTCAGTTTCAAAGCTCGACCTGGGTCGCCAATACGATCACGCGCTTCTCAGGCATGCGGAAGAATTCAGCGGCCTGCGTGCTGCGCCGCTGCATCCAGGCGAACAGCCTGCGGCGCATTCCCTCATAGCCGCCACGCGGGCGTGGGCGCACCAGGTGCCAACCCAGGAAGAATGAACAGTCCTGTCCAAATAGCTTCAGGCCGCGCACGCGGCATTGCTTGAGTGCCGCGCTCACATCCGGAGTTTCCATGAAGCCGAAGCGGGCCGTGACCACCAACACGTCATCCTGCAGTGATTCAATGCGTACCCGGTCATTCGGGTCCTGGCGTGGCGTGCGCACGAATTCCATGTTGAGGAACACGATGCGCTCGTGCGCGACATGATTGTGCTCGAGGTTGCGCAGGAACGCGGTGGGTACGAACCGCGGTTCACTGACCAGGAACACAGCGGTGCCCGGCACCCGAGTCGCGCGCTGCAACAGCCCGGGCAGGTCCTTGAGCGGAACCGCCACTTCGCGCAGCGCGGCCCGCAACAGCCTGCGCCCGGAACGCCAGGTCATGAATACGCCGAACAGGAGCGTCGCGAACAACAACGGCACCCAGGCTCCCTGCATGAACTTGGCGAGGTTGGCCACCGTGTACACCACGTCGACCACGAACAGCGGCCCGCAGATCAGCACCACACGCCAGGTCGGCCACTGCCAACGCGACGCCGCCAGCACGATGCCGAGTATGGTGGTGACGCCCATGGTGCCGGACACGGCCGCGCCATAGGCGCTGCCCAGTGCATCGGAGGAGCCGAAGCCGATGACAAAGATGCAAACCGCGATGAACACCAGCGTATTCACGACCGGCACGAAGACGTGGCCGTGCTCGTGCGCTGAGGTCTGCAGGATCCGCAGCCGCGGCAACAGATCGAGCTGCACGGCCTGGCGCGTCACGGAAAATGCGCCGGTTATGGTCGCCTGTGAAGCGATAATCGCGGCCAGCGTCGCCAGCAGCACCATCCAGGGCAACACCGCGACTGGCACCAGGGCGAACAGCGGTTTGTGCGCGGCGGCGGCATCACTCAGTACCAGTGCGCCCTGCCCGAAGTAGCTCAGCAACAGCGCTGGCCACACCAGGCCAAACCAGGCCAGCCGCACCGGGCCTTTGCCAAACGAACCCATGTCGGCATAGAGCGCTTCGCCGCCGGTCACCGTCAGGAATACCGCGCCCAGGATCGCCAGGGCCACCGCCTGGTGATGCAGCAGCAAGACGATGCCGTAGTACGGATTGATGGCGGCCAGCACCTGCGGATTGCGCATGATCGCGACCGCACCCGTATAGGCCAGCACCGCGAACCAAAGGATCATGATGGGCGCAAACAGCTTGCCGACGCGCTCCGTGCCGCGATGCTGGATGGCGAACAGGAGCACTATGATGACCAGCGTGACCGGCACTACGACGCGAGTCATGTTCGGGCTCAGCAATTCGAGGCCTTCGACCGCACCCAGCACGGAGATGGCCGGCGTGATCAAGGCGTCGCAGTAGAAGAGCGCAGCGCCCATCACCGCCAGCGCGATGATCGCCCGGCCCCAGCGGGGCATGTCCTCCAGCTTGCGTTGTACCAAGGCGAACAGCGACAGAATGCCGCCCTCGCCTTCATTGTCCGCACGCATGATCAGCACCACGTATTTGAGCGTGACCACGATCAGCAGGCTCCAGAACATCAGCGACAGCACGCCCAGGACATTGGCTGGTGCGTACGGACCTGCGCCGGTGGCGTTGAGCGACTGCTCCAGCGCATACAGCGGACTCGTGCCGATGTCGCCGTAGACCACGCCGATCGCGCCCAGCGTGGCGCCCATGGACAAGCGCTTGCGATTCATCGGCGCTTCCTCGACCGGGGCTGCGGGCGCTTGGCCGGCCAGAGCATGGTGCCGCGGCAGTCACCGGCGCCGCAGCGGCAGGCGAAGATCTCGTCGATGTTGGCCGGGTCGTCCTTGTCGCGTCCGATCGAGTAGTCGTATTTCAGCTCTTCACCGGGCTGGATCGTCTGGATGGCCTCGATGTAGATGCGGCGGTCTTCCGTAACGGACTCGCAGTTCGGGTCACAGCCATGATTGATGAAGCGTGCGTCGTTGCCATTGATGCCCGCGTCGATCACCACGCCGCGATCGACGATATACAGGAAGGTGTGATTGTCGTGCGTCGATTTGGTGGCGTAGCGGCGATCGGCCTCGCGGTGCGAGATCCGCTCGCCCAGGTACTCGACGACGCGCGTGCCCTTGCGGATGCGGCGAGTGGCAAACACGCCGAGGCCATGCACGCGCGAGCGCCGCACCCGGAAAAATGGCTTGCGCGGGTTGCTCATACGGCGATCGGCGCCTTGATCGCCGGATGACATTGGTAATTCACGAACTCGAAATCCTCGTACTTGTAGTCGAACAGGCTGGGCGCGCGCCGCATCGCCAGGCGCGGCAGCGGATACGGCGTACGGGCGAGCTGCAGCTCGGCCTGCTCGAAGTGGTTGACGTACAGGTGGCAGTCCCCACCGGTCCAGATGAATTCGCCTGGCTGCAGCTCGCACTGTTGCGCGATCATGTGGGTCAGCAGCGCGTAGGAGGCGATATTGAAAGGCACGCCCAGGAATACGTCGGCGCTGCGCTGGTAGAGCTGGCAGGAAAGGCGTCCGCCGGCGACGAAAAACTGGAACAGCGCATGGCAGGGTTGCAGCGCCATCGCCTCGAGTTCGCCGACGTTCCAGGCGCTGACCATGATGCGGCGTGAATCCGGATTACTGCGCAGCAGCCGCAGCGCCTCGCTGATCTGGTCAATCTGCCGGCCGTCGGCTGCGCCCCAGCTGCGCCACTGGTGGCCGTATACCGGGCCGAGCTCGCCCTGCGCGTCCGCCCATTCGTCCCAGATGCGCACACCATGCTCCCGCAGGTAGCGCGTGTTGGTGTCACCACGCAGGAACCACAGTAGTTCGTGCACTACAGAAGGCAGGTGAATCTTCTTAGTCGTCACCAGCGGGAAGCCCGCGGCAAGATCGAAGCGCATCTGGTGGCCAAATAGCGCGCGCGTACCGGTGCCGGTGCGGTCATTTTTGGGCGCGCCGTGCATGCGCACCTGGCGCAACAGTTCGAGATAGTTCTTCATGGTGTAGTCTGGAAGTTGCCGGAAGGCTGCTGCCACCGGCGCGCCAGCACCACCAGCACAATTCCTGCCAGCAGCATCGGGAAGGACAGCAACTGGCCCATGGTCAGCCAGTCACCCGCGAGGTAGCCCAGCTGCACGTCGGGCACGCGCACGAATTCCACCGAGATGCGGGCCAGCGAATAGCACAGCAGGAACAGGGCCGTGGGCATGTAGCGCCAGCGCGGCCGGCGCGTATAGAGCCACAGGATCGTAAACAGCAGCAGCCCTTCCAGACCCGCCTCGTACAGCTGCGAGGCGTGGCGCGCGACCAGCGGGCCGCCGGGCGTGTCGCTCACGCGCATGCCCCACCAGCCGTCGGTGGGCCGCCCCCACAGTTCACCGTTGATGAAATTGCCGATGCGCACCGCGAAGATGCCGAGGCCCGGCAGCGCCGCGGTGAAATCGAATACGTCCCAGACACGCCGCCCGCGTGCGCGCGCAAATATCGCTACCGCGGTAGCCACACCCAGGAACCCGCCATGGAAGGACATGCCCCCTTCCCAGAGCTTGAACGGGTACCACAGGTCGGCGCGCCACATCTTCTCGCCATAGAACAGCACATAGCCGATCCGGCCGCCGAGGATCGTGCCAAGCATGGCGTAGAAGATGAAGTCATCGACATCGCGTGCGGTCCAGGTCGAGCCGGGCTGTGCAGCGCGCCGCCGCGCCAGGGTCCAGGCGACGGAAAAGGCCACCAGATACATGATTCCGTACCAGTGAACGCGGAGCGGTCCGATCTGCAGCGCGATCGGATCAATGTGCGGGTAGGTCAGCATCGGAGGCGCAATTCTAACCCGAAGCCGCCGCCGGCACGGCTAAGCACGGGTAACCCGGCAGAAGAAGGCCTTGAGATAACGGCTCTCGGGAATCGCAGGATGCACCGGATGGTCCGGAGACTGGCCGCCCGCGGCCAGGATCTGCACGAAGCGGCTGTTGTGGCGCGCCGCCGCCTGGATGAGCCCGGCCAGGTCGTCCGCGGCGAGATGGAACGAACAGGAACAGCTCACCAGCAGCGCGTCACGCTCGAGCAGGCGCATCGCCAGCTGATTAAGCTTGCGGTACGCGGCCTCGCCGCGCGGCTGGTCCTTGCGCCGCTTGATGAACGCCGGCGGATCGAGCACGACTACATCGAAGCGCTCACCTTCACGCTGCAGCTGGTCGAGCACGTCGAAGGCGTCACCGCGCCTTGTGTGCACGCTGACGCCATTGGCGAGGGCATTGCTCTCGGCCACCGCCAGTGCGGCCTCCGATGAATCGACGCACAGCGCCTCGCGGGCGCCGCAGCGCATCGCCGTGATCGCCCAAGCGCCGCCGTAACTGCAGATGTCGAGCACGCGCGTACCCGGCCACATCAGGCGCCGGAACAGTTCGCGATTGGCGACCTGGTCGTAGAACCAGCCGGTCTTTTGCGCCGCGGCCATTGGCATGTAGAACTGCAGTACGCCCTCGACCGCCTGCAGCGTGTCGGGTAGCTTGCCGATGCCAGTGATGACCTGCCGGGGGAGTTGCTCCAGCTCGCGCGCACCGCCATCGTTCTTCCAGACCAGCGCCTGCGGGGCGAGCACCTTCTCGGCGGCCGCTTCGATCTCGCCCCGCATGGCCTCCATGCCGGCGGTGGCAATCTGGCCGACCAGCACGTCGCCGTAGCGATCCAGCACCAGCCCGGGCAACCCGTCGCCCTCGCCGAACACCAGCCGGTAGTAAGGCGCGGGGTAATGGCGTTCGCGCAAGCCGAGGGCCACCTTGAGCCGGTGCACCAGCAGCGAGCGGTCGATCGGATGCACGGGGCTGCGGCTGAGAATACGCGCGCAGATCAGCGCGTGCGGGTTCACGTAGGCGTAGCCCAGGAACTGATCGCGATAGTCATGCACGCGCGCGTGCGCGCCAGGGGCGAAACCGGTGAGCGGCGTGGCGGCGATGTCCACTTCGTTGGAGAACACCCACAGGTGTCCGGCGCGCAGCCGGCGATCCTCGCCGCGCTTCAGCCGCAGGATCGGCAGCGCGTTGCCGGCGCCGGATGAGAGCAGCTCGCCGTCAGTCGGCTCCGCGGATGGGTTGTCAACCATGGGTCTCAAGGGGTCTCGCGTATAGTGGCGCGCATTCTACTCAAATAGCGCCCCCGGGCGATCATCGGCAATGCACACGGACGCCCACCGCAACCGCCTCGCCTCAGAAACCAGCCCCTACCTGCGCCAGCACGCCGGCAATCCGGTCGACTGGTACCCCTGGGGCGAGGAAGCGCTGGCGCTGGCGCGCCGCGAACGGCGGCCGATCTTGCTGTCGATCGGCTACACGGCCTGCCACTGGTGCCATGTCATGGCGCACGAATCCTTCGAGGACGAAGCGACCGCCGCGCTTATGAACACGCGCTTCGTCAACATCAAGGTGGACCGAGAGGAGCGGCCGGACCTCGATCGCCTCTACCAGCTGGCGCACCAGATGATCGCGCGGCGCGGCGGCGGCTGGCCGCTGACGATGTTCCTGATGCACGACGACCAGCAGCCGTTCTTCGGCGGCACCTATTTCCCGCCGGTGCCGCGCCACGGCATGCCGGCCTTCAGCGCACTGCTAAACCACGTGGCCGACTACTACCGCGATCACGAAGCGGATTTGCGTGCCACGGCTGGCGCGGTGGTGCACGCCCTGGGCGAGCTGCAGCCGCCACCGGCCGCGCTCACGCAGCCGCTCGACGCCGCGCCGCTTCGCAACTGCCGCGTGCAGCTCGAGCGCAGCTTCGACGCCGAGTGGGGCGGTTTCGGACCGGCGCCGAAATTCCCGCACGCTCCGCTGGTGCAGCGCGCGCTGCGCGACTGGCATGCGAGCGCCGCACTCGACTCGCCGGACCTGCAGGCGCTGTACATGGCCACGCTGACGCTGACGCGCATGGCCGACGGCGGCCTGTTCGACCAGCTGGGGGGCGGCTTCTACCGCTACAGCGTCGACGGGCGCTGGGCGATTCCGCACTTCGAGAAGATGCTCTACGACAACGCCTTGCTGCTCGGCGCCTGCGCTGAGGCCGCCGCGGCGACCGGCGAAGCGCTGTTCGCCATGGTGGCGCACCGCACCGCCGAGTGGATGCGCACCGAGCTGCGCGCGCCGGGTGGCGGCTTCTACTCGAGCCTCGATGCGGATGCCGCCGGCGTGGAAGGGAGCTACTACGTGTGGGAAGCGGCCGCGGTGCGCCAGGCACTGAGCGGCGATGAATACGCAGTGTTCGCTACCCGCTATGGCCTGGATCTGCCGCCCAATTTTGAGGGCCACGCACATCACCTGATCGTGGCCACCAGCATCGCAGCGGTGGCCACCACGCTCAACCGCAACGCCGCCGGAGTCGAATCTCTCCTGGCGAGCGCGAGCGCCAGGCTGCTCGCACTGCGCGCAGGCCGGGTCCGCCCGGAGCGTGACGAGAAAGTCCTCACCAGCTGGAACGCGCTCGCGATACGCGGCCTCGCTACCGCGGCGCGGCTGCTGGACCGGCCGGACTTCGCGCAGGATGCCACCGCGGCGCTCTCGTTCCTGCGCCAACATCACTGGTGCGATGGGCGCCTGCTTGCCACCAGCGCCGGCGCCGAGGCGCGGCTGCCGGCCTACCTCGACGACTACGTATTCCTGGCCGAGGCGATCCTGGAACTCGCCACCGTGCGCTTCGACGCGGACGAGTTGCGCTTCGGCGCCGAGCTGCTCGATGTAGTGCTCGAACAATTTGCCGACCGCGAGCGCGGCGGGTTCTATTTCACGGCCGCTGGCCACGAGGCGCTCATTGCCCGCCCCAAATCCTTCGGCGACGAGGCCTTGCCCGCCGGCAACGGCATTGCGGCCGTGGTGCTGCAGCGCTATGGATTCCTGTTCGGCGAAACGCGCTACCTGGATGCGGCCGAGCGCACCCTACGCGCCGCCTGGGCGCCGCTGCAGGAGTACCCGCCGGGCCACGCCAGCCTGCTGCAGGCATTGGAGGAAATGCTCCAGCCGCCGGTGGTCGTCGTCCTGCGCGGGCCCGCGGAACTCATCGAGGGATGGCGCCAGGCACTCGCGAGCGTGTACGCGCCGCGGCGCATCGTGCTGGCCGTGCCCGCCGACTGTACCGGCCTGCCGCCAGCCATCGCCACGAAGCCGCCACTCCCGGGCGGCGTGGCCTATGTCTGCCGCGGCAGCCAGTGTTCCGCGCCACTGGCCAGCCTGGCGGCACTGGCGGCTGAGCTCGCGGCCAGCTGACGGCCGCCCAGGCCGGGCATCTGGCTTGCGGCGGCATTCCTATCTTGGTACCATGGTACCATGACTCGGTCGGGAGTCCGGCGCCGGAACCTAGCCATGGCGCCGGCCCTTGCGCGCGGCCGCAGGGCGCGCGGTGGCGGCACGCCGCGGGGCGTCCACCAGATGGTGGCTGTCAGCAGCGGTCAGCGTGAGCCCGTAGATCTGCTTCAGTTGCGCGATCTGCGCCACGGTCTCGCGCGAAAACGGCGCCTTGCCCTCGAAGGCATGCAGGCAGATACCCTCGAGCAGGTCGCCGAGACTCAGGTTCGTGTACGCGGCCAGGCCCTTGAGGACCTTTAACAGGGCCGCTTCGATGCGCACTCCGGTCTGCACGCGCTTCACTTCTATCATGGGAGGCTCCGATGAATGCAGGTTACCAAGGTACGCGCTGCCCGCCCGAGGCCGCAAGCGCCCCGTCGGATGACGCGCAGTTCCTCGCCGCACTGGAGGATTGCTCCCTTCCCCCGGATAGCTTCGATCATGCTGCGCACGTGCGCGCCGGCTATCTGTACCTGCTGCGAGCGCCGTTCCTGCCAGCCACGGCGGCCATGTGCACGACGATCGCCCGCTACGCGCGCGCGCTCGGCAAGCCCGATCGCTATCACGAGACCATCACCGTAGCCTTCATGGCACTGATCAATGCGCAAATGCGCGGAGCGGGGGATGGCGGCGACTGGGAGCAGTTTCGGGCGCGCAATCCGCAATTGCTACGGAGCGATGCGCTGCTGGCCTACTACCCGCGTGCCGTGCTCGAGTCGCGCGAGGCCCGGGATTGTTTCACGCTGCTGCCGCAGTCAGTTTGAGCTGTCGTTGCCAGGCAGGGTCTATGCCGATCAGCCGCGTCCGGCTGCGCAGCGGCGCGGCGTGCGCGGGCAACTGCCGCTGCGCGGACAGATGATGCCGGCGGGCGTGGCCAGTGCGTCGCGGATCCAGTGGATGTTCAGCACCTGCGCCACTGTCCGCAGCGCCGCCGCCGGCGCCGCCGGAATTGCCGCGTCGCCCCCGCTGCGCGCGCAGGCGAACGCGACTTCGGCGATGAGGGCATCGGCATCGTGGCCCTGGGCGGCAAGCGCCGGCGCGAGATCCACGCCCACCGACTGCACGTGCACGGCGCGCGCGGCGTCGCGTGTCACCACCGAATGGCAGCAGTACAAGCGGGCTCGCTTGCCGTCCTGCATGACGGAGATCTGCGAGCGCGGCTGTTGCACACCGGAACGCGGCGGCGCGTGGCCCAGCAGCCGGAACACGGCCCAGCGCGGACAAGGATCGGAGACCAGGCTCATATTGCCCCAGGGCAGCGGGATCCCGTTGCCGCGATAGACCGCTCGCAGGAACCCGGGCGGATAGGCGTCAAAGTAGTGCCAGTGCCGGTACGGGGAAACCGCGGTCATGCGCCGCATCACCACGGCGGTCGTCACGCCGAGTTTGCGGCAGGCGGACAACCGGTGCGCCTCGCGCACCAGGAAGCGACGGAACGGCACGCGCGGACACAGCAATGCTGCAGCGAAGAAACTGCACTCGAAGTCGCGCCAGGCGTAGAGCACGTCCTGCGCGCCCATGCTGGCGGCGCCCGGCGCGGCCACCTGGCCCTCGGTTTCGGCGCTCCAGCTCGCCGCACGCGGCGAGACCAGGCCGTCGCCATCGTGCAACAGCTTGTGGCCGATGAAATACGCCAGCTCGTAGCGCAGGCGCTCCTCCTGCTTGCGCAGCTGGCGGTTCACCAGCAGCGTGTCCGGCGGGTCGAAGCGCGCGCGCAGGAGCGGTGCCGCCACGCCGCTGCGTTCCGGGTCAAACCAGCGCAGCTGCAGGCCGAGCTGCCGGCAGGTGCCCTGCAGCCGCTCCAGCGACAGCGGCAGTTCGCGCTTGCCCGCCGATTCGGCGGCGCGCTCGATATCGGGAAAGTCATTGTGGTGCGTCTCCTGCCAGACGCGGATCAGCAGCTGCGCGAACTGCCGCCCGCTGGTGCCGGTCTGGGACAAGAGCTCGGGCAGCGCGTTCTGCAGCAGCTCGTGCGAGAACAGGAAGGCAGGTTCCAGCGGCATCGCCTCGAGGCCGCCGCGCTCGCGGCGCGCTGGCGCGGTCTCGACCGCCGTGTTCTCGTCCAGGAACCAGCGCGTGTCCTTGCCGAACAGCCCCGCCAGCATCGCCAGCAGATCGGGCGAGGGCACGCGCTTGCCGTTCTCGATCATGCTGAGGTAGGAAACCGAGGGCGCAACGTCAGCATCGAGCTGCACGCAGCGCGTCGACAGTTCGTCCAGCGTCAGGCCGTTGCGCTTGCGCAGCGCCTTGAGCTTGGTGCCGAGGAAATGACCCTGGCGCAGCAACGTACTCATGTGTGAAATTCACATTGTGAAATTTCCATTGTGTAAATCTTCTCTCTGCTTGCCTTAGGCTGTCAACCAGTCACCGCCCCGCAGCCCACCCCGGAGACCCGCCACGATGGACAACCCAAGCAACCCGCAGCTCACCCGCCTGCAGTCCGACTGGGCGCAGAGCGCCCGCTGGCGTGGCGTCACCCGCCCCTACCAGGCCGCCGAAGTGCTGCGGCTGCGCGGTTCGGTGCATATCGAGCATTCGCTGGCGCGCCTGGGAGCGGAGAAGTTCTGGCGGCTGCTGCATAGCGAACCAGTCATTGGCGCACTCGGCTGCATGAGCGGCAACCAGGCCGTGCAGGCGGTCCAGGCCGGGCTCAGGGCGATTTACTGTTCCGGCTGGCAGGTGGCCGGCGATGGCAACTCGGCCGGCGAGATGTACCCCGACCAGAGCCTCTACCCGGTCGATTCCGTGCCGAAGATGGTCGAGCGCATCAACAACGCGCTGCTGCGCACCGACCAGATCCAGCACCTCGAAGGCCGCCAGGACCAGGACTGGCTGGCGCCCATCATCGCCGACGCCGAGGCTGGCTTCGGCGGCAACCTGAATGCCTTCGAACTCACCAAGGCGCTGATCGCCGCCGGCGCCGCGGCCGTGCATTTCGAAGACCAGCTCTCCTCCGCCAAGAAGTGCGGCCACATGGGCGGCAAGGTGCTGGTGTCGACCGACGAAGCCATCAACAAGCTGGTGGCGGCGCGGCTCGCCGCCGATGTGGCCGGCGTGCCGACCGTCATCATCGCGCGCACCGACGCGGACGCCGCCAACCTGCTGCTGTCGAACCATGACCCGCGCGACGCGCGCTTTGTCACCGGAGAGCGCTCGAGCGAGGGTTTCTACCACGTCCACGCGGGCCTCGACCAGGCCATCGATCGGGGCCTGTCGTACGCGCCCTTTGCGGACCTCGTGTGGTGCGAAACCTCGAAACCCGACCTGGCGCAGGCGCGCTGCTTCGCCGAGGCGATTCACCGTCGCTACCCGGAGCAGCTCCTGGCCTACAACTGCTCGCCCTCATTCAACTGGCAGAAGAACGTCGACCCACCGACGATGCGCCGCTGGCGCGAAGAACTCGCCGCGATGGGCTATCGCTTCCAGTTCATCACGTTGGCGGGCTGGCACGCGCTCAACTTGTCGATGTTCGAGCTGGCCGCGGCCTATCGCGACGCGGGCATGTACGGCTATTCGCAGCTGCAGCAGCGCGAATTCGCGCAGGAACCCGCCGGGTACCGCGCCGCCAGGCACCAGGCGTTTGTGGGCACCGGCTATTTCGACGCGGTACAGACTACAATTACCGCCGGTCAATGCTCGACCGCGGCGCTGGCGGGCAGCACCGAACAGGAACAGTTCACACCGACGCCGCGATCCGCCCCAGCACCGGCGCCGCCGGTCCTCGCAGCGGTCTCCTGAGCGGGCACCCAGTGCAATGAGCGCTCTGGCCCTCGTCACCGCTACGCCTGCTGCTGCGACGCACGCCGCCATGTGCACGCCGCAGGACGCTGCGGCGCTGATCGCGGCGCAGTTCCGTGCCTACAACGAAGAGTTCGGTGTCATCACGCGGCGCGCCGCCGCTCATTTTTTGAGCGGCGACACCGCGGCTCGTGAGCGCGACGCGGTGGCGCGCATCGAGCTTTACGAGCAACACATCACGCGTGCGCTTGTGGTGCTGCGCGCTGCCGGCGCCGGCAGCGTGACCGCGGGGGACGGTGCGGATTTCTGGGTGGCCGTCACCTCAGCCTACGGCCGAGTGATCGAGCGCCTTGCGGACAGCGATTTCTATCGCACCTTCTACAACTCGGTGACCCGCGACCTGTTCGGCACAGTCGGCGTCAATCCCGCAGTCGAGTTCTGTGCCACCCATAGCGGCCGCGCTTCTGGCCCGGTGCCGATCCGCGTCTACCCCGCCAGCGGCTCGCTGCAGGCTGCAATAAGCGAGGTGCTTGCGGACCTGCCCTTCGCCAGCGCGCTGGCGGCACCAGGGCTCGCGGTGCGCCACATCACCGGCGAGCTGGGTCGTCATTTCGAAGCGCGGCCGCCGAGCGCGGCGCCGGAATCGATCGAAATGATCGAGCCGCTGTTCTACCGCACCGGCGAGGTGCTGCTGGTCGGCCGCCTGGTCGGCGACAGTGCCGTGACTCCGCTGGTGATCGCGTTCCGCCATGGCGCAGCCGGCGTGCAGGTCGAAGCGGTGCTGCTGTCGCGCAATGAGATCAGCGCGCAGTTTGGTTATGCCAATTCCTATTTCCACGTTGACCTGCCGGTGGTGGGCGCGGCGGTCACGCTGCTGCGCTCGTTCATGCCGCGCAAACCGGTCGACGAACTCTATACTGTGCTGGGACGCGCCAAGCAGGGGAAGACCGAGCGCTACTTTGCGCTGCGCCGGCACCTGGACAGCTCGATTGATGCCTTCGTGCATGCGCCGGGCGAGCGCGGCCTGGTGATGATCGTGTTCACGCTGCCCTCGCACGACCTGGTGTTCAAGGTGATCCGCGACCGCTTTGGCGTGCCCAAACACACCACGCGCGCGGAAGTCATGGAGCGCTACCGCTTCGTGTTCCGCCATGATCGCGCCGGCCGCATGGTCGACGCGCAGGAATTCCGGCGCCTGAGCCTGCCGCGCTCGCGCTTCATGCCTGCGCTCGCGGACGAGCTGCTGCGCGAGGCCAGCGAGAGTTGCCGCGCTGAAGGCGAGGAGCTGGTCATCGAACACTGCTATATCGAACGGCGTCTGCGACCGCTTAACCTGTACCTGCGCGAGGCCGAGCCGGTCGCGGCAGAGGCGGCCATCGTCGACTACGGCAATGCGCTGCGCGACCTGGCGGGCACCAACATCTTCGCTGGCGACCTGCTACTGAAGAACTTTGGCGTCACGCGCCACGGCCGCGTGATCTTCTACGACTACGACGAGGTGGCGCTGCTGCGCGAGTGCGAGTTCCGCGAACTGCCCGTCGCCCGGAGCGACGAGGAGGAGACCGCCGCCGAGCCCTGGTTCTATGTCGGCCCCCGCGATGTATTCCCAGAGCAATGGTTGCCATTCCTGGCGATGCCACCGGCGCTGCGCGAAGTGTTCGTGGCGCGCCACGGCGAACTGCTGACGGCACCGTGGTGGCGGGCGCGTCAGCTCGAGATCAGTCGGCCGCTGGCGTGACTCTCGAGCCGGAATGAACCTCAGATGACGACTGGGTCACCCGGGCGGATCGCGGCCCCGACCAGGATTTGCGCGCGCAAGCCCGCGGAGTGAACCATGCCAGGCAATACTTTCGGATTCGCGACCCGGGCCAGATGGGCACAGGGCTCGCACAGCCGCAATCCCCGCAACAGCGCGCCGCCGACCCTGAACTCCACGCCCACGAGTTCATTCAAGCCGACGCCACGCGTGACGATATTCCGGCGAAAATCCGCCGCGCTCAAAGACAAACCTTCGCGCTGATTGAAGCGCTCGATCGCCTCGGCCTCGATCAGTGTGAGCTCGGCGTCCGGCTTGCCGGCGAGGCGCGCCGAGAAAGTGCCCGCTCCCGCATGGTAGCGATCACCGACCAGTCCCCGCCCCGCTTCGAGCAGCGCCTGGGCGCATGCCGTCAAAGGCGCGCCCGGAGCGCTGGTGCTCAGGATCTCGACTACCTGTGCCCGCATACTTGTCACCTCACTCGCGGCCGTATCAATCGCGAAAATTGTCGAACTGCAACGGCAGATCGACGCTGCTCTTGCGCAGCAGCGCCATGGCGGCCTGCAGGTCGTCGCGCTTCTTGCCAGTGACACGCAGTTTGCCGTCGTTGATCTGCGCGTCGACCTTGAGGCGCGCCTCCTTCAGGCTGGCCACCAGCTTCTTGGCCACGGGCTGCTCGATTCCCTGCTTAACGGTGATGACGCGCCGGGCCTCCGCGAGATTCGTCTGCACATCGCCGAAATCCAGGCAGCGCTGATCGATGCCGCGCGCACCCATGCGCAGCCGCAGGATGTCGAGCAGCTGGCCCAGCTGAAATTCACTTTGCGCATGCAGCGTTATGGCGAAATCCTGCAGTACGAACCGCGCCCCGGTGCCCCGCAGGTCATAGCGCTTGTCCAGCTCGCGCGTGGCCTGGTCCACCGCATTGGTGAGCTCGTGGGCGTCGACTTTCGATACGGCGTCAAACGAGGGCAAGGCGCGTTACCTCATGGCAATCGGAAGTGCCAGGGCGCCAATCATACGCCGCCGGTATCCCCGGGCTGACGGTTGACGACTACGATCGTCGCCTTCGGGAAGAAATTGAAGGTCGAGGCCGTAGCCCAGGTGTAGGCGCCCATCTGGCGGCCGACCACCAGGTCGCCGATGTTCAGCCGCGGCAGCTGGAGCGCTTCGGCGATGACGTCGATCCCGTCGCAGGTCGGGCCCGCCAGCACCGACGGCAGCAGCAGCCCCTCGCGCAGCGCGCTCACCGGGTAACGCGCGTGATCGTAGAGCTGGCCGCTGTAGGAGCCGTAGATACCATCGTCGAGGTAATACCACCAGTGGCCTTCGCGCTGCGCCCGCCCCATGACGGTGGCCACACCGATCGCGGCCGGCCCGACGATAAAGCGGCCGGGCTCGGCGATGACACGCACGCGCCGTGGCAGGTGCGCCAGCGCATGGCGGATCGGCGCGCAGTAGCGGCTGATGCCAGTCGCCGGCGAGTCGTAGCCAATCGGAAAGCCACCTCCGATATCGAGCGTGTCGCAGGCACCGAGCCGCTCGCGCCGCGCCGCAGCCAGCAGCGCCGCACAGGACTCGATGGCCTCGACGTGCTTGGCCGCATCGGCAGCCTGCGAGCCGACGTGGAACGAGAAACCGCGCAGTTCGATGCCCAGGCCGGCCGCGAGCCGCGCCAGCTCCAGCGCCTGCTCCGGATCGCAGCCAAATTTGCGCGACAGGTCGCAGACCGCGCCTGGGCTGCGGAACGAGACGCGCAGCAGCAGCGCCGCGCGGCCCGCGTACGCGCGGAATTTGCGCACCTCGTCCGGGTTGTCGGCCACGAACGTCTCGACGCCGTAAGCCAGCGCGTTGTTGATGTCGCGCTCGCGCTTGATCGGATGCGTATGGATGCAACGCGCCGGATCGATGCCGAGGCTGGCGGCAAGCTGCACTTCACCGGTTGTGGCCAGGTCCAGCCAGCCGCCGGCGTTGGCCACCGCCTGCACCACGGCCGCATGCGGCAAAGGCTTGAGCGCGTAGTGCAGGTCCACGCCGGGCAACGCGCGCTGCAGGGCGCGGTACTGGCCACGCACGCGAGCGCAGTCGACGATCAGCAGTGGCGAGCCAAACTCGGCCACCAGCCGCCGGATCTGCTCCGGTTCAAACGGATCGATGAAACGCTTGCGGCTCACGGCAGCTCTCCGGGGTCGGTGGCGGTTCCGGCCGCCGCGCGCGTCAGGCGGTCACGCACCGCGTCCCAACGCTCATCGGCGGGAATTTCCTGAACCAGCAGGCAGGTCGCGCCGATCTTGTCGAGCGTGCGCAGGTTGGCGTACAGGTCGTGCGCATAGCGGTCGAGGCGCGTGCCGGCGTTCACCCAGGTCACGCTGCGGAAGCTCCCGAGCGGCGGCCGCTGCGCCAGCACGCCGACGCGCACGCCGCCGCGCGACAGCTCATCGGCCAGCCTTTCCATCTGGCCCGCTGCCACCAGCCGCAGCGGCGTGACCGGCGCGTAGTGCGATTGCGCGGACCCGGGCACTCGCGGCGCCTCGGCGCCCGGTCCGCTGGCCACCTTGCCCACCGCATGGCGCAGCTGCGTCAGGCTGATGTGGCCCGGACGCAGCAGCCGCACTTCACCGTGCAGGCAGGCAACGATGGTGGATTCCAGCCCGACCTTGCACTCGCCGCCATCGAGCACGACGCGCACGCCCTCGCCGAATTCCTCGCGCACGTGTTCGGCACGCGTCGGGCTCACGTGTCCGTAGCGATTCGCGGATGGCGCAGCGATGCCACCGCCAAACGCGGTCAAGAGTTGCAGCGCCATGGGATGGGAGGGAACGCGGATCGCCACTGTGTCCTGGCCGCCGGTGACCAGGTCGAGAACGTTGTCGGCGCGCGGCAGCACCAGCGTCAACGGACCGGGCCAGAAACGTTCGGCGAGCCGGGCAGCGGCCGGCGGCACCGCGCGCGCCCAGCGATGCAGGAAGCGCGCGCTGTCGAGATGCACGATCAGCGGGTGCGAAGTCGGCCGTCCCTTGAGCACGAAGACTTTCTGCAGCGCGGAGGCGTGCTGGGCGTTGGCGCCGAGGCCGTACACAGTCTCGGTCGGAAAGCCCACGACTTCGCCGTCGCGCAAAGCCTGTACGGCGGCATCCAGCTCTGGCTGCGTTGCCCTGGTCGCTCTGGCCATTGACCGATCCTAAACGAGACGGCGGCTATTCAAGCGTAGCGCGCTCCCACTGTTCGTCCCGCCGCCGCAGCTCATAGGCCCTCCAGTAATGGCGGTCGAGCTTCAACGTGATCATTTCCGGTGCGCCGTTGATCGCCAGCGTCTTGATCCGCAGCGAAGCGCGGTCGGGGCGGCCGGTGACGAGCTTCAGGAAACTATCGAGATCCGGCGTCGGCTGGCCGTCGACCTCGACGATGCGGCGCCCGGGAACCAGGCCGTAACGGCTGGCCGGAGAACCGTAGGAAAAATAGGCTACGTACACGCCACTGGGCTCAATGCCGCGCTGCGCGCTGAGGGCCCGATGGCTCGCCTGCAGGGTCGCCCCCTGCCACAGCACGACGCGATCAATGTCGATGCCGCTCAGCGCCGTGGTCCTGATCGGCAGCGTGTGCTCGCCATCAGTGCGCCACACAGTCACCTGCACGAGTTCGCGCGCGGCCACCGCGCGCTCGACGTCGCGGAACTCGGTGACCGGCTGACCGTCGACCGCCAGCAGGATATCGCCCGACTGCAGCTGCGCCGCGGCGCTCGAACCACCCACGAGCCGCGTGACGCTCAGCACCTGGCGCCTGGCGGGGTTGCTCTTCTGGATGCGCGCCATCCACGCTTCGCTCAATCCCAGGCCGTGCGCGGCGGCCAGCGTCTGCGTCACGAACTCAGCCTCGAGGGAATGCACGGGCGCGACGCGGCGCGCCAGGTCCAGCGTTTCGGCGATCAGCTCGGCACTCACGCCGCGAGTCTGCTGCACGAGCTCGTGGCCGTTGTCAGAAGCGAAGCTGGCCCACAAGCCGCGCACGCGGCCACCCCGGTCCGCCAGCACGCCGACCACGTCCTCGGGCGGACTGACCAGGGTCGCGACCTCAATGTTGCTGTCGCGGAACGCGATGGAGCGCGACAAGGGCAGCAGCAGCGGATCTATGGATGCGATCGTCGTGCTGCGCGACTTGAGCTCGCCGTTAGCATCCAGCCCGACGACGTCCAGCGCCTCGCCGGTCCGCAGCGGTTGCGTGGCCAGGGACGCGGCCCGCACCGCGGCGCCCCGCAGCAGCGATGGATCGTATTGAACGACGGCCAGGTTATGAAGCGGATGGATGTAGACCACGCGGCCCGGAATCTCCACCGTGCCGCCAAAAGTCAGCCGCACGTCGCCGACCGAGACGGGCACCGTGTTGCGGTCCGTGACCACCAGTCCGCGCGCCGCGTCGACGATCAGTCCGGTGCCGTGGTAGTTGCGTTCGTTGACGCCCGAAATCGGGTACGGCATGTCGAAGGTCATGCCCACGAGCGAGGACGCCAGCAGACGCTCGGCCGGCTCGCTCGCCGTGGACGGTTGCGCTACCTCCCCACCAACGGGATCCGAGGCCGCCGCCGGCACCGACAGGTTGGCACAGTCCCAGTAGCCGGTGGCGTCGTTGCGCACGCAGTGCCGCGCAGGAAACCAGCGCCGGTCCATGTGCGCCGAGCGCAACTCGGCATGATTCGGCTCATCGAGCGTCACGTAGCGCACCGCAAAACGCGCTCCATCGCCCAACGCGGCGATGCCGCCTTCGAAGTCCGACAGCGTGGCGACCGGCTTGGAGTTGAGTTCGGTAATGACCGCACCGCGCGGCACGCCGGCCGCGTCCAGGCTGTAGCCAGCCGATGCCACGAACACGCCCTTGATTGGCAGGTGGAAATGACGCGCCTCCTGGTAGGAGAGCGAGTGCACGACGGCGTCGCCAATTTCCAGGTAGCTCGCCGGCGTGATCGCCTGCAGGTCCTCGACCGTGAGCTGCACTGTGAACGGCTGGCTACCGCGCTCGAGCTCGAGCTTCACCGGCGTCCCCACGGCGTCATCGAGCACGGTCTCGAGCGGCTCGAAGCCTGTAAGCAGTTCGTTATTCACACGTACGAGGACGTCGCCTGGAGCGAGCAGCTTGTCGCTCGCCGAACCCGGCTGCACGCGCTCGACCACCAGCATGCCGGTGTTCGCGGGTTGCGCGCGCCGCGCCGCCGCTTCCGTGTCGGTGCGCAGGCCCAGCCGCCGCAATTCATCGTAAGGACGATAGCGAAATTCCGTTTCGATGGTGCCGCGCGTGACGGGTTTGCCCTGCTGGATGAGCCGCAGGGCGCGCTGCACTCGGCCCAGCGGCAGGTAGAAACTCGTGGCCGCACCGGTCGAGCCGCCGGCGTTGAGCGCAACCACCCTGCCCTGCACGTCGACCACCGGCGAACCAGAGGAACCTCCGGAGGTGCTCGACGCCGCCTGGATGTAGAAAGTGTTGAAGTCGTTGTAGCGGCCGAGCCCGTACTCGGGCGCCTCGCGATCGAGGCGCGCAAGCGTGCCCGCCAGAATCGAGAGCTGCTCACCCGCATCATTGCCGACGACGCGGATCTCGCGGCCGACCTGCGCCGCTTCCGGCGCCAGCGGCAACGCGGCGGGCGTGGTGAAGCGCAGCTTGGCCGGATCGTAGTGGTAGATGCCAAAATCGTGCACCGGATCACGATAGACCGGATGCAGCTCGACTTCTTCGCGGTTGAGGAAAGTTGCCTCGGCAATCACCGGCCCCGGCGTGACCACGTGGCGATTGGTGAGTATCAGGCCACGCTCGGCGTCGACCACGAAGCCGGTGGCCTGGGCCGTGACATTGCGTTCGGTGTCGAAAGAACGCGTCTGGTCGATCTCGATCGTGACCACGCTGCCGGCGATGCGCTCGAGCGTGCGAGCCCAGTCGGCCAGTGGCGCGGCCCTGGCCGCGGCAACCGCGGCGGGCGCATTATGGGCAGCCGGAGAAGTGTGGGCAACCGGGGCAGCAGGCGCCGCGGACCCAGTGGCCCACAACAGGGCCGCCAGCAACAGACCCAGCGTTGGGCGCGTCACAGCGCCGCCCCAAAATTTTCGCGAAAGCGCGCGGCGAATTGTACTTGGTCGAATCTGTGCTGCTGAGTGCCGTGCGATTCCATCTTGATCGCGCCGGCGAGCGAGGCGACGCGCCCCGTGGTCGGCCAGTCCAGTTCACGCTGCAAGCCATACAGGAGCCCGGCGCGATAGGCATCGCCGCAACCGGTCGGATCGGCCAGCCGCGCGGCGCGGGCCGCCGGGATTTCATGGCGCTGGCCGCCGGCAAAAATCCATGAGCCCTCGCCACCCCGCGTGACGATGAGCGCCTGCACGCGCGCGGCGATTTCAGTCAGCGACCATCCGGTACGTTCTGCCAGCATGCTGCCCTCGTAGTCATTGACGGCGACCCAGGATGCGGTGCCAACCAGCGCACGCAGCTCCTCGCCATTGAACATTGGTAAACCCTGACCTGGATCAAAAATGTAGGGGATGCCCGCGGCCGCGAACTGCGCGGCGTGCTCGAGCATGCCCTGGCGGCCATCCGGGGCGACGAGGCCCAGTCGCACGCCCGGCGCCGCCGAAATGTGATTGAGGTGCGAGTGGTTCATCGCGCCGGGATGGAAAGCCGTGATCTGGTTGTCATCGAGATCGGTGGTGATGAACGCCTGCGCGGTAAACTCCTCCGGCACCACGCGCAGGTGCGCACGCACGATGCCCTGCGCGTCGAGCCAGGACGCGTAGGGTGAAAAATCATGGCCCACCGTGGCCATGACCAGGCCTGCGCCGCCGAGGAGCTTCAGGTTGTAGGCGATGTTGCCGGCGCAGCCGCCGAAATTCCTGCGCATCGAGGGCGCTAGGAAGGACACGTTCAGCACGTGGATGCGCTCGGGCAGTATGTGCTCGCGAAAGCGCCCCTCGAACACCATGACGGTGTCGTAGGCCATCGAGCCGCAGATCAATGCCGTCATCCAGCCTCTCCCGCAGTCTTCACCGGTCCAACAGGACCAGCAACCATACTGCGGACAGCAGCACGAAGGCCATGAACACCGCGGCGGAGCCGAGATCCTTGGCCAGTCCCGCGAGTTCATTGCGCTCGAGGCCGACGCGATCGACGACCGCCTCGACCGCACTGTTGAGCAGTTCGACGATCAGCACCAGCAGCACCGGCGCCACCAGCAAGGCCCGTTCGACGCCATTGTGCCCGAGCCAGAGGCCGAGCGGCACGGCGAGCACGGTGAAAGCCAGCTCCTGGCGAAACGCCGCTTCTTCGCGGTATGCGCCGGCCAGCCCCTTGGCAGTCGCTGCGAAGGCGCGCAACAGGCGCGTGAAGCCGCGCGGCTTGTCGCGTTCTATCACGCTGACCACCCCGTCACGGTGCAGGTGGCCGATAGGCAAGGTCGAGCTCGCGCGCCGCGCGCACGTCGTCGAGCCGGCGCACCGGCATCGTGTGCGGGGCGCCGCGCACCGTGTCGGGTTCGGTGGCCGCTTCGCGCAGGATCTGCGCCATCGCCGCCACGAACGCGTCCAGCGTTTCCTTGCTTTCTGTCTCAGTCGGCTCGATCAGCAGGCACTCGGGCACGAGCAGCGGAAAATACGTGGTCGGCGCGTGGAACCCCAGGTCGAGCAGGCGTTTGGCGACATCCATCGCCGTCACGCCCTGCTGCTGCGCCAGCGCCTTGAGCGTCAGGATGAACTCGTGGCTTGCGCGCCGTTGCGGATAGGCGGCAACGAAACCGGCCTGCTGGAGCCGCGCGAGCAAATAGTTTGAATTGAGTGTCGCGTACTCGCCGACGCGGCTCATGCCCTCGCGTCCGAGCATGCGCATGTACACGTAGGCGCGCAGCAGCACGCCGGCGTTGCCATTGAAGCCGGTGAGCCGGCCGATCGACTGCGGCAGGTCCTGCTCGCCCTGCCAGCGGTAGCGCGCAGCCTCGCCCGCGCCGCTCTTTGCGACCACCGGCAGCGGCATGAACGGCAGCAGCCGTGGGCCCACACCCACGGCTCCGGCCCCGGGTCCACCACCGCCGTGCGGCGTGGAGAAGGTCTTGTGCAGGTTCATGTGCAGGACGTCGAATTCCATGTCGCCCGGGCGCACCTTGCCGAGGATTGCGTTGAGGTTCGCGCCGTCGTAGTAGAGCAGCCCGCCGGCCGCGTGCACGATGCGCGCCACCTCGGTGATGCGCCGCTCGAAGATGCCGAGCGTCGATGGGTTGGTCAGCATGATGCCAGCCGTCTTCGGACCGACCGCGGCCGCGAGCGCCGCGAGGTCGACATCGCCGTCGGGCCCGACGCCCACCTCGCGCGCCACGCAGCCGCACATGGTGGCCGTGGCGGGATTGGTGCCATGCGCCGCCGTGGGCACGATGATCTCGTTGCGGGCCAGGTCGCCGCGCGCACGATGATAGGCGCGGATCATCGCCACGCCGGCGAACTCGCCGTGCGCGCCGGCCATGGGCGTGAGCGCCACGCCGCGCATGCCCGTGACCTCCTTGAGCATCTCCTGCAGCTCGTACATGCACTCCAGGAACCCCTGGCTGTGACGCGCGCTCGCCAGCGGATGCCGACCGAGGAATTCCGGCAGCAGCGCCGCGGCATTGCAGGCGCGCGGGTTGTACTTCATGGTGCAGGAACCGAGCGGGTAGAAATGCGTGTCGATCGAGAAATTGAGCTGCGACAGGCGAGTGTAGTGCCGCACCACGTCGAGCTCGCTCACTTCCGGGAGCGGCGCGCGCCGTGCGCGGCGGAGCGCGGCGGGCACCGCGGGCGGATTGCTCTCGGGGGCGGGCCATTGCCCGCGCGCACCGCGGCCGGCGCGGCCGAATTCGTACACCAGCGGCTCACACATGGGCAGGGTCATGCTTGCTTCCTCGCGGCTGGCGCAGACTGGAGCACTTCGCCCAGGGCTGCCGCATATGTGGCGATGTCCGCGGCGCTGCGCGCCTCCGTAGCACAGACCAGCAGCGCCGGCCCCAGTTCCGGATAGCATTCTGCCAGGTCGAAACCGCCTTCGATGCCACGCGCCGCGAGCGCCTCAAGCACGGGTGCCACCGGTCGGTCGATCAGCAGCACGGCCTCGTGGAAGCGCGTCCCGCTGAATGCCGTGCGTACGCCGGGCAGGCGGGCGAGCGCGGCCACCAGTTCGGACGTGCGGGCCATGCAGGCGCTGGCGACTCGCTCCAGCCCCTCGGCGCCCATCATCGCCAGGTAAATGGTGCCGGCGATCATCAGCAGGCCCTGATTGGTGCAGATGTTCGAGGTGGCCTTGCCGCGGCGGATATGCTGCTCGCGCGCCTGCAGCGTGAGCGTGAACCCGGGCCGGCCGTCCAGGTCGACCGTGCGGCCGACGATGCGGCCAGGCATCTGGCGCACGAATTCCATGCGCGTGGCCATGAAGCCGAAATAGGGGCCGCCCGATGAGAGCGGACACCCAAGCGGTTGGCCGTCGCCGACGACGATGTCGGCGCCGCGCTGGCCCCACAGTCCCGGCGGCTTGAGCAGCGCGAGTGAAGTTGGATTGACGGTTGCGATCACCAGCGCGCCACGCGCGTGCGCCCAGTCGGTCAGGGCATCGACGTCCTCCAGCACACCGAAGAAGTTCGGCTGCTGGATCACCAGCGCCGTGACGTCCTGCCCGGCGTAGGGCGCGAGCGCCTCGAGCTCGGTCTGGCCGCGCTCGCGCACATAGGGGATTTCCTCGAGCTTCAGGCCCTGGCCACCGGTCGAGGCCTGCGCAACAGCCCGGTAATGCGGGTTCAACGTACGCGGTAGCAGCACTCTCCCCGCAGTAGACTTGCGATTCGCCCGCACTGCCATCAGGCAGGCTTCCGCGACGGCCGTAGCGCCGTCGTATACCGAGGCATTAGCCACTTCGGCGCCGGTCAGCGCGGTGATCATCGACTGATATTCGTAGATCGTCTGCAGCGTGCCTTGGCTGGCCTCGGCCTGGTAGGGCGTATAGGCGCTGTAGAACTCGCCGCGCGAGACGATGGCCCACACCGCCGCCGGAATGTGATGCTCGTAGGCTCCGGCACCGATGAAATTAAGCGGCCGGCCGTCCATACGGGCGCGCGCATACATGAGCTGCATCACCTGCTGCTCGTTCAGGCCCGCGGGAATTCCCGCCAGCGAACGCACCCGCAGTTCCACCGGGATCTCCTCGAACAGCGCCTCGATGTCGGAGGCGCCGATCGCGGCCAGCATTTCCGTCACGTCGGCTTCAGTGTGTGGAATGAAAGGCATGGCAACTCCTCAACCGGCCGCGCGCAGCAACGCGCAGGCGTGCACTCAGCCGGACTCGGCCAGCGTGGCGTAGGCCCTGGCGTCCAGCAGTCCCGCCGCGGCAGGGGCCGCGCTGGGCTTGATGCGCACGATCCAGCCGCCGCCGTAGGGATCCTGGTTGATCAGCTCCGGCGTCTTTGCCAGCGCCTCGTTGACCGCGACCACGGTGCCGGCGACCGGTGCGTACACGTCGGAGGCCGCCTTCACCGATTCGACCACCGCGAAGGCCTCGCCCTGCTGCAGGTTGCGACCCACGCTCGGCACCTCCACGAACACCAGGTCGCCCAGTGCATGCTGCGCATGATCGCTGATGCCGACCTCGACGTCGCCGCCCGCCTGCTCACGCAGCCACTCGTGGCTGCGCGCGTACTTGAGATCTGCCGGGACATTTTCCATCGTCACTTTCTCCCTGAGTTTAATATGCAGCCGTCACGGTGCCATCCAATTCCACCAGCACCCGGCCGTGGCGTACGAACGGCGGGCGCACCACCCGCGCGTCGAGCAACTTGCCGCGCACTTCGACCTGCACCGTGCCGCCCACGATCGCGGCCGCCGCCGGCACGCGCGCCAGCGCGATCGAGCGCGCGAGCGTCGGCGAAAACGTGCCGCTCGTGACGCAGCCGTCACCGGCCGCCGTGGCCACGCGCTGGTGCGAGCGCATCACGGCGCGGTCTGCGAGCAGCAAGCCTATTGCGCTTTGCCCTCCGCCGGCAGCGCGCAGGTCCTCGAGCGCACTCCGTCCAATGAACCGCCGCTCGGCCGGCTCGAAGGCCACGGTCCAGGCCAGGCCCGATTCGAGTGGCTGCGTACTCTCATCCATGTCGCTGCCATAGAGGTTCATACCCGCTTCGAGCCGCAGCGTATCGCGCGCCCCCAGGCCGCAGGAGCGCACGCCCAGTTCATTGAGGCGCTGCCACAGCGCGGTTGCGTCCGCGACCGGCACCATGACCTCGAATCCGTCCTCGCCGGTGTAGCCGGTGCGCGCCACAAACCAGGCACCGAGCTGCGCGCCGCAGAAAGCGCCCAGCCCCAGGGCTGCCGCCGCCTCAGGCGGCGCCAGGAGCGAGGCCAGGTGCGCTCGCGCTTGCGGCCCCTGCACGGCAATCATCGCCAGCTCGCGCCGCTCCTGCACCTCGACGCCGATTTCACTGGCGTGGGCTCGGATCCAGGCCAGGTCCTTGTCGCGTGTGCCGGCGTTCACCACCATGCGAAACCAGGTGGGGTCGAGGTAATAGACGATCAGGTCGTCGATGATGCCGCCGTCTTCCCGGAGCATGCAGCTGTACAGCGCCTTGCCGGGCTGCGTGAGCCGCAGCACGTCGTTGGCCAGGAGCTTGCGCAGGAACTCGCGCGTGCGCGCGCCCCGCAGGTCGAGCACGCACATGTGCGAAACGTCGAACAGGCCGGCGGCGCGTCGCACCGCGTGATGCTCCTCGATCTGCGAGCCGTAGTTGACCGGCATGTCCCAGCCGCCGAAGTCGACTATGCGTGCGCCGAGCGCGACGTGCAGATCGTAGAGTGGAGTGCGTAGTCCCAACCTGTTCTCCAGCAGCCGGCCATTCCACCAACAAACCATCCCGCCAACAAAAAAGGGCGGCAGGGGCACTGCCCCGCAACGCACCTGCCGCCCCTCTGTCCTTCTTACCTGAGAGATCGGGCCGCAGCCTGGTAGGACCGCCGCCGCACCCCTTCGGTGGGCGGGCCTGCCACGAGGCGCCGCCGCTCTCCAGAGCCCATCCTTGACCTGCCGTTCCTGGTGCCTGAGCGTTTCCGGGCGGAATTTGCGCCTTCGGCGTCCTGGCTTCCGGCTTGCGCCGGGGCCCGGATCTCTTCGGACAGATCTTGCTGACGGGGGACAAATCATACCAGTTGCCACGCTGCCGCCACTACAATTGCGTCATGGACAGCCCGCCCCCGCAGCGTCACCGCCACGCGACCCTGCGCGTAAACGTAGGCGCGGTGCCCGTCGGGGGCGGCGCGCCCATCGTCGTGCAGTCGATGACCAACACCGACACGGCCGACATCGCGGCCACGGTCGCGCAAGTGAGCGAACTCGCCGCGGCCGGTTCGGAACTGGTGCGGGTGACGGTCAACACCGATGCGGCGGCGGCGGCCGTGGCACCGATCCGCGACGCGCTCGCCGCCCAGGGCTGCAACGTGCCGCTGATCGGCGATTTCCACTACAACGGCCACAAGCTGCTGCGCGAGCATCCAGCCTGCGCCGAGGCGCTGGCGAAGTACCGCATCAATCCAGGCAACGTCGGCCGCGGCAGCAAGCGCGATCCGCAATTCGCCGAACTGATCGAATTCGCGTGCCGCTACGGCAAGCCGGTGCGCATCGGTGTCAACTGGGGGAGCCTGGACCAGGAGTTGTTGGCGCGGCTGATGGACGCGAACAGCGCGCTGCCGGAACCGCAGTCGGCACAGCTGGTGATGCGCGAAGCGCTGGTGCGCTCTTGCCTCGACAGCGCGGCACGCGCCATAGAGCTCGGGCTCGGCTCGGAGCGCATCATCCTGTCGGCCAAGGTCTCGACCGTGCAGGACCTGATCGCGGTCTATACCGAGCTAGCTGCGCGCACCCGCCATCCGCTGCACCTCGGGCTCACCGAAGCCGGCATGGGATCGAAAGGGATCGTGGCCTCCAGCGCCGCTCTGGCGGTGCTGTTGCAGCAGGGGATCGGCGACACGATCCGCATATCGCTCACGCCCGAGCCGGATGGCGACCGGCGGCGCGAGGTGATCGTAGCGCAGGAGCTGCTGCAGACCATGGGGCTGCGCAGCTTCGTGCCGCTGGTGACCGCGTGTCCCGGCTGCGGGCGCACCACCAGCACTTATTTTCAATCGCTGGCGCAGAGCATCCAGGCGCACCTGCGCGAGCGCATGCCGGTATGGCGCCGCACCCATGTCGGCGTCGAACACCTGGCGGTCGCGGTGATGGGCTGCGTGGTCAACGGACCGGGCGAGAGCAAGCAGGCGAACATCGGCATCAGCCTGCCCGGCACCGGCGAGCGTCCCGTCGCGCCGGTGTACGAGGACGGAGTCAAGACCGTAACGCTCAAGGGCGAGCGCATCGCCGAGGATTTCCAGCAGCTGGTCGAGCAGTATGTCGAGCGCAGCTTTTCCCGCCGCGACTAGCCCTGATTGCGCGGCCACCACGCACGGAGCATCACACCATGACCACCCTGACCGAGAAGCGTTGCAAGCCCTGCGAAGGCGGCACGGCGCCGCTGACCGCGGCCGAAGCTGGCACGCAACTGGCGCGGCTGGCCACAGGCTGGCAGCTTGGCGATGCCGGCAAGAGCCTGCGGCGCGAATTCCGCTTCGTAGATTTCTACCGCACCATGAGTTTCGTCAATGCCATAGCCCACATCGCCAACCAGGACGACCACCATCCCGACCTGGAAGTGGGCTACAACTACTGCCGCGTGCGCTACAGCACGCATTCGATCGGTGGCCTGTCCGAGAACGACTTCATCTGCGCGGCGAAAATCGACCTGGTCACGGGCCTCTAGGCGCTATCCGCTAGGTAGTGCTACGAATGTTCAGGCGCCCACCGCGGCGCTAGCCTTGCGCTGCTCCGGTGAAGGATGACCGGCAGCGAGGAGGCTTTATGAAACTCTCAGTTTGGGAACCCTTCCGGGAAATGGACCGGTTCATGGCGCGGGTGAATCCCGCCCAGTTCTGGCCGTCCGGTCGCGCACTGCCGGAGTTCGTCGATCCGAAGCTCCAGTGGGCGCCGAGCGCCGACATCAGCGAGACCGACCAGGAGTATCTGGTGCGGGCGGAGCTGCCGGCCGTGCAGAAGGAAGATGTGCACGTCACCCTTGAGGACGGCGTGCTCACCATTCGCGGTGAGCGCCGCCAACGCCAGATGGAGAAGACGGAGAAATTCCACCGCGTCGAAAGCTTCAGCGGCGAATTTTCCCGCTCCTTCTCGCTGCCCGATGACACCGACGCCACGGGCGTGCGAGCCGAGAACAAGGACGGTGTATTGACCGTGCACATCCCGAAGCGCGCAGTCGCGAGGCCGGCGCCGCTCCAGATCAAGGTCAACTGACCGCGGAGCTTTCCGTGCCGGGGTTTCCCCCACCCCGGCACGGTCGTTTTTTCAGTTGGTCAGCAGCCAGATCGCCCGGCGCCATGCTCCCGGATCGGTGACAGCCACGAAGGCGAGCCCGGCCAGGGCGCCGCTGAAATGCGCGTCGTGATTGACGCGGCCGCGCAGGTAGCGCGCCGCATACCAGCTGTATGCCAGGTAGCCGACGGCAAACAGCGGTGCCGGAATCGGTACTGGCACGGGCAACATGTACATTGATCCGGTCGGGTGGTAGACCACCGAGGCAAACAGCACGGCGAGTATCGCGCCGGAAGCCCCGAGCGAGGCGTAGGCCGGGTCGCGGCGGTGGCTCAGCCAGGTTCCCGCATCACTCACCGCCAGGCCAAAGGCATACAGGACGAGGAAGCGCACCGACCCCACGGCGCGCTCGACCACGCCGCCGAACGACCACAGCGTGAAGGCGTTGAAGAACAGGTGGCCGTAGTCCGCGTGCATGAAGCCGCTGGTGATCAGCGTCGCGTACTGGCGGCGCGGCAACAGCCAATAGGGCCGGAACAGGCTCCGCTCCAGCAGCGCGGGTGAGTAACTCAGCCCAGCAACGCTCACCACGACGATCACGGCCAACAGCAGCATGGTCATGTGCGGAACTCAGAACCAGCTGTAGTTGAAACTGATGCTGACGCGCTCGGCACTGCTCTGGTTTGGCGGCACTTCGTGGCGCAGCCAGCTCTCGAACAGCACGACGCGGCCGGCGCGCGCCGCCAGCGTCACCCAGGCGCGGTTGCTGCGTCGCGCGCCCGGCTTGCGTGGCGGCGCGGCCATGTAGCGATCGAGGCGCGGATCCTCAAACTTCAGCGCCGCGCTGCCAGCCGGCGTGCTCACGTAGTAAGTGCCGCTGATCGTCGCGAGCGGGTGCAGATGCAGGCTGTGCACCACCCGAGCGCGCATGATGTTCACCCAGCAATCCGTCATCGCCAGCCGGCGACCGCGCAGGTCAAAATCCAGTGCGCGGACAAAACGGCGCACATGGCCGTCGAGGCCACGCGCCAACGCGGCGAAGGTCGGCGAAACCTGCTGCATGTGGCACCGCGAGTTGTACGAGGTGTAGCCGCCCGGGTAATTGCGCGCCGACCAGGCGCGGCCGGCGCGGTCATCGTGACGCAGCTGCAGGCACTCGCGCAGCAACGCTCGATTCAGCGTCGCCGCCTGCGGACCGAATGGCGCGGCATAGACCTGGGTGGGGAACAGCGTCTGCACCGGCATGTGCGCAGCATAACCCGGCGTCACCCGGGCGCGTGAACAGGCACTAGCGGGCCGACTCGGCCAGCGAGCGGCGGCCGCCGGCCGGCTGCTCAAACACTTTCAGCCGGTGGTACGCAAGATAATTGCACTGGCCGGGAGTGAAAGCGCCGACGTTGCGCGGCAGGGCCACACCCCAGGCAAACAGCACCGCCGGATTCAGGTGGCGCGCCACCTTCAATTCGCCGTCATCGTCAAAGGAAATCAGGCCGCGCTCGAACAGCTGGTCGAAATGCGGCGAGAGCAATAGTCCGTTGCTGCCATCGAGCTTTTCACGGTCGTTGGAATCGCGCCAGGGCTTGATATGCCGCGCCCGCAAGTGCCGTCGGTCGAGCAGCCCAGAGAGCCGGCAGGCTTGCTCGTGGCGTTCGACGTTCTCGCGATATACGCCTAAGCCCCGGCGCGCCGCCAGCAACCGCTTGCGCGTGCCCGCATCCAGGCCGAGCCGGGCGCGCAGCGCGTGCTCGGCCACGTCATCGGCACGCTCGGCGCTGCGCAGCGTCGGCGCCATGAGCATCAACTCCTCAACCTGCCCACCCAGCAGGCGACGCAGCAGCGCGGCGACGCGTTCGTCGATGCGTGTGAGATAGACGGTCGAGTTGGCGTCGCCCGAGGCACGCAGCGGCGAATGCTGCGCCGGCAGCAGGGCCTTGAACGCAGCAAGGTGGTCCTTGGGACGCAGCGGTTGCAGCAGCTCTTCGAAATGCACGGGCAGGCGCCAGCCGGCCGCGCCGCGCCTGGCACCGCGCTGGCTGCCGGCCGCGACCTGACGTGCAGGAAAGGCCGGGCCGGCCACCAGGCCGAGCATGCCGATGCGCCCGCCGGAGTGCACGTAGACGATCTCGCCGAGCTGCGCCGCCTCGACCGCAGGGGCGTCGGACCACAGGTAGCCGGCGTTGAGCTCGTGGCGCCGCGTCTGCGATTGATTCACCCACCAGCCCACACGGACTCCTGCGGCGCCCTGCCCTTAGGCCCCGGCGATGCAGTAGATTATCGCCCTGCAGCCGTGGCTTGCGGGGGATGCATGTCTCAGTCCAGACGTTCATTTGCCAGTGACAACGTTGCGCCAGCCGCGCCGGAAGTCATGGCGGCCCTCGCCCGCGTGAACCAGGGGAGCGTACACTCGTATGGCGACGATCCCGAAACACGGCGGCTGGTCGAGCTGGCTCGCCGCACTTTCGAGACCGAGCTTGCGGTATACCCGGTGGCCACCGGCACGGCCGCCAACGCGCTGGCGCTCGCGGTGCTGGCGCCGCCCTACGGCGGCATCTATTGCCACGACATCGCACACGTCAACACCGACGAGTGCGGCGCACCGGAGTTCTACACGGGCGGCGCGAAGCTGCTGCCGCTCGCCACGCCGGACGGCAAGTTGCGCGCCGGCCAGCTGGCCGTGCCAATCGCGCACGCGCGCGCCATGGGCGTGCACCACGTGGCGCCCGCCGCCCTCAGCATCTCGCAGGCCACCGAGTGGGGCACCGTGTACCAGCTTGGGGAACTGCGCGAACTCACGGCCACTGCGCATGCGCACGGACTGACCGTGCACATGGACGGCGCGCGCTTTGCCAATGCGGTCGCACACCTCGGCTGCTCTCCGGCCGAGGCCAGCTGGAAATGTGGCATCGACGTGCTGTCCTTTGGCGCCACCAAGAACGGCGCGCTCGCCGCCGAAGCGGTCATATTCTTCAAACCAGAAATGGCGCGCGATTTCGAACTGCGGCGCAAGCGCGCCGGCCAGCTGTGGTCGAAGCTGCGCTACCTGAGTGCGCAGCTCGCGGCGCTGCTGGAAGGCGACCTGTGGCTGCGCCACGGCCGCCATGCCAACGCTCTCGCGGCGCGCCTGGCCCAAGGACTACGGCAGCGGGGCGTCGAACTGGTGCAGCCTGTCGAGGCCAACGAGATCTTTGCGGTGCTGCCGTCGCAGCGCATCGCGGCGCTCCGTGCACAGGGATTCGAATTCTATGAATGGCCCGCGGCACGACCTGACCGGCAGCCGGTGGTGCGACTGGTGACCGCTTACGACATGGCGGAAGGCGACGTCGACGCACTGCTTGCGGCCCTAGGTGCGTAAGCGCGCAAGCGCCGGCCGGCCCCGTGCCGGCGGTCCCTAGGCCGGGATGACCTCGGCAGTCTGCGTGCCGGCGTCGTCGCCGCCCGTTCCCTTGAGGTTCAGGGTCACGGTGGCGGCTGCGAGCAGCAGCCCTATCGCCACGCAGAACAACAGTTGCGCAGCGCGCCGCGCGCGCGCAGCAGCGGTTGCCGACCGCGCCTCGCTGCCGACGAGCGCGGTGACCAGCGACAGGAACGCGGCCATCACCGCGGCCGCAAACAGCCACATCGCACCATCGGTGATCGGCGCATCGATGTAGGCAAACCAGGCAAAGCCTGCGCCGAGCGTGGCGAGATTCCAGCGCACCAGGGTCCGCGCCGCCGCGCGCGCCGCGCGACCCGCATGTTCCGGGCCGGCATTCAGGGATTCTGGCACAGGATCATTCATGTGACTTTGCTCATCGGTCAGTTGCCCATCGCTCCATCAAGCGCTTCACCACCGCCAGCAGTATCGGCCCGATGAAGATTCCCGCCACGCCAAAGGCCAGCAGGCCGCCGATTACTCCGCCCAGCACCAGTATGAACGGGAGCTGCGCGCCCCGCTGGATCAGCCACGGCCGCAGGATGGCATCGCCGCCGGCGATCAGCACGGCCCATAACGAGAGGGCCACGGCCGCGCCGATTCGATCCTGGAACGCAAGCCACAGGATCCCGGGAACCAGTATCGGCATCGGGCCTATCTGCATGATGCAGAGCATGAACATGACGGAGGTGAGCACGCCCGCGGCCGGTATCCCTACGGCCCACAACCCAAGGCCGCTGAGCACTGACTGCACCAGCGCGGTAAGCACTACGCCGGCGGCGATCGCACGCATCGCCTGGCCGGCCAGCACTGCGCCTTCCTCAGCACGCGCGCCGCCGGTACGGCGTGCCAGGCGGCGCAGCGCCATCGCCAGTGCCTCGCCATGCACGTAGAAGACCACCACCAGCACCAGCGTCAGCAGGAATTCGAGCGTGATGCCGCCGAGCGTGCCCACGTGCTGGCTGAGCCAGAACGCCGTCTTGCCGAGATAGGGTTGCACCATCGCGGTCCAGTGATCGGGGCTCTGCGCCACGGCTTCGCTCCACTGGGCAGTGAGTTGCTCGCCGAACGGCAGGCGGCCGACCCAGGCCGGAGGGCCCGGCCACGGACCCGCGAGCAGGCGCCCGCCCAGATCGCGCAGTTCCGGGAGCCGCGTGACCAGGGTGCCCAGCAGCAGCGCCACTGGAGCCACCACTGCGACGAACAGTCCGCCACTCATCACTGCAACAGCGAGGCCGCGGCGCCCGCCCAGGAATCTTTCCACGCGCAACATGATCGGCCACGTCGCCACCACGATGATCGCGGCCCACAGGATGGCGGGGAGGAATGGCCGCAACACCGCCAACGTGCCCCACAGGAGCGCGGCGACACAGGCCAGCAGTATGGCGTTGCCGATCAGCTGCGAGCGCATCTCGCTCGTGGTGTTCATCGCGGTTCGAGCCTCCGGGTTTCTGCAGGTGATTCAAGCACGACGGCACGCTGGTGGAAATAGATGCGTCCCGCGGCCCAGCGCATCGGCGCCGATGCCAGCGCCAGGTTGAACACCCAATCGGCCTGGAAATGATCGAAGCCAAAGCGCAGCAGACGTTTGATGCGGAAGCGCGGATACGTCCTGACAAATTCACGCTGCGGATCGGCGCTGCGACCGCCCAGAAAATCCGCCACGGCGCCGCCAGCGGCCAAGCCGTGCGTCAGTGCGGTGTGGATGCCACCGGCGGTCACCGGCGACACCAGCCCCGCGGCATCGCCGACCAGCAGCGCGCGCCTGCGCGCAAGCGGGCGCACCAGGCCGCCGCAGGGAATGAGGCCCGCGCGAATCGAATTCACGGCGACACCGCGAAAATCGGCAACGGGCGCCGCCTTCGCCAGCAGTCCCGCCATGGCTGACTTGACGTCGGCCGCGCCCGGCCCGCGCAGCCGGCGCGCCAGGCCCACCTGCACGCCGTGCACGCCCTGCACCATCCAGCCGATGTAGCCTGGCATGAGCCGGCGGTCAATGAAGCAATGAAGGTACTCGGGCTGAGCCAGTTGCGCGCCCCAATACTCGTGCTCAATGCCGGCAAGAAACTGCCGGTTCTGGCCCAGGCCCAGCGCTTTCGCCACGCGCGACGCCGGCCCGTCGGCGCCAACCAGGAAACTCGTCCGCCCCAGCGGCTTCCCGAGGTCAAACCCGCCCGCTATCGGCTGCGCGCCGCGAAAGAGTGTGCCGCAACGCAGTTCGGCGCCCGCCTGCACGGCCCGATCGGCCAGCCAACGCAGGAGCGCCGGCGTATCAGTGGCCAGGAAATAGTATCCGGGCGCAGCGAGATCAACACTGCTGAGGTTGGGCGCATAAAGCCGGACTGCATCCACGCGCTTCACCAGCGCCAGTGGCAATCCCTGCAGGATTGGCACGGCGTCGACCACATCGCGCACCAGGATGCCGGTGGTATGCAACTTCTCGCCTGGATCGGTCTTCTTCTCCGCGATCGTGACCCGCACTCCGGCGCGCGCCAGCGCCAGCGCGCAGGCCAGGCCGGCGAAGCTTGCGCCGACGACCACGCAATCGGCGTTGCGGTTTGCGCTCACGAATGCCGTCTGCAGTTTGCGCTAGGCACTGCGGCGCGGCGCGTCCGCATACGGCGTGCCGTCGCGATGCGTGAAGATGGCGGGCTTGCCCCCCGCCGGTGCGCGCAAATCAATATCGGGATAAGTGGTCGCGTCCTGCGTTGCGTCACGCGTGCCGATCTCCAGCAGCAGCACTTCCGCCGCCGTGCGGTTCTGCAGCGTGTGGCCGTTGGCATCAGCGGCGCGAAATCCGGCCGCGTCGCCGGCGCGCAGCTCTTCCTCGCCCTCGTCACTGACCAGCGTGACCACGCCCGCGAGCACGTACACGAATTCATCCTCGTGGCTGTGCCAGTGGCGCTGGCTCGACCAGCTGCCCGGAGCGAGGCGCAGCAGATTGACGCCGAACTGCGTCAGGCCGGCCGCATCGCCGAGTCGGCGGCGTTCGCGCGTGCGACACGGCAGGTCGAAAGGCGATGGGTAGAGAGTGCCGAGGACGGGCGTAACAGCTGCGGCGTCGATGCGCTTGCTCACAGTCGATCCTGCCATGCGGGGTGCGGATCGACAGGATACTCCCGCCGGGTGGAGATTGACCTATGCCGGCTTCAGGGCACCCAGGCCGTTGCAGACGTTCCTGGCAGGGGCTGGATCGCCATCGGCCAGGGCGCCAGGGCAAGACTGGTTGGCTCCAATCGCCGCCGCCCCATGTCCCAGGTGACCCTGAGCCCGAACTGCATGCGCGGCGCCATGCCGCGCCCAAACTGCAGCTCTACCAGTGAACGATGCCGCAGTGGCGTGGAATAGCGGGCCGCCGGATCTTGCGACAGCGGCGTTGCACGCTCGTAGCGCAGGCCAAAGGTGGTGCCGCCGGCGCCATGCGCGCCGATGGCGCGGCTCACGAACACCATGAGTTGCGAACCGGGATATGGCGGCACGTAACCCGCCAGCTCGCCAGCAGGTGCCGGCAGGCATAGCCCGCATGCGCCCGCTCCGATCAGCACTGTCGCCGCCATCCGCGGCACCTTGAGCCCACCCATGGGCCGACTCCTCCGCCGAAACTCTGGGCCCACTTTGCGGTGTGCGCAGGCTCCAAGTACAGGGTGCGGAGTGGCTCGTTTTGAGAGGCCGGTAGCAGAACCGAGCGCTGCGATTCAATTATGGCAAGCCTCGGCCGGCGGCGCGGATTATGCCCACGCGTGCGCAAAAATAAGCAGCAGTCAAATGCGGCGCCAGTGCGCGCAGGGCCGCGCGCGGGCCTCTGCAGACCCTAGTAATTGGCCGCAGCGCGCACGGCGGCGGCGGGCTTGTCGAGGTCGGCGAGCAGTTCCGGGCCGATGATCGCCAAGGGCGTCGCGCCATAGGACAACAGGCGATCGTGGAAATCGCGCAGCGAACCGCGCTCACCCATTTTCAGGAAATACGCAGCGTAGAGATCTTCGATCTGGGCGCGCCCGGCTGTGTACGCAAAGTAATAGCCTGGCCCAGCGGCGATATCGGCCACCTGCGCCGCGGCCGCCTCATGCGAGAAGCCGCTCTGCGTTGCGTAGAAATCGACAGCCTGCTCGTAGCTCCACTCGCCGCTGGCGAGTTTCGGATCGACGATGGCGCGAGCGCCGCGCACCCGTTCCCAGCGCGCCGTGAACAGGCGGCCGTCGAGGTCATCGCCATACATGCCGAGCCGCACCAGCATCTCCTCGCCGTAGAAGGCCCAACCCTCGATAAATACCGAGCTGTCCTGGAGCTTGCGGATGAAATTGGGATGGCGCTTGGCGATCGACGCCTGCATGTAGTGACCTGGCATCACCTCGTGCGCGCCGGTCGACATGATGCGGTCGCGGTCGAAGTCCTGGTTCATGTCGAGCCGTGCCGCCGACTCGGCCAGCGAGGCGACCGGCGCTATGTAATAGATGCTTGCGTTCGAGGCGGAAAATTTGCGCGGCGGATTCATGTTCGCGCCCGGCAGCACCGGCAGCAGGAAATGCGGCGTCTCCGTCACGCTCACCGTGCCGAGCCAATCCGGCACCGTCACGACCTCGTGCTCCACCATGAATCGGGTCAGGTCCGCGATGCGCTCGCGGTAGTAGTCGATCAACGCCGGGCCGCCCGGCGCAAGTCCGCCGCCCGTCTGCGGCCCAAATGCCACGCCCTGGTGGCGCGCCAGCGCGGTCAGCCACGCCTCTTCCGCCCAGCCGTGCGCCAGCTCGTCGCGCCCCATGCGCTCGATGTCGTTGCCGTTGAAGGGCAGCAGCTGCTCGTCGCGCAGCATGCGATCGTAGGCCTCGCGCCCCATGGCGTAGTTCTCGGGCCAGGAGGCCACGTGCGCGTCGATGTAGGCCTTGGTCGCGGCCATCGCGGCCAGCGCGCCATCGCGGGCTAGCGCGAAGCGCGCAAATTCCCGCGACTTCGCGCCGAGCTGTGCGCGCGCGGCATCCGTGAGCGCACCATTGAAGAACTCCGGCGCACCGGCCAGCTCCTGCGAGCGAATCGCGCCCAGCAGGTGGCAGGGCTTGGTCACGAGCTTGTTGAAGGCCACGATGTAAGCCGGGGCCTTTGACAGTCGTGCCGTGATGTCCGCCCAGGCCCGCTGCTGGTCGGCTGCCGTGGCGCCTTCCTGCCCGATCACCGGCATGTGCTCGAATTGCGTGAACACGGAACTGAGAACGCCATTGGCGCCGGCCACCACGCCGCCTGCGCCGTTGTTGCCGCCGCCGAAATCCTTGCGGTCACTTTCGTAGACCAGCAGCTCGTTGAGGCGCCGCGCCAGGTCCGCGCCCACCAGCTTCGCGTCGTCGCGATCCGTCATCGAGGTGGCGGCCGTGAACCCGCCGCTGATCTCGTGCAGCTGCTGCTGCCACTGTTGCAAGCGCGCCAGGAAAGCCGCGCGCGCCGCTTCGCTCGGCGCATCGAGCTCGGCGTCGTGGCCCGGTATGCCCAGTGCGGTCGCCACCATGGGGTACTGCGCCGCGGATCCAAAGGTCAGGTCCTGCGCGAGGGCCACCAGCCGCTCGTGTACCGAGTCGCCCGCATGGCCTGGCATCGCCACGATTGTGGCCAGCAACGCACAGCAGAACGTGAACCGCAGGGAGTTGGGCATGTCGGGCACCTTTGGATGGGCAATTCGGCAGGCCGACAATATCCGCCGTTTCCGCTCCGGGATCAATTCAGGACCTCCGGCGGCATTGCCCCTGCCGAATGTGACGCCACTCACGTTCCGCCCGCCGGCACGGCTTCGATCGGCCGGTACGGCCATGTTCTGCTCAAGATTCCCGCCGGCAGTCCGCTACAGGGGGCAAGACCGGGATGAGTGCAGACGCCCGTGCGACGTGGAGAATCTTGTGTTCGGACTGCTGAAGAAGACCGCCGAGGTGAAGGGGCGGGTCGGGCTCGCTTTCGGCCGCGACCGCGTCGCGCTCGCCGTGGTCAACGGCAGCGGTGAACGCGCCTCGCTGGAGCGCTGCGAATCCATAGTGGTCGATCCCGCTGGCGGCGTCGAAGCCGTAGCCGCGACCATCCGCGCGGCCGCGCTGCCGGCCCTGCCCATCAGCGTGGTGCTGAGCCCGGCTGACTACCAGCTCGCGCTGGTGGAAGCGCCGGAGGTGCCGCCGGCCGAGCTGCGCGCCGCGATCCGCTGGAAACTCAAGGACGCGATCGATATCCAGGTCGAGGACGCCGTCATCGACGTATTCGACGTGCCCGCGCAGAACCGCGGCGGACAGGGCCGCATGATGTACGCGGTTGCGGCCCGGCGCGATGCGATTGACCGCTACGCGGCTGCACTGGCGTCCGCGCCGACCTTCAGTGTCGTGGACGTGCCGGAACTGTGCCTGCGCAACCTGGCCGCAGCGCTCCCGGCCGCAGCGCGTGGCGTGGCGCTCGTGCATCTGGGCAAATCCGCGGCTTCGGTGGTGCTGGTGCAGGGACGCACCTTCTACTTCGCACGCCAGATCGACCTGCAGTCCGCGCTGCTGGCCGCGCCAGGCGAACAGACGGAAGGCTCCCTCGACGCCGGCAGCATCGTGCTCGAGCTGCAGCGCTCGCTCGACTACTACGAACGGCATTTCGACCAGCCGCCCATCACCCGGATCGCGATTTCGCCGGCCGGTGTGCGCGCCACGGCGCTGGCGGCCGACCTGGCGCGCGAGACCGGCTTCGACGTCGCCGCACTCGATCTCAACGAATTGCTGAACTGCCCGGCGCCGGTAACGGAGGCCGCCCAGGGCGAATGCCTGCTCGCCGTCGGCGCCGCGCTGCGCGAGGAGCGCCGCTCGCTCTGAGCGGTACCCATGGAACAACAGGTCAACCTCTACCAGCCGATCCTGGGCGTCGAGAAGCGACTGTTCTCGGCCTACACCATTGGCGTGGGCCTGGGCGTGCTGGTCGTGTGCCTCGCGGGGCTGGTGGCCTTCGGCGCCTGGCGCACGCATCGCATCGAACATTCGATCGCGCAGCTCGAGCAGCAGGAATCCAACGCGCTGGCGCTGTCCGCGCGTGCCAGCGCAGCCGGGCACCCGGCACAGTCGATGGCCGAACTCGACGCGGAGGCCCGCAACCTGAGTGCCGAGATCGCCGCCCGCGAACGCGCGCTCGACATCGTGCAGCGCGGCGCCGGTGCGCCGGGCTCCGGTTTTGCCGCGCGACTGGAAGCGCTCGCGCACCGCCAGCTCGACGGCGTCTGGCTCAGCGGCATCGTACTCGGCTCGGGCGAGGGGCACCTGGCGATGCAGGGCGGCACGAGCGATCCGCGCCTGGTGCCGATATTCCTTGCCGCCCTGGCCGGCGAGCATGCGCTCGAGGGCGTGCGTTTCGACCGGATCTCGCTGCGCCAGGCGGAAGCCGCTGAAGCGCCGGCCCGCATGATGTTCGAGTTGGGCGCGCCGGGCCTGAAATTCAGCCCACGCGAGGCGGTCAAGTGAGCGCGCTCGCACAATTCGGTGACCGAGTCGGTCCGCTGCTGGAGCGCTTCAATGCGCTCAAAGTGCGCGAGCGCGGCATGATCTTTGGCGCCGCGGTGGTCGTGGTCTACTTCTCCTGGCAATCGCTGTTCATGGACCCGCTCATGGCACGCAACCGCCAGGCCGCGCAGCGCCTGGCCGAAGCGCGCCAACATATGGCGGAGGTTGAGCAGATCGGCGCGGCCGCGGCCGACGATCCGCTGGTCGCAGCCTCCAACCGCAACCACGCCCTCAAGGGGCGGCTGGCCGAACTCGACGCGCAGCTGCAAACCGTGGCGCAGGGCTACGTTGCCCCCGAGCGGGTCGCCGACCTGCTGCGCGAAATGCTGACGCGCCAGCACGGACTGACGTTGGTGAGTCTGGCGAACCTGCCGGTCGAAAGCCTGTCGCAGGCGCCGTCCACGCACGACGCCGCCGCGCCACCGGCCCTCTCCGCCGACGATCACGGCCCGTTCCTGCATCCGGTGGAAATGGTCGTCGAGGGTGACTACGCCAGCGTCGTGGCGTACCTGCGCGCACTCGAGGCCCTGCCCTGGCGTATCCATTGGCAGCAGCTCGAACTGACCGCCGGCACCTACCCGGTCAACCGCGTGCGCATCGTCATCGGCGCGCTGAGCCTGTCGCGCGACTGGATGAAGGTATGAAGGCCGCGATCCTGGCCTGCTGTGTCTGCGCACTGGCGACGTCCGCGTTGGCCGGCAACATGCGCGATCCGACGCGCCCGCCACTGCGCTCGTCGGCCGGCGCACGAGTGGAGCCCACGCCGGTGCTGAGTGCGGTCTACAGCGCAAGTAACCGCCGCGGCGCAATCGTGAACGGCGAGTACGTGCACGCTGGCAGCGCGGTCGGCCCCTTCCTGATCGAGGAAGTGCTCGCCGATGGCGTGCGCTATCGCTACGAGGGCCATGCGCAGGAACTGCACCTGCCGCGCACCCTGGACATGATCAAGAAGCCCACGGTCTATCCGGCCCGGGAAACGAGCGGAGTCAAGCCATGAAGTCCCCAAGAATCCTGTTCATGCTGGCGTTGCTGACGGGCGTGCTCGCGCTCCCGGCACGCGCCGACGACGCGCGCTTCGATGTCGCAGTGGTTGACGCGCCGGCGCGCGCCTTCTTTGAAGGCCTCGTGGACGGCACGCCCTACAACATGGTGTTCGAGCCAGGCATCAGCGGCACGATCAGCCTGAAGCTCAAGAACGTCACCATCACCGAGGTGCTTGATGCGCTCGGCGACGCCTACGGCTACGACTACCGTCGCTCTGCCAGCGGCTTCGTGATCGTGCCGCCGGTGCTGCAGACGAAGCTGTTCCAGATCAACTACCTCGACGTCGAACGGCGCGGCACCTCACGCACGCGAGTCTCCTCGGGCCAGACCGGTCAGAACGGCGGCGGCGCCGGTATGGGCCAGACGCAGAACGGCCAGAACAGCAGCGACAGCTCGCAGGCGAACGCCCTGAGCGAACCCGCTGGCAGCGTGTTCTCGGAAGGCAGCGGCACGCAGGGCGATCGCGTCAAGGAAATCACCGGCACCAGCATCTCGACCCGATCCTCGTCCGACTTCTGGTACGACCTGAATGCCAGCCTGCAGGCGATCGTCGGGACTGACCACGGCCACCAGGTGGTGGTGAATGCGCAGTCGGGCATCATTGCCGTGCGTGCCACGCCGCGCGAGCTGCGCGGGGTCAAGCTTTTCCTCGACCAGATCCAGAACAACTCCACGCGCCAGGTGGTGTTGGAAGCGAAGATCATCGAAGTGGAGCTGTCCGACGGCTTCCAGGCCGGCATCAACTGGGCGGCGATCGCGCACAACGGCGCCACGACCATCGGCGGCTTCGCCACCGGGCCGCAGAACGGCTTCGGCGCCGCCAGCCTTCTCAACCAGCCATCCAGGCCGGTCACGGTGGGCCCGGGCAACACGATCGCGAACACGATCACCAACACGCTGGGTGGCGCTTTCGCGCTCGCGGTCAACACCGCCGATTTCAATTCCTACATCGAGCTGCTCGGCACACAAGGCAAGACGCACGTGCTCTCGAGCCCACGCGTGTCGACGCTCAACAACCAGAAGGCCGTCATCAAAGCCGGCGCCGATGAATACTTCGTTACCGGCGTGTCGAGCAACACGGTGGCGAGCACCACGCCGGTCACCAATCGTGACGTCTCGCTGGCACAGTTTTTCTCCGGGATAGCGCTCGATGTGACGCCGCAGATCGCCGAGGGCGGCCAGGTGATTCTGCACATCCACCCAACGGTCAGCGAAGTCACCGAGAAGGTGAAGCAGGTGACGATCGCGCAGCAGACGGACAGCCTGCCGCTCGCCTTCAGCCAGGTGCGCGAATCCGACAGCGTCGTCAAAGCCAACAGCGGCCAGCTGATCGTGATCGGCGGGCTGATGCGCACCACGCGCGCCTCGCAGGACTTCCGCATTCCGGGTCTCGGCAGCGTGCCCTGGCTCGGCCATCTGTTCCGCAGCCAGCAGCGCACCGAGGTCCACACCGAGCTGGTGATCCTGCTGCGCCCGATGGTCGTCGAGAGCGACGAGCAGTGGCAGAAGCTGGCCGCCGAGCCGCAGTAGTGAATGTACGGCGGAAAATTCGGCTCGGCGAGTTGCTGGTACAGCAGCAGGTCATCTCCGAGCAGCAACTGACCAGCGCACTGACCGAGCAGAAGCGTACCGGCCGCAAGCTCGGCCGCGTGCTCGCGGACCTCGGCTTCCTGTCGGAAGGCTCTCTGCACAGCTTCCTCGCCAAGCACCTGCAGGTGCCGTTCGTCGACCTGAAGCAGGCGCGCATCGATCGTGAAGCCGTGAAGCTCCTGCCGGAACCACTGGCCCGCCGCTACCGCGCCCTGGTGCTGCAGCAGGACGCCAAGGGTCTGCTGGTCGGCATGGCCGACCCTTCGGACCTGCACGCCTACGATGAGCTGCAAACGCGGCTGAAGCTCCCGCTGCGGATCGCACTGGTGGGCGAGGCCGATTTCCTCAAGACGCTCGATTCCGTCTATCGGCAGACCGACGAGATCGCCTCGCTTGCCGAGGCGGTGCGCGACGATCTCAAGGAAGGCGACGTCGACATCGAGCACCTCGCCGCCGAGGAAGGCTCGCCCGACGCCCCGGTGGTGCGGCTGCTGCAATCGATGTTCCACGATGCCATGCAGGCGCGCGCCTCGGACATCCACATCGAACCGGGCGAGGACAAGTTGCGTATCCGCCTGCGCGTCGACGGCGTGCTGCAGGAGCAGGTGATCGAAGGCCGGCGCGTGGCCAGTGCGCTGGTGACACGCCTGAAACTAATGTGCGGGCTCGACATCGCCGAGAAGCGCCTGCCGCAGGACGGCCGCTTCAGCGTGCGGGTACGCGACGCCGGCGTGGATGTGCGTCTGGCCACGATGCCCACCACACATGGTGAATCGGTGGTGATGCGCCTGCTGAGCCAGAGCACGGCACTGTTGTCGCTCGAGAAGCTCGGCATGCCCGCGGCCACCGAGGAGCGCTTCCGCCGCCTGGTTGAACGGACTGCGGGCATGGTGCTGGTGACGGGTCCGACCGGCAGCGGCAAGACCACCACGCTGTATGCGGCCCTGAACCACATCAACCGCCCGGGCGTGAAGGTCATCACCGCCGAGGATCCGGTCGAATACCGGCTCGACCGGATCACGCAGGTGCAGGTGATGCCGAAGATCGGCCTCGATTTCGCGCGCGTGCTGCGCACCGCGCTGCGCCAGGATCCGGACATCATCCTGGTCGGCGAAATGCGCGATCGCGAAACAGTAGAGATCGGGCTGCGTGGCGCGATGACCGGGCACTTCGTGTTTTCCACGCTGCACACCATCAATGCCATCGCCACCGTCAACCGGCTGCTCGACATGGGCGCACCCGGCTACATGATCGCCGCTGCCGTGCACGGCGTGATCGCCCAGCGCCTGGTGCGCCGCATCTGCGGCGATTGCGCCAAGCCTGCGACGCCACCGTCCAACCAGCTGGCCTGGCTGGCGGCCTGCCGCCCCGGGCTCAATCTCGAAAAGCAGCGCTTCATGGCCGGCGGCGGCTGTACCTACTGCAACCTCACCGGTTACCGCGGCCGCATCGCGGTCTACGAGATCCTCGAAATCGACCGCACGCTCGCCGATGCCGTGCGGCGCGGTGACCTCGAGGGCTTTGCCCACGCGGCGCGCCACAGTGGCGGTTATGTGCCGCTCGCGCAGGGCGCGATCGACATGGCGCTGGCCGGCACCACCTCTTTGGCAGAAGCCATGGCCGTGGGCAGCGGACTCGAGGAGCTGATCGACGCCCCGCCACAGCTCGCCGAGGGCGAAGCGCTGGCGCCCGCAGGCGTCGATACGCTGCTCGCAAAGCGGGGCTAGCCCATGGCGTTCTACCGCTACCGTGGTCGCTCGGCGCGTGGCGACCTGCTCACCGGCCGGCTCGAGGCCGACAGCGTCAACGCGGTGGCCGCGCGCATCCTCAACCTCGGCATCACGCCCATCGAGATTGGTCCCGACCAGCTCGACGGCGCCACCGTGCAGCAGCTCATGCAGCGCTTTGGCGCCGGCAAGCCCAAGACCGCCGACCTGGTGCTGTTCTCCCGCCAGATGTACTCAATCACCAAGGCGGGCCTGCCCCTGCTCCGTGGCCTGCGCGGGCTGGCGCAGTCGACGCACAACGTGATGCTGCGCGATGCGCTGCACGACGTGCTGCACAGCCTGGAGTCGGGGCGCGATTTTGCCTCCTCGCTGGCGCGGCACCCGGAAATCTTCCCGCCGCTGTTCCTCAGCATGGTGCGGGTCGGCGAATCCACCGGCACGCTCGACGCCGCGTTCCTTCGGCTGTGCGAATACCTGAGCCAGGACCAGGATGTGCAGGACCGCGTGAAGGCGGCGATCCGCTACCCCCTGATCGTCATGTTCATCATCGGTATCGCCGTAGCGGTGATCACGGTGTTCGTGATTCCGAACTTCGCGCCGCTGTTCGCCGTGCTCGGCAACGACATTCCCTGGCCGACCAAGGTCATCATGGGTACCTCGAGCTTCGTCCGCAATCATGGCGTGGCGCTGCTCGGTGGCGCGGCGCTGGCGATCGTCGGCGCGCGCCGCTACCTGAAGACGCCGGAAGGAAGATTCCGCTGGGACCGCCTCAAGCTCAAGGCGCCGGTGCTGGGCGAACTGCTGCACCAATCGGTGCTGTCGCGCGTTACGCGGTCCCTCGCGATCTCACTCAGCGCAGGCCTGCCGATGATCCAGGCGCTCACGCTCCTGTCGCGCGCTGCCGGCAACGAATACCTGGCCGAGCGGTTGCTGCACATCCGCAATGCCGTCGAGCGGGGTGATTCGCTGAGCCGCGCCGCAACCGCCGCCGGAATCTTCCCACCGCTGGTGCTGCAGATGGTCGCGGTCGGCGAGGAGACCGGCGAACTGACGAACCTGCTCGAGGAAGTCTCGGGCTTCTACCAGCGCGAAGTGGACTACCGGCTGCGCAACCTCGCGGCCATGATTGAACCCATATTGATCATCGCCGTGGGCGGCATGGTGCTGATCCTGGCACTCGGCGTGTTCCTGCCGATGTGGAACATGATCGCCAAGGTCGGCCATCCAGGCTGAAAAGGCGGGCGCATGTGACGCAGGTCACATGTCAGCTGTGCTTCCACACAGCAATGGCCGGTGCCAGCTCAAGAACCCGCGGCTTAGGCCGATGACCCGGAAGACCGCGCGCAAGAGCGCGCGCCTGTAACCACTTGATCGGCGCAGCTGCGCCCCGGAGTCGAACATGAATACGTCCCGCGACCGCGGCTTCACGCTGATCGAACTGGTCGTAGTGATCACGATCCTCGGCATACTTGCCGCCTTTGCCGTACCAAAATTCATTGCTCTCGACGGACAGGCCCGCGTCGCCACGGTCCAGGGTCTGGCCGGCAGCGTGCGCAGCGCCGCTTCGCTCGCCCGCGGCCTGGCGATGGCCACCGGCGCCTCGGCGAGCGTTTCGATGGAAGGCTCCACCGTCAACCTGGTCAACAGCTACCCGGATTCCAGCCTGACGGGCATTGCCGCCGCCCTCAACCTGAGCCCTGGCGACTTCATCTTCGCGGCGGGACCGACCGCTGCCACGGGTCCTGCGACCTGGACCAAGGTCGGCGCGGCGACACCGGCCACCTGCGTCGTGAACTACACGCCGCCCGCTGCGGTTGGCGCGGCCCCGGCTATCAACTCGGTCACGGGCGGCTGCTAACGCCGGCACGCGGGTAACGGGCGGGCCCGAATCCCGCACGGAGCAGACACATGTCGCGCAGGATCGGAAGCCATGCGCGAACCACGGGCCCGGCGGGCTTCACGCTCGTCGAGCTCGTGGTCGTCATGACGATCGCCGGAGTGCTGGCGGCGACCATCGGCCCCAAGTTCTTCTCGCAGCAGACCTTCAGCGAGCGCGGCTATGCCGATGAACTGGCCGCTGCGCTGCGCCTCGCGCAAAAGACGGCGGTCATCACCGGCTGCCCGGCGCGCGTTATCGTCAACGCCAGCAGCTACGCTGCCGCACAGCAGGCCCCTTCCGGCAATGCCTGCCTCGCCAGTGACAACACCTGGTCAACTGCGCTGCTCTCGAATGACGGCACTACGCTCCAGGGGAGCGCACCTGCCGGAACCAACGCCAGTCCGACGGGCGTTTACCAGTTCGATACCCAGGGGCGCCTTGCGAGCAGCCCGGGCACGACCATCACGGTCGGCGCCCGCAGCATCACGATCGACGCCGGCAGCGGCTTCGTGCGGGTGCAGTAGCCATGCGCACCACTGAACCGGCGGCCGGATATCAGCGGCAACGCGGCGTGACGCTGGTGGAGCTCATCGTCGCCATCACCATCGTCTCCATCGCCGCCACCACGATCCTGGGCACCATGGCAACGGTCGCGAGCCGCAGCGCCGATGCCATGGTGCAGCAGCAGGCGATCGCCATCGGCCAGGCCTATCTCGATGAGATCCTGCAGCGCTGGGTGGTCGATCCCAACGGCGCGCCGCCCAATACCGGCCGCGGCAGCTGGGACCTGGTCGACCAGTACAACGGCCTCACGGATGCCGGCGCACGTGACCAGTACAACAACGCGATCGCCGCGCTCAGCGTTTATACCGTCTCGGTCAGCGTCGTGCCTTCCAGCGCGCTGACCGGCGTCGGCAGCGCTTACGCGCGGCGCATCGACGTGACGGTCACCCGCGTTCCCAATGTCTCGGTGACCCTGTCGGGTTACCGGACGAGCTACTGACATGCGCCGCACAGAGCGAGGTGTCACCCTCATCGAGCTCGTGGTGACCATTGTAGTAGGCTCAATCGTCGTGGCCTTCATGGCCATGTTCATCGTCACGCCGATGCAGGCCTACACCGGCCAGACGCGCCGCGCCGACCTGGTCGACGAGGCCGACAGCGCGCTGCGCCTGATGGGCCGCGACCTGCGCAGCTCGCTACCCAACAGCGCACGCGTCACCAGCAGCGGCACGGTGACGGCGCTCGAACTGCTGGCTACTGCGGACGGCGCCCGCTATCGCGACAGCGGCCCGCTGAGCAACCCGGCCCTCGAGCTGGACTTCACGGCCGCGGACGGCGCCTTTGCAACCACGGTGCCGTTCACGCAGCTCACGCTCCCCTGGTCATCCACGAGCTCGTACCTCGCGATCTATAATGTCGGCGTGCCCGGTGCAAACGCCTACGAGATGGCCAACGTCATTACGCCCGCCGGCACCGCGATCAGCATCGCGGCGGGTTCCTCCGCCAATGAAAACCTGGTGACACTGAGCCCGGCGTTCCGCTTCACTTATGGTTCGCCCGGCCGGCGCGTCTACCTCGTCAGCGGCCCGGTGACCTACCTGTGCGACACGACGGCAGGCACGCTGCGCCGCTATTCGGGCTATGGCATCGCCAGCACGCAGCCCGCCAGCGCCGCCGCATTGGCGTCCGCCGGCGCGACCGCGGCGCTGGTGGCGGTCGACGTGGGCGCCTGCCAGTTCAGTTATAACTCCGGCACCGCGCAGCGCAATGCGCTGGCCACAATCACCTTGCAGCTCACGCGGGCCGGTGAATCGATACAGCTCCTGAATGAAGTGCAACTGGCGAATACACCATGATGCCGCTCCCTCCCTGGCCGCTCCCTCGCCAAGTGCAGTTGCGCGGCCTGCGGGCCGCGCGCAGCCTGGCCCGCGGCTTCGCGCTCGTGCCGGCTTTGTTCCTGGTGGTCGTGCTGGGCGCACTGGCGCTGGTCGCCATCCGGGTTGGCAACGGCCAGCAGCATGCCGTCACCATGGGTCTGCTGCAGGCGCGGGCTCTGGCCGCCGCACGTGCCGGTGCCGAATGGGGCGCCTACCGCGCGCTGGCGCCAGCGCCGAATGTGCCCCTGTGCGCGTCCAGCACAACGCTGAATCTCAGCGAAGCGGCGCTCAACGGCTTTACCGTCGTGGTCAGTTGCACTTCGACCGCATTCCCGAATGGAGCCGCCACCAGCCACGCCTACACGATCAATGCGAGCGCGACCGCGGGCACCTACGGCCAGCCGATGTACGTGCGCCGCGTATTCAGCGCGACCTTCACGGACGCCACATGAACGTGCTCGCGGCAGCAAATATCCATGAGCGCCGTGCGCAACGGTCAGCATGGCCGGCGACCTTTGCGCTGCTCGCTCTGGCGCTGCTGCCGTCACAACGGCTGCTCGCAGCGAGCTACACCACGCAGGCCGCGACCTACAACTGGATCAGTACTGCAACCCACACGCTGCTCAACACCTGGGACACGACGGTGGGTTGCCCTGACAACGGCGGCGACGACAGCTTGTCGAAGTCGCTGTCGCTCGGCTTCAACTTCAACTTCGGCGGCACGGTCTACAACGCCGTGCGCATCCACAGCAACGGCCGGCTGCAGTTCGGCAACACCTATTGCACCTACGGCACCGCGGGCACGGGCCCGCCTCGCACCTACCCTGACGGCTACGCGAGCGCCAACCTCAAGGCCACGATGAAGATCTACCAGGGCGACCTGGACAACTCCGCGGCGGGCGGCGGCAAGATCTACTACGCGACCGTGGGCTCGGCGCCCAATCGCCAGTTCGTGGTCACCTGGCAGGCCGTGCCGCAATGGAGCGCGGCCGGCACCAGCTACAACCTGCAGATTCAGGTGTCCGAGGACGGGTCCTTCTACTACATGTACGGCACCTCGGTGAACCTGTCGGGCGGCACGAATGTCGGTCCGGCCGAGATCGGCTGGGAAGTCACAACCAGCGATTACACGCTGGTGCAGACGGGCTTGCCGGCCAATCTGAGCGGCTGGCATTTCGTGCCCACGGGCAGCACCTCGAGCTTCCTGGTGAGCAATTCGGCCTATGGGCTGTACTGCCTGCCGCAAGCCGTCACCGTCACCGCCCGCGATGCCAGCAACAATCCGGTCAACAACTACAGCGGCACGATCACGCTTTCGACAAGTACGGCGCGCGGCACCTGGACGCTAACCACCGGCGGCGGCACGCTGGTGGACTCGACGCCGGATGACGGCCTCGCAACCTACACCTTCCCCGGCAACCAGTCTTCGGCGACCTTCGCGCTCAGCTACCGGGCCGGGCCCGCGACGGTAACCGTGCACGCCTCGCAGTCCAGTCCCACCGTGGTCAACGACGATGGCACGCAGAGCGCGATCGTGTTCTCGCCGAGCGGCTTCACCGTAACCTCCGCGCCGTTCTCGAATCCCGCTGGCGGCGTGCCGGCATTTGCCTCGCCGCAAACCGCAGGCAACAACTTCAGCGTCTATCTGACCGCCTATGGGCAGACACCCACGGACGCCACCTGCGGCATCATCACGGGCTATGCCGGCGCCAAGAACCTGAAGTTCTGGTCGGGCTACGTGAACCCCGCGACCGGAACCCTCACGCCCACGATCAATGGCACGACGATCGTCAGTCTCGAGGCGAGCGCGAGCGCGCAGAGCGTGACCTTCACCAGCGGTCAGGCCACCGTGACTGCAAAGTACAAGGACGCCGGGAGCCTCAGCATTTCGATGAAGGACGACACCACCGGCAACCCGTCTCTCCCGACCGGCATCCGCGGCAGCACCGGCACGATCGTCTCGGCACCGGCAAACTTCGTGGTCTCCAATATCAAGCGTACCAGCGACGGTTTCGCCAACCCCGCATCGAGCACCGCCACAGGCACCGTGTTCGCGACGGCGGGTCAGACGTTCACGGCCACGGTCACGGCGGTCGAAGCAGGTGGTGCGGCGACGCCCAATTTCGGGCGCGAGAGCACGCCCGAGTCCGTCGCATTCAACACGACGCTGGTGCTGCCTGCCGTTGGACACGCTCCAACCGTCAGCGGCACGGCCGGCACCTTCACCAACGGCGTGGCCACCGGCACTGCTTTCGCGTGGCCCGAAGTGGGCATTGTGAAGCTGGTGCCGCACATTGCCGACAGCGACTACATCGGCGCGGGTGACATCGCCGGCGCTCCGACTGGCAATGTCGGACGCTTCGTGCCCAACAGTTTTGCGGTGGGGCTCAACACGCCGCTGTTCGGCACCGGCTGCACCGCCGGTTCATTTACATACCTCGGCCAGCCCTTCACGTACACGGTGGCCCCGGTCATCACGGTCACGGCACAGGCCTTTGGTGGCGCGACCACGCAGAACTACACCGGCTCGCTCATGCGCATGGCCAACGCTTCGCTGACCGGCCGCAGCTACACGCCCACGCCAGCCAGTCCCGCGCTCGACACCTCCGGACTTCCGGCGACTTCGGCTGACCCGCTCATCGCGGACCAGGGGAACGGCCAGGTCACGCTGACTTTCGGTGCGGGCTTAGGGCTGGCCTACGTGCGCGGCAATGCCATCGCGCCGTTCAACTCCAACATCGCGCTGTCGATCAACGTGATCGACCTGGATGCCATCACCGCGGCGAACCCGGTCAGTTTCGGCACCGGCATTGGCATTGGCTTCAGCTCGGGCGCTGCACAGCGGTACGGGCGCATGGTCTTGCGCAATGCCGTCGGCTCTGAACTGCTCGACCTGCCCACCACGCTCACCACCGAGTACTACCTCAGTGCCACGCTGGGATTCACCACCAACACCAGCGACAGTTGCACCGTCGCACCGACGCTCGCATTCAGCGGCTACCAGGCCAATCTCGCCTCCGGCGAGACCTGCGTGCGCGACAGCGGCAGTCCCGGCACTTCGGGAATCGGCTGCGCCGCGGCAGCAAGCGCGAGCCTGCGCTATCGCTCCAGCGCGCTGGGTGGGGATTTCAATCTCTGGCTGGCGGCGCCAGGCAGCGGCAACAACGGCGCCGTGACCGTGACCGCAACCGCGCCTGCATGGCTGAAATACCTTTGGTCGGCGAGTTCGGGCGTACCGTCGAACCCGGCCGCGATGGCGACCTTCGGCCTGTTTCCCGGCCCGAGCTCGCGCATCTACCAGCGCGAAGTCTACTGACGGCTGTCGGCCCGGAATTGAGCGCATTGACGCCCCTTGAACGGTACGTACCCGCTCATGCCGTCCGGGTTCAAGGGGCCAGGATCGCCGCATGCCAGCCGCTTTGCCATCGCGGCCCCTGCTATCATCAAGTGCGAGGGAGCAGGGAAAGGCCATGGATATCAGCGCCATCATTGAATCGCCAACGCATCGTCTGCGGGCCCTGCTTGCAACGCGGGTCAAGCGCAGAGTGGAGCGGAGCTTCGCCAGCCGCGTCTGCGACGAATCGCTCGCGGCATTGCACGCAGTGCTTGCGGCACGGCCAGAGCTCCAGGGCGACGCTCTCTACGAGGCGGTCGTGTCCCGCCGCACCAATCTCAATCCCGCCCAGGCCAGCGCCATCGTGCAGCGCGCGAACGAAAGCCTCGAAGACTGGGGGAATGACCGTACGGCAAAGCTCATCGACGTGGTCAGGTACATGATCGTCAGCGAATACATGGCGCAGCAAGCCGGTACGGAAGGCATGATCATCGACCTGGGTGCGTTGCTGACACCACGAATCGACCCGCAGCTGTAGCCGCCCGGTGCGGTAGCTAGCGCTCTGCCGCCCGCCAGGTCTCGATCTCGGCGCGATGCGCCGCGTCGTGCTGGCTCATGAACACCGGCATGTCGCACAGCGCCACCGCGCCCACACCTTCCTGCGTGCCGCTGCGCGCCCAGTCTGCCGAGGTGAGCTGCGCCAGCCGCGCGAGATTGGCCGCGCGCGCCGCGGCGAAGGCCGCCAGGCCCTCACGGAGCGAGCGCCGCCGATAATCACGCTCCGCGGCGATCGCATCACCGTCGAAGTCGGCCAGCACCGGTTGCTCTTCGTGCAGCAGCCGCTCGATGCGGCGCCCGAAACCCTCGTGTTCAAGGTCCGCCAGGTGCCAGACCTGCTCGACGGGTGAAAACGCCTGGCCGGCACGGCGTTCGCGCGCCTCGGCCGCGCTCAGCGCCGCGTACCGGCTCCTCAGTTCCTCCGGCATGCGCGCCAGCGCGGTGCGCAGCGCGGCGCGATCTGTATCCGCAAGTTTCGTGTAGAACATGATGGCAGGAATCCAGGCGCGCCCCGGTGGCGGGCAGCCAAGGATACGCCCTCCGCCCTAGGACTTCAGGTGATCGATCTGGCTCGCGAGCTCGTGGCGGCGAAATTCCAGCCGCTGCCATTGCCGCTCAGTGAGCTCTAGCTGTTCGAGCGGCGTGTCGTGCTCCTGCCGGAGCGCCCAGTATTCGGCGCGGGCTGCAAAGGCCGCCGCACTCGCCGATCGATGACGCCGATCAAGCGTCGCCAGCAGCTGCTCCAGTTCGTCCGCAGCGACTTCGCTGTCCAATCCATAGCCCATTGGAAATTCCCCGGTTGTGCCCGGGCGTATTGTCGGCGACTTCTTTTACAGATCTGTGGCAGCGGACGGCCACCCGATCGCGAGGCGGAAACGTCAGTCGCGCGGATCCTCGTAACGCCGGTCGATGCCGCGCATCGGCCAGGCGCCGGTTGAGCCCGGCTCGCGCATCGAGGGGCCACCCACGCCCCAAACGCCCGATTGATCCGGGGCGTCCGCGGCCACGACCGGCAACTCGCCGCGGGGGCGCATCGCGCGCCAGTTCACCACCATGATCCGCAGCGAGAGCGTCACCAACAGCAGGGCGATCGCGCCTTCCGCCAGACCCTGCAGCGCATGGCCACCGCGCCAGGCTGCCGCCACGCTGGCCGCTGCCCAGGCGGCGATCAACCCCACGAACACCACCCCGGTGCAGATCAATGCCAGTCGCGCCCAGCGCTGCCCGAAGCGCTCGACGACCCAAGGTGATTCGCTGATCATGCCCGCTGTTCCCATGAGAGCCGACATCGGCAAGCTAGCTCCGAGCGCTGACCGCTAGCATGCGACGTAGGTCTCAGTTCCCGCAAGCGACGTTGTCCAGGCGGCCCGGCCGGGCATAATGCCGCACCGCAGGATCCGCTGCGGAGCGGCAAACTTCCCGAGGATGGGTATCGTGTTGGTCACTCTTGGCGAACTCAAGGATCTGTTGTTGCGCTTTTCGTGGGAACGGCGTGACTGGCCGCGCGAGGACGTGCAGCGCGAATTCGGCGCCCTGGTGCTGTACATCATGCAGCAGGCCGATCGCCTGGGAGTGGACCTGGTGAGTGCTGGCGAGTCATGCGTGGCGCAACAGGCCACCAACGTGCCCACGCTCGTCCGCTCGAAGGTCGAACTCGACGCCTAGTGTCTGTTCCCGCCCTGGGGAGTGCCGCGATGGCGGCCGTCCGGCCACAAAAGCATTGAACTGCGCGCTCGCGGCCATGCACCATGGTCGCTCACGTTTCCAACCTGCGGAGACCGCTTGCCCTTAAGTGCCCTGTGCGCCGTGCTGCTCGCGGCGCTCTGCCACGCCGCATGGAACCTGCAGGCGAAGCGTGCGGCGGCCTCGCGCCATTTCGTCTGGTTGTATTCGGTCGCTTCGCTGGTCGTGTGGACTCCACTGGTGCTTATCGTGCTGCTGCATCAGTTGCCGCACTTTGGCGCGGCGCAGTGCCTGGCACTGGCGGGCACCGCGGTGCTGCACCTGCTGTATTCCCTCTCGCTGCAGGCCGGATACCGCGCCGCCGACCTGTCGATCGTCTATCCGCTGGCGCGCGGCAGCGGCCCGCTGTTCTCGTTCGCGGGCGCCGTGCTGCTGTTCGGAGAACGCCCGGGTCCGCTGGCCGTACTTGGGTTACTGCTGATCATCGCCGGCATCGTGCTGGTCGCCAACCTGCACCGCTCGCTCCGGCGCAACGCGCTGCCGGGACTCCTGTGGGGCACGGTCACGGGTGCCTGCATCGCCGCCTACACGCTCAACGATGGCTGGGCAGTAAAGGTGCTGGCGATCTCGCCCTTCCTCATCGACTTCACGGGCAACTGCTTTCGCGTGCTCGTGCTCTCGCCGCAGGCGCTGGCGGCGCGCGCCGAGCTGGTGCGCGAATGGCGCGCCTATCGCCTGCCAGTGCTGACGGTCGCGACGCTCGGGCCGCTGGGATACATCCTGGTGCTGTTCGCGATGCGCCGGGCGCCCATCAGCCACGTGGCGCCCACGCGCGAACTGGCGACACTCGTGGGCACGTGGTTTGGCGCGCGGCTGCTGGGCGAGCAGGCCGCAGCGCAGCGCCTGGCCGGCGCACTGTGCATCGTGGCCGGCGTCATCAGCATCGCACTATCGGGCTAGTCTCGGCCCGCTACGCCTGGTCCTCGCGCACGTAGGTCTGCTCGCGATAGAACATCGCCACGAAGACGAAAAGCGCGCCCATGCCGGCTACGATGTAGGCGAAGAAGTTGAAGTACTGGGGTCCGACCAGCTTATAGGTGGATACGCCACCCTCGGCGCTGTTCCACACGCCAGTCGAGGCCACACTCCGGCGGTGCTCGTTGTCCATCAGCCGGACACGATTGCTCTGGACTTCAGCCACCAGGAATGTGCCCTGGAGCGGAGCGTCCTTGCCGTCGGTGCCATGCACCGTGATGCCAGTGTGCTCGTTGAAGTCGATCTTTTGGCCCGTGATCATGGCCACGCCCGGCGACAGCGCGACCCAGGTCTGTGCACCACTGCTGACCGTGGTACCAGGCAGCTCGCGCACCATCATGCTGTTGACGACCGCCGTACTGGCATTGCCGACGCTGATCGACAGCAGGTAAAGGGCCATGATGAAGCTCTTCATGCGCAGCGGCGCCTGCTTGTAGGAGAACTCCAGCGCCGTGATCGACACCAGCACTTCCGAAGCGGTCAGTACCACGTATGCCAGTATCTGCCACCACGCCGATACACTGTGACCGCCCTGAATGCGCCCCTCGATCCAGCTCACGATCAGGAACGAGGCCCCAACCATGAACAGACCGATGCAAATCTTGCGCAGCGGGGTCACCTTGAAGTAGCGCCCCCACAGCGGATAGACGCCGAACGTGAAGATCGGCACCATGAGCAGGATCAGCAGGCCGTTGACCACCTGGATCTGCGCCGGCAGCAGCGTAATGCCAAAGCCCATGTTCTTGTCCATGAGATCGGAGGTTGCCTGCAGCGTCCAGGTTTGGCCATTGCTCTGGTCCCATAGCGCCCAGAAGGCGGCGACGAACACATAGATGATCAGCAGGTTGCGCAGCAGTTTGAGTCCGCTCGGAGAGAGGATGTCTTTGAGCCACTGCCCCCCGGCTGGCGGCACTACCGCGAATCGCTTGCGGCCCAGGAAGAAGACCAGCGTTGCCACGGCCATCATTGCCGCAGGCATGCCAAAGGCCGCCTTGGGCCCGTATTTATCCAGCAGCACCGGGCAAAAGAAGATGGAGATTGATGAACCCGCATTGATCGAGAGATAGAAGTAACTGAACGCGCGCTCGATCAGGTGCTGGTTGCGGCTGGTGAACTGATCGCCCACATTGGTCGAGACACAGGGCTTGATGCCCCCGGTGCCGAAGGCGATGAAACCCAGGCCGATCATCAGTGTTTCCGGGGTCTGAGGCCCGAACGCCAGCACCACGCAGCCCAGCACGTAAGCCATCGAAAAAACGATGATCGTGCGGTATTTGCCCCAGAACACGTCCGAGACGACCGCGCCGACCAGCGGAAAGAAATAGGCACCCGCCTTGAACCAGCTCTGCCACTTCGTGGCGGTCGCCTGCCCGAAGTGCAACGTGCCAGTCATGTAGATGGTCAGGATCGCGTTGATGCCGTAGAAGCAGAAGCGCTCGGCAAACTCGTTGGCAATGATGTAGGGAATGCCTTTCGGCATTCTGTTGCTTTCGTCCATGCGATCTCCTGACGGGCCTGCGGAGCCTTGGCTTCAGAACGGGTTGAGGCGTTTCTTCGGCGAGAAGTGCATGTAGCCAACGCTGACGCCCTGGCGCCAACCCACCCCAAAGCGCACCGGCGCAATCACGGTGCTGCCGTTCTGCACGTAGTTGACGCCGAAGCCGCCGACGAAATAGAGGCTCCCCTCGACGCCGGGGAATCGGCGGAACAGGTGCTCGCTATTGGGTAGCTCATAAATAAGCGCGAATACCTTGACCGCATTCGCTCCCACATCGAACCCGATCGAAGGACCCTGCCAGTAGACCTTCTGGCCGCCGCCGCCCTTGTAGTCGAGTTCGCCGTGGCCGTAACGCAGGCCAACACCGACCGCGCCGCCGGCTTCTTCGCCGCGGATGATGGCAACCGGCTGGCCCTTCTCCTTCAGCACCTTCTGCAGCACCTTGCCCAGGTCCTGCGCACCATTCTTGAAGAAATCGTTGGCGGCCTTGGTGACTTCCTCGTCGCTGTAGGTGGCATGCGCAGCGGGCGCCGCCGGCGCACTGGCAGCCGATGCCAACGGTACTGCAATCCATGTTGATGACAGCAGCAGCGCGGACCAGAAAGAGGTTTTGCTCGTTCGATACATATCTGACTCCTTGAAGATTGAGACCCGCGCGCCCGGCGCCTCCGGCATTAAGCCTGGGGCCGGCCGCCGCCGATCAGCCGTGCGGGCAGCATAACGACCGCGCGCAGGAAGGCAAACGCACCATCGAAGACGATGCCCACGATGCGGAAGGGCAGCGAGATCAACCACAGCAAAGGCCACAGCAGCAACGCCAGCAGCGCCAGCGGCCAGCACAGCACCAGCAACACCAGCCACAACAATAGCTTCAACATGCAGCCTCCCTAGGGTCCACGGGATGCGTCGCGCTCGCGGGCCCGCGCTGCGCCAGTGCCGGCACCTCGCCCGCAAGTCCGAGGGCACGGCGGGCAAATGCGCGTCGCACAGTCGCGTTCGCGCCCGCCAGCCCCAGCAGGCGCGCGGCCATCCAGCCAGCCGGACCCGGGCCGCGCGCGAAGACCTCGTTGAAGGCGCTCATCGTCCAGCTCATCAACGTGTCGTGCGTCAATCGTTCCTGTTCATAGCGCGTGAGGAGCCGCGCCGCGCCGGGATCCTCGCGCTCAGCCACGCCTCTGGCCAGCACCCCGCACAGTGCGGCCGCGTCCATGAACCCCAGGTTCACACCCTGCCCTGCCAGGGGGTGGATCACGTGTGCCGCATCACCCACCAGTGCTACGCGCAAACCGACCAGCGTCACGGCGGTGGCGCGCCGCAACGGCACGAGCGCTCGTTCGCCGATCAGCCGTGTCGCGCCGAGTACGCCGTCGCTCGCCGCCTCGAGTCGCAGCGCGAATTCCACTGGCGGGAGCGCCATCAATTCTTCGGCCAGCGTATTGCCGGCCGACCAGACGATCGAACTGCTGCCATCGAACAGCGGCAGGAACGCGAGCGGTCCGCTGCCGAGGAATCGCTGCCAGGCTGTGTGTTGGTGCGGTTTCGCGGTGGCAATATTCGCGACGATCGCAGCCTGCCCATAGTCGTGCTCGCGCACCGGCAGGGCCAGCAGTTCGCGCACCTGCGAGCGCGCGCCGTCGGCCCCGACCACGAGCCGCGCCGTGTAAGCGCCCTGGTCCGTACCGAGCCGCGCAGCGGCTGCGTCGCTGGCGAGCGAGTGCAGGCGCGCGGCGATGACGCGCCCGCCCTGCTCGCTAAAGCTCGCGAGCGCGGCCGCGGCGAGCGCGCGATTCTCGACGATGTAGCCAAGGTTCGGTTCTGCCAATTCGGCCGCCGAGAATGCCAGCGTACCGGGGCCATCGGCCGGCGCTGATTCGTGCCAGATGCGCATGCGCTCGTAGGCGCACAGCCGCCCCTGCGGCAGTTGCTGCCAGGCGCCGGCATTGCGCAGCAGTTGCTCGCTGGCGCGCGAGATTGCCGCCACGCGCAGATCTGGCGGCGCGTCGGCGGAAATTGCGCCACTCGCAGTGGCACCGCTCGCAGCGGCGCCGATCGCGAGTTCTGGCGCGACCAGCGCGATGCGTGCGGGCGCGATGCCGCCGTGGCGCGCCAGCAGCGCCGCCGCGGTGGCACCGTTCGGGCCGCCGCCGACGACCACGACGTCAAAATCCGTGTCCATGCGCGGCGTTTCCATCAGTTCACCGGCAGGCCGCGTAGCAGCCGCGGCGTATCGCCGCCGAATCCCCAGCTCAGGCGCGACAGCGCACGCTTCGCGCCGGGCGCCAGGTCGAACAGCGCCAGTCCCAGGGTGCGCCCTAGCGCCATGCACGGACGATCGCTGGCGAACAGGCGCACGAGGCCGTCGGTGAACCCGATCATGCCGCGTCGGTCGACGGCGCGCCGGCGCTCGTATTGTTCGAGCACGGCTGGCGCGCCCGGATCCGCTGCGGCAGCCAGAATCTCGGCCAACAGTGCTGCATCGCGCAGGCCGAGGTTAAAACCCTGCCCCGCCACCGGATGAAGCGACTGCGCCGCGTTGCCCACCAGCGCGGCGCGCGTGCCCACCATGCTCTCGGCGCGACTCAGCCGCAGCGGATAAGTCGCGCGCGCGCCCACGCGCGTGATGCGGCCTATGCGCCAGCCGAAATCCTGCTGCAGGGCGACGCCAAACGCGCCGTCATCGAGCGCGCAAACCTGCTGGGCGCGATCCGGCGCGAGCGTCCAGACCACCGTGTAGCGACCGTCGGCCAGCGGCAGCACCGCCAGAGGCCCCGTGGCGGTGAAGCGTTCATAGGCGATGCCGGCCGAGGGCAGGTCGGTGGCAACGTGCACCACCACCGCCACCTGTTCGTAGTCCTCGATCTCGGCGGCGATGCCTGCCGCGGCCCGCACCAGCGATTGCGCGCCATCCGCCGCAACCACGACGCGCGCCGCGACAATCTCGGTGGTGCCACTCGACCCGCTGCCGCCGCCGGTCCCGGTGTTGCTGCCCGTGCTGACCCGAAGATGCGCTGCATCGGCGTCCAGCTGCAGCTCGCGAAGCTGCGCCGGGTTGCGGATCGCGATCGAGGGTTGCGCCGCGAGTTGCTGCCACAGCGCCAGGCCGAGCTGGCGGTTGGGCACCACGTAGCCCAGCGCCTCGAGTCCCTGTTCCGAGGCCGTCAGGCGCGCTGCGCCAGCGCGGCCCGCGTCCGAGACCCGGATCTCCGTCACGGCTCCCGCATGCGCGGCCAGTCGCGGCCAGACGCCCAGCGTCTCAAACACGCGCCGGCTGCCATTGCCGAGCGCCGTGGTGCGTTCATCGAAGCTGGGCTGGTGGGCCGAGTCTGGAACGACGGCTTCGATCAGCAGCACGCGCTTAGCCGTGCCAGCCAGCGCGAGCGCCAGGCTGGCACCGACCATGCCGCCGCCGACGATGGCAATGTCGACTTGCGTCACAGTCGCCCTATTCATGCCGCCGCCATCAGCTTTTCGATTTCATCGGGGTCGGTGGGCACCAGCGCGGTCAGTACCTCATGGCCCTTGGCCGTGACCGCCACGTCGTCCTCGATGCGGATGCCGATGTTCCAGTAGCGCTTCGGCACGCCGCGCGTGCCGGCGGGTATGTAAATGCCGGGTTCTACGGTCAACACCATGCCGGGCTCGAACACGCGCCATTCATCGCCCACCTTGTAATCGCCGACATCGTGCACGTCGATGCCGAGCCAGTGACCGGTGCGGTGCATGAAGAATTTCCGGTAGGCGCCGTCCTTGATGAGACTGGCCAGCGGGCCCTTGAGCAGGCCCAGCCGCACCAGCCCCTGCGTGATGGCCCGCACCGCGGCGTCGTGCGGCTCGTTCCAGTGGTTGCCCGGTTTCACCTTCGCTAAGGCCGCGTGCTGCGCCGCCAGCACCACTTCGTAGACCGCGCGTTGCTCGGGACTGTAGCGGCCGTTCACCGGGAAGGTGCGGGTGATGTCCGAGGCGTAGTACTGGTGCTCGCAACCCGCGTCGATCAGCAGCAGGTCGCCATCCTTCAGCGGCTGGCTGTTCTCGGCATAGTGCAGCACGCAGGAATTGGCGCCACCACCGACGATGGGGTGGTAGGAAATATCGGCGCCATGGCGGCCGAACTCGTGCACGAGTTCGGCCATCACCTGGTACTCGGTGCGTCCGGGGCGGCAGAATTTCATGGCGCGGATGTGCGCCCCCGCGCCGATGGCGCCCGAGCGGCGCATGATCACCAGCTCGTTGCGGCTCTTGTAGAGCCGCATGTCGTGCAGCACGTGATCGAGGGCCACGAATTCCTGCGGCGGATGCGTGCCGGAGCGTGCCTGCGAACGGAGCGTATTCACCCAACCGACCACGCGCTGGTCGAAGTCGTGGTACTTGCCCATCGTGTGGTACACGCGCGCCCGGGTTTCCAGGAGTCCGGGCAGGATGTCGTCCAGGTCGGTGATTGGGAAGGCATCGTCGGCGCCGTAGTCGCGCCGCGCGCCCTCAGGGCCGGCGCGCCGCCCGTCCCAGATCTCGCGCGCCGCGTTGCGCTCGCGCATGAACATCACGAATTCACCCTGCGAGCGGCCCGGGATCAGCACCGCCACCGCCTCGGGTTCGCCGAAACCCGTGAGGTAGTGGAAATCGCTGTCCTGGCGGAAGTTATAGAGCACGTCGTTGTTGCGCGTGCGCTCGGGGGCCGCAGGCAGGATCGCGATTGCATCCTTGCCCATGAGCCGCATCAGCTGGCGGCGGCGGCGCGCGAATTCCTCGCTCATTTTGGCGGGCATTTGCTCTGGCCCTTAGTGCAGCGAAACGCCCGGTGGGGGCGGCGCCGGTTGGCGCGTGGCGCCCAGCTCCTCGAACACCACCTGCACGCCGACGCGGACGAACTCCACCAGCTCGGCCAGTGCCGCTTCGTTGGCTTCGATCCCTTCGCGCGCGTCGACCCCGGCGCGCATGATCTGCGCCAGGTCGCGCACGATCTCCCCCGCGTCGCCCGGGAGCTGCTCTGGATCCGCCGCGCCGCTGGTGCCCAGCCCATAGACGAAGCCATTGCACCATAATGTGAGTGCCTCGGTGCGCTGCTCGATCGGCGCGTCATCGTCGGGCATCAGCAACTCGAACTGCATCTGCGTGCCCTGGAGCGCGGCGCGCGTGGCATCGTAAAGTTCGCGCAAGGAAGGTACGGCCGCTACGCCCGGCGCAACGCCCTCAGGCAGGATCTCCGCCAGCCAGTCGTCGAAACCGTAGGCACCGGCGGCGCACAGCGCGCCCGCCAGCGTGCCGTGGGCCTCGGCGGGTTCAGCGACCGCACGGGAGGCCGCCATCAGGCGCTGGATCTGCTCGTAATTGCTGGAACTGGCCACGTGCTTCCGTCAAGCTTGAGAGTGTGCCCGCTGGCATGGTAGGGCCCGTCCCGGCGGCACGCAACAGGCCACCTACAGCATTAACCTACCGCAATTCGATTGACCGCGCTCGTGGCGCGGAACTATAGTTTTCACATGGCCGACAACGAAAAAAGCAGCGGCGCGGAGCTTGAGCTCAAGCGCCTGGAAATACGCCTCGAAGAACTGATCGCCACCGTGCACCGCCTCAAGGACGAGAATCGTGCGCTGCGTACGCGCCAGGACAGCCTGGCGAGCGAGAAGACCACGGTGATGAACCGCAGCGAGCAGGTGCGCGCGCGGGTCGAGGCGATGATCGGCCGCCTCAAGGCCATGGAGCGCACCGCGTGAGCGAGGCCGAGGGCACCCGCGTCAGCGTCCGCATCCTCGACAAGGACTATTTCGTCGCCTGCCCCAAAGAGGAGCGTGGCGACCTGATCGATAGTGCGGCGTTCCTCAATTCCCGCATGAAGGAAATCCGCGACACCGGCAAAGTAGTCGGCGCGGACCGCATTGCCGTGATGGCCGCCCTGAATATCGCCAATGAAATGCTGCGCCAGCGTGAACGGGATCACGGTTCGCAGAGCGAACTCGGCACCCGCATCAAGTTGCTGCGCGAGCGCGTCGAAACCGCGCTCCAGAAAGGGCAACAGCTCGATCTTTAGTGTAGAGTCGGGACCGCGTCACCTGTGGTGTTCGATAAGCGGGCTGGGTTACCTCTCGACCCTAAGTTGAAACACCCCGGGATCTGACTTTGCTGGCAGCATTGTGCAGGTCTGCCTTGAGCAGAAAGCCTTACCTGCCGCAGGAAGTCCCACTTGTTGCTCTGGTCGAGAGCAACGGTTCGCACCGGCATTGCGGGTGACGCTTTATTCTCTCGAACGGCGCAATAGCGTGACCACGACCGCCGTCTCCCAGGCCAGCGCGCGCCGCTCACTGCGGCGCGAGCTTTGGGCGCGCCGCGCCGCAAAGCCGCGCGCCGCGCGCCGCGCGGCCGGCCGCCTCATCAGCGCCCACCTGGCACGTGCCCCCTGGTTCCGGCCCGGCATTGCCATCGCGCTGTACCTGTCGCGCGGTTCCGAGGTCGACACGGCAGCGCTCCTCGCGCTTGCGCGCCGGCGGGGTTGCCGCGTGTACCTGCCGCGAATCACCGACTACGTCGCGCACCGCATGCTGATGGTCCGTGACGGTGGCGCCGGACGGGCGCTGAACCGCTACCGCATCGCCGAACCGCGCGGCGCCGCCACGCTGCCCGCGCAGGCGTTTGCGCTCGTGCTCATGCCGCTGGTCGGATTCGACGGCAAGGGCAACCGGCTCGGCAATGGTGCGGGCTATTACGACAGGTTCGTTGCTGACAGGCGTGGTCGGTATGGGAAACCTCTACTGATAGGCATCGCGTTCGAGTGCCAGCGCCTCGATGCACTCCCCTCCGCCGCGCATGACGTGCCGCTCGACGGCGTGATCACCGAGCGCGGCCTCCAATATTTCCAGCGGAGGTCCTGAACCATGGCTCACTGGCTGCTCAAGACCGAACCCGACACCTTCGGCATCGACCACCTCGCCGGGGCGCCCAGGCGCACCGCCACCTGGGACGGCGTGCGCAATTACCAGGCGCGCAACTTCCTGCGTGACCAGCTGCAACGCGGCGAGCAGGCGTTCCTGTATCACTCGAGCTGCGCGGTGCCCGGCATCGCCGGCATCGTCACGGTGACGCGCGCCGCATTTCCAGACCCCACTGCGTTCGACCGCAAAAACGAGCACTTTGACGCTGGCAGCAACCCGGCTGCGCCGCGCTGGTATGCGATCAACGTGCAGCTCACGCGCCGCTGCCGACGCATCATCACGCTCGATGAACTGCGCGCGCATGACGAGGGAAAACTGCGCGGCCTCACGTTGCTCCAACGCGGCAACCGGCTCTCGGTGCAAGCCGTCAGCGATGCTCACTGGCAGTTCATCCTCTCGCTCGAGTGAGTGTGAGTGAGTTCACATCGACGCGCGCGCGACACACGCGCTTGTTTTTTTATGTCTCGTGTATATACTCCGTCCCCGGACTAACCTGATATATGGAGATCTTTCATGGCTAAGGCAAAGAAGAAGGCCAAGAAGAAAGCTGCGAAGAAGAAGTAAGGGCCTTTACTTCAAGGTGAGTGGGAGTCAAATCTCACAAGCCTGATTCAAAGCTGAGACTGTGCCCGCGCAAGCGGGCACAGTCATTTCTGGAACTGGAAAACATGGCACTTTCGGCGCACGAGAAGAAGCAGCAGGCCGCTGCCGCCGCACTCGCGGAGCTGCGCGATGGCATGGTGCTGGGGGTCGGGACCGGCTCCACCGTCAACGCACTGATCGATCAACTGGGGCCGTGGCAGACCCGGCTGCGCGGCGCCGTTTCCAGTTCGGAGGGCAGCACCGCAAAGCTCCGCGCGCTCGGCATCCCGGTGCTCGACCTCAATGAGGTGCCAGACCTGGGTCTCTATATCGACGGCGCCGACGAGGCCAACCCGCGGCGCGAGCTGATCAAGGGTGGCGGCGCCGCCCTGACGCGCGAGAAGGTCATTGCAGCCGCTGCGAGCCGCTTCATCTGTATCGTCGACGACACCAAGCTGGTCGACACGCTCGGCCATTTCCCGCTGCCGGTCGAAGTGATACCCATGGCGCGCGAACTCATTGCGCGGCAGCTCATGGCGCTCGGCGGCCGCCCGGTGTGGCGTGAACGCATCATCACGGACAATGGCAATCAGATACTGGACGTGCATGGCCTGCACATCAGCGACCCGCGTGCGCTCGAGAGCGCGATCAACCAGCTGGCCGGAGTGGTAACCGTGGGTCTGTTCGCGGCGCGCCCGGCGGACCTGCTGATTGTCGGCACCGACCGCGGTATCCGCACGATCTGAAGCCTGCGACCTAGTCCAGGTCGACGTCCGAGGCGCCTTCTACCGGCAGTCCGGCCGCATGCCAGCGCAGCATGCCGCCGGCCAGGTTCGCGACCTGGCTGAACCCCGCGCGCCGCAGCACCGTGGTCGCCTGCGCCGAGCGTCCACCGGCGCGGCACACGGTGACGATCGGCCGCGCGTGATCCAGTTGCGCAGCCTGCGCCGCCAGCAATCCCAGCGGCATGAGCCGCGCGCCCACGATGTGCCCGAGGCCGGCGTCGAACTCGCCCGGCTCACGCACGTCCACCAGCTGCAGCTGCGCGAGGTGCTCGGCGACCCACTCGGCGGGCACCTCCCAGTAGCCGGCGAAGGTGAACGCCAGCGGGCCCCAGGTCGGATCGGCATCGCCCGCTGCTACCACCTGCGTGTAACCGCACTGGCGGTTGGCGGGCACGGCCACGTCGATCTGCTTGGGATGCGGCAATCCCAGGTGTTCCATGTAGCCGACGAAATCGCTCTCGCTCAGCGCGCCGCCGAGCCGCGGGTTGAAGGAGCGTTCCTCCGCCACGGACGTGGCGGTGATGCCGCGGTAGTCGTGGCCGGGATAGAGCAGGCAGCTCCCGGGCAGCGTGAAGATCTGCTCGTGGATCGAGCGGAACATGACGCCCGCATCGCCGCCCTGGAAATCGGTGCGGCCGCAACCCCGCACCAGCAGGCAATCACCGGTGAAGGCCATGGACTCATCGTCAAGCACCAGCGTGATGCACCCGGATGTGTGGCCGGGCGTAGCCCGCACCTGCAGCGCCCTATCGCCACAGGCAATCCCCGCGCCGTGCTCCACGTAGCGGTCGGCGCGCTCGGCGCCCGAGCGCGCACCGATGATGATCTCGCTCCCGTGCAGCTGCTTCAGGCGCCATGCGGCCGTGACATGATCGGCATGCACGTGCGTGTCGATGGTGGCGCAGAGCCGGAAGCCGAGCTCGTGCAGCAGCGCGCTGTCGCGCTGTGCCTGCTCGAACACCGGATCTATCAGTAAAGCTTCGCGCGCTGCTACGTCTGCCAACAGGTACGTATAAGTCGACGAGACCGGATCGAACAGCTGGCGGAAGCAGGACATGGGTGGCTGGGGGACTAGGATTCGAACCTAGGTTAGCGGAGTCAGAGTCCGCGGTCCTACCACTAGACGATCCCCCACCCGTAACCGAAAGCAATGTAAGCGGCTGTGCCGGGCGGCGCCCACGAGCGGCGGCGCCCAGCGCCGCGGACTTAACGTTTCGAGTACTGCGGGCCGCGGCGGGCCTTGCGGCGTCCGACCTTCTTGCGCTCGACCTCACGGGCGTCGCGGGTGACGAAGCCGGCCTGGCGCAGCGGGCCACGCAGCGTCGAATCATATTCCATCAGCGCCCGAGCAATGCCGTGGCGGATGGCGCCGGCCTGGCCGGTGATGCCGCCGCCGCTGACCTGCACGGTGATGTCGAACTTGGCCGTCATCTCCACCAGCTCGAGCGGTTGGCGCACGATCATCCGGCCCGTCTCGCGGCCGAAGAATTCGTCGAGCGGACGCTCGTTGACCGTGATCTTGCCGGTGCCGGCCTGCATGTAAACGCGGGCGGTGGAAGTCTTGCGGCGGCCGGTGCCGTAGTCGGGTGAAACTGCCATGGGCTGATCCTGGTGCTTACAGTGCGAGCGGTTTGGGTTGCTGGGCGACGTGCGGATGTTCCCCGCCCGCGAACACATGGAGCTTGCGGTAAATGTTCCGGCCCAGGGTGTTCTTCGGCAGCATGCCCTTGATGGCGAACTGCAGCGCGCGCTCCGGGTGCTCCTTGAGGAGCTTGCCGAGCGAGATCGTCTTCAGGTTGCCCAGATACCCGGTGTGATGGTGGTACATCTTGTCGTCGAGCTTGTTGCCGGTCACGGCAATCTTGCCGGCGTGCAGCACCACGATGTGATCGCCCATGTTCACGTGCGGGCTGTAGTCCGCCTTGTGCTTGCCGCGAAGGCGGTGGGCAATCTGGGTGGCCAGTCGGCCCAGCGTCTTGCCGCTGGCGTCGACCACGTACCAGTCGCCGCGTACGGTCGACGGATTGGCGAATATCGTCTTCATGATGCTTACAAAAACTCCAAATCCCAAGCCGCCGGGCGGGTCCAAAAGGACCCTGCGGCGCCATGGTTCTTCCCGAAAAATGGGCGCGGAAGTGTACTGAAGGCCCCTGCGCTTTGCAAAGCGGCGGTCGACCCCTACCGGACCCCAAGGGGGCAGGTAACCTGACAGCTCTATATAGTAGGGCCATGGAACGGCCCCAGGCCCCGATTCTGAGCGTCGATAGCCTGCTGCAGGCGGCTGATAACGCCCTGCGGGCGCTATTTGCCCCCGCCGTGGCCCAGCGCGAGGCCCCGGACCTGCCGGACCCCACCCCCCTGGGGGAAAGCGACCGCCGGCACGTGGCGGGCCTGATGCGCGTAAACCATGCCGGTGAGATCGCCGCGCAGGCCCTCTACCATGGCCAGGCCCTCCTGGCCCGCTCCCCCGCCACCCGCGAATTCCTGCTGCGCGCCGCCGCCGAGGAAGGCGACCACCTGGCTTGGTGCGAGCGCAGGCTCATGGAACTGGGTGAGCGCACCAGCCTGCTCAATCCGCTGTGGTACGCCGGTTCCTTTGCCATCGGCGCGGGCGCGGCGGCACTCAGCGACCGCTTGAGCCTGGGCTTCGTGGCCGAGACCGAGCGGCAGGTCGAAGGCCATCTGGCAGAACATCTCGACCGCCTGCCGGCTGCGGACTTGCGCAGTCGGCGCATCCTCGAAACCATGCAGCGCGACGAGGTCGCGCACGCACATGCGGCTCGCTCCCGCGGGGCCAGCGAATTGCCGCCGCTGGTGCGTATCGGGATGAAAATGACCTCGCAGCTGATGACTCGCCTCGCCTACTGGATCTGATGCCTGCATAAAAACCTTGCAGGCAGCGGGACTTATGTAATAAAAAGCGGGAATGAACCACCTCTCACGGGAACAAAGCGCAAGCCCTATGGAAGAGAATGTCAGAGCATTGAGCGACATTCCGGCTATCAACCGGTTCCTCAGTTATTGCCGGGTACGGACCGTACCCTCGAAAACCGTGCTTATCCATGCCGGCGACCTGCCCGACGTCCTCTACTACGTCATCAGTGGCTCGGTGGAAGTGATGATCGAGGACGAGGAAGGCAACGAGATGGTGCTGGCCTACCTCAACAAGGGCCAGTTCTTCGGCGAAATGGGCCTGTTCTACGAACAGCCCACGCGCAGCGCCTGGGTGCGTACCCGCAGCGCCTGCGAGCTCGCCGAGATGACCTACCCGCGCTTCCGCCAGGTCGCGACCGAGAGCCCCGGCCTGATCTTCGAGCTCGCCACGCAGCTGGCGACGCGCCTCGATCGCACCAACCGCAAGCTCGGCGACCTCGCCTTCGTTGACGTCACCGGCCGCGTGGCGCACGCCATCATGGACCTGTGCAACGAGCCGGACGCGATGACGCATCCCGAGGGCATGCAGATCAAGGTCTCGCGCCAGGAACTCTCGCGCCTGATCGGCTGCTCGCGTGAGATGGCCGGGCGCGTGCTCAAGGTGCTCGAGGAACAGGGCCTGCTGCGGGCCACCGGCAAGACCATCGTCGTGTTCAACGCGCGGCCGAAAATGAAGACCCGGCCCGTGGTGATTCCCGCCAAGGGCAGTGGCGCCGCCGCGGCACCACGTCCGATGGCCGCCAGCGTCCCCGTCGTCGATGACGACGATGATGACGAGGACGACGAAGAGTGATTGAGCCGCGCCGCCTCGCGCGGCGCGCACATCAGCGCCCGGCGTTGCCGGTGGCGATACCCTCGCGCAGCGCGCGGATGGTCGCCGCGTAGTCCTTCGCGCCAAAGATCGCCGAGCCCGCGACGAAGGTATCGGCACCGGCGCGCGCCACGGCGGCGATGTTCTCGGACTTGATGCCGCCGTCCACTTCCACCCGTATCTCGCGCCCGAGCGCGCGCACGCGCTCGCGCACCGCGGCAATCTTCGGCAGCACGCCCGGGATAAATTGCTGGCCGCCGAAGCCGGGATTAACCGACATCAGCAGCACCAGATCGAGCTTGTCGAGCGTGTAGTCGAGCCACTCGAGTGGCGTGGCCGGGTTGAACACCAGTCCCGGTCGGCAGCCCTGCTCGCGTATCAGCGCAATCGTGCGGTCGACATGTTCGCTGGCTTCGGGGTGAAAGCTGATGTATGTAGCGCCGGCGCGCGCGAAATCCGGCACGATGCGATCGACCGGCTTCACCATCAGGTGCACGTCGATCGGCGCCTTGACACCGTGCTTGCGCAGCGCCTCGCAGACCAGCGGCCCGATCGTCAGGTTCGGCACGTAGTGGTTGTCCATCACGTCGAAGTGCACGAGGTCGGCTCCGGCGGCCAGCACGGCGTCGACTTCGGCACCGAGCCGCGCGAAATCGGCGGACAGGATCGAGGGTGCAATCCAGGGAGAGGCCATGCGTTTCAGTTTACTTGAGCGGAGCGTTCAGCGCATGCCGCGCGCGGCGCGCACCAGTTCGTAGGCCGCCTGGATCTGCTGCGTGCGCTCCTTGGCACGCTCGAGCATGGACTCGGGCAGGCCGTTCGCCTGCAACTTGTCCGGGTGATTGCGGCTCATCTGGCGGCGGTAGGCCTTGACCACCTGTGCGTCGCTGGCGCCGGCGCTGGTCTCGAGCAACACATACGCCTGGCGCAACTGGTCGGCACTGGCCTGCGCCGACCCGCCGGCACCGCCGCCATTGCCGCCCGCATAGCCACCCGCATAACCACCCGCGCCGGCCGTGGCGCCACCGCTCATGCGCCAGCGCATCAGCGTTTCCAGCCGCGCGAAGTCGTCGCTGGCCAGGCCGAGATAATTCGCGGCGCGCAGCAGCCGCGCGCGTGGCCGCGCGCTCAAGCCGTTGCCGGCGAGCGTGGCCTGCAGCTGGATCTCCATGAAGAACTGCGCCAGCTGCGGATAGGCCCGCAGCAGTGGCCGCAGTTCGGCGAGCGCGCCGTCAAGGGAAAAATCCGGCTGCTTGCCCTCGTTGAAGAATCCGATGGCCTGGCGCACCTGCTCCGGGCTCAGCCGGAGCGCCGCCATCACCGCGCGCGCCGCCGCGATCTCCTGCTCCGACACGCGTCCGTCCGCCTTGGCGACATGGCCCATGACGCGGAACACGGCCGGGAAATACAGCTCGTGCACGCGCGCGGCGCTGTCCGCGCCGAGCTCGCCGCGCGGTCCCTCACCGCCGTCGAACTGATGGCCGACGACCAGCCCGAGCGCCGCGCCGACGGGGCCGCCGAGCCACATTCCCAGGGCCGCGCCAATGAGCTTGCCGTTCCAGTTCATGCCTTGCTTTGCTTGACCCCGCCGCCGGCCGGGCGGCAAGATGCGCGCCCGCGCGCCTAAACCGCTATGGTACCTGAGCTTGGCCACCGCACCCGCCACCGTCCATGAGACTGCGTTGCGTTCACTTCCGCTCATCCACCGCGGCAAGGTGCGCGACATCTACGCCGTGGACGACGGACATCTGCTGATCGTCACCACCGACCGGCTCAGTGCCTTCGACGTGGTGCTGCCCGATCCGATCCCGGGCAAGGGGCGCGTGCTGCACCAGGTCTCGGATTTCTGGTTCGACCAGACAGCGCACATCATCCGCAATCATCGCAGCGGGCGGGGCCTTGCCGAAGTCATCACCGACCCGGCTGAGCTGGCGCTGCTCGAAGGGCGCGCGGCCATCTTCAAGCGGCTGGACGCGCTGCCGATCGAGGCCGTGGTGCGCGGCTACTTGTCGGGTTCAGGCTGGAAGGACTACAAGAAGTCAGGCGCCATCTGCGGCATCGCACTACCCGCGGGACTGCGCCTCGCCGACGCGCTGCCCGAGCCGATCTTCACGCCGGCGACCAAGGCGGCCGCGGGCGCCCACGACGAGAACATCGATTTTGCCGCAGTCGAAGCGCTGGTCGGTGCGGCGCGCGCGCGCGAAGTGCGCGCGCGGGCGATCGCGATCTACCGGCACGCTGCGGCCCACGCGCGTGCGCGCGGCATCATCATCGCGGACACCAAGTTCGAATTTGGCGTCGATCGCGACGGCGCGCTGACTCTGATCGATGAAGTGCTGACGCCCGATTCCAGCCGCTTCTGGCCCGCCGACACCTGGCAGCCTGGCGACAGTCCGCCCTCCTTCGACAAGCAGTACGTGCGCGACTACCTGGAAACGCTGAACTGGGACAAGCGCGCACCCGGCCCGCGCCTGCCCGCGGCCGTGATCACGCGCACCGCCGGAAAATACGCCGAAGCGCTGGCGCGCCTGACCGGGCCGGCGTTGACCGCCGCAGCCTGAGGCAGACCCGCGTGCTGTACTGGCAACGCGCGCGCGCCTGGTTCGAACGCGCACTGTTTGCGCCGCCCCGCCACCGCAGCTGGAGCGAGCGCGGCCGCCGCCTGGCGCAATACCCCTATGCGCTGCTGCGCGACCTGCTGAGCGGCCAGCTCAACATCCACGCCATGGGCCTGGTATACGCCACACTCCTGGCGCTGGTGCCGCTGGTGGCCTTCAGCTTCGCAGTGCTCAAGGGTTTCGGCGCGCATCGCGAGCTCGAGCCGCTGATCTACGAGTTCTTCCGCCCCATGGGCGACGCCGCCGGCGAGCTGACGCAGAAGGTCATGGACTTTGCCGACCACGTGCGCGGCGGCATCGTCGGGTCGGTGGGCCTCGCGTTCCTTATCTGGACGCTGATCGGCACACTCAAGAAGGTCGAGGACAGCGTCAACTTCGTCTGGCACGTCGAGCAGCCGCGCAGTTTCATGCGACGCATTGCCGAATACGTGGCGCTGCTGGTGGTGGCGCCGCTCCTGGTCGGTACGCTGATCGGCACCGCGCACATCACCTCGGCCAACAGTTCCGTGCGCGCGCTCTCGCACCTGCCGCTGCTGGGCCAGCTGGGCGGCGTGCTGCTCGCGCTCGCGCCGCTGGCGCTGGTCAGCGCGGTGTTCACGCTGGTGTACGCGCTCATCCCGAACACGCGCGTGCGGTTGGTGCCGGCGCTGATCGGCGGCATCACCGCGGGCATCCTCTGGGCTACGATCGGCCGCATTTTCACTGCCTTCGTGCTGCTGTCCACGCGCCTCGCGATCGTATACGCCGGCTTCGCCATCTTCATCGCCGCGCTGATCTGGATCTACTTCGGCTGGCTGATCCTGCTGGTGGGCGCGCAGCTCTCGTTCTACGTGCAGAACCCGAGCTACCTGCGCATCGGGCTGCGCGAGCCGCGACTCTCGAACACCGAGACCGAGCAGCTTGCGCTCAGCATCATGTACCTGGTGGCGCGCAGCCACCTGCGCGGCGGCGAACGCTGGAGCATCAACGCGCTGTCCGCCGAACTCGCGCTGCCCGGCATCGCCGTCACGCGCAGCGCCGACGCGCTCGAGGCGGCCGGGCTGCTGGTGACCACCGAGCAGGAGACCCTGCTGCCGGGGCGTGATGCGGGTTACATCCCGCTGCAGGAGATCCTGGCCGTGGCCCGCGCCGCCTACAGCGTGCACGGCGACGAGCACCATGCCGCGCCGCCGGCCGTCAGCCAGCTGTACGCGGAGTTCGAGGGCGCCTGGCGCGAGCGGCTGGGCGCGCGCACCCTGGAGGCTTGGGTGATCGGCCCAGGCTAGGCCGCGAGCACGTCCGGGCTTACTAGGCTAAGCTTAAGGGTTCGCGGGGCGGGGTCGCACTTCCGCTCGAAAGACCTTTACCGGAGAGAGCATTGACCGAGCCAAGAATCAGCCGCAGGAGCGTGATGCAGGGGGCCCTGGCGGCCGCGTTGCCGGCGAGCCTGCTCTCCTGTGCCGGCGGCAAGGACACGCTGCAGGCACTGCAGGTGGGCGGCCTGCCCGTGACCTGCAACCTTACGCTGCCGGTCGCCTGCGTCGCGCGCGCGACCCGCAACGCCGCCGACAAGTCCGGCGCTCCGCAGTTCGCGTACGAGTACAGCAAGTACAGCGGCTGGCCCGAAATGAAGGAATCGCTGATGGCCGGCCGCATCCAGGCCGCTTACATGCTCGCGCCGCTGGTCATGGACCTGACCGACAAGAAGATCCCGGTGAAGATCGTCTCGCTCGGCCATCGTTCGGGCGCGGTGATCATGGTGCGCACCGATTCCCCGTATCAGCATTTCGCGCAGCTGGCCGGCAAGCGCATCGCCATCCCCAGCCGCTTTGCCGTCGACTTCCTGTTCCTGCGCAAGATGCTGGCTCGGGAAAACATGACGCCGGCCGACGTTCAGGTCGTGGAAATGCCGCCGCCCGATATGCCGGCGGCGCTGTACGCCAACGCGGTCGACGCCTACTGCACCGGCGAGCCCTTCGGCGCAGCAGCGCAGCGCGCCGGTTATGCGCGCCCGCTGCGCATGACGCGCGACGAGTGGCGCAACTACATCTGCTGCGTGTTGACCGTGCGCGAGGAACTCATCGCCTCGAACCGGCCGCTGGTGCAGGACCTGGTGAGCATGATCCTCGGCGCCGGTATCTGGCTCGACGCCGCGCAGGGCAACCGCAACAAGGCGGTTGCCATCGCCTGCGGGAAGAAATTCTTCAACCAGGACCCGAAGATCCTGCAGTTCGTCATGGACAACCCGACCGATCGCGTCACCTACGGCGACCTGCGCATGATCCGCGCGGAATTCGACGAGTTGATGGAGCTGTCGATGGCGGCGGGCACGATCAAGCATCCGATCCCGTACGAGCAGTACGTTGATCCGAGCTTCGCTACGGCCGCCACGCCGGCGGCGATTCCGCTTTAGGGCCAGCGCATGCTCCGCTATTTCGGCTGCGTGCTCGCCCTGCTGGCCAGCGCAGCGGTGCAGGCCGCCGCGGGCGGCGACTTCATCGCTGGCGTGTTCACGCCGGCGCGCGCCGCGCCCGATTTTTCCTTGCGCGGGTCGGATGGCAACACGCTGCAGCTGGGCCACTACCGCGGCAACGTGGTGCTGCTCGCCTTCGGCTACACCTCCTGCCACGAAGTGTGCCCGGTGACGCTGTCATTGCTGGCGCAGGCGCGCCGCAAGCTCGGCGCGGCCGCGGCCGACGTGCAGGTGGTGTACGTCACTGTCGACCCCGAGCGCGACGACGCGGCGCGGATGCACCAGTTCCTCGCGCTCTTCGATCGCAGTTTCATGGGCGCCACGGGCCAGCCCGCTGAGCTTGCTGGCGTGCGCAAGGCCTACGGCATAACGGCCACACGCCACGCAACGGCCGAGGGCTACGTCATCGCGCACTCGTCCTTCGTTTACCTGATCGATCGCCAGGGCCTGCTGCGGGCGCTGATGCCCTTCGGCCACGGCGTCGACGATTTCGTCCACGATCTGAAACTGCTGCTCGCGCAATGACCGGAGGTCAATGACAAGCGCAGGCCGTACGGGGTTCGCCCCGCGCCACTGGGCATTGCTGGCGCTGGCGTCCTTGGCCGTTGCGGGGCTCGCGTGGACCGCATTCACCCCGATCCGCTCCACCACCCGCGACCAGCTGTTCGAGATCCCCAAGGGCACCTGGGCACGGCGCATGGCGGGCAACAAGGTCGAAATCCTACCCTCCGAGCTGCGCTTGACGCTGGGGGTGCGGGACGTGCTGGTGCTGCATAATCTGGACGACGTGCCGCAGCAGTTCGGGCCGATTCTGCTGATGCCCGGGCAGAGTTTTCGGCTACCATTTGCGATGGCTGCCAGCTACCAGTTCGCCTGCACCGCCCACGCCAGCGGGCAGATGTCCATCGTCGTGGAACCGAACCCGGCCTCGCCATGGGCCAGGGTCCGCTGGCGGTTCAGCACGTTCCTGAGGTCGGGTCAGTGGTCATGAAACAGTCTGCGCTCACGAAGAAGGTGCTGCCCTCGCTCCTGGTGGCAACGTTCCTGGTTACGCTGTGGTGGCTGCTGGTCGTGACGACCCGCAGCGTGATCTTCCCCACGCCCTGGCAGGTGCTCATGGCGATGGCCGAGCTGGTGCGCGACGGCACCCTCTGGGGGCACATTGGCGCCTCGCTGATGCGCGTGGGCACGGGCTTCGCACTGGCGGTGGCGTTCGCCATCCCGCTCGGACTGTGGATGGGCTGGGTGCAGGGCGCCTACGCCACCCTCAATCCGATCTTCCAGATCCTGCGGCCGATCTCGCCGATCGCGTGGATCCCGATCGCCATCCTCTGGTTCGGCGTGGGCAACGAATCGCCCATTTTCCTGATCTTCATATCCTCGGTGTTCCCGATGATCGTGCAGACCGTGGCCGGCGTGCACACGATCGAGCGCCGTTACCTGCGCGCGGCCGAGAATTTCGGCGTCTCGCGCTACACGCTGTTCAGGCAGGTGGTGATCCCGGCGGTGCTGCCGCAGATCATCGTCGGCATGCGCATCGGCCTCGGGGTCGCCTGGCTGGTGGTGGTCGCGGCCGAGATGATTGCCCTGCACTCGGGTCTGGGCTACCTCATCATCGACTCGCGCAATGCCGGCAACCGCTACGACCTGGTGATTGCCGGCATGGTCATCATCGGCCTGATCGGCCTGTCGCTCGACGGCGCGATGCGCCTGCTCGAAGGTCACCGCCTCGTCAGGTGGCGCTATGCCCGCTAAGATCGTCGTCGACAACATCAGCAAGAGTTTCAGCTCGGAGCAGGGCGCGCTGCCCGTGGTCAGCGGCGTCAGCTTCGACGTCGCCGACGGCGAGGTGGTCGCGCTGGTCGGGCCTTCCGGCTGCGGCAAGACCACGCTGATGAACATCATCGCCGGTTTCGAAAGGCCCGATGCCGGCTCGATCCGCATAGACGGCGCGGCGCACCACAAACCAAGCAAGCAGGGCATCCTGATTTCGCAGCACGGCTCGGTATTTCCCTGGCTGAACGTGCAGCAGAACCTGATGTTCGGGCTCAACGGCCACGCACACGACGACAAGGAAGGGCTGGCCGATCACTACGCCGCGATGGTCGGGCTGCAGGGTTTCGAGACCAACTATCCGCACGAATTGTCGGGCGGCATGCTCAAGCGGGCCGAGCTGGCGCGCGCACTGGTGGTCAAGCCCGAGATCCTCTACATGGACGAGCCGTTCTCGGCGCTCGACGCGCTGATGAACCTGCGCATGCGCAACGAGCTGCTGCGCGTGCTGTCCGAGGAGCGGCATACGGTGCTGCTGATCACACATGACGTCGAGGAAGCGATTCACCTGGCCGACCGCGTGCTGGTGCTGTCGCCGGCGCCGGCGCAGATCAAGGCCAGCTTCGATGTGTCGCTGGCGCACCCGCGCAAGCTCTCGAGCCGCTACGTGCAGGACTTGCGGGTCGCCATCCTGCGCGAACTGGGCGTGTACAGCGACTAGCGAGGGCCGGCTACTCGCCGGCAATGGTCATGCCCTCGACCACCACCGACCCGCAACGGATCGTGCCGCGCGTGTCGACGTCGGTGCCCAGCGCGACGATGTTCTGCAGCATCTCGCGCAGGTTGCCGGCGATGGTGATCTCGTGTACCGGATAGGTGAGCGCGCCCTGCTCCACCCAGAAGCCGCTCGCGCCGCGCGAATAATCGCCGGTGACGCCGTTGACGCCCTGCCCCATCAGCTCGGTCACGTACAGGCCCTCGCCCATGCGCGCGAGCAGCCCGTCGAAATCAAAGCTGGCGCCCGGTGCGCTCACCAGCAGGTTGTGCACGCCGCCGGCGTTGCCGGTGGTCTTGAGCCCGAGCTTGCGCGCCGAGTAGCTGCCGAGCACGTAGCCATCGAGCACGCCGTCGTGCACCAGCTCGCGGTCGCGCGTGGCGACGCCCTCCGCGTCGAAGTTGCCGCTCGCCAATGCGCGCGGCAGGTGCGGACGCTCCTGCATCTGCAGGAACTGCGGGTAGACCTTTGCTCCGGCGGCATCCAGCAGGAACGAAGCGCGCCGGTACTGGCTCGCACCGCGGATCGCCCCGAGGAAATGCGCGTGCAGGCTGCGCGCCATTTCGGGCGAGAACAGCACCGGCGCGCGGCGCGTGCCCAGTCGCCGGGCGCCGAGCCGCGCGAGGGCGCGCTCACCGGCGCGGCGGCCGATCTCCGCGGCGCCGACCAGGTCGCCCGTATTGCGCGCCACCGAGTACCAGTGGTCGCGCTGCATGTCCGAGCCCGACTGCGCCAGCAGGGCGCAACTGAGCGAATGACTGGTGCTGGGGAACCCGGCGAGGAACCCGTGCGTATTGCCGAACACGCGCACGCCACGATGGGTGCTGAGCGAGGCGCCCTCAGAGTTGGAGAGGCGCGCATCGAGCGCCAGCCCTGCCGCTTCACACTCCCGTGCAATTTCCACCGCCTGCTCGGGCTCGAGCGCCCAGGGATGATCGAGGTCGAGATCGGGGAATGCGCTGGCCATCGCATCGGCATCGGCAAGCCCGGCGCATTCGTCGCTGGCGGTGTGACGCGCGATCGCGCAGGCCTTGCCGACCGTCTGGCTGACGGCCGCAGGACGCAGGTCCGCGGTGCTGGCCGAGCCCTTGCGGTGGCCGAAATAGACGGTCACGGCCATGCCGCGGTCGCGGTGATATTCGATGGTTTCGACCTCGCCCATGCGCACGGTGACCGTCAGCCCCTTCTGCAGGCTCGCGTCGGCATCGGCAGCGCTGGCCCCGGCGGCGCGCGCCTCGGCCAGCGCGCTGCCCACGACCTGCTGCAGTTCCGGAATACGCGTCGCGTCAACTTCGGTGGACATGGCAGAATTGTAACAGCGCAACAGCGCCTGCCCTGACGGATCGGATCATGCCGCCAAGCGAACCCATTGAACCCATGGATGACAGCGACGAACTGGCCGAGCGCCCGAGCCGCTCGGCGCGCAAGCGCGCCGCGGAGTACGTGCAGAAACTCGGCGTGCGACTCGTCGGCCTGCGGGAGTCGCAGCTGCAGGCGCTGGAGCTGCCTGAAGAGCTGCGCGTCGCGCTGCGCGAGGCGCGCCAGTTGCGGGGCCAATCGGCGCTCGCGCGCCAGTACCAGTACATCGGCCGGCTGATGCGCGGGCTCGACGCCGCGCCGATCGAGGCCGCGCTCGATATGGCCGCCGGCCAGGGCCGCGCGCGTGGTAAAATGCCGCGATGAAGCCCCTCGTCGGCATCATCATGGGCTCGGCCTCCGACTGGGAAGGCATGCGGCCCGCCGCGGAAATGCTCGAGAAACTGGGCATCGCCCATGAGGTGCGCGTGGTCTCCGCGCACCGCACGCCCGACCTGCTGTTCGAATACGCCAGCTCCGCCGCCGGCCGCGGCCTCGAGGTGCTGATCGCCGGTGCCGGCGGCGCGGCACACCTGCCGGGCATGACTGCGGCCAAGACCAGCCTGCCGGTGCTGGGCGTGCCGGTGCAGTCGCGCACACTCAATGGCCTCGATTCACTCCTGTCGATCGTGCAGATGCCCGCTGGCATCCCGGTCGCCACGTTCGCGATCGGTGCGGCCGGCGCGACCAATGCGGCCCTGTTCGCCGCGGCGATACTTGCCGGACGGCACAGCGAGATCGCCACCGCACTTGCGCAGCATCGTCGCAAGCAGACCGAGGCCGTACTCGCCCATCCCGACCCGCGGACCCCGGCCGCATGACCATCGGCATCGTGGGCGCGGGCCAGCTTGGCCGCATGCTCGCGCTCGCCGGTTACCCCCTCGGTCTCGACTTCCTGTTCCTCGACCGCAGCGCCGACGTGCCAGCCGCCGCGCTGGCGCCGGTGCTGGCGGGCACATTCACTGATCGAAAGCTGCTGCGGCGCCTGGCCCGGCGCTGCGAGGTGCTGAGCTTCGACTGGGAGAACATCTCCGTGCCCGCGTTGCGGGCCGCGACGCACGGCCTGCGAACGCGCATCAGTCCACCGCTCCGTGCGCTGGCCACCGGCCAGGACCGGCTCGCCGAGAAGCGCTTGTTCGAGCGCCTGCGCATTCCCACCACGCGCTACGCCGCCGTCGGCAGCCGCTCAGGCCTGGAGCGCGCCTGCGCGCGCATCGGCTTGCCCGGCGTGCTCAAGACCCGGCGGCTGGGCTACGACGGCAAGGGGCAAGCCCTGATCCGCAAGCGCGCCGACATCGCCGCGGCCTGGGATGCGCTCGGTGGCGTGCCGCTGCTGTACGAGGAATTCATCGACTTCGAGCTCGAGGTCTCGGCGCTTGGCGTGCGCGGGCGTGATGACAGCGAAGCGCTCTATCCGCTGACGCGCAACTGGCACGCGGGCGGGATCCTCCGCCTGAGCGTCGCGCCCTGGGAATCGGCCGCACTCGAACGCCAGGCGCGCGCGCACCTGCGTGCCGTGCTGCGCGATTTCAGCTACGTCGGCACGCTCGCGATCGAGTTCTTCGTGTGCAAGGGCCGCCTCGTCGCCAACGAACTCGCACCGCGCGTGCACAACTCGGGGCACTGGACCATCGAGGGTGCTGTCACCAGCCAGTTCGAGAATCACCTGCGCGCCGTTGCCGGGCTCCCGCTCGGCAGCACGGCTGCCTGCGGCCACGCTGCCATGGTCAACCTGATCGGCCGCATGCCGCCCGCAGCGGCCGTGCTGGCGCAGCCCGGCGTGCACCTGCACGACTACGGCAAGAGCGCGCGCCCGGGACGCAAGCTTGGCCACTGCACGCTGGTGGCGCCGAGTGCGGACGAGCGCGACCGGCGCACGCGCGCCCTGCTGCGCGCGCTGGCCGTGTCGCTGGTACGCGCGCCTTGAAAACCGCCCGGCACTGAGCGAGCCTTAAGGTCGGAGACCGAATGTACCTGGAGCTGTTCAAACTCAAAGAATTGCCGTTCCGGCTGAGCCCAGACCCGGAATTCCTGTACCTGAGCAAGGCCCATGCGCGCGCCAAGGCGTACATGGAATCCACCATCTGGTTCACCGACGGGTTCGTGGTTATCACCGGCGAAATCGGCTCGGGCAAGACCACGCTGATCGAATCCTTCGTGAGTGAACTGTCGACCGACGTGGTGGTCGCGCAGATCAGCCAGACGCAGGTCTCGGCGATCGAGTTCCTGCAGGCGGTGCTGGTGCAGTTCGGTTTTACGCCCTTCCAGATGAAGAAGGCCGAGCTGCTCGCGACGCTCAACCGCTACCTCGCCGAGCAGTACGACGCGAACCGCAAGGTGCTGCTGATCGTCGACGAGGCGCAGAACCTCGGCGCGCGTGTGCTCGAGGAGATCCGCATGCTCTCCGGCATCGACAACAGCAAGGAGAAGATCCTCAGGATCATCCTTGCCGGCCAGCCGGAGCTGAACGCCAAGCTCGACGCGCCGGAGCTGGTGCAGCTGGTGCAGCGCGTGCGCCTGCGCTTTCACCTCACGGCGCTCAGCAGCGATGACACGAAGGCCTATGTGCTGCATCGCCTGGAAGTGGCCGACTCACAAGGCCGCGAGATCTTCCAGCCCGAGTGCTACGCCGAGATCGTCCGCTACACGGGTGGCGTGCCACGGCTGATCAACACACTGTGCGACACCGCGATGCTGGCCGCCGGCAACGCCGAGCGCGACCAGGTGTCGGCGGCCGACATCCACGCAGCGGTCGAAGAATTGCAGTGGGTCGAGTTCGCGCACCGCCCGAGCGCAAGCGTCGGCCGCGCCTCGACGCCGCTGCGAACATCATCGGCGCAGCAGCGCGAGCGCACGCTGGATACTCCCGCCGGCACGCCGCTGGCGCGCTTGCTGGTCATGAGTCGCGGGCGCACGGTCAGCGAGCGTGGCCTCTACCCCGGCCGGCTGATCATCGGTCGCGCCTCGGACGCCGACCTGCGCGTCGAGAGCCCGGTGATCAGCCGCCACCACTGTCAGATTGTCACCAGCGAGCGGCTGTGCGTGCTGGAAGATCTCAACAGCAGCAACGGCGTTTACCTGATGAACCAGCGGGTGCGCCGGCACAACCTCAACGACGGCGACGTCGTCTCGCTGGGCTCGCACCAGCTCATGTACATCGATGAGCGTCCCGGCACGCGCCTGGGCGCCGAGGATGACAGCGCGAGCACCGGCTCGCACCCGTGCCCTGCCACGGCCGGCGAGGCCACGCAGAACTGAGGCCTGCTTCAGCGCTGCGAGTCGCGCTGCTCGTCGCGCGGATCAACGACTGGGCGCCCGCGCCGCAGGTAATCCGCGCTGGTCGCCCGGTAGTCGCGCCGGTGCATCCACAGCACCAGAGCGGCTACCACCGCAATGAAGCCCAGCGCGGCGCTGAGCGTGCTCCACCAGTCCCCGCGCCAGTGGTAGCTCGCCCAAAGGAGCGCGGCGCCCAGCGCGCCATAGGCGGCCGGGAGGCTCTCGTAAACGGGTTTGACCAGGTGCGGCATCGCCAGTCTGTGCCGTATCGTCAGGCCGTGCCGCCGACAGTGAGCGCATCGACGCGCAACGTGGGCTGCCCCACGCCCACCGGCACGCTTTGTCCTTCCTTGCCGCACGTGCCGACGCCCGCATCGAGCCTGAGATCGTTGCCCACCATGGCGACACGTGTGAGCACGTCCGGGCCGTTACCGATCAGCGTGGCGCCCTTGATCGGCGCACCGAGCCTGCCGTTCTCGATCAGGTAGGCCTCGCTGACCGAAAACACGAACTTGCCGGAAGTGATGTCGACCTGGCCGCCGCCGAAGTTCACGGCGTAAATACCGCGCTCAACCGAACGGATGATCTCCTCGGGTGCGTAGGGGCCTGCCAGCATGTAGGTATTGGTCATGCGCGGCAGCGTGAGATGCGCGAAGGACTCGCGCCGCCCGTTGCCGGTGGACGCCACGCCCACGAGCCGTGCATTCAGGCGGTCCTGCAGGTAGCCGCGCAGGATCCCGTCCTCGATCAACGTCGTGCACTGTGTCGGGGTGCCTTCATCGTCGATGTTCAGCGAACCGCGGCGGCCCGCGAGCGTGCCATCATCGACGACCGTGCAGCCGGGGCTCGCCACGCGCTCGCCAATACGGCCGCTGAACGCCGAGGTGCCCTTGCGGTTGAAATCGCCCTCGAGCCCGTGGCCGATGGCCTCGTGCAGCAGGATGCCGGGCCAGCCAGGGCCGAGCACCACGGTCATGGTGCCGGCCGGTGCGCTTACGGCCTCGAGGTTCACCAGCGCCTGGCGCACGGCCTCGCGTGCGAGTTCGAGCGGCCGTTCCCCGGCGACCAGCTCGGCCAGCGTGTAGCGGCCGCCAGCGCCAGCGTAACCCTGTTCGCGCCGGCCGTTCTGCTCGACGATCACCGAGACATTCATGCGCACCAACGGCCGCACGTCGGCGGCGAGCGCTCCATCGCTGGTGGCGATGAGGATCGTTTCGTGCACGGCGTGCAGGCTCGCCATCACGCGCACGACGCGCGGATCGAGCTTGCGCGTCTCGCGATCGACGCGTTCCAGGCAGGCAACCTTCTGTTCGTCGCCGAGGCTCAACAGTGGATCAACGGGCTGGTAGAGCTGGTGACCGGCCACGCGATGCCAGGCCTGCAGCGTGCCGCTCGCGCCGCGCCCGGCGATGGCGCGCGCGGCACGCGCCGCTTCCTCAAGCGCCTGCGGCAAGATCTCGTCGGAGTAGGCGAAGCCGGTGCGCTCGCCGGCCATGGCGCGCACGCCCACACCTTGCTCGATGCTGGCGCTGCCTTCCTTGACGATGCCGTCCTCAAGCGACCAGGACTCCTCCTGGGATGCCTGGAAATACAGGTCTGCGGCGTCGATCTTCGCGCCGAGCGCCAGGTCGAGCGCCTGCGCAAGCAGGCCCTGGTCGAGGCCACCCGGTGCCAGCAGTGCCTGCTGCGCGAGCTGCAGGGTCTCGCTACCGCCCGTTGCGATTGCCGCGTTGGTCGTGACGGTGCTGCTCATTTACATCTAGCCGCGCAGCGTGGCGACACGATGCGACAGCGCCGGGAAGCGGTGACGCGCCTCCGCCTGGGAAGCGAGATCGAGATCCGCCGTCACCACTCCCTCGCCCTCGGGCAGCTCGGTCAGCACCCGGCCCCAGTAATCAATGATCATGCTGTGTCCCCAGGTGCGCCGGCCATTGGGATGCACGCCCTGCTGGGCGCTGGCCACCAGGAAGCACAGGTTCTCGATCGCGCGCGCGCGCAGCAGCGGTTCCCAGTGTGCCTCGCCCGTGGGCGCAGTGAAGGCCGCCGGCACCACGAACCATTGCGAGCCCGCGGCCTCCAGGCGGCGGTACAACTCGGGGAAACGCACGTCGTAACAGACCGACAGCCCGAGCCGGCCGGCCGGCGTGTCGACGGTCACAACCACGTTGCCGGGCGCCATGTGCGCGGACTCGCGGTAGCTCTCGGCGCGATCGGGCAGCTCGACGTCGAACAGGTGGATCTTGTCGTAGCGCGCCGCACGCCGGCCTTCGGCCGAATACACGAGGCAAGCCTGCGCGCTGCGCTCGCCGGGTGCGTTGGCGATGGGCACGGAGCCGGCGATGATCCACAGCCCAAGCTGCGCGGCCGTGCGCGCGAGAAAATCCTGCACCGCGCCCGCGCCGTCCGGCTCCGCGAGCGCGCGCCGGTCGGCGTCACGCTGCGCCATCAGCGAGAAGTTCTCCGGCAGCACCGCGATGCGCGCGCCGCGATGCCCGGCCTCCTGCAGGAGCCGCGCCGCAGTCGCGAGGTTCGCGTCACGCTCGCCGCCCGAGCACATCTGCACGGCGGCCACGCGGCAGGCGCCCGGCGGAATTGAAGGCGTTGCGGCCATGCGGCTAGGCTAGCACGATGTCGTACTGCTCGACGCTGTAGAGCGCCTCGGACTGCAGACGGATGGGCTTGCCGACGCGCAGCTCGAGCTCGGCCAGCACCGGCGCCTCCTCGTCCAGGAGCCGCTCGACCACTTCCGGGTGCGCCAGGATCACCAGCTCGCGCACCTGAAATTGCGCACCTTGGCGCAGCGCCTCGCGGTAGATCTCGTGGCAGATGGTCTCGACGCCGCGCACGAAGCCACGCCCCTCGCAGCTCTGGCAAGGTTCGCACAGCAGGTGCTCGAGGCTCTCGCGGGTGCGCTTACGCGTCATGGCCACGAGCCCGAGCGGCGCGCCCTCGGCCACCTGGTTCTGCGCGCGATCGCCGGCCAGCGCGGCCTGGAAGGCGGCCAGCAGCTGCGCGCGGTGCGCGGCGTCCTCCATGTCGATGAAGTCGATGATGATGATGCCCCCGAGGTTGCGCAGGCGCAGCTGGCGCGCAATCGCCACCGCGGCCTCAAGGTTAGTGCGGAACACCGTGTCCTCGGGATTGCGATTGCCGACGTAGGCGCCGGTGTTCACGTCGATCGTGGTCATCGACTCGGTCTGGTCGAAGACGATGTAGCCGCCAGACTGCAGCTGCACCTGCCGCTCGAGCGCGCGGTTGATCTCGGCCTCGACGCCATGCAGCTCAAACAGCGGCCGCGCGCCGGTGTAATGCTCGATGCGTTCCACCGCCTCGGGCATGAACGCTGCGGCGAACTGGCGCAGGCGCGCATATTCCGCGGGCTCGTCCACCAGCACGCGGCGCACGTCGGCGCCGAGCTCGTCGCGCAGCATGCGCGCGCCCAGCGGCAGGTCGGCATGCACGAGGGAGCTGGTGGCCACGCGCAGCAGCTCCTGGCGCAGGTGCTCCCACAGGCGCGCCAAATACAGCATGTCGGCGCGCAGCGCCTCGTGCGGTGCGCCCTGGGCCGCAGTGCGCACGATGTAGCCGCCGCCGGACAGCTGCGCCTCGCCTAGCTCGCGCACCAGCGCGCGCAGCCGCTCGCGTTCGGCCTCGTCGCTGATGCGTGCCGACACGCCGACCCCGCGCCCGACGGGCATGTACACGAGGAAGCGCGAAGCGAGCGAAACAAAAGTGCTGAGCCGCGCGCCCTTGCTGCCGAGCGGATCCTTGAGCACCTGCACCAGGATGTCCTGCCCGGGCAGCACCAGCTTGCCGATGTCCTCGACCGGCGGTGCACCGTTCTCGGCCTCCGCCGGCACGGCGCGGGCAATGTCAGCCGCGTGCAGGAACGCCGTGCGCTCCAGCCCGATGTCGACGAACGCGGCCTGCATGCCCGGCAGCACGCGCGAAACACGCCCCTTGTAGAGGTTGCCCACCAGGCCGCGGCGGCTGGCGCGCTCGATGTACAGCTCCTGGGTGCTGCCGTTCTCGACCAGCGCGGCGCGGGTCTCGCGCGGCGTCACGTTGAGGAGTATCTCGCGCATCAGGCGGCGCCCGCAGTCGCGGCAGTGTCCTGCTGCCAGCGTGGCACACCGGCGCCGTCCAGGAGCGCGGCGGTCTCGAACAGCGGCAGGCCCATCACGCCGGAATAGCTGCCGCGCAGCTCGCTGATGAAAACTGCGGCGAGCCCCTGGATGGCATAGCCGCCGGCCTTGTCGCGCCCCTCGCCACTGTGCCAATAGCGCTCGCATTCGGCCGGATCGAGTTCGCGAAAGCGCACCTCGCTGCGGCTCAGCCGCAGCCCGCTGCCGCGCGCGTCAACCAGCGCCACGGCCGTCAGCACTTCGTGCACTCGTCCCGACAGGCGCGAGAGCATGGCCAGCGCCGAGTCCTTCGTGCCCGGCTTGCCCTGCATCTCGCCGCCCACCACGACCGCGGTATCGGCGCCAAGCACCGGGAGATCGCCCTTCCAGACTTTGCGCGCCTTGGCGAGCGCGAGGCGCCCGACGCAGTCGGCCGGCGTCTCGCCCATCAGCTGTTGCTCGTCGATGGCCGCCACCGCAATGAGGTGCGGTACGCCAATCTGCCAGAGCAGCTCGCGCCGCCGCGGCGAGGCCGAGGCCAGCAACAGCACTGGCGGCGCCTGCGAATGGTGTGCGGCGTGTTGGTCGCTGGCGCTGGTGGTTGCTGGCGGCGGCATGGCTACTGCCGATGGTACGGGTGCCCGGCCAGCAGCGTCGAGGCGCGATAGAGCTGCTCGGCGAGCAGCACGCGCACCAGGGCGTGCGGGAAGGTCAGCGCCGAGAGCGACCAGCGCAGCTGCGCGCGTTGCAGCACGGTGGGGTCCAGTCCATCCGGGCCGCCAATGATGAAGCTCAGCGGGTCGCCGGCCTGGCGGCGCTCCGCCAGCCAGTCACCGAACTGAAGCGTCGTGAACGAGCGCCCGCGCTCGTCGAGCGCCACGGTATATTCGCGCGGCCCCAGCAGCGCGAGGATGCGTTGCGCCTCCGTGGCCATGGCGCGCGCGGCATCGCCGGGGCCGCTGCGCCGCGCCACCGGCACCTCGACCATCTCGAGCGCGTCGGCGCCGCGCAGGCGCCGCATGTAGTCGGCGCAGGCGGCCTCGACCCAGCCGCTCATGCGCGTGCCCACGGCGATCACGCGCAGGCGCATGCGGTCCTGCAGCGGCGCAAGGCTGCTTTCCTACGTGCGCCGCGGGCGCGCGGCGCCGGCACTGCCGCGGCGCAGGGCCTGCGGCGCCTCCCACAACTGCTCGAGCGCGTAGAACTCGCGCACCCGCGGCAGCATCACGTGCACCAGCACGTCCTGCAGGTCGATCAGCACCCACTCGCCATCCTGGCGGCCCTCGGTGCCCATCGGCCGCCGGCCTGCCGCCTTGGCCTTCACGACCACGTTCTCAGCGATGGCGCGCACATGCCGGTCGGAGGTGCCCGAGGCGACGATCATCGTGTCGGCGACATCGGTGAGACCCCGCACGTCGAGCACCCGGATATTGACCGCCTTGACGTCCTCGAGCGCCTTGAGCGCGAGCTTTTCCAGCGCCACGAGCTCGCTGCTGCGCGGCGCCTTGGCGGGCCTTGGCGCGGCGACTGGTTTGGTCTTGGAGCGGGACTTGGATGAGGCCGCAGACTTGCTCCGGCTGGGGCCTTTGCCCTGGGCGGTCTTGAGCCGGCGCGGACGCGGGCTACGGCGGGATGTGGTCATGCGTGCTGGTTCACCTCTGTGGCCGAGCATAGCACCGGGAGCTGACGATGAGGTCGCGGACCGCCTCGGGCACCAGGTAGCGCAGGTCGCGATTGCCCTGGATCAGCGCGCGCAGATCGGTGGAGGAAATCTCCAGCTGCGTGACCGCGTGCACGAAGATCCGGCCGGCAGTGCGGACGTGCAGCTCGCGGATGCTGCCGGTGCCGCGATCGACCATTACCTCGCCCAGCGGGCCCGTGATCGGCGCCTTCCAGCCCGGGCGATGCGCAACCACGACATGGGCCAGGTCAAAGATCTCCCGCCAGCGGTGCCAGTGCGGCACGCCGAGGAAGGCGTCCATCCCGAGCAGCAGGCACAGCGAGCGCTCGGGATACTCGCGCCGCAGGTCGAGCAGCGTGTCGACCGTGTATGACATGCCGCTGCGGCGCATCTCGCGATCGTCGGCCACGAAGCAGGGCTGGCCCGCAATTGCCGCGCGCACCATCTGCAGCCGCAGGTCCGCGGGGGCGAGCGAAGACTCGCGGTGCGGCGGATTGCCGGTGGGCAGGAAGCGCACCTGCTCTAGTCCCAGCAGCTGCCACAGCTCGAAGGCGGTGCGCAGGTGGCCGTAGTGGATCGGGTCGAAGGTGCCCCCGAACAGCCCGATCGGCTCGCTCATGCCCGCGCCCGCTGCCACAACGCCGCGAAGCGCGGCAGCGGCAGTGTACGCCGGCCGCACATCTCGGCGCACAGCAGCGCCAGCTCATCCCAGGCATCACCATGGCTCTGGCCCTTGGCCATCCGATCGACGCGCGCGGCGCGTGCCACCAGCCGCCCCATCGGCACCGTCTGCGAACCGCCGCGCGGATTGCGCAGCGCGCGCACCAGCCACCACAGCACCCGCAGCGGCTCGTCGCCCTCGGCACGGAGCCCGGCCAGGATGCGCAGCGCGCGCGCCGCATTGCCCGCGCCGATCGCCTGCGTCAACCGCAGTACATCGAAGCGGGCGCTGTTCGCGAAGGCGTCGGCCAATTCAGCGAGCCCCAGGCGCGCCCCGCTGCCGTAGCGCAGCGACAGTTTCTCAAGCTCCTGGTGCGCGGCCAGCAGGTTGCCCTCGGTGGCTTCGGCCAGGAGCGACACGGCATCGGCGGATAATTCCAGGCCGAAACCACGCGCGCGGCGCCGCAGCCAGTCGGGAAACTGCGCGGCCTCGACGGGCCACACGCTGACCCAGGCGCCGCGCTGCTGCAGCGCCTGCAACCACGCGGCTGCCTGGGCATCGCGATCGAGCCTTCCGGTCACGATCAGCAGCAAAAGGTCGTCCCCGGCGGCTGCAATGAGGTTGAGGAGCGCGGCCACGCCGTGCCCGGGTTTGCCACTCGCCATGCGGATCTCGAGGATGCGGCGGCTGGCAAACAGTGACTGCGTGCGGGTCGCAGCCAGCGCGTCCTCCCACACCGCCGCGCTCTTGTCGATGTACACCTGCTCGCGTTCATCGAAGCCCTGCGCGCGGGCGCTCGCACGGATCGCATCCATGGCCTCGGTGACCAGCAGCGGCTCGTCGCCCGCAACGAGGTAGACGGGCAGGAGCCGTTCGGCAAGCTGGCCCGGGAGTCTGTCGGCAGTGAGTTTCAATGGCTGGTCCTGAGGACGGCAGGTTAACTGAATTGCGCCTCGGAGCGCGACTTGCCGGCGGCACCGCAGTGCGTCTAGGCTGCGCGCATGCCCACGCTGTTCGAACGCATCGTTTCCGGGGAACTGCCGGCCGACGTCGTCTACCGCGATGAGCGGGTCACGGCCTTCCGTGACATCCAGCCGCGCGCGCCAGTCCACATACTCATCGTGCCCAACAAGCCCATCCCGACTGCCAACGATATCGCCGATGCCGACGAAGCGCTGATCGGCCATCTGTACACGGTGGCGCGCGATCTGGCGCGGCGCGAGGGCATTGCCGAGGACGGCTACCGCCTGATCATCAACTGCAATGCGCACGGCGGCCAGGAGGTGTACCACCTGCACGTGCACCTGCTGGGTGGCCGGCCGCTGGGAGCCATGGTGCAGAAATGAAGACCAAGTCCGCCCTGTATCCGTCCATCAGGCCGTATCGCACGGGCTGGCTGCGCGTCTCACCACTGCACGAACTGTATTTCGAGGAAAGCGGCAATCCGCGCGGCAAGCCGGTGGTGTTCCTGCACGGCGGTCCGGGTGGCGGCACCAGTCCGGCGATGCGCCGCTTCTTCAATCCGCGCCGCTACCGCATCGTGCTGTTCGACCAGCGCGGTTGCGGCAAGAGCCGGCCGCACGCCTCGCTGGTCGCGAACACCACCTGGGACCTGGTCGATGACATCGAGCGGCTGCGCGAGCACCTGCAGATCCGCCGCTGGCAGGTGTTCGGCGGCTCCTGGGGTTCGACGCTGGCACTGGCCTACGCGCAGCGCCACCCGCAGCGCGTCACGGAACTGGTGCTGCGCGGCATCTTCCTGCTGCGCCGCTCGGAACTCGACTGGTTCTACCAGGACGAGCTCGGCGCGGCCTCGCTGTTTCCCGACCTGTGGGAAAAATTCATCGCGCCGATTCCGGTGCGCGAGCGCGGCAGCATGATGCGCGCCTACTACCGCCGCCTGACTTCGCGCAGCGCCGCCACGCGCGCCCGCGCCGCCTACGCTTGGTCGGTGTGGGAGGCGGCAACCAGCTACCTGCGCGCCAGCGTCGGTGATATCGCCAAGTTCGCCGATCCGGACGTGGCCGCCGCGTTCGCGCGCATCGAGTGCCACTATTTCGTGAACCGCGGCTTCCTCGAGCGCGAGGACCAGCTGCTGCGCGACGTGCGCAAGATCCGCCGCATCCCCGCCGTCATCGTGCAGGGACGCTACGACGTGGTCTGTCCGATGCGCAGCGCCTGGGCGCTGCATCGCGCCTGGCCGGAGGCCGACCTGCGGGTCGTGCCCGATGCGGGCCATTCGGCCTTCGAAGCCGGCAACGTGCGCGAACTGGTCGCGGCCACCAATCGCTATTCGCGCCGTGGCGTGCGGCGCTCGCGCTAGGCGTCGCGCAGGCGACCGGTCAGCACGCCGGCCACATCAGTGATACCGTGCGCGCACAACCAGTCGCGCGCTTCCCGCGCATCCTGCTCGAACCAGGCGCGGGTGCTGCCCAGCCGGAAGCTGTAGCCCCACTCGTCCATGTCGCGCCAGGCGCGCTCGCGCCCGAAGCCGCGCAGCCCGTCAGCCAGCAGCACCTGCAGGTAGCACACGGCGTGCTCCTCGGCGTCGTCGCCGCCGGCATCACGATCGAGACCGACGCGGCGCTCGGGGTTCATGCAGATGAAATGCGCCGCCTCGTGCAGGATGGAGTGCAGCGGCGTGTCAATGCGCGCGAGCAGCGTGCTGCCCTGCAGTCCCGCTTCGCTCTCGCCCCAGTAGGAGCCCGGGATATCGGCGCCGGGATCGACCAGGCGCAGGTCGATGCCGTAGCCGTGCAGGAGCCGCGCCACCGCGGTGTGGTCGCAACCGGCCAGCCGCAGCATGCGATCCCTACAGCGCCGCGAGCCGGCGCATGATCAGCGCCACCAGGTCGTCCGCCAGCGCCTGCTGCAGCACCTCGCGCTCGCGCTGCTTGGCGAGCAGCGCGCGCTCGTCGAAGCTGTACTCGCGTGTCACGGTGTGCAGCTCAGGCGCCAGCAGCTCGCGCCCCTGGTAGTCGACCGAGACGCGCACGCGGTAGCTCAACATGAACGCGGTCGGGATGTTGCGCGTGGCCGATACCGTCAGCACCTGCTCGCTGACATCATCAGTGAGAATATGAATGGTGGCTGCATCGGCGGCCGGACCGTCGAGCCGCGCACCCGAGGCCAGCAGCGCGGCGCGCAGCGCGCTGTAGAAGTCGCTCTGCGGATCGCGCGCTTCGATGCGCGCGCTGGCGAGCGAGCGCGGCAGCTGCGTGCGCCCCTGCAGGTGGAAGCCGCAGGCGGCGAGCAGCAGGGGTGCGAGCCACAGCAGCGGGCGCAGTCGCATCGGCAAGGGGCGCGATCGCATCAGTACACCATCAGACCACGATGTTGAGCAGCTTGCCGGGCACGTAGATCACGCGCCGCGGCGGCGCCTCGCCCGCGAAACGACGCACGCCGGCATCGGCCAGCGCAGCCGCACTCGCCGTGGCCTCGTCGGCCCCGGCCGCCACCTGCACGCGCCCGCGCAGCTTGCCGTTGACCTGGACGATGAGTTCCACGGTCTCCTGACGGAGCGCCGCCGCATCGGGCTGCGGCCAGGCTTCGTCGATCAGTGCGCGCTCGTGACCGAGTGCGTGCCACAGTTCGTGGCAGATGTGCGGCACCATCGGCGAGAGACACAGCACGATGATCTCGAGCGCCTCGTGGCGCACGGTGCGCGCGGCCGTGCCGGCCTCGTCGTAGCGCGTGACGGCGTTGAGCAGTTCCATGGTCGCGGCGATCGCGGTGTTGAAGACGCGGCGGCGCGCGATGTCGCCGGTCACACGCTCGAGCGTGTGGTGCGTCTGGCGGCGCAGCTGCGTTGCCGTCGCACTGAGCGGCGCGCCGGCCGCATCCGCGGCGATCCGCACCAGCCCCTGGTGCGCGCTCACCGGTGCGGCCGCCAGGTGCTCGTGCACGGCCTTCCACAGGCGCCGCAGGAACCGGTACTGGCCCTGCACGCCCTCTTCCGACCACTCGAGCGTCTGTTCCGGTGGCGAGGCGAACATCATGAACAGCCGCGCGGTGTCGGCTCCGTACTTCTGCACCATGCTCTGCGGGTCGACGCCGTTGTTCTTCGACTTCGACATGGTGCCGAGTCCGCCCTGTTCGACGCCCTGCCCGTCGGTCAACCAGTAGGCGCTGCGCTGGCCGGCCGCATCGGCGCGCAGCTCGACCTCGGCCGGATTGATGTACAAGCGCCGGCCCGCCGCGGGCTGGCGGTAATAGATCTGGTTCAGCACCATGCCCTGGGTCAGCAGGTTGGCGAAGGGCTCGGTCAGGTCGAGCAGGCCCATGTCGCGCATGGCGCGCGTCCAAAAGCGCGAGTACAGCAGGTGCAGGATCGCGTGCTCGATGCCGCCAATGTATTGGTCGACCGGCAGCCAGTACTGCACGCGTTCATCGACCGGCGCAGCGTGCTGGTCGCTGCTGGCGAAACGCAGGAAATACCAGGACGAATCCACGAAGGTGTCCATGGTGTCGGTCTCGCGGCGCGCGGCCTTGCCGCACTTCGGGCAGGCGCAGCGCAGGAAGGCCTCGGACTTCGCCAGCGGGTTGCCCGAACCATCCGGCACCAGGTCCTCAGGGAGCCGCACCGGCAGCTCGGCGTCCGGCACCGGCACTTCGCCGCACTGCACGCAGTGCACGAGCGGAATTGGGCAGCCCCAGTAGCGCTGGCGCGAGATGCCCCAGTCACGCAGCCGCCACTGCACGCGCTTCTGGCCGAGGCCGCGCTGTTCCAGCGCCGCGGCGATGGCGTCCACGGCGGCGTCGAAATCCAGGTTCGAGTAGCGGTCCGAATTGCAGGTGATGCCAGGCGCCGCGTACGCGGCGCGCCACTCGGCGCCCACTTCGTCCCAGTCCGCGCCGGCCGGCCGCACCACCGTGCGCAGCGCGATGCCGTTGCGATGTGCGAACTCGAAGTCGCGTTCGTCGTGCGCGGGCACGCCCATGACGGCACCCTCGCCGTAGCTCATCAGCACGTAGTTCGCCACCCATACTTCGATCGGCTTGCCATTCAGCGGATGCAGCACGTGGAGCCCGGTGGCCAGGCCGCGCTTCTCCATGGTGGCGACGTCCGCCTCCATGGTGCTGCCGCGGCGGCATTCGGCCACGAAGGCCGCGAGCGCGGCGCTGCGGCCCGCGGCCGCCGTGGCCAGCGGGTGCTCGGCCGAAACGGCGGCAAAGGTTACGCCGAACAGCGTATCCACGCGCGTGGTGAACACCTTGAGTGCGCCCGCGCCGCCGAGCGCCGCGCTGGTATCGCTCGCGTACGGGAAGGCGACTTCGCAACCCTCACTTCGCCCAATCCAGTTCGCCTGCATCGTGCGCACGCGCTCCGGCCAGCCGCGGAGCGTGTCGAGCGCGCCGAGCAGTTCCTCGGCGTAGGCCGTGATGCGCAGGTAGTACATCGGGATTTCGCGCTTCTCGACCAGCGCACCCGTGCGCCAGCCGCGCCCGTCGATGACCTGCTCATTGGCGAGCACCGTCTGGTCGATGGGGTCCCAGTTGACGATGCCGGTTTTCTTGTAGGCTATGCCGCGCTCGCGCATCCGCAGGAACAGCCACTGGTTCCAGCGGTAGTAGTCCGGATCGCAGGTGGCCAGCTCGCGGCTCCAGTCGAGCCCGAAGCCCAGCGCGCGCAGCTGCTGCTTCATGTAGGCGATGTTCTCGCGCGTCCAGCGCGCCGGCGGCACACCGTTGGCGATCGCGGCATTCTCGGCCGGCAGACCGAAGGCATCCCAGCCCATCGGCTGCAGCACGTTCAGCCCCTGCATGCGCATGAAGCGCGCCAGCACGTCGCCGATGGTGTAGTTGCGCACATGCCCCATGTGCAGGCGGCCCGATGGATACGGAAACATCGACAGGCAGTAGTACTTGCCGCGGCCCGCGCTCTCACGCGCCGCGAAGGTACCGTGTGAATCCCAATAGTCCTGGGCGGCGCGCTCAACGGCGGCCGGTTCGTAGCGTTCCTGCATGCAGGCCTAGGATACACGAAGCAGCCGGCGCGCCTCGGAGACGGCCGGTCGCTGCAGGAGCGATCCCTTGGCTGTAAGCCGACCCTAGTCGATCTGCACGGTGACGATGCGCTGCTGGCTCTGGCCCTGCCCGGGGTCATAGCTCTGCACCAGCAGTGCGACCGAGTGCCCCGCCTTGCGCACGGCTTCGCGCAGCTCGGCGACCGAGTTCACGCGGGTGCGGTTGGCGCCGAGGACTACCTCTCCCGCACGCAGCCCGGCCTCCGCCGACGGCCCGTCGGTCTCGGTGATCACCACGTTGCCGGTGGTGTGGAGCTGTGCCTTCTCCGCAGCGGTCAGCTCGCGCACGCTCAGGCCCAGCGCGTCGAGCTTGTCGCTCTCCTTCCCGCCGCTGGCACTGCGCGTCACGCTCGCCTTGTCCTTGAGTTCCTCAACCACCACACCGATGTGGCGCGTGCCCGGGCCGCGCCAGACTTCCAGGTCCGCCTCGTTGCCGGGCTTGATGCCGGCGATGATCGCCGGTAGCTCGGAAGACTGTTCGATCTTGCGTCCATTGACGCTGAGGATGATGTCCTCGGGCTTCAGGCCCGCCTTGTCGGCCGGTCCGCCGGTGTCGACCGAGCTCACCGCCGCGCCACGTGGGCGATCGAGGCCAAAACTCTCGGCCAGAGCCGCGGTCACCTGCTGAATGCTCACGCCGATGCGACCGCGGGTCACGTGGCCGGTGGCGGCCAGCTGCTGGCGCACGTTGTTGGCGATGTCGATCGGGATGGCGAACGACAGCCCGGCGTAGCTGCCGGTGTTGCTGTAGATCTGCGAGTTGATGCCGACCACTTCGCCGTTCATGTTGAACAGCGGGCCGCCGGAATTGCCCGGATTCACGGCCACGTCGGTCTGGATGAAGTTCACGTAGTTGTAGGCCGAGCCGCCACGCACTTCGCGTCCCAGCGCGCTGACGATGCCCGCGGTGACGCTGTTCTGGAAGTTGAAGGGCGAGCCAATGGCTACCACCCATTCACCGGGGCGTAGCTTGCCCGGATCGCCAATGCGCACGGTGGGAAGGTTCTTCGCCTCGATTTTCAAGAGCGCGACGTCCGACTTGTCGTCGGTGCCGATGACCTTGGCCTGGAATTCGCGCCGGTCAGTCAACCGCACAGTCACGCGCGTGGCGTTGTCGACCACATGCGTGTTGGTGAGGATGTAGCCGTCGGCACTGACGATGAAACCCGAGCCGATGCCTTCCTCGGGCGGCAGGTCGCGCGGCTGGCGGTTCTGGAACTGACGGAAGAAATCACTGAAGGGATCGTTGTCATCGGAGAAAGGATTGCCAAGACCCTGCGCGGGCACACGCTGGCGCTTCTCGACCACGGTGACATTGACGACCGCGGGACCGACCTGGGCCACCAGGTTGGCGAAATCGGGCAGGCCGCGCACCAGCGGCGTCGCCGGTGCGGGGGCGGCCGCTTCGCTGACCGCAGGCGCAGGAGCGGTTGCGGCCGCGGCCGTCGACACTTGCGACGTGCAGGCCGACAGCAAGGCCGCGGCCAGGACGACGCCAACGAGGCGCCGGGCGATAAACTCATGTGACATAACTAGATGCTCCAAAGCCAGGTGGTCAAGATCCAGGGTTGCGCCGCCGCCGGGCGCACCACGCCGCGGCAGCCAAGGCCAGCAGGATAACCGGCCAGTTGCCCGTGCGCGTGTAGGGGCATAGACCGCTGCGGGGCACGACGGTTCCGCGCAGCACGGCACTGCGGAATTCGGGCGCGACCGCCGCCAGTTCGCCGCGCGGGCCGATGACGGCCGACACACCGTCGTTCGCGGCCCGCAGCAGGAAGCGGCCGGCCTCGAGCGCGCGCATGCGGCTGATCTGCAGGTGCTGGTAGCGCGCCGGCGAGTGGCCGAACCAGGCGTCGTTGGTCACGTTGACCAGCAGCTCGGAGCGGGCCACCAGCGCGAGTTGCGCGCTGCCGAAGGCGTCTTCGTAGCAGATGGAAGGCGCGACGCGCATGCCACCCGCCAGCAGCGGCGGCTGGCCCTCGACGCCAGCCCTGAAATCGGAGTACGGCAGCGTCATAAGTCGCAGCCAGCTGCGCACGAAGGCGGGCACCGGAAAATATTCCGCGAAGGGCACCAGGTGGCGCTTGTCGTAGAAAGCCACGCCGGTGGTCAGCGCGAGGATCGAGTTGTATTCATCCTCGCCGTTGTCGCCCCGCCGCACCGCGCCCATCAGTACGTCGGCCCCGCGCGCGCGCGAACTGCCCTGGATATCGGCGAGGTAAGGCACGATCTCGTTGGCCAGCTCGGGGACCGCCGCCTCCGGCCAGACCACCAGCCGCGCGCCCGCCGTCTGTCCGTTCAGCTGGCGGTACAGCGCCTTGGTGGGCTCGAGATTGTCGAGCTGCCATTTTTCATCCTGCGGAATCGCGCCCTGCACGATCGCCACCGGCACCGGCGCGGCCGAAGCACGCGTCCATTCGACGCGCCCCAGCACCGCACCGCCGATCCATACCAGCACCACCACCGTCAGCGGTACGAACCGCTCGCGGTCCCTGGCCTGCCAGAAGGCCAGTAGCGCTCCGGATTGCACGAGCAGCAGTGCGGACACCCCGTATACGCCCAGCAGGGGCGCGTAGCCGGCCAGGATCGTGTCCGTCTGCGAATAGCCCAGCGACAGCCAGGGAAAGCCGCTGATCAGCCAGCCGCGCAGCCACTCGGTGAGCAGCCACATTGCCGGGAGCCCCGCATACCAGCGCCAGGCACCGCGCGGCGGCAGGTAGCGCGCCACGCACCACCCGAGCAGCGCCTGGTAGCTGGCCATCAGCGCCACCAGCAGCAGGATCAGCACCACCGACAGCCAGACCGGTGCACCGCCAAAGCCGTGGATCGAGATATACAGCCACCACGTGCCTTCGATGAAGGTGCCGGCACCATAGCTGTAGCCCAGCAGCGCGGCACGCCGCGGCGAAACATCGGACCACAGCCACATCAGCAGTGCCGGGCTCACGATCGCCAGAGGCCAGAGGTCAAAGGGAGCAAACGCCAGCGGCAACAGTGCGCCGGCACAAAGCGCCAGCAGCAGCGGCCACCCCGATTGCGCGCCGCTGGCGCGCGCGGGTGTGTTCACGGAGCCGCTGGCGCCGCCGGCGCGCCGCGCGCCGGCGACACGCGCAGGCTGTCGATGCGGCGCCGGTCGGTGCGCAATACGCGGAACTCGTGGTTGCCGATGATCACGCTCTCGCCCCGGCGCGGCACGCGCCCGAGCCGCTGCATCACGAGTCCGGCGACGGTGTCGAAGCCTGGATCATCAAAACTGGTGCCGAAGTGCTCGTTGAACTCGGCGATGCGCGTGGCACCGCGTACCATGAACAGCCCGTCGCCATCGGCGCGGATGTTCTGGTCGTCCTCGACGTCGAACTCGTCCTCGATCTCGCCGATGATCTGTTCGATCACGTCTTCGATGGTAACGAGCCCCGCCACGCCGCCATACTCGTCCACGACGATCGCTATGTGATTGCGATTGGCCCGGAATTCCTTGAGCAGGACGTCAAGCCGCTTGGCTTCCGGCACGAACATCACCGGCCGCAGGAACTCGCGGATGTCGAACTTCGCGGCCGCGCCCGACCCGGCTGCGCGCAGCAGGTCCTTGGCGAGCAGCATGCCGACCACGTCGTCGCGGTCACCATCGACCACCGGAAAGCGCGAATGCCCTGAATCGACGACCGCCGGCAGGATGCGCGAGAGCGGATCCTCTCGGCGGATGCACACCATCTCGGAGCGCGCCACCATCACATCACGCGCCTGCAGCTCTGCCATCGTCAGCGCGCCCTCGACCATGGCCATGGCATCGGCATCGAGCAGGCCGCGCTTGGTCGCCTCGCGCAACAGTTCCAGCAGCTGGGCGCGCTCCTTGAGGCCGCCGGCCAGCGTGCGCGTCAGGCGGCCACGCCACCCGCTGCCCGGATCCTTCGCTTTCGCCTTCGCCATCTCTCAGCCGCTCCGGTAAGGATTGGCCACGCCGAGGCTGCGCAACAACGCCGCCTCGCGCCGCTCCATGCGCCGCGCGTCGGCAGGCCGCTGGTGGTCGTAGCCGGCCAGGTGCAGCACGCCGTGAATGACCAGGTGCATCCAGTGCGCGCGTTCCGCCTTGCCCTGCGCGCGTGCTTCGCGCCGCAGCACCTGCGGGCAGATCACGAGATCTCCCAGGAGCGCCGCGGTCGGCAGCCGCGCGCTGGCCGCCGCGGGAAACGACAACACGTTGGTGGCGTGGTCCTGCCCGCGGTAGCGGTGGTTGAGGCTGCGGCTGCGAGCCGGGCCGACCACCAGCACTGACAGTTCCCGGCCGCGCGCGCGGCGGCCCAGCGCAAGGCTGGCCCAGCGCCGCAGCGCAGCCGCGGCCGGCACGCGTCCCTCCCGCGTCGCGCGGCGCAGGTGCAGCGTGAGGCTGCGCGGCGCACCGGCCGAAGCGCGGGCCGCGCGGACGGCGCGTGCAGCCCTAGCCACGCTGGTCACCACGCAATTCATCGCCTGCGCTCTCTGCGGCGGGCGTATGGGCTTCGTAGGCCTGCACGATGCGCTGTACCAGCGGATGGCGCACGACGTCGGCCGCGTCAAAATGGTTAAAGGCCACGCCCGCCACGCCGCGCAGTACCTGCAGCGAATGGCGCAGGCCCGAGGGCCGGCCGGCGGGCAGGTCGGTCTGTGTCACATCCCCGGTGACCACCGCGTGCGAGCCGAAGCCAATGCGCGTGAGGAACATCTTCATCTGCTCGACGGTGGTGTTCTGTGCTTCGTCGAGGATGATGAAGGAGTCGTTGAGCGAGCGGCCGCGCATGAAGGCCAGCGGCGCCACCTCGATCACCGCGCGCTCGATCAGCCGCGCGACGCGATCGAAGCCGAGCATTTCGTACAGCGCGTCGTAGATCGGGCGCAGGTAGGGATCCACTTTCTGCGCCAGGTCGCCCGGCAGGAAGCCGAGCCGTTCGCCCGCTTCGACGGCGGGGCGCACCAGCACCAGGCGGCGCACCTGCTCGCTCGTCAGAGCCTCGACCGCGCAGGCCACGGCCAGGTAGGTCTTGCCGGTGCCGGCAGGGCCAACGCCGAAAGTCAGGTCGCGCTCGCGAATGCTGGCGAGGTAGGCCTGCTGGTGGGCGCCGCGCGCGCGGATCAGGCCGCGCGGCGTGCGCACCAGGTTCGCGTCGGCGCTCAAAACAGCCTCGTCGCGCACGGCCGCCGCGCGCGGCAGCCCCTGCTCGACGATGCACAGGTGCACCTGCTCGGGGCTGATTTCGCTCGCGGCGGCTAGGCCGTGCAGCTCGCGCAGCGCACGTTCGGCGGTCTCGGCCTGCAGCCCCTGCACGCGAAAACCGTGGCCACGGCGGCGGATCTGCACATCTAGGCGCGACTCGAGCAGGCGCAGGTTCGAATCAAGCGGCCCGCACAGGCTCGCAAGGCGTGCGTTGTCGGCCGGTTGCAGGTCGAATTCGCGGGCGATGGCAACGGCGGACGTAGCCAGGTTCAGGCCCTCACGGCGGCCAGCAGGCCGGGGGATCTGCTCAGCACGGCCACCGGCCCTTCCACCAGTGTGCCGCGCAGCGAATGCGGCCGTGCCTCGGTAATCACGACATCCACGAAATGCTGCAGGAACGAATCCGGACCGCTGAAATTCACCCAACGGTTGCATTCGGTGCGCCCCGCGAGCTCGCGGGAATCCTTCTTCGCGTGGCGCTCGACCAGCACCCGCTGGCGCGTTCCTACCATCCTGCGGCTGATCTCCAGGCTCTGCGCATCAAACAGCTGCTGCAATCGCGCAAGCCTTTCCCGCTTGAGCTCCGGCGCCACTTCGTCCGGCAGCGCAGCCGCGGGCGTGCCCGGCCGCGCGCTGTAGATAAAGCAAAAGGACTGGTCGAGGCCCGCTGCGGCCACCAGCGCCAACGTCGCCTCAAAATCGCGTTCGCTCTCGCCCGGAAAGCCCACGATGATGTCGGTGGATATCGCAATGTCTGGCCGCACCGCACGGAGGCGGCGAAGTCGATCCTTGTACTCGAGCGCGGTGTAGCCGCGCTTCATCAGCGCCAGGATGCGATCGGATCCGCTCTGCACCGGCAGGTGCAGGTGATTGGCAAGCTGCGGCACGCTGGCATAGGCCTCGACGAGGCTGTCGGTGAAATTGAGCGGATGCGAAGTCGTGAAGCGAATGCGCTCGATGCCCTCGATGCGCGCCACGTGGTGGATGAGCGCGGCGAGGTCGGCGCTGCCGCTGCCCTCGAGTGCGCCAGCGTAGGCATTGACGTTCTGCCCCAGCAACGTCACCTCGCGCACGCCCTGCGCGGCCAGCGCGCGCACCTCGCCCTGCACAGCGGCGAAGGGCCGGCTCACTTCATCGCCGCGAGTGTAGGGCACCACGCAGAAACTGCAGTACTTGCTGCAGCCTTCCATGATCGACACGTAGGCGCGTGCGCCTGCGGCACGCGGCACCGGCAGCTGATCGAATTTCTCGATCTCCGGGAAACTCACGTCGACCACCGCGCGCCCGTGGCGCCGCAGTTCACCGAGCATGGCCGGCAGGCGGTGGATGGTCTGCGGGCCGAACACCAGATCGACGAACGGCGCGCGCATCGTGATCGCCTCGCCCTCTTGGCTGGCGACGCAGCCGCCGACGCCGATCATGACCTCCGGCCGCAGCTGTTTGTGCGCACGCCATTCGCCCAGCAGCGAGTACACCTTGTCCTGCGCCTTCTCGCGCACGGAACAGGTGTTCATCAGCAGCAAATCGGCCTGCGCCGGATCATCGGTGGGCGTCAGCCCCGCGCTTTCGCGCAGTACGTCCGCGATGCGCGCGGAGTCGTACTCGTTCATCTGGCAGCCGAAGGTCTTGATGTAGTAGCGGCCGCTCATGCTTCAAAAGGGTATGTCGTCGTCGAACTCTTCGGCGCTGGCGCCCGCGCCTGCCGCGGCCGGCTCACCCGCCGGGGCGCGCTCGCGTGATTCGTAGCTGCCGGTGCTGCTGCCGCCACCACCACTACCGCCGCCGCCGCCACTGCGCCCGCCGAGCATCTGCATCTCGTCAGCGATGACTTCGGTCGTGTAGCGGTCGCGCCCTTCCTTGTCCTGCCACTTGCGGGTGCGGAGCGAACCCTCGATGTACACCTGCGAGCCCTTGCGCAGGTATTCGCCGGCGATCTCGCCCAGCCGCCCGAACATGGCCACGTTATGCCACTCGGTGCGCTCCTTCTGCTCCCCGGATTGCTTGTCTTTCCAGCTCTCGCTGGTGGCGATGCGGATGTTCGCGACCGTCATGCCCGAGGGCATGGAACGGGTTTCCGGGTCGGCTCCCAGGTTGCCGATGAGAATGACTTTGTTGACTCCGCGCGCCATGGCCAGACCCTCTTGCGAGCTGTTAAGGAATTGCAGGGTCGCTATTGTAGTCGCCGCAGGCACCCGGGGCAGGGCCTGTTTCTGCCGCAGAAACGCCCATCCGGAGCCTTGCGGAGGCCCCCTGAAGCGCTGAAGGGCCCTGCATGCCCCCTTATGAGCCCCTTTAGTCGCTCCGGGGCCCAGCCGGGCCCTGCCCGGACAGGGGGGGCCATGGCGACCCAGAGGCGGGGGCAGCCGGGGGCCGCCCGGCCAGTCGGTGTAGAATGGCTGCCGTCCTGTGCCTGCAACGAGCGTTCCGTTTACCACCCCCATGATGACCATCCGCGTGCGCGGTGCGCGCACCCACAACCTCCGCAACATCGACCTGGACCTGCCGCGCGGGAAGCTCACCGTGCTGACGGGCCTGTCGGGATCGGGTAAATCCTCCCTGGCCTTCGACACCCTCTACGCTGAGGGGCAGCGGCGCTACGTCGAATCCCTGTCGGCCTACGCCCGGCAGTTCCTGTCGATGATGGACAAGCCCGACGTCGACAGCATCGACGGCCTGTCCCCCGCCATTGCCATCGAGCAGAAGGCCGGCTCACATAACCCGCGCTCGACCGTGGGCACCGTCACCGAAATCTACGACTACCTGCGGCTCCTGTATGCGCGTGCCGGGCTGCCGCGCTGCCCCAACCACGGCATCGACCTGGCGGCGCAGAGTGTCGGCCAGATGGTGGATCAGGTGCTCGCAGGCCCGGCCGACCAAAGCGCGCTGCTACTCGCCCCGTTGGTCACCGACCGCAAGGGCGAACATGTACAACGCATCGGCGAACTCGCCGGCCAGGGCTTCGTGCGCGTGCGCATCGACGGCACGGTCTACGAACTCGACCAGCTGCCGGCGCTGGACGCGCGCCGCAAGCACACGATCGAAGCCGTGGTGGACCGCTTCCGCGTGAAGCCCGAACTCGCCCAACGCCTGGCCGAGTCCTTCGAGACGGCGCTCAAGCTCAGCGGCGGCACCGCGCGCGTCGTTTTCGGCGACGACGCAGGGCTCGCGCCGCTGGTGTTCTCGAGCCGCCATGCCTGCCCGGAATGCGGCTTCTCGGTGCCCACGCCCGAGCCGCGCATGTTCTCGTTCAATAATCCGGCCGGCGCCTGCCCCAGCTGCGACGGCCTCGGCGTGCAGGATTTCTTCGACCCGCAGCGCGTCATTTCGCACCCGCAGCTCTCGCTGGCGGCCGGCGCGGTGCGCGGCTGGGACCGGCACAACAAGCACTACTTTCAGCTGCTGCAGGGCCTGGCGCGCCACTACGGCTTCGATGTCGACACGCCCTGGAGTGAACTGCCCGAGGCGGCGCGCGCGCGGCTCCTGTACGGGAGCGAGGGCATCGAGATCGAGTTCCGTTACCACGACTCGCGCGGCAGCGCGCAGCGCCGGCGCCACGCCTTCGAGGGCATCATGCCCAACCTCGAACGCCGCTGGCGCGAGAGCGACGCTGGCGCGGTGCGCGAGGAACTCGGCCGCTATCGCGGCAAGCGCGCCTGCCCCGACTGCGGCGGCTCGCGCCTGAACGCCGCGGCCCGCGCGGTGCTCATCGAAGGCCGCAACATCGCCGAGCTCACGCGCCTCACGGTCGGCCAGGCGCTGGCGCACTTCGGCGCGCTGCAGCTCGCCGGCTGGCGCGCCACGGTGGCCGAGCGGATCGTGCGCGAGGTGCGCGAGCGGCTGCGCTTCCTCGCCGACGTCGGCCTCGACTACATTGGGCTCGATCGGGCCGCCGACACGCTCTCGGGCGGCGAGACGCAGCGCATTCGCCTCGCGAGTCAGGTGGGCTCGGGCCTCACCGGCGTAATGTACATCCTCGACGAGCCCTCGATCGGACTGCACCAGCGCGACCATGAGCGCCTTTTGGCTACCCTGTATCGACTGCGTGACCTTGGGAATACCGTCATCGTAGTAGAGCACGACGAGGACGCGATCCGCAGTGCCGATCATGTCGTCGACCTAGGACCCGGCGCCGGCATTCACGGTGGCCAGGTGGTCGCGCAGGGCACGCCCGAGCAGATCGCCGCCAACCCGGCCTCGCTCACCGGCCGCTACCTCGCCGGGCTCGAGTCGATCGCCGTGCCCGCGACACGCCGCAAACGCACCGCTGCGCGCATCGGCATAGAGGGCGCGAGCGGCAACAACCTGCGCAACCTTGACCTCAGCGTCCCGGCGGGGTTGTTCACCTGCGTCACCGGCGTGTCCGGCTCGGGCAAATCCACGCTCATCAATGACACGCTGTTCCGTCACGCCGCCGCGCGCTACAACGAGGCCGGCATCGAGGGCGCCGCGCCCTGCCGGGCCATCACCGGCCTCGAGCGCTTCGAGCGCGTGATCGACATCGACCAGAACCCGATCGGGCGCACGCCACGCTCCAATGCGGCCACCTACACGGGCCTGTTCACGGTGATCCGCGAGCTGTTCGCGCAGGTGCCGGAGGCGCGGGCGCGCGGCTACGATGCCGGGCGCTTCAGTTTCAACGTGCGTGGCGGCCGCTGCGAAGCCTGCCAGGGCGACGGCATGCTACGCGTGGAGATGCACTTCCTGCCCGACGTCTACGTGCCCTGCGATGTCTGCCGCGGCCGCCGCTACAACCGCGAGACACTCGAGATCCTGTACCGTGGACGCAATATCCACGACGTGCTGGAGCTCACCGTGGAAGACGCCGCGGCGCTGTTTGCCAACGTGCCGGCGGCCGCGAACCGCCTGCGCACGCTACTGGACGTCGGCCTGCAGTACGTGCGCCTCGGCCAGAGCGCCACTACGCTCTCGGGCGGCGAGGCGCAACGCATCAAGCTGGCGCGCGAGCTGGCCAAGCGCGGCGTGGGGCGCACGCTCTACATCCTCGACGAGCCGACCACGGGGCTCCACTTCCATGACGTCGCCCAGCTGCTGGGCGTGTTGCAACAGCTGGTCGATGCCGGCAATACGATGGTCGTGATCGAGCACAACCTCGATGTCATCAAGACGGCCGACTGGGTCATCGACCTGGGTCCCGGCGGCGGCGAACATGGCGGCCGGATCGTTGCCGAAGGCACGCCTGAGGCCGTGGCCGCCAACCGCGCTTCGCTGACCGGGCGATACCTGGCGCCACTCCTGCAGCGCGGCGCGGCGCAGCCGCCCCAGGCAGCGGCGGCGCGCCAGGCAGCGGCGGAGTAAACTCGCCTCTCACGGCAGGCTCGGAGGCTCCATGGCATCCAAGGTGGAAACGGTGCGCGGCGCGCAGGCCACGATCCGCTTCGAGGCTAGCAAATGCATCCACTCGCGCCACTGCGTGCTCGACCGGCCCGACGTGTTCGTGCCCAATGTGGAGGGCGAATGGATCCACCCGGAGCGTGCCAGCGCGGCGGAAATCGCCGCGCTGGCCGCGAATTGTCCGTCTGGCGCCATCACCTGCATGCGCCACGACGGTGTGCCCGACGAGTCACCGCCACTGGTGAACACGGCGCGCGTGCGCGAGAACGGGCCGCTCGCGATCCATGCGGATGTAGCGCTGCCTGGCGGCGAACGACAGCTGCGCGCCACGCTGTGCCGCTGCGGCGCGTCGGCGCACAAGCCCTATTGCGACGGCAGCCACGTGGCTGCCGGCTTCAGCGCGAGCGGCGAGCCGATAACAATGGATTCAAAGCCGCTGGCGACGCGCAACGGCACGCTCACGGTGAGTCCGCAGGCAGACGGACCTCTCAAGCTCAGCGGTGCGCTCGAACTGGTCAGCGGCACCGGCCGCATCATCAACCGCAGCAGCGAAACCTTCCTGTGCCGCTGTGGAGCGTCAGTGAACAAGCCGTACTGCGACGGCAGCCACAAGCGCATCGGCTTCAAATCAGCTTGACGGCCCTAGCCGCGCGCGCCGCGCGCCGGATTCGAAATACTGGTGCAGTTCGCCGCTCTCCTGGCGCTCCTGGTAGCGCCCGGCCGTGTAGGCGCTGACCACCCGGCGCCAGAAAGCCACGGCCTGCGGATTGCGCAGGTATTCCATGATGTGCCAGCGGCCGGAAAAGCGATCGAAGATCAGGCGCACGGCTTCCTGGCCCACGCCGCGACGCCGCCACGGACGGGCGATGAAGAACTCGGCCATGGAAAAATCCGCCGCACCGCGGCCAGCCGCACTCGCGCCGGTGCGCACCATCGCGAAGCCCACGGGTTTGTCTTCCTTTAGCAAAGTCAGCACGTGGGCGCTGGAATCGGCGAACCAGCTGGCGAGCTGGTCGGGCTCGCGGTGCCCGATTTCGGGCAAGGCCGGAAACATGCCGGTGCCGAGCGGGGCAAGATCGTTCAGGTAGTCGCGGTAGACGGACTCGATCCAGGCCCGGTCAGTGCGCGACTGGCGCGTGTCACGAACACTGATCGTCATGCCAGGAAAATCCTGGCGCCGAAAACACGAAAGCCCGTGCAGACCGGGTCACGGCCTGCGCGGGCTTTCATGCCAGAACCGATTGGATCAGTTCTTCGCCGGAGCCGGGGCAGCAGCCGGAGCGGCAGCCGGGGCAGCAGCATCAGCGGCCGGAGCGGCAGCCGGGGCAGCGGCATCAGCAGCCGGAGCGGCAGGAGCAGCCGCATCGGCAGCCGGAGCGGCGGCCGGGGCAGCGGGTTCCTGGCTGCTGCAAGCAACCAGCGCGAACGCTGCGACAGCAGCGCCAAGAGCGAGCTTAATATTCATCGATGAATCCCCAGATAATCAGAAGTTAAAGCAACGATCAAACTAGTTTGAATCGCGACATCCCATCGCGGTCGTCGATTCTATAGAAGCCACGGCGCAATTCAATCGGTGTCAGGCAAATAAAGCCTCAAAAAGCCGCGCCGGAGCCCACTTTTCAGCGCTTTGCCAGCAGATTGCGGATCTCTTCCAGCAGCACTTCCTGGCGCGGCGGGCCCGCCGGAGCCGCTGCGGCCGGGGGTTTCTTGAGCCGGTTCAGGCCTCGGATGGCCATGAACAGCACGAAAGCGATGATCACGAAGTCGAAAACGCTCTGCATGAAGGCACCGTACTTCAGCATGACTTCCTTGCCATTTGCGCCGGTTCCGAGGGACGTGGCCATTTCGGAGAAGTTGATGCCGCCGATCAACTTGCCCAGCGGCGGCATGATCACGTTTTCGACCAGCGACGAGATGATTTTGCCGAAGGCGGCACCAACGATGACGCCGACCGCCATGTCGACGACGTTGCCCTTCATGGCAAATTCCTTGAAATCTGCTCCCAGGCCCATGGTGTGCTCCTTTTTTCTCAGGGTTGATCGAAACTACTTGGCGCCCTTCTTCTTGGCGGGCTTTCCAGTGGTCTTCGCGGCGGTGCTCTTCTTGGCCCCACGCGCTGATTTGTCGCTTGCCGCAGACGCTTCCGCCTTGGCGGCCTTTTCCGCCTTGGCAGCCTTGGCGGCCTTGGCTGGCTGCTCCTTGCCCCTGTCCTTGCCTTCCTTCGTGTCCTTGGCCGGCTTCGGGGCCCGCTTGGGCTTGGCCGCACCCTCGGCAGCGTCGGCGGCCGGAGCGACCGCCACCGGCGCTGGGCGGTCGACCAGCTGCATCAGCGCCATTGGCGCCGAGTCGCCGGCGCGAGGCTCCATACGCAGGATGCGGGTGTAGCCACCGGGACGCGTGCGGAAGCGCGGACCGAGGTCGGCGAACAGCTTGCTCACCACGTCGGTATCGCGCAGGCGCGCATACGCCAGCCGGCGGTTGGCCTCTGAATCGCTCTTGCCAAGCGTAATCAGCGGCTCGACCACCCGGCGCAGCTCCTTGGCCTTGGGCAGCGTCGTGCGGATGGTCTCGTGCCGCAGGAGCGAGGCCGACATGTTCCGCAGCATCGCATGCCGATGCGGGCTGTTGCGCGAGAGCTGGCGGCCGGTAAGTTTATGACGCATGAAATTCTCTCAGACGACTTTCAGATCAGGCCGCTTTCTTCGTCGCGGCGCAGGCCCGCAGGCGGCCAGCCATCGAGCCGCATGCCGAGCATCAGGCCGTGGCTCTGCAGCACTTCCTTGATCTCGGTGAGCGACTTTTTGCCCAGGTTCGGCGTACGCAGCAGCTCGACTTCCGTGCGCTGCACCAGGTCGCCGATGTAATGGATGTTCTCGGCCTTGAGGCAGTTGGCGCTGCGCACTGTGAGCTCGAGCTCATCGACCGGACGCAGCAGGATCGGATCGAACTGCATCTCGGTGATCTTGGCGACCGCTTCGTCCTCGCCCTGCAGGTCGACGAATACCGACAGCTGGTCCTTGAGGATGCCGCCGGCGCGGCGGATGGCCTCTTCCGGCTCGATCGTGCCGTTGGTCTCGATGTCGATGATCAGCTTGTCGAGATCGGTGCGCTGTTCGACGCGCGCCGCTTCCACCGAGTAGGTGACGCGGCGGACCGGCGAGAATGAGGCGTCGAGCAACAGGCGGCCGATCGGCCGGGTCTGCTCCTCGAAGGCCACGCGCTGCACCGCCGGGCGGTAGCCGCGGCCACGCTCGATCTTCATCTGCATGTTCAGCTCGCCCGCCTTGGTGAGGTTGGCGATCACCAGTTCCGGGTTCACGACTTCGACGTCGTGGTCGGTCTGAATGTCGCCCGCGGTCACCGGGCCCGGGCCCTTCTTGTGCAGGCGCAGCTCAGCCGAGCTGCGTGCATGCATGCGCAGCGCGACCAGCTTGAGGTTGAGCAGCACGTCGACGACGTCTTCCTGCACGCCCTCGATGCTGGTGTACTCGTGCAGCACGCCGTCGATCTCCACTTCGGTGATCGCCGCGCCGGGCATGGACGAAAGCAGCACGCGCCGCAGCGCATTGCCGAGCGTGTGACCGAAGCCGCGCTCGAACGGTTCGATGACCACCCGCGCCTGGCGCGGAGCAACGGGCTGCACCTTGACCACGCGGGGCTTGAGGAACTCGCTGACTGACGATTGCATAGCTGCCTACCTACCCTTACTTCGAATACAACTCGACCACCAGATTCTCGTTGACGTCGGGGAGCACGTCTTCGCGAGCCGGTACGGTCTTGAATACGCCGCGCATTTCCTTGTCGTTCACCTCGACCCATTCCGGCAAGCCGGCCTGGGTCGCCGAGGCCAGCGCGCCCTGGATGCGCAGCTGCTTGCGTGCTCGCTCGCGCACCTGAACCACGTCGCCGGGCTTGCACTGGTACGACGCGATCGAGACGATCCCGCCGTTGACCTCGATGGCCTTGTGGCTCACCAGCTGGCGCGCTTCCGAGCGCGTGGCGGCGAAGCCCATGCGGTAAACGACGTTGTCGAGGCGCGATTCCAGGAGCTTCAGCAGCTGCTCGCCGGTGGCGCCAGTGCGGCGCGCCGCCTGCTGGTAATAGCCGCGGAACTGCCGCTCGAGCACGCCGTACATGCGGCGCAACTTCTGCTTCTCGCGCAGCTGCGTGCCGTAATCGGAGAGCCGCTGCCGGCGCTCGCTCTTGATGCCGCCGGGCGGCACCTGGAACTTGCACTTGCTCTCGAGCGGCTTGGCGCCACTCTTGAGGAACAGGTCGGTGCCCTCGCGGCGGGCGAGCTTACAGGTCGGACCGAGATATCGCGCCATATATGTGTTTCCCTTGTGCGCGCCTTAAACGCGCCGCTTCTTCGGCGGACGGCAGCCGTTGTGCGGAATCGGCGTCACGTCCTCGATACTGGTGATCTTCAGGCCGCAGCCGTTCAGGGCACGCACCGCGGACTCGCGCCCGGGGCCAGGGCCCCCGACGCGCACTTCGACATTCTTGACGCCGTGTTCCTGCGCGGCGACGCCGGCCTTCTCGGCGGCCACCTGCGCCGCGAACGGCGTGCTCTTGCGCGAACCGCGGAAGCCGCAGCCGCCCGAGGTCGCCCACGACAGGGTGTTGCCCTGGCGGTCGGTGATCGTGATGATCGTGTTGTTGAACGACGCATGCACGTGCGCGATCGCATCCAGCACGTTCTTGCGCGCCTTCTTGGGTTTCTTGGCGGCAGCCGCTGCTGCTGCGGCCGCGCCGCCCGCGCCGGCCGCGCCGGCCGCGGCGCCACTGGGTTGCTGTGTCTTCTGATCAGCCATGTGTGTTCTTGCCTGCTATGGGTCTTGCTTAAACTTTTCCGGGCGGAGCATTCAGCTTCACTGCCTGCTTGCGCGGCCCCTTGCGGGTGCGCGCGTTGGTGCGCGTGCGCTGGCCGCGGACCGGCAGGCCCTTGCGATGGCGCATGCCACGCCAAGTGCCCAGGTCCATCAGCCGCTTGATGTTCATCGACACTTCGCGGCGCAGGTCGCCCTCCAGCGGGTAGCGCGACAGCTGCGCACGCAGCGCGGTCACTTCCGCCTCGGTCAGGTCCTTGACCTTGGTGGTCGGGTCGACGCCCGCGGCGGCGCAGGAATCGAGCGCGCGCGTGCGCCCGATGCCAAAAATGTGGGTCAGGCCAATGCCGATGTGTTTGTTCATCGGAATGTTGATGCCGGCTATGCGTGCCATGCTGCTACCTCTATCCTTGCCGCTGCTTGTGGCGCGCGTCGACGCAGATCACGTAGACCACGCCGCGACGGCGCACGATCTTGCAGTTCTTGCAGATCTTCTTCACTGACGGACGTACTTTCATCGCTCACCTTGACCTGTGGCGCCGCGACCGGCGCCCAGCAAATTGGCTTTTTTCATCAGGCCGGGATACTGGTTGGACATCATGTGCGCCTGCAGCTGTGCCATGAAATCCATCACCACCACGACCACGATCAGGAGCGAGGTGCCCCCGAACTGGAACGGCACGCCCTGCGAGGACACCAGCACCTCGGGCAGCAGGCACACCGCCATGATGTAGGCGGCGCCCCACAGCGTCAGGCGCGTCAGCACCTTGTCGATGTATTCGCCGGTCTGCTGGCCGGGGCGGATGCCGGGAATGAAGGCGCCGGACTTCTTGAGGTTGTCGGCGGTCTCGCGCGCGTTGAAAACCAACGCTGTGTAGAAAAAGGTGAAGCCGAGGATCAGCGCCGCGTACAGCACCAGATGGAGCGGTTGGCCGTAGTTGAGCGCCGCCTGGATCCGCTGCAACACCAGGCTCATCTTGGTGTCTGACCCGGTGGCGAAGAAGCTCGCCATCGTCGCCGGGAACAGCAGCAGGCTCGAGGCGAAGATCGGTGGGATTACGCCCGACATGTTGAGCTTGAAAGGCAGGTGGCTGCTCTGGCCGGCGTACAGGCGTCGCCCGACCTGGCGCTTGGCATAGTGCACGGCGATGCGGCGCTGTGCGCGCTCGACGTACACGCAGAAGCCGGTGACGCCGAGCACGATCGCGACCAGCGCGATCGCGAACATCGGCTGCATTTCGCCATTGCTCACGGACTCGAAGGTGCGACTGAGCGCACCCGGCAGGCCGGCCACGATGCCTGAGAGAATGATCATCGAGATGCCGTTGCCGACGCCGCGCTCGGTGATCTGTTCACCGAGCCACATCAGGAACAGGGTGCCAGTGGTCATGGTGATGGTCGCGACAAACAGCCATTGCGGACCGCCGTTGAGCACGTACTGGCCATTCTGCAGCGCCACGGCGGCACCGAACGACTGGAACAGCGCCAGGCCCACGGTCGCGTAGCGCGTCAGCTGCGTGGTCTTGCGCCGGCCCGCCTCGCCTTCCTTGCGGTATTCCATCAGCGTCGGCACCACCATGCCGAGCATCTGGATGATGATCGAGGCGGAAATATAGGGCATCACGCCCATGGCGAAGATCGACATGCGCTGCAGAGCGCCGCCGCTGAAACTGTTGACCACGCCGAGGATGCCACTCGACTGGTCGGTGAAGAAGCGCAGCACCGCGGCCTGGTTGATGCCCGGCACCTGGATGAAGGTGCCGATGCGGTACACGACCAGCGCGCCCAGCAGGAACAGCAGCCGCTTGCGGATGTCACCGCTGCGGCTTGCTTCGGCGAGGGTCGCCGCTGGATTGGTGAGTGCGCCGGTTGCCATCAGGCCTCGACCTTGCCGCCCGCTGCTTCGATCGCGGCGCGCGCGCCCTTAGTGGCGCCAATGCCCTTGAGATGCACGGCTTTCTTCAGTTCGCCCGACAGCACCACCTTGGCGCTCTCGGCAAACACGGACACGATCTGCGCGGCCTTCAGCGCGGCCAGGTCGATCACCTCGGCCTTGACCAGCGAGAGCTCGTGCAGGCGCACTTCACCGCGCAGCGCCTTGATCGCCGAGCGGAAGCCGACCTTCGGCATGCGCCGCTGCAGCGGCATCTGGCCGCCCTCGAAGCCGACCTTGTGGTAGCCGCCCTTGCGCGCGCGCTGGCCCTTGACGCCGCGGCCGCAGGTCTTGCCCTGGCCCGCGGACGCGCCGCGGCCGACACGGAGCCGCGGACGGCGCGAACCTTCGACCGGCTTGATGGTATTCAGTCGCATGTCAGCTTCGCTCCACCTTCAGCATGTGGGAGGCCGCGTTGATCATGCCGCGGTTCTCCGCGGTGTCCGCGACCTGGACGCTCTGGTGACGGCGGCGCAGCCCCAGGCCGCGCACCGACGAACTGATGTGCTTGAGCTGCCCGTACAGGCTCTTCATCAGGGTCACTTTCACTTTGCCGCCGCTCGCCATGATCTCACCCGAGTATGTCTTCGAGAGTCTTGCCGCGCTTGGCGGCGATATCGCCCGGCGAGCGTACGCTCGCCAGCGCCTTGACCGTGGCGCGCACCACGTTGATCGGGTTGCGCGAGCCATAGCTCTTCGCCAGCACGTTGCGCACGCCGGCGCACTCGAGCACCGCGCGCATGCCGCCGCCGGCGATGACGCCGGTACCGCTCGAGGCCGGCATCATGAGGATGCGCGTCGCGCCGTGCGTGCCCTTGACCGCGTAGTGCAGCGTGTCGTTCGCCAGGCTGACGTTCACCAGGCTCTTACGCGCATGCGCCATCGCCTTGGAGATCGCCACCGGCACCTCACGCGCCTTGCCAAACCCGAAGCCGACGCGGCCAGCTCCGTCGCCGACCACGGTCAGCGCGGTGAAGCCGAACTGCTTGCCGCCCTTAACGACCTTGGCCGTGCGGTTGACCGCGACCAGCTTTTCCATCAGGTCGTCGGCGCTCTGGTTCTTCTCGTTTCTTGCCATGTGCTGCTATGTCCTGGCGAAGCCCTAGAATTCAAGCCCGGCTTCACGGGCGGCGTCGGCCAGCGCCTTGACGCGGCCGTGATACTGGAAACCCGAGCGATCGAACGCGGCCCGTGCGACACCCGCCGCCTTGGCACGCTCGGCGATCGCCTTGCCGACCGCGCGCGCCGCCTCGACGTTGCCGGTGTACTTCAGGTCCTTGGCGACGTCCTTCTGCACGGTGGAGGCCGAGGCCAGCACCTGCGAACCATCGGCCGCAAACAGCTGCGCATAGATGTGGCGCGGCGTACGGTGCACGGTCAGCCGCGGCGTGCCGGTCTCGCGGATCCGGGCGCGGGTCTTGATGGCGCGCCGCACGCGGCGCTCTTTCTTGGTGATGTTCATTACTTCTTCTTCCCTTCCTTGAGGGAAATCTTTTCGTCCGAATAGCGCACGCCCTTGCCCTTGTAGGGCTCGGGGGGACGAATGCCACGGATCTCGGCGGCGGTTTGGCCGACGCGCTGCCGATCAGCGCCCTTGATCAGGATCTCGGTCTGACTGGGCGTCTCGATGGTGATGCCTTCGGGAATCGCGTAGTTGACCGGGTGCGAAAAGCCCAGCGTCAGGTTGAGCGTCTTGCCGGCCACGGCCGCGCGGAAGCCGACGCCCACCAGGTCGAGCTTGCGGTCATAGCCGCGCGTCACGCCGTTGATCATGTTCGCCAGGTGCGCGCGGGTCGAGCCGGCGCGCATGCGCGCCTCGCCCGGATCGGCGTAGCTCACCTGCAGCTGCTTGTTTTCCTGCACCACCGACACACCCGCGGCCAGCGCCAGCGACAGCGCGCCCTTGGCGCCCTTCACGGTGACCGCATCGGCACCGATCGTGACGGTCACGCCGGTCGGTACCACCACGATCTGTTTTGCGACTCTGGACATATTCGTATTCCGCTCTAGCTCTAGGCCACGATGCAGATGACTTCGCCGCCCTGGCCAATGGCCCGCGCCGCGCGATCGGTCATCACGCCCTTGGGCGTCGAGACAATCACCGTACCCATCCCGCCCAGCACTCGCGGCAGGTCTTCCTTGCCGCGGTAGATGCGCAGGCCCGGACGGCTGACGCGCTCGAGGCGGTCGATCACCGGCCGGCCCTCGTAGTACTTGAGGTCGACGGTCAGGAGCGGCTTGCCCGCCTGGTCGCCAACATTGAAGTCAGCGATAAAACCCTCGCTCTTCAACACGCGCAGGATGGCGGTCTTCAGCTTCGAAGACGCCATCGTCACGCTGGTCTTGCGCGCGCTCTGCCCGTTACGAATGCGGGTCAGCAGGTCGGCAACCGGATCAGTCATGCTCATCGTTATGGCTCCTACCAGCTCGCCTTGGCGAGCCCGGGAATCTCGCCGCGGGCGGCGACTTCACGAATCTTGGTGCGCGCCAGGCCAAACTTGCTGTACACGCCGCGTGCCCGGCCGGTGATCGCGCAACGGTTGCGTTGGCGGGTCGGGCTCGCATCGCGCGGCAGCGTCTGCAGCTTGGCCTGCGCGGCCGCACGCTCCTCCTGCGAGGACTTCGGGCTGCGGATCGCTTCCTTGAGTTGCGCGCGTACCGTGGCGTGCTTCTTCGCTACCCGCACCCGGCGCTTGTCGCGTTCGATCATGTTGGTCTTGGCCATGCCAGATCCTCGAGAGTGCCTGTCCCGCCTACTTGCGGAACGGAAAGTTGAAAGCGGTCAGCAGCGCACGGCCCTGCGTGTTGTCGCGCGCCGTGGTCGTGATGGTTATATCCATGCCGCGCACCTGGTCGATGGCGTCGTACTGGATCTCCGGGAAAATGATCTGTTCCTTCACGCCCAGCGTGTAGTTGCCGCGGCCGTCGAAAGCGCGCGCCGAGACGCCGCGGAAGTCGCGGATGCGCGGCATCGCCACGCTGATCAGCCGGTCGAGGAACTCGTACATGCGCTTGCCGCGCAGCGTGACCTTGCAGCCGATCGCCAGGCCCTCGCGCAGCTTGAAGGCGGCGATCGCCTTCTTCGACTTGCAGATCAGCGGCTTCTGACCGGTGATCTTGGTCAGGTCGGCCACCGCGGCGTCCATCAGCTTGCGGTCGGCCACGGCCTCGCCCACGCCCATGTTGACCGTGATCTTGGTGATCTTCGGCACTTCCATGGGATTGTTCAGCCCGAGCTCGCTACGCAGCTGTGGGACGATTTTTTCGCGGTAAATTTCTTGCAGTCTTGCCATAACTTTTAAACCTGCGCCTTTGGGCCTAGGCGTCGATGACTTCGCCGTTCGACTTGAAGAAGCGCACCTTCTTGCCGTCGGCCAGCGTCTTGATGCCCACGCGGTCGCCCTTTTTGGCGGCCGGATTCCACAGCGCCACCTTGGACAGCGGCATGGGCATTTCCTTCTCGATGATGCCGCCGGGCTGGTTGGCCTGCGGGTTTGCCTTGGTGTGGCGCTTGACGCGGTTGATGTGCTCGACCAGTACCGCACCACCACTCAGCACCTGCACCACGGCGCCACGCCGGCCCTTGTCGCGGCCGGACAGCACCACCACCTGATCACCTTTGCGGATGGTTCTCATCACAGCACCTCGGGCGCGAGCGAGATGATCTTCATGAACTGCGCGGTGCGCAGCTCGCGCGTGACCGGCCCGAAGATGCGCGTGCCAATCGGCTCGAGCTTCGGGGTCAGCAGCACGGCCGCGTTGCCGTCAAACTTGATCAGCGAGCCATCGGCGCGCCGCACGCCACGGCGGGTGCGTACCACCACCGCGTCATACACCTCGCCCTTCTTGACCTTACCGCGCGGGATCGCATCCTTGACGCTGACCTTGATGACATCGCCCACCGACGCATAACGGCGGTGGCTTCCGCCCAGCACCTTGATGCACATCACCGTGCGGGCGCCACTGTTGTCGGCGGCATTGAGGATGGACTGCATCTGGATCATGACGCCGCCTTTTCGATCACCGACAGCAGCCGCCACGACTTGCGGCGTGACAGCGGCCGGCAGGGCGTGATGGTGACGGTGTCGCCTTCGTGCGCCTGGTTGTCCTCGTCGTGCGCCAGCAGCTTGGTGCTGCGGCGCATGAACTTGCCGTAGCTCTCGTGCCGCACCAGCCGCTCGATCAGCACCGTGACGGTCTTGTCCATCTTGTCGCTGACCACGCGCCCGGTGAGCACGCGCTCGCCACGCTTCTCGGCGACCCGGGCTATCGGGGATGCTTCAGCTGCCGCCGCACCGGCGGCGGGATTCGTATCCGCGCTCATCGTTTCTCTCCGCCGGCCCGGATGGCCGTCTTCAGGCGGGCAATGTTCCGCCGCACCTTGCCAAACTGGTCGGGCTTGACCGGCTGGCCGGTGGCGCGCTGCAGGCGCAGCGCAAACTGTTCCTTGCGCAGCTTGAGCAGCTCGGCGCGCTGCGCCGCGGTCGGCTGGATCCGCACTTCACTGGCTTTCATCAGCGCACCTGCCGTTTCACGAAGGAAGTGGTGACCGAAAGCTTCGCGCCAGCAAGACGAAACGCCTCGCGCGCGATCTCCTCGGTGACGCCTTCCATTTCGAACAACACCTTGCCGGGCTTGACCTTGGCGATCCAGTACTCGACGTTGCCCTTGCCGCTGCCCATGCGCACTTCGAGCGGCTTCTTCGTGATTGGCACGTCGGGGAACACGCGGATCCAGATCTGGCCGCCGCGCTTGACGTAGCGGGCCATGGCGCGGCGCGCGGCCTCGATCTCGCGCGCAGTCATGCGCGCGCGCTCGGTCGCCTTGAGGCCGAAATCGCCGAAGGCCACCGTGCTACCACGCGTCGCCAGGCCGTAGTTCTTGCCCTTGAACTGCTTGCGGTACTTGGTGCGTTTAGGTTGCTGCATAAACTGGTAGTCCTGTCGTGGCCCGCGCGCCCTTAAACCGCCGGCACGGCGGCCGCAGTGGCGGCAACGATCGCGGCGGCAGCCGCCGGCGCTGCGGCAGCGCTCGCAGCCGCAGCAGCGGCAGCGGCGGCGTCGGCGCCAGCCTGTGCATTGCGGTCGAGCTCGGCCTGGTCGAAGACTTCGCCCTTGAAGATCCACACCTTGACGCCGATCACGCCGTAGGTGGTGTGCGACTCGGCCAGGCCGTAGTCGATGTCGGCGCGGAAGGTGTGCAGGGGCACGCGGCCTTCCCGCACCCACTCGGTGCGCGCAATCTCGGCGCCATTGAGGCGCCCGGACATGCGTACCTTCATGCCCAGCGCGCCGCTGCGCATGGTGCTCATCACGGCGCGCTTCATCGCGCGGCGGAACATCACGCGCTTCTCGATCTGCTGCGCGATGCCTTCCGCGACCAGCTGCGCATCGAGCTCGGGCTTGCGGATCTCGGCGATGTTTAGGCGAACGTCGGCCATCGGCAGGCCCAGCAGCTTGGCGGTCTCGGCGCGCAGCTTGTCGATGTCCTCGCCCTTCTTGCCGATGACGATGCCGGGGCGCGCGGTCTGGATGGTGATGCTCACCTTCTTGGCGGCGCGCTCGATCTGGATGCGGCTAACCGAGGCCTCGGCGAGCTTCTTCTTCAGAAACTCGCGCACGCGGAAATCGGTGTGCACCAGCAGCGGGAACTGCTTCTTGCTCGCGTACCACTTGGACACCCAGTCACGGGTGATTCCCAAGCGTATACCCAGCGGATTGACCTTCTGGCCCATCGGTTAGTCCTTCCTGCCGTCGCTGACCTGGACGGTGATATGACTGTTGCGCTTCACGATGCGGTTGCCGCGCCCCTTGGCGCGCGCCGCGAAACCCTTGCGAACGCGTGCGACATCGACCTCAATGCTCGCGACCTTCAGCTGGTCGATGTCGGCGCCGAGGTTGTGCTCGGCATTGGCAATGGCCGACTCGAGCACCTTCCGCACCAGGTCGGCGCCCTTCTTCGGCGTGAACTTGAGCATCGCCAGCGCGCCGCCCACCGGGCGCCCGCGCACCAGGTCAGCGACCAGCCGGCACTTCTGCGGCGAGATGCGCGCGTCGCGCAATTTTGCTGAGGCCTGCATGAGTTACTCCGCCGTGGTCACTTTGCGATCGCCGCCGTGCGCCTTGAAGATGCGCGTCGGGGCGAACTCGCCGAGTTTGTGGCCGACCATGTTCTCGGTCATCAGCACCGGCAGGTGCTGCTTGCCGTTGTGGATTGCGATTGTCAGGCCGACCATTTCCGGAATGACCATCGAACGGCGCGACCAGGTCTTGATCGGCCGGCGGTCATTCTTGGCGGCAGCCACCTGCACCTTCTTGGCAAGGTGCAGATCGATGAACGGACCCTTCTTGAGTGAACGAGGCACGCTTACTTCCTCCGCTGCACAATCATGTTGCGCGTGCGCTTGTTGCGGCGCGTCTTCTTGCCCTTGGTCTGCAGGCCCCACGGCGACACTGGGTGCGGGTTGCCCTGGCCGGGCTTGCCCTCGCCACCGCCGTGCGGGTGATCAACGGGATTCATCGCCACACCACGCACCGTTGGGCGAATGCCGCGCCAGCGCTTGGCGCCGGCCTTACCGTAGGTGCGCAAGTTGTGTTCGTCATTGCCGACCTCGCCCAGCGTGGCGCGGCAGTCGATATGGACTTTGCGCGTCTCGCCGGATTTGAGGCGCACCAGCGCGTGCGTGCCTTCGCGCGAGGCGTACTGCGCGGAATTGCCGGCGCTACGCGCCAGCTGGCCGCCGCGGCCGGGCTTGAGCTCGATGTTGTGCACCAGCGAACCGACCGGGATGTGGCGCAGCGCCATCGAGTTGCCGGGTTTGATCGGCGACTCACTACCCGAGCGCACTTCGTCGCCTTCCTTGAGGCCCTTCGGCGCCAGGATGTAGCGGCGCTCGCCGTCGGTGTACAGCACCAGGGCAATGTGCGCGGTGCGGTTCGGATCGTATTCGAGCCGCTCGACCACGCCCTTGATGCCGTCCTTGTCGCGACGGAAATCAACGAGCCGGTACTTCTGGCGCGAACCGCCGCCGATGTGGCGCGTGGTGATGCGGCCGAAATGATTGCGCGCGCCAGTCTTGTTCTGGTGCACGGTGAGAGATTCAAGCGGGCCGCCCTTGTGCAGGTGGCCACGCGCAACCCGCACGACGAAGCGCGCGCCGGGGGAAGTGGGTTTGAGCTTGATCAGCGCCATGACTTACCTCAGGCCTTCCCTGCTGCGGCTTCGTAATCGATGCTCTGGCCATCGGCCAGGCTGACGTAGGCCTTTTTCCAATCCTGCGTGCGGCCCGGGGTGCGGCCGAATCGGCGCGATTTGCCGGGCTCGTTCACCACCTGCACGCCGGCGACCTTCACGTCGAACATGAGTTCGACGGCGGCGCGCACTTCCAGGCGCGTCGCATCGCGGCGCACGCGGAAGGTGTACTGGTTGCGCAGCTGCAGGTTCTGCGCGGTCTTCTCGGTGACATGCGGCGCGACCAGCACGCTCATCAGTCGTTCCGGGCCGGGCTTCGCCGCTTGCTTGTGAACCTTGTAGTTCATTGCAGGCGCTCCTCGATGAGCTTCACGGCGCCCACGGTGGCGAGCACCTTGTCGTGCGCGGCCAGGCTGACCGGATTGACCGAACCGACCGCGAGCACTTCGACGCCCGGCAGGTTGCGGGCCGCCAGGAACAGCTTCTCGTCCAGCGCCTCAACGATGATCAGCACGTTGTCGAGCGCGAGCGACTTGAGGTGGTTGGCCAGCAGCCGCGTCTTAGGCGCCTCGAGCGCGATGCTGTCGGTGACCAGCAGCCGGTCCTGACGCACCAGTTCGGAGAACATCGAGCGCAGCGCGCCGCGATACATCTTGCGGTTGACCTTCTGCGAGAAATCGCGCGGCTTGGCCGCAAAGGCGCGCCCGCCGCCGACCCAGATGGGGCTGCGGATCGAACCCGCGCGCGAGGTGCCGCCGCCCTTCTGCGGGCGTGGCTTGCGGCCGCCGCCGCGCACTTCAGCGCGCGTCTTCTGCGCCTTGGTGCCGGCCCGGCCGGCCGCGCGATAGGCGTTGACGACCTGGAACACCAGGGCCTGGTTGTAATCGTGACCGAACGCGGTGTCGGACACCTGCAATTCAGTATCGCCGTTGGCAATTTTGAGTTTCATGGCAACGCCCTACTTAGCCGGCTTGGCTGCGGCGGGTTTGGCCGCGGCGGGTTTCGCGCCGGCGGCGGGCTTGGCCGCAGCCACCTTGCTGGGCGCAATGCTCTTGCGGCGCGCGAGCCGCGCGGCCTTCACCGAGGGACGCACCACCACCTGGCCGCCCTTGGAACCGGGCACCGCCCCGCTGATCAGCAGCAGGTTGCGGGCCACGTCGACGCTGATGACCTTCAGGTTCTCGGTGGTGCGGCGCATGACGCCCATGTGGCCGGACATGCGCTTGCCCGGGAACACGCGGCCGGGCGTCTGGCGCTGGCCGATGGAACCGGGCACGCGGTGCGACACCGAATGACCATGCGAGGCGTAGCCGCCCGCAAAGTTGTGGCGCTTCACGACGCCGGCAAAGCCCTTGCCGATGGTGACGCCGGTGACGTCGACCAGCTGGCCGGCGCTGAAGCGGTCGATCTTGAGCTCGGCGCCCGGCTGCAGGTCGCCGTCGTCCTTGCCGGTCAGGCGGAATTCAATGAGTTCGCGCCCCGGAGCGACACTGGCCTTGGCATAGTGGCCCGCGACCGCCTTCGACAGCAGCTGCGGGCGGCGCGCGCCATAGGTGACCTGCACGGCGCGATAGCCATCGCGCTCATCCGTCTTCACCTGCGTGACACGATTCGGGAGCAGCTCCACCACGGTCACGGGCACCGAATCACCGGCGTCCGTAAACACGCGAGTCATGCCGCATTTGCGGCCGACCAGACCAATTGCCATCTGTCGTTCCTCAATCACGGGACCCGCACTGCGATTGGTGCGCGTCGCACAAAAATGGTGGCGTGACTACCGGAGGTCGGCGGGGAACCCGCCGATACTCTCGAGTGGTCTTGGCCAGCCCCCTTGCCTGGGGCCCGCCAACCTCGCCCGATGCCGCGTCGCCGCGGTTTGCCCAGGGCTTAACCCGGGCGTTAAAAGGCCGCCTAGTATAGCAGCCGGCAGGTTCCGAGCAACCCCGTCAGTTCAACTTGATCTGGACGTCCACGCCCGCCGGAAGCTCCAGGCGCATCAGGGCGTCCACCGTCTTGTCGGTCGGGTTGACGATATCCATCAGCCGCTTGTGGGTACGCAGCTCAAACTGGTCGCGCGCGTCCTTGTCGGCGTGCGGCGAGACCAGCAGCGTGAATCGCTCCATCTTGGTCGGCAGCGGCACCGGCCCGCGCACGGTCGCCCCCGTCCGGCGGGCCGTATCAACGATTTCCTTGGCGGAATTATCGATCAACCGATGGTCGAATGCCTTGAGCCTGATGCGAATATTCTGACTAGCCATAATAATTTGCCCTTACTGCCGCGCCCCGCTACCGCTTCAAGTCGCTCCCCGATACTCGCTTTGTTGAAGCGGTAGCGGGGCGCGGTAGCCGGGACAATTTGTTCGGTTTACTTAAGAACCTTGGACACCACGCCAGCGCCGACCGTTCGGCCACCCTCACGGATGGCGAAGCGCAGGCCTTCCTCCATCGCGATCGGTGCGATCAGCTCGACGTTCATCTTGATGTTGTCACCGGGCATCACCATCTCGGTGTTCGCCGGCAACTCAATCAGTCCGGTCACA
>JANYHD010000008.1 GCA_025359205.1 Gammaproteobacteria bacterium
CAGGCTGGCCGCCGGCCACTCGAGCTTCTGGCGCTTCACAGTCAGCTCGAGAATGATCGTGTCCTCGGGCTTGAAGCGGTGCGGCAACTGCGCATCGGTTCCCTCGGCCGCATCCTGTCGGCGACCGGCTAGACCATTGCCGGGCTTGCGATCGGGCGCAGTGTGCGCATTGCGCGCCCCAGCGGGATCGTTGGAATTGCCGCTGCCAGCGCTTCCGCCCGCCTGTTGCAACAGCGCCTGCTGCTGCTCCGGGCTGAGCGAGTTGTATATCGATGCCAGGTCGGCCGGATTGGCCGAGTTGGCCTGGGGCAATGCCGGCCCGGCGAGCGTGAAAGTCCCCAGCAGGCCGAGCCAGAGGGCGTGTACTTGAAAATCCCGAAAGAATCGAGGCACAGCCTTCACTTGGGTAACCCTTTGCCGCCGGTCGTATAACGTTGATTGATTGTACTTTAGTATTCATTCGCAGGCGGGCCATGCTAACAACTGACAGCCCACGGCTTTAAAGGCGAGACCCACGGGTTCGGGCGCGCCCGGCCGTGCACTCAGACCAGCGTCCATATGATAAGGGTTGAAATACGACCGCGAACAGCAGCGGTCGCGACGGTGCGCCGTGCGCTGGGCTAGGGCCGCGCCTCCAGCACCATGCTGAGCGGCGTGTCGAATACGCGCCGCAGGCGCGTGAAGCCACCCTCTTCGACCAACACCTCTTCGAGCGCCCGCTCGCCCGCCTGGGCGCCGATATTGAGGCCTTCGGCGGCCATGGCATTGGGTACGCAGACCATGGCGGAGGTCGCGTAGTACATGCGGCCGACGGGGTTGAGGTTGTCCTCGATGCGATCGCCGGCACGGGGCTCGACGATCAGCGCATGGCCGTCCGGGCGCAGCTGGTGAAAACTGTGGCGGGCGCAGGCCGCGGGGTCGGCCATTGAATGGAGGCTGTTGAGGAAGGCGACGAAATCGAGCTCGCCCTCCTGGTAGGTCTGGGCGTCGCCGACGACGAAGCGGATGTTGCGCAGGCCGTGCTCGCTCGCGCGGCGGCGGGCGGCCTCGATGGCCGTAGGGCTGGAGTCGATGCCGACGAATTCGCTGCCAGGAAAGGCCTCGGCCATCAGCATGGTGCTGGTGCCGAGGCCGCAGCCGACGTCGGCGGCGGCGGCGCCGGCACGCAGTTTTTCCACCAGGCCGTCGAGCGCCGGCAGCCAGTGGTTGAGCAGGTGGGTGCGATAGGTGGCGCTGAGAAAGCGCTCGGCCCCATCGAAGAGGCTGGATTGATGTTCGTCCCAGGGCAGGCGCTCGCCGGTGCGGTAGGCCCGGATCGCGCGATCCTTGACCCGGAAGAAATCTTCCACCACGTGATAGGCACCAGGCAGGTCGTGCAGGCCGCCGCGACCGGCCAGGCAGGCGGCTTGCGCTTCAGTGAGGCTGTAGCGGTCGAAAGCGGCCTCGAATTCAACGTAGCCGCCAGCGGCCTGGTTGGCGAGCCATTCGCGCACGCAACGTTCGGCCGTACCGGTACGCGCCGCCAACTCGAGCGGTGTAAGCGCACCTTGGGCGAGTTCCCTATAGAAACCGAGCTCGTCGCCGATACAGACCAATACGGCGCTCATCGCGGCGCCCAGGTCGCCGATCGCCCGGTTAAGGAAGGAATTGAGGTCTGAATCACCTTCGGTCATGGCACAGTTCCAGCGCTGCATGAGGCCGTGACCGAATCTACCTACTAGTAGGTATGGGTACAAGGAAGGATTTACCGTAGTCGCCAGGTGCCGCATGTCCGTTGTCAGGAAAAAGGCCAGGAAGACCAAACGCTCGCCCGGCACCCCGGATCGCATCCTGGACGTGGCTGAGTACCTGATGCAGACGCGGGGCTACAACGGCTTTAGCTACGCCGACGTCGCCGTCGAAATCGGCATCACCAAGGCCAGCCTCCACCATCACTTCAGCACCAAGGCCGCGCTGGGCGCCACGGTGCTGGGACGCTACGCGCGCGGCTTTCGCGCGGCCCTGTCCGCGATTGACGCGGCCGTTGCGGATGCGCCGCCACGGCTGGATCGCTACGCGAAGTTGTACGCAGACGTGCTGAAACAGGATCGCCTGTGCCTGAATGCGATGCTGGCGGCGGAGTACTTGACGCTGCCCGTGGCCATGCAAAGGATCATCCGTGCCTTCTTTGCCGATGGCGAGCGCTGGCTCGCGCGCGTGATCGGTGAGGGCCGCGCGCGTGGAACCCTTTATCCGCGCGGCACGGATGGCGAGGTGGCGCTGATGCTGCTCGGCGGCCTGGAAGGCGCAATGCTGGTGGCCTGGCCGCAGCAGGACGTCGCCCGCTTCGCCGCTTCGGCGCGAGTGTTGCTCGCGACTCTGCAGCGGGCGCCTGACCATCGCGGTTGAACGGGTCAGCGGCGTTCGCGCGCCACGAAATCCAGCGCCCCGCGCAGCGAACTCGAGATTCCGCTCGCCGTGGCCGGCTGCTGCACCAGCGGCACAATGGTGTCGCAGAGCTTTTTGCCCAGCTCTACGCCCCACTGGTCGAAGGCATTGATGCCCCACACCACGCTTTGCACCAGCACCTTGTGTTCGTAGAGCGCGATTAGTTTGCCCAGCGTCGCCGGATCGAGTCGCGGGAACATGATCAGCGTTGAGGGCCGGTTGCCCTGGTGCACCTTGTGCGGCAGCAGTTCGGCCATGCGCGCCGGGGCCAGTCCCTGGCGGCGTAGGTCCGCTGCCACCACTTCGGCACTCTGACCGAAGGCGAAGGCTTCAGCCTGGGCGAGGCAATTGGCGATGGCGAGGTCCTGCTGTGGCTGGCTGTCGCACGAGGATCTTACGGGCAAGAGAAAATCGAGCGCCGCACGCGCACTGCCCTGGTGGAGCAACTGGAAGAATGAATGCTGTGCATTGTTGCCCGGCTCCCCCCAGATCACAGGACAGGTGGCCATCGGCACAGGGCTCCCGTCGAGCCGCACAGACTTGCCGTTGCTCTCCATCTCGAGCTGCTGCAGGTAGGCGCTGAAGCGCGAGAGCCGGTGGTCGTAGGGCAGCACCGCCAGCGTCGGCAGTTCGAGAAAGTTGACGTTCCAAACGCCCAGCATGGCGGCCAGTACGGGCAGGTTCTGCAACCACGGCGCATCCTGGAAATGCCGATCCATCGCGGCGGCTCCATCCAGGAAAGACACGAAGTTTGCGCGGCCGATCGCGATCGCGAGCGACACGCCGATAGACGACCAGATCGAGTAGCGTCCGCCGACCCAGTCCCATATGGCGAAGCGGTAATCGGGGTGCACCCCGAATTCATCCATTGCCTTTGCATTGACCGACACGGCCGCAAAATGTGCGGGCACCGCCGCCTCGCCCAGTTTGGACTGCAGCCAGGCGCGCGCAGCCAGCGCATTGGTGCGCGTCTCGAGCGTGGTGAAGGTCTTGGAACAAATGATGAACAGCGTGCGCGCGGGATCAGCGCCGACCAGCAGGTCGGCGAGCTGGCATCCATCGACATTCGAGACGAAGGCGACGCGCGGCCCCGCGCCCGCGTACTGGCGCAGCGCCTCGACCGCCATGGCAGGACCCAGATCAGACCCGCCGATGCCGATGTTGATCACGAGCGAGAACGGCTGGTCGGAACTCGAGTACACCACACCACTGCGCACCGCCTCGGCAAAGGCGAGCATGCGCTCGCGCTCGGCGCGCACCAGCGCGTCAATGTCCTGGCCGCCGACGATCAGCGGCGCGCCACTTCCCGCGCTCTGGCCGGTGCGACGCAAGGCCGTATGCAGCACGGACCGGTCTTCCGTGACGTTGATGGCGTCGCCGCGGAACATCGCCGCGATGCGCTCGCGCAAGCGCAGCTGGTCGGCGAGCTGCGCGAACACCTCCAGCAGCTTCGGCGTCACGCGTTGGCGGGAGTAGTCGAACAAGAGCCCGACCGCCTGCACCGAACAGTGAGCGAAGCGCTCCGGGTCGCCCGCAAACAGCTCCCGGGTCGTGCGCGCGAGCGCCACGGGAGCTGCCGCGCTGAGCTGCGCCCAGGCGGGGCAATCGGGTCCGGAAATGGGATTGGGCGCGGTCACTTGCCCATTGCTGGTCAGCTTCGTTGCCACGTGGCGTTACCTCAATCTTCCAGGGTACATACCGCTCCGCATGAGCACCGCACTGATGCCGTGCGCTGACGCAGCCTGCCGGCGCTCTATCATTCACGCGTTTGCTACTTGGTGTAGTCAGACCCTGATCTACAGATGCTTCTTTAACTCGTCGCGCGTGATTTTCGTGTCGCGAAGCAAGCGCCCTAGCAATCCTGCGCCAATGGTCTCGCCCGCGTGAACAGGCAGTACCGTCGCGCGGCCGTCGGGGTGCCGAATGAAATGGTGACTGCCTTTGGTACGCGCTACTTCGAAACCAAGAGCTTTGAAGGCAGCGAGAAGCCTCCTGCCCGTGACGGCAGGAAACTTACTCAAGCATTTACCGTGATGCGCTGGAGTCCGACGAAGTCCAGAGAGGCTGGTGCCTTACCCTCAACTTCAAGACACAACTCGATTGCCTCGCGGATGCGTTTGTTGAGAACATCAAGCGACTTGGCCTGGGTATGACAACCCGGGAGCGCAGGCACAGAGGCCACAAAAAAGCCATCGGCATCGCGCTCCACCACAACGTCAAATTGCCTTGTCATATTGCCTCCAGCGCCAATTGTACCTCTGCCGGGCGACGCCATAAAGTGGCACAACCTGCGGGGTCTAGACGTTCTGGCCGTGTCTAGCAGTAATACCCACGATACCACTCGACGAAGTTACGCACGCCCACCTCGATGGGGGTGGCGGGCTGGTAGTCCACCGCCCGGATCAGCTCGCTGACGTCGGCGAAGGTGTCAGGCACGTCGCCGGGCTGGAGCGGCTTCATGATGCGCTCGGCCTTGCGCCCGAGGCACTCCTCGAGCACCTCGATGTAACTCAGCAGCTCGACGGGCCGGTGGCTGCCGATGTTGTAGATCCGGTATGGCGCCCGGCTGCTGGCGGGATCCGGAGCGGCGCTATTCCAGGCCGCATCCGCCGTTGCCACCCGATCAGTCACGCGCACTACGCCTTCAACGATGTCGTCGACGTAGGTGAAATCGCGCTGGTGGTGGCCGTTGTTGTAGACCTCAATCGGTTCGCCCGCAAGGATGGCGCGGGTGAACAGGAACAACGCCATGTCGGGGCGGCCCCATGGGCCATAGACGGTGAAGAAGCGCAGCCCCGTACTCGGCACGCCGAACAGCGCAGCGTAGGAGTGGCTCATGAGCTCGCAGGAGCGCTTGCTCGCGGCATAGATGGAGAGCGGGTGCGAGGCCGGTTCATGTTCCGAAAAGGGCATTCGCGTACTGGCGCCATACACCGAGCTCGTCGAGGCGTACACCAGGTGTTCTACGCCCTGGTGACGGCAGCCCTCGAGCACGTTGAGCGTGCCTACTACGTTGCTGCTGACATAGCTGTGCGGGTCCGCGAGCGAGTGACGCACGCCGGCTTGAGCACCGAGGTGCACCACGCGCTGGAATTTCTCGCGCTCGAACAGCGCGGCCATGCCGGCCTGGTCGGCGAGATCGAGCTTCACGAACCGGAATCCGGGCTGCGCCTGCAAGCGCGCGAGCCGTGCTTCTTTCAGACGGACGTCGTAGTAATTGTTCAGATTGTCGAGGCCGACGACCTCATCGCCACGCGCCAGGAAGCGCTGCGCCGCGTGCGAACCGATGAACCCGGCCGCGCCAGTGACCAGCAGCTTCATGGGGCGCGCCAAAGGCAACGCCCACCGCTCTCTTTTTGCAGCAGCTCCTGCAGCTGTTCGTGGGCAGCGCGCTCCTCGGCGCTGGCCGCGATCACGACCAGTGGCAGATCGGTGACTGACTCCGCCGTGACAGCGTGGCGCGCGGCCTCGCGCCGCGGCGCATCGTCGAGGGCGAGCGTGCTCTGCCCGCCGGTCATCGCCAGATAGACGTCGGCCAGGATCCGCGCATCGAGCAGTGCGCCGTGCAGTTCGCGGTACGAGTTGTCGATGCCATAGCGCTTGCAGAGCGCGTCGAGGCTGTTGCGTTGCCCCGGGTGCATCGCGCGCGCCAGTGCGAGCGTATCCAGTACGGGGCAGAGTTCGCCCACGAACACCGGCGGATCGCGGCCGAGGCGCGCGAGCTCCGCGTCGAGGAAGCCGACATCAAAACTGGCGTTGTGGATGATCAGCTCAGACCCGGCAATGAAGCGCAGCAGCTCGTCGACGACTTCGGCAAAGCGCGGCTTGTCCTGTAGCTCTGCCAGCGAGAGGCCGTGCACGGCGCGCGCGCCCTCATCCACCTCGCGCTCCGGGTTGAGATAACTGTGGAAGTGACGGCCGCTCGCGCGCCGGTTGAGCAGCTCGATGCAGCCGATCTCGATGACGCGGTGGCCGCGCGCGGCCTCGAGACCGGTGGTTTCCGTATCCAGGACGACTTGGCGCATGGGATCTAGTTTAGACCAAGCAGCGCGTCGATCGCCGCGTTGGCGAGGGCGTCGCAGCGCTCATTGCCGGGGTTGCCCGAATGACCCTTCACCCAATGCCACTCGATGGCGTGTCCGGCGGCCAACTCGTCAAGCTGCTGCCACAGATCCTGGTTGCGCACCGGCTTGCGATCGGCGGTGCGCCAGCCGCGCGCCTTCCAGCCCGCGAGCCACTCGGTCATGCCGAGGCGCACGTACTGCGAATCCGTGTATACGCGCGCCCGCACCTGGCGCTTGAGTGCGGCCAGCGCATTGATCACCGCCAGCAGCTCCATGCGATTGTTGGTGGTCGCACTCTCGGCACCCGAGAGTTCGCGCTCGCGCCCGCCGCTCATGAGTATCGCCCCCCAGCCGCCCGGTCCCGGATTTCCGCGGCAGGCGCCGTCGGTGTAGATGTCGACCATGCTCATGTCGAAGGGTTCACCAGGCCGCCCAGTACGCGCGAGCGCTCGCGGCGGCGCAGACGCAGTGGCGTGGGCGCATACACGCGCTTGCGCGCCTTGAGCAGGTAGCCGCCGGCGGGCAGCGGATTGAAGAGCCCGCGCCGGAGCATGCCGAGCGCCAGTTGCCCCGGGTCGGCGGTCGGTGCGCGCGGAGCGACGTAGAGGTAGTGGCGCGCGAGGCTCACCTCGTAACCCAGTACGGCCAGCCAGTCGCGCAGGCGCCGCTCGGAGAGCAGGCGGCTGAAGCCCGGTGGATAGCTCGACCGGGTCGCCGCAGCGCGCAGCCCCCACAGGCTGCACGGCCGGAAGCCCAGGATAATGAGCTGCCCCTCGCCGAGCAGCACCCGGTCCGCCTCGCGCAGGATCGCGCCGGGGTCCGGCTCGATTTCCAGGCTGTGGGGCAGAAGCACCGCATCGATCGAGCCGCTCTGGATCGGCAGGCCGGCGGGATTGGCCACGATGTCGGGCCGCGTCTCGCCCGCGGCGGCAGCCGCAATCAGGGTTTGCCGGCGAATCCGGCTCGATTGCAGCAGCTCGCGGCCGGGCCCCCAGCTGCCCAGCTGGAGCAGTTCGAGCCCGAACACGTCGTCGCAAACCTCAGCCAGGAGCTGTGTCTCGGCCGCCACGACCGCGCGCCCGAGGGTGCCCGTTTGCCACGCCAGCAAGGCGGGGGAATTTCTAACCATGAACTCCCAAGACTGTGATTCGCATCCCAAAAACGCTAGCAATTATGTGAACTTACGGGTTAAATAGCACTGTCGGATCACTCTAGGATCGATCACCCATACCGTAACATGTTATCGGCCCGGCACTGGGATGGAGCACATTTGGTAAAGCCGATTCGACCCTTGAACAGCCCCGCAATCTGCCTGCTGGCTCTCGCAGCGGCGTTGGCCGGGTGTGCCCACCAGCCCACGGGTCCCGTGCCGGCAGCCCGCATCGCCGTCGTGGCGCCAGCGGCCGCGGCACCGACCGACTCGGCGCCCTCCGCCGCCAACGCTGCCCTGGTGGCGAGCACGGATTCCACGGCTGTGGCGGCCAGCGATCCGGCCGTCCAGGATGTCGCCCCGCCGGAACTGCCCGATCGTTCCTTCGTTTCACCGATCCCACCCGACCTGTTCGTGCGGCTGCGGGGCGGCTTCAAGCTCGAGGATGTGGACGAGACGCAGATCGACCGCGAACTCAACTGGTACGCGAACCATCCGGATTACCTGGAACGTGTCTGGGGCCGGGCCGAGCACTACATGCACTACATCGTCGGGCAGCTCAACGCCCGCTCGATGCCGCTCGAAATTGCGCTGCTCCCGGTGGTCGAGAGTGCCTTCGAGCCCTACGCCTACTCGCGGGCCCGCGCTGCCGGACTGTGGCAGTTCATCCCGGGTACGGGTTCGACCTACGGGCTGAAACAGGACTGGTGGTACGACGGCCGGCGCGACGTGGTGGCCTCCACCCGCGCGGCGCTCGACTACCTGCAGTCGCTCCACGATGAATTCAACGGCGACTGGCTGCTCGCGATCGCCGCCTACAACTGCGGCGAGGGCAACGTCGAACGCGCCGTGAGGCGCAACGAGCGAGCCGGCAAGCCGATCGACTTCTGGCACCTGAAGCTCCCCAGGGAGACCCGTGCCTACGTGCCCAAGCTCCTGGCGATGCGCCGCATCGTGGCTGACCCGGCCGCCTACGGCCTCGAATTCAGCCAGATCGACGACTCACCCTACTTCACCCAGGTCAACACCGGCGGCCAGATCGACCTGCAGGTCGTCTCCGAGATCTCCGGCCTCAGCAAGGACGACCTCTACGAGCTCAACCCGGCGTTTCATCGCTGGGCCACCGATCCGATCGGCCCCTACAGCTTGCTGGTGCCGACCGAGGCGGCCGAAGGGCTGGAGCAGACCCTGTTGAGCTTGACGCCCGAGCAGCGCATGCGCGTCGCCAGCTACGAAGTCCGCAAACAGGACACGATCGCCGGCATTGCCAAACAGTATGCGACCACGCCCGAGTTGCTGCGCCACCTGAACAACCTCGCGGCCAACGACAAGCCGGAGGTCGGCAGCACGCTGATGGTGCCCTCGGCGGCGATCCAGCTGCCTGAGAAGGCCATGCGCGCCGCAGCGCTGTTCGACCGCCCCGGGCGCCTGGGCGGACGCCGCTTTGCCCATCGCGGCCTGCACGTGGTGCGACGTGGCGACACACTGTTTGCCATCGCGCATCGCCTTGGCACCGACGTGCACACGCTCGCCCGCCTGAACAACATGGACGTCAACGACCCGCTGCACGCCGGCCAGCGCCTCGTGGTCGCGAGCCGTGCCCCGCGCGCCAGCTCCACGGGCGCACACGCCAGCGCGGGCGCCGGCCGCCAGATCACTTACACCGTGCGCCGCGGTGACACGCTCTACGGCATCGCCCGCCTCCTGCAGGTGACGGTGCGCGAGCTGCTGGGCTGGAATGGCATGGAATCGGGCAGCTCGATCCGCCCCGGACAGAAACTGGTGGCATTCGTCAGCTCGCGCGGTTGAGCCTGAACATCTAAGAGGGGATTGCAGCATGGGGATGCTCGCGGGCAAACGCGCCCTGATCGTTGGCGTGGCAACGGATCGCTCAATCGCCTGGGGCATCGCCCAGGCCATGCATGCGCAAGGCGCGCAACTCGCCTTCAGCTACGCCAATGAGCGCTTCCGCGAACGCGTCGAACCCCTCGCCGCTTCGATCGGCTCGACACTGCTCATGCCGCTCGACGTCACCGTCGACGCCGAGATAGACGCTGCTGCAGCGCGTGTCAAAAGGGAGTGGGGGCATCTGGACATACTGGTGCACGCCGTAGCGTTTGCACCGCGCGAGGCCATCGAAGGCAGCTTCACCGCCAACACCTCGCGCGAGGCCTTCCGCATCGCACACGATGTTTCGAGCTATAGCTTCACGGCCTTGGCCCGCGCCGTAGCGCCGCTGATGGCCGGGCGAAAGGGTGCGATGCTGACGCTCTCTTACCTCGGCGCGATCCGCTCGATCCCCAACTACAACGTCATGGGCCTCGCCAAGGCCAGCCTCGAGGCCAATGTACGCTTCCTGGCCTCCGACCTCGGCCCCTCGGGCATCCGCGTCAACGCCATCTCTGCCGGCCCCATCAAGACACTGTCAGGCGCGGGCGTCGGGGGCTTTCGCAAAATGCTGAACTACGTCGCCAAGGTCGCCCCGCTCCGCCGCAATGTCACCACCGAGGACGTCGGCAACGCCGCCATGTTCCTGTGCTCCGATCTCGCCGCCGGCATCACCGGCGAGATCACTTACGTGGACAGCGGATTCAGTACGGTGGGGATGAGTTTTGCGGATGAGGCAAGCGAGTAGTTAGACGAACGCCGCGACTGCGGTCGATCGCGTTGGGGTGCCCGCCGTCGCTCCACGATATTCGCTTTGGGCGGGCACCCCAACACACTCACCCGCAATCACGGTGTTCACCTACGCGGCTGGGCGGGCTCGGCGCGCGATCACCTACCGCCACCTAGCGCAGAACATCTGCGCTCGGGGCTTGCGGTTCTGACGCTCTGCATCGTCCGCCCAAAGCGAATATCGTGGAGCGACGGCGGACGATGCAGAGCGGCGGAGCCGCACACACTCACCTCAGTTGTTCTGCGCCCCGGCTGCCACCCACGACCGGAATTCTGCGATCTGTGCCGCGGACAGGTAAGGCCCACCCGCCGGCATGCGCACGGTTCCAGCGGCGATGCCAGTGCCCTCGATCTTGCGCACCAGGTAGCTGTTGTCCGGATCGCCAGGCTTGATGCGCATCAGGGTCCCATCTTCGATGCTCACCACATTGACGACAGTGGCGTAGGTATTTCCGGCGGTCAGGTTCTGACTGCCGGGGAGCCCCGCGCCGACGCCGGTATGGCAGACCGAGCAGATGGGGGTGAAGAAGTCCGTCTGCAGTTTCGTCAGCGTGACCGGGTCGGCAATTTGGCCACGCAGTTCACCGCCCGCATGGGCGGCGGTGAATACGTTGCCGTACCAGAGTCCATTGTTGAAATTCGTCACGTCCGCGGCCGTGAGGGTGATCGATTCATTGAGATAGTGATTCGGATTCGCACCGTCAACGACCAACGGCGCCACGGTCGTGCCGGCAACGCCGAGCGCGCCGCTGGCCAGTTCGGCGCCGGTGGCCGTGACGCCCGCCACGTTCACGTGCACCGCGGCCTTGAGACCGGCAGCGTCGACCGTCACGGCAATCTGCCCGCTGCCCGCACTCACCACGGGCGGCACTTCGTCATTGCCCGCCAATGCTGCAAACTTCAGCGCCAGCCCCGGCGGCAACAGCTGCGCGCGCAGTTCACCGTTGGGGTAAGCCGCCGTGCGCACCAGCACATAGAGCTTGCCGGCGGCGAGATCGGCCAGTTGCGGGGCAGTGAGCTTCGCGGCCGCAGGCACGTCCCACTGGTTCGCATTGCCGCCATTTTGCACCAGCGTGATAAGCGTCGGTCCTTGGGTGCCGGCGTAGGCGTCGTCGATCTCGACGCCCGTGGGCGTTATGCCGCCGAGCATCACGTTGCCGCTGGCGGCGCCGCTGGCCGTGTTGACGGTAATCGTGCCGCTGCCGGTGGCCGTGGTGACGGGCGCGGGAAAGAGCTGGTTGGCTGCCAGCGTTACCGCGTAACTGCCATTGTTGCTGACCGTGAGTGTCACCGCCGCGGACGTTGCCGTCTGAGCGGCCGAATCGGTCACCTTGGCCGTGATCTGGTGAGCGCCATCGGCCACAGTGGTGGAATCCCAGGCATAGCTGTAGGGCGAAGTGGTATCGGCCGCACCGACCGCGGTGCCATCGACCAGGAATTGCACACTGCTGACCATGTAGGTGCCGGCAGCGGTTGCATTCGCGGTCAGCGTAACGGTGCCGCCGACGGTGCCCGTCGTGTTGGTGATCGCAACACCGGGCATGCAATTCGATGCATAGCCGCCGCAGCCGCCACCGCCACCGCCACCGCCCCCGCCACCATATCCGCCGCCACAAGCGGCCAGCAGTGCAGCGCACAACATGGTGAGAGTCGATGCAGCCTTTTGGCGAATCCACGTGATGTTCATGCGCGTCATCCCCTTCGCGTGAAATGTTGGGTACGGGCGTAGGTACCACAGGCCGGCACAGTGGTTCATTGAACCATTTCGCAGTTGGGCTGCACTCAGGCTGCATGATCCGCATTGCCATCGTGCTCCCGCGACCGGTCTTCCGCGCGCTGGCGCTGCTATTGATCAGTGGCTGCGCGGCCGCGGAACCCTACATCGCCGTGCAGCAGGGACTGGCCTGTGGTCAGTGCCATTTCAATCCGACTGGCAGTGGCTTGCGCAGCGCCGTCGGCAATGCGATCGCGCAGAACTTGCTGCCGGCGCATCACGTCGACGTCGGCGCCAATGCGTGGACGGGCGAGATCAACTCCTACATCGCCGCCGGCGCTGATCTGCGTGCCGATGCGAGCTGGACCAACACGGGCGCCGCACGCAGCGCGTTCAGCGTCGAGCAGGCGCGGCTCTACCTGGGCATCAGCGTGGTGCCAGATCGCGTGCTGCTGTACATCGATGAGCAGGTGGCCCCCGACACCGCAGTCAATCGCGAGGCCTGGGCGATGTACCGCTTTGGTGCACAACGCTGGTACCTGCGCGCCGGGCGCATGGTCTTGCCCTACGGCTTGCGACTGCAGGATCAGCAGGCCTTCGTGCGCCAGGTGTCGGGCATCAACATGGACACGCCCGACAACGCGATGGAGCTCGGCTATCGCGCCGGCGACTGGGATGCGCAGTTCGCCGTCAGCAACGGCGCTGCCGGCGGCTCCGAGGGCGACAGCGGCAAGCAGTACACGGCGCAGCTCGTGCGGCTGGTGTCGCGGTGGCGCGTCGGCGTCGGATTGAACCGCAACGACAGCGCTGGGCAGCAGAGCCGCGCGACCAGCTTGTTTGCCGGCTTGCGCACCGCAGCGGTGGCCTGGCTGGCCGAGGCCGACCTCGTCAACGTGCTGCCCGGCACGGCTGCCGAGCAACGCGTCGCGGCGGCTTTGCTCGAGGCCGACTGGCGCGTGGTGCAAGGCGCCAATCTGAAAGTCACGGGCGAGTGGCTTGATCCCGACCGGCGCCGGGGCGGCGACCTGCGCACGCGCTACAGCGTGGTCGCCGAATTCACGCCGATCCAGTATCTGCAGTTGCGCCTCGGCCTGCGCACGCAGGGTGACGCCGCTACGCAAGCGCGCAACCTCGAGCAGGGCTTCTTTCAGGTGCACGCCTACTTCTGATATGGCCCCCCCGTGTCAATGGACACGAGGGGGATTCTCGCGATGTGGGCCGCGCTGCGGTGTGAGTCTGTTGGGAGGGGTTCACTCCCGATGAGGAACGCGACGCGCGAGGACTTTGCGACGATGGATCACT
>JANYHD010000002.1 GCA_025359205.1 Gammaproteobacteria bacterium
CGGTACATTTGTCGTTGTCGACCGGCACGGTGGCCTCGGCGCCATTGGCCAGCCGGCGCGCACGCTGCGAGGCCAGCAGCACCAGCTGGAACAGGTTATCGACGTTCTCGAGGCAATCTTCGACGGTGACTCTGGCCATGGTGCTTTCGGGATCCTGACTTAAAAGTGTGCGGGTGACAGACTCGGTAACTATACGCTAAATCAGGGGTTTCAGGCCACCGGAAGGCGCAGCCGGGCCGGCGGGACGCGACTTAGGCGATCAGGGAGCGCAGGAGCGCCGCCAGGGACGGCCGGTTCACGGCCAGGGCCGCCACCCGGGCGCCCGGCGGGCAGTCGATGATGGTCAGCAGGTCCGCCACCGCCTGTTCGAAGCGGTCATTTACCACCGCGTAGTCGAATTCCAGGCAGTGGGACATATCGGTCGCCGCGTCGGCCAGGCGGCGCGTGATCACTGCGTCGCTGTCCGTGCGGCGCGAGCGCAGCCGCTCCTCCAGCGCCGCGCGCGAGGGCGGCAGAATGAAGGTCGTTACGCAATCCGGTGCACTGGCCCTGATCAGCCTTGCCCCCTGCCAGTCGATTTCAAGCAGGACGTCGTGCCCCGCAGCCCGCTTCGCGTCGACCTGTTCGCGCCCGGTGCCGTACTGGTTGTCGAACACGCGCGCGTGCTCGAGGAAGGCGCCTGCTGCCACGAGCCGGTCGAACTCCGCGTTACCTACAAAATGGTAGTCGCGCCCGTCAACTTCGGTCGGGCGCATGGTGCGTGTGGTGTGCGACACCGATACCGCCAGAGTCGGGCGCGCGGCGAGCAGCGCCTTGACCAGGCTGGTCTTGCCGGCGCCCGATGGCGCCGAGATCACGTGCAGTCGGCCGGTGCGCTGACCCGCGCGCTGGCTCGAGGGCGGTTTTGTTCCGGGACGATCGACCATGGCCTCGCGATAATACCCCACGAGCGCGCGTTACATCCCCGGGGTCCGCTTGCTATTGTGCGCGTCCGGTATATTGCGAATAGCGAGGGGACACGAATGATTGGCTACGTATGCATAGGGACCAATGACCTGGCGCACGCGGCGCGCTTCTACGACGAGCTGCTGTCCCTGCTCGGCGCGAAACGCTCCTGGGAGACCGAGCGCGCGATCGCCTGGAGCATCACGGCGGACGGCCCGTCACTGATACTGATCAAGCCGTTCGACGGCAAGAGCGCCACCGCCGGCAATGGCAACATGGCTGCACTGGCCGCCAGCTCCACGGCCATGGTCGACGCCGTGTACAACAAGGCGATCGCGCTCGGCGGGAAAGATGAAGGCCCCGCCGGCCGGCGGAGCGATGATTTCTACGCGGGGTTCTTCCGCGACCCGGAAGGCAACAAGCTGTCGGTGTTCTACCCGGGCTGAACGGTTACGCGGCAACTTTCTGCGGTACTCTCTGGCGCCGTGCGAGCTGCAATCTGTCCAGTGTTGACACAGATCCTGGTAATGGCGGGCGTGTCTGGCGTCTGCTTGTCCGGTGATACTGTGGGCGAGACCCGGGTTCCGGGCGCCGCGCAGGCGGGTGCTACTATCCAGGAACTCATGGCTGGCCGGGTCGATCCCGCGGCCGATGCACTGTGGGATTCGGTCGCGACCATCGTATCGGCTAAGGGTATCGAGGAGCGGCGCCCGCGCACCGCTGCTGAATGGAAAGCCGTGCGACTGCAAGCGCTCACGCTGCTCGAGACCACCGGCCTGCTCGCCATGCGCGGGAGGCGGGTCACTGACAAAACAGCCGCGCCGGGGCCAGGCGAGCTTTCGGCGCCGGAAATTCAGCGACGGATCGACGCGAATCACGAAGCATTCGTCGGTTTCGCCAGCGCGTTACGGGTCGCCGGACAGCAGGCACTGGCCGCCATTGATGCCCGCAATCCACAGCGCCTGATGGACGCAGGCGGAGTCATTGACACTGCCTGTGAGGCCTGCCACCTGACCTACTGGTATCCAATGCCGGATTCATCGGCAGCCGCGGCGAAGCCGTGAGCACGGCCGATGCGCTGTGCAAGTGGCTGGCCGCTACGCCGCTTAGCCAAACGATCGCGAGTGTCGCTTGGATTATTCCTGCCGTGCAGACCGTGCACATCCTCGCGGTGTCTTCGGTTCTGACGGCAGTACTCATGTTTGACCGCCGATTGTTGCAGGCGGGCACGCGCGAGCCTTCGATGGCGTGGGTCGCGAGGCGCTTCCTGCCCTTCATCTGGTGGCCGCTGCCGGTGTTGTTGGTCACCGGCTTGACGCTCATCGTCGGCGAGCCTGCGCGGACGCTCCTGAACCCGGAGTTCTTCCTGAAGATGGGCCTGCTGCTGGTGGCGGTTCTGGTCACTCTGGCCTGCCAGATCCCGCTGCGGCGCGATCCGGATTTCTGGCACCGGCAAGCGGCGCGACGCTGGGCGGCCCGGTTGCTGGCCATCGCGTCGTTGCTGCTGTTTGCCGGCATCGCCATTGCAGGCCGCTGGATCGCCTACACCCAGAGCACCTGAAGTGCTGCCACAATTCCTGCAGGCTCTCCAGGACAGCGCCGTGGCGACTGCCATCCGCGAGGGCGAGAGCCTGTTCCCGTGGATTGAAAGCGTGCACGTGCTCGCGGTGACGCTGGTGATCGGATCCATCGCGATCGTGGATCTGCGGCTGCTCGGCCTCGCCTCGCGCGATCGCAGCGTCCTGCAAATGACTGCGCTGGCGCTGCCGGTGACCTGGTCCGCGTTCGGGATCGCCGTGATCACCGGCACGCTGATGTTCTCGTCCAATGCGCTGTCCTACGCGCGCAACCCCTTCCTGCAGGCGAAGCTGCTGCTGATCATCGGCGCCGGGTTGAACATGGCGATTTACCACCTGTACTCGGCGCGGGGTGCAAGCGCCTGGCTGACGCCCGTACTGACGCCGACGCGCGCCCGCATCGCGGGCGCGATTTCCCTGGCTCTCTGGATCGCCATTGCGGCATGCGGTCGCTGGATTGGATTCACGCTGCACACGCTGCCCTGAAGGGCAGGCACGCCTGCCACCGGGTCGGAGCGTTGTTATTTCGAGGGTCTCTCGAAGGGCGTGCCGTCGGCGTGCGTTGCGGAGACGAACTGACCGCCCTTGCTCCCGTCGCGCATCGGGTGCACGACGACCACGATGGCTTCGCCCGCGTGCAGGATGGTTGGCCGCCACCCGCTTCGAAACAGCTGCGACGGCGATCCCATTTCCACGCTCCACTCCACCGGCCCGGTCTTGTCGTTAACCGTGACTTGGATCCAGCAGTGCGGATTGGACCACTGGAACTGTTTGACGGTGCCGCTCAGCGTCAGCGATTGCTGCGCGTCGAACATCGCGCTGGAGTGATGCGCATGCGCTGCGCTTGCGAACCCGCCAAGCGTCAACAGCACGAGCCGACGCATCCGGCGGCCATCCTGCAGGGAACGTTGGGTGCGCATGCGCATGGGCGACTCCATTCGAAGCTAAGGCTGCGTGATGATGATCTTGCCGTCGACGATCGGGTTTCGGTCATTCTCGCTGCAGTTCGTAGGAATCATCCGGCTCATCTCGGTCACGCGCGAGTATCGCAGCGTAATGTCCCACGGATGGGCGAACGCGACCGGGTCGTCGATCCGCAACCGGTCTTCCAGCGTGTTGGCATCGACCAGGTGTACCCGCTCTGTGAAGCGAGCGCTGTCGCTGAGCATGGACACCCACGCGCGCGGCGCCAGCGGCTCGGACGACAAGCGCGCCACCGTATCCACGACCAGGGTGTCTCGTTCCCAGTGACCGACGGAATCACCGAGTGGCGTCGGCCAGATATCATCACCCGACGGGTGTGGGCGGCCGTCGGTGTAGACATGACGCACCTGGCCATTCTCGAATACCAGCAGGGTTTCTTCCGGCAGCGTGGCAATCTGGAACTGCCACGCCGCTTCCATCAGCGCCGGGAAACTGCGCGTGCATGCCTTCAGCGTTGCGTTGCGAGAGTCCATCAAGGCCTTGTCCTGCAGGCCGGCCAGGTAGCGGTTGTTCCACTCCGGGTTGTAGGGTGGCGCCTTGATGAGCTGCAGATTCTCACGCAGCTCCTGCTCGCCACCGGCTGGCCGGCCGGAGAGACCCACTTGCCACACGGAAGTGACCCACAACCCGGTCCAATTCGGCAGCCGCTTGAATTGGGCTGCGCGCGCGTCGTTGGCGGGCGTCGCGCCGGGCGCGGCAGCCGTGGTCAGCCACAGGATCGCTGCAACAAGGGCGCGGTATCGCATGGGACACTCCCTGGAGCTGATTCCTCAAACCCGCCGGTGACTACACTCATCAATGGCAGGCTCGCGGCGGATTTTAGCGCTGAGGGTGCCTATTTCAAGTAGCGGTCGAACCAGGCCAGCTCGCGTTCGAGGCGATCCTTGTAGAAGCTCGGCCGCGTCAGCTCGTGGAACTGATCCGGATAGATCACGAGCTGTGTGGGCACGCCGAGCGTGCGCAGCGCCGCGTACATCTGTTCACAGCCAGTGATCGCCACGTTGAAATCCCGATCGCCTCCCATGAACAGGGTCGGCGTGTGGATGCGGTCGGCATGGAAGAAGGGATACGAGAGCTTCAGGTACAGCTGCGGATTCTTCCACGGCGGGCCAAGCTCAGCGTTGTACCAGAGCAGATACTGGTCGACGCCGTATGAGGCCAGGATGTTGCCCGTGCCCGCCTGGCTCACCGCTGCCTTGAAGCGCGGGTCGCTGGCAATGGTGTAATCCGTAAGCACGCCACCGTAACTCAAGCCGCCAATGCCGAGGTGTTCCGGGTCCGCAAAGCCGCGCGCGACCACGGCGTCCACGCCGGCGAGCACGTCTTCCACATCCTTGTGGCCCCAGTCCGCGAAAATCGCGCGCGCAAACTCGAAGCCGCGCCCGCTGCTGCCGCGATAGTTGACGCCGATCACAACGTAGCCGGCGGCCGCCAGCATCTGGCGCCGGTTCTGGTAACTGTCGAAGTCGGCCGAATGGTTGTCCTGCAGGTCCGGCCCGCCGTGGATCCACAGGATTGCCGGGTAGCGCTTGCCGGCGACGTAGCCTGGCGGCAGCACCAGCATGCCGTGCACTTCGGTGCCGTCGCGGCTCTTGAAGCTGAAATCCTCACTGGCGCCGAGCTGCACGTTGCTGAGCCACGAGTCGCCATGGGTCGTGAGCCGGCGCAGGTTCTTGCCCTCGAGCGCGTAGATCTCCGAGGCCGTCGTATCGTCGGAAGCCACCACCGCGATGTGGCTGCGCGCGTGCGATTGCGCTGTGACCACGATCGGCCGCGCGATCAGCCGCTCGATGGCGAGGCTCCCAAGATCAAGCCGTGCGGGGTACTGCACGCGGTCGTCCTCGACCAGCAGCGTGACCGCCTTGCCGTCGGCCGAGAAGTCGTAGGACATGACCGAGCGATCGAGCGCGGCGGTGAGCACCCGCGGCGCTCCTCCGGCGGCGGGCACCTGCGCGAGTTCGTCATGCAGGTAGATGTAGTACTTCAATTCGCGACCCTGCGGGTAGGCGACATACTTGCCGTCCGCGCTCCAGGCAACGCGCGGGAAGTTTGGCGCGTACGCGCGCACCAGCGTGTGCGCCGCGGCGCCTGGCCGCGCGTCGATCACATCGATGTCCATCATGCCGTCGGTGTCTTCGAGCCGCTCGCGTGTGCGGGCGAAGGCGATCTGCCGGCCGTCCGGCGACCAGGCCGGCAGGATGTCGTTGACGTCGCGACGATCGCTCAGTCGCTCGAGTATGCCGCTGGCCACCTCGCACAGGTACAACTGCTGCTTGTTGCCGCGCCCGATGTAGCCCGTCACGTCTTCCTTGAAATACGCCGAGTCGATGACGATCGGCGCCGGTGTCTTCGCAGCCGTGCCAGCCGTGGTGCTCGCGCCCGCGGCATTCTCGCCCGTGCTGGTCACGGCCAGCACCAGGCGCTGGCCATCCGGCGACCACGCGTAGGAGTTGATCTCATCACTCGCGTTGGTCAATGCCCGCGGCGTGCCCCCGCTTCGATCGACCAGCATCACCTGCGCATGTTCCGCACCGGCGGGTGTGGCCAGGTAGGCGAGATGGCTGCCGTCCGGACTCCAGCGTGGCACGCTCGCGTTGCTGCCCGCGTAGGTCAGTCGCTGGTGCTGCTTGCCGTCCCAACTCACCACCCACACGGCGCTCCGCATTTCATCGGAGGCGCGGTCGTTGCTCGTCACCACATAGGCAACCCACTCGCCGTCCGGTGAAACCTGCGGGTCGCTGAGGGTATCCATGCGATAGATGTCGTCGGGCATGAGTGCGCGCCGCACACTGGCCGCGTCGGCCGCTGCGGGCGCGGATGCGGGAAGAACAGCGCACCCGACTGCGACGATGCCCGCGAGCAACGCGCAACGTCGGCTACTCATTTGCAATGCCATTCCAACCCCGCCACGTGTGACCTGTGTACCGGGAGCGTACACAAGGTCAACCCGATTGCCCACACACGCTCGGAGCAATCGTCGCGGGCCCAGAGCCCCGCGTTGATGCGTCTGGCGGAGCGGAATGTTCGGCGGGCCGTCCAGTGGCGAGGGAGGCGTGGAAATCGCAAATACCAGTGCTACCGCTGCCGTAACGATGCTGCTGCCTGGCGCAAACGCGCGCTCCGGCGGAGCGTCGTCGAGTGGCGATTCACGCAATGCCTCAGGATTGATGTCCTCGATGATCTGATCAGGATTGCACGTAGCGATTTCGGGATTGGCTGCTGTAGATGGGTCGCGGGTCGTCACCGCGCGCCAGAAACGACAACGCCTTGCGGTTATGCGCCGCAAAGACCGACATGCCGATCGCAAAGACGATATGCCCGAGTGTCATGCCGGCTGCGCTCCACTCCACGAGGCACACACCCGCAACCAGCAGTGCCGGTTCGCGTGCGCGCCCCAGCATCAGCAATCAACCGATGCCATAGCCCGCCCACAGCAACGTGGCTGCCAACGGCGATGCCACCTGCCACACCAGCTGCGGCAGCGGTTGCCACAGACCGAAGACAAACGCGACTGTGCCGCCCACCTGCAGCAGCGCCTCCGCCAACGCCCAACGCGTGCACCCCGGGCAAAAAGGCACCCTGAGGTTCAGCTCGCGGGGTCGCTGCAACCGTCAAACAGCCAGAAACTCAGCACCCCGGCCAGTCAAACAATACTGCACCTGCGCGAAGAACTCGCGGCCCACCGGGCTGGACCAGCGGCTGGCGTAGTACCTGCGATATATTTGATCGTGCGAGGAAACTACATGACCGTACGCGCAGTGGCCCGTTCCGCCCCTTTCCTGGCTTTGGCCTGGATGATGCTGCCGATCGCGGCCAATGCCGGCGGCCAGGAAATGGCCCTGCAGGCCGGGCAGGATCTGATCGGCAAGCCCGCACCGCCACTCGTGCTCAAGACTATTGATGGCGCGACCATTGATCTGGGCCGCGTGTACGGCAAGCAGGCGGTGTACCTGAAGTTCTGGGCCACCTGGTGCGTGCCCTGCCGCGAGCAGATGCCGCACTTCGAACGCAGCTACGAAGCCGCCGGCCCCGATCTCGCGGTCATCGCCATCGACACGGGGTTCAATGACTCGCTCGAGGAAGTACTGCAGTATCGCGAGCGCCTGCAGATCAAGATGCCGATCGTGCTGGATGACGGCGCCGCCGGCGCCGCGTTCAACCTGCGGGTCACGCCGCAGCACGTGGTGATCGGACGCGATGGACGAATTCTATATGTAGGGCACCTTGCGGATGCGCGGCTGGATGCTGCGCTGTTGGCTGCGCGCACGAGCCCCGCGGATGCACCCTCGCTGGCCGGCGCAGCCTCACATGGTCTCCCACCCGTCTTGATCCGCTATCACGCTGGTGATGTGCCGCCGCCTTGGTCACCGAAGACGATCGATGGCGCTACTGTCCCGCTTGCCGACCCCGACGCACGCCGCCCGACACTGCTGATCTTCCTGTCGCCCTGGTGCGAATCGTACCTCGCCACCACGCGCCCCACGCTATCGCAAAATTGCCGACTGATGCGCGAGCGCGTGGATGCGCTCTCGGCCGATGCACACGTCCGTTGGCTCGGCATCGCCTCGGGACTCTGGGCCACTGAAGCTGACCTCGCCGACTACCGCAAGGAGCACGGCGTGCACATACCGCTCGCGCTTGATGGCTCCGGCAAGCTCTTCAGCGCGTTCGATGTGATGCAGGTGCCAACCGCGCTGCTCATCGGGCCGGAAGGCCGGCTCGCTCGGCGGATCGATCTCGAGGAATTCGCAACGCCGGCAACCCTGCACGCGGCACTAGATGCGGCACGCTAAGGGACATACTCCAATTTAAGCGCACAGCTGTGCGGCATGCTGTTGCCAGGCGTTGTCGCCAATGTCTTTGCGATGGTCGGCTGCGCGAGGTTCGCACCAGCTCGTCAGGGGCGCCCTATATTCGGAAAATGACAGATGACCTTGCCAACGCCAGACGGCGAAATTCTGCGGACGGATTGTCCAGGAAAATCTCGGCGGCCTGCTTGCCTTCTGACCCTGGTCTCGGCCATGGCCTGCGCGATCGCAGCCGCGGGAGATCCGCCGCCGCCCGCAGTTGTGGAACCCGTCGAGTCCATCGTCATAACGGCTCGGAAACTCACAGTTGAAACGCTGATCGATCGCACGGTCTACAGCGTTGCTGCGGACGTCCAGGCGGCATTCGGCACCGTCAGCGACGTGCTCAGTGCCATTCCCTCTGTCGAGGTGAGTCCGGACGGCAGTCTTTCATTGCGCGGCGACGGCAATGTGCTGATTTTGGTAGATGGCAAATCCTCGGCGCAATTCTCGGGCCCCGCAGCTGGCGACAACCTTCAATCGATTCCCGCCAAGGACATCGAACGCATCGAAGTGATCACGACCCCGCCCGCGCAGTTCAAGGCTGAGGGGGCCGCCGGCATCATCAACATCATTACGAAGAAGAAGCGCCCGGCGGGAGTTGCGGGATCCCTCCAGGGAGGCTTGGGTAATCGGGGGCGGTCAGCCATTGGCGCAAGCACAAGCTACAGTTCCGGGGTGCTCACTGCAGCCTTCACGGCTGGATACCGGCACGACATTCGCGAACGAAGCCTGGCGTCGGCAGTGCAGGCGCCTGATCCTGCAACCGGGCAAGTGCTGACGAGCACGAGCTCCCTCAGTGAAAGGCTGCGCCGTCAAGTGCCGACAGTCAGCGCCTCGGCCGACTACACGATTGATGATCGCCAATCCGCAACGGCATCCTTCAGCTGGTCAAAGCGCGGTGGGTTACGCACCTACACGCAGTCCGATGAAACGAGCTCGTCCGCCGGCGTACCAACGGACTCCACCCAGCGGCTGAGTTCAGGGCACGATCCGGAAGCAGATGTCGATGAACGCCTGGGCTATGTGCGCAAGCTCTCCCGTGCCGGCGAGCAACTCGACCTTTCGCTGCACCATTCGACTTCGCGCCAGCAGGAGCATTACGACTACATCAACGACTCCTTCATTCCCTTAGCGCCCCGGTCATATAATAATCTGGGATTCCACGAGGACCATGTGACGACGGAGCTCGGGGTCGATTACACATTGCCCCTGTCAAAGATACAGTCCTGGAAGGCGGGCTACGCTTTTGCCCGGGAGGACTACCGCTTTGCCAACGTTGGCAACTTCGTTGATCCGGTGACTTTCGTGCAGTCACCGGATCCGAACACGAGCAACGACTTCATGTATCTGCAGCAGGTCCACTCGGCCTACGCGAGCTACCAGACGAATGTGGCCCGCTGGACCTGGCTGGCAGGATTGCGCGCTGAGTCCACGCGCACCGACGGCCAGCAGCTCACCGACCAGGTCTCGACCCACACGAGCTACTTCCGCGCCTATCCGAGCCTGCACCTGAGTCGCGGCCTGTCTGAGCGCACGACCCTGTCTTTTGGCGCCAGTCGCCGCATCAGCCGGCCGGACCCTGGCAATCTAAACCCCTATGTCGATCGCGAGTACACGCCGAATCTGCAGGCCGGCAACGCGCAGCTGCGGCCCCAATTCACGCAATCCTACGAGGTGGGATACGCCTACGACAGCTCGGCATTGTCGTGGCAGGTGACGGGCTACTATCGCCTCAATCGCGACAGCACGACCGACGTGACGTTCTACACCGGGAACGGATTTTCGCTCACGACCAAAGCCAACTTGCCAAAGAACGACTCCGCCGGCCTCGAGTTGACCGCCAACGGGCACCTCGTGCCGAAGTTGGGCTACAGCCTGAGCGGCAACCTGTTTCGCAGCCAGATTGACGCCACTGCACTCGGCGTGCCGGGCCTGCGGTCGACCGCTGGTGTCAATGCCAAGCTCAAGCTCGACTATCGGCCGACCGCCCGGGATTCAGCGCAAATCACGGCCACGCGCTCAGACAAGCGTCTGACGCCGCAGGGGTATGTCAGTGCGATCAACCTCGTGAACGTTGGCTATCGGCACCAGTTCGATGCGGGCCTGACCGCCATCATCACGGCCTCGGATGTGTTCAACGGACAGCACTACGAGCGATACGCGAGCGAGCCAGCCTTCACGAGCCATTACTTGCGGATAGTCCGGGGCAGGATTCTGTATCTGGGCGTGCTCTACACTTTCGGGTCGAGCAGGAAGGACAAGGCGGCAAACTTCGACTACGACCAGGGTGGGTGAGCCGGCGCCGGACACGGACCGAATGCGAACTACTCCAGATTCTGCACCTGCTCGCGCATCTGTTCGATCGCGACCTTCATCTCGACGGCAATACGCGTGGTCTCGAGGTCCTGTGATTTCGACGCCAGCGTGTTTGCTTCGCGGTTGAACTCCTGCAGCAGGAAGTCGAGTCGCCGCCCGGCGGCTTCGGGCGCGCCGAGCGTGCGGCGCGCCTCCTCGATGTGACCGGTGAGCCGGTCGAGTTCTTCGGCAACATCGAGGCGATGCAATAGCAGAACGATCTCCTGCTCGATGCGTTCCTGGTTGAGCTCGCCGCCCAGCTCAGCGAGCCGCTCCTCGAGCCGCGCACGCACACGCGCCAGCACTTCGGGCAACCGCGCGCGCACTTGAGCGATCAGCGCAGCGAGCGCATCGCAGCGCTGCACGATCAGCTCGGCGAGCCGTTGACCTTCGCGGTTGCGGGCGGCGCCAAGTCCAGCAACGGCGGCGGCGAAGATCTCCTGCACCGCGGCGATGAGCGCCTCGGGGTCACCTTGTTCCTCGCGCAGCACGCCGGGCCAACGGAGGAGCTCGAGCACGTTGATGCGGCCCTGCTCGGGGAGCATCGATGCCAATTGGCGGCTGCGCTCGATGAGCGGAGCGAGCGCGGCTTCGTCCACCTGGAGGGCGGCGGCGATGGGGGCGCGGTGCTGGATCGTGCAGTCCACCTTGCCGCGGCGGAGTTCCCTGGAGAGTGCGTGGCGGAGGTCTGATTCGAGGGCGCGGCAGCTGTCGGGCAGACGCACCGTGGCGTCCAGAAAGCGGTGATTGACGCTGCGGATCTCGCACACCAGGGTGCCATAGGCGCCGCTGCGTTCCAGGCGGGCAAAGCCGGTCATGCTGGAGATCATGGGTACATCGCCGGTCTTAATATCGGGTTTCGAGCGGGATTCGCAGCGGCGGCGCTTACTTGGAGCGACGCGGAATGTTATAAAGCGCCGCCAGTTTAACTCATTGATTTGGAGCCCGCTTGCGCGTTGAACACGCTGAACTCAGCCTGCTGGGCGCGCGCGAAACCAACCAGGATCGCGTCGGCGCCGTGGTTGGTCCTGAAGCGGCGCTGATGATCGCCTGCGACGGCATGGGCGGCCATGCCGAGGGCGAGCGCGCCGCAGAGATCGCGCTGCAGGTCACC
>JANYHD010000005.1 GCA_025359205.1 Gammaproteobacteria bacterium
AATCTGGTCATAGGCCATGTACTGACCGCCGTAAGTCTCGGCCATCACCTTCGTCAGCGCCGCCGTCAAGGTCGTCTTGCCATGGTCAACATGGCCAATCGTCCCCACGTTCACGTGCGGCTTGTTGCGCTCGAACTTTTCTTTTGACATGACCCGATCCTCGATTATTTCTTGATGATCCCTTCGGCGATATGCGAAGGCACTTCCACGTACTTCGAAAATTCCATCGTAAAGGTCGCGCGGCCCTGGCTCATCGAGCGCACGGTGGTCGCGTAACCGAACATCTCCGACAGCGGCACGTCGGCGCTGATGACCTTGCCCGAAGTCGAATCATCCATGCCGGTGATCTGGCCGCGGCGGCGATTAAGGTCGCCAATGACATCCCCCGAATAATCTTCAGGAGTCACAACCTCTACCTTCATAATTGGCTCGAGCAGCACCGGCTTGGCGCGGCGGAAGCCGTCCTTGAAGCCCATGCTGCCGGCGATCTTGAAGGCCATTTCGTTCGAGTCGACGTCGTGGTACGAGCCGTCGAACAGCGTCACCTTCACGTCGACCACGGGATAGCCCGCGACCACACCGGTGTCGACCGCTTCCTTGATGCCCTTGTCGACGGCCGGGATGTATTCGCGCGGCACGGTGCCGCCAACGATGCCGTTGACGAACTCGTAGCCCTTGCCCAGTCCGTGCGGCTCGATCTTCAGCCACACGTGGCCGTACTGGCCACGGCCGCCCGACTGGCGCACGAACTTGCCTTCCGACTCGATCGTGCCGCGGATAGTCTCGCGGTAGGCAACCTGCGGCTTGCCGACGTTCGCCTCGACCTTGAACTCACGCTTCATGCGATCGACGATGATCTCGAGGTGCAGCTCGCCCATCCCCGAGATGATCGTCTGGCCCGACTCCTGGTCGGTGTGCACGCGGAATGACGGGTCTTCCTTGGCGAGGCGCTGCAGCGCCAGGCCCATCTTTTCCTGGTCGACCTGGGTCCTGGGCTCGACCGCCACAGAGATGACGGGCTCCGGGAACACCATCTTCTCAAGTGTGATGGCCTTCTCTTCGTCACACAGTGTGTCGCCGGTGATGACGTCCTTGAGGCCCACCGCCGCGGCGATGTCGCCGGCACGTACTTCCTTGATCTCGGTACGCTCGCTGGCGTGCATCTGCAGCAGACGGCCAATGCGCTCGGTCTTGTCCTTGGTCGGCACGTACACCGAATCGCCGGAATTGAGCGTGCCGGAATAGACGCGGAAGAAGGTCAGGTTGCCGACGAAGGGGTCATTGAGGATCTTGAATGCCAGCGCCGCGAACGGCGCGTCGTCGCTGGCCGTGCGCGTGTCCGGATCACCATGGCCGTTAGTGCCCTTGACCGGCGGCATCTCAATCGGCGAGGGCATGTACTCAATCACCGCGTCCAGCAGCGCCTGCACGCCCTTATTCTTGAAGGCCGTGCCGCACATGCAGATCACGATCTCGTTGCGGAAGGCACGCTCGCGCAGGCCCTTGTGGATCTCCTGCTCGCTGAGTTCCTTGCCCTCGAGGTACTTATTGAGCAGCGTCTCGTTCGCTTCAGCGGCGGCCTCGATCATCTTCTGGCGGTATTCCTCGGCCTGCGCACGCAGCGCTGCCGGAATCTCGCGATACTCGAACTTCATCCCCTGGGTTTCCATGTCCCAGTAGATCGCCTTCATGCGCACCAGGTCGATCACGCCCTCGAAAGCGTCTTCGGCGCCGATCGGCAGTTGCACCAGCACCGGATTGCCGCGCAGGCGTGTCCTGATCTGATCGATGCAGCGAAAGTAATTCGCGCCGGCGCGGTCCATCTTGTTGACGAAAGCGATGCGCGGCACAGCGTAGCGATTCATCTGACGCCACACCGTCTCCGACTGCGGCTGCACGCCCGAGACCGCGCAGAACAGGGCCACCGCCGAGTCGAGCACGCGCAGCGAGCGCTCGACTTCGATGGTGAAGTCGACGTGCCCGGGCGTGTCGATGATGTTGATGCGATGCTCGGGCAGGGTCTTGTCCATGCCCTTCCAGAAGCAGGTGGTCGCCGCGGACGTTATGGTGATGCCGCGCTCCTGTTCCTGTTCCATATAATCCATGATCGCCGCGCCGTCGTGCACTTCGCCGATCTTGTGCGAGACGCCGGTGTAGAACAGGATGCGCTCAGTCGTGGTCGTCTTCCCGGCGTCAATATGCGCCGAGATGCCGATATTCCGATAACGCTCTATAGGCGTCACGCGTGCCACGACTGCTGCCTCCGTTTACCAACGGTAGTGCGCGAAGGCCTTGTTGGCCTCCGCCATGCGATGCGTGTCTTCGCGCTTGCGCACGGCGTTACCGCGGTTTTCCGCCGCATCCAGCAGTTCATGGGCGAGGCGATGGGCCATCGATTTCTCGCTGCGCGCACGCGCGGCCTCGATCACCCAGCGCATGGCCAGCGCCTGACGGCGGCTGGCGCGTACCTCGATCGGCACCTGGTAGGTGGCGCCACCGACGCGGCGGCTCTTCACCTCGACCATCGGCTTGACGTTCTCGAGCGCGGTCGACAGCACTTCGAGTGCTTCCGATCCGCCACGCCCGGTCTTCTCGGTGATGCGGTCGAGCGCGCCGTAGATGATGCGTTCGGCGGCATACTTCTTGCCGCTTTCCATCACGACGTTCATGAACTTCGCGAGCATATCGCTCTTGAATTTTGGATCCGGCAGGATCGTGCGGCTGGGCGCTGCTGCGCGACGCGACATGGCTTGATACCTCGGTTATTTCTTCGGGCGCTTGGCGCCGTATTTGGAACGGCTCTGCCGGCGGTTACCGACGCCGGCGCAGTCGAGCGTGCCGCGCACCGTGTGGTAGCGCACGCCGGGGAGATCCTTGACGCGGCCGCCGCGGATGAGCACCACCGAGTGCTCCTGCAGATTGTGGCCTTCGCCGCCAATGTAGCTGGTGACCTCATACCCATTGGTCAAGCGCACGCGCGCAACCTTGCGCAGCGCCGAATTGGGCTTCTTCGGCGTGGTGGTGTAAACGCGCGTGCACACGCCGCGCTTCTGGGGGGATGCGCCCAGCGCTGGAACCTTGGTCTTCTCCGCCGGTATACGCCGGGGCTGGCGGATAAGCTGACCTGTTGTCGCCATGAAAACTCCAGTCAAATCAGACTTTTACAACTGACAAGAAACGCCGGGCCGCCCTTTGAGGCGGCCCGGCGCTGCAAACCACGATTTTTGCGGACCGGCGAACCTCTGGCCGGCCCAACAAAGGCCGGCGATTCTAGGTAGCGGGGGCTTTCAAGTCAACGCCTTGCTGCGGCGCACACGGGGGCATGGGTTCTTGCGGAGACACGCCTATTCAGTCGCTCCCCGATACCCGCTTTGTGGACAGGCCTGTCACCCCATCCCCCGCCCGATTCGGCAGGAAGTACCGCATCACACCAGACTGCCCGTTGACTGACGCCTTTCACGCTCCGCCCATTGTCCGACGATCAGTGGGCGGGCTGGGGCGCGGAGAGGCCCTTCAGGAGTCGGTACCAGTAGTCCAGGTAATCGTAGAAGGACTTGACCGGCACGCGTTCGTTGAGGCCGTGCTGGAAATCGTCGCTGAGCTTGAAGAACGCGGCGTGCACGCCATAGCTCGGGATGCCGATCGCACGGATGTAGGCAGCGTCAGACAGGCCGGGTTCCTGCATCGGGATTACCGGCACGCCCGGATTGCGGGCGCGCACGGCACGCGTCACGGCGTTGACCACGTCCGCGCGTAGCGGCGAAGCGTTGCTCCAGAGCAGGCGGCCGATCACCGTGACCTCGGTCTGCGGTCCCGCGAGCTGTTGCAGCAGGTCGCGTACCGTGGCCGGATCGACGCCGGGGAAGATCCGGCAATTGATGGTTGCGGTGGCGGTTTGCGGCAGGGCATTCTCGGCGTGGCCGCCGCGCAGCAGCGTCGGCACACAGGTGGTGTGCAGCATCGCTGCAAAATACGGCGTCTGCTCCAGCACCGCGATCGCCGCTGCATCGTGCGGATCGGCCGAGTAGCGCCGCATCGCCGCGCCGAGTTCACCATCGGCGCGCGCACTAATGCCCTGAAAGTATTGCAACGTGGTGTCGTTCCACTGCACCGGAAAGTGGTAGTCCTGGATCCTCTGCAGTGCCGCGGCAAGATCGTAGATGGCATTCTGCGGGCCGGGCTCCATCGAGTGACCGCCCGGACCATGCGTGGTGACCTCAAAGCTGGCGTAAGTCTTCTCCGCAGTGCCAAGGCTCAGGAATAGCGGGCGGCCAGTGGCCTCATCGAGCGTTGCATTTCCGGCATCCGAATTGAGCGCGAAATCCGCGTCCAGCAAGTCGCGATGGTTCTTCACGAGATCCGCGGTCGTGTCCTGGGAGGTCTCTTCGTCGCCCGTGAACACGAGCACCAGGTCACGGCTGGGCACGAAGCCTTCCGCCTTCAGGCGCAGGAACGCCATCAGCTGGCAGACCAGGCCGCCCTTCACGTCGAGCGTGCCGCGCCCAAAGAAGTAACCGTTATCCTCAATCAGAGTGTACGGATCGCGCTGCCACTCCTCACGCTTGGCGGTCACCACGTCCATGTGCGCCAGCAGCAGGATTGGCTTGCCACCGCTGCCGTCGCCCCGGTAGCGGACCACCAGCGTTCCGGTCTCGCCCAGCGGCAGGAATTGGATGTCAGTGGCGGGGAAGCCAGCGTCGCGCAGCAATCCGCTTAGGTAGCCGGCCAGCGCCGGCACCTCGCCACGGCCGACCACGGTGTGAAATCCGATCACGCGCGCGAAAATTTCGCGCGCGCGCAACTCAATTGGCGTGCGCGCGGCCGCCGCGGATGGCGTTGCGGCGGGGGCCGGTGGCGCAGCACCTGCGGCACCTGCGGCACCTGCGGCGACCGCCAACAAACTGCACGCGAGCAGCGCGCAAGCCATACCCGAAGCTTGGCGCAACATCGATCCTTCAGGGTTGCTTGATGACACGGCCGGCCGCCATAACAAAACTCACCTGTTTCATTGCACCAATGTCGGCAAGCGGATCCGCGTCGACGGCAATGACGTCGGCGGCCTTGCCAACCTCGATGGCACCAGTCTCGGATTCGAGGCCGAGCAGCCGTGCACCGTTGATGGTCGCAGCCTGCAGCGCCGCCAGCGGCGTCATGCCGCCTTTGACCAGTGCGACAAACTCGCCGGCAACGCTTTCCGCGGTGTCGTCGCCACCGAAGGCGATATTCAGGTGGTGCTTCAGCGCCAGCGTGAAGGCGGGCTGCTGGTATTGCAGGATGTCACGCAATTTCCGCAGCATCTCCGGATCCATGCCGGAGCCGGTGTCCGGTTCGATGCCCACCTGGAAGGCCTGCAGCGTCGGCACCAGCCAGGTGCCCTTCGCGGCCATCAGCACCGCGCTTTCCTCATCGAGCATCGTGCCGTGCTCGATCGAATCGACGCCCGCGCGAACCGCAGCGCGGATGCCGGCTGTGCCTTCAGCGTGCGCCATCACGTGGCGGCCGGCACGGTGCGCGAGTTCTACTGCCGCTGCCATCTGCTCTTCGCTCAGTTCCTGGGTGCGGAAGTCACTGTACAGGTCGACGACACCGCCGCTCGCCATCAGCTTGATCCAGTCGGCGCCATACTTGAGATCGCGCCGCACCGCGATGCGCAGCTCGTCGACCGTGTCGGCGATGTTCGGGCGCTTGGGCAGGCCGAAATCCACCGCCGTTGTGTCATCGTCGCTGTGGCCGCCGGAAATCGAGATCAGCATGCCGGCGCACTGCATGCGCGGCCCTTCGATCAGACCATTGGCGATGCTGTCGCGCAGCGCGAACTGTGGATAGTAGACGTTGGTCTCGCCGGCATCACGCAATGTAGTGACGCCACGAACGAGAAATTGGTGCACCTTGTACGCGCCATTCAGCGCTGACTGCGCCGCAGAGATGCGCATGCGTGTTGCGGCCGAGTAATTAAAGAGGTCATCACCAGTGTGTTCATGCGCGTCGATGATGCCCGGCAGCACCACTTTTCCCGACAGGTCGATGACGCGCGCGCCGGCCGGAGCGCTCGTGCCGAGCACGGTGATCCGCCCCCGCTCGACCGTGATGTAGACGTCGCGGCGGTACAGGCCGGTGCGCACGTCGAGAAGCCTGCCGGCCTTGATCGCGATTGCCGTGGCCGGCAATGGCGGCGGAGGCGCGACCGGTCCATCGGCTGGGCCCTGCGCCACGGCGCCCGGCGCTGCCGCCAATGCGCTCAGCGCCGCGGCCACAGCCACCCGCGTCGCGCGCCGCCAGGTGGCTCGCGCGCGGCGAACCCGGCCTGCCAGGTCCTGGCAATTCATCCCCACCCCTTTAGCCGTCGCGCGGCCCGGCCCTTCAAGGATATTGGTGCTCGACCACGCCGCGCACCGGGTGTGTGTCGTACACCAGCACGATCGACTGGATGTGTCCGGTGCTCGGATCGAAATTGAACACGTCGGCACAGTCGAAGGACACGCGCGAACCGTCCTTGAGGCGCCAGTCGTAGTTGTAATACGCCACGGCGCGCAGGTGCCCCTCGGCGCTGATCAGCACGTCGTGCACGGTCAGCTTGGTGCCGCTCGACGATTCGGCTACTTTCTTTATGAACTGCCGCACCGGCATGCGCCCCAGGAACGGCGACTGCACCCAGCCGTCCGGAATGAACTGCGCCGCGGCTTTGTTGGCATCGCCGGCCTCGAGTGCCTTCAGATAGTTATGCACCAGGTTCTGCATGGGCCCCTCCCCGTAGCAAGCGCCCGGACATGATAGTGCGCGCTGCCCGGCTTAGCCAACGCCTTGACCGCTACCGGTTGGTGCGGTCGATGGCCCGGGCGAGCAGGTACGATGAATCGAGCAGCGGCAGGGCCAGACCATGCTCGGCGGCCTTACGGGCCGCGTATCCCAGCGTTTCCTCCACCTCGAGCGGCCGGCCGGCCTGCAGGTCCTGCAGCGTGGACATGCGGTGCCTGGGTGCCCGGAGCCGCAGCTGCTCGCCAAGCGCCTGTATCGCGCGGGCCGCCTCCGCCTCCGAACCGCGGCACAGGCTCGCTACCGGCATCATCGACTGGTCCGTGAGCATCACGCCACAGGCCGTGGCAAGCACCCCCACCTCGCGCACCAGTCGTGCCAGCACCAGCGCCGCATCCGGGTCGCTCATGTAGCGCCAGGTCTCGGTGCGCACCGTGATCGACTGCACCATCAGCGCGGTCCAGGAAGCAAACTTCGCCCATTCGAGGCTCTGGATATCCGCAGCGGCACTGGTGTGCACTCCAGAGGCATCGATGAGCTGCGCGATGGCGCGGACCCGCTCACTGATCCCGCCGGACAGCTCGCCGACACACAATTGCTCGTTGCGCGTGAACAGCACCTCACCGGTGGGCAGCACTTCACCGCTGGTATTGGCGATCGCACCCAGCACCCGTTCTGCGCCGAACACGGCGGCAAGCTGCTCGTTCTTCATGAGGCCGTTCTGGAAGGAGAACGCAGCGCCGATTCGCGCATTGCGGAGCGGCGCGAGCGCCGACTCCATGCTGTAGGTCTTGGTAGTCACCACCAGGTACTGCGCACCCTGGAATGCCGTGGGGTCGGTCAGCACCGGCACCCGCTGGTCAAATTCCACGAGTCCCCGGAGGCGCAGTCCCTGTTCTGCGATCTGCTGCGCGCGAGCGCCGCGCGCCAGCAGCAGCACCGACCGGCCCGCCCGTGCCAGGTGTGCGCCGATGACCGAGCCCAGGACTCCGGCGCCGAGTATTGCGAATTCAGGCGCGGAATCAGGCGCCGGGAGGCCGGTTGGCTCGATAGTCGGCGAGATCCCTCTCGTAGCGTGCCTTGTCCCGCTCAAGATCGGCGATCTCCTCTTTCAGCCGGCCCACTTTCTCCGCGAGGTCCTTGGTGCTTACCAACGCCTGCGCCCGGGCCTCGCTCGTGGCATCGCTGCTCACGATCACCGCGGACTGCTCGACGATTTCATGCTCGGCGCGTTCGATTTCGCGATGCGCGGCATCCAGGCGGTTCGAGGCCGCGTAGAGCCTGCTCTGCAGATTGTACAACTCGCGGCCCGCTTCGAAAGCAGTGACGAAGAAGGGCTCGAGGTCGGCCGGGCATACCCCGGCATATTTTCCACCGCGCTCGCCGACCTGGTAGCCGTTCTGCGGCCGGCAATACTCCCGCAGGCCCTGCTCGCGGCCGGATTGATAGGCACGGAGGTCAGGCGTCACGCCGTACTTGGCGCAGGCCTTGCGGTGCTCGGCGATCCGATCGCCCGCGCGGCCGGCGATGCCATCCTCATAGCCGACCGTTCGCCAGTCGACGGCGAGACATTCGTCCTTGTTCATCGACGCGCAGCCCTGCAGTCCCAGCGCGACCAGCGCCATTGCCGTTGTAAGCCACGCTGACTTTGCATTGACTGTCATGAAGTCGCCTCGCAAGCTGCTGCCGACGCCGGACGAGACCCGGCATTTAACGGTAACAGTAGAGTCGACAGCCTGATGTGAGGCGCTTCACAGCGGCGGCTGCCACCATCAATCGCGGCCCGGCCGCGGTCCCCAAACCCGCGCGCCCCGCACCCGGGGCCAGATGACGGCCCAGCTCCGAGCTAGGGCGTTTGAATGGGCTGACCTTGCAGCCCGTTCAAATGCGATCGCGCTTATCCCGCCGCGCTCTCTTCCTCGCCGACGGGCGTGCTGGTCTCTTCGGCGTCTGCCATGCTCGCACCGACATCCATGAAGCCGCGTGGCTCCGTGGCGTCGTTCTTGAGGCGCCGGTGGGCGTGGGCCGCAAAGCCCGTACCCGCCGGAATCAGCCGGCCGACGATGACGTTTTCCTTGAGCCCGCGCAGGTCGTCCTTGAGACCTCGCACCGCGGCTTCGGTCAGCACGCGCGTGGTCTCCTGGAACGAGGCCGCCGAGATGAACGACTCGGTGGCCAGCGAAGCCTTGGTGATACCGAGCAGCACCGGCTGCAGCCGCGCGCCTTCCTTGCCGCCGCTCGCCGCGCGATCGTTGATCGCCAGCGCGCGCGAACGGTCGAGCTGCTCACCACGGAGCAGTGCCGTGTCGCCGATGGCCATGACTTCGGTCTTGCGCAGCATCTGGCGGATGATCACCTCGATGTGCTTGTCGTTGATCTTCACACCCTGCAGGCGGTAGACGTCCTGGATCTCGCGCACGAGGTAGTTCGCCAGCGGCTCGACGCCCTGCAGGCGCAGGATGTCGTGCGGGTTCGGTTCGCCGTCGGCGATGACCTCGCCGCGCTCGACCTGCTCGCCCTCGAACACGTTGAGTTGTCGCCACTTCGGGATCAGCTCTTCGTACTTCTCGCTGTGCTCGTCGGTAATCACCAGGCGCCGCTTGCCCTTGGTTTCCTTGCCGAAGCTCACGGTGCCGGTCTTCTCGGCGAGGATCGCCGGGTCCTTCGGCTTACGGGCCTCGAACAGGTCGGCGACTCGCGGCAGACCACCGGTGATGTCGCGCGTCTTCGATGATTCCTGCGGGATGCGCGCGATGATGTCGCCGACCGACACCTTGGCGCCGTCGGTGAGGTTCACCAATGCGCCCGGCGGCAGGTTGTAGACCGCGGGGATCACGGTGTTCGCGAAGGTCAGTTCCTTGCCCTTCGAGGACAGCAGCTTGATCGTCGGGCGCAGCTCCTTGCCGCCGCGCTGCTTGGAATCGAGCACCACGGTGCTGGACAGGCCCGTCACTTCATCAACCTGTGTCGCGACCGTCAGGCCATCGACGAAGTCGGTGAAGCGCATGTTGCCCGCCACCTCGGTGACCACCGGGTGGGTGTGCGGATCCCAGGTGGCGACCACCTGGCCGCCGACCACCTTCGCGCCTTCTTTCGAATTGATCGTGGCGCCGTACGGGATCTTGTAACGCTCGCGCTCGCGGCCGAATTCATCGACCACGCCGATCTCGCCCGAACGCGACACCGCGACCAGGTGACCCTTCTCGTGTTCTACGGTCTTGATGTGATGGAAGCGCAGCGTGCCCTTGTTGCGGATCTCGACGCTGCTGGCCGCCGCGGCTCGCGAAGCCGCGCCGCCGATATGGAAGGTGCGCATCGTCAGCTGCGTGCCGGGCTCGCCGATCGACTGCGCGGCGATGACGCCGACCGCTTCGCCGATGTTGATGAGCCGGCCGCGGCCGAGGTCACGACCGTAGCAGTTGCAGCACACGCCGTAGCGGGTCTTGCAGCTGATCGGCGAGCGGACACTGATCTGGTCGACGCCCTCCTTCTCGATCATGCGCACCAGCGTCTCGTCGAGCAGCGTGTTGGCGGGCACCAGCACCTGTTCGGTACCGGGCTTGTGCACGTCTGCGGCCACCACACGGCCGAGCACGCGCTCGCCGAGCGCTTCGACCACGTCGCCGCCTTCGACCAGCGGCGACATCGACAGGCCGTTGGACGTGCCGCAATCGACCTCCGTGACCACCAGGTCCTGCGCCACGTCCACCAGGCGGCGCGTGAGGTAGCCGGAGTTGGCGGTTTTGAGCGCCGTGTCGGCCAGACCCTTGCGCGCGCCGTGCGTGGAGATGAAGTACTGCAGCACGTTCAGGCCTTCACGGAAATTCGCCGTGATCGGCGTCTCGATGATAGAGCCGTCGGGCTTGGCCATCAGGCCGCGCATGCCGGCGAGCTGGCGGATCTGCGCCGCGCTGCCGCGCGCGCCGGAGTCGGCCATCATGAAGATCGAGTTGAAGGACTTCTGGCGCTGTTTCTTGCCCAGCGAATCGGTGGCTTCCTCGGTGCCGAGCTTTTCCATCATCGCTTTCGCGACCTGGTCATTGGCGCGCGACCAGATGTCGACCACCTTGTTGTAGCGCTCGCCGTTGGTCACCAGGCCCGAGGCGTACTGGTCCTGGATTTCCTTGACTTCTTTCTCTGCGGCGCCGACCAGCTTGACCTTCTGCTCCGGGATGACGATGTCGTCGATGCCGAAGGAGACCGCCGAGCGGGTCGCGTAGTGGAAGCCCATGTACATGAGCTGTCGGCGAACACAACCGTCTCCTTGAGGCCCAGGATGCGGTAGCAGGCGTTGATGATCGCCGAGATGTTCTTCTTGGTCATGTCCTGGTTGATCAGGTCGAAGGACATGCCGCGCGGCAGGATTTCCGACAGCAGCGCCCGTCCAATCGTGGTCGCAATCAGCCGCACGCGCGGCTGCAGTTCACCCGCCGCGTCGCGCACATGCTCGCGGATGCGCACCTTGATGCGCGCCTGCAGGTCGACCGAGCGGCTCTCGTAGGCGCGGTGTGCTTCCTGCACGTCGCTGAAGTACATGCCTTCACCGCGCGCGCCGACGAACTCGCGCGTCAGGTAATACAGTCCCAGCACCACGTCCTGCGAGGGCACGATGATCGGGTCGCCGTTGGCGGGCGAGAGGATGTTGTTCGAACTCATCATCAGGGCGCGGGCTTCGAGCTGCGCCTCGATCGACAGCGGCACGTGCACCGCCATCTGGTCGCCGTCGAAGTCGGCGTTGAAGGCCGTGCAGACGAGCGGATGCAGCTGGATGGCCTTGCCCTCGACCAGTACAGGTTCGAAAGCCTGGATGCCCAGACGATGCAGTGTTGGCGCGCGGTTCAGCAGCACCGGATGTTCGCGGATCACCTCTTCGAGGATGTCCCAGACTTCCGTGCCCTCGCGCTCGACCAGGCGTTTGGCGGCCTTGATGGTCGAGGCGTCGCCGCGGATCTGCAGCTTGTGGAAGATGAACGGCTTGAACAGTTCCAGCGCCATCTTCTTCGGCAGGCCGCACTGGTGGAGCCTGAGGGTCGGGCCAACTACGATGACACTGCGACCGGAGTAATCAACGCGCTTGCCGAGCAGGTTCTGGCGGAACCGGCCCTGCTTGCCCTTGATCATGTCGGCCAGCGACTTCAGCGGCCGGCGGTTCGTGCCGGTGATCGCGCGTCCGCGGCGGCCGTTGTCGAGCAGCGCATCGACCGCTTCCTGCAGCATGCGCTTCTCGTTGCGCACGATGATGTCCGGCGCCGACAGTTCGAGCAGGCGGCGCAGGCGATTGTTGCGGTTGATAACGCGGCGATACAGGTCGTTCAAATCGGAGGTCGCGAAACGGCCGCCGTCGAGCGGCACCAGCGGCCGCAGGTCGGGCGGCAGCACCGGCAGCACCGTCATGACCATCCACTCGGGCTTGTTGCCCGACTCGAGGAAGGACTCTGCGAGCTTGAGGCGCTTGGAGAGGCGCTTGAGCTTGGTCTCGGACGAAGTGTTGCCCATGTCCTCGCGGATCTTGACCATCTCGGCCTTCAGGTCGAGCGACTGCAGCAGCTCGTGCACAGCCTCGGCGCCCATGCGGGCGTCAAATTCGTCACCGTGCTCTTCGATCGCCTCGAGGTACATCTCGTCGGTCAGCAGCTGGCCACGCTGCATCGGTGTCATGCCCGGATCGATGACCACGAAGGCCTCGAAGTACAGCACGCGCTCGATCTCGCGCAGCGTCATGTCGAGCATCAGGCCGATGCGCGAGGGGAGCGACTTCAGGAACCAGATGTGCGCGGTCGGGCTGGCCAGCTCGATGTGGCCCATGCGCTCGCGGCGCACCTTCGACTGCGTGACCTCGACGCCGCACTTCTCGCACACCACGCCGCGGTGCTTGAGGCGCTTGTACTTGCCGCACAGACACTCGTAGTCCTTCACCGGCCCGAAGATCTTGGCGCAGAACAGGCCATCGCGCTCGGGCTTGAAGGTACGGTAGTTGATGGTCTCGGGCTTGCGCACCTCGCCATACGACCAGGCGCGCACCATCTCGGGCGAGGCCAGGCCGATCTTGATCGAGTCGAACTGCTCGATCGGCGCCTGCTGCTTGAACAACTTGAGTAGGTCTTTCATGTGTTGATTCCTCAGTCCTGCTCGAGTTCCATATTGATGCAGAGCGAGCGGATCTCTTTGACCAGCACGTTAAAGGACTCGGGCATGCCCGCCTTCATCTCGTGGTTGCCATCGACGATGCTCTTGTACATCTGTGTGCGGCCGATGGTGTCGTCGGACTTCACCGTCAGCATTTCCTGCAGCGTGTACGCCGCGCCATAGGCTTCGAGCGCCCAGACTTCCATCTCACCGAAACGCTGGCCGCCGAACTGCGCCTTGCCGCCCAGCGGCTGCTGCGTGACCAGGCTGTAGGGCCCCGTGGAACGCGCATGCATCTTGTCATCGACAAGGTGGTTGAGCTTCAGCATGTACATGTAGCCGACCGTCACCTGCCGGTCGAAACGCTCGCCGGTGCGACCATCGTACAGCCAGGTCTGCCCGGACAGCGGCACGTCGGCGAGCTTGAGCAACCCCTTGATGTCGCTCTCGGCCGCGCCGTCGAACACCGGCGTCGCCATCGGCACGCCCCGCCGCAGGTTCCCGGCGAGCTCGCCGATCTCCGCATCGTTCAACTCGTCGAGTCGTTCCTTCTGGCCGCCAGTCTGGTTGTAGATCTGGTCGAGGAAGCCGCGCACTTCCTGGCTCGAAGCCTGAGCATCAATCATGCGCCCTATCTTCAGGCCGAGCCCCTTCGCCGCCCAGCCCAGGTGCGTCTCGAGTACCTGGCCGACGTTCATGCGCGAGGGCACGCCCAGCGGGTTCAGCACCACGTCGACCGGCGTGCCATCGTCGAGGTAGGGCATGTCTTCAACCGGCACGATGGTCGAGATCACGCCCTTGTTGCCGTGGCGGCCGGCCATCTTGTCGCCGGGCTGCACGCGGCGCTTCACCGCCAGGTACACCTTGACCATCTTGAGCACGCCTGGGGCGAGATCATCGCCCGCCGTGATCTTGGCGCGCTTCTCTTCCAGGCGCTTGTCGAAGGCCTGCTGCTGCGTGCGCAGCCGCTCGCCGGCGGCCTCGAGCGCGCTGTTGGCCTCTTCGTCATCAAGGCGGATCTCGAACCATTCCTCGCGCGTCAATCCAGCGAGGTAGTCAGCGTCGATCCGGGTGCCGTGCTTGAGCTTCTTCGGGCCCGCGGCCGCGACCTTGCCCACCAGCATGTCCTGCACGCGCGAGTACAGGTCGTCCTCGAGGATGCGCCGCTGGTCCTGCAGGTCCTTGCGCACGCGCTCGATCTCGGACTTTTCGATCGACTGGGCGCGCGAATCTTTCTCAACGCCGTCGCGCGTGAACACGCGCACGTCGATCACGGTGCCGTCCATGCCGGGCGGCACACGCAGCGACGTGTCCTTCACGTCGCTCGCCTTCTCGCCGAAGATCGCGCGCAGCAGCTTCTCTTCCGGGGTCAGCTGGGTCTCGCCCTTGGGCGTGACCTTGCCGACCAGGATGTCGCCGGCGCGCACTTCGGCGCCGATGAAGGCAATGCCAGCCTCGTCCAGCTTGGCCAGGGCGGCATCGCCGACGTTGGGAATGTCGGCGGAAATCTCTTCCGGCCCCAGCTTGGTGTCACGTGCCACGCAGGTCAGCTCTTCGATGTGAATGGTCGTGAAGCGGTCTTCCTGCACCACCCGCTCGGAGATCAGGATCGAATCCTCGAAGTTGTAGCCGTTCCAGGGCATGAACGCGACCAGCATGTTCTGCCCTAGCGCGAGTTCGCCCAGATCCGTGGAAGGGCCATCGGCCAGCACGTCGCCGCGCGCGATGCGGTCGCTTGCATTGACCAGCGGCCGCTGGTTGATGCAGGTATTCTGGTTGGAACGCGTGTACTTCGTGAGATTGTAAATGTCGACGCCCGGCTCGCCGGCCGAGGTCTCCGCGTCGTTGACCCGCACCACGATACGCGAGGCATCGACCGAGTCGACGACGCCGCCGCGCCGCGCCAATACGGTGACGCCGGAATCGATCGCCACGGGACGTTCCATGCCGGTGCCGACCAGCGGCGTTTCCGAACGGAGCGTCGGCACCGCCTGGCGCTGCATGTTCGAACCCATCAGGGCGCGGTTCGCGTCGTCGTGCTCGAGGAACGGGATCAGCGAGGCCGCCACCGACACGATCTGCTTCGGGCTGACGTCCATGTAGTTGATGCGCTCGCGCGACAGCAGCGTGAATTCGCTCTGGATGCGGCACGACACGAGCTCGTCGGTCAGCATGCCCTTGGCGTCGATGCGCGCGTCGGCGCGTGCGATGCCGAACTCGCCTTCCTCGATGGCCGAGAGGTAGTCGATCTTGTCGGTCACGCGGCTGTTCTCGACGCGCCGGTAGGGCGTCTCGAGGAAACCGTAGTCATTGGTGCGCGCATACACCGAGAGCGAATTGATCAGGCCGATATTCGGGCCTTCCGGCGTCTCGATCGGGCAGACGCGCCCGTAGTGCGTCGGATGCACGTCGCGCACCTCGAAGCCCGCACGCTCGCGCGTCAGGCCGCCGGGTCCCAGCGCCGAGACGCGCCGCTTGTGCGTGACTTCGGAGAGCGGGTTGTTCTGGTCCATGAACTGCGACAGCTGCGAGGAACCGAAGAACTCCTTGACGGCGGCGGCCACCGGCTTGGCGTTGATCATCTCCTGCGGCATCAGCGGCTCGGACTCGGCGATCGTCAGCCGCTCCTTGACCGCGCGCTCGACGCGCACCAGGCCAACGCGGAAGGCGTTCTCCGCCATTTCGCCGACCGAGCGTACGCGGCGGTTGCCGAGGTGATCGATGTCGTCGACCGCGCCGTTGCCGTTGCGGATGTCGATCAACACCTTCAGCACGTCGAGGATGTCTTCCTTCGAGAGCACGTTGGAGCCGGTGATTTCCTTGCGGCCCACGCGCCGGTTGAATTTCATGCGGCCGACGCCCGAGATGTCGTAGCGCTCCTGGTTGAAGAACAGGTTGTTGAACAGGTTCTCAGCCGCGTCCTTGGTGGGCGGCTCGCCGGGGCGCATCATGCGGTAGATCTCGACCAGCGCCTCGAGGCGTGTCTTGGTCGGATCGATCCGCAGCGTGTCGGAAATGTACGGGCCACGGTCGAGGTCGTTGGTGTACAGGGTGTGAATGCGGGTGATGCCCGCGTCGATCAGCTTCTCGACGCTGACCGCGGTCAGCACCTCGTTGGCCTTGGCGATGATCTCGCCGGTGTCGGCATTGACCACGTCGTGGCACAACACCTTGCCGTAAAGGTAGTCGCGCGGAATGGGCAGCAGCTTGACGCCCGAATCTTCGAGCTGACGCACGTGGCGCGCCGTGATGCGCCGGCCTTCCTCGACCACCACCTGGTTGCCGATGCGGATCTCGAAGCTGGCGGTTTCGCCGCGCAACCGCGAGGGCACGAGTTCCATGGCGACGCTGTCCTTGGACAGGTCGACGGCGTTCTTCTCGAAGAAGACATCGAGGACTTCGGCCTCGTTCATGCCCAATGCGCGCAGGATGATCGAGACTGGCAGTTTGCGACGTCGATCAATGCGCGCGAACACGCAATCCTTGGGATCGAATTCGAAATCGAGCCAAGAACCGCGGTACGGAATGATGCGCGCGGAAAACAGCAGTTTGCCGGACGAATGGGTCTTGCCGCGGTCGTGGTCGAAGAACACGCCCGGCGAACGGTGCAGCTGGCTGACGATGACACGCTCGGTGCCATTGACGATGAAGGTGCCGTTGTCGGTCATCAGCGGCAGCTCGCCCAGGTACACTTCCTGTTCGCGCACGTCCTTGACCGGCTTCTTGGCGCCCGGGGCCTCCTTGTCGAGCACGATCAGCCGCACCTTGACGCGCAGTGGCGCCGCATAGGTGAGGCCGCGCAGCTGGCACTCCTTCACGTCGAACACCGGCTCGCCGAGCCGGTAGCTCACGTACTCGAGCGTCGCATTGCCCGAATAGCTCGAGATCGGGAACACGCTCTTGAAAGCCGCGTGCAGCCCGCGATCGACGCGCGCATCCTCAGGCGCGTCGGCCTGCAGGAAGCTGCGGTAAGAATCGAGCTGGATGGCCAGCAGATAAGGCACTCCGAGGATGCCCGGCTGCTTGCCGAAATCCTTGCGGATGCGCTTTTTCTCGGTGAAGGAATAAGCCATCGTCTAACCCTCTCAGATAAGTCAGAAAGCAGATCGGGGCCCCGCATTACGCGGGGCCCCCGTACAGCGCCTTAGGTCTACTTGACCTCGACCTTGGCGCCCGCTTCTTCCAGCTTCTTCTTCATCGTCTCGGAATCGGCCTTGTTGACGGCGTCTTTCACCAGCGCGGGCACGCCCTCGACCAGGTCCTTGGCTTCCTTCAGCCCCAGACCGGTGAGTTCACGCACCACCTTGATGACCGTCACTTTCTTTTCGGCCGGATATTCCTTGAGGGTGACCGAGAACTCGGTCTGTTCCTCAGCCGGGGCCGCGGCCGCGGCCGCGCCGCCGCCGCTAGCAGCCACGGCCACCGGGGCCGCAGCGGTCACGCCAAACTTCTTCTCCATGTCGGCGATCAGTTCGACCACGTCCATGAGGCTCATCTTGGCGATCGCGTCCAGAATCTCGTCTTTCGAAGCAGCCATTTCCGTCTCCTGAAATCTCAAAAAATGATGTTGAAATTAACCTGTAGTCTGTTCGCCGGGCCTACGCGCTGGCGGCCTGCCGCTGGTCTCGCACTGCAGCCAGGGTTCGCACCAGCTTCGATGGCGTCGCCGCGAGCGTGCCAGCCAGCTTCTGTATGGGTGCCTTCATCAGGCCCATCAGCTTGGCCAGCGCCTGCTCGCGCGTCGGCAGGTTGGCGACACGGTCGAGGTCCTTGCCAGGCAGCAGCTGCCCGCCAAGCGACACGGCCGTCGCCACCAGCTTGTCGTGGTCCTTCGCGAAAGCCTTCACCAGGCGCGCAGCCGCGCCCGGATCGTCCTTCGAGAAGGCCAGCACCAGCGGCCCCTTCAGCACCGAGCCGATGTTCTCGAATGCAGTGCCGGCCACGGCCCGGCGCGCCAGCGTGTTCTTCACCACACGCATGTACACGCCCTGGCCGCGCGCCTTGGCACGCAGGTCGGTCATCTCGGTCACCGTCAGGCCGCGGTACTCGGCCGCCACCAGCGACTGCGCTTTCGCCGCAATCGCGCTAACTTCCGCTACCAGCGCCTTCTTGTCATCCAGATTGAGTGGCATTTAGCACACCTCCTGGTTGTCCGATCACACCCGGCATCCAGCGCCACCGCTGCGAGCCGGCCCTGACGGTGATGGACGAGCCACAGGAAAATCCCGCAGGTTCGTTGTCACCATCTGCGCAGACGTCCATTAAGGGCCCCGTGCGGCCCGTCTGCGGTCTTCGATGGAACCCAGGACGGCGCGGCTCGCCGCGCCGTCCTGGTCCGCACCAAAACTTGTCAACTTGTCTACTTAAAGGGTCGAATGATCCACCGTCACGCCCGGCCCCATGGTCGAGGACAGCGTGACGCGCTTGAGAAAAATGCCCTTCGCGGCGGCCGGCTTGGATTTCTGCAAATCCGCCATCAGCGCCAGGAGATTCTCCTTGAGCGCATTGACCTCGAAGCTCGCCTTGCCGATCGTGCAATGGACGATGCCGGCCTTGTCAACGCGATAACGCACCTGGCCGGCCTTGGCGTTCCTCACCGCGCCGGCGACATCGGGCGACACCGTGCCGACTTTCGGGTTCGGCATCAGGCCGCGGGGCCCGAGGATCTGGCCGAGCTGGCCGACCACGCGCATTGCATCGGGGCTGGCAATCACGACGTCAAAGTCGAAGTTGCCGGCCTTCACTTTCTCGGCCAGGTCTTCGAGGCCGACGATGTCGGCGCCCGCAGCCTTGGCCGCCTCCTGGTTCTTGCCGCTGGTGAACACCGCCACCCGCACCGATTTGCCGATGCCATTGGGCAGCACGGTCGAACCGCGCACCTGCTGGTCGGACTTGCTGGCGTCGATGCCGAGGTTCACGGCCACGTCGACGGCTTCCGCAAACTTCGCGGTCGCGAATTCCTTCACCAGCTTCAGTGCGTCATCGATCGGGTACTGTTTGCCGGGCGTGAGCTTGGTCTTCCACGCCTGCATACGCTTGGCTACGTGTGGCATATCAGAAGCCCTCCACTTCGACGCCCATGCTGCGGGCGCTGCCCGCGATGGTGCGCACCGCGGCTTCCAGGTCGGCGGCGGTCAAGTCGGGGGTCTTGGCCTTGGCCACTTCCTCGATCTGCTTGCGGCTGATCTTGCCCACCTTGTTGGTGTTGGGCGTGCCGCTGCCCTTTTCAATGCCGATCGCCTTGCGGATCAGCACCGAGGCCGGCGGCGTCTTCATGATGAAGGTGAAGGACCGGTCCGAATACACAGTGATGATCACCGGGATCGGCAGGTTCTTCTCGAGCTTCTGGGTCTGCGCATTGAACTGCTTGCAGAACTCCATGATGTTCACGCCCTGCTGGCCCAGCGCCGGGCCGATCGGCGGCGACGGGTTCGCCGCGCCCGCCGGCACCTGCAGTTTGACGTAGCCTTGTACTTTCTTTGCCATCTCGTCTCAGCTCCCTTCGGTGCAAGCGCCGTGAGGCTCCCGAATTCATTAAGTTGCTAAACCTTTTCGACCTGCGAGAAATCGAGTTCCACGGGCGTCGAGCGGCCCAGGATCTGCACCGCAACCTGCACGCGGTTCTTCTCGTAGTTCACGCTCTCGACCACGCCGTTGAAGTCGTTGAACGGACCGTGCGTTACGCGCACCACCTGGCCGGGCTCGAACAGCACCTTCGGCCGCGGCTTGTCCACGCCTTCCTCGACCCGCTGCAGGATGCGGTTCGCTTCCTTCTCAGTGATCGGCGCCGGCTTGTCGCTGGTGCCGCCGATGAAACCGAGCACCTTGGGCACGTCGCGCACCAGGTGCCAGGTCTGCTCGTCCATTTCCATCTGCACGAGCACGTAGCCCGGGTAGAACTTGCGTTCGCTCCGGCGCTTCTGCCCATCGCGCATTTCCACGACTTCTTCGGTCGGCACCAGGATATCGCCGAAGCGCGCTTCCAGGCCGTCACGCTTGATGCGCTCCTTGAGCGACTCGGCCACGCGATGCTCGAAATTCGAGTAGGCATGCACGACATACCAGCGGAACGCCATGATCAACTCCCCTGCCCCGCGAGCATGCGCATGATCCACGCCAGCAGCAGGTCGAGCACCCAGAAAAACATGCCGGCGATCACGATGAAGCCGAACACGACCGCCGTGGTCTGCATCGTCTCCTGGCGCGACGGCCACACGACCTTGCGCAGCTCGACGCGCGAGTCGAGGATGAACTGCCAGAAGCGGCGGCCCATCGGCGAGAGCGCGAACACGGCCAGCCCGGCCACCAGGCCTGCGCCCGCCAGGCTCCAGCGCTGCCAGTCGGGCCGCGTGTCGAGCAGATAAAACGCCGCAATGCCGGCTATCAGCAGAGCGATCGCCACCGCGACGGTCATGGTGCCGGCGGCGCTGCCGCTGGCGTTCTGGTCCTGAGCCTGTTCGTTCATTCGTGTCCGCCGTTTCCCGAAGTTCGCCCCGCCTTGGGGCTGGCAGGCCAGGAGGGAATCGAACCCCCAACCTGCGGTTTTGGAGACCGCCGCTCTGCCAATTGAGCTACTGGCCTGTAAATCTCACTTTGGGATTACTTGAGGACTTTCGACACCACCCCGGCACCCACCGTTCGGCCACCCTCACGGATGGCGAAGCGCAGGCCTTCCTCCATCGCGATCGGTGCGATCAGCTCGACGTTCATCTTGATGTTGTCACCGGGCATCACCATCTCGGTGTTCGCCGGCAACTCAATCAGTCCGGTCACA
>JANYHD010000015.1 GCA_025359205.1 Gammaproteobacteria bacterium
GGATTGCGCAGGCCCGCCGGCGCACGAAAGAACCGCGGTCGCTCACCCGTCACAGAGCTGATCGTCTCCTGCGCGCGCTCGATCTCCAGTCGCATGGCGCGCGGACCCAGCATGGAGAAGTGGTAACGGTGATGTTGGCTGTGATTCTCCATGTGGTGACCACGCGCCACGATCTCGCGACTCAGATCCGGATTCGCCCGCACCCGCTCACCGATGCAAAAAAAAGTCGCGCGCGCACCAGCCTGCTGCAGAATATCGAGCACCCGTGGCGTGACTTCCCGGTCCGGGCCATCGTCGATCGTAATGGCCACCCGGCCGGGCCCAGCGCGTGAAGGGAGGTGCGTCCAGTTCGGGCCGAGGCCGGAACTCCGGGGCCAAAGGCCCGTTGCGGTGAGCACGGCATGATTCGCGACCACCAGGCTCAACGCCCAGGGCCAGACAGCGGGATGCCAGGCCGTCGCGCCAGCCGCCGCGGCGTGCAGTACCACCGAAGCCGGAACCAGCGGTCGGGTGCGCCACGCCTCGCGGGAAAGGGCCGACGGTAAAGCTGGCATTAACATCATGCAGCGCAGCTCAGCGTTGCCCACTTGTCAAGAAAACGGTTCCAGACCTGTCGCCATGCGAGCCAGTCGTGGGCACCGCTTACCACGTCAACCGAGTCAGCAGGCAATGCAACAGCCAGGAGCCGCTGGCTTTCGGCGAAACGATCGTCACGCCCATACCCGAGGTACAGGGCCGGCTGCCCTTCCCTGCGCGACTTTATGAAGCGCCAGATTCGCCGATCTTCATCTTCCGCGGCAACTTCGCCAGGATTCCAGCCCGCGACGCCACCGGCCAGGCTGATCTCGCGGGAGATGATCCTGCTGCCGAGGTAGGGCGCGATGAGACAGACACCGTTCAGTTCCGTCGGGTACTGTTCGGCGAAGCCCAGAGCCATCAAGCCGCCCATTGAAACTCCGGCGAGCCAGATGACTTCGCAACCGCCGGCGCGTGCATTGGCGATCGGCCCACTGCGAAGCCTGGTGAGCATTGACCTATCGGTCACATGCTCATATTCCAGTTCGCAGCACTCGAGTTCGATGGCAAGCCCGCGCTCACGAACGGCGGCCTGGAACCCCGCGCGTGCAAATCCGTCGCCATTCTCCCTTGCGCCCGGCAACAGCAGCATTCGCGCCCTCGCGGAACGTCGTGCAGCCGGTTTTCGTTCCGAGGCGGTCACGGCTCAGGATCTGCCGCCATGCGGTCCAACCGGTCTGGCCATCAGCGCGGCGAAGATCAATGCGGCGAAGGCGCCTGGCGCAACCGTCATGCCCAGCGCAGACAGCACCGGCACCGCCGAGAACGCCAACACACCAAAGCCCAAAACAGTAGCGACGTTTGCAATGAACAGCGACGCCAGCGTGGTACTGCGTTCGTCAACATCCGCTGGCGAATTGCGGCGATCAAAGAACAGCGCGTAGTTTGAGCCCACGGCCACGATCAGCAGCAGGCCAATCAGGTGCAGTATGGTCAATTCCTGGTGGCACGCGAGCAGCGCGGCGCTGACGAGCAGCACGGCAAGCAGCAACGGCGCGATCACTCGCAAGACGCGGGTTGCCGACCGCAGCACTGCAAGCAGCAGCAACACAATGACGCCCAGCCCAAGCAGCGACATGCGAATCGCTTCGGACTGATAGGAGGCATAGAGACCGTCCGATTCGTGTTTCAGGTCGAGCACGGCGATCGAGACTCCGGGCAAGGCCGGACCCAGCGCTGCTTTTACGCGTGCTGCATCAATCGAGAATGGATGCGCGCCGGCGTTCGGCGCGTGCAGCGGCACCAGTGCCACGACGCGGTCGCCGCGCCGTGCCAGCAAGGCATCAACGCCGCTGGCGAGCGAGGTGTCGGCAAGCGCGGATTGCTCAATCAGCGGACTCGTGCGGGCCTGCTCGACAGCAGCGACGAAGGGCTCGAGGCGCGTCGCGCGCAGCGGCAGACCTGCAAGCGCTACGCGCAACCGGTCCCGCAGCACCGCACCGGTCGGCAGCGCGGCGCGCCGTTGACTCTGCAACGCGAGACTGGGGAGATAACGAGCCGGAGTATCGAAGCCGGCGAGCTCGCCGGCCCGCACGAGATCATCGAGATGTGCGCCTATGGCTTCGGCCGCGCGTAGCGCCAACTCGGCATCCGCGGCGCTTATGACGATCAGATCACTGACGTCAGGTGCTCCCAGGCTGCTGCGCAGCCGTGCATCGAGCTGCTGATCAGCGGCCGACACCGGGCTCAATGCGGCCAGGTCCCGGCTCCAGAGCCTGTCGCGATGCGCGTATACCACGGCAACGGCCAGCAATGGCAGTAGCCAGAGCAGCTGGCGGTAGCCCTGCAGGCGGTCAATGCCGCGCGCGATGCGCACGCCGAGGCCACTCAGTGGTCGCGCGGCCCACTGCACCGGAAGCAGCGCCGGTAGCACGAAACGGGTCACTGCCGCCGCGGCAAGCAACCCTGCCATCGAGTAGAGTCCGAGCTGAGCCAATCCGGGGAATGCCGATGGCAGGAGCGACGCAAAACCGCATATCGATGTGAGCAGGCCCAACCTGACCGTTGGCCAGTAGCTGGCAATCCACGCCGACGCCGCGCTTCCTGCCGGACCGCGGCGTGCCTGGATAAGCAGATAAATGGAATAGTCGACGGATTCACCAATCAGCGTCACGCCAAAACCAAGCGTGACGCCATGAATGACTCCAAACCCCAGTGCCACGGCGGCGGCGCCCGCAAGCGCCCCGGAAACAACCGGCAGCAGCCCGAGCGCCAGGGTGCGCAATGAACGGTAGGTCATCAGCAGCAGACTGGCGATCAGCAGTGAACTGAGTACGGACAGGCGAATCGCTTCGCGAACGATGGTGGCCCGGGCACGAACCGCAAATACGCCCGGACCACTCGTTCTGAGGCGGATCGCTGCAGCCGCCGGCAATGTCGAAGCACGCAGTCGCCCAAACTCAGCCTCAATGACGCCGACTGCATGCTCCTGGCCATTGGTATCCCCGCCCGCGGCGCGGGTCTGCGCGACCAGCAGCGCCTCGCTGCCGTCGGCAGACACCCAGACACCGCTCTCGGAGCGCGGTCCCGCGCCCGCGCTGAGTTGTCCGAGCACCTGCGGCGTCTCGCCGGTCGGGTCCGCAAGCAACAGATCCCTGGCAAGGAATCCAGATGGCGACGCCAACGAATCCAGGCTATCCGCAATGGCACTGCGCAGGCCCACGGTCGAGAAGTGACCTGGGGTGACTTGCTCGCTGAGCAGGTAGCGGTGGTTGAAAACGAATCGCTGGTCGGATTCCGGTGATGCAGCACGCCCATTGCTGATCGAGGTGAAAGCGGGGTTGGCGCGCAATCGGGTTGCCAGCCCCTGTGACAATTGCACGCGCTGCGTACGGTCACCGCCGTCGATGTCGATGAGAATCAGTCTGGCTGCCACGCCATCGCGCAATTCCTCGACCAGCGCGCGCTGTGCGGGCGACGGCCGCGCGGGCAGGAACGCAGACAGATCAGCCGTGTAGTGGGCGTGCACGACAATCCAGCCGGCCGCGACCAGCAGCAACATCCAGGTCACAATGCTGGCGGCGCGTCGGCGCATTACGGCTCCAGTTGGGAGCCCAGCGTCGTGACCGACCGGTCACCGTTCACCAGCTGAACCGTGACGGTCTTGATGACGTCGGCCGATCCGTCGATCCGGACGGTGGCAACTTCGGCGACAACATGCGCATCCAGCGGCGTGAGTCTCAGGGTCCATTGATCGATCGAACTTTCGAAGACAATGCCAAACACCTGTTCGAGTGCCGGCCGATCACCGGCCAAGGTGGCGCGAATGCCTTCGATGTAGGGAGCCGCTTGTGGAACATCCGCGAGCGCCACGTGGTATTGCTTGTGGCGGCGCTCGAAGGTCAATTGCCCTTTCTCGAGCACCATTCGTTCGGCCTTCGGCTTGTTGGTGCGCTTTTCAAGTCGATCGGGCGCGTCGTAAAACAACTCACCGGAGGATGCGAGTGGCCGATCGAGGGCGTTGGAGATGAAGAGTTCCGTGTAGGGCACGTGACCGTGCTGGCGCTGCCTGAGTCGCGCCATCAGTTGATTGAGATCGTCGGCGGCGGCAGCTGTGCTGCCCATCAGCCATGAGCAAAGCAACAGCGTGCGGATGCGGCGGCTCATTCGGTGCCGCTCACGAGTGGCACGCCTGCCGGTGGCGCCTGCCAGAAGTCCAGGAAGTTGAACCAGTTGTATGGATAAAGGCGGCAATGGCGCTCGACCACGGCCACATACTGCCGAACCGCCGCACTGATTGCATTGGCTCCAACACCGGGGCCCGTCGTGGAGAAATCGGCAATCTGCTCGAAAACGATGTGATAGCGATTGCCACCGAGGTAAAAGGCCGCCATGAAGTAGACCGGGCAGTGCAGCATGGCCGCCGCCCGCAGGGGTCCGAGCGGGAACGACGCCGGCGCGCCGAGAAACATGACTTGTTCGACCGATTCACCGCCCAAGGTCCGGTCGCCCAGCATGCCGACAAATGAACCGGCAGCGAGCCGTGCGCGGATCTCGAGCATGGCCGGCATATGGCCGAGTTCAATGATATCCAGCTTGAGCCGCGGACAGATCGCCGTCAGGGCGGAGTTGATCTTGCGCGCGTTGTTGGCATACATGGCCATCGCGATCTCGAGTCCCGCCTGGCGCTGGCCGAGTGCCCGCGTGGCCTCGAAGCTGCCCAAGTGCGCTCCGATGAGCAACGCGCCACCGCCCTGGGCCTGCGCCGCACGCACCAGTTCCTCACCGTCAATGGAAAATTGAAATAGCTCGAAGCGCTGATTTAACAGGTAGACCCGGTCGTGAATGGTCGATGCAAAGGCGAAGATCTGCCGGAACCGATCGATCGGCGTGGCGGGCCGCCCGAGCACCCGGCACAGATATTCTCGCGCGTGGCGTCGCGCCCGCGGTGCAAACACAAAGAAATAAGCGGCGATGCCATAGAGGACGCTGCGGCTCAGGCGTCGGCCAAGCCGCAGCGAGATCCAGCTCATCAGGCGCAGCAGCAGCATTGAACCGCGCTCGGCGTAGTTTGCCCATGGCGACGCTAGCGGGGCGGATAGGGCTTGCGAGTACCCGCTGTCAGCTTTCATATGAACCTGCAGCTGCTGCTGGCAGGGCCAGAATACCGCTGGCGACGACCCGATCCGGGGCTCGAATCGTAAAGCTCAAGAGCTGGTTGTTTCCCGGTTCAATGGCAAGTTGCAGTCGCTCGCCGGGATGAGCAGCGCTCAGAAACTTGGCCGTGAGAATGCTGTATTTTCCGGACGCTATGCCGCGTGTGCTGGCAACCACATAAAGGGTTTCGTCCAGCAAGACCACGCCCGGCACAATCGGGTTCCCAGGAAAATGCCCGGCAAAGGCAGCATGATCCGCGGGAATATCAAGCGTCACGGGGGTAGTCATTGCGGTGTGCCCGGTGCTAGGCATTACTCAAGGATCCGGCAACAGTGACTGCAATACATGCAGTGGCAGCTTGCCAGTTGCATTGCGGCGAATTTCCGGTACCAGCAGCAGTGGTCGCGGCAGGAAGGCCGGGTCGAGTCGCTCGCGCAAGCACGACGTAATCGCTTTTACATCCAGGTTCGGCGCCACCACCAGCGCACCCAACCGCGTGATGCCGATTTCCGTGGCTGGGGCACCCTCGCGCAGGAAAAATGCCCCATCGATCACCCCGGGGATGCTGGTGAGTTGGTGGTCGAGATAAGCCAGTGAACTGCGCTTGCCCGCGATGTTGACCAGGTCCGCCACACGACCCCGCAGCAGAAAGCGGTCAGCGCCCGTGATCTCGAGCACGTCTCCCATCGGCGTGGCGGATTCGACATGTCCGCCCTCCACCCAGGTCTGGCCATCGCGAACGCTGACACTGACATCCGGCCACAGCAGCCACTCAGCCGTCTGCGTGGTACGCCGGCTGGCAATCTGGCCTGTCTCGGTAGAGCCGTATATCTCCAGCAGTGGCACGGCGTAACGCTCCTCGACCTTTCGCGCCAGCGACTCGTCGAGCGACGCCGTGGCCGACAAAATCAATTCGATTGGAGGCAGATCGATATTGGCAGCCAGCAGTGTCCGCAAGTGCACCGGTGTCGAAACCAGCATGCGCGGGGCTGGTGCCGCGGCCAGCGCGCTTGCTATATCGGCCGGATAGAACGGGCGCCCAGCGCACAGCGCGTTGCCACTTTGCAGCGGCAAGAGCACGGTCGATTCAAAACCATACATGTGTTGCGCCGGAACGGTGGCTACGATCACACAGGAGGCAGTCGCCAGGAGCCTCAGGCGTGCTGCCTCAATTTGCACGCAGCGTACCAGGCGGCCCCAGGTCTTGGCATGAGGAACCGGGACCCCGGTAGACCCGGACGTAAAGATATAGGCCACGAGCCGATCTAACGCGACGGCTGGAGCCGGCCAGGCCTCAGCGTCGGGCACAGCTCCTGGTGGAAATTGAAACTGCGGCAAATCGATGTCGCAGGCCGGATCGTCGGTCAGGCAAATCGCGTCGGGTGCAAAACTCCCAAGCTGGCGTATGGCTTCGGGCGTATGGGTCGAAGGCAGCAGGCTGACGCGGTTTGAACTGATGCAGGCGGCAAGCCCAACGGCAAAGCTGTAACGATCGTGGCAGGCGTTAAGAACATGCCCGGTAGTCGGCAATCGTGCCGAAAGCTGCGCGATGTCAGCGATGAAGCGCCCCGCGCGGATCGGGCTGCCGTTGCGGAACGCGACGATGGCATCCGGCGCACCGTGGGCAATCAGTGGGGCGACGTGCATGGGCTCAGGTCCGTTGGCGCGGCCCTGAGGCTCAGGCATGCGGAACGGTGAACGACGCCGTGCCCGCACCGCGGGATGCCGCCCGCACGGTGTCGAAAATGCTCGCGTGCTGCATATCGGGCAACACACGATGGCGCACCAGATACTCACCGATGAACATCAGCGCCACCAGCGGCGCCGCACAGAAGTTGGCAAAGACCGACCACACCGCAAGCGGCACAGCCACATACACGATCAGCAGCGCACTGCTCATGGCAGCAAAAAATACCGTCCAGGCAACGGTGACGCTGCGGGTATAGCGCGTAGCGTCGACTGACAACGGGCCATGCACGAGCGCGGCGAAGCGGGTGCAAAGCGGCACACGCTGCCCGCCCAGGGAGCGACCAAACGAGATGCCCAGCAAGCCGTAAGCGCCGGCCTGCTGGATCAGATACAGCCACGTGAAATGATTCCTGAGATCGCCCCAGCGCGCGTATACGAGCAGCGCGGCGAGCCCGCACGCAACCAGGCCGAGCCGCCTCTGGCTTGAACGCCAGGCCAGTATGACCGCCGCAATCCACAGGGGCCCAATGGCGAGAATGGCGCCCAGGCTCTCATTGCCTGGAACTGCATTGCTGAAGTGAGCCAGCACCGCGTAGGCGATTACGGCGAAGGCGATAGGGATGGCGCGCGCACGGCGGCGGGGCACCGATCGCGTCACTTCGTTCTCCGCTCGGCAATGAAATCAGCCAGCGCCGTGAGCGAACTGAAGATCTGGTGGTTATTCTCGCTGTCGGCCTTGATTTCGACGCCGTATCGTTTGGATACGACCAGCGCGATCTCGAGAATATCGATGGAGTCGAGTCCAAGGCCCTCGCGATAGAGCGGTGCCGCCGGGTCAATGTCGGCCGATGCAACTGTGAGATTGAGGGCCTGCACCATCAGGTCGGCAATCTCCCTTTCCAGATCACGGGTAACCGGGCTTGCCGCGGGTTGCATCAGAACCTTCGCATGGTCGAACGTGCACAAAAATTTCTTGTGATTGCAGGAAGCTCAGTACGGCAATCATTATATCGGTCAGCAGATCGAACGCAACCCGCGGAAGTCCAATAACCCTTACGAATCACGGAGATAGGGCGACGTCCGCGGCAAGCAGCGAGCAAGCGCGACCACCGCCATGCGCTATGGTCAATTCGCCACCCGCACGCCGCCAGGATCGGACGACTTCATCGACATGGATCCGCCGCATCCTCCGCTCTGAACCTACTATGACGGCGCACAGTCACGCAGCGGATGGGTTCGCGATATCTTCAGTCGCACTGCCGGGGATTACGATCGCATCGAGCGCGCCATGGCCTTCGGGACCAGGCCCTGGTACCGCCGGCGTGCGCTGCTGGAAGCAGGCCTGGATACGGGAATGACCGTTGTGGACGTGGGCGTTGGCACGGGCCTGGTCGCGCGCGAGGCGGCCGCCATCGTGGGTGATCCCGCCTGCGTCATCGGTGTGGATCCCAGTCCAGGAATGGTTTCCAACGCAAGGGTTCCGAAAGGTCTGCGGCTGCTGGCGGGATCCGCCGAACACCTGCCGGTGCCGAGCGCCACAGACGACTTCGTCAGCATGGGGTTTGCACTGCGCCATGTCGATGATCTGGCCGTAGGTTTTTGGCGAATTTTACCGGGTACTCAAGCCTGGCGGGCGCGTCTGTGTGCTCGAAATCACCAGGCCACAGGCGGGCTGGGCGCGGGCAATGCTGAAAATGTACATGCGCCGCGTCGTTCCATGAGTGGCGGCGCGCCTGGCTTCGCATCGGGATACGCCCGAACTGATGCGCTACTACTACGACACCATTGAGGCCTGTGTTGCGCCGGAGGCCGTCATGGCCGCGCTGCGACTGGCCGGCTTCGCCGCCGTCGTGCGCAAGCTCGAATTGGGAATATTTTCCGCCTACGGCGCGCACCAGCCGGCAAGTTGAACTCCTGTCAGCGACGCAATACGCGCCGCGCCGCCAGCAATGGCAATCGGCTCACAAACCCGACCAACAGACGCAGATGCATCCAGGTCAGCAGCGCATTGTCCCGGCCGTATTGGAAATGCGAGACGCCACCTTCCGCGGCATCAAAATATCTTACCGCGGCCGGCAGGTTCAGCGGGCGCACACCGCGCCAGCACAGCCTCACGACTGCCTCGACGTCGAAGTCAAAACGACGCATCCAGATCTGGCGGTGCATGATTCGTTCCAGCGGGGCGGCTGGATAGACCCGGAATCCGAACAGGGAGTCATGCACTCCGACCCAGAGGGTCTCGAGGTTGGCCCACCAGTTCGAGATCCTCCGTCCACGCACCCGCAGCAGCGGCGCACTTGCGTCGAACACCGGCTCGCCCAGGATCATGGCAGCGGGCGCG
>JANYHD010000040.1 GCA_025359205.1 Gammaproteobacteria bacterium
AGCACTACTGCTGGCCACGGCCTCTCTTTGCCTGCCAGTAATGGTGAAGCGACTCTTGCGGACGACCATGCTTTCACCGAGAGCACAGTTTCCCAGGTCCCAGCCATCCGAACCGATGATTACCTGCAAGAAAGTCGCCTATTGGCGCAACACGCCTCAGGCCAATTCGTCTCTTAACCTCCGTGCCGCATCACTCAAGCCCGTATCCCCCGCGTACCGCACCCACCGATCAAGCATCGCTCGCGCCAGGGATCGCCTGCCTGCCGGCACGGCATAGCCTGCGAGCGCCACCATCTCCGCTTCTGACTCTGGCGTAAAATCGGTCACCACTGCCGATACGCTTTCCACCACCGTCAAGGCCAATGACAATCGCTTGACCTGCACCAAATGCGATATCAACGCGCGCGCTACCGTCGCCAGTCCGCGCCGCTCCGGAAACTGCATCGCCTGATCTACTATGGCGGGCACATCTGCATGCAGGTTGTGCTCACCCGACTCGAGCAGCCACTGCTTTAGAACCTCTCCTGCCCGTGCGGCATTGCTCACCCGCACCAGGCCGTACACCTCATCCATCATCATCTGCCGGCGCCGCGTGTACTCTGACTCTATTTTCTCTGCGCTACGCTCCGGACTCACAAGCGGTTCAAATCCCAACTCATGACGTCTGGCGAAGAGCGCCCCGCCGATGAGCGTGTACAGACACAGAAGCAACAATTCCCACACGGCATAGCGGATTACGTCCCACACCGGCATGGCCGTTACCACGGCACTGCACGCGGCAATGACGGCCACGGCCACCACGAGCAACAGGTAGATCCAACCCATGCCCGCAATGACGCGCCACAGGGCCCACGGATTGATCGCGTCGATCACGCGATGAGTCATGGCGAGCACGCCCACGGAGGCGGGGAACAGCAGCGAGGCCGCAATACCCACCGCCACACGACCCTGACCCGGCACGACACGCATCAAGAACAGCACGCCACCGGCCAATACGGGATGAACCCACGGCCGCACCCCACCAAATGGCCCCAGCATCTCCACCGACGCTACCGGCGCATCGCGCACCCCGTGCGCCGCCTGCTCAAGCTGCGCGAAGGCGTACTTGTTGAGCCAGGAGACAAGAATGAACGTCCCGATAAGCGCAACCAGAGCAAGCGCAGCCGCAACACTCCAAAGCAAGGCCAGCAGCGTCGCCACAGCCGCGACAAACAGCAGACTGGTCAGGTGGAACGGCATCGACAGCGCACGCAGTAGAGTCATAGCTCAGGCCTGATAAGGGTTGTGCGCGGATTGCACCGGTCAAAGAAGCTTGATCACGTGAACAAGGGATTGAAATTTCCAATCGAAGGACGAGGAGTCACTGCCCATCGCCTCGCGCGCCGCATCTGGCGTGCCTATAAATGCAGCGCCTTCGTATCCAGTAAATGTCACAAGCTGATCGGCGTGAAGTGCCGGAGTTCCCTGCGACGCACGGAACACAAGTGAGACCAGCTGCGCTTTCGCGAGCTCTTTACCATCGACTTTGTTTGCTCGAAATGCAGCAGTAAATTGCCCATTCGAGAACTTTGGGTCGGTAACCAGTCGCCCCTCCAACGTTACGACTGTGCCAACCGGCTTTCCCAGGCGACCAATCAAGGCTATTTTGTGGTCGTTGATATCGCTCAGCTGAACGTCCTGTGCGTGAAGGGGAAACGGGATGGTAAGCAGGAGCGGCGCAATCACGGCGACGAGAATGTGCTTCATACAAAAGCCCCCAATTCCTTGTGAGTCGGCGGAAGACTTGGCAGCTACAGAGCATTGTGGCGGCCTCCGGGACGCAGTGCTCTGGGTTGGAAAGTCATTCGACCGATGGACTAGTTCACCGTCACACTTAACGCTACGGATGCAATGCCGTTCGCCACAACAACCAGTGAACTCGCGCCGGTGTCCGTGTTCGCCGGAACGTCGAACATCGTGGAGACGATGGTGCTGCCGGTCGCCACGCCCATGGTGCTGTGGCCGTGAGTGCGTGCGTAGGCCACATGGCCCGATGCCGTATTGGTGATGCGCACGAGCGGATAGTTGGTGGCGGCATTGAGTTCATCGCCGACCGCGGCGGCCTGCGACAGGCCGTTGAACTGCGTGCCGGAAATGGCGTACGTCGAGCCGCGCGTGACGGCCGCGGGGGAGACAGTGATCGTGGGCGCCCAGGCGGGATTGGCATTGCCGTTGCCGGCGTAAACCTGCGTTACGCCCCCGGTCAGGAGGGCTTCACCGCTTGGCAACGGCAGCACGAAGTATTCGGTGCTGCCGCCATTCGTGGTCAACGCCCCGGTGACGCTTAACGCAGCGCCGTCATATTCATAGAAGCGGCCCGAGAGCGTGGCCACCAGTACATGACCGGAGGGCAGTAAGGCAGCGCTCGAATCGCCGGCGTCGTCGCCCGCGCCGAAATCGGGGCCGGCGGTGAACGTACCTGGATTCGCAGGCGTCGCGCCTGGGGTGTAAAGGGCAGTGTGTGCGACGCTTGCGCCCGTGGCGGCACCGGTCGCAAACACGCGGCCGTCGGGAAGCAGCAACGCGGGACCGGTTTCGCCCGGCGGCAAGTAGACGCCCGCCGGTCCTGGACCATAGGTGATCCCTCCGACGACCTGAACCGGTGCCGGGCCATAGCTCAGACCTAGGGGTGAGCTCGTGGGTGAGGTCAAGCCGGCTGGGGTACTGCCGTCGCTGTACCACTGCGCAGTGACCGGATCGAAGTGTTCGGCGTGGGGCGTATTGCCGACGTCGATCGTAAAGATGGCGCCACCTGGAAGCAGCGTCCAACCTTCTTCGGCGAAGTCGTCCGCCTTGCCCGTATTCGGCACGGAGCTCCAGGTCAGGGCGGATGGGTCGAGTCGCCACATATCCCTGCCGAGCTTGTCGCCGAAGACGAAGCTGCCATCGGGCATCACGATGGATGTCACATCGCCGATATAGGCAATGCCTGGAGGTGGAGCGATCATCGTCCAGTGGTCGGTTACCGGGTCATAAATGGCCGACATGTTGGTCAGGCCGCTGGGTGCGAACGGCAGTTGGTATTGGTTCTGGTTGTATTCGCCGCCGACGAACAGGACTCGGCCATCCGCCAGCACGACTTCCGAACTGGCATAGGGCGCGTAGCCGGCCGGCGGGCTCGACAGCAGGCTCCAGGTCCCGTTGACGTATGAGCCACTCGAGTCAGGCGCCAGCCTGTAGAACACGCTGGCGTCGTTGATCGACTGCATCATGACGCTGCCATCGGTCAGCAGCATGGTGAGTCCGCCAGCCACCGGCGGCTGGTTGGCGAGGACCGTGAACGGCGAGGGCGCGCAGGTGATGGCGACATCGGTGACGTTCGCGGCGCCCACGGTGCCGGAACCGCGGGTGACGATGCAATTCTGTGTCGGGGAGGAGGGTTGTGTCTTCACCGTCACTGCGAATGTGGATCCGCTGGCGAGCGATGTTCCAAAAGTAAACGCACCGTCCGCGGAAACCGGCAGTTCGCCGCCATTGTTCTGCAATATCAGGCCCGAGCCCGTTAGCCCCGTGACCATGCCGCCTATGCTGTACGTCACACTACCGCCGCCACCACCACCGCCGCAGGCGGATACGATCAGTGCCAGGCCGATAAGCAAGCTCTTTGGACGCCTCATGATCACCCCCACGGCAGCAGTGTGCCGCTGGAGCCCGTTGTAGCGCAATGCGATTCGGTGCGCATGAGTGCTTCGGGCTGGAGTTGGCGCGGCGAGAAAGCCCTGATACCGTCACCGTCTGGCTTGGCGCCGATGCCAGGCGTGCATGACCGACTCGGAGGACCTGCATTGTGCCCACCACTGCATCCGCAAGCCGTATGCGCGAGCTCAAGGAGCGTGAGGACGCGCGCTACCACGCGGCCCGCCCGAAATCCACCGCGCTTCGCCAGCGTGCATCTGCCGTGATGCCCAACGGCGTGCCCATGGCCTGGATGCGTGGCAGTTACCACCACGAACCTCCATGGGTTGCTGGTGCCGCGGGTGCGCACTTTACGGATGTCGACGGTTTCAGCTATGCGGATTTCAACATCGCTGACATGTCGATGTTCTGCGGCTATGCCCCGGCGCCGGTGGTACGCGCCACGCATGAGGCGATGCTGCGCGGCAATCAATTCATGTTGCCCGTGGAAGACGCGATTGTGGTGGCCGAAGAACTCGGCAGACGCTTCGGTCTGCCGCAGTGGCAGTTCACATCCTCGGCCTCGCAGGCCAATATGGAGGCGATCCGCATCGCGCGCGTGGCGACCGGCCGCGAGAAAGTGCTGGTGTTTGACGGAAAATACCACGGCCACCTCGATCAAACGCTGGTGGCGCTTGATGACACCGGACAGGTCATTCCCGAGGAACGCGGCCTGTCGTCTTTGGGCGCGGCACAGTCCGTCGTAGTGCCGTTCAACGATTCCGAGGCGTTGCGCGCGGCGCTGCAGCGGGGAGACATAGCGCTCGTGATGACCGAGCCTGCGCTGACCAACAACCACGTCCTCATTCTGCCTGATCCCGGCTTTCACGTTGCGCTGCGCGCACTCACGCGTGAGGCCGGTGCGCTGCTCTGCATCGACGAGACCCACACTCAGGTCGTGGGTCCAGGAGGGTTGACACGCGCGTGGGGTCTCCAGCCCGACCTGGTCACTGCGGGCAAATCCATCGCAGCGGGAGTGCCATTGGGAGCGTGGGGCATGTGCGCTGAGCTCGCCGATCTGATGACGCAACGCAAGGGTCCCGACGGCGAGCGTGACGGACTGATTGCCACGGGCGGCACGCTGTTCGGTAACCCGCTCGGGCTGGCGGCAGCACGCGCCGCAATGCTGGAGGTGCTGACGCCACAGGCCTACGCACACACACAGGCGCTCGGCACGGAGCTGGCCGCCGGCATGCGCGCTGCCGTGCAGCGTGCCGGCCTGCCCTGGTACATCCACGAACTTGGCCCGCGCGCGGGATATGTATTCGCGCCGCAACCCCCGCGCAACGCCGCCGAGGCGCGCGCCGTGCAGGACGATACGCTGGCTCGCCTGATCCGCGTGTGGCTTGCCAACCGGGGCGTGTGGGAGGCGATCGTGGGAGCGGGCCCCACGGTGCCGGTGCCGGCTGTGCGTGAGGATGTGGCGCTTTACCTGGAGGCGTTTGACGGCCTGCTGCAGGCATTGGTGCGCTAGCAGAAGTTACTGGTGACTGGAGAAATGAAGTATTGCGTCCGCTCGCGATCGAACGTCCGGGGATGAACTCATTTTCTTGAGTTCTTCCGCGAGCGCATGTGCTTTCGCCAGATCTCCCAACCGCAAATAGGCAAAGGCGCGCAGATAGACGAGATAGTCTCGTTGGTCATCCGATTTGACAGAGGTGATCGTACCAGCCGTAGCCAACGCCTCGTTGAATTGACCCTGGCTCAGTTGCAGGTTGGCCAGCGTCAGCCGCGCGTCCACGTTGCCCGGATCCTGTCCGAGCAGCGCCGTCAATGCCGCGGCAGAAGCTTCCGGCTTATCGCCCCGCGCGAGTTGCGCGTAATCCAATAGCAGCCTTGGATTGCGGCTGCCCAGGTCAAATGCCTTGCCGAAATCCTCCGCGGCCTCGCCCGGCTTGCCGTTGCGCCATGCGAGGTAACCCAGACTCGCCCACGGCTCAGGACGCTTGGGGTCTTCGCGCGCGAGTTCCTCGAAGCGGGTGCGGGCATCGGCCTGCCGGCCCTGCAGGCCCAGCAGCAACTCGGCCAGCGCCTCATGTACTTCAAACATGTCAGCGGGCTGGCTATTCAATTTCTCCGTGGCATCGAGCCTGATCTTTACTATCAGCTTCCTGAAGTAGGGTCCCCGAATGTAAGTCTTCAATTCGCTCTCAAGTTCGGCAAACGGCATCCCATAGGTCGTCTCCAGCGCCTGCACCGAAGGCGTGCCGCTGCTCAGGGCGGGCAGCAGCCCCCAGAACTTGGACCGATATTTGTCCGTGGTGGCCAGCATGTGCACAAAAGCCCAGCTCTGGTTGTAAAGGCTGCCCGCCTGCTTGGCTTCGTTGTAATAGGGCGAACTCTGGTCCGCAGCAAGAATGGTCTCCATGGGCACCCATGGATCGCGATTCAGAGCCTGCAGGCGACCGATCAGGGTATCGCCGAATACCGTTTCATTCCCGACCGAGTGAAGCGTGGAAAACAGTTCCGCCACACCTTCCTCGAGCCACGGCGGCAACGAGTACCCGGCGTGCCTGAGTTCCAGGTGCGTATATTCGTGCGTGGCGGTCCGCGAACTTTCCTCGCCCAGTTTGCCCACGACTATGAGATCGAGGTCGGACCGGTGTGCGTAGTAGGCCGTGGCGAACGCATTGAGGCGGTAGGGTTCGTATTCTTTTTCAGTGCCAAATACCACCACGGAAATTGGCACTGATTTTTCTGGCGCCGCTCCCGTGAGCTGGATGAAGAAGCCGCGTACCCGTTCGAACTGGTTGAGGACGTCGCGAGTCTCGCGTTCGCTGGCGGTCGAGTAGGCGCGAAAGTTCTGGTTCTGCATCGTGATCCACGCCGACTGCCCGGACACGGCCGCCGTGGATAGCAGAAAGACGAGGATCGACAACGCGCGGAGCATGCGCGAAAGGCTATCAGGATTGCGGGCAAGAATGGAATGGCGATGGGAGTAGAGGGGCACTCAACGCATTAGGAGTGACTACCCTATGGGATCAGTCCCGATTGCAAGAAGCCCCGGCGCGACACCAGGGCTCGTGTGCCTTCAGGAAGTGCGTTCCGATGACTCCCAACCGGTAGGATAAATCCGGTTCACTTCACTTGCTACTTGCGGTGGCTTTGGAGTCCTGTTGCCCCGTCAGGGCGGCAGCAACGCCATCGGCAAAAACAGGTTCAATGTCCTCCATTCTCGTGCTGCCACCATAAATGCCACCCCATGCGAAGGTCTTGGCAATGTTGAACTCGGCAAGCCGCCTTCCGTCTGACGCATCTGTCACTGTAACGGTTGCATCGATATGAATCTGCCCCAGGCCGGCCAGCATGGCCCGAGCAAATGCACTGCCACGCTGATATCGCGTGATGAAAACGGTCACCGTTGCTTCGTGGGCATCATTATTCGCCGTGTTCTTTACACGCCGCTCCTCCAGCCGACTGTTGATGAGCTGGGTAAGTCGGGTTCTATCCATGTCCTCCATCTTGGCCGCCGCATCCGACGTGACTTTCACCTGCGCGTGATCGTCTGTATCGATTCGATACTGAACTGCCATCTCCTTGTTGTAGGTGGGTTTGGGGGCCGTACCAGCACATCCTGCCAGCACTGCGACACACAGGATGGCGCCCCAGATCGATACGCTGCGATACTTGGATCGACACATGATCGAGTTCTCCCCTTGCTTATCTAGTTGGCGTACTTCAAATCACGCAATAGCTGCGCCCAGTACGCTACCGCTCTAAACATGACCGCCAGCCGGTCCGGACCAGCAATATTGGACGACAAGCGCGCCTACAGACCTATTACCGGCAACATACAGCTGGGATACAGCAGCCTTCTGAGGGCAAGAAAACCGCATCAACTCACGGGTCTCATTCCGGCGGCGGATCCGGATCTTTGCCCGCCGCAATCAACGCCATGCGAGAGACATCCTGTTCGCGCCGATTGCCGGCGCACCAGGTCAGATACTTCTGTGCAAGCGCGAGGTCGGTGAAATCCAGGGTCAAAAGGATCCTTGATCGACAGTTGAACACCCGCCGCGCCTCCACGGCCGCCTGCCACTGCGGAGAATCCTTGGACCACACGCTTCGCGATGGCTGCGCCAACCATCTCAGTAATGTAGGTATCGCCGCGCATCATCGCGCTGGCGGCGCCGCGACAGTTGCCGACTATCTCAGAGCGCTGCAGCCGCTCGCCTCGGCATCCATTGGAGGCCACGCTGTACGCGGGAACGGCCAGCGCTGCGAGAGCGCCAACAGACGAAGTCTCTGCCTCGACGAGGTTCATCAACTTGGTTTGGGCGGTGGCGCGGCTCAGCCCGGCGATCAGCGTCGAGTAATAGACATCGAAGCGGTCTGATTGGTCATTCGCTGCAAGCGCAGAGCTCTGGCGGCTCGTCGAAATAATCCTGCCCGCTCAGTCGATCTGGCGTTCGCCCGAGGCAAATGCCAGGTAGATGATTGCGCCGAGCAAGGCGACGCCGGCCATCAGATAAAACGGAGCCGAGTAGCTCCCGGTGCGGTCGACCAGCCACCCCGTGATCAAGACGCCCAAGATACCCGGCAGTGTCGCGAAAGTGTTGCTGATTCCCCAGATCACATCTGCAAAGCGCGGAGCGATGTCGAAGGGGTTGGGCGCAAAGCCAGCCAGGCTGAATGCCAACGACCCAGTCGCACAGCACATCAGTACTGCGCCTGTGGTGACCGAGCCTGCGCCCGGTATTTGGAGCAGAAAGATAGCCGTGCCGCCGAAAGCGATCGTCTGCATCAGCTTGCGCACGAAAGTCGGGCTGCGCCCCGCGCGCAGCAGGTAATCGGCCCAATGCCCCGCAACGTTGGCCATCAGGAAGCTTGTCAGCCACGGCGCTGCAGAGAACAGGCCGGCGTTCGCAATACTCACATTGAAAGTGGCCTTGAAATAGCTCGGCAACCATGCGAGTAGCACGTAGAGGGACCAGTTGTTGCAGAAGTGGGCCACGACGATCGCCCAGACCGGTGATGAGCGCACAAGCTTGCCCCAGGGAATGGCCGCGTGCGCCGTTGCATCCGGTGGTTCGACGCCGTAGCCGCCGCGGACTCCCGCGAACCACATGATTACCCAAAGAATCCCAAGCGCGCCGAAGGCGTAGAACGGCACTGGCCACCCGAATGTGTGCACCAACCAGCCGGTCGCAGGCAGCGAAAACACCGTACCCAGGTAGATTGTGCTCGTGATCAGCGCGACCGCACGCGACCGGTGCAACGGCGGTACCCAACGTCCAACCATGTTGATCGCCGCCGGAAAGACGGCCGCCTCGCCCAGTCCGAGTGCGATTCGCGTGCCGACGAGCGCTGACAGTGAGAACAGCGCTGCCGGCGGAGTCAGTGCCGTGAACAGCGACCACCAGACGACTGCGATGCCCAATACAATTTTGCCGCCGTAGCGATTGGCGAGCGCGCCACTCGCGAGCATCAGCACCATGTAGCCAATGAAGAACGAGGACAACACGAGGCCCTTTTGAGTCTCGGTCCAACCAAACTGCGCCCTCATGGCGATTGCGCCGACGGAAATATTCGTCCGATCGATGTATGAGATAAAGGTGGCCGCACACAGCAGCAACACGACCGTGTAGTACGCGGGCCAGCGGGCGCGGTGGTTGGTCACGACATGCGGCTCCCCAATCGCGGGCGCTAGGGCGCCGCGGCGCGCTGGGACCCAGCCACGACTGCCGCAAGCAGGAAAGCGGTAATCACGCACTTCCATTTCATAGCGCGGCTCCGATCAGGAAGGCACACGGTGCGCAACCGGGCTATCGGAGAATACCCTGCCGCCCAGGTGAAATGGGGAAGCTTGGTTCTTGGATTCCCCTGGCGGCACAGGACGCGGCGTGACTGCCGCTGCGATTTTGGGTAGGGTTCCCGGATACCACCGGAGAAGAAGGATGCGTGGACGCACTGCGCTGGTGACGGGCGGGGGTCGCGGCATAGGTCGGGAAGCGGCACTGCTGCTGGCCGCCGCCGGAGCGCGGGTGATGATCGTGGCGCGCAGCGCGACCGAACTCGCGCACGTCGGGCTTGAGTTCGTCGCTGCCGACCTGGGTACCGCCGAGGGCTGCAAACTGGCGGTATCCGAGACGGAACGTCGCTTGGGGCCGATCGACCTGTTGGTGTGCAACCATGGCATCGGGTCCGCCCATGAACGCCTGGTCTGGGAGCAGGATCCCGCCGTGTGGCGTGAGACGATGCGGGTCAACCTCGACGGTCCCTTCGAGCTCGCGCGGCTCACGGTCGGCGGCATGTGCAAGCGTGGCTACGGCCGGGTGGTGTTCACCAGTTCGACGGCCGGAGAAAAGGCGGAGCGATCCGGCAGTGCATACACCGCTTCCAAGCACGGCGTGATCGGGCTCGCCCGCGCCATTGCCCAGGACGCAGGGCCGTTCGGCGTGACCTCGAACGCAGTGCTGCCAGGTTGGGTGAAGACGGCCATGGCCGAGCGCTCGGCCGCAGCCGAGTCCGAGCGGCGCGGCGTCAGCATCGAAGAGGTGTGGCGCGAGCGCGCAGCCATTTACCCACAGAACCGCGTGCTGCAGCCGCGCGAGGTTGCCGAGGTGATCGCCTTCCTGTGCAGCGATGCTGCTGCGGGCGTGAATGGCGAGGCCATCACCGTGGCACTTGGCGGGATCTGGTAGCCCTGCGTCGGCGATGGTAGCTTTGCGTTGGAGATGTCAGTGGCCTTAGCTCTGAGCAGACGGAAGAAGTGGGCGCTGATCGGGGTGGCGGTGCTGGTCACGGGCTATGCGCTGGCCGGGTTCATGTGGGCGCCGACGCTGGTGCGCCGCGCGCTGATCGAGCAAGTGGATAGGAACCTCGGTGTGGCGGCGAGCGTAGGCTTGGTCAGGGTCAATCCATTTCTATTCAAGGTTGAGATCCAAGAGTTTTCTATCCCGGATCCGCAAGGTGGCGCGCTGCTCGGTTTCAGCCGTTTACTCGTGGAAGTCGGTGCGTCGCGCTCGATTTGGCATCGGGCCTTGGTCTTCAGCGATATCGAGATCAACGAACCCTTCGCGCACGCGAAGATCTCGCCATTCGGGTCGCTCAATTTTGGGGCGCTCAAGCCCAGGCATGCGCAAGCGCCCACGGTACCCTCGAATGGTGCGCTCCCGAAGTTGGCGATCACCCGGCTCAAGGTGACAAGCGGCCTGGTGAGCTACGAAGACGCCAGTCGGCCGACTCCCTTCATGGCGGAGTTGCGGCCGATCGATTTCGAGCTGCAAGATTTTTCGACCGGCAGCGAAGGCGGGCGCTTCAGGCTCTCCGGTGAGTCCCTCAACAAGGAGCGGCTCGAGTGGCATGGCCGGCTCTCCCTGCAGCCACTCGCCTCGGATGGCGAATTTCGCGTGAGCAACCTGCAGGCGGTGACGATCTGGAATTACCTGAAGGATCAGTTGTCCCTGGTCGTGTCATCGGGAGTGATCGGCCTCGATGGTCGCTACAATTTTGCGCTGCAGGACAAGCCCGAACTGAGGCTCCGGCTCGAGAATCTCGCCGTGCAAAACCTGGGCATCCGCCCCGACGCGGCGAGCGCGGATTGGATCAGCTTGCCCTCGCTCAGGCTGCGCGGTGCCTCGCTCGATGTACCGGCCCGGTCACTGGCAGTCGATGCGGTGGAGCTCGACGATCCCGCGGTCAGTGTCTGGCTGGAGCCGGGCGGCAACATCAACCTGTCGCGCCTCGCGGGGAGCGCTACATCGAGCGGTGCAGTGCGTGAACATGCCCCAGTGGCGTCGCCAGCGCGAACGGCAGGCCCGGCCGCGCCCAGCGCTCCGTGGCACGTGCTCGTGCGCGAATTCAAGCTGAACAATGGCACGCTGGCGGCCGAGGATCGCAGCGCGCGTCCTGCCGTGCCGCTCGCGATCGCGCCCCTCAATCTGGTGCTGGCCAATGCGAGCCTGGATGAGAGGAGCCCCATTCAATTGGACCTGGACGCGCGTCTAAACGGGAGCGGTGTGCTCAAGGCCAAGGGAACGGTAGTCGCGAGTCCGATGACTGCCGACGTGAATGTAACGCTTGCCGATTTTCCGCTGGCCTCGCTCCAGCCTTACTTCAGCCGTCAGACCTCCATCACCGTCCTGGATGGCCTGCTGGGCGCCGCGATGCGGGTGCAGGAAAAGCCCGGCCGCCATGGAGTGGGGCAGCTGCTGGCGATCGGCAATGTCTCGGTGGACCGGTTGCACAGCATCGACAACACCCTGCGCGATGATCTCGTCAATTGGGACCGCCTGATGGTCACGGGGCTGCGGGTGCAGCACAATCCCGACCTGATTGCGATCGACACCATATCCGCGCTCAAGCCGTACGCGCGGGCCATCATCGAGCCGGACTACAGCCTCAATATTTCGCGCGCAATGAAAGTGCAGGCACGGGCGCCGGCGGCGATTGGCGTGACGGCGCCCGTTGCTGGCGTGACGCCGGTCGAAGCCGCATCGCAGGCGGCACCGGCGGACGCAACGGCAAGCGCAGCGATGCCCCTGACTATCCGGAAAGTGGTCGTAGCCAACGGGCAGGTGCAGTTCACGGACCTTTCCATCCTGCCGAATTTCTCCACCGGCATCGCCGCGCTCAACGGCACCGTGCTGGGCCTGTCGTCCACGCCTGGGTCCCGCGCACAGATCGATCTGAAGGGACAGGTCGATGAGTATTCGCCGGTGACGATTGCCGGTGAAGCCAATGTGCTGGGCGCGCAGGAGTACCTGGATCTCAATATGATCTTCCGCAACATGGAGTTGACGACCTTCAACCCCTATTCAGGCAAGTTTGCCGGCTACAACATCACCAAGGGAAAGCTGACCACGGAACTGCAGTACCGGATTGACGATCGCAAACTCGACGCGCGGCATCACATCACCATCGAACAACTGGAGTTCGGCGACAAGACCGCGAGCAAGGACGCGGTGTCGCTGCCCGTCAAGCTGGCTGTGGCACTGCTCAAGGATCGCCATGGCGTGATCGACCTCGACATACCCGTCACGGGTACGCTCGACGATCCCAAATTCAGGCTGGGGCCGGTGATCTGGAAAGTGGTCGTAAACTTGCTGGCCAAGATCGTCACTTCTCCGTTCGCACTGCTGGGGAAACTGGTCGGGGGCGGGCCGGAAATGCAGTTCGTCGACTTCGCACCGGGCAGTGCGGCCCTCGACGCCGCTGCCCAGCAGAAGGTGTCCGCCTTGTCCAAGGCGCTGGTGGAACGTCCGCAGCTGCAAATCGAGTTGCCGATTGCTATCACCGCGGCCGCGGATCGGCCGGCGCTGATAGCGGCGCGATTTGCGGAGGAGCTGGCGCCGGCTGGCGCTGACGAGGCGGCCCAACTCAAGCTGCTGACGCGTCTGTATACGCAGGCTTTCGGCAGCGCACCGCAATTCCCGCTGCTGCCACCGCCGCCTGCAGCCGGTGCGCCCGCGGTGGATGTCAAGGCGGCGCAGCGGGAATTTCTGCGCCAGGCTCTCCGCGAGCACATCACCGTCAGCGATGACGATTTGAAGGCACTGGCGCAGGCCCGTGCTCAGGCGCTGCAACAGGCTATGGTCAATGGCGGCCAGATTGATCCAGGACGAGTCTTCCTGGTGGCGAACGATCGGGCGAAGCTGCAGGACAATTCAGTCCGGCTGGAGGTGTCGCTGCGTTAGCTTTCAGTGTTGGACGGGTTCGTAGCCCTGCCGCTTCAGCAACGCCACCAGGCCATCGTCGCCGATCAGGTGCATGGCGCCGACGATGACCATGTCGTCGTGGTCGTCGTTGAGGAGTGCGAGGATCCTGGGGAGCCACTTGCGATTGCGGTCCGTCGTGAGCAGGCGCATGAGCTGCGGGGAATCGGCGGTTTCTTCGCGGAACAGGCGCTCGAGTTCCCGCACGTCGCCGTGCTGCCAGGCGCGGACCACGGCGGCCGTGTCGCTGCCTGCGGTGTCCAGGTCCTTGAGCGTGCTGCGCAGGAATTGACGCTGCTCATCGAGCGCGAGGTGCGAGAAGAAGCCCATCTGCTCACCCATCGTTTCGAGTGCCACGATTGGCTTGCGATCGGCGGCGGCGTTCTGCGTCAACTGCATATCGACCCCGGCGTTGGCCTCGTAACCCGCCTGCACGAGCGTCATCTGTTCGAGCGCCATCGCGGCGATCCAGGGCTGAAAGCGCTCCAGGGACTCGGCCGGCAGCCCCAGGCGTTGCGCGTGCACGAGAAAAGACGCGTACAGCTCGGGTCCGAGCGCGCGGCTCAAGGTCTCGCCCTCGGGCAGCAGCGCGGTTTCCGTGCCGGAGCCCATGAGCGAGTCGACACTCGCCTCATTCAGGTTCAATTCCATGACCAGCGTCGAGGAGCGCCGGTAGGCTTGCATGATCTCGGGTGGCAGCGTGCTCTCGCCGGATTTCAGCAGGTGGACGGAGCCGAGCAGGTAGACGGAGTTATGCGCCCCCTTGACCTCCCAAAAGATGTGGCGCGTCTCATCGGCGTGCGAGCTGACGCTCGCCAGCAGTGCGACACCGGCCGCTCCGAGCCACGCGGCAGCGGACTTTCGCAGTCTCGCAAGCCGCATGCGTTTCGGGAGGCCGGTTCGCTTCGCTATGGGGGCGTGTTACTTGGGCTTGGCGGCAGCAGGCGGCTGGTCCGCTGCGGCGTGGTCGTGGTCGTGATGCGACCGGTGCATGCAATCGTCCTTGTCCATGTCCTCATGTTCGCCGGCCTCGTGATGCATCATGTGTTCATCATGCAGCTTCATCATTTCGGCATGGCACTCCATGATGGGCCGGTCTGACTTGAGGCAAGCCGCCATCTGTTCGTGTGCGGCGGCCATCTTCGCGCGCATTTCCTTGGTGACGGCTGGATGGTCCATGTGCTCTGGTTCGGCACTGAGCGCTATGTTGGCGGTCGCTGCCAGCGCGAGCAGGCAGACTATTCCGGGAATCATCTTCATGCGGGACTCCTGCCGCCGGCAGGCGGCGAATTGACGTGTTGTAATGAAGGGATCTGGGCCCGTGAGGTAGACAGTCGTGGCGGGCCGTTGTTCCACGTCTGTCCATAAGCGACGGGTGCCCGAGCGCTGTTCAAGCCTTCGCGTACCAGGATTTGACGCCGGCATGGTCGCGCACGGCATGGTGCACGCCCATGAGCCTGGGGTAGGCATCGAAGATCGTGGCAGGAATGTGATCGACCTTGCCGCCAGCGAACCAGCGCACGGCCATGTGCAGCTTGAGGTCGACGACGTTAATCCTGGCGCCGCCGAAGAACGGCGTGCCGGTGATATTCCTCTCCGCCGCCTGGGCCCACTCGGGCAGGAATCCGGCCACCAGCTCTTCACGCCGGGCTTTCTTTTCTGTATCCGCCATGCGGATGGTGGGCGATACCCTGGCGCGCAGGTCTTCCACATGTTGCATCATGCCTTCATGACGCGCGGCCTCGAAATCATCCGTTGGATGCAGGTTGTGGCTGCGGCCGATGTACACCAGGATCGCATTGCTGTGCGCAAGCGGCGGTTTGCCTGGCATGCTGAGGAAGGGCATCGCGCCATAGGGCGTGTGCGCCTTCAGCGCCGGCCAGGCGCCCGATTTGATGCGCTCGTCCTCGAAGTCGATTCCCGCAAGGTGTAGCGCGAGCCGACACTCTTCGCCGCGACTGACGGGAGCATCAAAGTAGGTCAGCTTGGGTATGTTCATAGCCGCCAAACATAGCACGGCGGTATGATGCCAGCCATTGATTGAAGACCTGCGCGAAATCTATCGTTCGGCCAGCCATCCGGCCTGTCAGGACCGTGCGCTCATGCTCACCGCGGTGAACATCGAGAACGTCATGGTGCTTGAAGGCGCGGATTGCCTGTTGTGTGTCGACGCTGCGGACGCCGCACGGGCGCTGGCACACCTGCGCCAGTACGAAACCGAGAACCGTCCGGTGCCCCTCCTGCGCATCGTGACACGTGTGTATCCCAATGCCTGGGTCGGAGTCGTGCTGTATGCGCTCGTGCTGCTGGGTGTCGCGTTGGCGATCTCGAGCGGATACTGGCGCCCTGAAGCCTTCGAAAATGGCGCGCTGGATGCCGGGCGCGTGCAGCACGGGCAGTGGTGGCGTGCCTGGACCGCGCTGACGCTGCACCTGGACGCCAACCACATCGTCGCGAACCTGGGCGGCGGCATCTGGTTCGGTTACCTCGCCGCGCGCCAGCTCGGTAGCGGCATGGCTTGGTTCCTCATCGTCACAGGCGCGGCGCTGGCGAATGTGCTCGAGGCGGTGCTCGGCTCGCCGACTCACCGCTCCGTCGGCGCGTCGACCGCAGTATTCACGGCGCTCGGCCTGATGGCCGCGCATTCGTGGCGGACCCGCTTGCCATTGCGCCTGAGCTGGGCAAGGCGCCGGGCCCCGCTGGTGGCCGGCGCCGTGCTGCTTGGGTGGCTGGGCACGGCGGGCGAGGGCACCGATGTGGTCGCCCATGTAATGGGTTTCACAGTTGGGTGCCTGTTCGGCGCCACCGCTGGATTGCCAGCGGTGGCGCGTGTCCTCGAGCGGGTGCCGCAATGGCTGGCAGGCGTTACCGCGCTCGCCTCGCTGGCCGGGGCCTGGGCCATTGCGTTATCGCAGTAGCAGCCGCGCGACTTCGCGGTCCCGCGGTGTTCCGCAAGGCTATTTCTTCGGCTTCACGAACTTCAGCACAAACTGATCCGTCTTGCCGCGAATGGCGGGATCAAAGACCTTGAGGTCGTGGCCGTCAGTGGAGTTGTGCAACACGTCGCTGGAACCTTCCAGCACGAAGCCTGCGGCCAGAGCTTCTTCCTTGACGGTCTCGGCACGGATGCGATGCAGCGTATTGGTAACGTCGGCGGGCGCATCGGCAGCGGCGGCGTGGTCGATCACCAGGTAGTGGCCACCGGGCTTGAGGGCGTCGAACACCGCCTTATTGAACGCCAGCGTATCGACGCCCGGCACGTTCTTGACATCGTGGTAGTTGTCGGAGGTCCACACCAGGTCGGCCTGCGGCGGGAGCTGCAGCGCCTTGATCGGCTGCACAATGACGCTGATGTTGCCGTAGCCGCTTGCTGCGGCAATCGCTTTGACGGGCAGCGACCGGTCCGGCGCATCAGGCGCGGCATCGGGGCGTGGCGCCGGGACGAGCGCGTACAAATGCCCCTTCGGCCCCGCCACCTTGCTCAACAGGCGCGTGTAATAGCCGCCCCCGGGCATGAGTTCGATGACCGTGGCGCCTGGCTTTACACCGGCAAAGGCCAGTGTTTCGGTTGGCTTGCGCTCGGTATCGCGCTGGGAGTCCGCCTCGGGGCGTGACTTGTCTGCAACAGCGTCGCGGATGTCCGCTGCAGCGTCGGTGGCGAGCGCGGCCTGTGTGACAGGCAACGCCAGCAGCAATGAGAGTACATGGACTGGTTTCATGAAAGATCCCCCTGCGGATTGAGTACCTCACTAGACCGCCCGGCGTCCCAATGGTTCGCCCAGGCGGGGCGGGGGCGCAATAGTGTCGCCGGGCGTCGACGCAATCCCTCAAATCTTGGCGAATTAATGGAATTTCACGCCGTAGACGCTCTTGCAATCTATGATTGAGCCGCCGCACGTCGGCCCAGATTCATCACATCAACCAGAGGGTTCATCCATGTCCCGATCCATCGTATTTACTGCCCTGGCCGCGACGCTACTGGCTTCGGCAGCGGTACTGGCCCAGGCACCTGCCGGCGCCCCGGCGGGCGCGACGGGCACCTGCAAGGACGGCAGCTATGCCACTACGTCGACCAAGAAAGGTGCCTGTCGCGGCCACAAGGGTGTCCAGGATTGGTACGTCGCTGCCGGTGCGACCGCAGAGGCGGGCCCGGCGCCGGCCGCCACGGGCAGCAAGAAGAAGCACGGCGGCAGCAAGGGCGCTGCGGCCGAAGCGGCACCTGCTGCCGCGGCCAAAGCCGCTCCGGCGGCTGGGACTGCAATGGCCGGCGCGCCTGCCGCGGGAGCCACCGGTCAGTGCAAGGACGGCACGTATTCCACTGCCGCATCGAAGCAAGGTGCATGTCGCGGGCACAAGGGCGTGAAGGAATGGTACGCCTCGCCCGAGGCTGCGAGGCCCGCCGCGCCAGCGGCGCCCGCCGCCGTAACACCTGCCGCCGCCACGCGCGCGCCCGCTGCCGCCCCACCCTCGGCTGCCACCACGCCGGTAGCCGCCGCCACGAAACCCAGCGACACGCCGACGGCGACAGCAGCTCCCGGCGGCGGGACGGGGCTCGTGTGGGCGAACAAGGACAGCAAGGTGTATCACTGCAAGGGTGATCGCTGGTATGGCAAAACCAAGGAAGGTGCGTACATGAGCGAAGCGGACGCCAAGGCGCAGGGCTATCGCGCCGATCACGGCAAGGCCTGCCAGAACTGAGGCAATCAAGACTGCGGCGACAATAGTCGCACGCAATAGGAACCGAATCGTTCAAGGCGAGCACTCACTCCAGGCCACCGAACCGGGCACGCAGGGGCGTGCCGGCGTGGTGTACAAGAACAGCCACCTGGAGACTTGCCATGAACATGACTGCCATCCGAGGGCGCCTGCCCGGCGCCCTCGTTGCTTTACTGCTGCCCTGCTGCGCGCTGGCGGCCCAGGGCCCGGATGACGGGCGCGAGAGTCACGGAGCGTATGCCGCGCATGCACTGGTGTCCGATGGGGCAGTGACGGCGGATTTCACCGACACGCACCTCGTCAATCCCTGGGGCGTGGCCTTCAATCCCAATGCCCCGGTCTGGATTGCCAACAATGGCACGGGCACATCGACACTTTATGACGGAGCGGGCACTGCCCAGGCGTTGGTGGTGCAGATTCCGCCTGCGACCAATGGCGATGGCGCCGGTCACCCCACCGGCGTCGTGTACAACCTCTCCAATGACTTTGTCGTGAGCAACGGGACCGCATCGAGCGCGAGTCGCTTCCTGTTTGCGGGCGAGGACGGCTCGATCAGCGGTTGGGCGCCGAGCGTCAATGTGACGCATGCCGTGCTTGCAGTCGATCGCTCCGCCACTGGCGCGGTTTACAAGGGCCTGGCGCTGGGCGGCAACGGCAGTACGCATCTGCTCTACGCGACCGACTTCCACAACCGGCGCGTGGACGTGTTCGATGCGCACTTTGCCGCGGTGACGAAGCCCGGGGCCTTCGAGGACAGCGCTGTCCCCGCGAATTTCGCGCCGTTCGGCATCCAGAACGTCAACGGCGACATCGTGGTGACCTACGCCGAGCAGGACAGCGCAGCGCATGACAACGTGAACGGCGCGGGCCTCGGCATGGTGGATGTGTTCGATGCTGACGGCAGGTTGATACGCCACTTCGCGATGCGCGGTGCCCTCAACGCGCCCTGGGGCGTGGCGCTGGCGCCGGCCAGCTTTGGGCGTTTCGGCGGTGCCTTGCTGGTAGGGAATTTTGGCGACGGCGCCATCAACGCGTTCGATCCGATCTCCGGCCACTTCCTCGGCTCGCTCCGCGATGCCGACGGTCACCGGCTCCATCTCGATGGACTGTGGGGCATCAGTTTCGGCAATGGCGTGCTGGGACAGGCCACTAACGCGTTGTATTACGCGGCCGGTACGAATGACGAACAGGACGGCGTGTACGGGGTGATCCGCGCGGTGGATCAGCTCGACCACTAGGTGGCGTAGGTAGCGGACAAAGAGCTCGCCAGCCCGATTCGCGGCCGGGAGGGGTGACCCTCCCGGCCGTTTTTGCTGCTTGCACCGCCGCCGAATCAGGCTGCACCAGCCCCGTGTCCCAGGCGCAGCGTGTAATATTCGCTATTCATGGTCGAAAGCGTTCTGCTCTGCTTTGGGCTGATTGCCATCACGGCGGCCTGCGCGGTCGGCTCGCGCCGCCTGGGCGTCCCGCATTCAATCCTGCTGGTGATGGTCGGATTGGCGCTGGCCTTTGTCCCCGGCCTGCCACGCGTGCTGCTGGACCCCAAGTTGGTGATGTTGCTGTTCCTGCCGCCCTTGCTTTACGCGGCGGGCGTCGCCATGAGCTGGCGGGCCTTCTGCAGTGACATCCGGGCCATCACGGTACAGGCGGTCGGTTGCGTCATCTTCACCACCGTGGCGGTCGCTGCCGTTGCGCACCTGGTACTGGGCATGCCCTGGGCCGTGGGTTTCGTATTGGGCGCCGTGGTGTCTCCACCTGACGTCGTCGCGCCCATGGCCATCGCGCGACGCCTGGGAATACCCAAGCGCATCCTGACGATCCTCGAGGGCGAAGGCTTGGTCAACGACGCGACGGCGTTGATCCTGTTCCGCTTCGCGGTCGCGGCAGTGGCCACCGGCGGCTTCAGCCTGCCGGAGGCTGCGGGCAGCTTCGCCGTGATCATTGTGGGCGAGGTCACCTTCGGCGTTGCCGTCGGCTGGCTGATGCTGCGGGTGCGACGCTGGGTGAACGATCCGGACGTCGAAATCACGCTGGCGCTGCTGACACCCTATCTGGCGTTCTGGCCGCCGGCATTGCTGGGCGGTTCGGGCGTCCTGGCGGCTGTGTCCGCCGGCCTGTATGTCAGCCGGCATGGTTCGCCGCTGATTTCCGCCGGCACGCGCCTGCAGGGTTTCTTTATCTGGCGCTGGGTCGTGTACCTGATCGAGGCCGTGTTGTTCCTGCTGACCGGATTGCAGGCCCGCAGCATCTTCATGAACCTCAGTGATGAGGCCGGCAGCACGCTGTTCCTGCATGGCGCGTTGATCACGGCGCTGGTGATCCTGATCCGCTTCGTGTGGGTCTATCCGGCCGCACTGCTGGCGCGAACGATACCTGGAACGAGCAGGCCGCAATGGCAGGCCACCTTCGCCATCGCCTTTACCGGCATCAGGGGCGTGGTGTCGTTGGCCGCGGCGCTGTCGATACCACTAACGCTGGGGGATGGCACGCCCTTTCCTGAACGGGACACGATCCTGTTCATCACTTTCTGCGTGATCCTGGCAACGCTCCTCGGCCAGGGCTCGGTGCTGCCGACCGTGTTTCGCGGACTCGGTCTCGTGGAGCGTGGCCGCCAGGAGCAGCGCGTGGAAGAGGCGCGCGAGTACGCGGCACGGATCGACGCGGTCGAGGCGACGCTGGGACGCCTGCAGGAATTGTCTGCGCGCGCCGGCGCGGACGCAGACCTGACGGCACCGCTGCGGGTACGGCACGAGGCTCGCCTGCGGCGCCTGCGCCGGCACCACGCCACGGCTGGCGAGGATCAGGTCGTGCGCGCCGGCGCGACGCTCGAGCTCGAGCTGATCGCAGCGGAACGTGCGCGGATGCACGAACTGCGCGAGAGCGGTGCACTGGGCGATGAGGCGCGGCGGCGCGTAGAGCGCGAGCTGGATCTCGAAGAAGTGCGCATCCTGCAGATGGACCAGGATCCAGGCTGAAGGTCATCCGCCGTGGCCACATCCGCCGTATTCGCGCTCGTTCCCGAAGCGGAGGCCTGGGTGGCGCATCTGCGCGAACGTTTCGATCCTGCAGCGCGGCGCGGACTGTCTGCGCACATCACGATTCTCTATCCGCTCGCCGCGCCCGAGACCGTCAACGAGGGCATGCTGCGGCGGCTCGCTGAGGTTGCCGGTGCGATGTCGCCGTTTCGCTACGCGCTTACGCATGTCGCCCGCTTTCCTGGCACGGTGTACCTGGCACCGAAGCCGGCATCGCGCTTCGCGCGATTGCACGAGGCCTGTGCGGCCGCGTTTCCGGATGAAGGCGCGGGGAAGCATCAGACCTACATTCCACATCTTTCGGTGGCGCGCCACGGGCAGGGCGAGGACTACGGCGTCGAGGCCGAACTGGCGGCGACGCTGAAGATCAACGGGCCCATCGAATGCCTGTGCCGGGAACTGGTGCTGATGGAGAACGGCTCCGGGCTGTGGCGCTCGATCAGTGCGTTCATGTTGGGGAATGACGCACCGGCGCCCAGGGCCAGTTGACGTCAAATCCGGTATCGTGGCGACCGCCATGCAACCCTTCCACCTCGCCATTCCCGTGCACGACCTGGCCGCCGCGCGCAGCTTCTACGGCGGGCTGCTCGGCTGCGCGGAAGGCAGGAGCGCGGCCGACTGGGTGGATTTCAATTTCTACGGCCACCAACTGGTGGCCCATCTCGACGCGGCGCGGCGGACGAGTGTGCATCACAACCCGGTCGATGGGCAGGACGTGCCCGTGCCTCACTTCGGCATGGTGCTCGAATGGAACGCCTGGCAGGAACTCGCCGCGCGCCTACGGAGCGGTGGCGTGCAGTTCGTCATCGAGCCGGGCATCCGGTTTGCAGGGCTGGTGGGCGAGCAGGCGACGATGTTCTTCCACGATCCTTCGGGCAATGCGCTCGAATTCAAGGCCTTCAGGGACCCGTCGCGGCTGTTTGCGCGTCAGTGATGGGGCGCATCACCCTCATCGTTGCAGCCGTGGCCACGTGCGCGTATGCAGCGCCGTCCAGTTCCGAGCCGGACATGAGCGTCCTGATGCGCGGCGTGCTGGGCCCATACGCGATGACGCGGGAGAGTTCCGGCACATCCTGGCAGCCGGATGCATCGGTGCACGCGGGGCTCCATCACATGGCAGGCGATTGGATGCTGATGGGCCACGCGCTGCTCAACGGCGTGTACGACTGGCAGGAGGGTCCGCGCGGCGACCAGAAAACTTTCGTGTCTGGGATGGTCATGGGCGTGGCACGCCGCGCGCTTTCTGACGGTGACGTGCTGCAGCTGCGCGCGATGCTCAGCCCCGATCCGTTGATGGGCAAGAGCGGCCTGCCCCTGCTCTTGCAGACTGGCGAGACCGCCGACGGGAGCACGCCACTGGTCGACCGGCAGCACCCGCACGACCTGTTCGTCGAGATGTCGGCCAGTTATTCGCATCCGTTGAACGCGCGTGACACGCTGTTCGCCTACGCGGGTTTGCCCGGCGAGCCGGCCTTTGGTCCGCCGGCCTTCATGCACCGGCTTTCTGTCATGGACAGCCCTGAACCGCCGATCACGCACCACTGGCTGGACTCCACTCACATCGTGTTCGGCGTGGTCACGGCGGGTTTCGTGCACGCCGACTGGAAGCTCGAAATGTCCCGGTTTCGTGGACGCGAGCCCGATCAGTTCCGCTACAACATCGAGACGGGTCCACTGGATTCGACCGCCGCGCGCATTTCCTGGAACCCGGCCAGCACGCTGTCGCTGCAGCTGTCCTGGGCGAACCTGATGCACCCCGAACAACTCCATCCGGAGGAGAACCAGCGCAAATGGTCCACAAGCGGCATTTACACGCGGCCTATCCGTGAATTGGACTGGTGGTCAACCACGCTGGCCTGGGGACGTCGCTCCTCGGCGTCGGGCTGGCTCGACGCCTACGCGATCGAATCGGCGCTCAAGTTCAATGCATCATGGACCGGTTTCGCGCGCGGTGAACGTGTGGACAATGATGAGCTCATCCGGGCCATTGGTTCGCACGGGCCTGCCTACACGGTCAGCAAGATGTCGCTTGGCGTCATCCGTGATTTTCCGTTAGCGGGTCGCGCGAAACTTGGCGTCGGCACCCAGTACGCGTTCAATTTCCTGCCCGAGGCGCTCGCGCCGCTGTACGGCGGTTCGCCGCAGGGCGCCATGGTCTTCATGCGGCTTAGGGTCGAGTAGCGGCGCTGATCGTCGCACTGCCCTGCACCAGGCCGCTGCTGATGGCCGTGACGCGAATGACGCCCGCCTGGCCGGGCCGCGAGCGGACGATCAACAGCGCCAGGCCATTGAATGCGTGCCGGTGATCGGCGTGAAAGTCTTCCACGGTTGCCGCATTGCCGTTGTCGACGGCTTCGATCGTGCCCGCGCCCGAAACCCTGAATGTGATCAATGAGTCGGCCTCTGGCACGAGCTGGCCGTCGGCGTCCTCGACCCGCGCCGTGATGAAGCTGAGGTCGTCGCCATCCGCGTGAATCTTGCTGCGGTCCGCGACCAGTTGCACCCTTGCGGCCGCACCCGCCGTGTGCACTTCAGTGCGCGCCACTTCCTGGCCGCCCGTGCGTGCGACGGCGCGCAGCACGCCTGGCCGGTAGGGCACCTGCCACAGCAGCCGGTATTTGCTTGAGAATGTGTGCGTCGCACTGATGTTGCTGCCTACCGGCAGCTCAACGGCCACTGAACGCGTCTTCTGCACACCGAGCGATACGCCGTTCAGGAACAGCTCCACTTCTTCTGCGTTGGAATAGACCATCACGGGAATGGCCTGGCCTTCATGTCCCGGCCAGTTCCAGTGCGGCAGCAGGTGCACCATCGGTGCCTTGGTCCACACGCTCTGGTACAGGAAATACCGGTCTTTCGGAAACCCGGCCAGGTCGACCATGCCGAAGTAACTGCTGCGTGCGGGCCAGTCGCGGCTCCGGTCGGCGGCGTCGTCGAAGTAAGGTGTCGGCTCGCCCAGGTAGTCGAAGCCGGTCCATACGAACTCGCCCAACAGGCCCGCTATGCGCTCCTGCGCGTCGAACTCCACGTCGGGGCAATAGGCCCAGGGCGGCGCGATAATGTCGTAGCTGCTGATCTGGAGCGAGGCGTGCTTCTCGTATTTCTCTAGCGGCAGGTGATAGACGCCGCGTGAGCTGACGCAGGAGGCCGTCTCCGAGCCGTAGATCACCCAGCCCGGATGCGCGTCGAGAATGCGCTGGTAGCGGTTGGGAGAGTAATTGAAACCGGGAATGTCCACTTCGTCGGCGAGCTTGTTGCGGATCGCGTCATCCGGGTTGTTGAAAGCGGAGGTTGTGGGACGCGTCGGATCTTCCGCGTGGAAGAAACCGCTCAGGCGCCTGGCCTCCTTCCAGCCATCAGCGCTGCCTTGTTCCGGGATTTCATTGCCGATGCTCCACATGATGACGCTCGGGTGATTCCGGTCGCGCCGCACCATGTCGCGCACATCCCGCTCCGACCATTCGTCGTAATACTTGCTGTAGCCGTTGCGCACCTTCGGTATCCGCCACATGTCGAAGGCTTCGTCCATCACCAGGAACCCGAGGCGATCTGCGTACTCCAGCAGCTCAGGCGAGGGCGGGTTGTGGCTGGTGCGGATGGCATTTACGCCCGCGCCCTTCAGGATCTGCAACTGGCGCTCGGTGGCGCGGCGATTCACGACAGCGCCCAGTGCACCCAGGTCGTGGTGCAGGCAGACACCGTGCAGCCGCACGACCTGGCCATTCAGCAGGAAGCCCTTGAGCCGATCGAAGGCAATGCTGCGGATTCCGAAGGGCGTGACGGTGTGGTCGACCACTGCGCCGCTTTCCAGCACTTCGGTGACCAACGAGTAAAGATAGGGCCGGTCGACATCCCAGAGTTGTGGCTGCGGAACAGCCAGCCTGGATGCAACCGTCGCAGTTTGATCAGGCGCGACATTCAGGGGCTCAGTGGATTCGGCTACTGCAAGGCCGGCTGCATCCAGCACCCGCGCGCGAATCAACACGCCGGCCGCCGCCGAACCTCGATTGCGCACTTCAGTGCGTACCGCGACTGTGGCGCCTTGCGCGGACACGTCGGGCGTCGTGACGTAGGTGCCCCAGTGCGCCACGTGCACAGCTCCGGTGATATCAAGCCAGACATTCCTGTAGATGCCCGCGCCCGGGTACCAGCGCGATGAGTCGACCTCAGGTGCGAGGCGCACGGCGAGTACATTCGGCTCGCTGCCCCAGTGCAGGTAGGGCGTCAGGTCGAAGCCAAAACCGATGTAGCCATATGGGCGTCCACCCAGCAGCTTGCCGTTAAGCCACACCTGCGCGTTCGCCATGGCACCGTCGAATTCCACGGCCACGAAATGCCCGCGCGCGCTCGCGGGCAACCTAAACGACTTGCGGTACCAACCCACGCCGGCGATCGGCAGTGCACCCGTGTGCGGGTTGAGCGCGCGATCGAAGGGGCCCGCGATCGCCCAGTCATGCGGCAGGCGCAGCGACGTCCACGCTGCAGCGGCGAACGCCGGCTGTTCCGCCCCCGTGGCCTCGCCGAGATGGAATTTCCAGTCATCGTTGAAGCTGCTGCGTCGGCCATCGACGCTCTGCACGGGCGACGCTGCAACGATGCTGATCGCAATCAGCCAAAGCAGCGGCGCCAGCAGCGCGACCCGCACGGTTTGTGTGGTTTGGCCCATCATTCGTTGAAGGGCTCGACTTCGACGCGCCGCCCGCAGAGGAATGCGTCGGCCACCAGCGTAAACGGCGCCGTGTCGGTGTCGGAACGGCGCGCGCCAATGAGCGCGGCGAAGTGGGCATAGAGACGCGAGTACTCACTCGCCTGCGGGACGGCGACGGCCTGGCCGTTGATCTGCAGTACGCTCGCCCCCTTGGAAAGCAGCAGGGCGCCGTCGTCGGTCTGCACTTCGATGTCCCAGCTTTCGGCGCCGGTATGCCGGAAGTTGAGGTCCATGTGTATGGGGGCGCCGCGCTGGTCGCCCAGGTTCATGGTAGCGGCAATCGGGCATTCGCAATTGGACGGGAAGTAGAGTGTGGCGTCCCGCAGCACGACGTTGCCCGGAATGATGCGCGTCAGTATCGACAGCGCGTTGATGCCCGGGTCGAACACGCCCAGGCCGCCGGCCTTCCAGATCCAGGTTTGTCCTGGATGCCAGACGCGCACATCCTCCTGCCAGGTGACTGATACGCGCTTGATGCGGCGGCTCGCGAGCCAGGCGCGTGCCGGCTCAACGCCGTTGGCAAAGCGGGAATGCCAGGACGCGAGCAGGGTCACGCCCTTGCCAGCTGCCAGTTCCACCAGTGCGCGCACCTCGCCGAGCGTGGCGCCTGGCGGTTTCTCAAGCAGCACGTGGCAGCCGTGTTCGAGCGCCAGTCGGGCCGCGTCGTAGCGCACTTGTGGCGTCGTGCACAGCGCCACCGCCTCGACGTCGGTGCGGGCGCCCAGCAGCTCCGCCATGTCCTTGTAGGCCGGCACATGCTCGAGTCGGTTGTGCGGGCTGGCGGTGGCGATCAGCCTGAAGGCGCTGTTGCCTGCGATCGAGGGCAGGTGCTGGTCGCGCGCGATCTTGCCCAGCCCCACAATCGCTATGGTGGTCGCGTTCGCCATCAGGCCCCTCTAATAAATATTATAATTTTCATCGTACACCCGAATGGCGCCACAAGACCAACGCAGGGAGTCCCATATGGCCGAGCTTGCACCGCGAGTAGCCCTGGTGACCGGAGCCGGCAGCGGCATCGGCGCCGCCGTCAGCCGCGGGCTTGCGGAGGCGGGCTTTTCCATCGTGCTCGCTGGCCGGCGCGCGCTGCCGCTGGCGGCCGTGGCCGATGACATCAGGCGCGGCGGCGGCAAGGCCTGGCCGTTGACGGCCGACGTTGCCAGCGAGCAATCCGTGCGCGAGCTGTTCGAGCGCATCCGCGGTGGACTCGGGCGCCTCGACGTGTTGTTCAACAACGCGGGCGCCAGCCATCGCGCCGCACCGCTCGAGGAAGTGTCGCTGACCGAGTGGCAGGGCGTGCTGGACGTCAATCTGACGGGCGCCTTCCTGTGCACGCAACAGGCCTTTGCGATCATGAAGCAGCAGGCGCCGCGCGGCGGCCGCATCATCAACAACGGCTCGGTGTCGGCGTTGACGCCACGCCCGCATTCGGTGGCCTACGCAGCCAGCAAGCACGGCATGAGCGGGCTCACGCACGCAACCGCACTCGAGGGCCGGAAATTCGACATTGCCTGCGGGCAGCTCAACATCGGCAACGTGGACACCGCGATCGGTGCGCACCTTCGCACCGGGACGATGCAGGCGGATGGTTCGATGGCGCGGGAACCCACGATGGACATCCGCGAGGTGGTGGCCGCGGTGGTGTACATGGCGAGCCTGCCGCTGTCCGCCAACGTGTTGTCCATGACCGTGATGGCGACACAGATGCCGCTGCTCGGGCGCGGCTGACGAGGCCTCGATCAGGACCGGCGGCGTCGTGGCGGCGCCGGTTCCTCGTGATCGACAATCAGGTCCAGCGCCTCCTGGATCATCTTGCGCATGGCTTCCGCGGCCGCGGCCGGGCGGCCGGCGATGATCGCATCGGCGACGCGCTTGTGGTCAGCAACGCTGGCCAGTTTGACGCCCTTGTAACGGTTGGTGGTGCGGATGCTGAAGCGCAGCGCAGTCGAGGTGAGTTCGGTCAGCTGCGCGTAGAAGCGGTTCCTGCTCGCGCGCAGCACGGCCACGTGGAAGGCGATGTCGGAAGCCAGCGGATCGTCCTCGCCGCGTTCCGCCGCGCGCATGCGTTCGATCGCATCGCGCACCGCCTGCTTGTCCTCGGGGCCGGCCGCCCTGGCTGCCAGCGCCGCGGCAAGCGGCTCGATTGCCAGGCGCACCTCGGTGAATTCCGTGAGCAATGTGGGTGAAAACTTACGCTCGAGCAGCCAGCCAAGGATGTCCGGGTCGAGCAGGTTCCACTTTGATTCGGGCTGCACCCAGGTGCCCTGACGTGGTCGCGCACCGAGCAGGCCCTTGGCGGTCAGCATCTTTACGGCTTCCCGAAGCGCGGTGCGGCTGGCGCCGTACTGGCGGCACAACTGCGCCTCGACGGGAAATGGGTTGCGGTCCGAGTACGTGCCGGTGACGATGGCCACGCCCAGGTCCTGGACGATGCTGCTGGTGAGATTCTGTCCCAGGGCGCGCGCTATCATGGTCGGTATTCTTCCTCAGGCAATCCCTTGAACGGCGTCTGGTAGACGAAGACGTCGCCCGCATGGGGCTGCTCTCGCAGTGCCGCTTCGTCCAGGTGTTCGCGCGCCGAAGTGACGAACAACAGGTCGAGTGCGGGTCCACCAAAGCAAACACATGTGAGCTGCCTAGCCGGCACCGTGAGCCTCAGGTCAACCCGGCCCTCCGGCGTGTATCGCCGCACGTGCGCACCGCCCCATTGCGCGCTCCACAGGCAGCCCTCGGCATCGATCGCTGCCCCGTCCGGCACGGCCGGCGCCTCGGTCTGCGCGAAAACGCGCGGGGCACCCAGCCTGCCGTCTGGCTCCTGCACATCATAGACGTTGGTCGTGCGGGTCGGCGAGTCGGCGAAATACAGCAGCTTACCGTCCGGGCTCATGCACAGGCCGTTGGAGATCAGTACGCCGCTGACGTGCGTGCGCAGGCCCTGGCGGGCGTCGTAGGAATACAGGCTCCCGACCGGGAGTCTGGGATGGTGATCCATCATCGTGCCTGACCAGAAGCGCCCTTGGCGGTCGACCCGTCCGTCGTTGAAGCGCACGTTGGGCTGGTCGGTGATGGGCCTGGCCAGCCAATCAACTGCCCGGGACACCGGATCGTAGAAGGCGATGCCGCTGGCAAAGGCGGTGATGAGAAGATTGGAACCTGCAACGAGGCCAAATGAGCCCACGCGCTCAGGCGCGGGCAGCAGCTGGCAGTGACGCTGCTGCCAATCGTAGCGATACAGGCGGCTGCGCTGGATGTCGCTCCACCACAGGGCCTGGCTACGTTGGTCCCACAGCACGCATTCCCCGACCGTATCGCCGGCCGGAATGATGTCGATCAGCTTGAGATTCTTGGAATCGCGCAATCGCTCACCTGCTAGCGTGCGTTGGCCAGTGCCTGCACGAGATTTCGGGCACGCGCCTCGATGTCGGCAAGCGTGTATCCGGGCTTGTAGATCTCGGAGCCGAATCCGAACCCATCTGCTCCGGCGGCGACCCAACCGGGGATGTCGGCAGCGCCCACGCCGCCGACCGGATAGACGCGTACCTGCTGCGGCAGCACGGACTTAAGCGCGCGCAGGTGCGCGGGGCCGTAGCTGACGGCCGGGAAGAGCTTTAGTTCCTGCGCGCCGGCGTCGATGGCCTGGAAGGCCTCGGTTGCGGTGGCCACGCCCGGCATCATCGACATGCCCAGTTTCAGCGCCTGCCGGATGACCTCGGGATTGCAGTTGGGCGCGACCACCAGCCGGCCGCCGGATGCAAAGCAGCGCTCCACGTCCCCGACATTGAGTACCGTGCCCGCACCGATCAGGCAATCGCGCAACCCCAGCGCCTTGAGGTTCGCGATGCTCGTGAACGGGTCTGGGGAGTTGAGCGGCACTTCGATGCAGCGAATACCGGCCTGGTACAGCGTAGTCGCCACTTGCGCGACGCTCGCAGGAGTCACGCCCCGCAGAATGGCCACCAGCGTGCGTGTCATGACGGGTCCCTCGAGGCTGCTTGTGAACGATAGATATGCATCAGGCCCGCGCGCGCCGCCGCTTCGCCATCGATGCTTTCCGGCGAAGCGCCAAAGGCCTGCAGGGCACGCGCGTACAGGAGCGCCAATTGCTCCGTGCCAACGATATGCACGCTGCCGGCCGTGCCGTGCGCCATCAGGCGCAGTGCGCTGTGCGCATCGCTCCCGATCAGCAGCCCTGACAGAAAAGCGGGCACGTCCGCGCTCGCCAGCTCGCCGATCAGCCGGCGGCTGCGGCACTGGAACAGGCGTTGCAGGAGGTCTGCGGACGGTACCAGCCGCACCTGCTCCAGGCCGCGGGCGAAAGCCGCGTCGTCGGCGCCGGTTGCAGGGCCGGGCGCGCTGCGGGCGTCGCTGACCAGCACGGAATGGCGCGTGAGCAGGGAATAAAGCTCGCCCGTGGGCGCGGTCAGGAAATCGCTCACTACGCCGTCGTTGATGGCCACCCACTTGGTATGCGTACCCGGCAGGCACAGCAGCCGTCGGCCCTTTCGCAGCGGCGGCTCGAGCTGCAACGCACCGAGTATCTGCGTTTCTTCGCCGCGCATGACATCTGGCGCATCGAGCCGGTTCGTGCAGGAGAGACCGGGCACGATGCACACCCGCCCGCCTTCGATGGTGACGCAGCGGGCCGCTATCTGGCCGGCACTGGCGGGGCAGGGGACGTAGGGCACCTGCGTCCAGCCGATGCTCGAACCCACCATGCCGCACAACACGATCGGCAGCTCGCCATGATCGCGCTGCCAGTCTGAAACCAGCGTGGAAAGCAACCACGGGTAGGGTTGATCAACCGCCGCCGCACCTGGCCCGGCCTTGCTCGCAAGCGCAGCGCCATCCTCACTGCACAGGAACAGGCGCAGGTTGCTCGTGCCCCAGTCGCCGACGATGGCGGCAGCCGGGGTCACTAATGTGATTCCCGCTCGACCATGCTGCCGCTGGCGCCCGCGAGGAAGTCGAAGTCGCAGCCGCGTTCGGCCTGGGTGACGTGTTCGGTGTACAGCCGGTAGTAGCCACGCGTGAATTTCGATGGCTGCTGGTTCTGTTGCCACTCGGCCAGCCTTGCCTTGAGCTCATGGGCGTCGATCAGCAGCTCGAGGCGGCGATTGGGCCCGTCGAGCAGGATCTCATCGCCGCTGCGGACCACGGCGAGCGGGCCGCCGGCCGCCGACTCGGGCGAGACGTGCAGCACCACCGTGCCGAAGGCCGTGCCGCTCATGCGCGCATCGGATATGCGCACCATGTCTTTGACGCCCTGCTCGAGCAACTTGCGCGGCAGCGGCATGTTGCCGACCTCCGGCATTCCAGGATACCCCTTCGGCCCGCAGCCCTTAAGCACCAGCACGCTGTCGGCGTCGACCACCAGCGCCGGGTCGTCGATACGCGCGTGCAGGTCTTCGATGGACTCGAACACCACGGCCCGGCCGCGATGCCTGAACAGCTCATTGGCTGCGGCGCTCGGCTTCATGACGGCGCCGCCCGGACACAGGTTGCCACTCAGCACCCAGATGCCGGAGGCCGGCTTGACCGGCGCGGACAGCGGACGAATAACTTCGCGATTGAAACACTCGGCCGCGGCGTAGCTCTCACCCAAGGTCTGGCCCGTGATCGTGGGTACGCCCGCGTTCAGCAACGAGTCGAGTTCCTTCATCACGGCCGGCAGGCCACCGGCATAGTGCAGGTCTTCCATCAGGTAACGGCCGGAGGGTTGCAGGTCGACGAGCAGCGGGATGCCGGATGAGAGGTGATCGAAGTCGGACAGTTCGAACGGGACACCCAGGCGTCCCGCCAGCGCCAGCAGGTGCAGCACGGCGTTGGTGGAACCGCCGATGGCCGCCAGCACGCGCACCGCATTTTCAAACGCGCTGCGGGTGAGGATTTTGGAGATGCGCAGGTCTTCGCGTGCCATGCGCACGATGAGCCGGCCGCTGTCGTGCGCGATCAGCCGGCGGCGTGCGTCGACGGCGGGCGCCGTTGCGTTGAACGGCAAGGCAAGGCCCATGGCCTCGACCAGGCCGGCCATCGTCGAGGCGCTGCCCATCGTCATGCAGGTGCCCGGCGTGCGTGACATGCCCGATTCTGCCGCCATGAATTCGGCGGTGGACATGGTGCCGGCGCGCACCGCCTCGCTGAATCGCCACACGTCGGTGCCCGAACCGATGTCGCGGCCGCGAAACTTGCCGTTGAGCATCGGGCCGCTGGAGACGACGATCGTCGGCAGATCGACGCTCGCAGCCCCCATCAGCTGGCCCGGCGTGGTCTTGTCACAGCCACCCAGCAGCACCACCGCGTCGATGGGATTGCCGCGTATCGATTCCTCGACCTCCATGGCCAGCAGGTTGCGAAACAGCATCGCGGTGGGCCGCATCTGTGTCTCGCCGAGCGACATGGCCGGAAACTCCAGTGGCAAGCCGCCGGCCTCCCAGACCCCGCGCTTGACGTGTTCGGCGACGTCGCGGAGGCCCGCGTTGCAGGGCGTAAGCTCTGACCAGGTGTTGCAGATGCCGATGACCGGCCGGCCGTCGAAGGCATCGGCCGGTAGGCCCTGGCTCTTCATCCAGCTGCGGTGGATGAAGCCGTCCTTACCCTGGCCGCCATAGCTCCTGGTGCTGCGGAGCACGGGCTTGTCTTTCGGTTTTGGGCTCAAGGCCTTTGTCCTCGCTGGTTTGGCGTCGCCAGCATTTTGCCCGGCTGCATTTTCATAATATCAATATACTTCGAATGAAATCGACCGCAGTGCCCGCAAGGTCCAGGTTGGCGGGTAGTAGGCATCGCGGGGGAAAAGCATATTATCATATTAATGCTATGATAGCGTACGGGCCGGCGCCGGGGCCGGCGGGGGTCGCATGTACCGCATCGGTGATCTGCAAGATAAGCGCATATTGGTCACGGGCGCCAGCAGCGGCATTGGTGCGGCGCTGGCCGAGGCATTTGCGCTGCAGGGTGCACGCGTGGCGCTGCATGGCCACCGGCACGCCGCAGCCATGGCCGCAGCCGTGCAGCGCATCCAGGATGCCGGCGGGCGGGCCGTTGCCCTCGTCGCAGACCTGGGCGAAGCGGGTGCCGGGCGACGCGTCGTCGACGCGGCCGCCCGCGGCCTGGACGGCCTCGACGTGCTCATCAACAGTGCCGGCTCCATCGTCGCTCGCGAACCCATCGTTGATGCCGATGACGCCTTGCTGGACCGGGTCTTCGACCTGAACGCCCGGGCGGTGCTGGCTACCTGCCAGGCAGCCGTGCCGCACATGGTGGCGCGCGGCGGTGGCGCCATCATCAACGTCGGCTCGATCGCTGCGCTCGATGGCGGTGGGCGAGGGGCAGGCCTGTATGCGTCGGCCAAGGCCTTCGTGCACGCGCTGACGCGCCATCTGGCGCGCGACCTGGCCGCCTCCAACATCCGCGTCAACGCCGTCGCGCCGGGCGCGATCGACACGCCGTTCCATGTGAGCACGCCACCGGAGCGCATGCAGGCCATGAAGTCGGCGATACCGATGGGCCGGATCGGCGTGCCCGCCGATTGCATCGGGGCCTTTCTGTTCCTGGCGTCGGCGGAGCTCAGCGGCTACATCACCGGCCAGATCATCCACGTGAACGGCGGGCAGGCGATGCCCTGAGTGTGTGCCGGCACTAGTGTGCGGCCGGCGTGAATGGCCAAAGCGTGCAGCCGAAGAAGCCCATGGGGGCGTGCGCGGGATTCGGCCACAGCTCCACGGAGACCGGCTCCACGCGCGGACGGGCGGGTAGCAGCAGCAGTACGTGTCCGTCCAGGACCTCCAGCTCACCCTGGCCCGTGAATGCGCCCTCGTCGCCGCTGTAGATCTTGTAGGCGATATTGCCGGAGGAATAGAGACGGCAGACCAGCAGCGCCGCTACTTCGGCCCGGCGGGTAATGCCGACGCCGATGTGCCCCTCGTTGTAGAGGTCCCAGAAATTGAATCCGGCCTCGCCGGTGCCGGCAGTGCCCAGCAGAAAGGCAGGCTTCCAGAATGACAGGTGCGTGCCGTCGGCGGCGTACGGGGCGTTGGGCGTGACGGAAACGGCCTCACCCAGGGTGGGTGGCACGCCAAGCGACAGCAGCTTTTGCAGCGCCCGGGTGATCTGCGGAGCGCTGAAGTCCGCCACCGGCGCGGCGCCCGGAAATCCGGCGCGCATCTGCTCACTCAGCGGCGCGGCCCAGGCAGGCGCAACCAGGGCAAGCATCGCTATCGGCGCCCAGACCGATGCGCTCGTGGGCTTGCTGACTATCTGCTGCGTCATCTCGTTGACTCCATGTCAGCTGCCCTTGAGGAATCCGCTGGCGGCGAGCCAGTTGTAGAAGAGCGTCGGCCATATTGCAACCGCCGGCGGGTTGGCGTCGCGCAGGCCGAATCCATGATTGGCATTGGCGAGAATGTGCAATTCTGCCGCGCCACCGGCGGCCACGATGTCCCGATACAGTTGCGGCAGGCGCGCGACCAGTGCGGGCGAGTCCTGCGCACCACACAGCAGGAACATGGGCGGCAGCCGCTTCGGCAGCGGCATGCTCTCGGGTATGCCCGGATACATCAGCCCCACGAAAGCCGGGCTGGCGGATTGCCGTTCAACCTCGTCGCCCCCCTTGGCGCTATCGCTCCCGGTGTTCAAAGCGCGAGCCGGCCGCGTGCCGGCCAGCAGCGCGAGTTCGCCGCCGGCCGAGAAACCCAGTACGCCAACCCGTCCGGCATCGATATGCCATGCGGTGGCTCGGTTGCGCACGAATCGAATGGCCCGTTGCACGTCTGCGAGCTCGTCGCCTTCCACGGTATAGGTCGAGCCGCGCTGCCGGGCGAGCCGGTACTTGAGCACGAAGGCGGCGATGCCGTGTGCGCTCAGCCATTGACCAACCCAGTAGCCCTCGTGATCCATCCACAGTTCGCTGTGCCCGCCGCCGGGAATCACGATCACGGCCGCGCCGGTCGCCAGCGCCGGGTCAGGCAGGTAGGGAGTCAGTGACGGGTGGTGAACACTGGTTATGATGTGCTCGCCCAGTTCGGTCAGGCGGACTTGCTCGGGTGCAGCCGCTGCCGCAGTGCCTGGCGGATCGCCGGGCCAGATGGAGACGGAGGCATTCCCGACCGCACCGCTTTCGGCTGCAGCTGCGCCCGCCGTGGTGATGCGCGCCCACGCCAGTACCGATGCAGTCAGCAGCAAATGCGGCCAGCGTCGCTGCATGGGTGAGGTGCTCCGGAGGGGCGTGCGGGGTCGGTAAGCTATTTGTATGATAATATTGCGGGCCGCGTTTGCAAGTCTGATCGCCGATGCGAGGTTCAACAAGATGCGCAGTCTGATGATCATCCTGTGGGCCTGTGCAGTGCTGGCTGGGGTTCCTGTCGCGGCGGTCGCTGCCAGCGCCACCGCTGGCGCCGCTGCCGCGGATGCGCCAACCGCCACGGCCTCGCGCCGAGTCTACGTCGACCAGGCGGGCACCATACGCTGGCGTGACAACAGCCAGGAAATTGGCCTGTTCGGCGCCAATTACTGCCTGATGTCCGGCTCCGACTACCGCATGGCAGGGCTCCTGTCGCGCGATCGCAAGCAGATGATCGACGAGGACATGGCGCAGTTCGCGCGCATGGGCTGGACCGCGCTGCGGCTGTGTTCCTGGGGTGACTGGGAGAATTCGGACCGGCAGGGAAACCTGGTCGTCAACGAGCACGTGGACCTGCTCGACTACCTGGTCGCCGCGGCCCGCAACCGCGGCGTCTATATCCTGCTGACGCCGATCCATACCTACGATCCGCGCTTCGCCGATCAGCTAGGCAAGCCATCGACCGAGGTTGGCTTCTCCCGATACTACGATCGCGCGGAAATGGGGCTGCAGCCCGAGTCGATCCGGGCGCAGGCCAACTACATCGGGCAACTGCTGCGGCACGTCAACCCTTACACGGGTGTAGCGCTGAAGGACGAGCCGGCCATCCTGTTCGTCGAGGTCATCAACGAACCCGTGCACCATCCTGAAGATCTCAAGGGCTCGGTGGCCTACGTCAATACCCTGGTCAAAGCCGTACGCGACAGCGGCAGCCGGCAGCTGACGTTCTTCAATGTCTCGCAGGATTTCAACATTTCAGAGGCTTTGCGCCGCTCGCAGGTCGATGGTGCCAGCTTTGGCTGGTATCCCTCGAGCCTGGTCGCAGGGCACACGCTGCAGGGGAATTTCCTGCAGAGCGTCGATGCCTACCCGGACATGCTGCGGCCGGAGCTGGCGCAGCGACCGCGCATTGTTTACGAATTCGACCAGGCCGACCTGCTGACGGGCTACATGTACCCTGCCATGGCGCGCACCTTTCGGGCAGTGGGCGCGCAGTGCGCCACGATGTTTGCCTATGACTCACTGCAAACCGCGCCCTACAACCTCGGTTGGCAGACTCACTACCTGAACCTCGTGCACACGCCCAGGAAAGCCGTGAGCGCCATCATTGCCGCCGAGGCCATGCGCCGGCTGCCGTTGCGGCAGGACTACGGACGCTATCCCGCCAGCCGAAACTTTGGCGATTTCCGCGTCAGCTACGAAGAGGACCTGAGTGAACTGAACGCGGCTGATGCCTACATGAACGCTGGGCCGACGCACACGGAGCCGCGCGCCGCTGACCAGCTCAAACGCATCGTCGGCTTCGGCTCCTCGCCGCTGGTCGCGTACGAGGGAACGGGCGCGTATTTCCTCGACAAGGTGCGCGAGGGCGTGTGGCGGCTCGAAATCTATCCGGACGAGCTGCTGGTCCGCGATCCCTTCGAGCAGCCACAGCCCGGCAAGGTGGTCTCGCGCCTGCTCGACCGTTCGTGGCCGATGACGGTGCACTTGCCGGACCTCGGCGCTGCGTTCTACGCGCAGCCGGTACGGCTATGGCAGAAGCATGCGGGTGCGCAACAGCGCGCGCAGTCCGGGCGCTTCACCGCCGCAGCAGGCGTGTGGCTGCTGAGTGCGGCTGCGCAAGTCAATACGGCTACGCTGCCGGCCACGGTCAATCGAGTGGGCTTCGATGAATACCATGTCAATGAACCGCGCCGCTACGGCGATGATGTCCAGACCCTGACACCCTCAGAGTTCGTGACCGGCGCTGCGGTCCGGGTGCGTGTGCGGGTCGCAAATGATGCGCTGCCTGACGCCGTGTCGCTGTGGCTGCGGCCGCTCGGCAGCCGTGATTTCGGCGCGCCCTTGGCCATGACGAGGACTTCCGGCAATGAATACGCCGCGACGCTGGATCCTGACCGGACTGGCACCGGCGTGTACGAATATGCTGTGACGACGACGACTGCTGAGCGCCGGACCACTTTTCCTGGTGCGGCGAATGGCCAGCCGGGAACCTGGCCATTCCACGGTGATTTGTTCTGGAGCTTCCACGTCACGCTCGGGCACGCAGCGCTGCGCCTGCTCGATCCGGGCCGCGATGCCGCGCGCTTATCCTTCGTGCGGCCGGGCGAGCAATACCGCTCGGCGTTCTTCAAGATCCTGCCTGGCGAATCCAGCGACGCGGCCGCGCTGCGCCTTGAGTTGCCGCGGCTCGGCGCGGATACGCCGCCGCGCTACGCCGCGTCCCTGTACATAGGCGACACCATCGCGGCCAGGGCCGCCGTGGCTCCGGTGGCAGATCGCCTGCATATCAGGCTGCGCGCGGCGGGGGGTGAACACGGCTTGGTGACCGTCAAGTTGATCGAAAAGGACGGCTCGAGCTGGAACGTGGACGCAAAGGCCGACGGTCATTGGAGCGAAGTGAGCGTACCGCTCGAGGAACTGCGGCCGGGCCGCAGCATCCTGATTCCGACTCCCTACCCTGGATTGTGGAACTACTGGCGGGCGAGTCCGGCCAATCGCGGCGGCGTGGGCGATCGCGTGCACATCGGGGATATCGAGCGGCTCGAACTGGATATCGAAGCGAGCCACGCGAGCGATGCGCTCATCGATGCAGCGGGCGTCGACGTGGAATCGGTCTGGCTGAGTTTCGACCGCAAGATCGCAACGTCGTAGCGACCCCCGGATGGATCCCAGGGCAGCTGCTCCTGGTGCAGTGGCTAGTGCAGCTGCAGCGCGTACTCCGGCACGATCTCGATGTTGCCGAGCTCGGCGAGCTGGGCAGCGCCGGCAAACTTCGGCGTGAACTCCGGCTCCAGGTAAATCGGCGCGTCCTGCCGCAAGGGCAGTAGCGTCAGGGTGAGGGGCTTGTCCAGCAGACTGGCGTAACGCTTCAGGCCAATCTCCCAGCGCTGACCGTTGTAGTACGCGTCGTCGATGAGTTCCGTGCCTGCGAACAGGCGCACGACGTCGCCTGAATAGTGAATCTGCAGGTAGGCATCGTTGACCCCCGCGAGCGCGGCGCGTGGCACTGTCAGTGTCCACGCGGCGGACTTGCCGAAGGTTTCGGGATAGGGTTGCAGCGCGGCCTGTGCGGGTCCGCCTATCGCGATGGGTGGCACCGCCTGCGCTTCGCGCAGGCGCGTCACGACTACCGCAGCTCCCGGCAGCTGCGGCGCCGTGGCATCGAGGATCTCGAATATCCCGTCGGGCGCGTGCTTGCGCAGCGGCAGGTTCGCGCTCAAGTCGGCGCCCACAGCCGGAAACACTGCGAGTTGCATGTGCGGGTCACCCTTGGAGTGGACCTGCAGCGTATCGCCATCCAGGTACAGTTGCGCGTCGGTCATGATCAGCCGGGTGCGGCCGTGCAGCGGCAGCACCCACAACTTTTCGGCCTGCACGGCGCTGACTACCAGCACCTGCACCGTGACGCCCGCTTTCGTCCGGACGATGATGGCTGGCCGCGTTCCCGGCCGGATTCCAGTAATCAGGATGCGCCCGTCCGCGCTGCCGTTGCTGCGGCGGGTGCCCGATCCCACCTGCACGGAAGACACCGTCTTGCCGTCCAGAGCCAGCTCGGTCGGAATCCCCGCAACTGCGCGAAACACATACAGCGCACCCTGGTCGGTGGCGATCCGCGTGACGGGTTGCGCCGTGGCGTAGGTCAGCCCCACGCCGTCGAGATCCATGTTGAGCGGCCACACAAAGTAGCAGTCAGTGGGAATGTCGACCGGCATGCTGGGCAGCGTGAGCGTCTCTGAGGGCAGGCGTATGGAGAACCGCACGGCGTGCTGCACGGCCATCGGGTACAGGCGCACGTGATTGCTGACGAAGAGGAAGCCTCGATCATCGAAACTGCGCACGGAGAATCTGGGCGTGTCGAAGTCGTCAACGCCCTTGGGCACGCGCTCAGGTCTGCGGGTGACCATCGGCGCGAGCTCGGCGCCGAAGCTGGAGAGGAAATAGTGCATTGGCCGCAGGCGGCCCAGCACCGGATGCATCTGCCCGTACTCGCCGATCGGCGCCTGGAAGTCGTAGCCCATCGCAGGCAGGTCATTGTAACCGCCGATGCCCGTGTTTTCCTCGCGGCTCGGGAGGCCGGGCGGGTTGCGTCCGCCGTGGAACATGTAATAGCCGTAGAGATTGACGCCCGAGCCAATCTGAATCGTCAGGAGCGAGGCGATGTCGTCGGGGCTGACCACGGTACGCCGCCGGTACATGCTGGGCAGGCCGCCGGCATATTCGGCGCTGAGGAAGGGCGTATTGGCCCTGTCGGCGTCAGCGTCGCCCGACGCCGTCGCCGCGAGCGATCGCTCGCTCACGTCACCGGTCACGCGGCTCGTGAACCGGAACGCGTAGGCTTCATTGGGCGGGGACTTCGCGCTCGAGGCGGCCCACGGTGCGTCGGGGTAACTGCCGAACACAGGCGTCACTTCGCGGGTTGGATAGATTGTGTTGTCCCAGGCCGTCACGGTGTAGAGCGGCACATCGAACCCGGCGTTCAGGGCGAGCTGCTTGAGATCGGTGATATGCGCGCGCCCTTCATGCACGCCGCTGCGGTTGTATTCATTCTCGATCTGCACACCGATGATGGGCCCACCGTCTTTCCAGAGCTGGCCCTTGACCTGCGCGCCGATGTGCTCGTAGAAGCGGCCGACGTAGCCCAGATACGTGGGGTCGCTGCTGCGGGTCGGCATCGCATTGACCACCCAATCCGGGATGCCGCCATAGCGAACCTCGGCGTGCACCCAGGGCCCCAGGCGGACGAATACGAGCAGCCCGTGTCTCGCGCACAGCTCGACGAAGTGGCGCAGGTCGCGATCACCGCTCCAGTCGAATTGCCCGTCGCGCTCTTCGTGGTGCTGCCAGATAACGTAGGCGGACACGATATTGACGCCTGCGGCACGCATCTTGGCGAGCTCTTCGTCCCAGTACTGCGCGGGCACGCGCGTGTAGTGGAATTCCCCCATGACCGGCAGCCAGGGCTGGCCGTCGCGCAGCAGGTAGCGGCTGTTGATGCCGATGCTGTGACCGGAAGGCGAACTCGTCTTGCCTAAATGCAGGTAGCCCGTGCTCGGCGCCGTGACGGCGCCGGTTGCATCCACCGTCAACAGGGTTTCTGCCTGGCAATCCATGGCCCCGAAGAGCGCGACCAGCGGCAGGATCAGCAGCAGTTGGCGGGACAGGCGCATGGCGGTACTCCTTCAGGGTGACACGAAGGCAGACGCGAAAACGCAGCGGGGGCGCGTTTTGACCCGCGCCCCCGCTGCCCGTCAAGCCAGCACTGTCATCAGAGCTTCAGGCCTACATCGAGCAGATAGGAGCGGCCGAACAGATCATAGCCGCTGTCGTTGGAAAGATGGTTCGGATCGTTGTCGACCGTAAACAGCCCACGTTCGTTGGTCAGGTTGTGACCCTGCAGGCGGAAGCTCCAGCGCTGGTGCCAGTCGTAGGAAACGCTGGCATCGAGCGTGGTCTCCTCGGCCAGTTGCTTGAGACTGGTGCCCACCCACGTTGGTGCCACGGTGAACGGCGTGTGGTGCTTGGCGGCCACGCGCGATTCGAATCCGCCCTTGCTGTAGTACAGGTCGAATTCTGAAGTGCCATGCGCCAGGCCGATCATCGGGTACGGATTGTTGCTCGGTGCGACTTCGTGGATGTTCGATTGCACGTACGCGTGATTCAAATACAGACCGAAGTTCTTCAGGACACCCGGCAGGAAGTAGAAGCGCGTCTGATACGTGAATTCAATACCCTCGAGATGCCCACCCGGTGTGTTGTTCTCCGAGGTGATGATCGCCAGCTGCCCATCGATGATCTGTGACGACTGGCTTGCGCCGATCATGGTGTTGATGTCCTTGTAGAACACCGCCGCGGCGAGCATCGATTCCGGATGGAAGTACCACTCATACGACAAGTCGATCTGGTTGGCTTTGTACGGCTTGAGCAGCGGATTCCCACCGCCGCCCGTGCGCGGAGTGCCCGTCGCGCTTATGGAGAAACCAGTGGTTAGCGCATCGAGCGGCGGACGCGATATGGCGACTGACATACCGTAGCGCAACAGCCGGTCGTCACTGAGGTTGAGCACCAGATTGAGGCTCGGCAGGATATCCGTGTAGTTGTTCTTGACCGATACCGGCCCCACCGTGCCGCCCACCGATGCAAAGCCGTCACTCTTCGTGTCCACGTGCGCGACGCGGACACCGAGGCTCCCCTTGAGAGGGCGATTAGCGATGTCCGACTTGAATTCCACCTTGCCGTAGGCCTCGTATGACGTCTCGGTCACTTTCGTGTGTTGCAGCATCAGTTCCGCGCCGGCCGGCTGGTTCGGGTAGATCATGGGCCAGAGCGCATCGAAGTTGCCCCAGACCATCGGCGGAACCGTGGTGCCCGGAACATCGAAGGATTCCAGCCCCGCATTGGCCAGCGACATGGGCACAGCGGCGAAATTGGCCTGGATATGCGAGTGCGTCTTCTCGCGATTGGAAAGGCGGCCGCCCAGCTTCAGCGCGGAGGTGCCGAAGTCCCGGGAGAAATCGAGGGTGAAAGCCGTCAGCTTGTCGTGGGTTTCCTCGGGACCATCGCTCTGGCCGTTGCGGGAGCCATCGACATACTGAATCGAAGGATCGGCCGGATTGAACCCGGTCATCGCCGCCCAGGGCGCGTGCCCTGCGCCGATGTCGAAAGACAGGGCCGGCGAGTAGATGCTGCCCAGGTAAATGGCGTCCCAACGATTCTTGCGCCAGGCATCCGAGTAGCTGAGGTCGGCCTGGCCATCCCAGGTCCCGCCGGTCCAGGCGGCATTCAGTCCCGTGACCAGCAGCGTGTGGCGTTCTTTGTAGCGCGCAATCTCACTTTGGTAGTTGGCGAACCTGTTGACGATGTTCGCCGCTACCACTGAACCATCGATGACCTGGTACGAACTGCCGAGGGAATTGTAGTCAGCGGAGTTGCCGTTGGCCCAGTTGCCGAGGACGTTGTTGCCGAACCAGGCCTGGAACTGGTTCTCCGAAATCTCGTACTGCGACCAGAGCGCATCGGCTTTGATCGTCAACTTGTCACTTTGCCGCCAGCCCAGGCCACCGGCAACCGCGAAGCGGTTCTGGGTGACTTCCTTGACTTCGGTGTTGAGGCCCCAAGTGGTCTGGTCGGGCACGCCATCGCCATTCAGATCGCCCGGGCTCCCCGAGCTGGGCGTATTCCAGCCCCAGGAGCGAAAATCCGGGAAGCCGTTCTTTTCCTTCTGCGCGCTGACGGCCAGTGACACCGCCAGGTCGTCGTTGAGGTGCGCGAAATAGCCGGCGCTGCCACGGAAGCCGAGCGGATTATAATGCGGCAGATCCTTGCCGCCCGCGTTGTAGGTCGGGCCGCCACGCAGCGTAATGGTCGGCCCCTTGTAATCGAGAGGCGAGAGCGTGCGGATGTCGATCGTGGCCGCGATGCCGCCAGGCACCAGCGAAGCGTCCTGTGACTTGTAGACATTGGCGCCGGACAGCACTTCAGAGGGGTAGATCTCCCAGCGCAGGTCCTGCGAGGGCTCGGAGGATGCGACCTCGCGGCCGTTGACCAGGCCCAGCACCAGGCGCGGACCGAGCCCGCGCACCGAGGCCTGGCTGGCATTGCCGCGGTCGCGGGTGGTGTTCACGCCGGGCAGCCGGTTCAGCTCTTCGGCAATGGTGACGTCGGGCAGGGCGCCGATGTCCTTGGTCGTGATGTTGTCGCTGACCAGCAGCGTGTTGCGCTTGGTGTCGATGGCGTCCGCGAGCGCCTTGCGCACCGCGGTGACGACGACTTCCTCGAGATTGCCGCTGGGTGCGGCAGCGCCCGGGTCGGCGGCGTATGCCGGGTTGTATATGGAACCGATGAGCGCCAGCGCGCCCGTGCCGCACATCTGGCGGCGATAGTTTCGCTTCACGGAGAACCCCCTTGCTGCACGCGTTATGCGCTGCCGAAAAGATCCGGCAACCGCCCCTTTCTTTATTATAGGATAAATCGGATTATATAAGTCAAGGGATACATTGCAGCTACGCAGCATCGCGATCGTCGGTGGCGGCACGGCCGGATGGATGGCCGCCGCCTTGCTTGCGCGCGTGCTCAAAACTGCGCCGGTGCAGATCACGCTGGTGGAATCTCCGGCAATAGGCACGGTGGGTGTAGGCGAGGCGACCATCCCGCCAATCCGCACCTTCAACGCGCTGCTTGGAATCGACGAGGACGATTTCATGCGGCGCACCCAGGCCACCTACAAGCTGGGCATCGAATTTCACGACTGGGCGCGAATCGGCGATTGCTACTGCCACCCATTCGGGAAGTACGGCCAGACTTTGCAGCAGATCGCCTTTCATCATCACTGGCTGCGGCTGCGGGCACAGGGTGATCCCTCGCGCCTGCGCGACTACTCACTCACCGCCACGGCCGGAGAGTTGGGGAGATTTGCGCGACCGGCAGACGATCCGCGCCTGGTCCTGTCCAGCCTGGCCTACGCATTCCAGTTCGATGCCGGCCTCTACGCGCAATACCTGGCGGAATACGCGCAGGCACGCGGCGTGCAGCATCTGCAACGGAAGGTCGTCGACGTGCAGCTACGAGGCGAGGACGGCTTCATCCGCTCGCTCCAATTCGATGACGGCTCACAGCTCGAGGCCGACCTGTATATCGACTGCTCGGGTTTCCGCGGGCTGCTGATCGAGCAGGCGCTGAAGACGGGTTACCAGGACTGGTCGCACTGGCTGCCCTGCGACCGCGCCGTGGCCGTGCCGTGCGAGCTGGGCGGTGAGTTCAAGCCATTGACGCGCTCAACAGCACGGAGTGCCGGCTGGCAATGGCGCATCCCGTTGCAGCACCGCATCGGCAACGGCTACGTGTACTGCAGCCACCACCTCAGCGATGACGAGGCGACCGCGACCCTGCTCGCCAATCTCGATGGCCAGGCGCGCGCCGAGCCGCGCCTGCTACGCTTCACAACTGGGCGTCGCTTGAAATTCTGGAACCGCAACTGCATCGCCCTGGGGTTGGCGAGCGGGTTTCTCGAACCGCTGGAATCAACCAGCATCCACCTGGTGCAAAGCGGCATCACCCAGCTCGCGGCGATCTTTCCGGACCGGAGTTTCGATCCGCTCGACGCGCAGGAGTACAACCGGCTGCAGATCGACGAATGCGAGCGGATCCGTGACTTCATCATTCTGCACTATCACGCCACTGAGCGGAGCGACGCACCGCTGTGGGACTACTGCCGCCACATGCCCATTCCAGAGACGCTGCAGCATCGCATTGCCGTTTTTCGGAGCAGCGGCCGCGTCGCCTACCTCGATCGTGAGCTGTTCGTGGAATCGAACTGGCTGTCCGTGATGCTGGGCCAGGGAATCTGGCCGCGGAGGTACGATCCGCTGGCCGACTTCCTGCCGATCGAAGCGTGCCGCCGGCACCTCACGCGCATGAAAGAGCTGATCCGCCAAACTGCCGAGGCCATGCCCATGCATGAGCAATTCATCGCAGCACACTGCCGGGCTTGAGCCATGCAGCCGCCCTGAAAACCTTGTCGTGCATGGCAGGCAACGAGCATTATCCGCACTGGCTACCAGCGCCGAGGTATATGCCCATGACGGATTCGACTGCCACGCTGACTCTTACGGCGCACTATGAGCATTTCGGTGTGGGGCGCGTTCGCGACAGCGACCCGCTGTCGCTGGTCCTGCCGGCTGACACGGTGAATCGTCTCAACGGCGCGTGCGCCGCGGCCCGCAGCAGGATGCTGGCCATGCCGCCGGTCTCCGGCATGGAGGACATCGAGGATCTGGTGGAACTGATGCACGCGCTGTTGGGTGGCTACGCCAAGGTTGCCGCCGCCGATGCACTGGCCTTGCGCAGCACCGAGACGCTGCAGCAGGCCTTGAGTGAAATTGAGCAGCTGCGGCGCGAATTCGGCAAGTGAACTAAATCATTGGCAAGTGGCGCGACCTCGGGCCGAGCCCAAACGCTGCCTCGATGGCCGCCATATCCGCCGTCGTCAGTTCAAAGTTCGGCGCAGCAGCGTTCTCACGCACATGTTCGATACCGGCAGCCTTGGGAATCACGAACAGGTTGGGCTGTCGCAACAGGAAGTTCAGCGCCACCTGGCGGGAAGTGACGCCGTGGGCTCCCGCGATGTCCCGCAATACGCGGCCTTGCGCCGAGCTGGCAGCGTAGATTGCGGCCGAACTCCCCAGCGGCGTGTAGGCGACAACAGCGGTGCCGTGGGTCTGGCACCAGGGAATGACGGCGTGTTCGATGGCGCGCTCGCCGAGGTTGTAGAGCACCTGGTTGCAGGCGGGTGAGCTGGCGATGGCCGTCACTTCTTCCAGGTCTGCCACGTCAAAATTGCTGACTCCCCAGGAGCGGATCTTGCCAGCGCGCCTGAGCACCTCGAAGGCACCGACGGTTTCAGCGAGTGGAACCTTGCCGCGCCAATGCAGCAGGTAGCAATCCAGATATTCGGTGCCGAGATTGCGCAGGCTCCGCTCGCAGGCCTTGAGCGTGCCGCGTGCCGAAGCGTTTGACGGCAACACCTTGGAGACGAGGAACAGCTGTTCGCGCCGGCCGCGAATCGCCTCGGCGATGAGCTGTTCCGAGGCTCCGTCGCCGTACATCTCGGCGGTGTCGATGTGCGTCATGCCGAGATCGAGGCCCGCGCGCAGTGCCGCGATCGCCTCCTGGCGGCGCGCGATTTCAATCTGCCAGGATCCCTGACCCACAATCGCGACCGGAAGCCCCGTAGTGCCGAATGGTCGAAGTTGCATATCCTCCGCGCCTGCGCGCCGCGGCCAATAGCCCTGCTAGCGCGGACGCGGACGCAGGAAGGTAACAGATGAAGTCTCGCCCGTCATGTCGTCGCGCGCCCGGGCGGCGCCGGCCGGCCATACGGCCGCCATGCGCGAGGTAGTCTCCGGGATGAATGCGGCAATTTCATCGAGCGGCGCCGGGCGCGCGATCAGGAAGCCCTGCACCTGGATGTCCCCGCAGCTGACCAGTGCGTCGAGCTGGCCCGCACGCTCGATGCCCTCGACGGTAACGGCGAGGCCACGGCTCTGGCAAAGCTGCACGCAGGAATGCGCAAAGGCGGCGGCGTTGGCATTGCCTTCGATGTTGCGCACCAGGCTGCGATCGAGCTTGACGCGGGTGAGGGGCAATTCCTCGATGGATTTGAGCGTCGAATAGCCGGTGCCGAAATCGTCGAGCGCCACCGCGACTCCGAGGCGCCGCAGCTCCAGCAGCGATTCCGTGGCGCGGCGACCCGTCTGCAGGGCGCTCTCGGTGAGCTCGATTTCCAGGCAGTCGGCGCTCATCCGGGCAGTGTGCAAAGCTTTTTGCACTGACTCGACGAAGCGGCCGGCGAGGAACTGCTGGGGCGAGACGTTGACGGCGACGCGCGCGTTGGGCCAGGGCCCGGCGCGCAGGTCGCGCGCGGCCTCGACGGCCGTGCGCAGCAACCAGTCGCTGAGTTCGAGCAGCAGCCCGGACTGCTCGGCGATGTCGATGAATTCCCCGGCAGTGGTGATCTGCCCGTCCGGGCGTTGCCAGCGCAGCAGCGCCTCGACCGCCGTGGTCTTGCGCGTCAGGAGCGAAACTTCGGGCTGGTAGTGAAGCCGGAAATCACCGTTGCCGAGCGCGTGGCGGAGCGCCTGTTCGGTGTGGAAGCGGTGCGAGGCGCCCGCCAGCAGTTCCGCACGGTAGAACTGGAAGCCGCTGCGCCCCTTCTCCTTGGCGTCGTGCAAGGCGGAGTCCGCAGCGCGCAGCAGCGATTCGACCGAATCGCCGTGTTCGGGATAGAGCGCAATGCCGGCACTCAGGCTGACCAGTAGATCGCGGTCGTCCACGCGCAGTGGCGTGGCGAACTCCCGCAGGATGTGCGTCATGAAACGCTCGACCGCCACCGCCTGCCGTACGGTCGGGATCACCAGTGTGAACTCGTCGCCGCCGAGCCGGGCGAGGAAGCCCACCTTGCCTGCCAACTTCTGCAGCCGCGCGGCGATGGCGCGCAGCACGCGATCGCCATACTGGTGGCCGAGCGTGTCGTTGATGGTCTTGAAATTGTCGATGTCCATGTACAGCACGGCGCAGGTCGTCGACCTGGCGCGGGCGTCTTCGATGGTCGATTCAAGCCGACGGGTCAGATCGCGCCGGTTGGGCAGTTCGGTGAGCGGATCATGGTGGGCGAGGTGACGCAGGTCTTCGGTGCGCTGGGCAATACGCTCCTCGAGGACCGCCTGGTGTTCACGGAGCGATTGCTGCGAGCCGTGCAGTGCTTCCGCCATGTCGTTGAAGGCCGCGGCCAGCTCGTCCAGTTCGCGCACGCCGCCGCGTGGCACGCGCGCCTCGAGTGAACCGCGCGCAAGGCGGCGGGTGCCATCCAGGAGCCTACGCACGGGCGAGGCGATGCCCAGCATGGCCACCAGCGCGATCAGCAGCACCACACCGACAATGCCAAGCGTGACCCGCGTGAGGTTGACTTCAGTGCGCTCGGCCGCGACGCGGGCATTGCCCGCGGCGGCCGTGAGCGACTGCCAGGCCGGTTTCTGCAGATCGCTCTCGATCAGTGCGGCCAGTTCATGCGCGGACAGCTCGAAGTCGCCGAGCGAAGTCTGGATCGTCTGGTCCAGCGCCAGAAAGTGGGCGCGGCCGCGTGAGGCGGCGTTGAGATCGTCACGCATGAGCTCGAGCCAGGCGCCACCCGGCGAGCGGGCGAATTCCTGCGCATGCGTGCGGAACAGGGAGGTCAGCGACGCGTCGCTGGCCGCGGCGGCTTGCGCCGTCGCATCGGATGGCGAGGCGAACAGCATCAGGATGCTGGCGCGCAGTGCCGCCGCGGACCGCGCCAGTTCCGACAGGGACTTGCGCATGTAGACCTGGTCGCCGGCCTCGAAACCGCGCGCGGCGAGCGCGGAGCGGCTTGCCAGCGAGTTCAGTGCCGTCAGCGCCGTACGGGTCTGCGATCCGCGTTGTCGGCACAGCTCGGCAATGGACTGGCCCTGCGCCCGGATGGCTTCCAGCCGCACGCGTATGCCGGAGCCGGCTATGGCAGGCGCGGCCGCCGACAGATTGGAGTAGTCATCGAAGGTCGACAGCAGCCTGGTCGCCGCGCGGTCGATGTCCGCGGTCGGATCGCCCGCACTCGCATGCGTGTGATCCGCGACCTCGCGCTCATAGTCGGTGAGCGCCTCCTCAAGTTCGCGCGCCTTGCGCAGGATCGGTTCGTATTGCCGCTCGACGCTGCCGATCAGGAGCGCCGCCTGTTCGGTACTGCGATGCGCGAGGCGCATGCCCAGCGCCAGCGCCAGGAATACCACCAGGAAGGCAACACCCAGGGATACGCCGATCGAGGGCTTGAGGGACAGCATACGCCAGCCGGACTTTTGCGCCTTCGGGTCCATGAACACCTTATCTGATGCTGCGGTCCGCCTTGCCCACGCTAACGGATCCTTGTGCCGGCGGCGCATTATCGTAACGCGACTGAGACTCCAATCACCGCGAAACAGCGTTATGTCACCCTCCGTGGCATCATTAGCCATGGAAACGCAGGGCGGCGAGCTCTATCACGGCCGCATGATCGAAATGCTGCAGGCCGTCTGGGGCGAGGGCTTTCTCTCGCCCGGCGGAACTGAAGAGGTCGCCCGGCTGGTCGCGGATACGGCGCTTGCTGGCCTCGTGGTGCTGGACATCGGCTGCGGCGCAGGTGGCATCGATATCGCGCTGGTGCGCAATCATGCGGCCGGCTACGTGACCGGCATCGACGTCGAGGACACCGTCATCGCCTGCGCGCGCGCGCTCATTGTGCGCGAGAACCTGGGTGCTCGCATTGGCCTGGCCAAGGTCGCTCCCGGCCCACTGCCATTCCCGCCCGCCAGCTTCGATATCGTGTTCTCAAAGGACAGCATCGTCCACATTGCCGACAAGCACGCGCTGATGGCCGAGGTCTTCCGCGTGCTCAAGCCGGGCGGCTGGTTCATCGCTTCGGACTGGCTGATCGGCCACGATGGCGCGCCCTCGGCGGAAATGGCGGCTTACATTGCCTCCGAGGGCCTGGACTTCGGCATGGCCTCGCCGGCGCGTTACCGCGACGCCATGCGCAGCGCGGGTCTTACCGACATATCAATCACCAGCCGCAACGCCTGGTACCGCGAGGCCGCCAGGCAGGAACTGGAGCGGCTGCGCGGGGTGGTCGGCGCCGCGGCCGCCGAGCGGGTCGGGCGGGAATTCGTCGAGCAGAACATCGGCATCTGGTTGCGCATGATCCCCGTGCTCGACAGCGGCGAGCATTGCCCGACCCACCTGCGCGCACGCAAAGCGCGCTAGGCGCAGGCGCGTCAGGCCACGCCGGCGATATCCTTGAGCGCAGCGTAGCGGCCCGAGGGCGAGAGATCCTCGCGGCCAGCCTGCGAGGTCCACAACTCATTGCGCCTGGACACGAACGGCATGGCGGACAGTTCCACCAGCGAGCCGGGCCGCGCGAACAAAAAGCCCTGCCCGGCCACGCAGCCGAGGTTCAGCAGCGCCTCGACCTGCGGTTCGCTCTCGATGCCCTCGGCCACCGTGTCCAGGCCCAGCGTCTCGCCGAGCGTGATCACGGCGCGCGCCAGCTCCGGGCCGTTCGAGGAGTTGATCAGGCGGCCAACGAACGAGCGATCAATCTTCAGGATGTCGATCGGGAAGCGGTGCAGGTAGGAGAGTGAGGAGTAGCCGGTGCCGAAATCGTCGATCGCCAGGCGGACACCGAGCGATTTCAGCTGCACCAGCCGCGCCAGGTTGGCCTCGGTGTTGTGCATGATCGTGCTCTCGGTCAGCTCGATCACCAGGTTGCCGGGTTCAACGCCGGATTCCTCGAGTACCTGCGCCACGTCCTGGGCGAGGTCGCCGTGTTCGAGATGCCGGGCGGATATGTTTACGGCGAGACGCAGTCCCGCACCGCCGGCCACGGAACTGCGCCAGGCGTGCATCTCGCGGCAGGCGCGAGCGAGCACCCAGCGGCCGAGCTTGACGATCTGGCCGCATTCCTCTGCGATCTGTATGAAGCGATCAGGCATCAGCACGCCCAGTTCGGGGTGCCGCCAGCGCACCAGCGCCTCGACTCCGAGGAGGCTGCGCGTGCCAAGGTCCACGATCGGCTGGTATTCGACGAAGAACTCTTCGGTTGCGACCGCGCGGGCAATATCCGCCACCAGGCGCGTGCGCTCCTGCAGCAGTTCCTGCATCGGCGGCTGGAAGGCAACGAAGCGGTTCTTGCCTGCCGCCTTGGCATGGTACATGGCGATATCGGCCTTGCTGAGCAGCGCTTCGGCGCTGGTCTCGAAGGTCGAGAACGCGACACCGATGCTGGCTGAGACGCGCACCTCGGTGCCGCCCAGCGTGAAGGGCTGGTCCAGTTCCTCGATCAGTGCGGTGGCCAGGCGCTCGATTTCCACGTTGGTCGCCGCGCCCTCCAGCAGGATCGCAAACTCATCGCCGCCCAGCCGCGCCACGGTGTCGGAGAAGCGCGTCGATTTCACCAGGCGCTGGGCGACGGCCTGCAACAGCCGGTCGCCCACGTCGTGGCCGAGCGAGTCGTTGACGCTCTTGAAGTTGTCGAGATCAACGAACATCACCACCACCTGCGCTCGGGCACGCTGCGCAAGCATGAGCGAATGCTGCAGGCGATCGCGGAACAGGCTGCGGTTGGCCAGCAGCGTCAGTGAATCGTGGAAGGCCAGTTGCCGCAACTGCTCCTCGAGCGCCTTGCGCTCGGTGATGTCGCGCAGGTTGAGCGCCAGGCCCCGTACGGCGGGGTCATTCATCAGGTTGCTGCCGACGATCTCGAGCACGTAGCGATTGCGGCCGCGCTCGATGCGCATTTCAACCGGGCCCACCGGCTCGCCAGACGAGGCCGTGACTTCACTGAGGAAGCCCCGCAGTCGCTCGGCATCCTCGCCGGTCCACACGCCAAGCAGGTTCTTGCCGCTCACTTCGTCAGGTCGCAGGCCGAGCGTGCGTTCGGAGGCCGGCGAGGCGAACATGAGCGAGCCATCGGGGGCCACGGTCATGATGACGTCGGATGCGTTCGCGATCAGCGAGGCATAGCGTTCTTCGACCAGGCGCGCCGCGCGGCGCTCGCGCGTCAGTGCATCCTCGCGCAACACCAGGGCCTGGCGCACCATCACCAGCAGGGCGAGCACGAACACCACGATGGTCATTGCCGTGGCCGGATTGCTCAGGTCGCCGTGCGTCAGTGAAACCAGTACCAGCAGCGCGGTCAGCGTGGCGGCGTAGGGCAGGGCCTGCGCGAAACCCTGCGACATGCTCGAGCCGGTTCCGGCCTCGCTGTGGCGCATCTGTTCGCGGCCGGCGGCCGCGAGCGGCACGTAGCAGGAAACGTAGAGCACGTCCTCGATGTCGCCGGAGAGATAGTGACCGGTGATCTTCGCGACCGACCACATGACATCGCCCAGCAACATGGTGGTGAAGCCAAGCGACAGCAGCAGCGGCACGCTGCGCAGGCTCTTGTTGCCGGCCCCCGCCAGCAGCAGCACGCCCAACGAGAGTACCAGCACGCAGTTGAGTGCGATGTAGATCTGGCTCAACGTGAACTTCACCAGATCGATCTCGGCGCTGGCAGCGGCCGGCCTGATGATCAGGAACCAGAAGAACGCGCCGAACCCGGCCACCAGCACGGTGGCATCCAGCAGGAACTGCGTCCAGCGGATCCGCACCGCTGCTGCGCGGATCATCAGCGCGACCGCCATCATGAAGAAGGGGTAGAAGGCGAGGTAGAACAGATCGGCCGGGCCCGGAAACGGGTCGCGTCCGTGCAGCCAGGAGGACACGCCAATCGTGGTGCCGACCAGGTACAGCCCGAGCGCCGTCGAAAGACTCATCCAGGCGAGGCGCGTGGCGCCGGGCGGCGTGCGACGGGCGGCCGTGATGGTGACGATCAAGGCGGCCAGGCTCGCGGGCGAGTCTGCCAGCAGGCCGACATAGTGACGCACACGTTCGCCGCCCAGCCCGGTCAGCATCCACACCGCGCAGATGGCCACGTAGATCACAAGCCCGATGCAGAGCTTGTCGATCCAGGCCGGTGGTGTCCCGGGCTTAGCTTGGTGTGCAGGTCCGGCTGTCTCGCCCACCTGGTTTGCCCTTTAGTATGTCGATCTCGAGGCCCGCCATTCCGCTAAAACACGCGCGTTTACGCCACGTTACAGAATGCGTCGCCACGCTGAGGCAGGCAAGGCGGCGGCGCGCGGGTTGCGATACAGGTCTCGTTATGCCAGCGGTTAAGATGTGAACCGCGACACACTGTTCAAGGAGGTGCGCTTTGGCGTGGATCGAGCCCCTGGTGTTGACCGGCCCTGGCGTCAGCCTGCTGCCGCTGTCGATGGATCACCACGATGAACTTGCCGGAGCGGTGCGTGACGGTGAGTTGTGGAAGCTGTGGTACACGAGCGTACCCAGCCCGGAAGCCATGCGCGCCGAGATCGCGCGGCGTCTGGATCTGCAGGCCCGTGGCACGATGCTGCCCTTCGCCGTGCAGGCGAGTGATTCCGGCCAGCTTGTCGGAATGACCACCTATCTCAATATAGATGAGCCCAATCGTCACCTGGAGATTGGGGCGACCTGGTATCGCCGCAGTGTGCAGCGGACCGCACTCAATACGCAGTGCAAGCTACTGTTGCTGGCGCACGCCTTCGAAAACCGCGATGCCATCGCCGTGGATTTCCGCACGCATTACTTCAACCGGCAGAGCCGGCGCGCCATCGAGCGGCTCGGCGCCAGGCTCGACGGCGTGCTGCGCAATCATATGATCGGCGCCAACGGCGTGCTGCGCGACACCTGTGTCTACAGCATCATTGCCGGCGAGTGGCCTGCTGTAAAAACCCATCTATCGGCCGCGGTTTCCCGCAACCGGTAGCCTAAAGCTGCTCAGCGTAAATTGCCGCTCAGTGCTTTTTCAGACCCAGCTCTTCGTAGAAGGGCTCATAGCTCACAGCGCGGCCCAGGAAGCGATTCAGCAGCACCTCGGGTTCCTCTGCTCCGCCAGGCACCAGGATCTGCTGGCGGTAGCGCATGCCGACCGCGGGATTGTCGAGCCCGCCCCGCTTGAATTCGCTGAACATGTCCTGCGCGTAGACCTTTGACCACAGGTAACCGTAGTAGCCGGCGTCGTAGCCGCCCATCAGGTGACCAAAGGCTGCTTCAGGATAGGTCCCGGGAATCTCCGGGAACACCGTCAGCTTCTTCTTCAGGTCGAACCACAACCCCGTGGGATCGGGCTTGCCAGGCAGGCTGTGCAGCTGCAGGTCATATTCCGCGTAGAAGGCCTGTCCGCCCCACGACACGCCGTCGGTAACATGGCGCGCGGCGATCATCTTGTCGATCAGCGCATCGGGCAGCGGCTCGCCGCTGCCAACATGGCTCGAGATCTTCTTCAGCACGGTCGGTTGCCACATCCAGTTCTCGAGCATTTGTGATGGAGCCTCGCCGAAATCACCGCGCACGTTGACACCATAGAGCGTGGCGTAACGCGTGCGCGAGAGCGTCTCGTGCATCACGTGGCCGAACTCGTGGAAGAACACCACCACTTCCTCGTGGTTGAGGAGCGCAGGGCTGCCCGCATCGGGCCGCGGCCAGTTGCCGATGATCGCGGACACCGGCGTGCGGTGACTGCCATCGGGCATGACCCGGCCAAAGCGTACTGGAATCGCCTCGAAGTGTTCGTACTTGCCCTCGCGCGGGTACAGGTCCAGGAAGAACCAGCCTATTGCATCGCCGCTGGCTACATCGTAGATGGCGTATTCGCGGATGTCCGGCGCCCAGGCCTGCGGCGGCGTCAGCGGCTCGAAACGCACGCCGAGCAGCTGCGCATAGATGTCGAGCACGGCTGGCAGCACTTTGTCGACCGGGAAATACTGGCGCACCAGTTCCGCATCCACCGCATAGCGGGTCTTTTCGAGCCGGCGCTCGTAGTAGGCGTAGTCCCATTTCTCGAAGGGGCTGAGATCGCCAGCGGCGCGCTTCAGCGCCGCGAGCACTTTGACCTCGGCACGCGCCTTGGGCAGGAGCGACTGGCCCACCTGTTCCACCAGCGCCGTGGCGCGCTGCGGCGTCTTGGCCATCTTGACGTCGAGCTGGTAGTCGGCCCAGGTATGGAAACCCAGCAACGGCGCGAGCTGCTGGCGTATCGTCACCGCATCAGCCAGGCGTTGCACGTTCTCGAGGCCACCGCGTTTTGCGAAGGCGATGTTGTAGCGCTTGCGCGCGGCGCCCGAAGTCTCGTTCTCCATGAACGGACCGATGGTGCTTTCGTTCACGGCGATCTGGGCGCCGTCGGCGCCGTGCGTGATCGCGCCGGCGAGCGCGGGCGGGAGCGAGGTCAGTTCGGCTGCACTCAGTGCGATGTTGGTGTGGTCCTCGGCCAGTACGCGACTGTATGCGATCTGCAGGTTGTTGAGCTGGTCGAGCAGCTTGGTGACCTTGGCGCGCGCTTCCGGGTCCAGGGCCGCGCCGGCGCGCCGGCCGTTTTCCATGTAGATCTTGGCGAGCTGCTGGTCCTCGGGATCGTGCGCGGCCGCGGCCGCTTCCTGCGCCAATTTGTACACCGCGGGATCCGCGGCCAGCTCAACGCCGAAAGCGGCGGAGTCATTGTTGCATTGGGTGGCCGCATCACGCACGTCCTTGCTGACGGCGAGCACGGACAGGTTGGTCGGTGCGGTCAGCGCTTCGCCGAGGTCGGCAACCACGGTGTCGATCGCGGCGAGCCCGTCCAGTTGCGGCGCGCCGCCGGCGGTTGGCGATTCGATTGCATGAATGCGCTCGCGCGCGCTGGCGAGTCCGCTCTTGCAGGCGGCCGTCACATCGGCGGCAGACAGGTTCCAGTTGATGCCGGTATCGGTGCCGAGCGTCGTGCCGGCGGAGGCCAGTGGCGGAACGGTGGCAAACAGCGCGCCGACAAGGACGCGCGCGCCACGCCAAATTGCGGAGCTGGACATGACTTTCCCCGTTGTTGTCTGGTCAGAGGGCGGCAGTATAGGGGAGCCGGAATCCACGGTACATTAGCTGCTTGGATCACCCGCTCGACAACGTCATCTGGAATACGCTGGTGGGGCCGCACGCCGCATTTGCCGCGGGTTCGCGCGGCGCGCGTCGCTACGCGCAGGGCTTCTCGCCCATCGTCGGTTTCGCCGACCAGCGGCAGCCGGACTTCGAGGCGCTGGCGCCTTGGTGTGAAAGCGGCGAGCACCTCTATTGCAGCGGCTGGGACGGACCGGTGCCACCAGGTTGGCGAGTCGAGGCGGACGCCACGATGTGCCTCATGGTTGGTTCCCCGGATGCCGCCAGCGGTTCAGTCGCCGGCGCCGCGGGAAAATCCGGCGGCGAGCCCGACCGCGCCCGGCGGCTGGTGCCGCAGCATGCGCAACAGGCCATGGAGCTCGCGCAGCTGACGCGCCCCGGACCCTTCGGACTGCGCACCATCGAGCTGGGCGACTACTTTGGCTATTTTGAGGGGGAGCGCCTCGTCGCCATGGCCGGTGAGCGGATGCACGTCGGCCCATTTCGCGAGATCAGCGGCGTGTGCACGCACCCTGATTTCCAGGGCCGCGGCCTGGCCCGCGCCCTGATGCTCAGGCTCATGGCGCTGCAACGCGCCCGCGGCCAGACCTCATTCCTGCATGTCATGAGCGCCAACCAGGGTGCCCGCCGGCTCTATGAGGACCTGGGGTTCAGGAATTACCTCGAGCCAGTGGTGCGGGTCATTACAATGGTGGCGTGAAGGCAAGAGTGGGGGTGCATCATGATGACGGCAACGGTATTTGAGATTCCCGGCCAGCGCGTGACGCGCAGCCTGGGCGTGGTGCGTGGTATCACAGTGCGTACGCGCTCATTGCCACTCAGCATCCTCGGAGGCCTGCGCACGATTTTTGGCGGCCGGGTCGGCATCTTCTCGCAGCTGTGCGAATCCGCCCGCGCCGAGGCCTTTGACCTGATGACGGAGCACGCGCGGCAATTGGGCGCAAACGCCGTGGTCGGCGTTCGCTACGATACCGGTCCCATGATGGGCGCGGCTGAGGTCCTGTGCTATGGAACGGCCGTCGTGGTCACGCCGATCGATGCCCCCTAGGCCAATGCGCCTTGCCCGCCGGCATAGCCGATGCCGAGCGCACGTTCGGCAGAGTCCGCCAGCGTCGTGCCTACGGTCGTGGTGTCGTGGCGCTAATCTTGATGATCCAGAATACCGATGTCATCGCGCTGCAACCGTGCACGCGTAGTCTGGCGTTCAGTAGCGGTTGTCGTTCGGGCCCGACACATTTAGCCGGAACTCAGCGCTGCGCTGGCGAGTCTAGCTGATACAGACGCCTATACGATTCAATGGACCTGACGATGAATGAACTCAATCTGCAGAACACACCGGGCGTGACGCCACGATTCTCGGGGCGCGCGCCGGCGATGGAGCTGGGGCTGGCCGGCCTGCCCTCGTTTGCCCGCGCGCTGCGGCAGCGGGGCCTGATGCCAACAGTCGAGGCTGACGGCGACGAATCCTGGATTCCGGCGCTGTCCGTCTTTGAGGCCCACCTGCGCCGACGGACCATGGAGCAGGCTTTCGCGAGTCTGCGCGGCGACCACGGCTAGGCGAGGCGCCGGGCGCCGGCCACGCTATTTCTGTTTCTTCTTCTCGGCCTTGGCGGCGCGTTTTTCCATCAGTGACTTGGCGGGCTTTTTCTTGCCTTCCTTCTTGCGATCCATTCCCTTGGTCATGTGCCTCACTCCACCGTGAAAAAATTGGGGCTGGCCACAGTGTAAGCCCTCTACCGGGGCGGCGCCACGACGCCGGGACCCGGGGAAGCGGGCATGGGCACGGGCGGATCAACCGCCTGCACACTGTCGACAAAATAGGCGGTGTCGCCAAAGCAGCTTGAGGGCAGCCCGCGATGTTCCTGGTAGTGGAGCCGCACCCGCGCGCCGAGCGAATCGTTCAGGCGGCGGGCAACTGCCGCGTCCCGCACCGTGAAACTCCAGATCTGCGGCGTCACGCCACTGATCACGTAGAGCGCCAGCTCGCCCTCATGGGTTTTGCACACCCAACCCTTGCGCGAGAGCTTCTGCAGGATGCCGACGCGCTCGCCCTCGGAATAGGACCACCACAGCGCCAGGCAAGTGTAGGCGCCAAAGCCCAACAGCACGATTGCCAGCGCGTACGGCCAGCGGCGGCGGCGACTGTGCGGGGGCGTATTCATCGAAATGGAAACCTCTAGCTAGAATGCACTGCGGCCCGTCAGTTCGCGTCCAACCGCCAGCTGGTGCACGGTCTCGGTGCCCTCGTAGGTGATCACGCTCTCGAGATTGAGCATGTGGCGGATCGGCCCGTACTCAGCGCTGATGCCCGCGGCGCCCAGCATGTCGCGGCAGTCGCGCGCGACATCGAGCGCCATGCGGCAGTTGTTCCACTTGGCAAGCGAGACCTGCACCGGCTTGAGCGCGCCTTTGTCCTTGAGCCGTCCAAGCTGCAGCGCCAGCATCTGCGCCGTGGTGATGCCGCGCGCCATCTCCGCAAGCCGCACCTGGATGGCCTGGTTCTGCGCCAGCGGGCGGCCGAACAGCTCGCGCGTGGCGGTGTAGTCGATGAGCTCGCCGAGGCAGGCCTGCGCGGCACCGATCACGCCCCAGGCTATGCCATAGCGGGCCTGCGTCAGGCAGGACAGCGGCCCCTTGAGCCCGGCAGCGCCCGGCAGGCGCTGCGAGTCAGGCACGCGCACATCGTCGAAGAACAACGCACCCGTGTGGGAAGCACGCAGCGAAAACTTGTGCTCGATCTCGGTGGCAGTGAAGCCCGGCGTGCCCTTGTCGATGATGAAGCCGCGCACGCCGTCCTCGGTGTCGGCCCAGCAGATGCAGGCATCGGCGATCGCCCCGTTGGTGATCCACATTTTCGAGCCGTTGATCAACCAGTCGCCGCCGCTGCGACGCGCACGGGTCTTCATGTTGGCCGGATCCGAGCCGCCGTGCGGTTCAGTGAGCCCAAAGCAGCCAATCAGCTCGCCGCGCGCCATGCGTGGCAGGTACTGCTGCTTCTGCGACTCGCTGCCGTAGCTCCAGATCGGATACATCACCAGCGATGACTGCACCGACACGAAGCTGCGGAGCGCGGAATCACCGCGCTCGAGTTCCAGGCAGATCAGGCCGCTGGCGATCGAATTCAGGCCGGCGCAGCCGTAGCCCTCGAGGCTCGCGCCCAGCAGGCCCAGTGAGGCGAGTTCCGGCACCAGCTCGCGCGGAAAGCGGTGTTGCTCGAAGCACCCGGCGATGATCGGCAGCACGCGCGTGTCGACCAGCCGTGCGACGCTGTCCTGCACGAGCTGCTCGTCCTCGCTTAAGGCTCCGCGCAGGTCGAATAGATCGAGCGCGTTCATTCGATCGGGAACTGCACGCCCTGCGCGAGCGGCATGGAGGAGGAATAGTTGACCGTCTGCGTCTGGCGGCGCATGTACGCCTTCCAGGAATCACTCCCGGACTCGCGCCCGCCGCCGGTCTCCTTCTCGCCGCCGAAGGCGCCACCAATCTCCGCACCGCTGGGGCCGGTGTTGACGTTGGCAATGCCGCAATCGCTACCGGTTGCCGACAGAAAGGTCTCGGACTCGCGCATATCGGTGGTGAAGATGGCCGAGGAGAGGCCCTGACGCACTTCGTTCTGCAGCGCGATGGCTTCCTCAAAGGTGTCGTAGGGCAGTATGTAGAGGATCGGCGCAAAGGTTTCCTCGCGCATCGCCTCGAACTGCGACTCGGTCTCGACCAGCGCCGGCCGTACGTAGTAGCCGCCTTCGAGACCCGGCGGGACGATGCGCTCACCGCCGACCACCGTGGCCCCAGCCTGGCGCGCCGCGGCGAGTGCGGACTGCATGCGCACGAAGGCGCCGGCGTCGATGAGCGGCCCGACCAGCGTGTCGCGTTCGAGCGGCGACCCCACTGGCAGACTCGAGTAGGCCTTGCGCAGCATGCCTTTGAGCTGTGCGGCGAGGCTCCGGTGCACGATCAGCCGACGCAGCGTCGTGCAGCGCTGCCCGGCCGTGCCAGCCGCGGCGAACACGATCGCGCGCAGGCTTAAGCCGAGGTCGGCCGAAGGCGTGACGATCGCGGCGTTGTTGCCGCCCAGTTCGAGCAGCGAGCGTCCAAAGCGCGTGGCGACGCGCGGTCCGAGCGCGCGGCCCATGGCCGTGCTGCCCGTGGCGCTCACCAGCGGAATGGCTTCGCTGTCGGCAATCTGTTCGCCCGCCTCGCGCCGGCCGATCACGAGCTGCGAGATGGCTGGGTGCGCCGCCGCGAAATCACCGATGACCTCGCTCATGATCCGATGCAGGGCCAGCGCGCACAGCGGCGTCTTCTCGGAGGGCTTCCAGATGACAGTGTTGCCGCACACCAGCGCGAGCGCGGCGTTCCAGGCCCAGACTGCCATGGGGAAATTGAAGGCCGTGATCACGCCGACCGGGCCGAGCGGATGCCAGCGTTCGAGCAGGTGGTGGCCCGGACGTTCGGAGGCGATGGTCAGTCCGTAGAGCTGGCGCGACAGGCCGACCGCGAAGTCGCAGATGTCGATGACTTCCTGCACTTCGCCCAGGCCTTCGCTGAGTATCTTGCCGGACTCGAGCGAGATCAGCTTGCCGAGCGCCTGCTTGTCGCGGCGCACACGGCGCGCAAAGCGGCGGATCAGCTCGCCGCGCAGCGGCGCCGGCACCGATCGCCACGCGAGGAACGCTTCGCGCGCTGCCCCGATGCGCGCAGCGACGACCTCCGTGCTGTCGATCGGGACGTAGCTGAGCGCCGAGCCATCAATGGGCGTGTGCGCCTGCAACCCGCTGGTCGCTTGCGACACGGCCGGCGGTACGCCGGCCTCCTGCATGATGACGCGGAAAGTCATGTTCCGGTCATGCCCAGCGCCTGTGGCGGGCGCATTGCGTAGATTCGGCCGAAGCGGTTGGCCAGGAAGTCCTTCAGCGGCACGTCTTCCTGGCGGATAAAGCCCTGCTGCGGCAGGCGCTTGTCGGCCAGCAGGTCGAGCACACCACAGATGCCCGCGGCGGTGGTGAGCTGGATCGCGCTGCGCTCCACGCCGTTCTGCACCTGGCCGTAGACCTTGTTGGCGTAGGTTTCCTGCACCAGGCGTCCTTTCTTCATGCCTGTGACCGTCACGAACACAATGACCACGTCCTGGAGCGTCGTGGGGAGCGAGTGCTCGAGGATATCCTTCAGCACGTCGCGCCGCTCGCGCAAGCGCAGGTCCTGCAGCAGCGCCTTCATGATGGCCGCGTGCCCAGGGTAGCGGATTGTACGGTAATTGAGGTTGCGCACCTTGCCGCGCAGGGTTTCGCACAGCGTGCCGACTCCGCCCGAGGTGTTGAAGGCCTCGTAGGTCACGCCGTCGAGCGAGAATTCCTCGCGTTCCTCGAGCGGCGGGGCCTGCACGAGTTCGCCGTTGGCGATCTCCTCGCAGGGCTCGCAGTACTCGTTGATGACCCCGTCGGTGCTCCAGGTCAGGTTGTAATTCAGGGCATTGGACGGGTACTGGGGCAGGGCCCCAACGCGCAGTCGCACGTCCTGCAGCTGGTCGAAATGCTTGGCCAGGTCGTAACCGACGATCGTGATGAAGCCCGGCGCCAGTCCGCACTGCGGAATGAAGGCGGTGCTGGCCGTGGCTGCCAGCGCACGCACGCGGCGGGTATTGGCGACGTCCTCGGTAAGATCGAGGTAGTGCACGCCGGCCAGTGCGGCCGCCTCGGCAATCTTGCCGGTCACCTGGAAAGGTGCGGCGCTCAGCACTGCGAAGCGCCCACGCAATGCCTGCGCCACGGCCTGCGGGTCGTTGACGTCGATTGCCAGGCACTCGATCGGAGTCGCAGCCTTGAGCCGGGCGAGCTGGTCGGGGGACTTGTCGATCACGGCGACCTGGTAATCGCGGCTATGCACGAGCATGTCCGCGATCATGTGGCCGATCTTGCCGGCGCCGACGATGGCTACTTTCTTCATGGCTTACCCCAATTGATACAGCCGCCTATCTTGACGAAGGCGTGTGCAAAAAGCAGCCCCAGAATCGACTATATGACGAGCACTTCTCGTCACTATGACGTATACTTTCTTCGTTATGACGACGGATGCGATCGATCGCGAAATCCTCGCCCTGCTGCGCGAGGATGGCCGCGCCTCTACCGCGAAACTGGGTCGCCGGCTCGGGCTCTCGCGCACCACGGTGCACAGCCGCATCGAGCGGCTGCTGGCGCGTCAGGTCATCACGGGTTTCACCGTACGCATGGGGCCGGACCAGGAGCGCGGGCAGATCCAGGCGCAGGTGATGATTACGCTGGTTCCCAAGCTCCAGGCGCGTGCCGAAGCGGCGCTGCGGCGGCTCCCGGAGGTCCGCAAACTCTATGCCGTGAGCGGCCAGCACGACAGCATCGCGATCGTGGTCACCGACACGGTGGGCGAGATGGATCGGCTGCTCGACCTGATCGGCTCGCTCGACGGCATCGATCGCACGGTCTCCTCGATCGTGCTGTCGACGCGCATCGACCGCTGAGAGTTCTTCAGGCCAGGCAGTTCTTCAGGCCAGCGTGTGGAACACGCGCTGCACGTCGTCGTCCTGCTCCAGCAGGTCGATGAGCTCCAGCGCCTCTGCGGCCTGCGCCTCGGGCAGCTCGGTCGGCGCCGAGCAGATGTACTCGTGCTCGGCGGAAACCGGCACCACGCCGCGCGCCTCGAGGGCTTCCTGCAGCTTGCCAAAATCCGCGAAATCACAGCGCAGCACCAGCTGCGGCTCGCCCTTTTCGCCGCTGCTTTCGCCCATCTCCTGCAGGCCATGGTCGATCATGTCGAGCTCGAGCGAATCCTGGTCGATGCCGGCGGGGTTGAGGCGGAACACGCCCATCTTGCGGAACTGGAAGGAGACGCTGCCGGTGGTGCCGAGATTCCCGCCGTGCTTGACGAAGATGTTGCGCACGTGCGCGACCGTGCGCGTCGGGTTGTCAGTCGCCGTCTCCACCAGCAACGCCACGCCGTGCGGAGCATAGCCCTCGTAGATGGCCTCGTGGTAGTTGGTGGCGTCGCGCCCGCAAGCGCGCTTGATCGCCGCCTCGACCTTGTCCTTGGGCATGTTGACCGCGCGCGCATTCTGGATCACCCGCCGCAGCGTCGGGTTGGAAGCGGGATCCGCGCCGCCCGACTTTACGGTCATCGCGATGTCCTTTGATACCCGCGCGAACTGCTTGGCCATGCGGTTCCAGCGCGCGAACATCGCATGCTTGCGGACTTCGAATATGCGGCCCATCGTGCGCGGATCCTTATGCCTTGGTGTGGACGGTCAGTGCAGCGTGCTAGTGCGGCGGCGGGCCCGGCGCCACCGACGGCACCGGCTGCATCAATCGCACTGGAACAGGCACGTTGCACAGCTCGATATAGCCGGCGGGCCGCACGTACCAGTCGTCGTGACGGTTGCGGCGCGCCTCCACCAGCGCCGTGAACGTGGGCGTGTCGGTGCGCAGCACTTCGAGCGGGGTGCGTTCCGCCGGCGACACCTCGCTCGCCAGGCGCACGGACCTGATCGGCGTGCGCTCCGCCGCGGTCGCGTAGAAGCCCAGTTCGGCCGTGCCGCGCGGCAAGCTAGAAAGCAGTTCGATGCCCTGGCGCACGCGGCCGACCACCGTGACATTGCGATCGAGGTGGCGGGGCGCGTGTCCGATCACCGCGTAGAGCTCGCTGCCATTGCCGCTGGCCGGATCGGTGCCGCGCCCGACGCCCACCGCGCCGTAGCAATGCGTGAGCCAGGCGAGACCGGCGGCCTGATCGCGCGCCGCGGGGAAACCGTCGATGAAACCCACCTGCGGTGCATAGCCATCGCGATCGGCAAGCCGCGTGAAGGCGGTAGAGCCCAGCGGCACCGCGAATTCGGGCGCAAGGGCCTGCAGGTTGTCGGGAATCTTGCGGGTTTCGTCGGGGTCGCCCCACTGCGCGACGTAGTTGTCCTGCAGCCGCAGGATAGCCAGGCCGTCGAAATAGTGGAGGCGCGCGAAGGCCTCGATGTTGGCGACTGTGTGCGGTGCGAGCGCCGGCGCCAGTTCGATGATCACGCGGCCGGCGGGCAGTTCCATGTAGAGCGTGTGCTCGTCCGCCAGTTTCCGCCAGGCGGAAGCGGGCGCCGCAGCGAGCATTTCCGCCATCGTGGGCGTGGACTTGGCGGCCACCGCCGGCTGTGCCGGTGGCGGCTCCGCGCCAATGCCTAGGCGGGCGGAGAGCAGCAGCAGGGCTGCCAGGCTCAGCCAGGCAGTCCTGGCGTCGTCGCGTTTGTGCATGATCGGGACGTCCTTCGGGCGGGCCGTGGGGCGCAAATGCTAGCAGCCAGCCTGCATTTGCGCCTATCTTTGCAGCCATGACCGGACCGGGCCATCAATCGCCGGCGACCCCGGCACGCTGGTACGCCTCGCTGTACACACAGGTGCTCATCGCCGTGGCTATCGGCGTGGCGCTCGGCTATTTCGCGCCGCAAACGGCTGTGAGCCTCAAGCCACTGGGCGACGGCTTCATCAAGCTCGTGAAGATGATCATTGCCCCGGTGATTTTCTGCACGGTCACCAGCGGCATTGCGGGCGTCAGCAGCCTCGAGAAGGTAGGACGCGTCGGGTTGAAGGCGCTCGGCTATTTCATCGTGGTGTCGAGCCTGGCGCTGGTCATCGGCCTCGCGGTGGCCAACCTGGCGCAGCCGGGCGCCGGTTTCAACGCAGATCCCACGCAACTCAACACCAGCGCGGTCGCCACCTTCCAGCAACAGGCCCACAGCCATACCGTGGTGGAATTTCTGCTGCACGTGGTTCCGGACACCCTGGTCGGGGCCTTCGTCAGTGGCGATATCCTGCAGGTGCTGCTGGTATCGGTCCTGTTCGGACTGGCGCTCTCGCTGACCGGCGAGCGCGCGCAGCCCGCGCGGCGCGCGCTCGAGCTGCTGGGCACCGTGGTCTCCCGCATCGTGCAGCTCATCATGCGCGCGGCGCCGCTCGGTGCGCTGGGTTCGATGGCCTACACGATCGGGCAATATGGCATCAGCGCGCTGACGCACCTGGCCGGGCTGATGCTGTGTTACTACCTGACCAGCGCCTTGTTCGTGTTTGGTGTTCTCGGCGCAATCGCGCGCGCCAGCGGCTTCTCGCTGCTGCGGCTGCTGCATTACATCCGTCATGAGTTGCTGCTGGTGTTGGGCACGAGTTCCTCGGAGTCAGCCCTGCCGCTGCTGATTGACAAGCTCGAACGCGCCGGTTGTTCGCGTCCGGTCGTCGGACTGGTGGTGCCGGCCGGCTACTCGTTCAATCTCGACGGCACCAACATCTACATGACCATGGCGGCCCTGTTCATCGCGCAGGCGACCAATGTGCACCTGGCGCTCAGCGACCAGCTGCTGTTGCTGCTGGTGGCGATGATCAGTTCCAAGGGCGCCGCAGGAGTCACCGGCTCGGGCTTCATCACGCTGGCCGCGACCCTGGCAGTCGTGCCGTCGGTGCCGGTCGCCGGGCTGGTCCTGATACAAGGAGTGGATCGCTTCATGAGCGAGTGCCGCTCGCTGACCAATTTCATCGGCAATGCAGTCGCGGCCATCGTGATCGCGCGCTGGGAACGCGAAGTCGACGCGGCCCAGCTGCAGCGCACGCTGCAGGGCGGCGCTGGTGACTGATCGCGCAGTGCCGGCCACTCACGCCGCGGCCGCAGCAGTCGCCGCGCTGGCGGGCCTGAGTTCGGCCGGTTGCACGCTGCAAGCCCTGCGGCCGATAGTTGCGCCGCCACCCGTAGTCGTCCAGCCATTGGAAGTGACCACCACGTACATTGCGGCGCGCGTACCGCGTTCCGCGCGTGGCGAAGTCGCGATCATCGAAGTGTGCGTGACGCCGGACGGCGAAATCGCCGCGACGCGCATCGCGCAGTCCTCCACGGACAAGATCTTCGACGCGGCGGCACTCGATTTTGCGCGCCAGGCGCGCTACCGACCGCAGCTCGAGAACGGCCGCCCGGTCTACGCCTGCGAACAGGTGCGCGTGGAGGTGAATCCCAATCCCAGCCCGCGCCTCGGTGGCGGCGCCGACAGCGCGCTGGGTTGAGCGCGCCCGCGGCTCAGGGCGCAGCCCCGGCCGCGCAGATCTCGAAATCCAGCGGTTCCAGCCGCACGTGATAGCTGCCTGGCGCATCGGCGTCCGCGCTGCAGCTTCCAAAGAGTGAATCAAAGTGGCTAGAGTGCGTGTCCACGAGCACATGTGCGTCGAGTTTGGTGGTCGAGGTATTGAACGCCACCAGAATCTCACGGCCGGTGAGCGGGTCGATACGCGAAGCGGCGAACAATCCGGGTGCGGCGCCGGCTGCCCGCACAATCTGCCGGCCGTGCAGTAGCGCGGGGTTTGCGCGCCGCAAAGCGGCGAGCTTGGCGATTAGCCGGTAGAGCGGGCGCGACACGTCGTAATTGTCGGTGGCCGTGGTCGCGGCAGAGCCGAGCAGCGGTTGGTCGTTATACGATGCCACCTGGCTTGCGAACATGTCCTGGCGCGAGGCCTGGTCGCCGCCGTGGCCGACGAACCCCTGCTCGTCACCAGAGTAGACCACGGGCACGCCGCGCAGCGTCAACAACATGGCCTGCGCCAGCCGCGTGCGCTGCAGGGTTTCGGCGTCGCTGATTCCCGGGCGCAGCTGCTGCACGAACATGGCGAAGCGCCCATCATCGTGGTTGCTCACGAATGTCGGCAGTTGCAGGGCGGCATCCGCGCCGCCTTCGTAGAGCGAGTCGCCTGCAAATACCCGCGCCAGCTCGTCCGTCCCCGCGTTGCCCGCCACGGTGTCGCGCACCGCGGCACGGAAAGCGAAGTCGAGCACGGCGGGCAGCCGATCGACGCGTGTGTGCCCGGCGAGCAGCGCGACATCGGGTTCACCGGTGCCCACCTCGCCAAAGATATGGAAGTTGGGAATGCCCCTGGCCGCCGCGCGCGCGCGCATGGCGGGTACGAAGGCCTGCCAGAATTCCGGATTCACATGCTTGGCGGTGTCGATGCGGAAGCCGTCTATGCCGTAGCGGTCGATCCAGCCGCCGTAGATGTCGATGAAACCCCGCACGACGCGCGGATTCTCCGTCATCAGGTCATCGAGCCCGCTGAAATCGCCGAGTGTGGAATCTTCGCCCTTGAAGGTGGTATTGCCACGGTTGTGGTAGTAGATCGGGTCATTCAGCCAGTCCGGCACCTTGACGTGCTCGTCGCCCGCGGGCACGTAGGGCGTGTAGGCGTAGGTGGGATTGGTGAGCAGGGCGAAGTTCGCGGCGGTCTGGTATTCGGTCGCGTGTCCGGCGAAGCCGGGATTGATCGGTGTGCCATTGGGGCCACCGCGACGCGAGTACGGATAGTCGGCGAGCGAGCGGTACGGGCAGTTGCTGTCCGGGCACTCGCGGTAGCGGATCACGTCCGCGGTGTGATTGACGACGATATCCAGGTAGATCTTCATGCCGCGTGCGTGCACGGCCGCAACCAGTGCCGCCATGTCCGCGGCCGTGCCAAAGTGCGGGTCCGCCGTGGTGAAGTCGGTGATCCAGTAACCGTGGTAACCGGCGGATTCGTCACCCGCGAGTCCCTGCACGGGCTTGTTCTTATATATGGGGCCCAGCCATATCGCCGTGGCGCCGAGCGATTGGATGTAATCCAGCCTTCCGGTCAGGCCTTTCAGGTCGCCACCATGATAGAAACCCTTGCGGGTCGGATCGTAGCCCGTCCGCAGTCGATCACCCGCGAGTTGGCCGCGATCGTTGGCCGCGTCGCCATTTGCAAACCGGTCCGGCAGCATGAAGTAGACGATCTCATCCTGCGGTGGGCGCGAACGGAAGTTCGCGGCGGTCTCCGCGGCGCTTGCGCCGGGCGCGGCGCTCCAGGCAAGCGTGCCGATCGCAGCCGTACGGCCGATGTGGCACCAGAGTTGCTTCATGTCATTGCGCTCCCGGAGGTCGGTGCCGCAAACCGGTTGCGGCGTCAAAAGGCCGGCACCCACGCCGGGCTTTGTGATGTGCGTCACACTGGAACCGCATGTTTGGGCGGCACGCATCTTGCTCGATCAGCACCATGGCTGGACTGATCGCGTGTACAGGAGAGGATAGTGACGGACCCTGAAGTTCTCAAGCAGGAGGAGATCGACGCCCTGCTGGGTGGCGTAAACAGCGGCGAGATTTCCACGGCCGACGAACGCGGCCCGGCCGGGACGCCACGCCGCTACGATTTCAAGAGCGAGATCCCGGTCGCGGGTGGTCGGGTGCCGAGGCTCGAGATGGTCAACGAGCGCTTCGCGCGCCTGTTCCGCACCAGCCTGAGCAGCATGCTGCGCCACCCGGCGCTGGTCACGGTGATGCCAGTCGCGGTGCAGCGCTGCGGTGATTTTCTGCGCACGCTGCCCTTGCCCAGCAGCATCAACCTCGTGCGTCTGGCGCCGCTGCGCGGCGCGGCCGTGGTGGTGTTGGCGCCGACGCTGGTGTCCGCGGTCGTGGACAAGTATTTCGGAGGCTCGGGTCGGGCCGCGAAAATCGAAGGCCGCGAATTCACGGCCACCGAATCGAGAATTACCGAGGTCGTGCGCAAGAGCGTATTTGGTGATCTAAAGGAAGCCTGGGCTCCGGTTGTGGCCATCGAGCCGGAGTATTTCGCTACCGAGACGAATCCGCAGTTCGTGAACCAGATCAGTCCGGCCGAACTGGTGGTCATTGCGCCGTTCCGCATCGACCTGGACGGAGACGGTGGAGAGCTGCAGCTGGTGCTGCCGCAGTCGATGATCGAACCGCTGCGCGATCGGCTCGACTTCGGGCTGCGCGGCAATACCGAAAAACCCGATGCACGCTGGTACGAATCGCTGCGTGGTGAAGTTGAAGAGGCCGAAGTCGGCATTCGCACCGTGCTCGGCAATGCCGAAGTGACGCTGGGGAAGCTCCTGGCGTTGCGTCCGGGCGATGTCGTGCCCTTTGATTTCGCAGGCCAGGCCACCGTCTACGCGGAAGGCGTGCCGATCTTCACAGGTGGCTTTGGCGGCTCGCGCGGACAGGAAGCGGTCAAGGTCGAGCGCGGCGTCCGTCGCTAAGCCGCCGCTGGCCCGCCACCAGGCCACCGTCACTTCGGCTGCATACGGATCGCGCCGTCGAGCCGGATTGTCTCGCCATTGAGCATGGCGATCTCATAGATTGCTTGGACCAGCCGCGCAAACTCGTCCGGGCGCCCCAGCCGCGGTGGAAACGGCACCTGGCGGCCGAGTGAATCCTGCACCTCCTGGGGCATGCCGGCCAGCATCGGCGTGCTGAAGATGCCCGGCGCGATCGACATCACACGGATACCGAAGGCAGCGAACTCGCGCGCCAGCGGCAGCGTCATGCCTATCACGCCAGCCTTGGTGGCGGAATAGGCCGCCTGGCCGATCTGGCCCTCGAACGCAGCAACCGACGAGGTGTGAATGATCAGACCGCGCTCGCCGTCCGCATTGGGCACGTTTTTCTGCATGATGTCCGCCGCCGCCTTGTCGCACAGGAAAGTGCCGACCAGGTTGACCTGGATGACCTTGCTGAACTGTTCGGCTGGCATCGGGCCGTTGCGGCCGAGCGCACGCGCCGCGCCGATGATGCCGGCGCAGTTCACCAGCAGGTTGAGTCCACCCATGCGGACCGCCGCGGCGGTCATTGCGGCATTAACGGCCGCCTCGGCGGTGACGTCGCATGCCACGAATTGCGCGCCGGCGCCGAGTTCGCGCGCCGCGCGCTCGCCCGGTTCCGCCTGCACATCCAGAAGTGTTACGCGCGCGCCTTGCGCGATCAGGTGGCGCGCGACGCCGTGGCCGAGTCCCGAGGCGCCACCGGTGACGACGGCGCGAGCTTGAGTGATGTCCATTTTCTGCCTCAGGTCAATTCGAGGGCCACGGCGGTTGCCTCGCCGCCGCCGATGCACAAGGCTGCCACGCCGCGCCGACCGCCGCGCTGGCGCAGCGCGTGAATGAGCGTGGTGATAATGCGCGCGCCAGTGGCGCCGATTGGATGCCCCAGCGCGCAGGCGCCGCCGTTCACATTGAGCCGCAGCGGATCGATACCGAGATCGCGCTGCGCCGCCATCGCCACCACGGCGAAGGCTTCGTTCACTTCGAACAGGTCTACGTCGCCGACCTTCCAGCCCGCAGCCTGCAGCACTTTCTGGATCGCGGCAACCGGCGCCACGGTGAACCACTCGGGTGCCAGCGCACTGCTGGTCCAGGCAACAAGGCGTGCAACAGGCCGCAGGCCGCGCGCGCGCGCCACTGACTCGCGCGTCAACACGGTGGCCGCAGCGCCATCTGAAATCGAGGAGGAAGACGCGGCCGTGACCGTGCCGTTAGGCCCGAAAGCGGGCTTGAGCGCCGGAATCTTTGCAATATCGCAGCCGAAAGGCGTTTCATCGCGCGCCACCTGTGTCGTGTCCTTGCGGCTCTTGACCTCGACCACGGCGACCTCGGTATCGAACTCTCCGGCCTGCAGCGCGCGCAGCGCGCGGCGCACCGATTCAGCCGCAAAGGCGTCCTGCTCATCGCGCGAGAAGGCGTACTTCTGCGCCGTGGCGTCGGCAAAGTAGCCCATGAGCTTACCGTCCCAGGCGCTCTGCAGGCCGTCGTAGAACATGTGATCGAGTATTTCGCCGTGGCCCATGCGGTAGCCGCTGCGTGCTTTCGGCAGCAGGTAGGGCGCATTGCTCATCGATTCAAGGCCGCCGGCGAGCACGAGCGAGGCCCGGCCTGCGCTGAGCTGGTCGGCGCCGATCATGATGGCCTTCATGCCCGAGCCGCACATCTTGTTGACGGTCGTGGCCGGCACCGCCACTGGCACGCCCGCGCCGAGCGCTGCCTGGCGCGCCGGCGCCTGCCCTAGGCCCGCGGGCAATACGCAGCCCATGATCGTCTCATCCAGATCGGCCGCCGGAATACCGGCCGACGCGATCGCCGCGCGCATGGCGACCGAACCCAGTTGCGGCGCGGTCATGGTCGCGAATGCGCCCTGGAAGGCGCCGATCGGCGTGCGGCGGGCGCTGAGGATCATGACGGCGTCTGACATGGTGTCTTTATCCTTGGGTCTGCCCGGCATCAAGTGCCGCGCGGCAGCAGGCCGTTCTCGAACAGGGTAACAAAGGCGGCGGCAATCTGCGCCGCGGATTGCGGCTGGTTGTCGCGATACCAGTGCGCGATCCAGTTGAGCGCGCCCGCCAGTGCGAACGCGGTCATCTTCGGATCACACTCAGCGATCGAGCCGTCGGCGACGCCTTCGCGCAGCAGGCGGCGTATGCCCTGATCGATCTCTGACTTGAGCGCCTTGACGTGCGCACGCATGTCATCGCTGAGGTCCTGGTCCTCCGCGCGCACCATGCACCAGCCGAACTCGGAGGCGATCGCCTGCGCGTAGCGCAGCAGCACGGCACGGAGCCGCGCGCGGGCGCTCTGGTCGCTGGCGCGCGCGTCGCGGAACGCGGCACGCACGGGCTCGAGCCCGGCGCAGAAGCACTCGAACAGCAGTTGCTCCTTGTTCTCGACATAGTAATAGAGCGTCGGCTTGGTGACCTCGAGCGTGGCGGCGATGTCATCGAGCGAGGTGTTGTGGTAGCCGCGGGCGTTGAAAGCGCGGGCGGCGGCGCGGATCACGGCTTCGCGCTTGAGCCCGCGATCACTGCGGGCCTTGCGACGGCTCCGCCAGGGCGAGGGCGAGCGCGTTGGGCTGTGGTTGACGCTCATGGCGGGTGGGATCATACTCTCCGGTAACATTTGATGGAAGCCGCTATGAGCGCCAAGAACCCGGGCCGGACGGCCTCGTTGCGCGATTCCCCGGCGTTGGCCGCGCCGTCGCCCCCGCTGCGCTTTGTGAGCGCGGCTTCGCTCTTCGATGGGCACGACGCCGCCATCAACATGATCCGCCGCCTGCTGCAGGCACACGGAGCGGAGGTCGTGCACCTGGGCCACAACCGCAGCGTCGCCGACATCGTGCGCGCCGCCATCCAGGAGGACGCCGACGGCATCGCCGTCAGCTCCTACCAGGGCGGCCACAACGAATACTTCGTCTATATGGTCGACATGCTGCGCGAGCTCAATGCCGGCCACATCCGCGTCATCGTTGGCGGCGGCGGTACCATTGCTCCCGAAGAGGTCGCTGCGCTCGAGCGACACGGCGTGGAAAAGATCTATACGCCCGAGGACGGCCGCCGGCTGGGCCTCAACGGCATGATCGACGACGTGTTCGCGCGCGTGCGCGCGGCACGGCGCCCGGTCTATGCGTTCGGACCGCTCAATGCGCGCGACCATGCGCACATTGCCCGCAGCATCACCGCGCTCGAGGGTGGGCACGGCGATGAGCGCGCCGCCGAGCAGATCCGGCAGGCGCTGGCCAGGACCAAGCGATCAGCGCCGGTAATCGGCATCACCGGCACCGGCGGTGCCGGCAAGAGCTCGCTCACCGACGAACTGCTGCAGCGTTTCGTGCGCGCCTTCCCCGAACGCCAGATCGCCGTCGTGGCGATAGATCCCACGCGGCGCCGCTCAGGCGGCGCGCTGCTCGGCGATCGCATCCGCATGAATGCGCTGGCCGCGCCCTCGGTGTTCATGCGCTCGCTGGCCACGCGCCGTGAGCACCTGGCAACGTCGGCGGTGCTGCGCGACGTCATTGAACTCTACACCCATGCCGGGTTTGACCTGGTGCTGGTCGAGACAGCTGGCATCGGGCAGAGCGACACCGAGATCGCGGATCTCGCCGACATCCCGCTGTACGTGATGACCAGCGAATACGGCGCCGCCAGCCAGCTCGAAAAGATCGACATGCTCGACTATGCCGAGGTGATCGTGCTGAACAAGTTCGAGAAGCGCGGCGCCGAAGATGCGCTGCGCGACGTGCGCAAGCAATGGCGGCGCAATCATCCGGATCGCGCCCGGGCAACGGAGGCTGAAGTGCCGGTGTACCCGACGATTGCCAGCCGCTTCAATGATCCGGGCGTGAATCGGCTGTTCGGTGCGCTGTTGGCGGCGCTCGATCGCAAGGGCGTGGGCAAGCTGCGCTGGGCTGAGCGTGACGGCCAGCCGGTGGCGATCGGCGCCACCGAATTTCGCACGCGCGAGCCACTGATCCCCGGCCAGCGCAGCCGCTACCTGGCGGAGATTTCCGGCGCCGGACGGCGCTGCCGCGAGCACCTGGAGCGCGCGGCAGCGAGCGCACGCCTGTGCCATTCATACTATGAGTCGCTCAAGGGCCTGCACGACGCGGCTCTGCCCGCGCCCCTCGAGCGCTATGCGACGGAGGCCACCGCCGACGGTGCCGCTGATCCCACACTGCTTGAACTACGCCGCGCCTACGACCAGGCGCTCGAGGACATCGGGGCGGAAGGGGTGGGCTGGCTGAAATCCTGGCCGGCGCGCGCCGCGGCCGCTACGGCCGACAGCTACCAGTTCAAGGTGCGCGGCAAACAGCTGCGCGGCGACAACTACACGGAAACCATGAGTCGCAACCGCGTTCCCAAGCTTGCGGTGCCGAAGCTTTCGGACTGGGGCGAGTTGCTGCGCTTCCTGGGGAGCGAGAACCTGCCCGGCGCCTATCCCTACACGGGTGGCGTATACCCGTATCGTCGCGAGGCCGAAGATCCGACGCGCATGTTCGCAGGCGAAGGTCCGCCCGAGCGTACCAACCGGCGTTTTCACCTGCTGGCGCGCGGACACGCCGCGACGCGGCTGTCGACGGCCTTCGATTCGACCACCCTGTACGGCGAGGATCCGGACACGCGCCCCGACATCTACGGACGCACCGGCAATTCCGGTGTCTCCGTGGCCACGCTGGATGACATGAAGCGGCTCTATTCGGGCATTGATCTTTGCCTGCCGACCACCTCGGTGTCGATGACGATCAATGGGCCGGCGCCGATCATCCTGGCGATGTTCATGAACACGGCCATCGACCAGCGCGTGGAGCGCTTCCTCAAGGAGCACGGCCGCTGGCCAGAGGCCGGGCAGCGCATCGCCGCGTTGCATGCGGAGCTGCGCGCGCGCGGCCTCGAGGTGCCTGTCTACCGGGGCGAACTACCCGAAAGCCACGACGGTTCCGGCCTTGCGCTGCTCGGCATCAGTGGCGAGCAGCTGGTGGCTCCTGGCGTACTCAGCGCCGCCGAGTACGCCCGCATCCGCGCCGAAGCGCTGGCTTCGGTGCGCGGCACGGTGCAGGCCGACATCCTCAAGGAAGACCAGGCGCAAAACACCTGCATCTTCTCGACCGAGTTCGCGATGCGGATGATGGGCGACGTGCAGCAGTATTTCATCGACCACAGGGTGCGCAATTTCTACTCGGTGTCGATCTCCGGCTATCACATTGCAGAAGCGGGCGCGAACCCGATCAGCCAGCTGGCTTTCACGCTCGCCAACGGCTTTACCATTGTCGAGTACTACCTGGCGCGCGGCATGAAGATCGACGAGTTCGCGCCAAACCTGTCGTTCTTCTTCTCCAATGGCATGGATGCGGAGTACGCGGTCATCGGCCGCGTGGCGCGGCGCATCTGGGCACGCGCGATGCGTGAGCTCTACGAGGGTGATGCCCGCAGCCAGATGCTCAAGTACCACATCCAGACTTCGGGCCGCTCGCTGCATGCGCAGGAGATCCAGTTCAATGACATCCGCACGACCCTGCAGGCGCTGTATGCGCTGTTCGACAACTGCAACTCGCTCCATACGAACGCCTACGACGAGGCGCTGACTACGCCGACCGAGGAGAGCGTGCGGCGTGCGGTGGCCATCCAGCTGATCATCAACCGCGAGCTGGGATTGAACCTGAACCAGAATCCCTGGTCGGGCTCCTACCTGATGGAGTACCTGACCGACATGGTGGAAGAGGCGGTCTACAAGGAGTTTGACGCGCTGTCGGAACGCGGCGGCGTGCTGGGCGCGATGGAAACGATGTACCAGCGCGGCAAGATCCAGGAGGAGAGCCTCTACTACGAAACGCGCAAGCACGACGGCACGCTGCCACTGATCGGCGTGAATACCTTTCTGGCCGAGCGCGACGCCGCCGCCGAGCATGCGGCCGTGGCACTGATCCGTTCCACGGAAGCCGAGAAGCAGGCTCAGGTCGACGGCGTCCGCAGCTTCCAGGCCCGCAACGCCGCGCACAGTGCGGCGGCGCTGGCGCGCCTGCAGGAGGCCGCGGCGCGCGATGGCAATGTGTTCGCGGAGCTGCTCGCGGCTGTCCGTGTCTGCTCGCTCGGGCAGATCTCTCATGCGCTGTATGAGGTGGGCGGCCAGTATCGTCGCGGCGTGTGATGTATCCGCAGCGCATCGTCTGCCTGACGGAGGAACCGACCGAAGTCCTGTACGCGCTGGGCGAGCAGCAGCGCATCGTCGGCATTTCAGGATTCACCGTGCGGCCAGCGGGCGTGCGCGCCGAGAAGCCACGCGTTTCTGCATTCACCAGCGCAAGGATCGATAAAATACTTTCGCTCAAGCCGGACCTGGCGATCGGTTTCTCCGACATCCAGGCCGACATCGCCCGGGAGTTGATCCGGCAGGGGATCGAAGTCTGGATCAGCAATCACCGCTCGGTGGAGGGCATACTGGGCTACATCCGCCGCCTCGGTGCGATGGTCGGTGTGGCTGAGAAGGCAGAAGTCTATGCGCGGCAACTGGAAGCGGGCCTGGAGCGTATGCGCGCCGCTGCCGCGACACTGCCGCGACGGCCGCGGGTCTATTTCGAGGAATGGGACGAACCCATGATCAGTGGCATTGGCTGGGTGTCAGAACTGATCGGCGTGGCTGGCGGTATCGATGTCTTTCCCGAACGCGGCGCCTGTTCGCTCGCGCGCGATCGCATCATCGCCGATCCTGGCGAAGTCGTGCGCGCGAGGCCGGACATCATTCTCGGGTCCTGGTGTGGCAAGCGCTTCAGGCCTGAACGGGTCGCGGCGCGCGCCGGCTGGCAGGATATTCTCGCGGTTCGCGACGGCGAACTGCACGAAATCAAGTCGCCCGAAATCCTCCAGCCGGGACCCGCAGCACTGACGGATGGCCTGGCCCGTATGCACGCGCTGTTTGCACGCTGGGCCGCGCGCGGCGTGCCCTCATGAACGAAGCGCCGCGAGTCTCCGTGCCTTCCCCATGTCGCGACGTCTGCCAGCTCGACGGCGGTGATGTCTGCATCGGGTGCGGGCGCACCATTGCCGAGATCTCCGAGTGGACGCGTGCCGGCACCGAGCGCCGGCTGCAGATCCGCGCCGCTGCGCGTGCCCGCATCGAGCAGGCGCTAGAAGCCGCGCAGCAAGGCGAAATCGTCGACCGCGGCCCGCGCTGAGCGCAGGCGGTTCACCGGCGCTGCCGGATCCGCGACCCCGAGCGACATGGCGCAATAGATCAGGTCCGTTTCAGGCAACGCGAAGTGGCCGTGCAGCGTGTCCCTGATCGTGCCCCAGAACTCCTGCATGCAGGTGCCGAGCCCCTGCTCCAGGGCGGCAAGCGCCAGCGATTGCATGAACATGCCCAGGTGCGCCCATTGCCCCCGCCCCATGCGGCGATCGATGACGAAGAACAGCCCGACTGGCGCACCGAAGAACTCGAAATTTCGCGCCACGTGCGCAAGCCGGCCAGCACGGTCCTCGCGGGGAATGCCCATCAGCGCGTACATCTCCTCGCCGACCTGATAGCGCCGCGAACGGTACGGCTCCCACAGATTGGGCGGATAGACCAGGTCGGCGCCCTGTTCACGGGGAGCACCGCCGCCGGCAGCGGCGAGGATGCCGCGCGCTAGTGCGATGACCGCCTCACGCTCGGCGCCGGCGACCGCAATCACCTTCCAGGGCTGCAGGTTGCCACCCGAGGGCGACCAGCGTGCCGTGTCGAGCAGTTCGCGCAGCTGGGATTCGGAAACCGGCGTGGGCAGGAATTTGCGCACCGAGATGCGCTGCCTGATCGCCGCGGAAACGCTGAGCATCGGTATCGAGCCTTGCAGGACGCGGCTGGGCTCGCCGCCAACCGGAGTTATACTCATTCTCAACCCGGGCGGGTAGGCTTGGATGACATTCTGGTCGGCGCCCGTAAATAACATCGCGGTGGCGCGATCGATGGCCGCGATTGTGGCCTCGGTCTTGTCCGTGGTTTCGACATCCTGCTCGCCGGTTGCTGCGGTTGCGAGCACGATCCGGGCCGGGCCGATTGCCGCGGCCAGCTGCAGGAACCGTTCGTAGACGGGCCGATTGTCATCATCGAGGCCGCCGCCAATCAGCAACAAGGTGCCGTGATGGAGCGGATGCTCACGAGTTGGCGTGGGAGCCGGCGTCTGGCAGCCGGCCATGCAGAGCACGGCGACGGATATCAGAAGCGTCACTGACTTGCTCATTTTCACCCTCGCCTGCCTCGTGCTGCGATCATATAGACGTCCGGGCGCGTCGCCATGCTCGCGACACAGGCAGGAATTGGCCTAGCAGCGGGTCGTTACGATATTCTTCGCCGCCAGATCCGCCAGCCGGTCCAACCCCACGCAGCTTCCAGGACTATGAAATTGAAAAGCAATATTGAAATCGCGCAACAGGCGAAGATGCGGCTGATCCTGCAGGTGGCCGCCGACCGGCTCGGCATTGCAGAGGAACACCTCGAGCCCTACGGCCGCTACAAGGCCAAGATCTCGCTGGCCTACCTCGACTCGATCAAGTCGCGACCCGACGGCAAGCTGGTACTGGTGACGGCCATTTCGCCGACGCCCGCGGGCGAGGGCAAGACCACGACCACCGTGGGACTGGGCGACGCGCTCAATCGCATAGGCAAGAAGGCGATAGTGTGCCTGCGCGAACCGGCCCTGGGCCCCGTGTTTGGCATGAAGGGTGGAGCGGCCGGCGGCGGGTTTTCGCAGGTCGTGCCGATGGAAGACATCAACCTGCACTTCACCGGCGACTTCGGCGCGATCTCGCTGGCCAACAACCTGCTCGCGGCGCTGATCGACAACCACATCTATCATGGCAACGCGCTCGGCTTCGACGTGCGCCGCATCACCTGGCGCCGCGTCGTCGACGTGAACGATCGCGCGCTGCGCGATATCACCGTTGGGCTCGGCGGCCCGGGCAACGGCTATCCGCGCCAGGACGGCTTCGACATCGTCGTGGCTTCGGAAGTCATGGCGATCTTCTGCCTCGCCACGAGTCTCGCTGATCTCAAGGAGCGCCTGGGCAACATCGTGGTTGGCTACACGCGCGAGCAAAAGCCAATCCGGGCGCGCGACCTGAAGGCGAACGGCGCGATGACCGTGCTGCTGAAGGATGCGCTAGCGCCGAACCTGGTGCAGACGCTCGAGAACAACCCGGCGATCATCCATGGCGGGCCGTTCGCAAACATCGCACACGGCTGCAACTCGGTGATCGCCACCCAGGCGGCGCTCAAGCTGGCCGACTACGTCGTTACCGAGGCGGGCTTCGGCGCTGACCTGGGGGCCGAGAAGTTCATCGATATCAAGTGCCGCAAGGCCGGGCTTCGGCCCGCCGCGGTCGTGATCGTCGCGACGGTGCGCGCCCTCAAGTATCACGGCGGCGTGGAAGTGGCGGATCTGGCGCGCGAGAACGTCGAGGCCATGAAGAAGGGCATCACCAACATCGAGCGCCACATCGACAACATGCGCAATCGCTTTGGCCTGCCGTGCGTCGTCTCGATCAATCATCGCGCCGAGGACACGGACGCCGAGATCCAGCAGCTCATCGAGCGGGCCGGGCAGCAGGGCGTGAAAGTCATCTCGGCAAAGCACTATGCCGAGGGCGGCGCCGGTGCGCTCGAGGTCGCCAAGGAAGTCGTGCGCCTCTGCGAGCAGCCCAACGAGTTCAAGTTCCTGTACGAAGATACCGTGCCGCTGTGGGACAAGATGAAGACGGTGGCGACCAGGATCTACGGCGCCGCGGACATCACCGCGGATTCCAAGGTGCGTGCCACGATCAAGTCGCTCCAGGACGCGGGCTATGGGCACTACCCGGTGTGCGTGGCGAAGACGCAGTTTTCCTTCTCCACCGATCCGAAGCTGCGCGGTGCGCCGAGTGGCCACATGGTCAACGTTCGTGAAGTGCGCCTCGCCGCCGGCGCGGAATTCATCGTGATGATCTGCGGCGACATCATGACGATGCCAGGCCTGCCGGTGACGCCAGCGGCCAACAGCATCGACCTCGATGCCAACGGCAACGTAGTCGGGATGTTCTGACGCTACACCAGAGGGAATCCATGCTCACGCTCAGCAGGATCGCGGCCTCCCAACTGCCGATACCGGGCACCGATGCCTGGTTTGCGAAGCCCGGTGATCCGGCGCTGTCGGTAATGACAGACTTTCGCGAGCGCGCTTCGATTACCGTGCCGGTGACCGCACAGATTGACGCGGCGCTCGAACACATGAAGCACACGGGCGTGCGCTGCGCATTCGCGATCGACGAAGCGCTGCGCGTGGTGGTCGGCATGATCACCGCCTACGACATTATGGGCGAGAAGCCGATGCGCCGCATGCGCGCCTCGGACGTCACGCGCGACCACGTGCTGGTGCGCGATCTGATGGCGCGGCCTGATGACTGGCAGGTGCTGCAGCTGCGACAGCTGGAATCGGGCACGGTCGGTGCGGTCGCCAGGCTGTTCGAGGACACGCAGCTGACCCACATCGCCGTGGTCGAAGCGGGCGAGCGTGGCGAGCCACGGCTGCGCGGCCTGCTGTCCGCGGCGCGCGTGCGGCGCGTGCTGGCGAGATAGCGGATCGAACACAGGTGGCGATCGAGCGTAAGTCGATCGACTACGTTGCGCGCCACGAACGCCACGGCCGGGTGATCGACCAGGTGCCATTCTGGTTCCTGGGCAATTTTCATTTCTTCACCATCGCCATCGGTTTCGTCGGACCGGGCATGGGCCTGGGTTGGGGCTACACCTCGCTCGCCGGCGCGCTCGGCATCCTGTTTGGTACCGTATTCGTCGCCTTTCACGCCTCGCAGGGTGTCGAATTAGGCCTTCCGCAGATGATTCAGTCGCGCGCGCAGTTCGGTTATCGGGGCGTGGTGCTGGTGTTGGTTGGCACGCTCCTCACCTTCGTCGGTTTCAACGTCGCGGACACCGTGCTCACCGCGAACGGATTGCACGGCATCCTGGGCTGGAACGAGCGAGCCGTGGCCATCGCCGCAGCCATCGCGTCGGGCGTGCTCGCCATCTACGGCCACGACTGGCTGCACCGGATATTCCGCTGGTGTTTCGCGCTGGGACTGCCGCTGTACACGCTGCTGACGCTGGCGATCATCTTCGGGCGCGTACCGGTGACTCACCTGCACGTTGGGGGCTTCACCTGGGTGGCGTTTGTCGCGCAGTTTGCCGCCAGCGCGAGCTACAACATCACCTACGCGCCCTCTGTATCGGATTACTCGCGTTACCTGCCGTACGACACGCGGCCGCGCAATATCATCGCGGCAGTATTCACCGGGGCAGCGACTTCGGCAATTTGGCTCATCTCACTGGGCGCGTGGCTGGCAACACGCCTCGGCGCGAGCGACGGCCTGGTCGCTTTGTACGATGCTGGCAACGCGCTGGTAGCCGGGTTTGGCACCATACTGGCGATATCGTCCGTGCTGGCGCTCGTGGCCACCATGGGGCTCAACGCCTACAGCGGCATGCTGACCATCATCACGGGGCTCAGTTCGCTGTTCGACCTGCGACCCACCGCCCGGCTGCGCGTCGTGGCCGTTGCGGCGCTCGCGGCAGCCTGGCTGGCGCTCTCCTTCGTCATCAGCGTCAACTCGATCGCACTGGTATTCGCGGTGCTGACGATCATGCTCTACCTGCTGGTGCCATGGACTGCCGTGAACCTGGTCGATTATTTTTTTGTACGCCGCGGGCGCTATGCGATCACGCAGCTATTTGTGCCGCACGGCATCTATGGCGCCTGGTCGGCGCGCGGACTGGCCGCCTACGGCATCGGCTTCGCCGCAATGCTGCCGTTCTTCGTGCTGCCGGAGTTCTACATGGGGCCGGCTGCACGCGCGCTGGGTGGCGTGGATTTCGGCTGGCTGGTTGGGCTCGTGGTCTCCGCGGTCGTCTACCTCTGGCTGTCCCGCTCGTTCGACCCCGCACGGGAATCTGCGGCCGTCGCCGAAAGCAACGCCGTGCTCGGCATCAGTGCTTGAAAGCCGAGTCCGCGACGCGGTGGTAGGGGCCGGGTATGGCCTTCGCCACATGCGCGAGTGTGGCATCGGTGTAGACGTGGCAAGCGCCACTGCAGTCACGCAGCTCGCTGGCCGTGTAGCTTGCGCCGGCGCTGGTCTTCGGATGCCGGTCCGCGCGGAAGTTGCGTGCGTGGCAGCCTGCGCAGTTGCCTGCGTCCGCCGGCGAAGCCCAGGGTATCTGCTCCGTGTTGCTGGTGTGGCACGTGCTGCACTCGAGCGCCGCCTTGTGCTGGCCGGGCCAGGCCGCGGCCGTGTGTACGAAGTGCAGGGGAGTCCAGTCGGGATAGCTGTGACAGGTTGCGCAGTCGCGCTGCGTGTTCATGTGATTGCCGGGCATGCCCAACGCTATGTTGTTGTCGTGACAACTGACGCAGCTCGAGCTGAGCTTGCTGTGATCGAGCAGGGCTGGCTTCCAGCCAAGCGTGCCGTGGCAGGCGTCGCATTGCGCGCTCGTAGGCACGTGATTGGCCGGTTTGCCGGTCGCATGCACGGAATCGTGGCAACTGCGACAGGTGCCAGCGGGCATGGCGGCATGGTCGAAGCGCGCCGGTGACCAGGCATTGCTCGTGTGGCAGGCCTCGCAATTGGCGCCGCTCGCGATGTGATCCCTGGACTTGCCGCGCGCCGCGCTGCCGTCGTGGCAGCTCACACATGTGCCGTTCAGCTGCAGGTGATCCACGCGCGTGACCGGCGACCACGCAATCGTCATATGACAGCTCTCGCAGCGGTCGCTGCTGTGGATGTGAGTGGGCGGCTTGCCCATGCCACTCGCCTGTCCATGGCAGCTGATGCAGCTCGCGCCCATGACGCGCTGGTGATTGAAGCCCGCGGCGCCGACCAGACCTGCCGCGCCGCTGAACGCGGGCTTCGCGGCACTCGTTATGCCAGCTTTTTGGCCAGTAGCTGAACTCGCCGCGGCGCGGCGCGCAAATTTGTCGCGCGAGGAGTGGCAGCCCGAACCGCCGCAATCCTGCCCGGCGTGGTGCCCCGCCGAGTCACGCACCCACAGGCGCACGCCCGTGTTCGTCTTCCACTTCATGCCGATTTCATGGCAGCTCATGCAGGTCATCGCCCGTACCGCCGCGTGCTTCATGACGGTGCCCGCGAAGGTCGTGAACACGGTCGCGAGGTGGCATTGCTCGCAGGCGATCGTCGCCGTGCCATTGGGTGCGTTCGAGGGAATGTGTCCGGTCGTGCCCGACGGCGGCTGCACCAGCGTAGGCGCTGCGATGTTGGCAAAGCTCAGGCCGTAGGCGTGGCATTGGGCGCAATTGCTGCTGATGTTCACGTGATTCATCGTTGCCAGGGTGTAATTGCCGGCCGTCGTGTGGCACAGCACGCAGTTGTTGCCGTCGGCGGCCGGCAGCGGGATGTGATTGCTGGGCAGGTCGGTCGCGCCCTTGAAGCTGGTGGTGTTGAAGTGACAGGTCGAACATTCGCCGCCGGTCACGTGCGCGGTACCGTTGGCTTTGAGTGCCGGCCGCACCAACGTGGCCGGCGTGCCGGCCCAGCTCTTGCCGGCCTCGTGGCAGCTTGAGCAGGGCGTGGACGTGACCACGCCGTGCACCATCGAGGCCGGCGCCGTGCCGCTGGCGTTCGTGAATGCGAAGCTGGTGAAATTGGCCGGCGCGTGGCAGCTCTCGCAAGCCGCGCTGCCGATGGGCACGTGATTCGAGGGCAGTGTCCTGGTCGCGGGCGCTCCCACGAAGCTCTTGCCGGCCGCGTGGCAGGTCGCGCAGGCCACGCCTGCTACTGCGGCATGCACCATCGCCGGCGGACTCGTGGCACTGGCATTGGTGAACACAAAACTCGTGAAGTTGCCCGGCGCATGGCAACTCTCGCATGCGGCCGTGCCGATCGGCACGTGGTTCGAGGGCAGGGTCCGCGTGGCCGGCGTGCCCGCGAACGTCAGGCCCGAGGCGTGGCAGGTGGCGCAGGCCATTCCTGATACGGCAGCGTGCACCATCGCTGGTGGCGCGGTGCCGCTGGCATTGCTGAACTTGAAGCCGCCAGCGGCAAAGCTCGTGTTTGAATGGCACCTTTCGCAGGCCGCACTGCCAAAGGGAACGTGGTTTGCCGGCGGCTGCACCAGGGTCGGAGGCGCCATGTTGGCAAAGCTCTTGCCGGCCGCGTGGCAGCTCGCGCAGCCACTGGCGATATTGGCGTGACTCATCGCTGCCAGGCTGTAGTTGCTCGGGTTGCTGTGACAGAGGGCGCAGTTGTTGTTGTCGGCGGCCGGCAGCGGCAGGTGGTTGGCGGGCAGATCGGTGGCGCCCTTGAAGCTCGTCGTATTGAAGTGACAGGTCGAGCACTCGCCCGCGGCCACGTGTGCCGTGCCGTCGGCCTTGAGCGCCGGACGCACCACGGTCACGGGGCTGCCGACCCAGCTTCTGCCCGCCTCGTGGCAGCTCGAGCATGCGGTCGAGCTGACCAGGCTGTGCACCATCGCCGGTGGCGCCGTGCCACTGACGTTGCTGAAGCTGAAGGCCGTGAAGTTGGCCGGCGCATGGCAGCCCTCGCAGGCCACGGTGCCCACCGGCACGTGATTGGACGGGACGGTTCGCGTCGCTGGCGCGCCGACGAATGTCAGCCCCGAGGCATGGCAGCTGGCGCAGGCTGCGCCCGGGACGGCCGCGTGCACCATCGCAGGAGGCGCGGTGCCGCTGGTATTGGTGAATACAAAGGTCGTGAAGTTGCCTGGCGCGTGACAGCTCTCGCAGGCCCCACTGCCGATCGGCACGTGGTTCGGCGGCAGCGTCCGCGTTGCCGGGGTTCCGGCAAAGCTCAGGCCCGCGGCGTGGCAGCTCGCGCAGGCCATGCCGCTGACTGCTGCGTGCACCATGGCGGGCGGTGCGCTGGCGCTGGCATTCGTGAACTTGAATCCGCCACTGGCAAAGTTCGAACTCGAGTGGCAGCTCTCGCAACCGGCGCTGCCAAAGGCAATGTGATTGGCGGGTGGCAACACAAGCGTGGGCGGCGCCATGTTGGCGAAGCTCTTGCCCGAAGCGTGACAGGTGGCGCAGGTCTCGGCTGTCACCACGGAGTGATTCATGGCGTAGAGCGCAAAGTTGGCGAGGTTGCTGTGGCAGGTGGCGCAATTGCTTGCCGAGCCACCCGGCAGCGGGATGTGGTTGCTCGGCAGATCGGTGGCGCCCTTGAAGCTGGTGGTATTGAAGTGGCAGGTGGAGCATTCGCCCGCAGCCACATGCGCGGTGCCATCTGCCTTGGTGGCGGGCCTCAGCAGCGTAACGGGCGTGCCGATCCAGCTGTTACCGGCTTCATGGCAGGTCGAACATGCGGTCGATGCGACCTGGGCATGCACCATCCCGGGCGGCGCCGTGCCGCTGACATTCGTGAACGCAAAACTCGTGAAGTTGCTGGCCGTGTGGCAGCTCTCGCAGGCCGACGCGCCGACCGGCACGTGCGTGGCCGGCAGCACTTTGGTCGCGGGTGTGCCGACGAAGCTCATTCCCGCCGCATGACAGGAGGCGCAGGCCGCTCCGGCAACCAAGGCATGCACCATGGCCGGTGGTGAAGTGCCGCTCGCGTTCGTGAACCTGAAACCCCCGATCGCAAAACTCGTGCTGGAATGACAGCCCTCGCAGGCCGCGGCGCCAAAGGCCAGGTGATTCGCCGGGGGCTGCGCCAATGTCGGCGGCGCCATGTTGGCAAAGCTCTTGCCCGCAGCGTGGCAGACGGCACAGCCATTGCCGATGTTCACGTGGTTCATCGTGGACAGCGTGTAGTTGCCGGTGTTCGTATGGCACAGCGCGCAGTTGTTGTTGTCGGCCGATGGCAAGGGGATGTGGTTGCTGGGCAGGTCGGTCGCGCCCTTGAAGCTGGTGGTGTTGAAATGGCAGGTCGAGCACTCGCCCGTGGCCACGTGCGCCGTGCCGTCGGCCTTCACGGCCGGGCGCAACACCGTCGCGGGAGCGCCAATCCAACTGTGTCCGGCCTCGTGACAGGCAGAGCAGGCTGTCGCTGCGACAATCGCGTGCACCATCGCAGGCGGCGCCGCGCCACTGGCATTCGTGAATACAAAGTTCGTGAAGTTGGTGGCGGTGTGGCAACTCTCGCAAGGCCCGGCGCCCACCGGCACGTGCGTAACAGGCAGCGTTTTAGTGGCGGGCACGCCGGCGAATGTCAGTCCGGAAGCGTGGCAGGTGGCGCAGGCCATGCCCGCGACGGCCGCGTGCACCATGGCAGGCGGTGCGCTGCCGCTGGCATTACTGAACTTGAAGCCGCCCGTTGCAAAACTGGAATTCGAATGGCAGGTCTCGCAAGCCGAAGTTCCGAATGAGACGTGATTGGCGGGCGGTTGCACCAGCGTGGGCGGCGCCATGTTGGCGAAGCTCTTGCCGGCCGCGTGGCATTGGGCGCAGTTACTGGTGATGTTGGCGTGGCTCATGGTGGCCACGCTGTAGTCGTTCGGTTTGCTATGGCAAAGCGCGCAATTGTTGTTGTCGGAGGAAGGCAGGGGAATGTGATTGCTCGGCAGGTCAGTGGCGCCCTTGAAGCTCGTCGTGTTGAAGTGGCAGGTGGAGCACTCGCCCGCTGCCACGTGTGCGGTGCCGTCGGCCTTGGTTGCAGGTCGCAGTAGCGTCGCGGGCGTGCCGATCCAGCCGTTGCCGGCTTCATGGCAGGTTGAACACGCAGTCGACGCAACCAGGCTGTGCACCATGGCGGGTGGCGCCGTGCCACTGGCGTTCGTGAATGCAAAATTGCTGAAGTTGGTGGCGGTGTGGCAGCTCTCGCAGGTCGCTGTGCCGATCGGCACGTGCGTGGACGGGAGCACCTTGGTGACAGGCGTGCCGACAAAGCTCAAGCCGGCCGCATGACAGCTGGCGCAGGCTGTGCCAGTAACCGCCGCGTGCACCATCGCGGGAGGCGCAGAGCCGCTGGCGTTGTTGAAACTGAAACTCGTGAAGTTGCTCGCGGCATGGCAGGCCTCGCAAGCAGCGGTCCCGAAAGCGATGTGATTCGACGGCGGTACCACCAATGTCGGTGGCGCCATGTTGGCAAAGTTCTTGCCGGTCGCGTGGCAGGTCGCGCAGCCGCTGGCGATATTGACGTGGCTCATGGTGGCCACGCTGTAGTCGTTCGCATTGCTATGGCACAGGGCGCAATTGTTGTTGTCGGCCGAGGGCAAAGGAAAGTGATTGCTCGGCAGGTCGGTGGCGCCCTTGAAGCTCGTCGTATTGAAGTGGCAGGTCGAGCACTCGCCCGTGGCCGTGTGGGCCGTACCGTCCGCCTTCAGTGCCGGCCGCAGTACCGTCGCGGGCGTGCCGATCCAGCTCTTGCCGGCTTCGTGGCAGGCTGAGCAGGCCGTCCCGCCCACCGCGCTGTGAATCATGGATGGCGGGGCGATGCCGCTGGCATTGCTGAACATGAAGGTCGTGAAGTTGCCGGCCGCGTGGCAGCTCTCACAGCCCGCGGTGCCGATCGGCACGTGATTGACAGGCAGGGTCTTCGTCACCGGTGTCCCGGCGAAGCTCAATCCCGCTGCATGACAGCTTGCGCAGGCCATGCCCGGCACCGCGGCGTGCACCATCGCGGGCGGTGCGTTGCCGCTGGCATTCGTGAACCTGAAACCACTGGTCGTGAAAGTGGAACTCGAATGACAGCTCTCGCAGGCCGCTGCGCCGAACGCGATGTGATTGGCCGGCGGCTGCACCAGCGCGGGCGGCGCCATGTTGGCGAAACTCAAGCCGGCCGCATGGCAGCTCGCGCAAGCCTCGGCCGTCACCACGCTGTGGTCCATCGTGTAGAGCGCAAAATTGGCCAGGTTGGCGTGGCAGGAACCGCAGGTGCTGGCCGAGGCCGCCGGCAATGGAATGTGGTTGCTGGGCAGGTCGGTGGCGCCCTTGAAGCTCACAGTATTGAAGTGGCAGGCCGAGCATTCGCCGACCGCCACGTGCGCACTGCCATCCGCCTTGGTCAACGGACGCACCACGGTCAGTGGCGCACCGATCCAGCTCATGCCGGCCTCATGACAGCTCGAGCAGGTCATGGAGCCGACCTGGCTGTGCACCATGGCGGGCGGCGCGGTGCCGCTCGCATTGGTGAAAGCGAAGCCGCTGAAATTCGAGTTCGAGTGACAGCCTTCGCAAGGCCCGGCACCGGTCGGGATGTGATTGGGCGGTACTGTGACCGTGAGCTTGGGCGACTTGCCGACATCGGTCTTGCCTGCGCCGTGACAGCTGCTGCAGTTGTCCGTGAAACCGCTGTGATTCATCGGCGGCACGGCATTTTGAATCACGAAGCTGGTGAAGCCGGCAGGCGAGTGGCAGTTGACGCAGGCCGTGGTGCCCACTGGAATGTGATTGCTGGGCTCGACCACGGTCGAGGGCGTGCCGGCCCAGGTCAAGCCCTGCGCGTGGCAACTCTCACAGCTCATGCCCGCCACGGCTGCGTGCACCATCGCTGGCGCTGAACTGCCGCTGGCATTGGGGAAGGCGAAGCCGCCGATGGAGAAATTGCTGCCCGCATGGCAGCTTTCGCACGGCGCCGCGCCAGATGCCACGTGATTCGCCGGTGGTTCGACCAGCGCCGGCGCCGCCAGGTTTGTGAAGCTCAGTCCTGCGGCGTGACAGGTGGCACAGCCGCTGGCGATGCCGTCGTGACGCATCAGGTATACGCTGTAGTCGTTCGGGTTCGAGTGGCAGAGCGTGCAGGGTTGTGTGGTGGGAATGTGACCGACCGGCTGCAGCGTGCCGGTTTTGAACGAGGTGGTGGACAGGTGACAGACACCGCAGTCCTGGCTGGCCGGGTGCGGCGCCGGTGGGCGCGTCACCATCGTCACTCCGAAGAAACTCAGGCCGGCTTCGTGGCAATTGGCGCAAGGCATGGGCGGCGAGACCGCCGGGTGATTCATGCTCGCGCCACCGAAACTCGTGTACTGGGTCGGAATGTGGCAGGCCTCGCATGGCGCCGCAGCCACGGGTATATGCGTTGGCGGCATGCCCTTGGAGGCCACGCCGTTGTGGCAGGCCGCGCAGCCGGTCACGATGCCGACGTGGTTGAAGACGGCGCCCGCCCAACTCATCGTCGTATGGCAGGCATCGCATTCCAGCGACGTGTCGATGTGACCCGGGCCTTTGCCCTGGGCCTGCACGCCGTTGTGGCAACTCGAGCAACTCCCGATCACCTCGGCGTGATCGAAGTTCACCGCGGGATTCCAGGCGACTGGTGTATGGCAGGCCCCACAGCGATTGGAACTCATGATGTGGCTGACGGGCTTGGCCGTGGCCCGTACACCATGGATGCCCAGGCCGTGGCAAGCGGCGCAATCGGTCGGTGTCCCCTTGAATACGGCGTTGTTGTGGCAGCTTTCGCAGGGCAGGTCGCGGTGTTGGCCGACGAGTTCGAAGCCCGTGGTCAAATGGTCGAAGCGCGGTTGCGCCGCATCAGCGGCCAGCGCGCCGGCGGCCCACGAAGACAGCAGCCAAACCGCAACTGCGCCGCGCAAGAAGCGCGCAGCGCTGGCTGCCGAATCGCGTGGCGGCGGGACGAGCACGTGTGGGTTGGTTCAGGAAGCGCGGGGCGCTGACGCGACTATCGCGGGCCCATGCGGATGGTGAGTAACGCGGTCACGGTGATTTCACTCCTCCGTCGCGGCTGTGCGGGAGGAGATGCTGTATGAAAGGCTGTCGCCAAACACCGTGTCGCCCATGGCCGACTCGCGTTTGACTTAGTGCCTGCGTTTGGTGCGCGATTTTAGCGTGACGCAGTTCACACTCTGGCCGCCGACCTCACCAAGGTCGGTGGTGGCGCGACCGGCACGGGAACCTGCGTTCCCGTGCCGGTCGCCCGGATCAACTCTCTGGAGCTTACCTGCCGATCTGCTTGCTGACCGCATTTTCCTGCTGGTTCAGCGTGCGCTTTTCCTGCTTCGTGATGTGACTGCCGTTCTGGCTGGCCATATCGCGCTCTTCCTGCCGGATCTGGCGATCATCCTTGTGCAGCGCTGCAGCCTGCGCCGGGGTCAGGTCGCCTTCTTTCCGTTCCTCGTGGATGCGCCGGTTCTGGTTGGCGAGGCGATGGTTGACTTCAGCGCGGCGCGGATGCGACTTCTGCCACGCAGTCTCTGCATTGGCGGTGGCCGTGAAACAGGCCAGCGAAGCAATGGCCGTCGCCGTGGTCAGAAGAAATTTTGTGGACTTCAACATAACAACTCCTTGGGGGTCGGTTTGCGGGGCTCATTTCAGCCGGAATGCCGGCTCTACAGGTGTTAGCAACGTCACAACCCAGGAAGCGCTGACCAAGGTGAACCGAATGTAATCCTGGCCTGGGGAGTCTCCAGGTGGAATTGGCAAATGAATCAGCTTGCCAGTCAACCAATTGGCAAACCGCGCGTTGTCGCGGTAATGGCGGACACCAATGCAGCCGCGATTGCGGCCAATCGCTTCGGCCTGGGAGCACGTCCCGGGGACCTCGACCATTTGGCCGGTGATCCGCGCGGCGCGCTTCGCGGCCAGCTGCTCGGCTCGGCGCCGCTGCTCGCAGATGCCGGATTGCTGGACACAGCCACCGTCCTGGAACGCGTTGCAGAACTGCGCCTGGAGCGAAAGGAGCAGAAGCGGGAGGCGGCCAGCGAGGCGACGAACGAGGCCGCGGCGCAGGCCGCCGTGCAAAAGCTGCCCGCATTGCTGCGCCCCATCTATGTCGACGATGCCGTCGCGCGCGTACGTTCTGGCGTAGCCACGGACCGGCCGTTCCTCGAGCGGCTGGTGCACTTTTGGAGCAACCATTTTGCGGTCTCCGTAGACAAACAGGCCGTACTGGGCATTGCCGGGGCCTTCGAACGCGAGGCGATCCGCCCGCATGTGCTCGGCAGTTTTCAGGAGCTGCTGCTGGCGGTGGAACAGCACCCGGCGATGCTGCTTTATCTGGATAACGCCCAATCCGTGGGCCCAAATTCGGACGCGGCGCGCAAGCTGTCGCGGCACGGTTTTTGGGTCCACGCGCCACAGCGCAAGGTCGGTATCAACGAAAATCTGGCGCGTGAGATCCTCGAATTGCACACGCTCGGCGTGAACGGCGGCTACAGCCAGGCCGATGTCACCGAATTTGCGAAAGTGATCACGGGCTGGTCGATTGGCGGCGGCCAGGGCCGCCAGCGCGGCGGTGATCCCGGGCGATTCTATTTTCGCGAGGCACTGCACGAGCCGGGCAGGCGACGCATGCTGGGCCGGGAGTATCCCGAGTCTGGGTACGCGCAGGGCGTAGCTGCGCTGCGAGACCTGGCGGCCTCGCGCGCCACGGCACTGCACATTGCAACCAAGCTGTGCCGGCATTTCATCGCCGACGAGCCGCCGCCAGCGGCGGTCGATCGCATCAGCTCGGTATTCCTGGCCAGCTCGGGCGACCTGCCGAGTGTCTACCGCGCGCTGATCGACGCGCCCGAGGCCTGGTCCGAGCCACTGGCCAAATACAAGACGCCGTCCGACTACGTTTACTCGACTTACCGCGCCTTGCAGTTGCCGGTTCCAGAAGGGCAGAAGGCGCTGGCGCCGTTCGAATTGCTCGGGCAACGCAACTTTTCACCTGGCTCGCCCGCCGGCTGGCCGGATCGGGCGGCCGACTGGGACGGTTCGGCCTCGCTCCTGAAGCGCATTGAGTGGGCGGACCAGCTGGGCCAGCGCATGGGCTCGCACGTTGCGGCCGCGGCGCGCGCGGCGCAGTCGCTGGGCGGCACGCTCAGCGATCGCACTCGTATCGCGATCAATCATGCCGAGAGCGGCGCCCAGGGACTGACACTGTTGTTGGCCAGCCCGGAATTCATGCGACGGTGACGAGTACCGTACGGCCGAGGAAATCATCGATGACACACATCAGCAGGCGGCGCTTTCTCGGCCACGGTGCGCTGGGCATCGGAGCGCTGGGCATGGGCGCCTTATGGACCACGCGGCTCGCCTTCGGTGCTCCGGGCGTCGGCGCGGACGGGCGCGTGGTGTTCATCATCATGCGCGGCGCGCTCGACGGGCTGAGTGCCGTACCGCCTTATGGCGACCCGGCCTACCTCTCATTGCGCGGTACGCTGGCGATACCGCCGCCGGACGCAAGCGGTGGCGGCCTGCAGCTCGACAAGCTGTTCGCACTGCATCCCAGCCTCCTGTTTCTGCACGAGCGCTACGCCGGCGGCGAACTGACGGTCATGCATGCGGCCGCGACACCGTATCGTGAGCGCTCGCATTTTGATGGCCAGGACGTGCTCGAGAGCGGCGTGACCCTGCCACATGCATCGGAGAGCGGCTGGCTGAATCGCGCCCTGCAACTCAAGGACGCTGGCAGTGCGCGCCTCGGCATTGCCCTCGGCGCCAACGTGCCACTCGTCATGCGTGGGCCAGCCGAAGTGGCCTCCTGGTCCCCATCGAAGCTCGCGAACCTCAGCGACGACACGCTGCAACGGGTCACCGACCTGTACTCAAAGGACCCCGTCCTGAGCCAGCGACTGGCCGATGCGCTCGTCAGCAATGCGATCGCTGCCGAAGGGCAGGCGCCGCAGGAAGCCATGATGAATGCGCCCACGAATGCGCCGATGGATGCGTCCGCCGCCCAGCGCGGTGGCGCGGCACGCTACGTAGAAACCGTGCGTGCGCTGGCCAGCTTCCTGCGCCGCGACGACGGACCACGCGTCGCCGTCATGGAAACCAGCGGCTGGGACACGCATGCCAACGAGGGCGGTGCGCAGGGCCAGCTCGCGCAGCGCCTCGCCGCGCTGGACGCGGGCCTGCGCGAACTCTGCACCGCGCTCGGGCCCGTGTGGCGCAATACCACAGTGCTATTGGCAACCGAGTTCGGTCGCACTGCAGCGTCCAATGGCACGCGTGGCACCGATCACGGCACCGGCTCGGCCGCGCTGCTCGTGGGTGGTGCGGTCGCTGGCGGCCGCGTGCTGGCTGACTGGCCCGGACTCCATGCGTCCGCCCTCTACGAGGGACACGATCTCCGGCCGACCCTGGACCTGCGCTCCGTCATGAAAGGCGTCCTGCACGACCAGCTCCAATTGTCTGACCGCGAGCTGGATACTGTGGTGTTCCCGGAGAGCGGCAACGCGCGCCGTCTGGCAGGGCTGATCCGACCGTCCTGACTGAGTGTGCTCCGGCAGGCTCCGCCGGCGGTACCTGACCCCTGTCTGGCAGATTTGAGCGGAGCACAGGATATACTGCCCGCCGGCCGCGGGTGATTATCCAGAATAAAAGGGGAATAACTTGACACTCTCGACGCTCGATATCGCCATCATCTGCCTGTACGCAGTGTCCATCTTTTCACTCGCCCAATGGGTTTCGCGTGAGAAGGGCACCCACCAGAAAGATGCGCAGGACTACTTCCTGGCCAGCCGCACCCTGCCGTGGTGGGCCATTGGCACTTCGCTGATCGCCGCGAACATCTCGGCGGAACAGATCATCGGCATGTCCGGATCGGGGTACGTGATTGGCCTCGGCATCGCTTCCTACGAGTGGATGGCTGCGCTCACCCTGCTCATCGTCGGCAAGTACTTCGTGCCGATCTTCCTGAAGAATGCCATCTACACCATGCCGGAGTTCCTGGAGCGCCGGTTCAATACCACGGTCAGGACGGTCATGGCGATCTTCTGGCTGGGCGTGTATGTGTTCGTCAACCTGGTGGCCATCCTGTGGCTGGGGGCCACGGCGGTGAGTACCGTCACGGGTCTCGAGGTGCAGACGGCGCTGATCGCGCTCGGCGTGTTCGCCGGCGTGTACGCGCTGTACGGCGGGCTGAAGGCGGTGGCGCTGACCGATATCGTGCAGGTGTCGCTGCTGGTGCTGGGTGGATTGATCATCAGCTACATTGCGCTGAACAAGGTCAGTGGCGGCGCCGGCGTGGTGGCGGGCTTTCACGAGCTGACGGTGCGCTTCCCGGAGCATTTCCACATGATCCTTCCGGCCAACAGCCCGAACTACAAGGATCTGCCCGGCCTGTCCGTGCTGCTCGGCGGCATGTGGGTCATGAATGTGTCCTACTGGGGCTTCAACCAGTACATCATTCAGCGCGCGCTTGGCGCCAAGGATGTGCGCGAGGCTCAAAAGGGCATCGTGCTCGCGGCATTCCTGAAGCTGCTCATGCCGGTGATCATCGTGCTGCCCGGCATTGCCGCCATCGCACTCGCTCCCAACCTGGCCAAGCCGGACCAGGCCTATCCGCACCTGATGGCCATGCTCCCCTCGGGGATCCTGGGCCTGGTGTTCGCCGCGCTGATCGCGGCGATCGTGGCTTCGTTGGGGTCCAAGATCAATTCGATCGCCACCATCTTCACGATGGATGTGTACCGTCCGCTGCGTCCGCAGACCTCGCAACAGAAGCTGGTGCTGGTCGGGCGCCTGACGGCCGTGACGGCCCTGGTCATTGCCATCATCTCGGCCAAGCCGCTGCTGGGGAGCTTCGATCAGGCCTTCCAGTACATCCAGGAATTCACCGGGTTCTTCACGCCTGGCATCTGCGTGATCTTCCTGCTCGGCATGTTCTGGGATCGCTGCACTGCAGCGGGCGCGCTGGTGGCTGCCGTCGGCTCGGCGGTGCTGTCCTTCGCGCTTAAGATCTGGTGGCCCGCACTGCCGTTCATGGATCGCGTTGGCCTGGTGTTCCTGGCCTGCATGGCGGTGGCCGCCGTGATCTCACTTGCACAGCCGAAGAGCGAAGCTGCGTTGCGGGTCGATCTGAAGAATATCGATTACTCAACCAGCGCCGGCTTCAATGCAGGAGCGGCGGTTGTCGTGGCGATCCTGGTCGCGCTGTACGCGCTGTGGTGGTAGCGCGGCGGGCAGGTCATGCGGCGATTGTCGTAAAAGTCAGCAGTATCGATCGAGCCTACCGGCCAGGTTGATAGTCGATTTGATTTCTGACCGCTTCGGCGGCGGAGATCTCGCGGATGAGTCTGTCCGATCCCCGCAATAGCTGGTACTCCTCGAAGCCGGAGACCCAGTGCCTCCAGATGGGCGTATCGAGCGTCGCCGTTTCACTGGTCCACGGGTAGCCGATAGCAATCACCGCCTGATCGCGTCCGAGGCGCATCTTACGAGCGCTAATCTCGGCGTAAGCGCACTACCGTCCGTAGCTAAATACCGTTATTGGAGTGCCCGGGCAATGACTCGGCAGGACCGCGTAGTTGTGCGCTCTGGACTACGTTAGAATTGTGCATTGCAAACCAACGCAAGTATGGAAGTCTTGGCCATTCTGTAGGCGGCCAGTCTTTTCACCCACTCGGGGGACCCAAAGGGAAGCTCATGG